>CAWAYA010000031.1:0-417432 GCA_963786075.1 uncultured Acidobacteriaceae bacterium | reverse complement strand
GCATCCGCCGGCACGATGTCCCCTAGTCGCAGGCGGATGACGTCGCCGGGCACTAGTTCAGACACTTCCGGGGTAGCCCACTTTCCGTCTCGGAGGACGCACGCAATTTTCGCCAGCTTGGCTTTCAGCGCGGCAATTTCGTTGCCCGCCTGATGCTCCTCCCAAAATGCGATCATAGCGTTGGAAAAAAGCAAAAAGAGAATGATGAAGAAATCCAGCCAGTGTCTAACCACCCCCGACAGAATCACCGCCGCTTCGATCATCCACGGGATGGGACCCCAGAAATAGCTGAGGAACTTGAGGAATACGTTAGTTTTCTTTTCCGCGATCTCGTTCGGCCCGTATTGCGCCAGCCGTTTCTCGGCCTCGGCTTGACTCAGGCCTTTCGGAGAAGATCCCAACTGTTTCTCCACTTCCGGCATCGGCAGGGATTTAAGATCATCCTTGGAATCGGGCTTGGATCCCGACTTAGATTCAGGACTCTTCCGTTTTGCTTCGGTCTGTTCGGCGATGGCTTTCATAATTAATATCCCTTCCTGTCTTTGCTATGAGCAGCCCCGCGAGTTGGGGAATGCTCTCTCCGCTCATCCTCCGTCAGTTTGGTTCAGGCGCTCGCTCATCCTCCCCTAGCGGTTTCCCTTTTGCATTCCGTCTTGACTCCATTTCCAGTTCCGAATTTCCGGCATGTCCTGGCCGTGTTGGTCGATGTAGTGCTTGTGCTCGATGAGCTTGTCCTGCATCTGCTGCTTCAGGTAGGCGCCCTTAGTGCCAAGGTGCGGTAGCCGATCCACCACGTCTTGTACCAGATGAAACCGGTCCAAGTCGTTCTGCACCCTGATGTCAAAAGCAGTCGTGATGGTGCCCTCTTCCTTGTAACCCCGCACGTGAAGGTTTCGGTTGGTCCGGCGGTAGGTGAGCCGGTGGACGAGCCAGGGATATCCATGAAAGCCGAAGATGATGTGTTTATCTTTGGTGAAAAGCGAATCGTAATCTGTTTCATTGAGCCCGTGCGGGTGCTCACTCGAAGACTGCAGCTTCATGAGATCAACGACATTAATCACCCGGATTTTCAGATCGGGCAAATGCTGGCGAAGGATGGAAACGGCCGCCAAAATCTCCAGCGTGGGCGTGTCGCCGCAGCAGGCCATTACGACGTCCGGCTCGGCGCCCTGGTCGTTGCTGGCCCATTGCCAGATGCCAATTCCTTCCGTGCAATGCACGACCGCGGCGTCCATGGTTAGCCATTGCGGGAGAGCGTGCTTGCCTGCAACCACCACGTTCACGTAGTGCCGGCTGCGTAAGCAGTGGTCAAAAACCGACAACAGGCAGTTGGCGTCAGGCGGAAGGTAGACGCGTACGATATCAGCCTTCTTGTTGATGACGTGGTCAAGGAAGCCGGGATCCTGATGCGTAAAGCCGTTGTGATCCTGCTGCCAGACGTGGGAGGCGAGCAGATAATTCAGGGACGCAATCTTCCGACGCCACGGGAGTTCCAAGGTTACCTTCAGCCACTTGGCGTGCTGGCTGAACATCGAGTCGACAATGCGAATGAAGGCCTCATAACTGTTAAACAGCCCGTGCCGCCCGGTCAGAAGATATCCTTCCAACCAACCCTCGCACTGATGTTCGCTGAGCATCGAGTCCAGCACGCGGCCGGCGGGCGCGAGGAATTCGTCATTTTTTACTTCCCGAGCGTCCCACTGACGGTTGGTGACTTCAAAAACGGCCCCCAGAAGATTCGAGAGTGTTTCGTCGGGACCGAAGACACGAAAATTGTGCTGATCCTGATTCAGTTTGGCCACATCACGCAGGAACTTACCCAGGACGAGCGTATCTTGGCCGTCAACGGCGCCAGGCGAAGGCACATTCACCGCGTGGACGTGGAAGTCCGGCATGCGCAGGTCGCGCAGCAAAATTCCACCGTTGGTGTGTGGATTGGCGCCCATTCGCCGGTCGCCCTTCGGCGCCAGATCGGCCAATTCGGGGATGAGTCGCCCATTTTCATCGAACAGTTCCTCGGCTTTGTAGCTTTTCATCCAGCTTTCCAGTTGCTTGACGTGATCGGGATGCTCGGAATCCACGAGGAGCGGCACCTGGTGCGCTCTGAAGGTTCCCTCAATTTCCAGACCATCGACGAATTTCGGTCCCGTCCAGCCCTTCGGTGACTTCAGGACAATCATGGGCCAGCGCGGCCGAGTGGTGTCGTTCTTGGCCCGCGCATTCTTTTGGATTTGCCGGATATCCTCGATGGCCTTTTCCAAAGTGGTGGCCATGAGTTCATGCATCTTTTCCGGCTCATCGCCTTCGACAAAGTGGGGCGTCCAGCCGCAGCCCCGGAGAAATTGCTCCAATTCTTCATGCTCGATGCGGGCCAGAACGGTTGGATTGCTGATCTTGTAGCCGTTGAGGTGCAGGATCGGCAGTACGGCTCCGTCGCTAATTGGGTCGAGAAGCTTATTGGACTGCCATGAGGTCGCCAAGGGACCCGTTTCCGCTTCGCCGTCGCCAATGATGCAAGCAACGATGAGATCGGGATTGTCGAACGCCGCTCCGAAGGCATGACTGAGCGAGTATCCGAGCTCGCCACCTTCGTGAATCGACCCCGGGGTCGTCGGCGCGACATGGCTGGAAATCCCGCCGGGAAACGAGAATTGCTTGAACAGTTTCTTCATTCCAGCTTCGTCCTGGCTGATGTTCGGATAGATCTCGCTGTAAGTACCTTCGAGGTAGACGTTGCCCACGAGCGCGGGGCCGCCGTGCCCGGGGCCGGCAATGTAGAACATATCGAGGTCATACTTCTTGATAACCCGGTTGAGATGCACGTAGATGAAGTTCTGGCCCGGCGTTGTGCCCCAGTGTCCGACTACCAGCGGCTTGACGTGTGACAATTTCAGCGGCGCTTTCAGCAGCGGATTGTCGTAGAGATAGATTTGGCCGACCGACAGATAGTTGGCGGCCCGCCAATAGGCATTCATCTTGTGGAGCAGTTCGGGAGTGAGTGTGTTGGTTTTCTTGGTCGTTCTCAGACTTAACTCTTTTTTGTGCGATGCTTCGGGCTTTTTATCGAGCAATTCCGGAGTGAGTGTCTCAGTTTTCACGGTTCAATTCTCCTTCTTGTTCTTGCAGCCAAGTCCGAGAACCTGGCAAACTGTTTTGGCAATCATGAGTTCTTCGTCCGTCCGAATGACGCGGACTGCAACCCGGCTCGCCGGGGCGGAAATCACGCCCTCATTCAGCGCATTTCGCTTTTCGTCGAGTTTGATTCCAAGAAACCCCAGCCCATCGCAAATCCGGTCGCGGACCGGGGCCGCATTCTCTCCGATGCCGCCCGCGAAGACCAGCGTGTCCAGTCCACCCAACGCCGCCCCGAATGCACCAATCCATTTCTTGACCTGGTAGCAGAACAGCGCGACCGCTTCAGCCGCTCGCACGTCCAGCGTCTCGTGCTCCAGGAGGTCGCGCATATCTGAACTGGTCTCGGATATTCCGAGCAGGCCGGACTGAAAATTGACCATCTCGTTGAATTGCTTGTCGTTCATTTTCTCAGTGCGCGCCAGATACCAAACCAGTCCGGGATCGAGATCGCCGGAGCGAGTGCTCATCGGCACCCCTGCGGTCGGCGTGAAGCTCATGCTCGTGTCCACGGACTTGCCGTCACGCACCGCCGCCAGACTCGCGCCATCGCCAAGGTGGGCGAGGATGACGCGGCCTTGTGCCGCTTCCGCTCCGGCCAGGCGGGCTAGTTCTTCCACTAGAAACGCATACGATAACCCGTGAAACCCGTACCGTCGCACCCCCTGCGCTTCATAGCGGCGCGGGATTGGCAGCATTTGCGCCACGCGCGGCAGGTCATGGTGAAAAGCCGTGTCAAAGCAGGCTACTTGGGGCAAATCAGGGAATCGGCGATGAAACGCCTCGGTCAACAAGATCTCCTCCGGCATATGGTCGGGATCGAATGGACTGAGGAGCTTCAACTCCGTAACCATTTCCGCAGTGATTCGCTGCGGTTTGTAATACTTTGGCCCGCCATGCACCACACGGTGCCCAACCGCGGTCAATGCGTTACGACCGCTGCGCTCCTCGATCCAATCCATCAGAGCGCCCACCGCCACAGTGTGATCCGGCGCCGGCATCAGCCGCGAAAAGTTGTCCGCCTGATCCAAGCCTTTTACACAAAAGGTGGCCTGCGGCAGTCCAATCCGCTCAATCCCGCCCTTCAGAGTCCGTTGCAGAGGGTCACCCGCCTCGAACAGTGCAAACTTGATGCTCGACGATCCCCCATTGATCGTCAGGATGCGCGGGTTGGCTGATTTCATGGATGATTCCTTCGTCATTTCTGCAATCGGAACGAAGCCAGTTTTGCGCACGTGGACTTGTAATCCGTGTGAAGGATGCTTCGAATCCCCAAACCTTCCGCGATCTGAACAAACATCGGAGTGTTTTCGATATAGACGGAGTGCTGCGCCGGCGTCTGGGCGACGTCCAGCGCCAACCGAAAGATGTCTGCGTCGGGCTTGCGGATGTGGACGAAACAAGAGGAAATAAAAGTATCGACAAACCGGTCGAGTTTGAACTTGCGAATGCGATACGCATTCACCTCGCGAGATTCGTTGTTGACCACGGCGACCTTCAGTCCGTGCTGGAGCTTGAGTTCGGCGACCAGATCGATCATCCTGGGGTAAGGTTTCGACTGGGCGAACATAAAGCGCCGAAACTGATCCCGGGTGAAAGGTCGCTTTTGGTAGAAGACCACCCAACCCAAATATTCCTCGAACGTAAGCTTCCCCTCCTCATGAGTTTCGAAGACCAGGCGGTGCCGCTCTTCCATCTCCGCCCACGGCAACTGGAAGTTCTTCGCCGCCCGTCTGCGAGCAAGATGATCCCACCCGTTGGTAAGCAGCACACCGCCGACATCCACAAACAGCGTCGTGACCGGGATCGCTCTTTTCATTTCAATGCCGTGTTTGACTGTTTGCTGCGCGAGCCAGAAGAATGGCGCTGGATCGGGGGGGCCGCACAAACGTCAGTGTGCCCGGAGATGTCCGCGATGTAATCGTGCAACGCGCGCTGCGGCGTTTCCATCACCGTTGCCATAGAATCCGGGAGTCTTCCAGTGGGACCGAAAGGCCGTCGCCGTGAGGCATCGCTCGCGCCGTGTAGTCTCCCGGTGGGCGTGTGGCTGGTACATTCGCGTTGTAGACGCAGCCATCGAACGCGCTAGGAAGTAGTCGCGCCCACTCCATTTCCTGCCGTATGGGATCGCCGCCGTTGATTGCGTCAGCATAGAGTTCAACTCGCACCGCATTCTTGCCGAGATCGTTCAGGAAGATCTCGACTTCAAACACATGGTGGTCTGCATCGGTTTTGACCCGCAGGTTTCCGAAGCGCAACGATCCCCACTTCCTATCGACTTCATCCTGCCAATCGGCCACTTGCTTGCCAATTCCCCCTTGGTTCGCCGCGCGGTTATGGTAGGCGGCGGCAGCTGGGAGGTAGTGTTGCTCGGTATATTCGCGCACTGTGCGGTCGGCGGAGAAGCGCGGTGTCAAACGCGCCATGCTTTCCCGCATCCGCGCAACCCATGCCAAGGGGAGGCCGCTCTTGTCGCGGGCATAGAACTCGGGAATCACTTCGCGTTCAAGCAAGTCGTAGAGTGCGTTGGCTTCGACCGCGTCCCAGGCGGGATCGTCGCCATGTTCCTGCCCGTCTCCCAACGCCCACCCCACTTCAGGCTCGTAGGCTTCCGCCCACCAGCCATCCAACTCCGAGAGATTGATGCCCCCATTGACGAGCACTTTCATGCCGCTCGTCCCGCAAGCCTCCCAGGGCCGTCGTGGCGTGTTGACCCATACGTCCACCCCTTGCACCAGGTGCTCCGTTAACAGCATGTCGTAGTCGCTCAGGAAGACGATGTGGGGTCGAGTCTCTGGTTGGCGGATGAAATCTATCCATTCATGGATCAGCGCCTGCCCTGCCCGATCCTCCGGATGGGCCTTGCCAGCGATGATGAGTTGCACCGGGCGCTCAGGATTACTCAATAAACGAAGCAACCGCTGCGGGTCGTGAAGTAGCAGGTTCGGTCTCTTGTAGGTTGCGAAGCGCCGCGCAAAGCCCAGTGTCAACGCGTTGGGATCGAAGAGATGCTTCGCCCGCTCAACCGCGTTGGCTGAAGCGCCTGAAGCAGTCAGTTGCCGGGATAGCCGTCCACGAGCATATTTCACAAGAGACTCGCTGGCGGCACTGCGGAATTTCCATAGCGCGGAGTCGGAGACTCGCCGAATGTCTTGCTCCAGATTCTCCGTCGTCCCCAGCCAACGGCCCTTGCCACAAGCTGCCGTCCAAAGTTCGTCGGCCGCCGCCGAATCCCAGGTTGGCACATGAACTCCGTTGGTGACATGTCCGATCGGAACTTCGTCCTCCGGCCAGTGCGGAAAGAGAGGCGCAAAGAGATGTCGGCTGACTTCCCCATGCAAGCGACTCACGCCATTCACCGCCCCGCTACCGCGGATGGCGAGATACGCCATGTTGAAACTCTCCGAGGAGTCGCTCGGGTTCTGGCGGCCTAAGGCCAGCAAATCGTGCAGTGTTATGCAGAGCTTCTGCTTAGCATAATTACCGAGGTATTGCTCAATGAGCGCCGGATCGAAACGGTCAAAGCCGGCGGCCACTGCCGTGTGAGTGGTGAACAGATTGCCGACTCGAATCGCGGCCAGTGCCACTTCGAAAGACTGCCCGGTTTCTTCCATGAAGTTGCGGGCACGCTCTAGAACGGCGAAGGCCGCATGCCCTTCGTTCAAGTGACAGACTTCTGGATTGATGCCCAACGCGCGGAGCAACCGCCACCCGCCAATTCCGAGAAGGAGTTCTTGCTTGAGGCGCAACTCCGGGCCACCGCCATACAGTTCGCTGGTGATCCCTCGATGAGCGGGAAAGTTCGCCGCGTCGTTGCTGTCCAGAAGGTACAGTTTCACTCGGCCGACCCGGGCCTGCCAGGCGCGCAGCCACACCGAGTAACCAGGCAACGCGATCTCCAACCGCAACCACTCCCCGTTTGGTTGGCGCAACGGCGTGATCGGCAACTGTCCGGGATCGTTGTACGGGTAAAGAGCCTGTTGCTCTCCGTTCTTGTCGATCACCTGGCGAAAATAGCCTTGCTGGTAAAGCAGTCCCACGCCGACCACTGGCACACCGAGATCGCTGGCGGCTTTGAGCTGATCGCCGGCCACATTGCCCAGCCCGCCCGAGTAGATCGGCAGAGCTTCGCTCAACATGAACTCCATGCTGAAATACGCGACGCAGGTCAACGGAGCTTGCGGATGCTTTTGCTGAAACCACGCCGGCCGCTCCGCCGCCTGCCGCTTGGATCGCAGCAGTTCATCAACGTTCTGACGGAAGGCGGGATTGGCTAGTACGCGCTCGATCTGGTCGCGCGAGACCGTCTGCAGGACAACCCAGGGGTTATGCGTGATCTCCCAGAGTTCGGGATCGAGCTGGCGCCACACTTCGTCGGTGGCATGATTCCACGACCAATGCATATCCAAGGCGAGTTCCGCCAGGGAATCGACTCCCTCAATTTCGCTGGGTAGAAGGTTGTAGATCGGGTGGCTGACGCGCGTTTGGTCGCTCATGATTTCACCGCGTTCCCAAGCATCGATGGTGCAACCGGGTTTGCTGTCTTGTCAGATGCTGTTGCGACCTTTGCATCAAGGTCTCCATCAACTTGTCGAACGGCTTGTTGCGCGCTTACGGTCTGAAAAGACTCGCTTACCGTGAGCGCGGCAATACGACTTGCAACTTTCCGCTTTGGAGAGTTGCCCTCGCCAATACCGGATCGACATCAAAGGGGAGCTCGACAATCCGCATAACCTTTCTGTCCTTACAACTGGTGTCTGCCGCCTGATTTGAATCGGAATGGATACCGCAAATAACGGCCCGTCGATGCCCAATGGACACTTCCAGGTCTTTCGCAGCAAAGCCGGGCAGCTGCGCTGTTAATCGCAACGCGACGTCAGTCATATAGCGTTCGATCGAAAGCGGGCGGAGAATCTCTTGCTCTGCTGTGAACCAATCATCCTGGTCAGCGCCATGCACGCTGCCGCGGGATTGATAGATTTCATAGGCACGTTGAGCGATCGAAGCATCAGTTTCATTCATTCTGTCGAGGATGTCGGCCTCGACGACTAGTACGGATTGTATTTTCCCGGGTTGCGACTTGCGTGTCATGTACTTCTCCCAGCCAATTCGCCGCGAATTCTGCGTAGTCGTCGCCTTCGGCCGTAAGTCGACTGTTGTAACAATGGGCAACGCTCGTTGAGATAGCCTTGCCCACGCTACTCAAAGGAACACTAAGCGGCTATCGCTACCTCTCCGCCTGAGTGCTGGGAGAATTGGACCGGATTCGTAGTCTCGATGATGTCCTTCGCCTGTGCCACCTCTGCAGCCGTTCCATGGACGATCAACAGGAACTGATCTGTCTTGAGGGCTGTTTCGTACTTCACAACACTGTCCTTAGGAATTCCTATGCTGTAGAGGCCAGCTCCCAGAGCACCCAACGCTCCTACCTCCACCGCACCTTCCAGCCCGGCCACGATCCATGCCACTACCGGGCCCGCCGCTAAGATTGGGCCGAGCCCCGGAATGATGAAAAGAGCAGAGCCAAACAAGAGTCCCCAGAAACCTCCCCAGAACGCTCCAACTTTGCCCCAATACTTCATGCGGTCGCCGGTATTGTAGTAGCCCACCACCTGCTCATCTGTGTGGTAGCCTTTCCCAACGATCGACAACTTGTGCAGGTCAACCCCCCCGCGTTGAAGCTCCTTCACGGCTTTATCCGCTTCCGTGTGAGTGCGATACACCGCGACAACTGAATTGTTTGCGGACATTATTCTGACTCTCCTCGGAGACGTGCTTTTCTCTGCCCATCCAGCTAAGTCTCCACTGGAACTTTGACACCGCGCTACCGGGAAAACTGTTCCCTATTGACCAGTGTCGGTGGAAGATGCGCGTGCGTTCCGTGTAGCGCACCGTGACAAAGTTCCTTTATGTCTGCACGATTCACCTCGGGCTGGCTCAAGGAGAGAACATCGCAGGCGTGGCGCAACTTGCCCTTGGCTGCGCGTGGCACTTAGTCAATAAACTCAGAAACCGCGGTGCGCAAACTCTTAACGCAAAATCCTTGGGATTGGTTGACGCGAGAGTGAGCACTCTTGCTCAGAACCGCGCTTGCACCGCTGCTAAGGTCGAATCACAAGAGGATTCGGAGGGCAAAGACAATGTTAGAGAATGCAAAGCATTTAAGAGGTCTTGCGATCCGGGCCACGGACGGCGAGATTGGAACTGTAGATCAATTATATTTCGACGACGAGACATGGGCGATTCGCTACCTGACGGCGGCAACCGGAGGCTGGCTCAGCGACCGGGAAGTTTTGATCTCACCATTCTCTGTGACGAACGTGGATTGGCAAGGCAAGCGGTTGGATGTGGCGCTAACGAAAAAGCAAGTGGAGAATAGCCCCAACAGAGACACACAGCGGCCCGTTTCGCGGCAGTATGAGAGCGAATATCTCGGTTATTACAATTATCCCAATTACTGGAGCGGACCCTTCCTATGGGGTCCAGGGGCCTATCCGTCGAGCTTGTCGAATCGAATCGCGACTCCCAAGGATGTGCTGGCGGAAAAGATTCGGAGAGAGTCGATGGATTCGCATCTTCGCAGCGCTGGAGCTGTCACGGGCTATCACATTGAGGCTGAGGACGGCGAGGTCGGCCATGTGGCGGGCTTCTTGGTAGACGACGAAACCTGGGCCATCCGCTACATTGAGGTGCTCACGAAGAATTGGTGGCCAGGTAAGAAGGTACTGGTTTCGCCAGCGTGGATTCAGAGGGTGAGTTGGACAGAATCCAAAGTGTACGTTGGTCTCTGGCGAGATGCTATCAAAAGCGCGCCGGAGTTCAGCGAGTCAGCGCCGATCACTCGTGAATACGAAGACCGCCTCTACACTCACTACGGCCGGCCGCCCTATTGGTTGCAGGACGCGGAGCATAAGGCCGCCCTTTCGTTAAGCGGCGTTTAGGTCGGGACACTCGCCTCCATCAAAAGGGCGGCCCGTGGTTTTCGCCTGGACTGGTGGCACACTGCCCACGCCCCTCGATTTGATTTGGAGACCAGCATGACCATGCACAATACCGAACATTTGCATCCAAACGGCGAGAGTCATCATGGCCATGGCCAAACTCCGTACTGGCGGCGCGCACATCATGATTGGCGATTCTGGTTCGGACTACTCGTCATGCTCGTGGCAATCGGTATTTACGTCGGAACCAACGACTTGTCGATGGTGCCTTCTGGCCGCCAAAAGCAAATGCCGGCCGGCAGCCGGGTTCCATGAACTTCGCAGCGGCAATCTATGAGCATGAGAAACATCCTTGATCAAACAATCCGCCAGGAGATCAGCATGCAGATCCAAGTCAATACAGACCACACAATCGAAGGTCACGAGGCGCTAGCCGATCGAATCAGGGGCGTGGTGGAGAATGCTCTGAGCCGAATGAGCGATCACATCACGCGAGTGGAATTCCACCTGATCGACGAGAGCGGCCCTAAGAGCCGAAAGAATAACAAACGTTGCATGATAGAGGCGCGCCTCGAAGGCCGCCAACCCATCGCGGTCACCGACGAAGCAGCGACTCTGGATCTGGCCGTTGACGGTGCCGCAGATAAGTTGGCTCGATTGATTGAACATACCCTCGGCAAATTGCACGATCAACGAACGCACAGGACTGATCCGCATCCTCGCGAGCCGACATTCCCAGACCAGTCATGATCGACACCACTTTAAGCCTGGCTGTCGACGACCGGGAAGGAGCCTTGAACCAGGCCCTTCTGTATCCTCTGCGATTCGAAGCGATCTATCAGTATCGGCTGTGGGGCGGCCGGCATTTGGCCAACTTGCTCACCACCCCTCTACCTAGTGGACCAGTCGGCGAAGCGTGGATCCTCAGCGATCGCGATGACCATCAGAGCCAAGTGGCCGAAGGGCCTCTCAAAGGGCAGACCATCGGTCAATTGCTACAACAGTTTCCGCAGCAAATATTGGGAAAGCTGGCTGGACGCTTTCGCCGATTCCCACTACTGCTGAAGTTCCTCGATGTACATGAAATGCTCTCGGTTCAAGTGCATCCGACGAAAGCGAGCAAAGACCTGTTGCCCGCGGGTGAGACCGCGAAGACCGAAGCCTGGGTCGTGCTGGAAGCCGGGACAGAAAGCCGCATCTATGCGGGCCTCAAGCCAGACACAACGGAAGCCGATCTGCGGCGGGCGCTTGCGAATGGGACGGTGGCGAACTACCTCGCATATTTGAGTCCGAAGCCCGGCGACGCCGTTTTCCTCCGCGCAGGAACGGTGCACTCTCTGGGCGGCGACCTTGTGGTCTTCGAGATTCAGCAGAATAGCGACGTTACGTTTCGTCTGTACGACTGGGACCACATTGATCCGAAGACGGGAAAGCCCCGGGCACTACAAGTCGATCAGGCGATTGCCTGCATTGATTTTGCGGAGGGACCCGTCGACCGGGTTGCCCCGGTGATGGAGGCAACGACGCCGGTGAAACGCGAGAGACTGTTTCACTGCGAGCATTTCTGGTTGTGGCGCCTGCGCGGACAATCGCCGTTCACCGTCGGCGCCGCAGGTGTGCCGCACTTGCTGGTATGCATCGCAGGCGGTGGACAGGTCGAGCACGGAGGGGCCACTTATGCTGTCCGAAAAGGCGATGTATTTCTGTTGCCGGCGATGATCGGTGCGTGTACTTTTCGACCTCGCAGCGCAGTGAATCTGTTGGAAATTGCGCTGCCTGATTGAAACGTCGAGAATTCAAAGGCAGAAACGGGGAAAATGGTGAAAAAGCTAATCGTGTTTGATCTGGACGGAACGCTTGCCGAGAGTAAATCGGCCGTTGATCCTGAAATGTCGGGACTGCTGCACGACCTTCTCGGAATTGTCAAAGTAGCCGTGATTTCCGGAGGAGGTTGGCCGCAGTTTGAAAAGCAAGTTATCTCTAAACTCCCTCATGACGAACACCTGAGGGAGCTATCCCTGCTTCCTACCTGTGGAACAAAGTTCTACCAGTACTCAGGAGAGTGGAAAAAACTCTACGAAGAAGATTTCACCAAGGATGAACGAGAGAAGATACTCAGTTCTCTCAAAAAAGCGCTGGGAGAAGCTGGTTACAAAGTCGCAAAGGTCTGGGGAGAAGTCATCGAAGACCGGGGAAGCCAGATAACATTTTCCGCATTAGGTCAGCAGGCGCCGTTAGAAGAGAAAAACAAATGGGACCCCGATTACATCAAACGGAAGAAGATCAAAGCGATTCTTGACAACATTATTCCCCAGTTTTCTGTCCGAATCGGTGGCTCGACGTCGATTGATATCACGAAACCTGGCATTGATAAGGCATATGGAATCGGAAAGCTGCGAGACCTCCTGCACATTTCATTGAAGGAGATGATTTACATCGGCGATGCCTTGTTCGTGGGAGGAAATGACTATCCCGCGGAAAAAGCAGGCGTGGATTCTATCCCTGTTAAAGGTCCCGAGGAGACGAAGCGAGTTATCGAAGCCATCATCGCTTGCTTAGTAGATCGCGATCAGGCGGCGTGATGAGAATCGCTGAAGCGTTGATGAGCGAATTTAAGCTGCGGCGTCTTTCAATGTTGATGGAGCCGGAGCCGGGGAATCCGCAAGAAATCGAAGGCGTCCTGAATCCGGCCGCCGCTCGTGGCCCGGACGGTGAACTTTACCTGTTCCCGCGCCTGGTCGCTCGGGGGAATTACTCGCGCATCGGCATTGCGCGAGTACGATTCAATGAAGCCGGCGATCCGGCGGCCGTTGAGCGGCTCGGCATCGCACTGGAGCCGGAAGCCGATTATGAGCTGCACCTTGACGGCAGTGGCGGCTGCGAGGATCCCCGCATCACGTTTGTGGAACCGCTTCATCGTTACATAATGACTTACACGGCGTTTTCGTCCCGTGGCCCACGGATCGCCCTGGCGATATCGCAGGATTTGTTTCACTGGAAGCGACTGGGGCTCGCGACGTTTGCTGAGTTTCAAGGCATCGATTTCGTTCACGTGGACAACAAGGATGCCAGCCTCTTCCCCGTCGCCATTCCCAATCACGCCGGGAAAATGCAGATGGCCATCCTCCACAGACCCCTTTTCCCTGGCACTCGTCCCGAAGAAACCGCGTGCCAGGCTGCATCGCGGGTGGTCGACCTCGATCATGAAAGCATCTGGATTTCCTACTGCCCGATGGTCTTGGACCGCCCCGAACCTGGTCACCTAGGCTTGTTTAATTCGCATCATCGGCTGGCCACCCCGGTATCGCCGTGGGAGCGGCTCAAGATCGGCGGAGGCTCTCCGCCCATCCTGACACGGCACGGCTGGCTGATCGTCTATCACGGCGTCAACGAAATCGAAAAAGCGAACTACGACGAACACCAACTCTGCTACTCGGCCGGGGTGATGGTGCTCTCGAAAGAGCATCCACAGATGATTCGCTATCGTTCGGCAGAACCGGTGTTGACGGCGGCGCTGCCGCAGGAATGCCACGGTGCGGTCCCGCATGTCGTGTTCCCCACCGGCATCGACCGTCGCGACGATCTCGGCTTACCGAACCGCTTCGACGTTTACTACGGGATGGCCGACTACCGGATCGGCGTGGCACGCCTTGAACTGCCGGATGTCTTGCCGCCGGAAGGCGTTGCTGACTCACCGGAAGCAAGAGTGTAAGCGTACCTGAGTTTAGGAATTCAAAACACTTGCGCCACTGGTACGGAGGATTAGCTTTCTGCGAGAGGTGGGAATCTTCGTCTGTCGGGTTCTCCTGCATAGATCATCAACGGCGATTGTTATGCATCTGTTCTGGCGCTTCTCACTTCTCCGCGAGACGCCAAGGCCAGCAAAGACAAAATCCGCGATATCGCGACCTTCGATCTCAGCGGCGAAGCCTGAGGGCCACAAGGATACGGGCCATACGGCCGAGGGTAGTCCCCGGAGCCCTTCTCGCATCCGCGGAGTCTCTGCCTCCCATGGGTGAGCACTCTTGCTCAGACGACTTTCTCCTGGAGTGCTACCGTCGAGGCGTGCTTCCAAGTTGCGCGTCATGGATCATCTTTGCAACAACATCTGGCAAGCCCACAAAGCAGAAAACAATCTACGTTCAACCTGCATGTAGGAACTGTATGACAGCGGTTCTCAATAGAAACGGACAGCCGACCCGTGACTCGAATTCTCTTTGACCGTATCCTTTTTGCGACTGATTTTTCACCAGCCTCGATAGTAGCGCTGCCCTACGCCACGGCCATCGCTCGACACTTTGGCGCAAAACTATATCTGGTGTACGTGATTCCCCCCGATGCGTATGACTTGATTCCAGTGGACGAGCGAGATCCCGCCCTCGAAAATATACGGGCTCACGCGGAAGGACAGATGGCCGCGGTGCGAGCAATACCGCTTCTCGAAGGGCTTTCGCACGAGGTGCTTGTCGATCACGGGGTCGTGTGGCCGATGCTCTCGGCGATAGCGGAAAAGCACGAAATCAGTTTGATTGTGATCGGTACGCACGGCCGGCGCGGGGTCGAAAAGATGCTGCTGGGATCGATTGCCGAGGAAATCCTGCGGTGCGCGCAACGTCCGGTGTTAATGGTTGGGCCAGAGAGTTCGGTAGCCCCGGAAACAGAGGCCCGGCTGAAGCGCATTCTTTACGCGACGGATTTCTCTCCGGAGTCCGAGCCGGCGATGCATTACGCGTGTGCTTTAGCCAAGGAATATAACGCCGGGCTCTTCTTCTTACACGTCGCCGAGGATGTCTGGCAAGAGCCGCTCTCAACCAGGATGCAGGCTGCCGACTTTTTCCGCCTGCGCCTGACGGAAAAGCGCTGGGCATTGGAAGAAGGGGTCGCACCGGAGTTCCACGTTGAGTTTGGCGTGCCCGCCGAATTCATCTTGGAGACCGCCGGTAAGTTGCAGATCGAACTGATCGTGCTGGGTGTACGCGGTGCCCGCTTTCCGCGAGTGGCTGCTCATTTGCCTGGACCAACAGCCTACGATGTGGTTTCTCATGCGCGCTGTCCCGTGTTGGTCATACGGGGCGGACCTCAACACGAGAAATGAAGCGTGCATCCGGAGCGGACTGGTGACGGATTGAAGGCATAAAATTATAGGAGGGACGGATCGCGGTATTGGCCTCCAACGCTACTGGCGAGGGACGATCACACAATCAAACTGGATAAACGAAAGTGAGGCTACTCATGTCTAGACATGATAAGAAAAAAGCGTCACAAGGAGATATTCCGGCTGTCACGTCTCAGAAGGAAACACGTTCCAACGTTCCCTCCGTTCCGAGCACCTCGCATCAAGCCACTCCCCATTTTTCGACGCCGGGGCCCGCTGAGCACATCATTCGTCAGCGTGCCTACGAGCTGTACGAAAAACGGGGACGCGAGGACGGCCATGCGGAAGAAGACTGGTTGCATGCTGAAGCGGAGATCCTGGGTACAGTTTTCCGGAGAGCAGTTGGATAGTACTGGCACCGTGGACGGCCTCGCAACCTGGTTGGAGGTGGAAAGCGATGAAATTCAATACCAAAGCCCTGGCCTTGACTTCGGCGATCCTCTGGGGATTGGCGATGCTAGTGATGGGCGTTGCCAATTTGATCTGGGGTAACTATGGTCAGCAGTTCCTTCAGACAATGTCGTCGGTCTACCCCGGCTACCATGCAACTCGCAGCATTGCAGAAGTTGTCATCGGGACGATCTACGGAACCGTAGATGGGCTCATCGGTGGCGCGGTCTTTGCCTGGCTCTACAATCAGTTCGCCAGACTTGGCGCCTGAGCAATAGTGGGCCTGCTTTCCAGAGCCAAGGAGTCGCTGTCTTACGCCTGACGCGTTTCGGTACTAATACCTTGAGCGGTATCATGTTGTCTCAGGGTGTCTATGCAGCGTAGGTCATTTCTGAAGGGCGCTGGAATCGTAACAATTCTCGTCGCGGGTGGTGCAGTCTGGCGAGCGGAAGATCAGGGTGTGTTCAATGTCGGGCAAGGCCCTGCTTATGCGCCTTGGAAAGATTGGCAAAAGGACGCGAGTGCAGGCCCGCTCCGACAGGTCAGAAGTGCCATCCTCGCTGCAAGCCCGCACAATACTCAGCCGTGGTTATTTCGCGTCTCAAGTTCCGGCATTGAACTCTATGCCGACACAACACGAAACACTGGTGCCCTCGATCCCTATCGCCGGGAACAGCACATTGCGCTGGGGTGTGCCTCAGAGAATCTGATGCTGGCGGCAGATGCGAATGGCTACAACGCTTCTGCCACTCTGCTTTCCGGAACTCTCGATGGAAATTCTGGCCATAAGGTTCAGTTGGTCGCCCGTGTGGAGCTCGCTCCGGGCATGCGACAGAATAATGAGCTTTACAACGCCATTCCGAACCGACACACGAACCGAAACCCTTACGATCCGAAAAGACTAGTTCCGTCTGAATTTATGGAATTGTTGAGTCAGTTGTCTGATTCGGAGTCGGACGTAAAGATATTTCTCATTGCCGCAGAAGCAGATCGGAAAAGGATGGCCGAAGTCATATCCGCAGCCAACAACGTTCTCTACGCCGACCCGGAAGTGAAACGCGGCAGTAAGCGATGGATTCGCATCAGATGGAGTTCTGTCCAGAAATATCGAGACGGCCTAACAATTGATGCTGCGGGACTGGCACCAATGACAACGGCGGTGGCGAAGTTCGTGCCTTTGTCCGTGCTCCGGTGGATGGTGTCCGAAAAGGAAGACCCTTACCTCAAATTGCTTCAAACTCCAACGATGTTCGGAATAATCGCAGTGCGCGACCGCTACGATCAGCAGGAGAGCCTGCGTGCGGGGAGGGTTTGGCAACGGGCGCATCTGCTAGCTACTAGCCACGAGTTGGCTGCACGTCCGGCGAACGAGGCGGTGGAAATGGTGGATCATGAGCGTAAGTTGGGGCAGGAACCTCGCCACGAGAAATTGCTTGCCGGGTTGACGGGAGATGCCACGTGGCAGCCGACATTCACGTTCTACATGGGATATCCGATACGGCCAGCGGCTGCCAGTCCTAGACGCTCAGTTCAGGACGTGGTGCTGTGAACATGTAACCGATGGTCGCCACACTCGCTCTGGTATGCGGAGTGAATCGGGACAAATGCTCACTCGAACAGACGAGACAGTCCCCGGTTCCGGGCCTCGCAGAGATACTGGCTAATGTGATCTTGACTTGAATCCGCCGTAGGTCAGGTAGACGCCGACGACGAGCAACACAACCCTTCAGTTCCGGTGCGCGTTCTGATTGTTTGGGAACCGATGTTGCCGACTGATTGGGCAAGGCCGAGTGCCATGGTGCAGTCGCGGGTCTCAGATGCACGAGTCGTACAGTTCTGGGACAAAGACCACCTTGTGGCCGGGGAACTGAAGCAACAATTTCCTGGCTCTCGCCAACTGTGTTGCCAACGCAACGGTATTCTCTGGGACGTTGCTGCCGTGTACTCGCCAAAGGTCAATTGGGGCACGGCTGGCCCAGCATATTTCGGCGGTGCAGTTTTGGACGTGGCAGATAATGTTCGTGAGCACCTCACGTCCATGAGCCAATGAATCCCTCGGATCGCTCGCAACTGTCGTAATCAGGCCTCTACACTCATTGACCCGACATTGACGGCAAAACGCAATATGGCATCATTAGCCGTCTAACGATGGAAAGACCCAAACCGGCGCACGTTAAGGGCTCACCAGCCCAAAGGCAGGCCAAGGCAGTCAGCCAGCCCCATCATGCTAGGTGTCTGCTATGATGCCGAGCCGAGGGGGAACCAACCAAATGGGGAACGTGTCTACAATTGTGAAGCAGATGAAGAAGGAACGAGACAAAGTAGAAAAGCAGTTATCGGGGTTGAATGCGGCACTCGCCGCTTTTGTTGGGGCGTACTACGGCAACGGAGGCAAACCAACACGCAAACACCGGAAGTTGTCAGCAAAGGCAAGGGCGAAGATCGCAGCGGCACAACGGGCACGATGGGCAAGGGTTCGGGCAAAGAAAGCAGCCTGAACATCCCTCCCAAACAAGAGGCACGCGCATCAAGCGTGCCTCTTCTGTTGAATCGCTGAACCTATCCCGAGAGACGATAGGTGAAGAATGCCAACGTCCCCTACGACATGGCCACTCCGAGATACCACCGGTTGGAAGCGCGAATCGCGGCCACCAATGAGAGTGCTGTGGCTAACATGGCAGCACCCAAGACGATCTTGTATTCATGTTGTGGCCCGGCGAGACTGTCTACAGCCAGTCTGCATTGTGTGGATTGAGCAGAGAGAGCCAGAGCAGCATAATCAGCAGCATTCCAGCTGTTCCCAGCAGATGCGAGAAGTGGCGTCCCATGTCGGAAATATACGCCTCCGCGAAACGATCGTGGCGGTCACGCCAGGCACTTGGAGGCTTCTACCGGAAGTTGTCCAGGTATCGGGCCGACGGTCAATGAGTGTAATCGAGATTTATCAACAACTAGGCAAATGCCAGTCCTTAGCGCGATAGAAGTGGCGTTACCCCGGCTGCCCCCAATTGTTGAATCAGGCGTCTACCCTTATTGACCCAGTTGTGAATCTCCACTCGCCACCGAGGTAAGCCGGCGAGATCCTACCTTCTCCGTGACGGGCCGACCACTTGACTCTGCCCCACGTGGCCTACCTTCCGCAGCCGCGGGCCTCACGGCACACGCAGTCACCTCGCCTGTCAAAACTGTTCACGGTGTCCCCTTGCTAACGGCCATCGCTGGTGCCCCGAATGGCGAACGCCGCACGGTCGTATAAACAGCATCGAACACGCTCAATCCTTGAATACTCGCCACACCACCGACGGTGATCGGAGCGGCGAGATATTGGACACTGCTCTCGGCGTTTGTGAATGCAGCCCACGCGGGAAGACCCGGACCATTCGGATCGCCGGACCTTGCGAAGTTGACCCAGTAGCTGGACATTTCCTCAGCCAGCTTCCGATCTCCAGTAGTCCAGTTCCACGACGACTGGTCCAGGTGGTTAAAGACATACCAGAGCTCGGCGAAGTGGCTCGCGCCCCAACCGGCGTACACGGAGCTAGCTGGGAACGGCGGCTGCTGTCGAAACGAGTAGTAGAAGACGGGACTCTTGCCGGTTCCGGCTTGCAGCCTCGCCCATGCCCACATATCCCAGCCGAAGCGGAGATCGCGTTCAAGGCTGAGTTGCGCCTGTCGCGCCTCCTCGTCGGTCGCGTGGGGATAGGCCGTGACCAGCGTCGGAGGAAGTTGACCAACGCTCTGCTCCAGATCATGGTCGAACGTAGCGGCAGTCTCGTGGGAGACGTCCACCAACGCTCGCGCCTCTTCTGCGTTCGAGCCGATCAGCAGCGGGACATCGTTCTGCTGCCCTGAAGCAAAGGCCTCGTACGGCGAAAGCGGAAGCACATAGGGTTCGATCACAGCGTGGACGATACCACCGGCATTGCCGCTGAGCAGGGACGCCGGCAGCCCGCGTAGCTCCTTGAGCGAGGGCGCACCCAGCGCAGCGGCGTACTTCTCCCCTTCATGTTCCGCATTCGCCAACAGGTATTTTGGTGCGAGTTGAAGCGGTTCGAACAGGCCGCCGCTCTCTCCAATGGCGCGCTGAAACAAGCCTTTGGCCAGGGGCGAGGCCATGAGGATGCTGACCGAGATGGACCCGGAGGACTGGCCGGCGATGGTTACACATTTCGGGTCACCCCCAAATGCTGCAATGTTCCTCTGAATCCATTCGAGGGCTGCGATCTGGTCCATCAGGCCGTAGTTCCCCGACGAGTGGTGCGTGGACTCGCGCGTCAGCTCGGGTAGCGCAAGAAAACCAAGCGGACCCAGGCGATAGGCGATCGTGACCAGGATCACATTCTTTTGAGCGAGCTGGTCGCCCCAGTACAGAGGCATCGCGGCCGACCCGTTGATGTATCCGCCGCCATATATCCAAACGACCACCGGCAGGCGCTCGTGCGCGGTCTTTGTCTCGGCCTTCGCCGGCGCCCAGATGTTGAGGTAGAGGCAATCCTCGCTCACGGCCGGAGGTGTCTCTCCCGGCATGGAGACTCCAACTTGCATGCACGCCGGGGCAAACGCCTCTGCCTGTCGCGTGCCGGTCCAGGATGCGGCACGCGCCGGCGGGCGCCAGCGCAAGTCGCCGAGCGGCGGAGCAGCGAATGGGATTCCCTTGTAGACACTCAATCCATTGGAATGAATCCCGGCTACGGTTCCGGACTCCGTCACGACGTGCTGCGCGACAGAGGTGCCCGCCAGCTGTACCGCCGCCACCAAAACACACGTGAACTTCCATCCATTCCGCACGTGGACCTCCTCAAGCTATCCGAGTCGTCGAAGATCAGGATTCTTCTCCTAAGGTTGGACTACGATTGCGACGCTATCCTGAAGCTCCGCATGCGAGGACTATCTTCCCCCTGGCCCGCTGGTGCTGTGCAATATTGCTCAGGTGGACGAAGATCGGACGTGCAATCCGATCCTGTCGATCGTTGCACTCCGCAAGGTTGTATACTCGGGGACCAAGAAAATCAAGGCACGTTAAGGGTTCAGTAGAAGCTCTGGGGTGCCATCACCATCTTCGGGCTGCGCTTCGAAGGTCAATGAGTGACATCGGGATTTTTCGTCAAACAATCTTGGCACCAGCGTACCCCTCGTTTACGGCGGGTCGGACTGCGGCAGATTCATCGTAAAGTTCCCGTTACCAGTACATCCGGACTGGCCGGCCAGGGTCCATGTGCCCGAAATACTCCCCAAGTCTACTGCGCCGGTATTTCGGGTGCCTTGGAGCGTCAACACGTTTTGGCTAGCAGGGAACCTGGTGGAAACGGTCATGAGGAGGGTTCCCGTCACAAGCCCGTTGGAGTTTCCTGTCGAACTAAACGTGGCTGTCTCGCTGGTTGTACTGACGAAACACGGGGGCGAGGGTTCGAACGCAAAATTCGTGGTGTTCACCGCCGTTCCGCTGCCCTGCGTGAGGGTCACTTGGAATGCAAAGGCCGTCGATCCGTCAGGATTTTTCAGCAGGGCGGACCAGCCGCCATTGATGCTCAGAGGTTGGGGAGAGCTTCCACATGCACTGAGCAGCAAGACCAGCCATGTCACTATTGCCAATTTAGTCCGCCTCATGCGATGTACTCCTAAGCCAAGCCTACAGTGCTTCATTATCATCAACCGTGCTCCCAACTGTTGTAATCCCAACTGTTGTAAACAGGCGTTTACAACTCATTGAGAATGAACCGACCGGGGTCAATGAGTGTAATCGGGACATTTCGCCAGCCGATGCTCTTATCTCCGACCGAAGGCGGCCCGAAGGATCGCTCCTATCATCATGAGCGACCCACCGATCGTGGTCACAAATCCCAGCGAAATCAGAAATCCGCCAAATGAGGTGCTCGGGCCACACGGCCCAAAACCAGATGCGAATGTGAGCGCAAACGCAACAATTCCGACACCGAAGGACATCGCGCCGTACTTGGCCAAACTCTTCACGCCTCTATTCTAGCGGGTCTGTCAAAGGTGACTTTTACGGATCGTTGGCGAAATCAGGCGTTATCACTCAAAACCCAGCTCGATGGGGTCGATGCTGCCAATTTACCGCTCTAGCGGCAACAGGTATGTAGGATTGTTCTTAAATGAGCTGCCAAAGACGTGCTGATCTGCCTCGCGCATATCCCACACGATTACAGAGGTTGGCACGAGTCGGACTGTAACGTCATCCCATCCTGCAAACACTGGGCCCACCTTCGGGTCCGCTAACGCAGCTTGGCTTAGGTACTTGCGATGAATCTCCGCGTTGCATCGGTGAGACGACTCACCGCTAAGTATCTGCGCACTGCCCGTGACGGTAACTCCGTAGGACGCGGCGGGGTCACGAGAGTCGACCATCAGAGACACTCCCCGATTTGCCTGAAGGTTTCGGGCTTTGCGGCTCCGCGAAGCCGTAGCAACATAAATATCAGTGCCGTCGAACCAGAACCACACAGCAACGATATGGATTGAACCGTTCGGGTTGTGTGTGGCAAAGGACGCGATATATCGGCTTTCCAGCAACTGCTTGACTCTTGCATCCGACAACGAAACCATCGGAGAATCTCCTTCGGAAGTCGGGCTTCCATTAGCGCGAACCGCATAAGCATACAGATTAGCCGCGTTTTGGCAATAGGCGGTATTCTCGTCAGGAGTCAACTGTTGAAATTAGGCGATTACACTCATTGAGAATTGGCCGAAATCGCCATCTTTGTCCCCGAGCTGGGAAGCTTGACAACTTTTGTCATCGCGCTCCCGGCGGCTCCTGGGTGGTTGGAATTCCGACTAAGTAGCGATAGAACGCAACGGCCCGGTTAACCGAGGACGACTCATTTCCCGCGATCAGCCCGTTGACGTTCTTTCCTGTACGCACCATGCTGTAGTAGCGCCAGACCTTATCCGATTCACGATCCAGAAAGTACATCGACTGCAGCTCACCGGCGTGAAGGATAGGTACAAAGTAATAGCGCAACGTGCTAACGTTCTCGACCTCGAAGACGAGTCGGCTCGGCGAAGCCTCGACAATGTGCATTTGGTAGATGGCTTTGCCAGAAAGGTTATCGACCTGTTCGAAATAGAGCACGCTGCCTTCCTTCATCTCATTGGACGTGAAGTCTTCGCGGCGTTGACCAGGTTTCGAGTCGGTCAGAGCGTGGGCGTTCACGATTAATGTTCGCCACTGCTTGTGGGTAGTCGACCAGTAGCGCATACCTGCGAGTTCCGAAATTGCGCCGATGTGACGAAGCAAGCCTTCAGCTTCTGAGATATGGGGAAATCGCGCCGCTATGGTGACCAACGTCGTAAAGCCCACTTCGGCCCAGCCGGTGCACACGGGCGGTTTCCAGTCGCGACCCAAATCAGACTTGCTCCATGATTTCACCACAGCCTGCTCATTTGCACCCGGATACTCCGGAATGGGTTCGTTCCCGCACGGTGGCAGCGGTCCTGTCTGAGGCTCAACATCAATGAGGGCCTTTTCTCGCAGCGCAGTGGGAGAAAGCGGGACGCGATCTGCCTGTTGCGCTAAGATACCGGGCGCTATTAGAGCGATGAGGAGAACCGCGCTGCCGGGAAGCCGCTTCAGGTCGATGCTCATTTTGTCATTTTATGACGTAACTGTTGTAAACAGGCGTTAGCACTCAAAACCCCCGGCTCCCCGGGTCAATGAGTGTAATCGGGATTTATCGCCAATTGACTTCGCTGACCCAGCAGCTTGCGGAAAAACTGACAGTCTCCCGCGCTCGGGTGTCGTAAACTGGCTGGGCAATGGCCGCATTCCGTCGGAAAGTCGTGATTACGTGCTTCGTCCTCGCTTTCCTCGCGGTGTCTGCGCTGGCAAAACGGCTATCGCCGAAACCAGTCACTCCGGTTATTTCCGGCGGAATCCGGTACTCAGCGGAGGGCCACGGAAGAGACCAATACGTCGTTGCGGCGGATGCCTCAACCGGTAACGTGCTGTGGAGAGTGAAGGTGTTCCATACCTATATCAAGCCCTGGTGGGAGGAAGACGTACAGTGGGTCTACATTACTGACTTGAAAATCGCGGACAACTCTCTTTTTGTCCGAGATGAGAAGTCGCGATGCTATTCGGTTGACCTCACGAGGAAACACGTAAAGAAGCAGCAATGCGGTAGCATTTTCTCACAATAGCTGGGTCTGTCATCCACCCACCGCAAACCGATAAGAAGAACTCATGCGCGATCAAAGGCCTGGGAATCGAAAAAGCGCTAGATGTCGCTAACAGGCGTTTTCGCTCATTGAGAATTGCCCTGTCAGGGTCAATGAGTGATATCGAGATGTTACAACAGCTATTTGGACGACACGGCCCAAACGTGGTCTTGTTTGCATATGGTTTTTGAATGTGAGCACTCTTGCTCAGACGACCGACAGGCCCAGTGCTACCGTGGGACTCCTATCGCCGAATCGCGGCATCCAAGAGCTGATAAAGCGCTCGAAGGTGGGAGTCTGGCTGGACGAGGTAATCATGGAGGCTCCTGCTCTTGCTCAGTCCGCATCCGACCGCTATTCCCAAGTTGCTAGCTCAATCCACACGATTTTGGTGCTCGCCGCGTTGGGCGGCTGGGCGATCTGGCACTAGAGCTTTGCAGATCAACTGAGCGCGGCGGCTAATCCCAACCGCGTCCGCTTTTATGTAGTCACCCTTTTCTTTGAATGGGTCTTGTTCGTTCTGGTAGTGGCGGGCGTGCGGCGTAGTGGCGCGTCTGTCCTCATCGTTCTCGGAGATCATTGGCATTCCGTCCGACAGGTGGTACGGGATATTGGAATTGCCGCTGGGTTCTGGATCGTTACGTGGGTGCTCCTTTGGGTATTTGGCTGGCTCCTGCGCATCGCCGCACTGGGTCGCAATGTGTCCATGCTCCCGCAGCGAGGTATCGAACTGACGTTATGGATAGCGCTCTCAGTTTCCGCCGGTATTTGCGAGGAGACGATCTTTCGGGGTTACCTACAGCGGCAGTTCATGGCCCTGACTAAGAGCGCTCCCGCCGGCATTCTTCTTTCTGCCGCCGCATTCGGCGCGGCTCACGCGTACCAGGGCTACCGGATGGTGATTCTGATCGGACTGTACGGAGCAATGTTCGGGATTCTGGCCTATTGGCGCGGAAGCGTTCGCCCTGGAATGATCGCCCATGCGTGGCAGGATTCATTGAACGGAGTGCTTGCCAGCATACTGAGGCATTAGAGTCTGCGTGTGCGAATGACGCGCAGTCAATCGAACGGGGATGGGATCTGCCTTGTCGCTCGCATCCGGTGGCAATTCCACCATTCAATCTGGGCAAAACGAGCCCCTCCGAACAACTGGATGGGGACAACTGTCGTAATCAGATGGGATGAGTTCTACATGGCGCACAGCGCCACAGCGATTAATGAAAACGGAATCTGTTGGCAGTATGCTGTGCCGAGGCGTGTGGTCCAGAGGTCTTCGGCCTTACTGGTGCTTGAGAGCCCGTGGATGAGTTTGACCCGGGACGCGCTTTGGCACAACGGAGTGTAGCCTCTTCGTGAGAGGAGAGCACGCGAGGGAGATTCACCCTATCGGCGCGTCCTGGATCCCACGCCAATGGAGGTGTAATCATGGACGTGCTGCATCCGAGATGTTGCGGTTTGGACGTACATAAGAGTTCGATATCTGCTTGCATTTTGTTGCGTGAAGCGGGACGAGTGCAGAAGCACCAGCGGCGTTTTGGCGCAACGACCCAAGACCTGCGCGAGCTTGCCGAATGGCTGCAGCAGTTCGGTGTGACTCAGGTAGCGATGGAATCCAGCGGCGTTTACTGGAAGCCAGTTTGGAACATTCTGGAAAGACAGTTCACGGTAGTTCTGGCGAATGCGCAGCACATCAAGAATGTGCCTGGTCGCAAGACCGACCAGAAGGATGCGGAATGGATTGCGCAGTTGCTGCAGTACGGTCTTCTGCGGCCCAGCTATGTGCCCTGCGAGATCATCCGCGATCTACGCGACCTGACACGAATGCGGGCGAGTCTGTCCCAGGAAGCTTCGCGCATCAGTAGTCGGATTCAGAAGGTGCTAGAAGACGCCAACGTAAAACTGGCGAGTGTGGCGACAAACGCTCTCGGCAAGAGTGGACGGGCAATGCTGGAGGATATCATCACCGGTGAAGATGATCCGGAGCACCTCGCCTCCCTCGCCCTGGGCCATCTGCGCGTGAAGATTCCGCAATTAAGACTTGCTCTGGAAGGAAAGATCCGTTCCCATCATCGCTTTTTGCTTCGGCGTTTACTGGATCAACTGCAGTTTGTGGAACACGAAATTGCGTTGCTCGAAGAACGCCTGGAGGACATCGGCCGACAAAGACCGGAGCTATCGCAAGCGGTGGCTCGCTGGGATACGATACCGGGGGTCGATCGAGTGGCAGCGTGGGCTTTTCTAGCCGAAGTAGGTGACAACATGGCGCAGTTTCCAACCGCTGAGCAGTTGGCCAGTTGGGCCGCACCGTGCCCCGGCAATCACGAAAGTGCCGGCAAACGTTTGCGCGGTGCAACTCGTCAAGGAAGCCCATGGTTGCGCCGCATGGCTTGTCAATGCGCCTGGGCTGCTGCGCGAACCAAGAACACTTACTTGTCCTCGCAGTTTAGACGCTTAGCCGCGAGGCGCGGCAAGAAGAGGGCGATCATCGCGGTGGCACATACCCTCATGGTCATTGGCTATCACTTGCAGAAGAACCAGAGCAACTACCAGGATCTTGGCGGAAACTACTTCGATCGTATCCACTCCGACGGTCTCAAGCGGTATTTGGTGAAGCGGCTCCAACAGCTCGGGCACAAGGTAACTCTAGAGCCAATCGAAGCTGCTTAAACTATCGCTTCCCCCAGCTGTTTTCGAGGGAGAAGGCCGGTCTCCGGCGGGATGCGGTGTACGCTCCCAAGTTATCGACGTGCTCGAAGCACAGATAAAAAGGAGACCGGCAATGAAGAAGATTAGCACCGTAGCAGCAAAGCCGAGCAAGAAAATCTCGCAGCCGAAGTTAACCGTTGGATTGGATCTGGGAGATCGCGCCAGTTGGTACTGCGTGCTGGACGAATCCGGCCAGATACAACGGGAGCAGCGCGTCCGTACGAGCGCGAAAGCATTGCAGGAAGTCTTCGGGGAGATGCCGCGCTGCCGGATCGGGCTGGAAATCGGGACGCATTCGCCCTGGATCAGTCGCTTGCTCAGCGAGTTAGGGCACGAAGTGATCGTGGCGAATGCGCGCAAGGTGCGGCTGATCGGGGAGAGCCGCAAGAAAGACGATCGGCTGGATGCGCAGACGCTGGCCCGGTTGGCTAGGATCGATCCGCAGTTGCTGTATCCGGTGAAGCATCGCAGTGCGCAGGCGCAAGCCGATCTCATGATGATTCGGGCACGAGCTGGATTGGTGCGCACCCGGACCGCGCTGGGGAACACGGCCCGCGGACTGGCCAAGAGCTATGGCGAGCGGCTGCGCGGCTGCAACGTGCGGAATATGAATCCGGAGAAGGCCGAAGGCCTGAGTCCAGAGCTGCAAGCTGCACTCGAGCCATTGCTGGCGTGCATCGGATCGGTGAGTGAGCAGATCGCTGAGTACAACGAACGGATCGAGAAGCTGGCGCAGCAGAGTTACCCGCAGGTGGCACTGCTGAAGCAGATCAAGGGCGTAGGAACGCTGATCGCGTTGACGTTTCTGCTGACGCTGGAAGATCCGCATCGCTTTGCCAAGAGCCGCGACGTGGGCTGTTATCTGGGACTGCAGCCGGGACGGAGGAACTCGGGACAGAGCCAGCCGCAACTGCACATCAGCAAGGAAGGCGATCCCTATCTGCGAACGCTGCTGGTGCAAGGCGCGCAGCACATTCTGGGACCATTCGGTGTGGACTGCGATCTGCGGCGCTGGGGCCTGAAGCTGGCCGCGCGTGGTGGGAGAAACGGCAAGAAGCGAGCCATCGTGGCGACCGCGAGAAAGCTGGCGGTGTTGCTGCATCACCTGTGGGTGAGCGGAGATGTGTACGAACCGCTGCACAACAGCCGCGGAACGACAGTAGCAGCGGCCGCGTAAGAAAACAAAACCGTTCCAGGAAGGGAAAGACGAAAAGCCACAGCCGAGTTCCGATGACTGCGTTAATCGCCTGGCCCAGGTTCCCCTCTGCAAGAGCAGAACCACAGGGCGCCAAACAGATAGCAGCACCGCCTGAAACGAGAACGCCCAATGTGCACCGAGCGAACCGAATCGCTCCTCGAGAGTGCGAATGGAAGCATGGCGACAGTGGCTACTCGGCGGGAGAAACATCGTGACCAATAAAAACCAAAACGAATCCACTTGACTCCGACCGGCCTTCTCATGGAAGGCGATTACACTCATTGGCAGGGGTTGAGTCCGATCGCCCGGATGAGCCGTTTTTGTTTTTCCAGCATAGGCGTAGAGTTCTCACATGGACGATTGTTCAATCGCGGGACGGACAGAAAAACTCCGTCGAGAGATTGAACTGATCCAGCAAGAGGAGCGACACTACCGCAATAACAGAAGCCATTCACTAGCTGAGAATGCAGAGCATGAGAAGCGGGAGTTTCGAGTCCTTGCGATCCGTGAAGAACTTAGAACGCTTGTCGAAAAAGCAAAGCAACAATCAAGCCACGGATCAGTCTGGTACAGTTGACCTCTTCTTCGCGGCCCCTTCGTGACATCAAGAGGGTATGACGTTAACCACTGGTTTAGTTCTTTAGGCGAATAACTGTCGAGAACAGGCGTTATCACAAGTTTGCGCCTTTTGTTCGCCAGACAGGCGAAAGGAAAGCGCAAACTTGTGCTATGGGGATTTTGCAACAGTTACCAGCCTTGCTTGACACAAACATGCATTCAGTATCAAATGGCCCCGCGCTCAGGCCGAGTTTTCACAGAATTACAAAGCAACAAAGGAGGCTCTATGAAGAGAGTTGTTCCATGGAGTGTGCTGGCTCTAGTCTTGTTGACAACTACCCCATGGTCGCAGGCCCAGAAAAATGCTGGGACCGAAAAAGCTGTCGCCGATCTCGAGCAACAATGGCTCAAGTCGCAGCGGACCAACGATGTGAAAGTGCTTGAGCCGCTTCTGGCTGATGGCTTCACCAACACCTCATCCGACGGCAAGGTTACCAATCGAGCCGAAGCGATAGCTGAGGCCAAAGCGACGAAATACACCAGCGTCGACTACCTCGACCTAAAGGTGATGGTCTTCGGCGACACGGCGATCGCCATCGGAAACTTCCGAGGAAAGGGCACTGATCCATCCGGCAAGCCTATCGATGCCAATGACCGCTTCACCGACACATGGGCCAAAATGGCGACCGGCAAGTGGCAATGCATAGCCAGCCACCAATCGTCCGTAAAAATGTAAGCCGCCCAGCCACGCTGCAGATGGGCGTGTGCCTGTTGAATTGAAATCGGTCCTCAGTTGGGTGCCCTATCCGTCGAAGTTGCGGGTGGGGCCCTCTGCATTCCCCTTAACGCGCGCGGCCTGCGGATTCTTACTTCGCTGGAACCGCGAGGTCCTCGAGATGAGCGCCCTTTTTGGCAACGTAGAAGGCTAGGGCCTTCGCGGGCGCGCTGCTGCTGGCATTCTTCACATTGTGTACTTCGCCAGCCACGGTGGTGAACGCCTCGCCGGGCTTCAGGGTCACTGCGGGCTTGCCCTGCGCCTCAAAGATCACCGAACCCTCCTGGATATACACGATCTCATTGCCGGACTGCGTATGCTTGCCGCTCTCTGCGCCCGGTGGCAGGATACGCTGCACTAGGATCGCTTCCCATCCCGGCGCGGCCTTCAGTTCCGTTCGCTGCAGGACCGTGCCGCCTTTCAAATTGTCCTGGGCGCTCGACATCCGGCTACCCAGCAAGCACAGCACCACGCCCACTGCCAATGTGAACCCAACCAAAAAATTGATGCGCTTCATGGAGGCTCCTTTCAGAAAACCAGCGCATACTGACACATGTCGGCCACGACACATCATCCTGACGGAGAGCGGGCGGACAACTGTTGAAACGAGGCGATTACACTCATTGAGAAGGCCGGCCTGGGGTCAATGAGTGTAACGGGGATTTATCGTCAACTATGCCAGTTAACTGTGCAAAATTGATCACTTTTTCGTTTCGGACTGCGGTATATGAACATACCGTGAAGGCCAAGAAGATTACTCTCAAACAGGTACAAGCCGTCCTTTGCCCGACTTGTGGCGCGGGGCCGGGGCGAGAAATGCAAACTCGGCACAGGACTCCCCCGTACACAGCCGCATCGTGACCGGCGCTTGCTTGCAGCGGATTGAGTGTGAGGGACGGAATATCGCTCAATAACTGAAATGGAGATCGGTTATGAACTGGAGACGTTGGGTCTGTCACCTTTTGTCCCTACTGAGAATCCACAGTCCGGACTGTGAGAATTGTAATCCTAGCGGAAGGTACCGGGGGGAGGCAATGCGCAAGCGGCTTGAAGAATTGCGGTGAGCTGTAGGTAACGCCCGATCAGTCGCGTAATTTGGCGTGATAGCACTGCTTTCGGCGCCGTCTACATGCGTCATGCGGCTAACGGATCGGAGGGAGTTGCCTTCGACTAACGCAGAAGATGATCGCGAGTTTCTTTCCGTGGGGAGTACGTACATTTTTCGGCTCCTCAATCCCCGCTTGACGGGAGGTTCAGGCAAGCCGATAATTCGTCTAGATGACTCGCAGTCTCGGCTTGCCGGGATTGTGGTATCAGAGCCGCCCGGTGTTCAAGCACCTAGCGGCTCTCGTTATTTTCGTCGGTCAGCGGCGGCGGGATCGACGAACCCGAACCGTTGGGCGTTGTTTTGGCTGGGTTGCTATTTCTTTAGAAGCTCGCTCTCGAAATGACTTTCAACTTCTTCACGACTAAGCGGGTTTTTCGCGTCGTTCAATACGATGGAATAGACCACTTTGTTGCCTTCGACCTGAGCGGTGAGAAACGCCTTCTCGTCCAGTTCTTGGTTGGTGAATTTCACTCTTCTACGATCTGCCAGCGTTTTAATCCACTCGTCGCTCATTCAGCCCCCAAGTGGCGATTCACTCGATCGAGATCATACGCGCCTTAAGACTCAGACGCATAAATCTTCTTTGTATGGCCCTCGGCCCTCGTTGACGAAATCGGGCGTTTACACTCATTGAGAATTGGCCTACCTGGTCAATGAGTGAAATGGCGATGTTGCGACACCCATCCACCTTCAGCGCCAATTGGGAAAAGCCGCAGCCGCCGTTTTTCCCAAGCAGAATGCTTCGTCATCGTGCGGGTGACCTGCCCCCCATCTTTAGTCCAGGGATAATGAGACTTTCTCCGGTTTCTGTTCGCCCCGCGTTCCTGTTTCGGTAGCGGGGATGGGGGTGTGGGGCAAGGGGTCGGCGTTTGAGACCTCTTGCCCCACTCCAGCTGTATAGAAGCTCACTGCTGACTGCGCTGCGAACTCCACTGGGGTACGGTACTGCAAGCTGCTGTGCGGACGCTCTTCGTTGTAGTCTTGCTGCCACTGCGCGATCTTATCCCGCGCGTCGGCCAGATCGCTGAACCAGTTCTCGTTCAGGCACTCATCGCGGAAGCGTCCGTTGAAACTCTCCACGTAGCCGTTCTCCATCGGTCGTCCGGGTTGGATCGTGTGCCACTGCAGACCTTGCTCGTAGGCCCATTGATCGACCGCTCGGCTCACGAACTCGGGTCCGTTGTCGCTGCGGATCTGCCGCGGCAGTCCGCGTCTCTGCTTCAACTCTTCCAGCACGCGCACCACGCGCATTCCACCCAGCGAGGTGTCGACTTCGATCGCCAGGCACTCCCGCGTGTAGTCATCCACGATGTTCAAGGTACGAAACCTCCGCCCCGAGCTGAGCGCATCCGTCATGAAGTCTACCGACCACACCTGGTTGGCTGCCACTGCCTGCGGCAGCGGCTGGCGCACCGCGCTGCGCTTCCGCCCACGCTTGCGCCGCAGTCCCAGCTTTTCTTCTACATACAGCCGGTACACGTGCTTATGGTTTACCTGCCAGCCTTCGCGCTGCAGCAGGATTTGCAGACGGCGGTAGCCGAACCGGCGCCGAGCTTCGGCCAGCTCGCGCAGCCGCACCCGCAGTCTCTGGTCCTCACCCCTCCGCCTTCGATACCGACACGTCGCACGATAGAGTTCCATCAGCCCGCAGGCGCGTCGCTGGCTCAGCTCTACTTCTACCTGCATCACCAGCACTGCCTCTCGCCGCATCTCCGGGCTCACCACTTTTTTGCCACCACCGCCTTTAACGCCCGGATGTCCACTGCCTGTTCGGCCACGATATGCTTCAGCTGCCGGTTTTCCTCTTCCAGTTGCCGCAGGTCGCTTCGCCTCGCTCAGTTCCAACCCACCGAACTTACTCTTCCACCGATAAAAACACGCTCGTGTGATCCCGTGCCGCCGGCACAGTTCCCCGGTTTCTACTCCCGCCTCTGACTCCTTCACCACGGCGATGATCTGTTCTTCGCTGAATCGACTCTTTCGCACGACTCCTCCTTTGACCCTGGGCGGGTCATCCTAAATGGAGAAGTCGCATTCTCGATGGACTAATTTCTGGGGGGCAGGTCAGGGTGGCCGCCTAAGTCCTTGAAAAGTCGTTAGAGACATTGCAATCGTGGGTTGAAATTACGGGTTCAAGAACTCGTCGACATATGTCCATTTCTTGCGTTCGCCGAGGTCTTCTTTTTTTCATTTCGTAATTCTCTTCACACCCTCGGTAGAACGAGCCTTCCGTTTTGTAACGCCATTAAGCGTTTGACGCTTTCTATCAACCCTGACGTGGACAGCGGTGGGTTTAGAAGAGCCGACAGCGGCAGCGAACGCTGCAGGATTCAGTGCGGTAAGCACGGCAGCGGGATTCTTGTCGATGACAGTGAGCAAAGTGCGTGCCGGCGCTTCTGGGATCCTACGCCCACCCTCCCAATGTTTGATGGCATCAAGGCTGAACCCAAAGGTGTTCGAGAATCTGGCTTGTGTCATGCCAAGCCGATTTCGGATCGCTTTCACGTCAACCTCATGGGGAACATGTGCCTTGAATCCTTCTTGCTCCCCACCAAGGAAGGCTTCAACATCGTTAAGGCCATCCATCATCTGCTCGAATTGCGTTTTCATGCTACCTCCCGTAGGTCTCGAAAATACTATCGGCCCGTTTCCTGAGCGTGTTGCGCTCTGCCATCGACAGGTTTTCTTTCTCATTCTTCGGAAAAACCGCGATAAGAAAAACCGGAAATCTCTCGTTGCGCCAGATATACACAACCCGCGCGCCGCCACTTTTCCCCATTCCTTGACGTGCGACCCGGACCTTTCGAAATCCGCCGGTTCCACGGATCACGTCTCCACACTCCGGGTCGGCCGCAACGAGTGCCACGATGTCCGCACGCTCCTCTTCGCTAAAGAGCTTGTTGGCAATTGCGAGGTAAGTAGGCGTTTCGACGACCGTCTGCACAATTCTCTTGTACTCCATTGGACACCATCAGTCAAGCACGATTGTATGCCATTGGACACCAATGGGTTTAGGAGATTTCAAATGTGCAGTGGGAAACGGTTTGGCGGTTTGCGGGGAAGGTTGTCCGGGCACGTCTAAAACAAATCTGAAGACCCATGCCTTAAAAAGGGTCGCCAACCCAATTACAAACAAGAACTTGCTTTTGAGTACTTACAACGCTTTACGAGCCGCCGAGGACCGCCTTAGTACGTCGTAACTCCTGTAAAACGGAAACACCACAGGTGTATACCACAGGTGAAATTTCTCAGCCCAGAATCTCGCATGGCGAACAAAAGACGAAAGTGATAAACTCTCTGCGTGGACGAGGGCCGCAAACGCGTGCTGTTGATCGCGGCTAGCATCCTCGCTGCGCGCAAGCTAGCACAGTTCGAAGGAGGAAAGAGAGTTCCGGCGACTATGACCGCAATCGCGGATGCTGTGCGGTGGGCCGAGGAAATCATGAAGGCGATTTTTGAACGGTGGCCCGCTGGCAGGTGAGGCTCCTCGTCACTGTTTGCGTGCTGACGTCACGTTTGCGGCTTGCGATTTCCGAAAGAATTCCTCCGGTGGTTGCCCCCTCCACCGGCAACAGGCGCAAATGAAGAGAGCCGCTAGGTGCTTGATCACCGGCGGCTCTGAAACCACAACCCGGCAAGCCGGAATCATGGCCTCTCCAACCCAGATTATCGGCTTGCCTCAACTCCCCCGTCAAGCGGGAAATGAGGAGCCGAGACGTACTCACTATCTACCGAAAAGAAGTTCGCCGTCATGTCCGGGCTGGTCGAAGGCAACTCTGTCCGCTCTAGGAGAGTGACGCCCGCCATGTAGAGCGGAATCGGCAGATCCATCTGGAATATCGAAGAATTGCTACAGTCCGGTCTAGCAGAGTAAGATTCCGCAGACAAGAAAAGCCCGTTGGCGTGGGCGTCTTGCCTAAGCATTCCGTTCCAAAGAGGCGGTAACGACCCGCGTGGACGCATTCACTCAGCGACGACTTTCAGAGTTGAGAGAAGAGATAGTAGCGCTCCAACTACAAAACTCCGTTTACGCGCAACGATCCTTTCATACGGCTGCGGAAAGAAACACCCGCGAACTAAGGCAGGAACGTTTACAGGCAATCAAGCAAGAGCTTATGCACTTCAACAAGCCATTCCGACGGGGGCTGTGATGAAACTGATAGAAGTCACCAGGGCTTTCGCAACCGAAGAGCAGTACAGCGCCACCCGGAGAAACCCTGGTAGACAAAGCGAAGTTTGAGCGCCTGCTCCGCAAGATGCTGAACACCCCGCCTCTGCCAAAGTCAGAAGTTAAGGTTGCGATCCGAAACCGAAGAAGACACTAGGAAATCCTCCGCTCGTTGCTGAAGTAGTAGACTAGAGAACCTTGGGGGGAACTTTATGGATATGTTCTCAGTTTGCCCCGAGTGCGGCAAAGAAGTAACCATAAACGAAATGCCCGAACCGGGAAAAGTTTTGCAAGGCAGTTCCGCAGAAAGTCGTTCTGGAACACCCGTCGAATGTCCGCGATGCGGGACTAGCTTTAGGCCAAAAGACCCGTATCAGAAATCTGCCTAGTAAAGCCGGTTAGGTGGTAAGGTTGGTTCGACGGGGACCGCCGTTGTTAACGGTTCACTCTACTTGTTCATGGGGGATCTACCCAATTGGCTCTAGAAGCTTGCATTTGCTTTGCGAAAGGCATACGGCGAAAGACTCGGAGGTGACCCACGAAATTATGTGATCTCCGAATCTTGCATCTCCCGCCGTTAGGTCTTTTTGTGGGGAGGTCTTAGATGTCCACGAAGATAACGAACTTTACCAACAAAGTAGGGGAAACAACAGGCATCGTCTCTTTCGATGAGAGCGCCCACTCTTGGCGTATAGCCTCTAAAACCGAGCCGAGTTTCCAGCGGACGTTTCCCAGTGCGCAAGCGGCGTTTTATTTTTGGTATTCCAGGTTTGACCGACAGACGGGCAAGCTGAGGCATTTTCCTCCGGAGTAACGCACTGAGCTTAGAGGAATCGGAAGGAATCTCAGTTCTAGATGACGCATCCTTGAATTCCTTTAGCCAGACGAGTCTGGAGTCTCCCTCGGGACGACAACTGATAAGGTAAGAGTTGCCGACCAACCGAGAGTTATCGCATGGCAGCTGGAATGCTGGAATCGAAGTGCCGAGTGGCGCCGAGGCTGACGACGTGATGTAGCCTTTGCCCACTTTACGAAGCAACTACCAAAATCTGGGAGTGTCCTAGTTTGCTTTCCTCTTGGCATCAAGAGTGCGATCAACATAGGAGTTAGTTTTATGGTTTGCGAAGAGTTGGACCAACTGGAATGGGACTTTATTCAGGCAAGGGCGGAAAGCCGGGACATAGACTCGTTGGGATGGACAGATCGTGAGTTTTCATGCCTTGACGCGATACTGGATCACAAGCGGGAGGCGCATCAAGGCGAGACGCTGCCTTCGGGATTAAGTACCATTCAGGGGTATTATAGGACTCTTGAAATGCCGTGCTTACTTTGCCGGTCTGCCGTGATGCAGGCATAGTGCGACCAGATCCGAGACATTCGCTTCGCCTACGCACATGACCGTGTCTGCGCCCCCCCAATAGATTTTCACGGTTCCATCGGACTCCAGAACGGCACCACAGGTGAAGACTACGTTGTGGACATATCCAGTTATTTCCCAAGGATCCTCCGGTTGCAAAATCCACGAGTCGCCCACGCCGATGACCTTTGCCGGGTCCCCGAGGTCATGAAGAGCAACCCCCAAACGATAGACCGATCCATCCATGGTTTGGAAAACTCCGTGATAGATGGAAAGCCATCCCTGGTCCGTTTTGATCGGCGGCGCGCCGGGACCGATCTTCATTTCATCCCAGTGATATTGCACAGGCCTCATGATGAGCTGTGATTGGCCCCAATAGCATAGGTCCGGGGAATAGGAAATCCAGATTGACCAGGGAGCAATTTCAGAATGAGGACGGTCAAGTCGGGCATAAAGCCCATCAAACTTCTCGGGAAAGATCACCACATTCCGATAATCCGCCTCCGTGATGAGGGAGACCCTTTCCACCTGACTGAAGTCCTTCGTCTTGGCAAGGACGATCCGCACTCCATTTCGTGAGTAAGCGCTGTAGGTGATGATGTACTCTCCCTCCAGCCGAGTCACGCGTGGGTCCTCCACGCCGAACTCTTCATAGGCAGCGAAAAGGCTGTCCCGGTCAGGAGTCAGAAAGGGCTGTGGATCGGCCGTGAAGCGGAATCCGTCAGGACTGCGTGCCAAACCAATGATGGACCGTCCGGTGCGGAGATGGGAGCGGAAAAGCATGATGTATTCGTTTCCGTGCTTCACGACCCCCGCGTTGTGAACGGTTTCCACTGGATAAGGGATCTTGGCCTTGGTGAGGATGGGGTTATGGCTGTACCGCCTGACAATGTCCGGCTTCATGGTCGTCTCTTCACCTCCAGATCAAAAATCGTTGAGTAAACCCGCTCGTAGCCCTCCACCATGGTATCGATCGAAAAGTGTTGTCGGACACGGCTGCGGCAGGCTCGACGGTCGATTTCAGGAATTCGGCCAATGACCTGGACTGCTTCAGCAACGTTGGAAACCAGAAACCCGGTCTCCCTGTCCTTGATCACCTCACGGCAAGAGCCGAGGTCCATTGCGATGACGGGCACACCGGCGGCATTGGCTTCGACCAGGACAAGTCCGAATCGTTCCGGGATGGTGTTCAGGTGCAGGAGAACTCGGGCTCGAGCAAACAGTTCGTTCTTTCCCGCTACGTCCACCGGTCCGATATAGAGGATGTTTTGATCGTCGAGGTGGGGTTGGATCTGCTCCCGGAAATAGGCCTCATCCTGGACGATACCAGCGATGATCAAACGCATACCGCTCAGACGAGCGACCTCGATGGCTAGATGAACCCCTTTATCCGGGTGGATCCGACCGAGGAAGATCAGGTCGTCGCCGCCGAGGTCTTGAAGGGGGTACAACGAGAGATCAATGCCGTTGTAGACGGTCGCCAGGTAATTCAGCCCTGCGGCTCGATCGGAGTCGCTGACGGAAACGAAATATCCATCACGATACTTATGATAGATAGGCATGATTTTGGGTGACGAGAATCCGTGGATGCTAGTCAGGACCGGTGTTCTAATCAGCCGAGTGTAGGTCAAGGCCATGAAGTCGTAGTGGCTGTGGATAAGATCAAACTCAGCAGCGTGCTCGAACGCTTCCGAGATGTGAAGGTATTCGGCGACTTTCGCGTCGACGGTGGCATCCTCTTCATATCCCTTGTCCACCACAGCATGCAGGTGAGCCCGGGTCACGGAATCCCTGCTGGCGAACAACGTCACATCCCAGCCACGGGCGACGAGCCCTTCAGTGATATTGCTAGCCACTGCCTCCCAGGCGCCGTATTGCCGAGGCGGTGTTCGCCAGGCTATCGGCGACAGGACAGCCACTCGTTTGTTGGGTCTTCTCATGCTGTTCGACGACACTTCTTATTGCATGGCCGCCAGCACTTCCTCGAGGGGAACGGTAGCGAAACCGGTGGCATGGTCGGCCATGCCATAGGGAATGATCAGTTCGCCGTTGTGGACGAGAGCGCCACACGTATAAACGACGTTCGGCACATAGCCTTTACGCTCCTTTTCGTCCGGTTTGAGCAAAGGTTCGCGGAGGCGGCCGATCACTTTGCCAGGATTGTCGTGATCGAGGAGGAACGCGCCGATGCAGTACGTTCGCAGAGGGCCGACTCCGTGGCTGAGGACTAGCCAGCCTGCTTCGGTCTCAATGGGCGACCCACAGTTCCCAAGCTGGACCAACTCCCAGGGGAACATCGGTTTAAGGAGAGCCTTGCTTTCATACCAGAAGTGGACATTGTCAGAAAGCACGAGGTAGATGTTCTCATTGTCCTGGCGGGAGAGCATGGCATAGAGGCCATTGATTTTCCGGGGGAAGAGAGCCATACCTTTGTTTTTGGCCGCCGGACCGTTCAAGGTGATGAACCGAAAGAGGAGGAAGTCAGAGGTCTCCACTAGCTCTGGAAAGATCACCTTGCCATCGAAGGCAGTGAAGGTGGCGTAATAAACGTAGCTGCCGTCATCGTTCTGAAAACGGACGAACCGGGCGTCTTCAATACCGTTGCGTTGCGACGGCGTGGCGGGGAAGAGAATCCGCTCAGACAACGGCTGTTGGGGTTGAAACTGAACCTCATAATTGGACCGGGCCAGCATCAAGATTCCCCGGATCGCCTCCTGATCCGACAAGCGCGACTGCTTCATTTCGACTTCGAGATTGGCGCGCAGTTCTTCCAGTGAAAACCGTTCTCCATACTTATCCATAATCCGGCGTGTGAATCCGCTGGTCAGGGCCAGCTCAAATAGTTTTCGCTCGAAAAGCGCCTTCTCGTAGTGGGGATTCGGGATTTGACGCGGCTCGGTGAGGAAGCCGGTTGGGGGTAGGACCTCGATCCGGTTGTCAGAGTGGATGATACCCGTCCGAAAAGTGATAGAGGAAATGTGTCCCTCCCCGGTGGCACGCAAGCTGAGGATAAAACGCAAAGCACCGGGAGGAAGCTCGGATTGGTCAGGGTGCGGCACGACGGACGGATTGAAGAGGGCTGCAGATTCCAGGGAGAATTCGCAAACGAAATAGGAGCCGATCAACAGCTGTCTCTGTTCGGAGAGTTCCTCATCGGTCAATACGAGGTCGCGGACCTGTTCGAACCGTTCCAGAAAGGATTTGTGGATCTGCTGGTGTCGCTGGGAGAATTCGGCAGACACTTCGTCCAGGAGAGGGCCGACTTGGTTTTCCGGGAGCGACATGATCCTGGCGATAATCCTGCCGGCCCGCTGGGGATCCTCCGGACTGAATGGCCGTAGAAGAACGCGTGACTGGTCAGGCCTGAGGACCGTGGCCGTGCGTTTGACGTGAATCGAGTTGGTGTTCATGGACTGGTCATTCCAAAGACACGAGACCGGAGGCCGCGATTACTCTTAGGCGGCGATCGGCTCCTTAAAACTCGTCAGCATATTTTGCGCCAAGCGCATCTCCGCCAACGAAAGCAAGAAGGCCAAGGTTGATTCCGCTCCCTGGTTCCGGTTGACCCGATCCACGTGCAACCCATCGCGGCAGCCGCCTGTTTTGGGAGAGTAGAGCTCCAATCCGAGATCGTTCCAGCCGATGAACCAGTCGAACGCGCGTTGCGCCTGCTCGTACCACCAGAGGTCCGATGTGACGCGATAGGCTTCAAGACAGGCTGAGACCATTGCTTGCGCCTCGATGGGCTGCTGGTCAAAGTTGGCGCGCATGCCGCCGCGGCGATAAAATCCGTTGGTGCCAATGGGTCGAAAGTGACCCTTCTCGGAGATTTGCAACTCCGTCAGCCAACGCAGGGCCTGCAGGCCTCGCTCAAGCACCGCTTGTTGTCCGGTTGCACGTCCGCTCAGAATCAAGGCGTGTGGGAGCTTCGCGTTGTCGTAAGTCAGATCCTCTTGAAACCAGCGCCAGTCCGGCTGGGCTGTCCTTTCGAAAAGTTCCATGAGCCGGGAAGTGAGTGTCTCCCGGGTTTGGTTGACCAGGCTGTCACCGCTCAACCGGCGTAGGTATTCATGAATGCCGATGAGGCCGAACGCCCACGCCCGCGGCGACGTGAACTCCGTCAGAGCTGGCAACGCCAGCGCGAAGAGTTGTCCAGCCATGATCTGGAAGCTCCGATACGGCGAACGCCCCACGCCCACGCCCAGCGCCCAGAGGGCTCGCCCTTGGCAATCCTCTGACCCCTGTTCGTCGAGCCAGTGGCGATCGAAACTCAGGTGGTTGTGGAAGCGTTTCAGTCTAAGATCGAACGCGTGATGCAAGAACGCCGCGTAGGTTGTGGCCAGCGTCCGCACGCGCTCCGGCTCTTCTCCCAATTCACTGAGCAGTACCGCGAGGATGAATGCGCGAGCGTTGTCATCCGTACAGTAGCCTTCCGAAAAATTCGGAATGCTCAAAATGGCATGTTGGAAGATTCCGGTCGAATCGGTCATCCGTGAGAGATGACTCAACTTCAGCCCCGGCAGTTCCCGCGGCTTTTGGTCGAGCGTCTTCGTGGCAAGAGATTTTCGAGATCGCGCCGCCCCCTCGATCCGCGACAACTCGAATGAGCGCATATAGAGCTGCGCCACGTTACTCCAGGCCATCTCACGGCCCAGCTTGTAAGCATTCTTGCGAATGGTATGCCGGCGGGTGTCGTCGCGCAGCAAGCCCATCACCTCGTGGGCTATGGCCGGGGCGTCGCCGAATGGCACCAGCACGCCCTGGTCTTCCGCCAACAATTCTGCAGCGTGCCAGTACGGTGTAGAAATTACCACTTTGCCCGCACCAAACGCATAGGCTAGCGTGCCCGACGTGATCTGCTCTTCGTTGAGATAAGGCGTGAGGTAAAAGTCTGCGGCACCGATGAACTCCTTCAGAGTTTCAAGTTCTACGAACCGGTTGTAGAAAATGACGTTCTTCTCGAGTTTGTTCTTTTTGGCAAGGATTTCGAGGCTTAGCCGGTAGGCCTCGCCATTCTCTCGTAGCTCGTTGGGATGGGTGGCGCCCAGGACAATATAAACAACGTCGGGAAACTCCGCTAGAATGTGCGGCAGGGCGTTGAGCACATATTCGATCCCCTTGTTCGGCGAAAGCAGCCCGAACGTGAGCAGCACCACCTTGCCTTCCACACCGAACTGGTGCTTGAAATCGGTCGGGTCGACAAAATCTACTTCGGGAATGCCATGCGGGATGAGATCGATCTTGGCCGGCGGTGCCTGGTAAATCTCCTTCAACATCTGCCGCCCCCGCTCAGCCATGACCACGAGCCGGGTCGAGAGCGCGACTAACTCGTGCATTACGCGCCGTTGGTTGGCGTTCGGCTGACGCAAAATGGTATGAAGGGTAATGACCACGGGCATTCTCAATTCGCGCAGGAGTGCCAGGATATGGCCGCCGGCCGTTCCACCGAAAACCCCGAATTCGTGCTGTAAGCAGACGATGTCCGCGTCGCTGATGTTGAGGAAGTCCGCAGCACGTAGATAAGACGATAAATCCTGCTCCTCAATCTCGAAGCGAACTACTTCCGGGTATTCGTAGCCACCTTGAATGTCATTCACCGACACCGAGAAACACTGGCTTTGGGGATGTGCAGCTGCCACGGCGGCAAGCAGGTCAGACGTAAACGTCGCAATGCCGCACTTGCGCGGTAAGTGGTCGCCGACAAACGCGATCTTGCGAATTTTGGAACCTTCTTCCATGAGGCAGTCTTTCATTCCTCGCGCCCAGCGCTGCTATGCACAAGAGTCTGCGCGCCAACCGCGGATGTGCCGTCTCAGCGTGAAGTGGGAAGCACTCCGTAGTGTAGATTCCGTCCTGCGGGCGGCGGCTTTCAAGGCATGCGGCTCTACCGATCCGATGCGGGTTGGCAGGAGCACGAGAAGGATATTCGCGCAGATGCAGTGATCGTCTCGATGAGCCCACCAAGCTATCCCTCGGCATGGTTGCATCGCTGCAGAGCCGCTGCCGTTTCAGCCGGCAAAATCATTGTACATCGCATCGTGATTGGAGGAGTGATTCTTGATCAGCCTGCTGACGGCGGAATTGGCGCTGCGAGATTCTTGAAACGCTGAATCCAGCCCTGAAACTCGGGTGCGGCAACGGCGGTTTCAGAGAAAAGAAGGAATTTGGTATTGGAGTCCCAGAAGCCTGCGAACGAACTACAAGCAGCCAAGGAAGGCTTATCGGGTGTCCGGTCGCGCACGGCTCGGCAGGGTCGGTCTTGCAATCACCCTACCAGGGGAATCTAATTGAATGAGGGGGCGCTCCCCCAAAGCCGTCGAGCTTCCTCAGGTCCGGCGGATGCTCAACGATCTTCAAAAGTTAGAACACGAGCTTCGGACGGTGCTTTGCAGTTGCAAGAAGGAACTGCACAAACGATCTGCTCGCTGCCCACTATTGCGCGCCCCGACACCTTCCCGGTGAACTTGGCGGGGAGAGGGCTTATATGTTCGAACGCTACACGGAACAAGCACAGCGCGTCATCTCCTTTGCGCGCTACGCGGCCAGTCAGTCCGGTTCTCCTTACATAGAGACGGAGCACCTGCTGTTGGGACTTCTGCGCGAGGACAAAGCTCTTCTCACCAACAGGTTCCTGCGTTCTGATGCCTCGGTCGAGTTCATCCGCAAGCAGATTGAGGGGCACACCGCGATCCGGGAGAAGGTCTCGACCTCGGTCGACCTCCCGTTGAGCATCGAGTGCAAGCGGGTTCTGGCATACGCTGCCGAGGAAGCTGAGCGCCTTTCGCACAAGCACATTGGAACCGAGCACCTTTTGTTGGGACTGCTGCGTGAAGAGAAGTGTTTCGCCGCCGAGATCCTGCACGAACGCGGCTTACGCCTTCCGACCGTCCGCGAGGAACTGGCCCGTACCAGCCAGGAAAAAGCTCAGCCGCAGCGTCAGCGCGAATCTTCCTTGCTGAGTGAGTTTTCCCGCAACCTGACCCAGTACGCGATGGATACCCAGCTCGATCTGCTGGTGGGACGTGAAAGGGAGCTGGAGCGCGTGATTCATATTCTCTGCCGCCGGACCAAGAACAACCCAGTGCTGATCGGCGAGGCGGGCGTAGGTAAGACTGCCATCGTCGAAGGACTGGCGCAGCGCGTCGCCGATGGCGAAGTTCCGTCGTTCCTGGCAGATAAGCGCATCCTGGCCCTCGACCTGTCATTAATCGTGGCGGGCACCAAATATCGTGGCCAGTTTGAAGAACGCCTGAAGACCATCATGAAGGAGCTGACGGAGTCGCAGAACGCCATCATCTTCATCGATGAGCTGCATACGGTGGTAGGCGCGGGTTCTGCCGAAGGTTCGTTAGACGCGGCCAACATCCTGAAACCGGCTTTGTCGCGCGGTGAAATTCAGTGTATCGGCGCGACTACGCCGGGCGAGTATCGCAAGTCGATCGAAAAAGACCGTTCGCTTGAGCGCCGTTTCCAGGCCGTCAAGGTTCCACCGCCGGATGAAGGTGACGCCACCAAGATTCTGTTCGGCATTAAGGACCGCTACGAGAGGTTCCACGCGGTCACTTACACCGACGACGCCATCAACTTCGCTGTAGCGCATTCCACTCGCTATATTCCGGACCGCTTCCTGCCCGATAAGGCAATCGATCTCATCGATGAGGCGGGAGCGCGCGTGAAGCTGCGCCAGACCTCATTGCCTGAGGATTTCACAGAGGTCCAGAAGCGGATCAAGTTCATCGTACACCGTATGGAAAACGCCATCGCTTACCACGAGTTCGAGAAGGCGCGCTTCTACTCGGACGAGGAACGCAAAGAGAGGGAGAACCTGCACGCCCTTCGCGAAAAATACCACCTCGATGCATCCTCCTCCGGCGTTGTCGGTCGGGAGGACATCGAGGATGTGGTATCGCGCTGGACTGGCGTCCCCCTCACCTCGATCAAGGAAGAAGAATCGCAGAAGCTGCTGCGCATCGAAGAAGAGTTGCACAAGCGCGTGATCTCGCAGGACAAGGCGATCACTGCCTTGGCCCGCGCCATCCGCCGCTCGCGTGCCGGCCTGAAGAACCCGAACCGGCCCATCGGTTCATTCCTCTTCCTCGGTCCCACGGGCGTCGGCAAGACGGAAGTGGTCCGCACGCTGGCGCAGTTTGTGTTCGGCAGCGAGAAGTCGCTGGTGCGCTTCGATATGTCCGAGTTCATGGAAAAGCACTCGATCTCAAAGCTGATCGGTTCGCCTCCGGGATATATTGGCTACGAGGAGGGCGGCCAGTTGACAGAACGCGTGAAGCGCGCGCCCTACTCGGTGGTTCTGCTTGACGAAATCGAGAAGGCGCACCCGGATGTTTTCAACATCCTGTTGCAAGTGTTTGAAGACGGCCAGCTCACCGATGGTTTGGGCAACACGGTGGACTTCAAGAACGCCATCATCATCATGACTTCGAACATCGGCGCGCGCCACTTGCAAAAGCGCGAAGGCCTGGGTTTCCAGTCAACCAAGGAAGCCATGATCTCCGACAAGGTCGAGGATCTGGTAAGGAACGAGGTCAAGCGCACCTTCAACCCCGAGTTCCTGAACCGGTTGGACGAAATCATCCTGTTCAGCGCGCTGACTGAGAACGACCTCATTCAGATCCTGGAGCTTATGGTCAGCCAGCTGAACCAGAATCTGGCGCAGAAATCAATCACCATGACCGTAACCGACGAGGCCAAGAAGTGGGTCCTCAGTCAGACACTCAGCGATCGCAGCTACGGCGCGCGTCCGCTGCGGCGTGCCTTGCAGAAGTACGTCGAAGATCCGTTGTCGGAGGCGCTGATCCAAGGCACCATCACCACGCGGCCGGCGTTCATCGAGGTCTTCCTCAAGGACAACAAGCTGTACTACCGTCCGGTGGACTCGCACGAAACCGAGGGCGTGCTGCTATACGAGAACTAGAGTTTTTAAGTTTAATTGGCAGAGGCGGACCAAGTGGGTCCGTCTTCTGCTTTTCTCGGCTCGCCGGCCAGTGATTCAGGATGCCATTTGACCGTTTGACCATGGCTGCCAGAAGCACTTCGAGCGGCGTCTGCGCGGGCAACGACAGCACGAGGTACTTCAGGCAATCGCGCAGGTGGTTGCTGGGTTCAGCGCGCAGAGCGGATCGTGAGGAAAATTGATTGCTTATTTCCGAGAGAGGCTTCCGACCGAAGATTTCCGTCGTGTATTGCCCCTAGAACCCACCTGCTCTGCCGCCCAGATGCCGAGAGAGGCACTTTCCCTACCTGCGGGACCCGTAACCGATGCATGTGGGATTCCACGGAGAGAGGACGCAGGGAGGAGGCGCGCCGACGATGGGAGAAATGTGAATGTCGGGGTCGGCATCTTTCTAGAGCTGAGGAAGTCCATCTCTGGTTACTTCCTGTTTGCCGACAAACCGGGAGTTATCTCGCCGCCTCCAGGGTTACCCCGTCATGGGTTCGACATGCTCCTGCCAGAGCGATCACCAGCCGTGAATTCCGTTCCGCCAGGATCGCACTCGCCATGAAACCTGAATCGCACTCAGCTACCACCGAGCCGCTCGCTCATTACTCTTTATCCCGATACTCGCCAGGAACATCATCCTGCGGCACCTCATGCGTGCGAACCTCCTTCTGGTCAGTTTCACCAGCGTGTTCCACGCCCGCCACTGCGTCGGCCTCGAACGCGTTTCCTTCCTCGATCAACTCGGCCACACTCTCCGAATCCGCACCTTCGATGTTGGACAATCCCTGTAAATCTCCCGATTGCCCGCCCGACCTCTCTCTCAGTGCTTCGGGTGCAAAGGCCTCCGTATCCACGCTCTGGCTTTTTCCCCGAACCCGTGTCCTGAGTGCGGTCGGCGTCCTCGCACTGGTTGTCTTCTTGCCGAGGGCCTTCGTTTTCACCGCCGCCTTTTTCAAAGCGGGCTGCTTCTTCGCCAATTTCTTCTTCGGAGTTACCCTCTTCTTAGCCAGGTTCTTTTTAACCGTCTTCTTCAGCGGCGTTCCTTTCTTCCCGGCAGATCCCTTCGGCTTCCTGAGCTTCTTGTTAGTTTTCTTCTTGGCCATCCGCGCAGTCTACCACCGGCACATGCGTGCTCACGAAACCGAGCTAGACGCATTGCGAGGAAACCCACGGGACCAGCGACCCAGTTTCCGCCATTAGTAAGCGACGCAGGACCTGAGGCAACCATTCTTTTCCAACTACCCACGGACCACCTCACCCTTCGGCAAACGTGGCATACGGCGTTCAATTCGCAGGCGAATGATCGAATTACTTCCGGCTTGCCGACCATCCGGGAGTTATCGCGTGGGTGGCTCGAATGGAAATGCCGAATGCTGCCACCCGCCGTCCGACTTGGCGACGGTAAGTGTTTCGCAGCGGGATTGCGCGGCTTCCCCCTTCTTGTGTGGAAAGAAATCCTTTTCTCACGCTCCAAGTTCATAGGTGCTGGCGCGGTAGCCTCCCTTCTCGTTTCGCCCCACGGAGCCGAGAGGCATGGTTTGCTCACTGTCCGCCTGCGACAACACGGCAAACTGAGAACGTGTCTAGTTAGGAGAAAGCTGGCACCCATGCTAGCATCGTTTCAGTTTTGGGTTCCCGCAGTCTCAGTTGAACTTGCCGCTGCAGAATCGACAAAGAACCCTTTGCTCCATGCAGGACGGCGCCGAAGGGATTCCGCTTGGCTCTTGACGACATTAAGACACTCATTGATGCCGGAAAGGAAAAGGGCTATCTCACCTACAACGAGGTGAATGACCTGATTCCCCATGACGTCCATTCCCCGGAGTCCCTGGACGACCTGCTCACCACCATAGGGACGCACGGCATTGAGGTGGTTGAGGGTCAGTCCAAGCTGCCCACCTCGGCCTTCAAAAACAAGCTTGAGAACGAGGTTGAGGCCAGCGACGAAGTCGAGCTTGACCTGACCCTAACGGCTCTTGAAAAGACCAACGATCCGGTGCGTATCTACCTACGCAAGATGGGCACAGTGCCTCTGCTCACCCGCCAAGGGGAAGTGGACATTGCCAAGCGCATCGAGCGCGGACAACTGCGCGTGCTGAAGGCACTTTCACGCTCGCCCATTGTGATCCGTCAGATTCTTGCCATCGCCGAGGATTTGAAGCGTGGCGTGCGCTCGATCAAGGAAATTGTCGTCTTCGATGAGGAAGAGATGACCGAGGACATCCTGGAGAACCGCGTCAAGGACACCACGCGCCGCATCGACGAGCTGCAGAAGCATTACAAAAGAGCCAGTCAGCTGGCCGGACGATTACCGACCATCCCAGCAACAAAGAAAACACGCGAATTCCGCCGCTGCCGATGTGTCCTGGGCCGCGAGATCGTTCGGCTTTCGCTCATCATCCGCAACCTCGGTTTCACCAACTTCGAGCGCAAACGCCTGGTCGATCGGGTAAATAAAACCGTGGACATCATGCGCTCACTCGATCGCCAGATCAGCAACGTGGAAACGAAGATTGAGAGCACGCGCAGCCAAGAACTCAAGAACAATTACCGCAAGCCGCAGCGGAAGCATCGCGCCGACCTGAAAAGCCTGGAAAGCGACGCCGGCGTGAGCTTCCAAGAGTTGCACCGCACGCAGCGCGAAATCATCCAGGGCGAGATGGACGCGGAGCAGGCCAAACACGAACTTATCGAAGCCAACCTGCGCCTCGTGGTTTCCATCGCCAAGAAGTATGGCAACCGCGGACTGCAGTTCCTCGATCTGATCCAGGAGGGAAACGTCGGCCTGATGAAGGCGGTGGACAAGTTCGAGTATCGCCGAGGCTACAAGTTTTCCACCTATGCTACGTGGTGGATTCGCCAGGCAGTCACCCGCGCCATTGCCGATCAGGCGCGCACCATCCGACTCCCAGTGCACATGGTCGAAATCGTCAACAAGCTGATTCGCGTCTCGCGGCAACTGGTCCAGGAGTTGGGCCGCGAACCTACCTCGTTAGAGATTGCCAAACGCATGGACATTCCCGCAGCCAAGCTGCGCAAAGTGCGCAAGATCATGCAGGTGCCGATCTCGCTAGAGACGCCAATTGGCAAGGAGGGGGATTCCCATCTCGGCGACTTCATCAAAGACAGCGCTGTGCTCGCACCGGACGAGGCGGCCATCAACCTGAACCTGAAGGAGCAGACCGGGCAGGTGCTGCACACCCTGACTCCGCGCGAGGAGAAGATCATAAAGATGCGCTTTGGTCTGGAGGACGGTTCGGAGCACACGCTGGAGGAGGTTGGTCGAGCGTTCGCCCTCACCCGCGAGCGTATTCGCCAGATCGAAGCCAAGGCCCTGCGCAAACTGCGCCAGCCTTCACGTTCCGGCAAGCTCAGGTTATTGCTCGACAACGTACACGAATAACGTCGCGGGCGAAACGTGCACGCAGGGATAGCCCAGGAGAGGGATGGCGCAGCATCCGCGAGTTGACCTAGGCAGCCTTACTGCGATGCGGTATACAGTGGCTAGTTTGCGATGTGTTCCGCAGAGCATGCAAGGCGTACATCGTGTCATCCAGAGCTTGTTCCTCTTCGATGTTGTCTCCGGCTATGTGAAACAACTCCCGTGCCCTTAGTGCAAGTGCTTTCTCTGCTTGCGCAATGCGCTCCGGGAGTCTGGCGTTATCAACCTCAAAGAGCGCAGCCTTGTACAAATCCCTCCACGCTCCGCTGTCCAGAGATTTAGAGCTGCCTGTATTCATAATTCCCCCCTTTTTCGCTTGGCAGGCCCGTCTGAAAGTGTGTCGAATTCTCCCGAATTTGCGCAGGAACAGCCAACAACATCGTCTCCCCAACCATTAGACACGATGCCGCCGGTGATCCCTAACGGCAAGTGACTCGTGTTCACCACCGGGGTAGAGTTTGGGACGAGCTTCATTGACAGTCAGGGCGCGCCCGCCGTGGACTGAACCGTTCAGGGCGCGAATAGCATCTCGTGCCTTCCCGCCACTAGTCATCTCCACGAACGCAAAAATCCCCGCGGTTGACCTGTGTCGCGATCCCTGACGGCCGTGACTGTTCTAACTGTTCCGTACGGCGCGAATAGTGTCTGAAGCTTATCTTCGGAATTGGCAAAATCTAAGTTACCGACGTAGATGTTAGTCATGGCTTACCTCCGGGTGGTTTGAGCATCGCTCTCCACTACGTAATGGTCTAACCCGTCACCAGCTTCACCAACGATGTCTAGTCAAAGTGATCTTGAGGCTGAGGCCAGGACGGCTCTTCGTTCGTTGCTTCCTGCTACTTCGCCTTCTGCTTGAGGCCAGTCTTCCGCATGCATCTCTCTTGGTCAAAAGCTCCGGTTTCATGGAATTCTCTCCTTGATTCATCCTCTACATCGGGGTTTGGACGGTGGGTTTCGCCTGACTTGCAGGGCGGAACTCAAAGGTACGAGCCCAAGAAACTCAAACACTCAGTTGTGCGGTCGGCGTACAGCCAGCCAGCTGCTATCGGTCTGTAAGGCCTTATGCGACATGCAGGACTTCTGGCCTCTGCACCCAGTCTTCAGGAACCTTGCGGGCAATAACCTCGTCGGCGAAGGTAGGAGACAGGTACGTTGGGGGTCCAACGAGGAACCTGATCCGCTGCCCTGGATGCTGGCGCCGAATCGTTCGCCAGAACTCCACTGCTTCTTTGGATCTCTGACGCACGTCCAGCAGTACCAAATCGAAAAAATCAGGTACCCACAGCAACTCTGCTTCCGTGACGCTTTTGGCCGTGTGCACGTGAACTCCGCGGCTTCTCAGCACCCTGGCGCGCAGCTTCTGCATCGCTTCATTGCCATCGACGATGAGCACGTTTTTCGTGCGAACTTGAAAGGAAATCGGCGATTGTTGGGGCACAGAACACCTCCCAGTCTTCCGGAGGCGGGCGTTTCGGAAAGCAGTGTTCCCTTTGAGAAGCGGGCGTCACCAGAAAGATCTAAACCTCGACTCTTGTGTCTTTCGTAAGGGGGGCGGGGATCAACCGCCCCCAACCGAACCCGAAAGCCTGCCTGCTTCAGGCTGCTACGCGAGCAGCGGTCTTTTGCAAGGTCGAGTTCGCAACTTCAAAGTTTCGGACCTCAGGAGTACCGTTGACCACTTTCGCCAGCGCCTTCAGCACTTCTGGATAGCTGCCGCGGAGATAGGCTTCCGCGTCCTCTTTCTTGTCCCACAGACTGATAGCGACCACTTCCGTTCCGGATCCTGGGGCGACGAAGACGATTTCGTCTTGGAAGCCGTGCTGTTTGCGAAGGAGCGGAAGAATCTCGTTCTCGATCGTCTGGGTAAACTCAGCACGGGTATTGGGCTTCAGGCGGGTATTGGGCTTCAGGTGCATGGAAACGTGACGAGCAAACATGTCAGCCTCCTGGGTCGTCGTGGCTAAGAGGAGGGAACTTCAGATGGACTGCCTTAGTTCAGAGGATCTGAAAGAGGAGAAGGCGTAATCGGCTCTGTTTAACAGCGTATACCGAATCCCGGTGTTGTCAAGCCGGAAATGTGTAGTGGGTTGTTTTGAATTTCCGTCCGTTTGTTGCCTAACTATCTGTTGGCGACACGTTAGGATCGACTCGCGCTCTGCCGGCAATTAAAACAGGGCGGGTCTTCACGGGCGGTTTTATTTCAAGCCAAGCTCGCCATCGTACTGTCGGATAACCCCGTAGCACTCGCAGGCGGAGTCTTCAAGTTTCTTGCGGTTCACGATCTTCACTGCACCACGGGTGTACTCGATGAGCTCTTTCCTCTGCAAAACACCAGCTGCCAAGCTCACGGTAGGTCTATCTGTCCCCAACATCGTTGCGAGAAAATCATGGGTGATGGGCAGCGCCCCTGAATCCACTCTATCCTGAGTCATCAGCAACCACCGCGCAAGGCGCTGCTCAATATCGTGCAGCCGATTACACGCGGCTGTTTGTGCAACCTGCATACCCCGAACTACTGCATAGCGGCTCAACATCAATTGAAGGTGTGGAGCGGATTCCAAAGTATTTTGCAAAGCTCCGGCCTTTACCCGAAACCCATCCCCCGTGATTTGTACCACCGCTTCAAGCGGGCCCCTGCTCAGGCCAACTGCCGCCGGTGTTCCTGTAAAGCCCTCATTGCCAACGATGCCGGCTTCGGCGGTCTTTCCATCTTTCATTACGACTACAAGAGAAATCAAACCTCGATTCGGAAAATATGCAAATTCCAGCTTTCCACCCGCCTCGTGAAGGACGAGATGGTTTGGCAAGCTGACGTATTCGAGATGAGGACGCAGGGAGCTGTAGTCGCTATCGGAGATCGATAGAAGTATTATGTTCCTGACTTGCTTCCCTGCGGCATTCGTCCGCTCGCTAGGCTGGGAATGAACTCGTCCGTTATGGGGTGCGAGACAGGAAGTCTGGTCGGGCATGGTGACCCACCTCTCGAAGACCTGGCAACACTATGCTGGATACGACCCCCTGATACTGAGCAATACTGATCGCCTCACGGCGCACGAAACGCGCGACCAACAGCTAAGAGTGATTCCGCTACTTTATAAGAAGGCCCCGAAATCGGGCGTGCGAACAACAAAACTCTTCTGCGTATGTGGGATGCCCGACAGACCATCAGAATTGGCATGTGATATGGGTGCAGTGGGGAAACTAGGGAGAACATGACAAACGCAATGACAGACCTAGACGCTTACACAGATGAGGAGCTGGAGCAGGCGCTCGCTCGCGTGCTCGCGCAGGCTCGGGGAGAAGTGCTGAACGACGCTGAAGTGCAGAAATTCTGGCAGCTCTACGAAGAGATTCAGCGGCGTGCGCTCTCTGTGACCGCCGCGTAGTTAACTGACCTTGCGCAGGGCTAGAGTTGAAATGGATGGGAAGCGGGGGCGAATTGTTAACTGATGTAACCAGGCGTGGCTTGAGACGGATTGACTTTCGACGCCAAGGGTGGAATCATTATTTGGTCGAGCGGATCGCAGCTTTACTCCGCGCAGGCTTGATGTTGTTCTCGCCCTTCTTGCGCATTCATTCATCCTTCATCATAGGAAGTCTTCTTTTGCGCATTCGCAACCCTTGAGAGGGGGCCAAATTATGACGCTCGTGGCAGCGTCCAAGAAACTCAGCAAGTTCGATCCCAAGACATTTCTTTCGACCATCAACGGCGGTAGAAAGATCGAAGCTTTTCCGAAGAAAAAGACGATCTTTGCTCAGGGCGATGCGTCCGATGCTGTTTTTTACATAAAGGAAGGAAAGGTAAGACTCACCGTTGTGTCGAAGATCGGCCAGGAAGCCACAATCGGCATTCTGAACAAGGGCGATTTCTTCGGGGAAGGTTGCCTTACAGGGCAACTTCTCCGCCTGTGCTCCGCGACCGCAATGACCGATTGCTCTGTGATGAAAATCGGCAAGAAGTCCATGGTGGAAGTGCTTCACCGGGAACACGCGTTTTCCGATATGTTCGTGGCCTATTTGCTGACCCGGAACATCCGCTACGAAGAGGATTTGGTTGACCAGCTTTTCAATTCCAGTGAAAAAAGACTGGCCCGGATATTGCTCTTGCTGGCGCATTTCGGGAAGGACGGTAAGCCCGAGACTCTAATCCCCAAGATGAGTCAGGAGACCCTGGCAGAGATGATCGGCACAACCCGATCGCGGGTCAGTTTCTTCATGAACCGGTTCCGGACGTTAGGCTTCATCGACTATGATGGCGGGAGTGGATTACAAGTCCACAGTTCACTTCTCAACATCGTTCTCCACGACTAGGACTTCATTCGCGAGATGCGCCTCTGCTCCCGTGCGGAACTAGCCACTCGAGGCTTCGCCATTTCCTTGATCACTGGCGAGTGTCGCTTTGGCCGATTGCTTCTTAATTCTTTTCTTGCCCACAGTCCCCACGATGTCACGGGTGCGAACCGATTACAGGTCAATTTGGATCAAGCGCCCCCTCCTGGCGTGGTATAGTAGCCACGGGGTGGTTATCACCTTCTCCTCTTTCAGGTCTTCTGACCTAAGCCAGTCCATCTGAAGTTCTCCCACCTTAGGTTTTTCAGCGAGAGAGCGGCGTGCCCATGCCTTTTCACGCGATCTTGCGCGAAGTCGATCAACTGCACAATGTCAGTACGCGTCTTGAAGCACTGGCGGAACGATATCCGCCCTTGTCAGAACCACTCACAACTATCGCGGGAAGCATCCGCAACACGACCACTTTGTTGGAGCTGCTGGTTGCAACTAAAGGTCCCAAGCCGATCTGAGTAGAGCAGACAGTATACCCAAGACCGACTGTTGCTCGGCCCGACGCGGGACTCGCCAAGAAAGGCTCGCTTTTATGAATGCGACCGGTATTTCTGTCGGTTTGGTTATCGTGCTCTTCACGATCCTACTGCTCCACTGGATACGCAAGAAACCAGGGATCGCCGGGTTTCGATCACAAAGGATGTGCCCGTCTTGCGGATTGATCACATCTCGACTGAAAGCGCGTTGCTTGGAGTGTGGCGTGGCGAGCTTTTCAGAGCGGTAGGGCGGCCTGACTGTGAAGAAATGAGCTGCTGCTTTCGTTCACGTTGGGGGGGAAGTTAAGGTCACAGGTCTTTGGATTATGTATTCTCAAGTCGAAGCGGGTATATCGACATTCGGTCGCGCTGAAGCACCTCACGGAGTGTGGACATCTATATTCCGAAACCTGAGCAATTTTGAGCAGTCACCAATGGGCCATCGTTATAATCTGTCCGCAGATGTGAAGGAACTATACGGCGCAGGGTCGTTTTGTTCCTCTGGTGGCGCAGCCGTATATTCGTATACAGGAAAAGTAGTTCATCCACCCGCTGCGCCACATCTACTTTTTGAACGGTGTGCGCCCTGCTCCTGCTCGCTTTTTCACGCTCTATTTACAATCGGCACTCGCAAGAAATGCTAGACTCCCCGGCAGCAAGGAACTTCCCCCCCCATGAAACTTCGCGACAGATTGGAACAGCGTTACGAGCAAAGATTGCAAGCGACTCGCTGGGAAAGGAAAGCCGAAACGAAGCAAATAGAACGATTATCCGCAATCCTCGTGAAGAAAGCGAGTTCCGCCAAAGCCAAAGGAGTTCCCGACAGGGCTGCTTAGTTTGTCGTTTCCCTATACTTCTGAAACCTTCCCATGTGACGGGAGAAAGTGATTGTCGTCACTGCTCACTAACCCCGACTGTCGCATACTGAATGTGGCGAACGAGTGCTCGCGGACGTGACCTGCCCCCCAGAAATTAGTCCATCGAGAATGCGACTTCTCCATTTAGGATGACCCGCCCAGGGTCAAAGGAGGAGTCGTGCGAAAGAGTCGATTCAGCGAAGAACAGATCATCGCCGTGGTGAAGGAGTCAGAGGCGGGAGTAGAAACCGGGGAACTGTGCCGGCGGCACGGGATCACACGAGCGTGTTTTTATCGGTGGAAGAGTAAGTTCGGTGGGTTGGAACTGAGCGAGGCGAAGCGACCTGCGGCAACTGGAAGAGGAAAACCGGCAGCTGAAGCATATCGTGGCCGAACAGGCAGTGGACATCCGGGCGTTAAAGGCGGTGGTGGCAAAAAAGTGGTGAGCCCGGAGATGCGGCGAGAGGCAGTGCTGGTGATGCAGGTAGAAGTAGAGCTGAGCCAGCGACGCGCCTGCGGGCTGATGGAACTCTATCGTGCGACGTGTCGGTATCGAAGGCGGAGGGGTGAGGACCAGAGACTGCGGGTGCGGCTGCGCGAGCTGGCCGAAGCTCGGCGCCGGTTCGGCTACCGCCGTCTGCAAATCCTGCTGCAGCGCGAAGGCTGGCAGGTAAACCATAAGCACGTGTACCGGCTGTATGTAGAAGAAAAGCTGGGACTGCGGCGCAAGCGTGGGCGGAAGCGCAGCGCGGTGCGCCAGCCGCTGCCGCAGGCAGTGGCAGCCAACCAGGTGTGGTCGGTAGACTTCATGACGGATGCGCTCAGCTCGGGGCGGAGGTTTCGTACCTTGAACATCGTGGATGACTACACGCGGGAGTGCCTGGCGATCGAAGTCGACACCTCGCTGGGTGGAATGCGCGTGGTGCGCGTGCTGGAAGAGTTGAAGCAGAGACGCGGACTGCCGCGGCAGATCCGCAGCGACAACGGACCCGAGTTCGTGAGCCGAGCGGTCGATCAATGGGCCTACGAGCAAGGTCTGCAGTGGCACACGATCCAACCCGGACGACCGATGGAGAACGGCTACGTGGAGAGTTTCAACGGACGCTTCCGCGATGAGTGCCTGAACGAGAACTGGTTCAGCGATCTGGCCGACGCGCGGGATAAGATCGCGCAGTGGCAGCAAGACTACAACGAAGAGCGTCCGCACAGCAGCTTGCAGTACCGTACCCCAGTGGAGTTCGCAGCGCAGTCAGCAGTGAGCTTCTATACAGCTGGAGTGGGGCAAGAGGTCTCAAACGCCGACCCCTTGCCCCACACCCCCATCCCCGCTACCGAAACAGGAACGCGGGGCGAACAGAAACCGGAGAAAGTCTCATTATCCCTGGACTAAAGATGGGGGGCAGGTCAGACGGACTCCATGACAGCCAAGTCGAAATCTCGGGAACCTCGCTCACGGCAGCCCGACTTTGCGAGCGGCGTCGAAGAACGCATTCGTCTATGCGCCTATGAGTTTTACGGGCAGCGCGGAAAAATCGACGGATTTGCTTTGGACGACTGGCTCCGAGCGGAGACCGAGATATTGGGAGCGCAGAAGCGACGAAAGGTCGAAGCGGCAAAGGGCTCGAACTAGCTGGCGTCATTGAATCGAACTTGCTGCGTTCGAAAATACGTTGTTCGCATTGCTTCCGACTAAGCGAATCGTACCAATTACAATTACCAGAATAACGGCCAACATCACCGCATACTCGGCGATGTCTTGGCCTTCATCGTGCCACCAGAGCTTGAGGAGAAGATGAGTCATATTCGCACCCCTAGTACAGGGCTCAATTGTATGCCTCCTGTCTGCTGGGTGGACGGTTACACTTTCGATCTCGTCCGTCGTGCCGAAGTGAGCATCCCCGAAAGTGGCGGACGCTCTCCCGCAACTTACTCCAGCTTTCGAACGCCCCGTCGATAGGTGTTTGTTTCTGTTCGCCGTTCGCGAAGCCTGCACTCTGCATTTGTTCGGCAGCAGCGTTGAAGCGTTGGGTGCTTACGGCGTCCATCGCAAGGAAGCGGAATGCCTGCGCGAGCGGTACACCATCCGCCCCGGTGTGCAGAAATTCAACGTACGCAGTCACTTTCCAAAAACTGTACTCAAAGCCATTTCGCCAAGCGTTCCCTCGGGAATAGGCCCTTTCCGCCCACGATCCAAGCAGCAGGTCGGCTTCGGAAAGGAAGATCGGGGCTTGGTTTCCGCGTCGGCAAACGCGAAGTACGCGTTTTGCTGGTCCGTGTGCATAGCGCAGAGCCGGTATTCGTGACCGTAATCGTCCACTTCCAAGTAGTCCGCCACTTGTTCACAGCCTTTGCGATCACACAACACGGTCACGTCTGGCGGATGGTAAAGCTAGAAAAATTCCATGCGTAAGATTTTACGCTGACCAAATATGCGGCACAAGCTGTCGAGAAACCTTCAAACTCGAAAGACTTCGGTAACGTTGACTGTTCTAGAGCCAGTTGTAATCCTGCTTACCATTCCGCGGAAGATCGACAAGCCCCGCAAACACAGCCGACCAGCTCGAATCCGTGTCCCCAACCAAGAAAAAGCAATCTTTACAGTCGAGGACCAGAAGTTCCTTGGTATCGTGCAGCGCCTCTCGTTGACAGGGGGATCGGCTCTGCTTGTGCTTGTTAACCCCTTGCGCCCAGCGAGTTGTAGAGTGTGCTAGGAAGAACACACAAATGAAAGCGCCCCAGACTCATCGAGTCATGGGACGCTCTCGTCGAACAGCCCTCTTTCGAGGGCGAATGTTAGGCTTGCGAGAAAATCATGTCAGGCCGCTTTTGCCTGCGCTCCTCGGCGGTAATTCTTGACTGCCTTCTCGATGCCCGGTGTGGCTTTCTTCAGGTCTTCAAGATTCATGGCCGGATGGAGCTCGATGTGAGCATCGAAGGCCAGAAACCACGGTTCCGCCACGGCGGGGATTTGAGATGCATCCTTCAGGTCGAAGAAGATGAACCCGGTTCTCTTGCCATTGTCTGCCGCAAAATAGGCTGCCTCGGGCTTCAGATCAGCGAGAATGGATTCGATGGTCTTGCCTAAGCTGCCGTCGCTGATCGTGGCATTGCCCGTCTGCACGGGGATTGAAACCTTGAGTAGACAGCGCATGTGAATACCTCCGGGACGAAGTCTAGTCCTCCCTCATGAGCGGGTCAATTCACCTTATGTCGGCAACGAACTTCCTTCAGGCGCCCAGTCGAAGAAAGGCTAATCAAGCCGTATCATCGAACCAGTGACATCATTTATCGCAATGCTGAGACACTTGGGTGGGATTGGGTTGTTCATTCTTGCCGCCCTCGATAGCTCGGTGCTACCCACTCTCGGCGGGGTTGACGCGCTTACGATAGTCTTGGGCTCCCTGCACCCAGAGCGATGGCCCTATTACGCTATGTGCAGTACGGCAGGCTCGATCTGCGGGGCTTCAGCCGCTTACCGCTGTCGCGTCTTGGAATCCTCCATCGACGTATTAAGGGAGCGGTATTCGACAGAGTCACGGCATTCTTACATCGTTTTGGAAGCCTTTCTCTGTCGCTCGCCGCATTCCTTCCGCCACCATTTCCGACTTCCGCCTTTGTAATTGGTGCTGGCGTAACGCGCTATCCCTTCATTGCGTTTGTGCTGTCTTTCGGCATGGGACGCGTGTGCCGCTTTGCTCTACTGGCTTACCTCGCATCTGTGTTCGGCAGGCGGTTCGCGACAAGCATCTGGTCGGCCCACACGCTGGTGCTTGTAGCGGCTTTTGGCGGTGCAGTGATGTGTATCGGGTTGCTGGCGTGGCTCGTCTTCAAGAAATCCCAACCGCATGCGCCTTCCGGTTTGTAACTCTATTTACGACAAGGCTACCGCTCTGAACGCTGAGTGCGCCAGTTCAACCCCTGCCACATCGAACTTCGAATAGTACTTCCTCACATCTTTCGCGCCTCACTTCTCTCAGAACTTCTCGACCACCGATTTCACAGCTTTGGCGTCGGTCACGGGATCGGCGACGCTTGCCCTCAACGCCCGCCCCAGTTGTCCCTACCCCGTCGCCTCCCAGCGCGAGGCTGTCGACCCTCGCCTCAGTTTGACAACGGTGGCGCAGAAGCCTAGCCTTGAAGTTGAGCAAGCTACCTCTTCTTACTCTTTCAGGTCCCCTGAACTAAGTCAGCCCATCTGAAGCTTTCTACCCTTAGATTTCTCCAAGGAGGAACTGCGTTATGACTCTATTGACCCGTTGGGAACCTTTCCGTGAGTCTTCCACCATGCAAGACCGCATGAACCGCATGAACCGCCTCTTCCGTGAGTCTTATAGCCCCGAAGGCCCAGAAGAGGCGCTAACAACCACCAGCTACGCGCCGCCGGTGGACATCTACGAAGACGAGCACAACATTACTCTGAAGCTTGAAGTTCCGGGCATCGACGAGAAGGACATTGATGTCCGCATCGAGGGCAATACCCTCACCGTGCATGGCGAGCGCAAGATCGAGAAGGAAGAGAAAGAGGAGAACTTCCGTCGCGTGGAGCGGCAGTACGGAGAGTTCACCCGGTCGTTCACGCTGCCCAGCTCGGTAGATCCGGGGCAAGTGAGTGCCCACTATGACAAGGGCGTGCTGAAGATTAACCTTGCCAAGAAGGCCGAAGCCAAGCCCAAGCAGATCCAGGTGACTGTTGGCAGCGAGAAGACACTCGAAGCCAAAGCTCCGGGCAAGGCCGCGTAAAACCAGCAGGTAGTGAGAGAAATGGGAGTTGGCTGACTGTCGGCTCCCATTTGGTTCCAACTAGCCGTCAGATGGCACGCCAAGACTTGCGCACTGCCCTTCTCTGATTTCGGAAGTGCTCTAGAGGCCCTACTCTGGTTTGCGTTTCAGCGGCTTGCCAATCGCGAGAAGAAAGATGGCACTCTTGCCTTTCGCGTGCGGCGAAAAGAAGTTAATCACGTCATCGTCGAAGAAGGTTAGCCCGGTTGCACCCAGGCGCTGGGCATACGCAGCCAGGTACATCCTCCCGCCGATGGCGCCCGCCTCCAGCTGGACGGCCCGGTAGCCGCGGTTCCCGTATCCTTCCAGGATGTGGGTCAAATCGGCCAGAAAGAAGATGTCCACACAGGCGTCCGCCGGCAGCTCCTGCTCCAGACCAAGATGGTGGGCCTCGGCGCGGAATTCCCCTGCCTTCAAAAGCTCCAGGGTGTTCCGCTCACGCCGGAAGAAGTACGCACCCGGCGTGAGCCCCTGTACCGCATGCACGATCAGGTAAAGATCGTTGAGCTGCGCGCCGGGAGGCTCAAGGAAGTCGGCCGCAAGACCGCGCGTGGCGCAATCTAAAATGCTGGAGAGTTGGCCCAATGTAATAGATGCAGTCTTATCGAACGTTCGGGTAGAGCCGCGGCGCAGGATCACCTGCTCGATCGTGTCCTTCGGTTGTTCTTCTTCCGGCATGCGCTGCAGTTGAACTTCCTCGCCCGCAGGAGCGGAAGATGCAAGGACCGGTTGCTTGCCGCGCCACTGAGCTACTTCCTCTTCGGACTCAAGCGAAGACGCATCGTGCATCTCAAGCATGGCGGAATACTCGACCTCACGCTCCGAAAGCGGGACCGTCTCCAGGCCGACCGCCGGAACCTCTCTTACGACTGGCAGCGAACTCTCCGATTTACGCCCGATGGGTACGAGGCACAAGGAAACCTCGCGCCGCGTATCGAGATCAAGTAGGCGATTTACCTCGGCATCCACGAACCCGAGCACGACCTCGGTCGGCAGCCCGGAAGCCGTAGAAACGGCTAGCAGATTCGCCAGCAGCGTGCCGTTGTCCCAACCGAAATGGCGATAGGTGCGCGCCTGGTACTTCCAGGCCTTCCGCCAGTATGTTCCGGTACAGATGATCGTCGCGGGCGCGTGAGCCACTGCGGGTTCCATCGCCGTCGCCTGAGCCAGGTTTCCGCGAAAATCACCTTTTCGCAGAAGCCGTAGCGATACATCCGCCGGATTGAAGTGGTACACGCCGGCATCCAGGCCCGCGAGATCGCCAGTCACGATGTACAGCTCGATTGCGTAGAGCGCTCCGGTGCAGGCTGCAGCGCGAAAGTAGATTTCTCCGCCTGGATGTGCACGCTGTTTGGTAATCCCCGCCGAGAAATAGAGAATGCGCGCCAGATCCTGAAGGTCAGGGACCGAATCGTCGCCCGCCGAGGGCAGGGGCTCTGAAATCGCACAGAGTGCGGCCACCCCTGTTTGCGGCACGTCCCGCGGCAGCGGAAGAGGCTCTAGCTTCGGATAGATTTTGAAAGGCTGCGGCCGATTCGCCCAGTCCAAGAAGTGAGGATTGTTACGAATACTCCAGTAGGAGTGCTTCGTGCCATCGTGATACTTCCAAGTCGCCTGCACGTCGCGGTTGCTCATGTGCTACTACGTCAGACTAGCACCTGCAGTGGATCACGGGCGCAAGCAATGAACCTGCGACTGGGGATTATGCCTGGATCACGCCAGGGCAAACAGGAAGTAACCGATCACTTCCTGCTTGCCGACATAGCTCAGTGCGATTTTGCGGAACGGCTCGGACGCGGTAAACTGATTTTTACAGGTGACGTTTTACAGGTGATTCTGCAGGTGTGATTTTTCTCCCCCGACGCTACTAGGCGAACACAAAGCGAATATGCTACCATGCCCTCTGCATGGACGAGGGCCGCCCCCCAAACGCGTGCTGTTGATCGCTGCAAGTATCCTCGCTGCGCGCAAGCTCGCGCAGTACGATGGAGGAACCCTGAGTACCTGCAACCATTCCAATTTGTGGTGGGTCGAGATTGTGCTTAGGCTAGTCTTTTGCGATCAATCGGCGGTCGCGATGCGGATTGGTGCGAGGTTGGCCCGTGCTGAGTTCACACTTCTCCCCCGGAGCGGCTCCACAAGTCGGACAGCGAACAGCTAGTACCTGCTTTGGGCTGAGTTCCTTTGTCACCACAAACCTCCACGTACAAAAGGGCGGTCGACTCGACAGTTCCGGGAAGCCCATTTCGGTCTACGCCCTCGTGACAACGGACATGGGCCGATTTTGCAGAAAGCTGCTGATAAGTGCGCTATTTATTTGCAAGCCGCCGTTGTAGCTGACGAAGCCCTTCTTTTTGAACCCATTCATAAATTTACTTACCCTTGCGCGGGTGGTACCAACCATCTCCGCGAGGGTTGCTTGGCTCACCTTCAGGGGGTTCTCTGGCCTTGATTCCTTGGTTATTTGCCCAAACAACAACAAAACCCGTGCCAATCGCTTTTCGCTGAAATTGAAGAATTGATCTGCCAGGTCTTCCTCGACTCGAATAACTCGGGAAAGCAGATATGCATTAAGCAACGCTGCAAACTGCGGGTCGTGCTTGAGCGTGCGAAGCGTGCTCTCCTTCTGCAAGCGAGTGACATTGGAGGGCCCAATTGATCTCGCCGTGTACATCCGCAGAGATTGCCCGCCCAGACAGCCTTCGCCAAGAAAACTACCCCGCAGCAGGACGGCGATTATAGCTTTTTTACGACGCGTGGCGGCCACCGTGAGCTTCACCGTACCGCTCTGGATGTAGAAAACTGCGTCGGCTGTATCCCCTTGCGCAAAAATGACTTCGTTGTCTCGGTAGTTCCGCACAGTCATCCCAGCACGGAACTTTTTGCGGAAAACTGTGGAACTGAAACCGAGAGTACGTTTTGCCATCTGTCTCCTTGGCCCGATCAATTCACTTGGGAATGCCGTTCTCCATGTCTAGAAAAGGAGGCTAAATCATACGGCTCAGGAATCTGGCTCGAATGGTCAATATAGGTCATACACAATTGCACACAGTACCTAAGTGGTCATCACGTCAAGAAGAGTGTTTTACGAATCGACTGCTCTACCAACTGACGATAGACACACTCGAATGGCCCTCCAATCTTCTGAAAGAGATAGGGAAAATAGAGCAGATCCCATAATTCAGAATCTTGGGGCGGAAGCAACTGACTTGTGCGCCGTTGCTCTGACGGCGAAAATTCACTCGAAAAACTGTCACTTATCTGTCACTGATGAGGGTAAAAACAGCAGCATTTGGCAGTACGACAGAGCATCTAAGTCATTGAACATTAACAAAAGTGGCTGATGCTGAGGTGATTAAGAGTCAGTTGCTCTGCCAATTGAGCTACGCGCCCCACGGTGGGAGTCTTACTGGCGGGACAATCAGTGATTGTAACATCTCCGTCGCGTGCGGTCATCGTCGTCAGAGAGGGCGCATGTCTTCTCGACTGACGCAACGATAGATGCGCGCTTCGGAAATAATGCTATCTGATATGCACTCTGTGGCGGGTTCCCGACGCGGAGCGGAAACACCGCTACGAACGCTGCTGTATTTCTGTAGCCAACCCTCCGGGACTTTCGCTGACCACAGGGCGACGCGGGAGCAACCGCTCCGGCGCCACCTTCGGGTTGAGGCGCCGCTCGACCGTGCCGATTACGGGAGCATCTTCCATCCCATCCGCGTAAGCCATGGAAACGAACCGTTGCTCAGAGCACAGGCGATCGATCATTCGCTGTTGCCCGGTGCTGAGCACGGCGTGGGGAAGAATGGGAAAGTTGCGGAACATCCAAAGAAAATATAAGCGCTGAACAAGCGAGGGCATTAAGTAACGCGGCCCGATCGGCGTTTGCACCTGGACCACACCGTCCGACAGTTTCTCAATCCACATACTAGGCCCACCTAGGTTCCTGAGTTTGGCCAGAGCAATTCTAGGGCCGCCATTATTGCACCAAGGTCGGTGCCATGGGAAGCATTTTCTGAGGATTTCAGAAGCTTCCCTTCGACCCCGGGCACTTCTTTCCCGGAGGATAGGGAACTTTTGCCAGCTTCGGGTTCTTGGGCGAGCGTGGCCAGTTTTGGCATCGATCTCACTGCACCATTTTTGGTGCAGCATCAGAGACGGTGCAGCACAGGGTAGCGCTAGAAAGCTAGGCCGGGATCTCGGGCAAGACGTTCATTCGCCGGATTTCGGCCGCGACTCCAAAATCGGTGCCAGGTCCCTGTTCCACACGCAAAACCCGGGCATGGCAGCAGACCCAGCATTTTTCCCCGGAGGTCAATTCGGGCGGCAGAATCAAGACCAATTCCACTTCCGAACCCTCTACCATGCGAGAGTTCGTATAGAGGAATATGCCGTTCGCACTGACGTCTCGAGTCTGGGCGCTTACTTCTGGATTCGCAGTCGTGGCGCGGACGCGCACCGGCAAGGTGGCAACAACTCTCTCACGGGATCGTCGATCGATCTTAGATTTCATTAATCCTGAGTCCGCACTTGAGGCGGGCAAATCACGAGCACGGGCAGAAACGTCTCGCTTCGCCGCGGGCGTTGGACAGTATAGACCAAATCTGGCGGAAGCGTTCGGGGATACGCTAGAAGCTCCTTACATTTCCGGGCGGCGCAGGCGTGCGGCCGGCACCACAAGGGCTTGCTCCATGGTGGGAACGTTGGTACCGCGCAGCTTGGCCTCGGCTTCGGCGAGCTTGTCGGACTGATTGGTCTGGTAGTAGGCCTGCACCAGCTGTTCCATGGTGAAGGGATTGTCCTGGTCTTCTTCGAGATAAGTAATGGCTTCGTCGAACTTCTTCTGATCCATGAGCAGAGTTCCAGCCGCTCCATTGTAGGAGCTCTGAACGACTCGATTGCGGCCGCCGGCAGCCAGAGCCTCGAGCTGCTTCAGAGACTGATCGGCCAATGGCTGATTGCCCGCCTGCGCGGCGCGGACGCTGCGGTTGCGCAGAACGCGTGACAGTTCCTCATCTTTGTCGCCCTGGGAAATTGTGCCGTGTCCCAGCGAGTCCTCGGCCTGCTGCAGATATTTCAAAGCGGCGTTGTCGTCCGTTTGATATTCGGCAAGGTGCCGGTAGGCCTGGGCTTCCTGCAAGTCCTGATCCTTGGCGTGGGCGGTTTGGGCGATCTCCTGGAATGACTTGTCGGCCTCGGCGAATTTGCCGTCGCGCACCCAGGTCATTGCCTTCTGCATGCTGTATGTGAGCCGGTCGGCTTCGTTATGGGCGTAGCGGATGGCCTTGTCATACTCAACCCGCGCCTGCTCCTGGTTGCCCATCAAAGCGTAAGTGTCTCCCAGGCCGACCTGGGAAGTTACAAAATCAGGATCGATGCTTAACGCGGCTTGGTAGTGCTTCAGAGATCCTTCGAAGTTTCCGGCCATGCGCAGCAGCTCGCCGTAAGAGTCTTGCGGATTCGGTTCCTTGGGCAAGAGCGCGACATAGCGATCCATGGCGGCGAAAGCCTTGTCAAATTGCCGGTTGCGGGCATCCACGTACGCCAGGTCGTTCAGCGCCGGGGGAAAATTCTTGTCGATGGCCAACGCCTTCCCAAACAACCTCTGCGCCTGATCGGAGCCATTTTCGCCCATCAGCCAATTGCCGGCGAGATAAAGCAGGTGCTTGTCCTTGGGAAACATCTCCAGCATATCGTTCATAGCTGAAATGCCGCCGATGAAATCGCCCTCCTGCACCTTGGCGATCCATTCGATCATCAACTGCTCTCCCGGAGTCAGCTTCGGAGCGAGTGCTTTGGCTTTTTCGCGGGCCGCGCTTACCTCTTGGGGATTGCTGCTGTTGAATGCAATCCAGGCCCAGGCGACGGCCAGATTGGGATCAGCCTTCACGGCCGCTCGCCAATCTTCGTTGCAGCGCTCCAGGTAAAGATTTTCGTAATCCTGCATGCCCTTCTCATAGAGCAAGCGGGCCTCGGCCGACGAGGTGGTCACCGGCATGGTAGCCGTGGCGGACTGCTTCAGGTGGTGGGCATGAGCCGAGATAGGCGCAGCAAAGCAGACGCCAATGATCAGAATAAGGACAGCGTTCATGGAACGACGCATCAAGATCTCCGCAACCGGGCTTTGGGGAAAGGTTCTGACCGCAGCGTAGCATCGCCGGAATCCGGTTACCTAGTGACGGAAGTCATATGACGGGTGGGAGGGCGGGCCAAACGAAAAAGCCCCTGCCGCGAGCAGCAGGGGCTCTTTTGAACTCGAGATTTAGAAGTTGAAGATGGCCGCGAGCTGGACGCCTCTCGGTCCACCGCCACCAAGAAACGGATTACCGATACCCACGTCGCCAGTGGCAGTGATCTGATAGGCGCCGTTACCGACTTCGCGATTACCTCCCTGGACGAACCCGCAGACGCAATTCAGGGCGATGTTTGCGGCCGGGTCGGCGATGAAGGCTGGCAGTTCAGGGTTCGCAAAGTTCGGATGATTCAGAATGTTGAAGAAGTCCGCGCGAATCTGCAAATTCATCCGCTCGGTGATCGCCGTGTTCTTGTAGATCGCAAAATCCCACTGCTTGTAGGTCGGGCCGCTCAGGGAGTTCCTCCCCAGGTTGCCATAATGCCGCGTCCCGGGAATGCAATCTTCAGCATATCCCGAGAATAGGGCAGGGGTGACCGAGCATGGCATGGCGAAGGAACTAAGCTGGAGAAAGTTAGCCGGATTGCTCTTGTCGTACTTGACCGGTCCCACGACGTCAGGCCGATCGTACCCGTCGCCGCCGCCGCTGTAATCGTCCTCGGCGTTGTAGTTCAAGGTGAAGGGCTGCCCACTCTGCAAATTCACTGAGCTGTTAAAGCCCCAGCCATCTTTCAATCGGGCCAGGTGGCCGCCTTTTTTCGGCAGTTCGTATCCTGCAACCCATACGAACCGGTGCGGAACATTAAAACTTGATGGTCCGTATTCCGCTCCCGGATTTGTACTGTCTTGAGGCTGAGCCGCATTGGGAATAAAATCCTCGCCATCGCTTGAATTGTCGAGGGATTTCGACCAAACATAGTTGATGATCGACATAAAGCCGTGGTAGTTGGTCACTCGCAAGCTGGCTTGCAGCGAGTTGTAATTGGACTTTCCCGTAGAGTTCTCCTGAAAAATATAGGACGCGCCGTAAGGATAGCCATAATTCCGAGGCACTCCGAAATCCAGAATGCAGGGTGTTGATCCAGCGACAGGCACACCGCCCTGAGTGCATCCGGGAGTGGCTTGAGCATATGCAATATCGGCAGCGGTGACGATCGCGTTGCTCGGCTGATTAAGATCGAAGAAACGAAACAGCCTGTGTCCCTGCGAACCTACGTAGCCGATTTGCAGCGCTACTTTGCTCGAGATCTGTTGCTGGAAATTTAAGTTGTAATTCTCCATGTAAGGGGTCTTGATGTTGCGGTCGAACGAAAAAATGTCGCACTCCACGTTGCAGCCGGGAGTCCCATAGAGTGGCATACCAGTGATGTACGCGCCGTTGGCGTTGATGGCGGCAGGGTTAATGTTCGCCATCTGGATGGGATCAGGGTCCCCCGGAAAGTTGTTGTAAGCCGGGCCCGGAGCAAAAAAGGTCGGGTAGGGCAGGTGACCCAGCATCATGTCTTGCGAGAAGGCGTCGAAGAAGAGGCCGTAGCCTGCCCGGATGACGGTCCTTCCCTTGCCGGTCGCATCCCAGACGACGCTTGCCCGCGGCGAGAAGTCCTTCTTGTCGGGATTGTAGAGATTTGAAAGGCCGCCCGGACCGACCTGCTCGAGGAGGCCAGTTGACGGGATGAAATCAGAGAAGAAGTGGTTCCTCTCAGCTACTACCCCGTAGTAGTCCCAGCGCAGGCCGTAGTTCAACACCAGTCGTGGCGTGACGTGGAAGGCATCCTGGGCATAAAAGCCAAAGCCGTTCTCGTAGGTGTGACGAAGAGTGTCGCCGGTGTAATCGAATGTCCCAAAGTTTGAGGTCTGCGGCATCATTTGCAGTAGGTCCGCTACGGTATTGAAGCGGACGCGCCCCCGTGAATACTTGTCGAGGTATTGCTCGATGCTGGTTCTGCGGAATTCCCCGCCGAACTTTACGTCATGCCTGTTGAGCTTCCACGCGAAGCTATCAATGACCTGGTCGTTGGTATCGACGCGATGGCGGGGATCGCCGGAAGTCGCACCCACTTGCGAAAAAAACCCCGAGCCGCCGGTTGGCGTGGGCGAAAGCAGGAGAATGGGTAGGCCCGAGGAGTCGCACGTGCCGAAGGTTACGGGAACATTGCAGAGTCCAATCGAGCTGGGGTCGAAATTCTGATCCTGCGGGAAAAAACCCTCGGCGAAGCGGTTCCAGCCGTAGCGCAGGTCATTCACCTTCGTGCCCATTACCCTCACATAGGAAATCGATACCAACTGAACTCGAGTTGGGGTTACCGTGTCGATATCCGGGAAGCTGGCCACCAGCCATTTGCGCGAGTGGAAAGCTCTGGTGACTATTACCAAAATAATAGCGTCCAGTCAGCAGATTGTTCGTATCGAAGTAGTGATCGATCTTGCCAATGAAGCTATCCACCCGGTTGAAGAAGTTGGTGGACGTGGAGAACATTGTTGGTGAGTGTCTGCGTAGCGGGGTTGGTGCAGCCATTTGCGTCGCTGTAGGCCCCGGCAATATTTGGCGCTGGATTCGGGTTGCGCGCGAGCAGAGCGGTAATTACAGGATCCACGGTCCCACCGCTCCCTGTAATGCTTGTCTCGGTCGCAGCAATGACCGCCGGATCGGGCACGCAAGTGGTTCCAGCTTGCGCTCCATTTTCACTCTGGCCTTCATAGTCAACGTAGAAGAAAGTGTTGTCCTTGATGATTGGGCCGCCGAGAGAACCACCGAATTGATTGTTATTGAAAGGACTCTTGGGAGCGGGATCGAAATTGAAGTAGTTGCGCGCTCCCAGCTTGCCAGTGCGGAAATACTCCAGAACCCGCCGTGCAAAATATTGGTACCGCTCTTGGTTACGATGTTGATCACGGCGCCGCTGTTCCGGCCGTACTCGGCTTCATAGTTGGAAATCACCTTTAACTCTGCCACGGCGTCAAGGGGCAGAATAGTGGCGGGATCGCCGAACACCCCGGCCTCGTTGATGGCCGGGTCGTTGCGGAAGCCATCGTTCATGTCGGTGCCGTCGAGCAGGAAGTTGTTCGACCGGCCACGCGAACCGTTCATCGAAAAGACTCCGTAAGAGCCGGGAGAATCCGAAATCTGATCGGGTGAACCGGCGATGCCGGGGTTCAGGAAGATCAGCTTCTGGTAATCACGTCCGTTGACCGGAAGGGCCTCAATCGTCTCCGCGGTCAGTGTGCCGCCAAGTTCCGCGGAGGTCGTCTCCACCTGGGGCAAAAGGTCACCCGAGACTTCCACCTTGGCCGATACCTGGCCGGGCTTCATGACGGCGTTGACCCGACGTTCCCCGGCCACGTCCACGACGACACCGGTGGTCACAAAGGTTTGAAAACCGGACACCGTGATCGTTACCGTGTAGGTGCCAATCTGCAACTCGGGCAGGGCGTAGCTGCCGTCGCCGCTAGTCTCTGTGGTGCGCTCCAATCCCGTGGCTACGTTCTTCACAGTCACCTTGGCTCCAGCAACCACCGCGCCCTGGCGGTCGGTGACAGTACCGAGAATGGTGCCACGGAAGGTCTGCGCCGCCAGGTTTACGGCCGCCAAAAGCACAACCACAAAGACACTGCGCAGCTTCATAGAATCTCCTAACGTTGATTATTTTCCCCGTGAGTTATCGCGCGCGAAAAGCAGAATATTGCGTCCACAGGAGACGCAATTCCTTGCCTACTAACGAGATGCAGCCCTTCCACCGCAAAGGTCAAACACAAGACAGTATCGAAACCCCATCCCAACAGTCAACCTTGGAGTTCTCGATGCAAGCGATAGATTTTACGAATGGGAGATTGTGGCTAGAAGGTAATGCTTACGCCGCCGCGAATGGAGCGGGCTGCCTGGACCAGATAGACGGTCTGACCGTCCTGGCCCACGACCGGCACATAGCCCTGCGCCAGCAGATTGCGAAGATCGACCAGCGCTTCCATATGGGCGGGAAGGAAGCCCAGAGTCGGAATCCGTTGCCGAATGAAAATATTAAGGAAGGGATCGCTCTGTCCTGGCGAGGCGTTGAACATATCCACCGGGGTTAGTGCTTGGCCATTGATCCAACGATAGGACGCAATCCAGCGAGTATGGGTGCGAGAAACGGTGCCGGAGAGCTTCGCTGCTAGAGCTTGACGGCGCTGGGTGGTGATCCACTGTTGGGCGTCTTGAAGTTCAACGTCAGGCTTGGCCAGATCGAGCACTCCGCCATAGGCATAATCCAGCGTGGCTGAGAGATCGGAACAAACTTTCCGCTCGAGCACGACTCGCACTCCGCGCGTGTCCAAGGTGTCGCCGGCATAACTGAAAGTACCCGAGTAGATATCAGGCAGCAGGAACCCGCCCACGGAGGTCACTTCGCCGGTGCCCGTCAAAGCCGTGTTGTCCACCCGATCGCTGAAGCCGGCCAGTTGCAGGTTGGTGTCGCCGATGCGCCGGGAAATACTGAGTTCCTGGTGGTGGGCGCGTTCCAGGCGGGTGGCGTAGTTGATCATGCTGACGCGAGGATCGGCTTCGCTCAGATCGGCGGGCGAGGAATCGAAACCTTTCTCGTCCCGCAGGTTGGGCAATGAGGTCGTGTAGTCATATTCCAAAACGCTGTTGGGAGAGAGGTGCAGATCGAGCGAACCATAGGGCCGGAATGCGGTCACGTGCCCAAGGAATTGGATAGTTTGCAATTCGCTGCCGAACTTAAATTCGAGAACGTCGCCGACCGCGAACTCATCGCCCGCGTTGAGCGCCAGCGCCTGCAGCGCGGCATAGTGCAGGTTGGGATCGGAAGGCGCGAAGCGACGCACAGTGACGGCCATGGAAGGCCCGGAACCATCTGGCAGAAGATGCGCATAGGTCGCTCGGAGAATGGCTGAAGGAAGGCTGTCTCCATAGCCTACATATCCACTCAGGCCGACGCGGGAGGCGGAAAAAATCGAGCGCTCCAATGAGAAGCCGGTGCTCGCGTCCGATCCGCTGCCGTAGCCCGCTGCTGCCGAGCCCGCCATGAACGACAGGCTCGCCTTCAGGTCATGATCCTGCTGTTCCGCGCCTGTAGCGGGATCGTCGAATATGCGCAGAACCGGGCGATTCGCGACCGAACGCAAGGTCCACTTCCAGCCGTCATTGTCGGCCGTTCCACGCAGGGGCCCCACTCGAATCGCGTTCAGCAGCGTATTCAGGGTGATATTGACGTGAACGCTGGTGCCGGGCTGCAAGCCGATTTTTTCTTGCAGCGCCGGAAGAAATGACGGAGCCGAAACTTTGATGGAATATAACCCCGGGAGCAAGTCCTTCGTTGAGTAGAAGCCCGCGCCATCGGTAAAGATGGTCAGGGTGTGCGCCAGGGCGGAGCTGGCGATCTCCACCACAGCACCCATCTGAGGAGTGCCGGAGGCATCGCGCACGTATCCCGAGATGTCGCCGGACCGCTGTCCGGCCCACGCAGGAAGCGACAGCGCGACCATCACCACGCAAGATCCGAGCTGGCGAAAACTCACTCCAACCCCCGGGGAATCAAGCAGATCGTTACTCTACAGCAAACGTCGCTGAAGGATCAATAGTCTGCTTCGAGACGTTGTCGTTCACTTTGATTTCGATTCGATATACGCCCGGCTGCAGGTTCGCCGAAGCTATCGATTTCTGCAAAGTCACTTGTTCGCCCACATTACCCATCGTGTCGGTGGATTCCACTTTCTGGATAACCGCTTTGTTCGTGGCGAGATTCACGACGTCATACTCGAACGTAGCCGATGGCTTGTGCGTCTTTTCATCGACGCCCAGGTTATAGACCTGCATCCAGAAGTTCACTTTCTGATCGCGACTCCGCTTGAACAGGGCAGGCTGGCCGTTCGCAGGAGCAACGCGCGGGCGCACTTTGTTCAAGCCGATCACGAATTGGCCGGTGCTCACATCCTTGGTAGGCACCGGCTCCATCACATCAGCCACGATAAGCGAGGAGGTTGACAGTTTGTCGTCGGAATACTCAGGCACCACAATGCCGCGACTCCACAGACCTTTGCGGTCTCCATTCACGTCCTTCACCGCAATTTCGACTTTATAACGCCCCGGACGCAGCGGCAGCGCCTTCCAATACACTGCCGAATTCTCCGCCGCACGGGGCAGGAGCTCTGCCGGAATATCTACCTGGACCGGGTCTTCCTGGGTTTGCACGACGCGTCCCGTCAACGTGCTCACCCGCATAAAGATATTGACGGTGCCGCGCTCCACGCCGTCTTTGTTGGCGAAGGTAATGTCGCGGTACTTCAACTGGACGGTGATCGGCACCAGCACCGTATCCCCGGTGACCTTCACAAAATCGGTGCGGACATCAAAGGGCATCAGGTTGGTGATCAGCTTGGTGTTGACGATTTCTTCCAGATCTTTGTACTTGACCGGGGGAGGCGCTTGCAGCTTGGCGTACGTCTCCAAACGGTCGAATTCCTTGGTTTGCAGATCCGAATTCATCGGGCCAGCTCCAAGTTGTTCCAAGCCGCCGGTCTGGAAGCGGGCGGTCTTGCTGGCCATGCCCATTTGCTCGTACAAGGTCAGGCCGCCGTTGGGGGTGTATTTAAGTGCGTCCTTTTCCGACCGGTCGAGCGTCATGTGGTAGTCGCCGCACATGCAGGTGTCGACGAATTCAATGATGATTTCCTGACCAATGCCTTCCAAATAGCGATAGCGCCAATCTTCGAAGGGGAACGTCGAAGTCTCACCGCCGCCCTCTTCTATCGGCCTCTCGTAGGTTCCTCCCGAGGGATGCGAGTCGATTTCGTCGGCGGGGCCGTACATAATGTAGATCCGTCCCCGGTCGCTCTTCCAGCCAGGGATTCCCGCGGCGAAATGCTCGTTGGCATAAGCGATGCGCCGGTAGTGTTCTTCCTTGTACTCGTTCTCTTCGGTGTCAGGAGTGGGGTCGCGGCGCTGCCAGAAGGCTTCGATGAAGTTGTCGCGCTCTTCGTCGTTCGAGAGCTGCTTGAAGGCAGCTCGTTCCTCATCGGTGATAATCCAGACTACGTCCTCATTTAGCCACTTCTTATAGACCCCTCTCAGCTCTTGTTTCAGCGCAGCTTTCTGCTGTTTCTTCTGTTTCTCGGTCTGTGGGCGTTTGAGAGGATCCACCTCATCGGCGGGTTGAGCTTGGGCACCAGTTGTAGCCGCGCCGGACTTCTGATCGCCCGGAGCCGTTGTGGCGGCGGGTTTGTCGTTCTGGGCGATGGCTGAGCCGCCAAAACCCATGGCAACGGCCAACAAAACCGGAAATGAGAGGTAACGCGAACCGACCCGGAACATGAGAGGGACTCCTGCCACGACAAACTTCGTCGGCCTATTTTAGGCCCTCAGTTGGGTGAAAGCAAGGCTAAGTCACGTCAAGAGAGTAGATTGACGGCCCGAGCCAACCCTCCCGTTGGACGCGGCCTACCTTCCCCCGAGTTGCCCCCCTGCCGCCGAATATTTCTTAGATGGGGCGGGACCAAGCTATAATTTTAGCTTGCTATATTTTGCATTCCGGCGGTCGCTACTTCTCCGGATTCCTCAGGGTGTCGGTACTCTATTCCAGATTGGAACTTTCCTGCCAGCAGGATCGTATCCCAGGATGTGTGCCCGTCACGCTTGCGAACCGGCTTAGCGGCACGCCGAAGCGTGACGGAAGCCATGAAAACCTGGAAAAAAGTCGCGATTGGCGCAGGCGTGGTGGTCGCATTGGCCGCCATCGTCGGTTTCACGGTATATCAGAGCAGCAAGAATGTGGTTACGGTGCAGACCGGGAAGGTCCAGCGAGAGGACTTATCCTCGGTGGTGAGCGCATCGGGCGAAATCAAGCCCAAGACTTACGTCAACATCGGCGCGAACGCTTATGGCAAGATCACCCACCTGTACGTTAAGGAAGGGGATCACGTAAAGAAGGGTCAATTGCTGGCGCAACTGGAAAACGTGCAGTCCTCGGCGGACGTGAGCGCGAATCAGGCCTCGGTCGAAGCCGCGGAAACGGATGCCATCGCGGCTGATGCCGCCCTCAAGACATCACAGGCCGATCTTCTGCGCGCCCAGGCCGACTACGCGCGTAACAAGTTGGACTGGGATCGTGCGCAAAATCTGTTTAAGGATGGACTAATCGCAAAATCGGATTTCGACAGCCGCCAGAACGCCTGGGCCACGGCAGATGCCGGGTTGGTACAGGCCAAGGCGCGAGTCGCACAGGCGAAGGCGCAGAATGACTCCGCGGACGGGCACGTTGATCAGGCGCGGGCCAACCTCATAAGGGTCACTGATGTTTTGCGGAAGACTACTTATGCGGCTCCCTACGACGGAGTTGTCACCAACTTGCCGGTACGGGAAGGCGAGTCGGTTGTCATCGGCATTCAAAATGCCCTCGGCAGCACGTTGCTTACCCTCGCCGACATGTCGGTAATCACGGCCGAGGTGAAGGTGGATGAAACTGACATCGTCAACGTGCGCCTCGGTCAGTCCGCGGAAGTGACCATCGATGCAATTCCCAATAAGGTTTTCCACGGTACGGTCTCCGAAATCGGGGACAACGCCATCGTGCGTTCCACCGGTGTAGCCACTTCCCAGCAAGCCACCGCCAGTGATGAAGCCAAAGACTTCAAAGTGGTGGTAACGGTGAACGATCCTCCGCCAGATCTGCGTCCGGGTCTTTCCACCACCGCCAAAATCACAACGGCCGCCCGCAGCAACGCCCTGACGGTTCCGATCCAGGCGCTCTCCGTGCGCACCAAGGCCCAGTTGGAACAGCAGAAATCGACCCCAGGCTCAGTTCATGCCGCGGCACCGGCGCCCAAGGAAGTTGCATCCGACAACAAGAGTAATAACAGTAAAGACGAGAAACACGACATTCAGGGCGTCTTCGTCATTCGCAACAAGAAGGCGGAGTTCGTGCCCGTCACCACCGGCATCGCCGGGACTAGCGACATCGAAGTGCTCAGTGGCTTGCGCGAGGGGGACGAGGTCATCACTGGCAGTTACAAGGTTTTGCGCACGCTCCGTTCCGGGAGCAGCGTGAAAATCGACAACTCGGCCCCGAAGAAGGAAGACGAAACATAACCTTCGCCGGCTTCATCCGTCCAATGGAGAAGCCTGTACGGGTCTCGAACAAAAACGGAGCTCTCGGAGTCGAATCTAATCTCGGAGAACCCAGTGGCACCGGAGCAGGAGAAAAATATGGCAGCCGCAGAAGTCATCAACATGCCCACCAATGCCGTTTCAGTGCCGCCGCCGCAGTCCTGCATGATTGCGGCTGAGGATCTTTGGAAGACCTATGACATGGGCTCGGAGCAGCAGGTGCACGCCCTGCGCGGGGTCAACCTCCGCATCGAGCGCGGAGAATATGTCGCCATCATGGGACCCTCGGGTTCGGGCAAGTCCACCTTGATGAACCTTATCGGCTGCCTGGACACGCCCACCAAAGGCGAATACTGGCTCAACAGCCAGTTAGTCAGTGAACTCGACGACGATGAATTGGCGCGCATTCGCAACAAGGAAATCGGATTCGTATTCCAGACGTTCAACCTGCTGGCTCGCGCCACGGCTCTGCACAATGTGGAGCTGCCGCTGATCTACGCCGGCATTCCAACCGGAGAGCGCATCGAACGTGCCAAGGCAGCACTAACAGCCGTGGGCATGGAGTCGCGCATGACGCACAAGCCCAATGAGCTCTCCGGAGGGCAGCGTCAGCGCGTCGCGGTGGCTCGCGCTCTAGTGAATCGGCCCTCGATCATCCTTGCGGATGAACCCACCGGCAACCTCGACTCGGCAACCGGAAACGAAATCATGGCTTTGTTTGACCGCCTGCACGCGGAAGGAAACACCATCGTGCTGGTCACCCACGAGCACGACATCGCCGAGTACGCTCACCGCGTGGTGAACATCAAGGACGGAGTGGTGGAGCGCGACGAGCGCAAGAAATAATCTTGTCGCTGGCCGATGCAGACTAGCCCCAAGGAGCAGCCGACTTTCCACCGGCAGTGGGAAGCTCCACATGCTCGACCGCCTTTGCCGACGCCACAACCACCTGATCGCGGCCTCCACGCTTCGCTTGGTACAGAGCAGCGTCGGCGGCTGCCATCAATTCCTTGGGCGACGTACCGTGCGCGGGAAATGCCGCCACGCCCACCGAAATCGTGACCATCCCGAGCGACTTACCCTGATACGTAATCGTCAGTTCCCTCATTTTCGTTCGCAACTTCTCGGCCCGCGCGCGTGACGTTTCCGGGTCTGCAGTCGGCAGGATCACCACAAATTCCTCCCCTCCGAACCGGCACACGAAGTCTTCAGCCCTTATGCCCTTGGTCAGCGACGCACCGGTGTCGCGCAATACCATGTCTCCCGCATCGTGCCCATAGGTGTCGTTAAACTTTTTGAAATGATCCAGGTCGATCATGAGGATTCCGAGAGAATGCTCCGCCCTGGCGGCTCGCCGCAACTCGCGCTCTAACGTTTCCTCCAGGTACCGCCGGTTATAAAGGCCAGTCAAAGCATCTCGCACGGACTGGGTTCGCAACGCCTCCCGCAATCGTATGTTGGCAATCGACAGTCCAACTTGTGCCGCAAAAGTTGTCTTGAACGAAATCTCCGTCGCGTTCAGTTGAGGAGCATCATCCGTTGCCTGCAGGTGCAGAATGCCCAGAGTTTCACCTTGCGCCAGGATCGGGATGCAGAGGTACATATGCTTAACGCCCGCCGCGTGAGCGCAGGGCGCGGTCGAATCGCCTGCCATGACCAGATGCGGGTGACCGGTGCGCAGAGCCCAGCATTCCGTGGGCTCAAACTCCATTACGGGAAGCTGACAGTCGGCCCACGAACCGATCACCTCAGCCAGGTTTCGCGATGCATTCAGCAGCGCCATCGCTCCCCGGGCAGCGGGAAAAATTCTCGGCGCATAGCCCAAGGCGGCCGCAAACACTTCTTCCAGGCTGGCGCAACTCTGCAGCAGTTCGCCCATCTTAGCCAGCATGGTCGCTCGCTCCGAGCGCTTTCTCAGTTCCTCAATCATCCGTTCATTCTGCTGGTCGAGTTCCCTGCGGGCAAAATCTTTCTCCAGCATTTCTTCCTGCAACCGGGCATTCATGTCGGCCAATTGCATGGTCCGTTCCAGAATTTGCTCCTCCAGAATCTGCTGGTTTTGTTTTTGATTCTCGATGTCCGTACAGGTGCCGAACCATTTGACAATATCTCCCTTCGCGTCCCGAATCGGATTAGCTCGTCCCAGAAACCATCGGAAGCTTCCGTCTTTGCCGCGCAGGCGGTATTCGACGTCGTACGGATTGCCGGTGCTCAGCGCGCTCTTCCACTTTGAAACACAGCCGCCCAGGTCATCGGGATGGATGATCGCCTGCCAACTTGCTCCGCGTAATTGCTCGAATGTCAGCCCGGTGTAGTCGAAGCATTTCTGGTTGAAGTAATCGTCCATGCCGTTGGGGTCGGCAGTCCAGATAATCTCGGGTACCGCTTCCGCCATCGTTTGGAAGTACAGCTCACGTTCCCGTGCTGTGGCGCGATTTCCTTTCCGCAAAGCTCTAAGTCTGTCTAGGAACGAAGAAGCAATGGCGCGCGTCCGCCTCATACGTGCCGCGAAGGAGAGAGCGGCAATGGAAACGAGCATCACCAACACGATCGAAAGCGCCGCCAACCGGTGGTCATAGGTCGCGCTGAGTACACTAATCGAATCCATTGCGGGCAACGATCCTCAGACCGCCAACTCCCAGTAACCTGTGAGACAAGCTGCGAGATTCTCTCGGGCGCGCCCGTGCCAGGTCTCTGCGCTATCTATCGGCAGGAATCGCCATTTTCGTGACGGGCAGGTTCAATCTTTGTCATTCCGAGCCGCTCGCAGCCGCGCAGCGCGGAGAGAGCGAGTGAGGATTCTGCTTCTCGGGATGACAGTCAAGGAGGCGGCAACACAAAAAGCCTCTCTGATGAGAGGCCCTGATGAGAATCGTTTCGGAACCGGTTTGGAACTACGGCATCGTGCTGGCCGGCTTCGACGCAGCATCTGCCGGCGTCGGAGTGCTGGCAATGAAGAAGTTGTGATCGTAAAGATTACGGTACATGAGCCCGGCAATCTCGGCTGCCTTCGGACCAAACGTAGGCCGCCCGCCTTGCAGGAAGACCACTACTACGATGCGTCCTCTGCTGGTATTTGCGTAGGAGGCGAACCAGCCGAAACGAGTGCCCGCGTGGGAGCAAGTTCCGGTTTTGCCCAGGATCTCTTCCTCATTAAAGTTGAGCCCAAGGCGGCGTGCCGTACCGTATTGCACGGCTCCCGCCATACCGTCAGAGATTTCCGGAATCAGGGGAGCGATATCAAGCTGCCGCTTGATGCGCGGCTGGAAATTCGCGACTTCGTCCGGCGTCGTGGGATGCTGCAAGTAGTACAGCGTGCCTCCGTTGGCGATCGCAGAAACCATGGCGCCCAGCTGCAACGGCGTCATCGAAATACCCTCGCCGAACGAACACATTTTGCCTACGCCACCCAGCTTCTGCGGAATCACCTCGTCGGGATATTCTCCCAGCTGCTCGCCAGGTATGTCATAGCCGGCCAGTTCGCCCAAGCCATACTGATGGGCGTAATAGGCAACCTTTTCGAATCCCAGCTTGCGTCCCAATGCCTCGAAATATGCGTTGTTGGAGTGCGCCAAAGCCTCGGTGAGGTTCATGCGGCTGCGTGCGCCCAGCGAGATTTCAGTGTCCTTCGAGACCAGGCCTTCGTTCAGAGCGGCCAATGCCACGGAAAGTTTGATGGTCGAGCACGGCTGCGCGCCGCTCGACAGCGCCAGCCTCTGGTTCACCATGGCCAGCACGCGTCCGCTGGTCGGTTCAATCGCTACCACCGTGCCATTCATGTCGCCCAGGGCATCAATTGCAGCCTGGCGCACAACCGGATCTTCCCCAGCAGTGACATCGCCGGAGGTGATGTCTTCGGCGAACGAACTCATAAAAAAGCGCTCGTGGTATCGGTGATGCGATGTGCTGGCCGAGGCCCGCGTCAGCCTGGCGCTGCTGCGAACTGCCGTACTGCGGCCGGTCGCGAGATGACGCATGCGTCGCCGCGTGCGCTGGCTCTCACTCACTCTCCTGGATTTTGTTTTGCTGCTATTCAGCGCGTGCGGGTTGACATGCGCCGCCCACATTGCCGGCGCGAACAAGAGCCCACCTACCATCACCACCAGACGAAGACAGCGCGTTCCCGACTTGAACATCTTGGTTCGTTCCCTCGAATCCCCGGCTTTCCTTACTGCTGTCGATGCACGAAGCCTACCAGTCTGCCGGTCTTGACTGGTAACTTCGTCCAATTTCGTGATACTACGGGAGTTAGAGTGTTTCCCGCAATAAAAAAGTTTCTATCGCAGAAAACATTAATTTCGATCTAACCCATTATGGAACCAGCACTTAAATGGGAATTACCTTGGTTCCACAGCCCACAGTAACCCGTTACCTGATTACTGAAAAGATTCGCCCCAGTGTGCAAAGCTTTTCCCTCCATCAGTCAGTGATCAGTTTTCAGCAACATCATGCAGGTTTTTCCTGGCCACTGACCACTGATCACTGGCCACTGCCCTCACATGACGTCGCCGCGCTTGCGCAGAAATGCCGGAACGTCCAGATCGTCTTGCTCGAAGTTGGCGACCATCGCGCTGCGCATGCCATCCAGTGAAATCACTTCGCCGCCAGCATGGGCAAGCCCGGCATGGCCCATTGCAGCCTGCGCCAGCGCAACTGGAGACGGTTCCGTCATCCTTGTCTCTTCCATCATCAGCTCCGATGCTGTTTCGCGATATGGCTCCGGAAAAGAAGTCACCGCAGCCGGACCTACGGGGTCGGGAAAATCCGTATTAGGGAAACCCATGGCATCGTCATGTGTGGATGCGAACGAGTGGTGCGCTTCCGCCAGTCGATGCGGCCGGCCCACTTCCTTAAAGCCGGTCGCGATTACCGTTATCTTCACTGCGTCCTTCATTTTTTCGTCCATCACCGCGCCGAAGATAATATTCGCATCTTCATGCGCCGCGCTCTGGATGATGGTGCAAGCCTGCTGGACCTCGGCCAGCTTCAGCGAAGCCGATCCCGTGATGTTGATGAGAATCCCGCGCGCGCCATCGATTGCGCCCGCCTCGAGCAGCGGAGACGCAATCGCCCGCCGCGCCGCTTCCGTCGTGCGATTCTGGCCGCTCGCCGTCGCCGTGCCCATCACTGCATAGCCCATGCCCGCCATAATCGTCTTCACGTCGGCGAAGTCGCGGTTGATGATTCCGGGAATCGTAATGATGTCGGAAATTCCCTGCACGCCCTGCCGCAGAATGTCATCGGCAATGCGGAACGATTCGAAGAACCCGGCGTTCTCCGCTACTGCCAGCAGCTTTTCGTTGGGGATGACGATGGTCGTGTCCACCGATTCCATCAGCTCGGCAATGCCTTTTTCCGCCTGCGTCATGCGCCGCTTGCCCTCAAAGGAAAACGGCTTGGTGACTACGGCAACGGTGAGCGCTCCCATTTCACTCGCCAGCGACGCGATGATCGGCGCCGCGCCGGTGCCCGTGCCGCCGCCCAAGCCCGTGGTCACGAACACCATGTCGGCACCCTCGAGCGCCTCGATAATTTTGTCGGAGTCCTCCAGTGCCGCCTTGCGGCCCACTTCCGGATTCGCGCCCGCGCCCAACCCATTCGTCAGCTTCACGCCCAGTTGCAGCTTCACCGGCGCGCGCGACATGCGCAGCGCCTGCAAATCGGTGTTGGCCACGATGAACTCGATGCCTTCTACTCCAGCATCAATCATGCGGTTCACCGCGTTGCCCCCGCCGCCGCCCACGCCGATCACCTTGATCTTGGCATCGTTGAGAGGCTCTTCGTTAAAGCTGATGCGAATGCTCGAATCTTTTTTCATAAACTCTCCAATCTTTTCCGTACTCGCTCGGTACTAGGTACTGGGTACTCGCTACTTCTCTATCCCACTAACATCGCCTTCAATCTCGATCCCCACCGATCCCCCTGAAACCCGCGCGCCAAGCGCGCCCTCTGTCCGTACGCCACCATGCCCAACACCGTGGCGAACTCCGGCTCGGCGAGCGTAGCCGGCATTTTTGCCAGAGGCGTGGGCCACGACAACCGCACCGCACGCCGCAGCACCGACTCCGCCACATCGAAAATTCCCGGCAGCCGCGACCCTCCGCCGCTGAGCACAATGCCCGCCAGGCACGCTTCGAACATGCCGCTCTGCCGCAGAGTTTCGCGCATCATTTCAAACAACTCGCGGGCCCGCGGCTCGAGGATTTCCGCAACCAGTCGCTGCGGCAGCAAACGCGACGGCCGGTCACCCACCGACGGCACTTCCACTTCATTGCCTTCCGGAATCAGGGTAACGATGGCATTGCCGTATACTTTTTTGATTTTTTCCGCCTCCGCCAGCGGCGTGCACATGCCCACTGACAAGTCGCTGGTGAAGTGGTCGCCTCCGACCGGAACCACTCCCGTATAAGCCACCGCGCCCTGCAGGAAAACAATCAGCTCGGTCGAGCCTGCACCGATGTCCGCGAGACAGACTCCCAGCTCCCGCTCATCAACGCGCAAAACAGAATCGGCCGCCGCCAGCGGCTCATACACCGTGTCATCCACGTGGACGCCCGCACGATTCACCGCCGTAATCACGTTCTGCGCCGCGCTCGTCGCGGCCGTCACCAGATGCACTCGCACCTCCAGCCGCGCCGCCATCATGCCCAGCGGATCATGCACCCCCGACTGACCGTCGAGAATGAACTCCTGCGGCAGCAGGTGCAACACTTCGCGATCGGCCGGCAACGGGATCGCCCGCGCCCGCTCTACCGCCTGCTTGATCTCGTCGCGTCCAATCTCCCGCGGACGCGTGCCCAGGCTGATTCCGCCGTGGCTGTTCACCCCGCGCACATGCGCTCCGCCGATCCCCACAATGGCGTGCTCGACCGCCGCACCCGCCACGTCCTCCGCCGCCTCAACCGCCTTCTGAATCGACGCAACCGCCTTATCCAGTTCCACGATCACGCCTTTGCGCGAACCCCGGGACTCAGCCACGCCGTGCCCGCGATAGCGAAGGCCGCTGTCGGAGGCCTCCACCATGAGCGCGCACGTCTTTGAGCTGCCTACATCGATCGCCGTCAAAAAACTTCCTTGCTGATTCGCCATTCTTTAATTAGTCCCTAACTAAATTCTTCCACCAAAATCTCTGAAAACTACCTATTCCGTCGATTCTTCACTCGCGTGGCCCCTGACTCGTCTGACTCTTAGCGATTGCCGGACTCGGCTTCTGACCGCCTTTGCTGGAAGATTTCGTCATCGGCCTCGGGGAGTTTGCCGGAGCAGGTTTCGTGGCCACTGCACGCCGTGCCGTGTGTTCAGGGCCAGCCGGCGCGCCCGCCTTGCTCGCCGCAGCATTTTTCGTCGGCGTGGACGCCCTTGGCTTCCTTGCCGGCGTCATCCGCTTCGTACTTAGTGTTTTCTCCGTCCTCGCCACAGTTCTGTTGACCTTGGTTTTGCCCGCCTTCTTGATTCCCGTAACCCCGACCTTTGGATCAAGCTTCTTCTCCGTCAATTCAAACGCAGGCTTGGGCACGGTCCGATCATGTGGGGATAGATCATGCGGCGACAAGCGAGTCACCAGCGCCGCCGGCTTCACTCCCGCCGCCGCAGCCGCTCTCGCAGCCGCCGGGCTCAACGCCGGCGCGGCTTTTGCGCTTCGCTGTATTTCAGGATTGACAATGATCTGGTTGTCGTAGCGCAGGTCCACCGACTCCAGCTTCTGAAACTGCTGCCGCCAAGCCTGCGCGTGGCTTACATAAATTTTGTAGCGCCGCAGGTAATCCGACGATCCCAGATGCACCAGCACATCCCCCGCCGGGTCATTCACCCGCACCTTCACGTCTTCCAGATCGGTGAGGTCCACTTCGCTTAGATCCTGCGAATAGCGCGCCCCGCCCGAATCCAGCTCCCGCACCATCTCCTCATAAGCCTTCATGCGCGGAGCCCGCGTCGAAAGCGGCTCGCCCGGATTCATTCCTAGAATCACCGGGAAGAAATATTTGTGCTTCGGAGTCAGATCCATCAGCGTCCCACCTGCGTCGATCAGCGACATACGTGGCCCTACGCGAGCAAATGCCACCGGTGTTCGCTCGTGAATCTCGACCACCAAGCGGTTGGGGACGAACCGCATCACGCTGGCCGATTCCACCCACGGAATCTGTTCCAGTTGCGCCTTCTGCTGAGCCAGGGGGATAAAAAAGATGTTGCGGCCGATGTCGGCGCCCATCACTTCCATGATCTGCGCCTTGCTCACGTTTTGCATTCCAGTGACTTCGATGTTGTCGCTCGATTCCACGCGAAAGCGCCACGAGCGCTCGCCATAGTGATACAACCACGCCGCCGCCAGCGCCGCTACGCAGCACGCCGCCGCCGCCGCGGCAGCCCACAGCAAACGGTTCGCAGTTTTTTTCGGAAGAGAACTTCTGCGGGCGGAGACCAGCTTTTGCCCGCGCAGGAACGGAGATTCCTCGTCTACATCGAGGTCCATCAGGCGCGCATCGTCCATCTCCAGATCATACCCTCGCAGATCTTGGAGACTGCGCGCAGCCTCAGCGCGGGGCGGGTACAACTCCTCCTGCAAGATGGTCGAGCCGGACTTCCGCGCCATCAGTTCAGGTCAGTTGTCGCTGTGGAATCGCTGAGCCTTCAAACTATAACTTCATTTTGCGATTTCAGATAGACAAAATGTTGGTTCTTTTTCACAGGAGGGAATCGGATTGGGCATCACAGAGGAGAATCAGAAATTGAAGGCTGGAAAAGAACCATGTAGAGACGGCCGCCTCGGCTGTCCGGCCTGAGCCTGCCCTGAGAGAGCGCAGCGAACCGAAGGGGCGAAGCCCGGCCGTCCCATCCCATCTCTCTCCACAAAAAAAACGGACGCAGCCGTTTAGCCGCGCCCGCCTTTCCGGAGAACAAAAACCCTAAATCGGTCCACCACCGGTCTCGACCTGCACCACCGGAGCCGGAATCATGGGCACCCGCGGAACCCTCACGCGAGGGACATTCACCCGCACCCGCGGACAAGCCACCACCGGAATCTCTAAAGTGTTAAATGCCACCGGCATCATCCGCACGCGGGCAACTCGCGCCTCGATCCGCGCCCGCTCCGCTTCCACTCGCGCCATAGCCGCTTCTTGCCGGGCCGACATAGCTTCCATGCGGGCCATCCCGCCCTCCGTTCGAGCAATCTTGCCCTGGAATCGCGCCATGGCAGCAGCCAAACGGCAGGACGCGGTCTCGTCCCGCGCCACAACCAGGTTGGCTCCGTCCACGAGTCGCTCAACCCGTGACGAGGCTAATTCAGCAAAGGCACCCGACCGCTCAGCAACCTGTTCGATAGTCCCATCGATAATCCGGTGCGCCTGAGCCAACCCGCCATCCTGATAAAAGCCATTCAGTCCCAGCGCCAGCACCCCAGCCGCCAGCCATCCCCAACCCTGTGCAGTTTTCATAGCCCAATCTCCATCTGCCAAATTGGACGAACCCCGCCCCAATCCGTTAGCAATAGAGAATACGCGGCCAGCTGGAAATTAGTTCCCTACTTCCACACGCTCTTTCAGCTTTTCCAAAATCATCGGCCCCAACTGCGAAACACTCCCCGCACCGAGGGTCAGAATCATATCTCCTTCTTGCGCAACCGCCGCAGCCGCACGGATCGCAGCCGCAAACGAGTCCACGTACTGAGCCCACCTCCCACCGTTCTCGCGGATAATTCGTGCTAACTCTTCTCCGTTGACGCCCTCGATCGGTGTCTCGCTCGCCGCATAGATATCGAGTACAAACAGCGAGTCAGCATCGGCAAACGCAGTGGTGAATTCCCCAATCAGATCGCGCGTGCGCGTGTAGCGATGTGGCTGGAACACCACATGAATCTTGCGAAACCCGCACGACCGCGCCGCCGCCAGCGTCGCCTTGATCTCCGTAGGATGGTGCCCGTAATCGTCGATCACGCTAACGCCCGCCACTCGCCCCCGCAACTGAAACCGCCGGTCGACCCCGCGGAACTGGTCAAGCGCCGCGCGAATCGCCTCCACGCCAACATCCAACCCCACGCCAACCGCGATCGCCGCCGTAGCATTCAGGACGTTGTGCATACCCGGTACATGCAGGGTGAACTCGCCTAAGTCTTGCCTGCGATAACCCACTCGAAAGCGGCTCAGCGGCCGCGAATCTCCGCTTCCGGCCCCGGTGTTCGCTCCAGTCTTTCCCAGCTTGATCCAAAAATCCGATCCGCGCTTGGTCCCATAGGTCACGGTCCGCCGCTGCACTTCCGGCAATAGCCGCCGCAACAGCGGATCGTCATTGCATGCCACGACCATCCCATAAAACGGCACCCGGTCCATGAACTCCAGAAACGTTTTCTTCACGTCCCGCATGTTGCGATAACAATCCATATGCTCGCGATCGATGTTCGTCACGACCGATAGAATTGGCGACAATTTCAAAAACGACCGGTCACTCTCATCCGCCTCGGCCACCAGATACTGCGACTTCCCCAGCCGCGCATTCGAGCCCATCGCATCCACGCGCCCGCCCACCACCACGGTCGGATCAAGCCCGCCCCCGGCCAGCACCGCCGCCACCATCGAAGTCGTAGTAGTTTTGCCGTGCATCCCGGCGATGGCAATGCCGTACTTCAGCCGCATCAACTCCGCCAGCATTTCCGCTCGCTGAATCACCGGCACGTGCAACTTGTGCGCTTCAACAACTTCTGGATTCTCCGCTGCAATCGCCGAACTCGTCACCACCACTTCAGCCCCAGCAATATTTTCCGCCCGATGCCCTTCAAAAATCGCCGCTCCCAGCCCAGCCAGCCGCTGCGTGACCGCAGAACTTTTCAAATCCGATCCCGAAACCTTGTACCCAAGATTCAACAACACCTCGGCAATCCCGCTCATGCCGATCCCGCCAATGCCCACGAAATGTATCTGCTGAATCTTGGCAAACATGAATGTGAACCGTAGGCCCTGTCATCCTGAGCGGAGTAAGTGCTTCGCGAAAGCGAAGCACTTACTCCGTCGAAGGACCCCTTTCACTCAGACGCGCCAATAGGCCCATCAAGGAATTCTTTCGGCACTTTCCATCCCCGCCACTCGCACCGCGATCGCCGCAATATCTCGCGCCGCATTCGGATGCGCCAATCCCCGCGCCGCAGCGCTCATCACCTGCAACCGCCGCGGATCACCCAGCAAAGCCGCAATCGTTTCCGCCAGCCACACTCCCTCGAGCTTCGACTCTTCGACCACAACCGCCGCGCCGTCGCGGGCCAGCGCCTCTGCATTCACCCGCTGATGGTCATCCGCCGCCCGCGGAAACGGCACAAAGATCGCAGGCTTTCCCGCCGCCGTAATCTCCGCCACCGTGCTCGCGCCCGACCGGCACACCACCAGATCCGCCCGCGCAAACGCCGCTGGCATGTCTTCAATAAACTTAAAAACCTCCGCAGACTCTCCCGCCGCTCCGGAAAAAGACTGATACGCCGCCAGCGCGTCATTATAGTCACGCTCGCCAGTCTGATGGATGATGTGAATCCCCGGCGCCTGCCTTTGCAACTCCGGTAAGCATCGGACCATCGCCTCATTGATGGCGTGCGCCCCCTGGCTTCCGCCAAACACCAGCAGAGTCGGAGTGCCTCCGCGCTTAGCCGGAATTTCAAAGAACGCCTGCCGCACCGGCACGCCCGTCACTTCCGCATGACGAAAATATTTTGCGGTCTCCTCAAAGTGCACTGCTGCCCCGGACACGAACCGTGCCACCACGCGATTCGCAAATCCCGGCACCACATTCGGCTCAAACGCCAGCGTAGGAATATGTTTCACCAGCGCCGCCAGCATCGCTGGACCGGAAGCATATCCGCCCACGCCGATCACCACGTCCGGAGCAAATTCATTCAACATGCGCCCCGCATCCCACACCGCCCGCGGTAAGTCAAACGCCGTCTTCGCCCGCGTCACGAGGCTGACATTCTTCAACTGCCCCACCCGCACCAGACGCAGCGGATACCCCGCCGCCGGCACCATCCGGTTCTCGATGCCGCGCGCCGTCCCGATGAACAGCACCTCAGCCGCATAATTTTTCTTGAGTTCGTCAGCGATAGCCAGCGCCGGGATCACGTGCCCGCCCGTCCCGCCGCCCGCCAGAATGGCCCGCATGCAGTGACTATAAATGATTGAGTGATTGAGCGATTGAGTCATTGAGCGATTGCGTGATTGACCTGTCGAACGATCCTTTCAATCACTCAATGGCCCAATCACTCAATGACTCAATGGCTTCACTCCGCCTGCTTCGTAATGTTCAACAGCACGCCCACACACGCCAGCGTCACAAACAGCGACGACCCTCCGTACGACACCAGCGGCAGTGGAATTCCCTTGGTCGGCATCATCCCCAGCACCACGCTGATGTTGATGAACGCCTGTAAAACCACCATGCTCGTAATCCCCACCGCAAGGTATCGCCCGAAAGTATCTTCGGTGCGCCACGAAGCCCGCATCCCGCGCCACAAGAAGATGGCGAACAGCGTCACCACGAACAAAGCGCCTACCAGCCCCAACTCTTCTGCAGTTACGGCAAAAATAAAATCAGTATGCGGCTCCGGCAGATAGAACAGCTTCTGCTTGCCTTCCATCAGACCAGTGCCGGTGATGCCCCCGGTGCCCACCGCGATCAGAGATTGAATCAGGTGGAACCCAGCCTTCTGCCGCTCCGCGTATGGATTCATAAAAGCCAGAATGCGCTCGCGCCGGAAGCTCACATGGAAAATCAGAAAATACAGCGGCACTAGCGACGCCCCAAACGCATAAGCGAAATACCGCATCCGCATCCCCGCCACATAAAGGATGCAAGCAGCAATCCCGGCACAAGCGATGGCCGTACCCAGGTCCGGCTCGAGCACAATCAGCCCCAGCAGAACGACCACAGGCGCGGCCGCCGGCGCTAGCGTGTTCCGCCAGTCGTCCATGGTTTTCGTGCGCGCTTCGAGAAAATAGGCGAGGAAGAGAATCAGCATCGGCTTCGCCAGTTCGGAGGGCTGGAACGAGAATCCGCCGGCGCGCAGCCAGCGATGCGTGTTGTGCGAGCGGTCCAGAAAAAATACTGAGATCAGCAGCAGCGTGGTCAGCCCCATCAGCGAAAACACCAGCGCCGGATGTTTGTAGCGCCGGTAATCCACGCGCATTGCCACCACCATCGCCACCAGGCCAGCCATCGCCCAGACCAACTGCTTCGACAAAAACGCATAGGGCGACCCAAACCGCTCCCGTGCCATCACCGCCGACGCCGAAAACACCATGACCAGCCCTACAAAAACCAGCAGCAGGGTGACAGTAAACAGCCAGCGATCGACACTAACCCGCTTTGCCATGGGAAGTTCATTTCACCACGGAGTCGCGGGAACACGGGGAGAGAATTGCTGATTGTTGAATTTCGATTGTTGCTTGTCTTGGTTCCAGAGGGCCACGCCAGAAACCGAATCCTCGGTCTTTGTCATCCTGAGCGTAGCGAATGCTTTGCGGAACGCGAAGCATTTGCGGAGTCGAAGGACCCCTTGCACCATTGCACGTCCCACGGCCTCAAAAGGAGTTTCTATCTCCGCCACTTCACGCTAAACCCCTTACAATCTCCTTGAACACCTGCCCGCGCTGCTCATAATTCTTGAACTGATCGAAACTCGCGCAAGCCGGAGCCAGCAACACCACGTCACCAGGCTCAGCCACGGCATTCGCCTTGCGTAAAGCATTTTCCAACGTCTCGGCATGCACGACTTCGACGTTCCCGCTCTTCGGAGAAACAATCTGCGATTCAATCTTCCCCGCCGCCGCCCCAATCGTGTACACGCGCTTCACCCGCTGCCGCAGCAATTCGTTGAGCACGGAGTAGTCGCTGCCCTTGTCCTTGCCTCCAAGAATGAGGTGAATATTCGCCGGAAACGATTCCAGCGCCTTGATGGTCGCATCCACGTTCGTAGCCTTCGAATCGTTGTAATAATCCACGCCGCGAATCGTCGCGACAAACTCCAGCCGGTGCTCGACCGCCTTGAAGTCGCGCACCGCCTGCCGGATCTTTTCCGGCACGCACCCCATCAGCGCCCCCGCGCACACGGCCGCCAGCACGTTCTCCAGGTTGTGTGCGCCCTTCAGCGGAATCTCGGAAACCAGCAGAATCTCTCGTTGTCCCCGGCCATCGCGGAACAGAATGTTCCCCTCGCGCACCCACGCGCCCTGCTTCACTTCCTTCTGCCGGCTGAACCAGAACACCTGCGCCTTCGTCCGCGCCGCCATCGTCACGCAGGTCGGATCGTCCTCATTGAGCACTGCAAAGTCATCGCCCCGCTGATTCTCAAAAATCCGCGCCTTGGCGTCCACGTAAGCCTCGAACGTCCGGTGCCGGTCCAGATGATCAGGTGTAACGTTCAACACCACCGCAACCTTGGGATGGAACGTCTGAATCGTCTCCAGTTGGAAACTGGAAACCTCCAGCACGATCGCCGTCTCCCGCGTCGCGCGCTCGGCCAGAGAAATCGCTGGAGTACCAATGTTCCCACCCACTAACGTCGGGATTCCGCTCGCAGTCAGAATCTCCCCGGTGAGCGTGGTCGTAGTAGTCTTCCCGTTCGATCCAGTGATGGCCACAATCGGTCCCGGCAGAAACTGCGCCGCCAGTTCAATCTCGCCGATCACCGCCTCGCCCATGGCACGGGCCTGCACCAGCATCGGCGCATCGACGGGAACGCCAGGACTCACGACGATTAGATCCTGTCCGCGAAACGTGCGCTCGCCATGTCCGCCCGTCTCGACCGTAATTCCATGATCGAGCAGCGCGGGGATCTCGTTGCGCAGTTCATCTCCGCTCTTGGTGTCGGAAACAGTAACCCGAGCCCCACGCGCTTTCAAAAACAATGCCGAAGCCACCCCGGATTTCCCGAGGCCGACCACCAGCACGCGTTTGTTGTTAAGGTCCATGATGTTTCAAGGTTTCAAGGTTTCAAAATTTCAAGGCTCTCATCTCTGAAACCTTGAAACTCTGAAACTTTGAACCCTTGAATTTATCGTAGCTTCAGCGTCGTCAGCGCAAACAGCGCGAACACCAGCGACGCAATCCAGAACCGCACAATGATTTTCGACTCTGACCATCCCATCAACTCGAAATGATGATGCAGCGGCGCCATCTTGAAAATCCGCTTCTTGCGCAGCTTGTACGATCCCACCTGCAGAATTACCGACATCGCCTCGATCACAAACACTCCGCCAATAAACGGCAACAACAGTTCCTGCTTGATGATCACTGCGACCGTCCCAATCGCCCCGCCCAGCGCCAGCGACCCCACGTCGCCCATGAACACTTCCGCGGGATGCGCGTTGTACCAGAGAAATCCGATCGATGACCCCACCATCGCCCCGCAAAAAATCGTCAACTCGCCGACCTGCGGCATACGCGGGATTTCCAGATACGTGGCAAAAGTTGCGTGCCCGCTCACGTAAGTGAGCACGGTCAGCGCGCCCGCGGCAATCACCGTACAGCCAATCGCCAGTCCGTCCAGCCCATCCGTAAGATTCACAGCGTTGCTCGAGCCCACAATCACCAGCACCACGAACGCGATAAAGGGTACGAACGCCAGCCCCCACAGGTGCGGATTACGCTCCAGCGTCTCCACCACCAGATCAGGATGAAACTGCTTAAGGAAAGGCACAATCAGCTTGGTCGAATACATCCCATACGTCTGCATGGTGATCAGCATCACCGCGATCACCACGCTGGTCGCAATCTGCAATCCCAGCTTCGCCCGTGCAGTCAACCCCAGATTCCGCCGCCGCGCGACCTTGGTGTAATCGTCGGTGAAGCCAATCGCCGCAAACGCGCATGTGGCAAAGACCGCAATCCACACGAACCGGTTGCTCAGATCCGCCCACAGGAGAGTAGGCACCACGACGGCGATCGCAATCAGCAGCCCTCCCATGGTCGGCGTCCCGGCTTTTTTCTGATGGGCCTTCGGACCTTCTTCCCGAATGTATTGTCCAATCTGGAATTCGCGCAGCCGGTTGATCACCAGCGGACCGACGATGAGCGCGGTAAACAGTGCAGTAAGACTGGCAAACGCGGTGCGGAACGTCAGATAGCGGAAGATGCGAAACGGCGGAAAATAATGTTGCAGCTTCAGGAACAACAGCCAGTAGAGCAATCAGCCTCCGTACCATGGCCAGGGATTTCCACGGATCACACGGATAAGAACAACGCTCTGAAAAATCCGTGAATATCCGGGCTAATCCGTGGCAAGAGATTACAGCCTATCCCGCCGCGCCTTCCAGGTTTCCAGCGCTTTCTCCAGCTTCACTCCGCGTGAAGCCTTCAACAAGACAACGTCTCCATCCCGCGCCTCACGCGCCAGCCATTCTCCGGCTTCCTCGGGCGTTCCCACAAACTCCGCCAGAGTTCCGGCCTTCCGCGCGCCCTCGACCATCGCCTCCGCCAACCCCCTCACTCCAATCAGCACGTCGATCTTCCTCTCAGCGATGTGCTCACCCGCCTGCCGGTGCATCTCTTCACCTGCCGGTCCCAACTCCAGCATCTCGCCGGCCACAACGATGCGCCGCTTGGCCTTCATCGTGGCCAGAGCGTCCACCATCGCTTCCAGTGCCTTCGGATTCGAATTGTAGCAATCGTTGATCACCGTGCTGTTACCCACTTGGAGAACCTGCCCGCGCTTGTCCGCGGGAGCCAGCGTAGCCAGCGCCCCCACCGCCTCTACAGGCTTAAGCCCACGCTCCAGCCCCACCGCAACCGCCGCCAGAGCATTCAACACGTTATGCTCTCCCACGAGCGGGAGCGTCGCATGTTCGCGAACGCTTCCGATCACAACGTCGAATTCCACGCCCTCCGTACCTTTCGACTGGACATTCTCCGCGCGCACGTCAGCTGCCGCCAGCGTGCCATACATCACAACCTTGCCTTTGAAGTCGCGTCCAAACTGCGAAACGTACTCGTCATCGGCATTCAACACCGCCACGCCGTTCGCCGGCAGTGACTCCACCAGCTCATATTTCGCCCGCGCGATCCCCGCCAGAGAATCAAAAAACTCCAGATGCACTGGCGCGACGTTGGTCACGACTCCAATCTCCGGCTGCGCGATCTTTGCCAGCGCCCGAATCTCTCCCGCGTGCGACATCCCCATCTCAATCACAGCCACGTCGTATTCCGGCTCCAGCTTCAGCAGCATCAGCGGCAAGCCGAAATGATTATTGAAGTTCCCTTCCGACTTCAGCACCCGAAACCGCATGCCCTGCACATGCGCGATCGCTTCTTTCGTAGTTGTCTTCCCCGCCGATCCCGTCACCGCGATCAGCGGCTTCCCCCAAAGCTTCCGCACCGCCGTGGCCAGAGTCTGCAAAGCTGCCAGCGTGTCTTCCACCGCCAGCAACCGCGTCTGCCGCGGATAGCGGCCCAACTGATCCTTACGCACAACCGCCGCGACGGCACCTTTTTCCAGCGCCTGCTCCACGAAGTCGTGCCCATCCAGCCGCTCACCCTTCACCGCAAAAAAAAGCTGGCCCGGCCCCACCGTCCGCGAGTCAATCGAATACCCCAGCGCCGTTTCCGCGGGCGAAAAATCCCCTACTGCGGAAATAAACTCGGCAATCCTCGATAGCGCTATCTTCATCGACTTTGTCATCCTGAGCGGAGGCTTGCTTCGCGTATGCGAAGCACAACCGTAGTCGAAGGACCGCTTGCCCGCAAACACCATCAACCGGTCCAGCAAGGCATTTCCATCACCACCCGCGTTTCCAGCGCCTCACTCGCGGGACATGTTTCGAATCAGTTCAAGTCCCCGGACCGAACTGTCTCGCACTCAAACCCCGCCGCCCGCAACGCCTCCCGCGCCACTTCCAAATCGTCAAATGGAACCGGACCCTCCCGCGTGACCTGCACTTTCTCATGCCCCTTGCCCGCCAGCAGCACGATGTCCCCCGGCCGCGCCTCGCTAATCGCTAGCGCGATCGCCTTACGCCGGTCCGGCTCCACGCTGTACTTCACCCCAGTCTTCTGCAGCCCCACCACCGCATCATTAATAATCGCAAGCGGATCCTCACTGCGAGGATTGTCCGAAGTCAGCACCACAAAATCACTTCCCCGCCCCGCCGCTTCACCCATCAACGGACGCTTCTTCCGGTCGCGATCCCCTCCGCATCCAAACACCGTCAACACTCGTCCCTTCGCGGCAGAAACCAACTCGCGAGCAAGCGCCGTCAGGTTCCGCAGAGCATCGTCAGTATGCGCGTAGTCCACTACGACGGTGAACGGCTGCCCGCAATCCGCCCGCTCAAACCTTCCCGGAACGCACGCCAGCTTGTCAATCCCCGCCGCGATCGCAGCCGCCGAACACCCGCGCGCGTAGCCGGCTCCCGCCGCCGCCAGTATGTTGTACACATTCACCCGCCCGATCAGCGCCGAGAACACCGCAATCTTTACCTCCGGCGTCACCAGATCAAATCGCGTCCCTCGCGCCGTGATTTCCACTTTCCCTGCATGCAGATCGCCGCGCTCCCATCCATATTTCAGCACCACCGAACTGCGCTTCCGGCTGAACTCCGCCAGCTTCGCTCCATACTCATCATCCAAGTTGGTCACCACGGCTCGCGGCGGATCCGTACCGCAGCCCTCAAACAGCACTCGCTTGGCCGCGAAGTACTCCTCCATAGTCTTGTGGTAGTCGAGATGGTCGCGCGTCAGATTGGTAAAAACCGCCACATCGAACGGCACGCCAAACACACGCTCCTGCGCCAGAGCATGCGAAGAAACCTCCATCACCGCATCGGTCGCCCCGTTCCCCAACGCTTCGCTGAAAATGCGATTCAACTCCAGCGCCTCGGGAGTAGTATGCGGCGCCGGCAAGATCTTCCCGGCCACGTGATATTCAATCGTCCCGATCAACGCGCTTTTCCGCCCCGCCGCTGTCAGAATCGATTCCAGCAGAAACGCCGTCGTACTCTTGCCATTCGTCCCCGTAATTCCTGTGATTGCAATCCGCTCCGCCGGCTTCTTGTAGAAGTTCGCGCTGATCCGGGCCAGCGCCCGCCGGCCGTTCGGCACCACCGCCCAAGCTACTCCAGGACGCGGCTTCTCCGCCTCCGAATCCGTCACCACCGCCACTGCACCAGCCGAGATAGCCTGATCAATAAAGCGGTTGCCGTCGCTCGACTCGCCGCGCATCGCCACAAACAAGCCCCCCGGCTTCACCCGCCGCGAGTCATATTCCACACCACTCACACCCGGATCCCCGCTGACCGCGAGAACTTCCGCTCCATCCAGCACTTGTTGGAAGGTCATTGCTCAGAATTATATGGCACAGGCGGTGGAGGACGGTTCGGGAAGGGCACGACTTCAGTCGTGCCGTAAGGCCGGAAAAATGGAGAGAGGCTTCAGCCGCTGAGGCAAACTCGAATTCGTTCGAGTTCTTGAACCAGCAGCCCTACACGCAGGTTACCAACGGAACGTTCCCAGCGTCGCCCCCCAGCGCTACATTATTCCTATGTCAACGGGAGCCGGTTACGGCAAATTTCGCTGCGCCCAATGCGAAAAGGCGGAAGACGAGTGCGAGTGCGACAAGTTCTGCTGCCTTTGTCAGTCACAGCTCGACGTCCGCATCTGCACCGACGGACTGATGTATTGCGAAGCCTGTCGCACCGCCTGCGACTACAAAACCTCAGGCTAGAAAGCGTGCTAGCAACAACCGCGGCCATCCGCGCCTAAATCACCACAGCTTCCTTGTACTCTCCAAACACCCGCCGCATCGCATCTGAAATCTCGCCCACGGTCGCATAAGCCTCAACTGCAGCCAGAATCCGAGGCATCACGTTCTCACCCGACCGCGCCGCATCCTCCACGCTCGTCAACCCTGCTCGCCACGGCCCCGCGTCCCGCCGCGCCCGCAGCGCTCGCACGCGTTCGATCTGCTTCTGCTCCAGCCCGGCATCAATCTTCTGAATCGGAATCGCCTTCTCCTCTTCCACCTCAAACCGGTTCACTCCCACCACGACCGCATCCCCAAGATCCACGGCCTGCTGATATTCATACGCCGCGTTCTGGATCTCCTGTTGCACAAATCCGCGTTCAATCGCCTTCAGCATCCCGCCCATGACTTCAATCTTCCCCAGGTACTCGGCCGCGCGCTTCTCAATTTCGTTGGTAAGCGACTCAATATAATAAGACCCCGCCAGCGGATCGATCGTCTGCGCCACCCCCGACTCATACCCAATCACCTGCTGCGTCCGCAAAGCAATGCGCGCCGCCTGCTCGGTCGGCAGCGCCAGAGCCTCATCATAAGAATTCGTGTGCAGCGATTGCGTCCCGCCCAGCACCGCCGCCAGTGCCTGAATCGCCGTGCGCACAATGTTATTTTCTGGCTGCTGCGCCGTCAGCGTCGACCCGGCCGTCTGGGTATGAAACCGCAGCATCCACGACCGCGGATTCTTGGCCTTGAAGTGTTCCCTCATGATCCGCGCCCACATCCGCCGCGCTGCGCGGAACTTCGCCACCTCTTCCAGAAAATTGTTGTGCGCATTAAAGAAGAACGAAAGCCGCGGCGCGAACTCATCCACATTCAGCCCCGCCTTGATTGCCGCCTGCACGTAAGCCATGCCGTTGCCCAGCGTGAAGGCCACTTCCTGCACCGCCGTCGATCCCGCCTCCCGCATGTGATAACCCGAAATCGAAATCGTATTCCACTCCGGCACGTTCTCTTTCGCCCAGGAAAACATGTCTGTAATCACGCGCAAAGCTTGATGCGGCGGATAAATATACGTTCCCCGCGCGATATATTCCTTCAAAACATCGTTCTGCACGGTGCCTGAAAGTTTCCGAATGTCCGCCCCCTGCCGCCGCGCCACCGCCACGTACAACGCCAGCAGAATCGATCCCGTGGCATTGATGGTCATCGATGTAGAGATCTTCGTTAGATCGATGCCGGCGAACAACCGTTCCATATCCTCGATCGAATCAATCGCCACGCCCACCTTGCCGACTTCACCCGCGGCCAGCGCGTGATCCGAATCCATCCCAATCTGCGTCGGCAAATCGAATGCTACAGAAAGCCCGGTAGTCCCGTTCGCCAGCAAATACTTGTAGCGCTTGTTCGACTCATCGGCGTCGCCCATCCCGGCATACTGCCGCATGGTCCAAAGCCGCCCGCGGTACATCGTGGCCTGCACGCCCCGCGTAAACGGATACTCCCCCGGATACCCAACCTCACCCTCGTAATCGGAGCCCTTGAGATCAGCCGGCGTGTACAGAGGCTTAACCGGAATGTGGGAGGACGTTTCAACCTCCGTTGCCAACCCTCGCGCCGGAGCCTTGACTGTGTCTGCCATGATTACCGCTCTATATCCAAACTCGTAGAAATCTGTCATTCCGAAGCGCAAAGCATCTTGTCACTCCGAAGCGCGCCGCGCAGAGAGCCTGCCCTGAGCGAAGCCGAAGGGAACCTGTTGTCGCCTGCAGCGCCCCGAACCCCGGCCACGTCACCGCGCTCCCCTACTCTTCTGCCTCACCCTCCAGAACGAACTCACCCCAAACCAAGCAAACGTCACAGTGAAGCAAACCACCACCGCCACGCGCCCTAACCCAACCCGCCCAGCTTCATATTTCGCATACTCTTTTGCCGCCGCAAACCCGCCACTCGCGGCCATCACCAGAAAGATCAGCCCGGTAACCTCCAGCCACAACTGATGCAACACCCGCCCAAAGGCCCGCCCCGTGGCCGACAGGGCGCGAGCCGCGGCCTGCACCGTCCGGCTGCGCTGGGCCTGCTGTGAGGCAACCCGCGCCGCCACTCCCAACTTTCGTGCCGTAGAAACCTTGCTCACGGCCTCGATTTTAACAGCCTCCGGCGCTACAATGACGCCAGCCTGTGCTCGTGGTCGAAAACCATAGGGGAACCCGCGGGCATCTAAGCGCTCTGGAGATGTTGCACCGCGCAACCGGCGATCGGGGGACCAAGTGGATCAGCAACTCAAACAACTCATGAAGGAACTCGGCGAAGCCATCAACGAGTCTCTCTCTGATTCCGAACAGATCGCCGAAGTAGTCTCCCGCATCAAAGAGGGCGGTTACGATATTTTTTTGGTCCTCGAGGCCACCATCGGCGTCAGCAAGCAGGGCGAAAAATCCTCCGACAAGACGTCCCTCGTCACCACGCTATCGACCAATCCCGAATTCAAAATTAGTGATCAGGATCTCAAGTTCCTGAAATCCCTCCGCATCAAAATCGAAGAAGAAAAATAAAAATAGAACATCGATGCTGCTGATGTGGAGACAGCCGCTTCGGCTTTCCCGGCCTGGGCCAAGCTCCGCCGGATCTTCCCAAATCTGGACCGTTGCCCTGATCCGCTCAATTCCGCCCCACGCGGCAACTTTCTCTCCTGTGCTACCATCTACTGTTTTTCCGGGTTAGCTCCATGAAAGACACTCTCGGAGTCCTTCTCGCAGGCGGCGCCGGAGAACGCCTTTATCCTCTCACTCGCGACCGCGCCAAGCCCGCCGTCACCTTCGGAGGCATGTATCGCATCATCGACATCACTCTCTCCAACTGCCTCAACTCCGACCTCCGCCGCGTCTACATCCTCACCCAATACAAAGCGCTTTCTCTGAACCGCCACATCCGCGAGGGCTGGAACATCCTCGGCCGCGAAGTAGGAGAGTTCATCGAAGTCCTTCCCCCCATGAAGCGGGTCAGCGACCAGTGGTACCAAGGGACCGCCGACGCCGTTTACCAAAACATCTATTCCATCGGCTCCGAGCAGCCGAAACATGTCCTCATCCTCTCCGGCGATCACATCTACAAAATGGATTACGGCAAGATGATGAAGCAGCATCTCGAGTCCTCCGCCGACATCACCCTTGCCACCATCCAGGTCGATCCCGCCGAGACTTCACGCTTCGGCGTAGTCGACGTCGACAAAGACGGCCGCATCAACGGCTTCGAGGAAAAGCCCGCCAAGACCGAGCTGCGTTCCCCCTGGAACGCTGAGAAATGCGCCGGCTCCATGGGCGTCTACCTCTTCAATGCCGACGTCCTCATCCCCGTCCTGCTCAAAGATGCCGAAGACCAATCCTCCAGCCACGACTTCGGCAAAGACATTCTTCCCAAGATGGTTGCCGACTACCGCGTCTTCGCCTACGACTTCGTCGACGAGAATAAGAAGGAAGCTCTCTACTGGCGCGATGTAGGCACGCTCGAGGCCTACTACGAAGCCAACATGGATATCGTCTCCGTCTCTCCCATCTTCAACCTCTACGATCACGACTGGCCCATCCGCACCCACCAGCGCCAGTACCCGCCCGCCAAGTTTGTGTTCGCCGAAAAAGAACGCATGGGCACCGCGCTCGATTCCATCGTCTCCAACGGCTGCATCGTCTCCGGTGGCCTGGTCAAAAATTCCATCCTCTCGCCCGACGTCCGCGTGAACTCTTACTCCGAAGTCGACGCCTCCATCCTCTTTTCCCATGTTGCCATCGGACGCCATTGCCGCATCCGTCGCTGCATCATCGACCGCAACGTCCATCTCCCTGAAGGCACCACCATCGGCTACGACACCGAAGCCGACCGCTCCCGCTACTTCGTCACCGACAGCGGAATTACCGTAGTCACCCGTGATTATTCGCTCTTCGAGAACCCCGTAACCGTCGACTATTTCACCACCGAGTAATCCCCACAACCGTGTCCGACCGGGAAACCAAGCTTGAGAAACACGAACCCGGCAGACCAGTTTCTGTAAGGAGAGATAAAACGTTCAACTTCGTGGCGCACTCCGCTGCGCCACTTTTTTAGGCATCGGTGCGCAATTTGCCCAGCTTGGGGATGGCTCCGATCGCCACCAGAAACCGCGCGTTGTCGATCATCTGCCACACTTCCACACACTTTCCCCGCTCGAAGCGATGCAGCAACACTCCCGGCGAAGCGATGAAATTGTTGGTAGCGGCGTGTCCCATGTATTCGCCTTTATGCGTCCCATAAAACGTATACCGGTGCGCCACTTTTTCGAAGTCGCAGAAAATATCCTGACTATCGATTCTCCGGTCGGGAAATCCCAGCAAAACCTGCTGGAAATGTTCTCGCAGCCCTCCCACCCCGCGTCTCACGTTGCCGAACCCGTGATGCGCAACCCCTCTGTCGTAAAGCACCAGATAACCTTCCACATCCTTCGCGTTGTAGCGCTCCGCGGCAACTTGAATAGCTTTGATGTTCTCATCTCTCATCGGTGCTCTCCCGGCGCTGATCCCCTGGCGACTTGCCCAGTTCACGTCATTTTATCGACGCGATTGCTCTTCCCTGCATTCAGATCACGCCGGAATCCGACTATGCAACCCCTTGCCGTCACCGCCGACCCAGCCTGATGCTTGCCCGGAAATCCCCGCCGCCCCCGCTGCTACAATGCCCTGTTTCACACAACCAGCACTGCGGATGCTGCGAACTTACAGCACTACATCCGCGTACTGTCTTGTGAGCCAGTTCGAAAGTCTGGCTTTAGCTGATAGCTGATAGCTGACAGCGTTTCCGGGGAGCTTCACTTTGGAGGACGTTCAGGTAGTCGCGATGTTGGTCCGCCGCTGTGTTGCCGGCGACGCCGCTGCCTGGGAAGAAATCGTTCAGACCTACAATCGCCGCATCTATAACATCTGCTACCGCTTCGCCGGATCGGCCCACGACGCCGAAGACCTCGCTCAGGAAGTCTTCATCAAGATTTACCGCACGCTCCCAACCTATGACAGCTCCAAGGGAGCTTTCGTCACCTGGGTCACCACCATCACCCGCAACCTGCTGGTCGACCATTTCCGCAAAACCAAGCAGGACCGCATCACCGATTCGCTCGACGCCGCGTCCTCGCCCCACGAAGACGCCCAACCCCTGAGCGAGCAAATTCAGGACCAATCCGCGCCTCCCGACCAGCACGTTCGCCGCCGGGAAGTCGCCGAAAGCATTCACGCTGCCCTCGCCAGGCTCTCGCCGGAGCTTCGTGAGGCAGTGATTTTAAGAGACTTACAGGATTTTGACTATCGTGAAATCGCAACCGTCTTGAAGGTTCCGGAGGGCACTGTGAAATCTCGAATAAATCGTGGACGGGCGGAACTTGCCCGCCTCTTACAACGTACCTATAGGCAGGTGATGTGATGCCAGACCTCACTAATCACGGAATCGAGTGTCACGAGTTTGACACGCTCCTCAGCGACGCCCTCGATGGCGTTCTGACCGGCGCTCAACTCGACACCTTCCACGCCCACGCCCGGACTTGTTCCGCCTGCGGGCCGCTGCTCGCCGATGTCACGGCCGGCCGCAACTGGCTGAAGGATCTCACGGAGGTGGAGCCTCCAGTCAGTCTGGTCAACAACATTCTGGCATCCACAACCGGCGTTGACACCCAACGCCTGCGGGTGAACGTACCCGCGTCGCAGCCCGGCGCCTCGTGGCTTGAGAGGTTGCAAGCCTGGGCTTCGCAAGCGTTGCAGCCCATGTGGGCCACGGTCCGGCAGCCCCGGTTCGCCATGTCGTTTGCTATGGCGTTCTTCTCGTTGTCGGTCGCGCTAAGCGTGCTCGGCGTCAAACCCGCCGACCTGCGCCAGCTCAGCTTGCGTCCCACGGTCCTGCGGCATACGTACTACAATACGCAAGCTCGCGTGGTGCGTTATTACGAAAACATCCGGCTGGTCTACGAGGTGGAATCGCGCGTGCGCGAACTCAGGCGCACCGTCACTCCCGCCGCCGAACCCGCGCCGGAAAAAGATAAGAAAGATCACAAGAACGACACAACCGAACAGCCCGAGCAGAAACAGGAGCGCAATTACAGCCAGACCACGAACCAACTTATTCTGGCCTGCGCGCCTCTGGGTCCATCTGTCTTTTATCCGTCTAATCCGGATCTGCCTGTAGTGTCGGTGACCATGTACAGGAGGTTCGTATGAACTGCGCCAACCACACAGATACTGCCGCGGTTGCTTTCTGCCGCACTTGCGGCAAGCCGCTCTGCGGCACTTGCACCCGCGACGTGCGCGGAGTCATCTACTGCGAGCCCTGCCTCGCTGCCCGTCTCGATGGCACAGTCGCGGCCGCCGGATTCGCGCCTTCGCAAGCCGTCTATCCACCCGTGGGAACAGCCCCGAGGCCCTCGTCAGGCTCCGGCCCCAATCCCGCAGTAGCAGGCATCCTTGCCGGATTCTTTCCCTTCGGCGTCGGCGCCGTCTATTGCTCGCAATACGCCAAAGGCCTGGCCCACCTCCTGATCTTCGTAATGCTCATCTTCGCCTCCGATCACGCCGGAAACTGGGACTGGATCTTCGGCCTCGGTATCGCCTTTTTCTACGTCTACCAGATCATCGATGCCGTCCGCACCGCCCGCGCTCTGCAGGAAGGCCAGCCCGTGCCCGATCCCATGGGTCTGGGCCAGACCTTCAGCATGGGCGAGAAGTTCGACACCGGCAAAGTGCCGGTCGGCGCCATCGTTCTCATCGGACTCGGCCTTCTGTTCCTGCTGCACACCATGAACCTTTTCGAGTTCGGATTCGGGCGCTTCTGGCCGCTGATCCTCGTCTTTCTCGGCGCCTGGATGTTTTATCGCAACTATGAGCGCGCCCAGCAATCCTGCGGTTGCGGCCGCTGCACTACGCGTTGTCTGATGGGACCAGCGATGGTGCTCACCACCGGCATCCTGTTCCTGCTCGATAGCTTGGATATCGCGGAGTTGCACCGCACCTGGCCGGCCTGGATCCTGGTCGTCGGCATCGTCAAGCTGCTGCAGAGCAGCGCCTCGTCCGCCGGCCACGTCGGCACGCTACCTCCACCGCCTCCAGGGGCAGGAGTAGCGCCGCCTCAACCACCGGTTTCCTCCGATTCGTCTTCAAATCAGGCTCCAACGTCTTCTTCCGGGGAGGTGCACAATGGCTAGCCCAATCCAGCCTCCAGTCGCGCCTCTTCCACCGCGGCGGCGCCGGCGCTCCTTTGCCGGGCCGCTGGTCTTGATCATCCTCGGCCTGGTTTTCCTGCTCGGCAACCTGCACATGATTTCCTGGATGCGCCTCGGAACTCTGTTTGCGCACTACTGGCCTCTGCTGCTGATCCTCTGGGGCGTCATCAAGCTGGTTGAGTATGAGCAAGCTCAACGCGACGGCGTGCCCGTCCGCGGCATCGGCTTCGGAGGAGTCTGTCTCGTCATCTTCATCGTTTTCTGCGGGCTCATGGCCACCCAGGCCTCGCGTGTCCAGTGGGAACAATTCCGCAACAACATCAATATCGATGACAGCGACCTCGACAACATTTTCGGCGAGACTTTCAACTACGACGACCACCTCGAACAGGATGTCCCAGCCGCGATTAACACGCTGCGCGTCAACGACGATCACGGCGCGGTCCGCGTCACCCCCTCGGACGACAACAAAATCACCGTCGCCGTCCGCAAAAAGGTTGGCGCCGAAAGCCAGAGCGATGCCGACAAATACAATGCAGCGACCAAGCCTGCGATCACCTCAGCCGGAAACGTACTGACTCTCGATGCCAGAACGCAGGCCGCCGGCAACCACTCCATCCAGACCGATCTCGATATCTCCATTCCCCGTAAGATGGCGCTGCAAATAACTTCGCGCCGGGGCGAAGTCTCGGTGACTGGCCGCGACGGCCAGGTCGAGATCAATAACCAGCACGGCGACGTTTCCGTGGAAGACGTCACCGGCAACGTCAACCTGAATCTCGAAAGAAGCTCCGCCAAAGTTGAACAGATCACCGGCGACGTTCACATCGACGGCCGCCTGAACGAAGTTTCCGTCACCGACGTCAAAGGCTCCGCCCAGTTCGACGGCGAATTCCAGGAGAGCGTTAAACTCGCCCGCATCACGAAGAGTGTCGCCTTCAAGTCTTCCCGCACCGAGCTCGAGTTCTCCCGCATCGATGGCGATCTCGATCTCGATTCCGACGACCTCCACGCCGATCAACTCACCGGGCCGGTTCACCTGACCACGCGCTCCAAAGAAATTCGCCTCGAAGACGTTTCCGGCGATGTGCGCGTGCAGGACGAACACGGCGACATCGAAGTCTCCATGCGCTCGCTCGGCAACGTGCAGATCGACAGCCGCAACGGCGACATCAATCTGAGCGTGCCCGACAAGGCCGGCTTCCACCTCGACGCCCAAACCCGCGACGGAGAAATCCAGTCCGACTTCCCCGAGTTGAAGATTGACAACAGCGAGCATGAGAGCAAAGCCACCGGCACCGTAGGCAACGGCTCTTCTCACATCGTGCTCAACAACGAGCACGACGGCATCGAGATCCGCAAAGCCGCAGCCAGGCCGGCAGCAGCCACACCCCCAACTCCGCCAACCCCGTCCAAGCCAGCAAGATCCCTGCCCCCACCCAAATCCAAAGTCGAACCCACCGAAAACTAAGATTGGATCGGGAGCTAGATCGGACCCAGCCACCTTGTCATCCTGAGCGAAGCCTGATCGTCCAAGGGACGATCAGGCGCAGTCGAAGGACCCCATACCCGCCGGCATGATCCGAAGCCTCGCGAGGCATTTCTATCACGCCCCGCCTTTCCAGATATTCTCCACTCCGCCCTCCGTGCCATCCACATCTTTGCCTTCCGCCCCACCATCTGCGAAACTGACCCTGTCCCCACAGCCACTGACAACTGAGAACCGAGAACTGAGAACTGCCCCATGGGCCGCATCCGCGTACTCCCCGAGCACGTCGCCAACAAGATCGCCGCCGGCGAGGTAGTGGAGCGCCCGGCATCGGTCGTAAAAGAATTGCTTGAGAATGCGCTCGACGCCGGCGCGACCCGCATTAAAATCAACATCGAAGCCGGCGGCAAAAAGCTGATTCAGATCACCGACAACGGATGCGGCATGGTGCGCGACGATGCCATGCTCGCCTTCGAACGCCACGCCACATCAAAAATCAAAGACGCAGAAGATCTGCTAAGCGTGGCGACGCTAGGATTTCGCGGCGAAGCCCTGCCGTCAATCGCCTCGGTCTCCCGCCTGCACCTCGAAACCCGCGCCGCTGGCTCGAAAGAACAAGGCTCGACGGAACAAGCTGCCTCAGCCGGAACCATCCTCGAAATCAACGGCGGCAAGATGGCGCGAGTCGAAGAAGCGGGACTTCCCGAAGGCACGTCCATCACCGTGCGTGATCTCTTCTTCAATACTCCAGCACGAAAAAAGTTTCTGAAGGCCGAGTCGACCGAACTCTCCCACATCGCATCGCTCGTAACGCATTATGCCCTGGCCCATCCCGAAAAACATTTTGAATTGCATTCCTCAACCAACGCCATGCTCGTAGCCCCGCCAGTAGCGGGATACAGCGAACGCGTCTATCAGGTCTTCGGCAAGGAAACCCTCGATCAACTCATTCCCGTCGCAGCCGTACAAGCGCTCGAGCGTGTAGGCCTGCCCCAACCCCCGCCCTGGCGACGCCAGGAAGACGATGAGGACGGCAATCCTGTCAGCCCGGCAGAGCCCGGCGAGATGCGCCTCCACGGCTTCGTTTCGAAGCCCGAAATCCAGAAGCTGAATCGCAATTCGATTTTCATCTTCGTAAACGGCCGCCTGATTCGCGACCGCCTCGTGCAACATGGCTTGACCGAGGCGTATCGCAACATCATTCCGCCCACGGTCTATCCGGTGGTGCTGCTGTTTCTCGAACTGCCGCCGGGCGAGGTCGATGTCAACGTCCATCCCTCGAAAACCGAAGTCCGCTTCCGGCAACCCAGCGTGATGCACGATTTCGTCCGCGACACCGTGCGCGCCGCGCTAATGAAGGCGCGCCCCGCGCCGCAGTTCACCACCGAAATTCACGCCCACGCCACTGCCACTTCAGGCCTGACCCCAGGTGCCAGAGAATGGGAGCCGCCCTCAGACCTTGCCCCGACAGACCTGGCCCCGGGTGCGCCCGCGCGCCCGCTGTATGAACCCGCGAGCGGCTTCGTTCTGCAAGCTCCGTCAGCGCCCCCAGTTTCTGCGCGCTTCCAGTTCGAAGGCGGGATCGCCGTCGAATCCAACGCCGCGATCCCGGTGGCACGTGGCCTCGAAGCCCGCTTCGCAGAAGCGATTCCAGAAACGATTCCAGACAACGGCTGCGCCCCCGCGCTCGACACAGAAGAAGAAGAGACCACGCTGGCCGCGCTCTCCACCCTCCGTCCCCTGGGGCAAATCCGCAATTCCTTCATCCTCGCCGTCAATGAAGATGGATTATGGATCGTTGACCAGCACGTAGCCCATGAGCGCGTGCTGTTCGAGCGCATCCTGCGGCAACGCACGGCGCAGAAAGTAGAGAGCCAACGCTTGCTGATGCCAATCGTGCTCGAGCTTTCTCCCGCACAGCAAGCTGTATTTTCCGAAATAGCCGATGAGCTCCAGCACAACGGCTTCGAAGCCGAACCTTTCGGCGCCCGCAGCGTAGCCGTGAAAGTCGCGCCCGCCGGCATAGATGCAGCCGCAGTCGAGCACATGCTGCACGAGTTGCTCGATCAAATCTCGCGCGAAGAGCAGTCCCTGAACCTGGAAAAGATTCGCGCCCGCATCGCCGCCTCCATCGCCTGCCACGCCGCCATTAAGGTCAACATGCCGCTCGAGCAAAACAAAATGGACTGGCTGCTGGCCGAACTCGCGAAAACCGACCATCCCATGTCCTGCCCGCACGGCCGGCCCGTCGTCCTGCGGTATTCTGTAAAGGACATTCAGAAGGCGTTCAAGAGAATCTAGCTTTCAGCGATCAGCTTTCAGCCGGACCTGAGCGATTGCGAGCTGAGAGCTGATAGCTGACAGCTGCTTATGACCGACCAGGACCTACAGCAACTCCGCAGCGAAAAGTGGCACCTCGATGGCAAACCGATACGCACCATCGAGGAGGCGCGCGCCTTTGTCGAGGCCGTGGGATTCTGCCTGATGTATCCCGTGCGCCCGACCATTCCCGTGCCTACGTTCATCGGAGCCTTCGTCGGCTCCGACAATCGTCTGCCCACCTGGCAGCATGCTTACTCCGATCCGCGGGCGCTGGCCGCGACCGAGCTCATGGTGCGCCTGCTGCGCGAGCGGGCCGCCTACGAGGCAAATTTGTTCAACGAGAACAATGCGTTTCTCGTTGCGGCTTCGGTCTTTCCTTATTTCTACGCGCTGGTGGGCGAGCGTAATCCCAAGCTCGCGCCGAAGCAGGGACCGCGCTCTCCCTACTCGCCGCTGGCTTGCGATGCGTTTGAGTTGATCCGGCGTGACGGTCCCATCTCGAAACCAAAATTGCAGGAAGCGCTGGGCGGGAGCGTTTCGCTGGCCGCGCTCGACAAGGCCCTCGGCGAGTTGCTCGCCAAACTGCGCATCACGCGCGTCGACTACAAGCCGAGCGAAGGTTCGTTTTGGGATCTGCTCTACCGCTGGGCGCCCGATGCCGTCCGCGAGGGCGTGGGACTTTCGGTGCCGGAGGCGCTCTCGGCGCTGCTCTCGAAATATCTCGACTGCGTGATTGCCGCCGAGCAGAGTGAGCTTGAAACCTTCTTTGGAAACTTCGTGGCCCGCTCGCGCGTGAAAGAGGCTGTAAACGCGCTGCTGGCGGCGCGCGAGCTGAGCTTCGTCCACGTTGGCGGAAGATCGATGCTGCAGATCACTCCCGCGAAGGAGCCGGTCGTGGCTTCGGTTCGGCCGCATCGCGCTGCCAAGTGAGCCTTCACCTTTCTGTCTTATTCTCCGTGTACAATCGTCTACTCGCAGAATGAACGACCACGCTCACAATCACTTCCCACGCAAACTGATCATTGCCATCGACGGCCCGGCGGGCGCGGGCAAGAGCACGATCGCCTCGCGCCTGGCGCGCAAGCTCGGCTACGTCAATCTCGAGAGCGGCGCGATGTACCGCGCCCTGGCGCTGAAAGCCATCGACCATGACACCTCGTTCGACGACGAACCCCCGCTGGTCAAGCTGGCCGAGGAGTCGCGCATTCAGCTCGAGCCCACGGTCGGCGGAAACCGAACCTTGCTTGATGGGCGCGATGTTTCCGATCGCATTCGCGAGCGCGATGTCACCGAGGCAGCGTCGCGCGTCTCCGTGCATCCCGGGGTGCGGGCGTGGATGGTTGCGCATCAGCGGGAAATGGGGGCGGGCGGTGGTGTGGTGATGGAGGGCCGCGACATCGGCACCAAGGTTTTTCCCGACGCCGACCTGAAGATTTTTCTCGATGCTGACCCGGTCGTGCGCGAGCAGCGGCGGATGGAGCAGCAGAAGATCAAAGGAGAAGTAGCCGCAAACGTTGCCGCCGACCTGCGCGAACGCGACCACCGCGACCGCACCCGTGCAACCTCGCCGCTGCAAGCGGCCGCAGATGCCGTGGTCATCGACTCGACGAAGCTGAGTGAAGATCAGGTGCTGGCGCGCGTGGAAGAGTTGGCGGTTTCCCGTCTGAAAAAATAGTTGGCGCCGGTTGCGCTTCGGACCTCGCTTGGCGTGGCGATCTGGATCAAAAAAATTACAGATCGAATCTGCTTAATTCCTTTGAATCAGTGATTTGCGAACTTCGATCTGCGATTGATCTGGCTAAAATCTTGAATCGAAAGAATTTATCCGCAAAATATTGGATTGATTGGGCTTAGCTTTGCTTATTAGTTGTCAAGGAGCCGGTAAAAATTTGCATTCAGTATGAGAGAAATCAAGGGCGAGGCGCAAGGTTAGATGTCACAGGGTAGCTGTGGATTTCTTTCGTCGAGGTTACGGGGGCTGCAGCGTCCCAAGCAGAAAGCAGATTCCTCCTGTCTCGCTTCGCTCGCGGGTCGGAATGACAAGACTCTAGCGCTTCGCTCGCGCGTCGGAATGACAAAGTTTTGAGCATCATTCCTTTGTTTTGCGAACCGCGATCCCTAACTCTTTTAGCTGCGCCTCACTTACTGGCGTGGGCGCATCGACCATCAGATCCACGGCCCGCGCTGTCTTCGGGAATGGAATCACTTCTCGCAAGCTCTCGGCTCCGGCCAGGATCATCACGATGCGGTCGAGGCCCAGCGCGATGCCTCCGTGGGGAGGGGTGCCGTATTCGAGGGCTTCGAGGAAGAATCCGAAACGGGCGCGGGCTTCTTCTTCGGTCATGCCCAGCGCGCGGAAGATTCGGCTTTGCACGTCCTGGCGGTGGATACGAATCGAGCCAGAGCCTAATTCGGTGCCGTTCAGCACTACGTCATAGGCGAGGGCGCGCACGGCGCTCAGCGGCGAGAGCGGATCGTGCAAGGCTTCCACTCCTGACTCTAGCTTCGCCATGTCTTCCTCGTGCGGCGAGGTGAAGGGATGATGCGCTGCCATCCAGGTCTTTTCGCCTTCGTCCCACTCGAACATGGGGAAGTTCGTGACCCAGAGGAAGCGGAAATCTTTCGCAGCGTCTCCGGTCTTCTTGAAGATTCCATGGCGCTCGGCATACTTTTGCGCCAGTGCCAGCCGCAGCAAGCCGGCTGAGGCGTAAATCGCCAGCTCTTGCGGCGTGACTTTGCGATTTGCCTGTGAACTGCTTTGCAGCGACCCTGCCTGCGCTGACCCCGCGACCAGCACAATCAGATCGCTCTCCTCTATGCTGGTCTTTTTCGCGATCGCGGCCGCCGCGTCGGGGAACTTGTTGGCGATGCGTTTGAAGTCTTCGAATATTTTCGCTCCACCCTTCGAGTGAAAGATGGGCTTGATGCCATCGCGTTCTTTGCGCGAAAGTTCGCCGACCTTCGGGGTGCGGATGGCAATCACCGGCAGATTCGGATTGATTGCCAGCTCCTGCAAATTCTCTGGCGTAAAACACTCCCGCACATCAGTGAATGCGGGCAGGCGCAGGTCGGGCTTGTCGATGCCATACAGCCGGATTGCCTCGTCGTAATCCATGCGCGGAAACGGTGACTTGATGGCATACCCCGCGGCGGCAAATGCCGCCGTCAGAAAACCTTCCACCACCTCCCAGACGCGCTCCGGCTGGGGATAGGACATTTCCAGATCGATCTGGGTGAACTCCGGTTGGCGGTCGGCGCGCAGGTCTTCGTCGCGGAAACAGCGCACGATTTGAAAATATTTATCGAAACCGGAGATCATCAGGATCTGCTTGAACATCTGCGGCGACTGCGGCAGGGCGTAAAACGTCCCGGGCTGCACGCGGCTGGGCACGAGATAGTCGCGTGCGCCTTCCGGCGTGGAGCGCGTCATGAACGGGGTTTCAATTTCGAAGAATCCCTGCGCGGACAGGTAATCCCTGATGGCTTTGGCCACCTTGTGCCGGAGCTCGATGTTGAACTGCATTACGTCGCGACGCAGATCGATGTAGCGATACTTCAGCCGCGTCTCTTCATTAGTGAGCGCGGTGTCGGAAGGCAGGAATGGCGGCAGCTTCGACTCGTTCAGAATGCGCAGCTCTTCCGCCACGAGTTCCACCTCGCCGGTCGCGATATTCTTGTTCACTGTGTTTGCGTCGCGCAGCTTAACTGTGCCCGTTACGGCAATCACGTACTCGTTACGCAGAGCCTCGGCTTTTTTGTGGATGGCGGCGTCGCGCTCGGCATTGATGACCACCTGCGTCACTCCGGTGCGGTCGCGCAGGTCGACAAAAATCAGGCTGCCCAGGTCGCGCCGCTTGTTGACCCATCCCATGAGCGTGGCCTTTTTGCCGGCGTCGGAGGGGCGCAGCGCTCCGCACATGTGCGTTCTTCGTAAATCGCCTAGGAAGTCGAGCAAGCTGTGTCCTTACGGTGAGGATGCGGCGGAAAGCCGAATTACTGATTATAAACTGTGGGAGCGGAAGTCGAGCTTCGCTCGACGGACAGCCGGCGGCGGCTGGCCCCACATGAGATCTACGATGCTTACTTCTTCGTGGCCTTGCCGTCGACTTCGGTGGTCCACTTTGCGCCGTCGGGCGACATCTCATACGTGAAGGTGTAGGACGCGGGGGTCGTGAACTTCATGGTGAAGCGGCCCTTGCCCATGCTGTCGTCCATTTTCTCCTCGCTGGTCCAGGTCCAGGTGTCGCCGTCGAGCGTGCCTCTTGAATCCTCGAACTCGCCCCAGCTGTTGAACTCGCGATACGTATAGGCCTTGTCGGCGGTGGAATAGCCGAGCACGGCGAGTCCTGTGCCATTGCCTGAGTTGGCGCTTTTGAAATCGACGTGACAGACCAAGAAGAATCCGCCTTCCATCCACTCGCACTTTTCATTCTCGGTGATCTTTCCTCCGGGCCCCATCGCGCTTGGCTTAACGTTGCCTTCCAACACCCAGGAGCCTGCGAGCATGTCGAGCTTTTTGATTTCGGGGGCAGGCTTCGGCGCAGTCTCCTGCGCCAGCGCCACGGCTGCCAATCCCAGCCCCACCATGAGGATTATTGCCGCTCGTTTCATTTTAATCACCACGCGCCATCACCTCGCAGACTCTCTCGACCGTTAATCGGACTGCATTAATTTGACGTTCGCCACGGCGAACTGGAAGCGCGAAAACAAAGATCGCGGCCGGAGCGGAATTCCTACCAGTCTCCCCAATGTGTGGGGGTGGTCTGTTGAAACTTCAGTTTCCACGCGTCTTGCTTCTGCTTTTCCCACACTGAGGTCCAGTGCTGGTAGCGCGGAGGCGGGCCCTGGTCCTCTTCGGGCGGGACACGGACGATCACGTCGTAAGTCACGATCGCGACGTTCTCGCCGGCGCTCACGACTTTCATATTATAGGGCTGCAAATCCACGCCGCCTCCGGAGAATTGGTCGATCATGTCCTGGCGTTCGTAGAGCTGCCCGTCGATGCCGACGAAAGAGAAATCTGCGGACAGAGTCCGCTTGAAAAATGCAGCGTCACCTTTTTTCGCGGCCGCAATAAAATCTGTTTCGCTGGAGAGCAGCGTCTGCTCGAGCGGAGTGAGAGCCTTGGCTGGCGCGGCTTCCTGGGCCGCAGCGGGAGTCACGTTTCCCAACAACGAGATTGCGCAAATCAGCCAAGCCACTTTCATGAAATATCTCTTCATGGAATATCCCTCCCGACGACTACTGCTGAATTCTCCGCGACAACTCTGCGCGCGGCACGGAAACCTGTTCGCCCGTGGCCAGATTTTTCAGGGCGAATGCATCTGCCTTCACTTCGTTTTCACCGACAATCAAAATGTATTTCGCGCCGGCCTTGGTTGCGGCCTCGAACGACTTCTTCAGCCGGAAGCTGTCGTCTCCCAAATCTACGACTAGATCGTGGCGGCGCAACTCTCGCGCCAGGCGGGCGGCTTCGCCGTTCATCCCGGCACCTAGCGGGGCCACGTAGACATCCGGCTTCTTTACCACGCTGTCGGCCGACTCCTGCAGCGACATGACCAGGCGGTCTTCGCCAATCGCGAAGCCGATTCCGGGGGCTGGCGGTCCGCCGAGCGCTTCGGAAAGCCCGTCATAGCGGCCGCCGCCGAGAATCGCGTTCTGCGCTCCGAGGGCGCCGTGGGTGAATTCAAATGCGGTGCGCGTATAGTAATCGAGGCCACGCACGAGCCGGTCGTTTAGTGAAAATGGAACTCCAACCTTGGTGAGGATTTCTTGTACTGCTTCAAAATGTTTCCGGCACCCTTCATCAAGAAATTGACTGATGCGCGGCAGCGCTTGGATGATCGGCTGATCCTCGGGGACCTTGCAATCGAATACGCGGAGCGGATTGGTTACGGCGCGGCGCTGGCAATCCGCGCACATCTTATCTTTGACTGGATCGAGCGCCTTGCGCAGAGCTTCATTGAAGGCCGCGCGGTCGTTCGGGCAGCCCACGGAATTCAGTTCGAGAGTCCATCCGCTGATGCCGAGGCGATCGAGCAGGGTCGCCAGCATCTCGAGGACTTCGGCATCACGCGCGGGAGATTCGCTGCCGGCCGACGGCGGACCGATAATTTCAGCATCGATCTGGTAAAACTGGCGGTAGCGGCCTTTTTGCGGGCGCTCGCGCCGGAACATGGGGCCGATGCAGTAGAGCTTGTTCAGACCGCGATCGCCGAGTTTGTGTTCGATGTAGGCGCGGACGATGCCTGCTGTGGCTTCGGGGCGGAGGGTGAGGGATTGCCCTTTGTCGCTTTCGGCACGGCCACGATCTTCCCAGGTATACATCTCTTTGGCGACTATATCGGTCTCTTCACCCACGCCACGGGCGAACAGCTCCGTCGACTCGAAGATCGGCGTGCGAATTTCCTGGAAGTTGTAGGCGCGGAACACATCGCGCACCGCCGACTCCACAAAATTCCACAGCGCCGTTTCCGGCGGCAGCAGGTCTCGTGTTCCTCGAACTGCTTTAATCATCTATTCCTCAATGTCATCCTGAGCCGCATTTCCCCACTCATCGAGGGCGCCGGGAGAACGCCCTGCCACGCCTGTCGCTGGGCATGGGTGAAAGGGGTCCTTCGACTCCGAAAACCGATTCGCTTTGCGAATCGGTTTTCTCCGCTCAGGATGACAGGGCCTGGCGCTCAGGATGACAACCTTATGGCTCGCGTAGATACTCCTCCGTATAGCCTAAATAATTCCGGGCGTATCTCATGATCGTCTCTTCCTCGCCTGCGTCTAGCTTGCGCTTGAACTTTCCCGGAGACCCCATCCACAACGAGCGCGGCTCGACCACCGTGCGCTCGGGAATCAGTGTGCCCGCGGCAATAATTGAACCTGCTCCAATCTTCGCGCCGTTGAGAATCACCGATCCCATGCCGATCAGGCAGCGGTCTTCGACTGTGCATCCGTGCAGAGTCACCGAATGCCCTACCGTGACGTACTCACCCACAGTGACGCCGTACTGGTTCTTCATGCCATGCAGCACGCTGCAATCCTGCACATTCGAATGCGCCCCGATGCGGATCGCGTATACGTCGCCGCGCAGTACCGCATTCATCCAGACCGAGGCGTGCTCGCCGAGAACTACGTCGCCAATAATTTGCGCCGACTCGTCGACGTAACAACTGGCGGGAATCACCGGCTTCATTCCTTTAAACGATCGAATCATGATCTGCGCATACCTGCTGAGCGAACACTGAACATAGCACGGCGCTACGGCTGTTGGTAAAGCAGATTTCCCAGTCCGGCACTCATCCCAAAAAGAACTCGGCCCGTCGCCGTTACAACTCACTTCCACATGCTACAAAAGAATCTGGTTTCCCGACCCGCTCGCCTCCGGACCCCGCGGGAGTCACGCCTCCGAGCTTCATCCTAAACACAGGTGGCACTTCTATGCTTCGGGCCTCGCTCTGCGTCCTGATTCTCTCTTTATTAGTATTACCGTTAGTGTTGCCGCCGCACGCTTTCGCCCAGGACGCCGCTACCGGGGCCATTCACGGGACGGTCGTCGATCTTCACGAGCTGCGCATTCCCGGAGCCAGCATTGCGGTGGTCAGCACGGCCACCGGCGCTCGCTACTCGGCCACGTCGGACGCCGAAGGCCGGTTCGCGATCGACCTGTTGCCGCCAGGCGACTATTCTGCCCGCGTGGTCGCGCAGGATATGTCTCCGCAGATCACTCCCCAGCTTCATGTCGATGTGGGGGCTGCCGCCGAGCTTCAGTTTCGCCTCAGCGTGGCCGGAGCGCTCGAACACGTCTCCGTCTCCGGAGCTCCTGCACTGGTCGACACCGAGTCGACGGCCGTCTCGACGCTGCTCGATGAACGAGCCATTGGCGATCTCCCGCTCAACGGGCGGCGCTTCTCCGATCTGATGCTGCTCTCGCCCGGCGTGACTCAGGATCCGCGCAGCCTGACTTCGGCCACCAATGGCGATCTCTCTTTCGGCGGCCTGCGCGGGTTTCAGAACAGCTTTCTGGTCGACGGCGGCGATTTCAACAATGCGTTCTTCGCGCAGGCCCGCGGCCTATACCGCGCTCCTTACCAGTTCTCGAACGAAGTTGTGCAGGAGTTCCGCGTCTCTTCTAATTCCTATGGAGCGGAAATGGGGCGCGCCGGAGGCGCGGTCATCAACGTCGTTACCAAGTCCGGAACCAATCACTGGCATGGCACCGGCCTCTATTACATTCGCGACAGCGCATTCGGCGGCGCCGCTACTCCCTTCATGTCTTTCAAACCGCACAGCGAGCAGCAGCAAGGAGGAGCGACACTCGGTGGTCCGCTCAAGAGAAATAAAATCTTTTTCTTTGCCGGATTCGATCAGCACTACTTCCGCGTTCCCGACGTAGTCGAATTTCTCGATGGCTCGATGCAGGTCGTGCCCCAAGCCGGCACCGGGCCGTACTCTCCCGGCGACTACGAAGCCAGCGACCAGGCCCTGGTCTTCGCGGCTGCCGCGCAACTCACTTCACTCGCCGGATCTTACCCCGCCGCGCAGATCGGCAACGCTTCCTATGCCAAGCTGGATATCAATCTCACGCCGCGCAATCAACTGGCGCTGCGCTACAATTCCTCGCGCTACTGGGGATCGAATAACGTATTTCTCGATCCCGCCAGCCCAGTCAACTACGATTCGATTTCGAACAACGGCACTGAAGATGTCTCCACAGATACAGGTTCCGTCGCGCTGGTCTCAGGGCTCAGCCCGCGCCTGATCAGCCATCTCCGCGTCCAGTTCTCCCGCGACCTGCGCCAGTCCTACACCAACACTACCGATACGCTGGTCAAGGTTACCGACATCATCGACGGCATTGGGCGCTCCGACCAACTTCCTCGCGCCACACGCGAACATCGCGGGCAGCTTGCGGAAACTCTCAGCTTCGATACCAGCCGGCACTCTTTCAAGTTCGGCGGCGATTCGCTCATCACCTGGATCTACGATTATTTCCCCAGCGAACAGAGCGGCGAATACCTGTTCGACATCATCAAGGTTGATCCTTTCACTTTTGAACCCATGGAGGCGGGGCTGCCGCTGACTCCTCTTCGCGCTTACGCTCACTCCGTTCCTAAATACTATCTGCAGAGTTTCGGTCCGTCCTCCTCGAATCCCAACAGCAACGACTACGCTGCTTTCGCCCAGGACACCATCCGCGTCACCAATCATCTAGCCATTAACCTGGGCGTTCGGTGGGATCTGCAAACCTTCACCAGCGCCGGACTGGTTGCGAATCCGCTGTTCCCGCCCGCAGGAAAAGTTCCTTTCAATCCTCACAACTTCGGCCCGCGAGGCGGACTCGCCTATTCCATCGGCAAGACTCATCCGCTAGTGATTCGCGCAGGCTATGGATTGTTCTATGTCCGCATCCCGCAGATCTACAACTCCGCGATCGCCACGGAAAACGGCGTCAACGACGCGCAGGTCTTTCTCAACACTTCCAACTATTACGACCATCAAGTCTTTCCCACTTATCCCAACCCGCTGGTTAGCTGCCCGCTGACGACCACCGCTCCATGTAATCTTCCGACCGGATTCACCGAGGGCGTGACCAACGACGTTTCCGCATTCGCTCCTAACTTTGTTACTCCGCGAGTACAGCAAGCCAGCCTCACTTTCGAGCGCGAAGTCGCCGGACAAACTACCGTCGCCGTCTCTTATCTTTACGTGCACGGCGAACATCTCATCCGCGCGCTCGACGTAAATCTTCCGCCGCCGGTGGCGTTGACTTATCCGCTGTTCGATTCCACGGGAACGATTTTTCAGGGTGGATACTACACCGTCGACTCCTTCGCCACCTGGCAGTACACGCAATCGCTGACTTGCCCGTTTCCTCCGTGTATTAATGCTCTGGGACGCCCCATCGCCCAACTGGGCTCGATCGACGAATTTCAAAGCGCGGCTTCCAGCGTTTATAACGGCCTGACTCTCTCCATTAACCGCCGCATGGCTCGCGGCGCCTATCTTCGTCTCTCTTACACCTACGCCCATGCCATCGACGACGGGCAGGATGCGCTGGTAGCGGGCGAACCAGCCACGGTACAGAATTCCTACAATCCCAACGGCGAGCGCGGACCCAGCGTCACTGACCAGCGCAACCGCTTCGTGGCCGCGTTCTCGGTAGAGCCACGTCCGTTCCACCGCGAACACGAATTTCTCGGCCACCTGCTCAACGACTGGAAGATTTCGAGCATCGTTACGGCCGGCAGCGGACGCCCGGTCAATGCCACCGTCGATGGCGATCCCAACCAGGACGGCAACTACGACAACGACCGGCTACCCGGGTACAGCCGCAATGGCTTCACCGGGCCTGATTATGCCTCGACCGACCTGCGATTGGTGCGCAAAATCCACGTAGCCGAAGGCTACCGCCTGGAACTGACCGCTGACTCTTTCAACCTTTTCAACCGAGACAACCAACGCGTTGAGATCACTTCCAGCGGGCTCACCGTTGAAGCGACCACGTTCGTGCAGTATTCCGCATATGTCGACGGAATTTTCTATCCTGCCTACTACCAACAACCCCAGAGCTTCCTGAAACCAAACGCCGCCTTTGCCCCCCGCCAAGTTCAGCTCGGACTGAAACTCATATTCTGAAGGGAGGGGTCAGGGGCAAGGATCAGGGGGCAGCCGAAGCGAGATCGTGGCACTGGGTTAGCTGGTCACTAACCACTACTACCGCAATTGCGCCACAACCGGTCCATCAGTAAAATCTTCCGGGCATCACAGAAAGGACAAACATGAAAAAACTTATCGCACTGCTGGCAGTTTGCTGCCTGTTTTCCCTCGTAGCGTCCGCGCAACGACATGATGTCGGCGGCGGGGTGAAGAACATCCCCGCCCACGGGCCTGCTCCGGCTGCACATCCGGCGCCAGCAGCCCCTCACTTCAACGACAAGGCCGGACATCCTGATGCGCCGCACGTCCATTCCAATGGCAAATGGATCGGCCACGGCACCGGTCCCGACGATCCTCACTACCACCTTGATCATCCCTGGGAGCACGGACGCTTTACTGGCGGCTTCGGCCGCGGCCACGTGTGGCATCTCGCCGGAGGCGGCCCGAACCGCTTCTGGTTCGGCGGCTTCTATTTCAGCGTGGCTCCTTATGACATCGGCTACTGCGGCGACTGGCTGTGGGACAGCGATGACATTGTCATCTACGAAGATCCGGACCACATTGGCTGGTACCTGGCTTACAACGTGAGATTGGGCACTTACGTCCACGTGATGTATCTGGGAACGTAATAGCCGAAAGCAACGAACCGTGTGGAGACGGCCGAGGCGGCCGTCCCCGAGGTTGTCCGGCGAGTTTTTTCACCCGTCCCACTTGACTTCGAGTCAAATCCTTGTAATAACTATTCGGTCCATCCGGACGGGTTTGGGGGTGTGTCAGTTTGGCGGAAATTCGACTGCAAGAGGGCGAATCCCTCGAAAACGCCCTGCGCCGCTTCAAGCGCAAGGTGCAGCAGGAAGACATTATTAAAGAAGTGAAGCGCCACTCCTTTTACCTCAAGCCTGGTGAGAAGAAACGCGTGAAAGCTGCTCTCGCTCGCAAGCGCGCTCGCAAGAAGGTTCGTAAAGAACAGGATTAAGGTTTGGAGGAGTAAGACTAAGCATTAAAGGGTCGCCCCGTCCCGGGGCGGCCCTGCTCGATCTGGCCCCCACCAGGCAGAGTTGCAGCAGGGATCATTCAATACTCATCATTCATTCGGCATTGGTAGGAAAGCTGTATCCACGGCCCGTTCCAGGGACGTGGCGGGCCGAGTCCAGGGGCAGTTTGAGGGGGGATGTAACAACACCTGTGTTAGCTCTGTGTCACCCGCATTCCCCGCGTGTGGCGAGCGCAGCACGGGCACAAGGGAGCCATCCTCAATGGAATTTCAGGACAAGGTACTGACCTGCATCGATTGCGGCACGGAGTTCGTGTTTACCGCAGGGGAACAACTGTTTTTCTACGACAAGCACTTTAAGAACGAGCCCAAGCGCTGTAAGGCTTGCAAGTCGAAACGCGTGGCCGTTCTCTCCGCTCCGCCCACTCCGGGCAACGGGCACCACTACGCCCGCGTAGAAACTCGCGCCACCTGCTCGCAGTGCGGCAAGGAAACGACAGTTCCCTTCCGCCCCACCCAGGGGCGTCCCATCTTCTGCCGCGAATGCTTCACGCAGAAAAAGACCGCGGCCGCCTCCTGACCGCTGGGAAGACGCAGCACGAAGAACGCGGCCGGACATTGGGCGCGGGCTGCGCTTTGCGCTACGATAGTCGCGTGCCCACCTACCACGTAGAAAACTTCGGATGCCGTGCCACTCAGGCCGACGGCGCTGCACTCGAACGCCAGTTCGAGTCGCGTGGGCTGAATCCGGCCTCAGCCGCCCAAGCCGACCTCGTCGTTTTGAATACCTGCACCGTGACCAGTTCCGCCGATCAGGACGCGCGCGCCGCCATTCGGCGAGTGCAGCGGCAGAATCCGACGGCAAAAATCATTGTCACCGGATGTTATGCGCAGCGTGCTCCAGAAGAAATTGCTGCGCTGCCCGGCGTAGCGGCTGTGATCGGCAACTCGCACAAGCATCAGCTTGCCGAAATCGTGCTGGAAGAAACAACTCGCTCAAATACATCATTCCTTCCGCTCGCTGCTCTGACTGAGAACCGGGAACTGAGAACTGAGAACTGGCTCTTTGTTTCCGACATCTTCGCCCACACTGAACTCCTGGCCGCTCCGGTTTTCGAATCCGCGAATCATGAGTCGGCGAATCACGAATCCGGCCGCACTCGTCCCAACCTCAAAGTGCAGGACGGATGCGATAATCGCTGCTCCTTCTGCGTGATCCCGAGCGTGCGCGGCCAGAGCCGGTCGTTGCCGCTGGCTCAGGTGATTCGCGAAATGAACGCGCTGGTGGCCGCCGGCTTCCGCGAAGTGGTGATCAGCGGTATCAATCTCGGCCGCTGGGGACGCGATCTGGCTGTCAGCTCTCAGCGGTCAGCTATCAGCGAGGATCTCCCGCGAGAAGGCGAAGGCGGGAAGTTGTGTTTCGAGTCTCTGATCCGCGCCATACTCGCGGAAACACAGCTCGAAAAACTCCGCATCTCGAGCGTTGAGCCGATGGACTGGACCGACGAACTCATCGAGCTGGTTGCTTCCTCGCCGCGTATCGCCAAGCACGCGCACGTGCCCCTGCAATCGGGCAGTGATGCTGTGCTGCGCCGCATGCATCGCAAATATCGCCCCTGGCATTATCGCGAGAAGATTGAAAAGATACATGCCGCCATGCCCAGCGCTGCAATCGGCGCCGATGTCATGGCCGGATTCCCTGGCGAAACGAACGCTGAATTCGAAGCCACGCGGCGCCTCATCGCGGAACTACCATTCACCTACCTGCACGTCTTCACCTACTCCGCGCGCCCCGCCACGCCGGCTGCCACACTACCGAATCAAGTCCCCGTGCAATTAGCCCGCGAGCGCAACAAAATCTTGCGCGACCTTGCCGCTGAGAAGAAGCTCGCCTTCATGCGATCGTTTATAGGAAAGCCGCTGGAGGCTATCACGCTCAACGTCACGCACAACAACTCCGACGGGGAGTTCACCGAAGCTCTCACTGACAATTATCAGAAGCTGTATCTGAAGGGAAGTCACGAGCCCAACCGCTGGATTGCCGCGTGGATCGAGGGAGTGCAAGACGGGGTGTTAGTGGCGGATTTGTTCCCGGCAAACTCACCCACGAATTGAGCTTCGCCGAGAACACCTTCGTGTTTTTGGAAATTACTGCAGCTTGGCGTACTCGGCCTTGGCTTCTTTCAGGATGGGGACGTCGGGATCGGCGTCTTTCCAGAGAGCAAAAAAGTCCTGGTAGGCAGTGCGCGCGCCCCCTGCGTCACCAACTTCTGCCCGGGCGCGACCAAGCTGCAAGTGGGCAAGCCTGCAGCTAGGAAGCGAGAAAATACAAACGCCAGGATGATCGAGAATTTTTTGGAACTCGTTCGCAGCTTCCTTTCCCTGATGCAGCTTAAGATAGGCCAGCCCACGCAAGTAGTTGGGTCTGACAACCGGCATCATTCCAAATTCGTAAGGGGTCGCAGACTGCAGGAGTTCAATTGCTTTCCCGGGATTTCCCTGGTTCATTGCAATGGCGGCGCGAATCAAGGGTAGAGCAACCGCGTTGATCAAAGTATCGGTTGGGTGTTGCCGAACAAGTTCCTGGGCAATCGTTTCCGCATCTCGCGCCTCACCTACCAGCGCCAGCGCCCATCCCGCAGACACAAGAACTCCGCGACCGCGCGAAAAAGAAAGCGCCTTGGTGGCATCATCGCGGGCTGCCTTGGAGTCTCCCATCTCCGCCTCGAAGGCGGCTTCCCGAGCCAGGGTCACTGCCGCAATCTCCTCAAGCTTCCCCTGCCGTTCGAGATCGGCTGCGCGCTGATAACTCCCTCGTGCCGCCGCCATCTTTCCTGACGACGCGGCAGCATCGGCAACGGTTTCCGCCATTACATACTCACCCTGGTTTCCCCTGGCCGACTCCACCTCGCGCTGCATTCCGGCCGCATCTCCATCAAGAAATGCAAACATGTACATATCGACATGGCCCACTATGCTATCGATTTTCTTGCGAGCCTCTTCCTTGCGGATCGCCTTGCTTTCGGCAAGACGATTCAGGCCCAGATAGGCCACGGCCAGCGCGTTGTAACTGAACGACGAATCGGGGGCGAGTTGCATTGTCGCCTGCGCTTCTGGCAGGGCCTGCTCCCACTTTCCGATAATCTCATAGCCCACCGCGAGGTTGGTGGCCGGGATGCTGTCGCGTGGGTAGGTTCGGCGCCACAGTTCTAACGCCTCCAGCTCCTTGTCAATTTCCCCGGTCACGATGCTGTAGTAATGAGTTTCAATATAGAGTTTTTCCAGCTCGCTGCAGCGGTCCCGCCGCTCAAATGCCTGCTTCGTATTTTCGATGGCCAGGGCGCTCTCGCCGATGTTGCCGTAACCCTGGCCCACGCGGGCGTAGGCCACCGCGAAATTCGGATCCAGTTCAAGAGCGTGTTTGTAGAAAGGAATCGCGGTGTACTCGCTGCCTTTGTCTCTCTCCGCTTCGCCCAGACTGAAGTACTTGAGCGCTTCGAGCGAGGAGGTGGTTGCTTCTTCCACTGGCGCGTCGAACTTTTGCAATGAAGCCAGCGACTCGCCGAGCTTGCTCCGCAAACTTGAAGCCACCTTGCCCACTGCGCCGAGAACCTGTTCTTTCTTGTCGACTGGAATTTGCTCGCGAGCCAGATTGTCACCGGTGAGGCAATTCACCGCGTCCACTCCGACCACGTACTGGGTTCCAACCGCGGAGATGGTTCCATTCAAAACCGCCTTTACCCCTTCCCGCTGGCAGACCTGCCGCGCCAGATCCGGAGTGACTCGCTCGTCGGGAGAGTGCCCCATATAGCGCAGCGTATCGCGCACCCGCTCCTGTGGAAAGATATTCAGATAGGGCGACTGCTCCAGTTGGACGGCCAGCGCCTGCCGCAGCGTTCCATCGAACACGGGGTCGCCGGTGGTGTTGACAAAATCGGAGAGCAGGATGGAATCCTTTGCCGTGAGGGCTCGGCTTCGATGGCTGAAGAAAAATCCGCCGGCGAGCGCGGCTACAATCACGACTGCCGCCGCAACCCACAGCCATTTCTTGCGTCCATCTGGCGTTGCGACCGCCGCGGCTGAGTCTTGCGAAGATGCTGGCGCCGCGGCTTGAATCTTCGCCGAACCTGACGAAGCAGGCGCACCTGGGGCTGCCACCGGTTCCGCGATCGCTGCCATACTCGCCGCCGAACTCGCTGCCGCTGAACTCTTGCCTGAGTCGATCTCCCGCTTCAGACGCTTCAGATCCGCCCGCATCTCTGACGCAACCTGGTAACGAAGGTCGGCTTCTTTTTCCAGAGCCTTGTTGATGATGCGTTCCAGTTCGGCTGGCAGATTTGGATTCAGCCGCACCGGCGCCGTGGGCGCGCGGTTCAAGATGGCATCGAAGATTACTGCAGATGTGTTGCCGGTAAACGGCTGCCGTCCCGTAGCCATTTCATAAAGAACCGTGCCGAAGGAAAACAGGTCGGTGCGGACATCGAGTTCTTCGCCGCGCGCCTGCTCAGGTGACATGTAAGCGACGGTCCCAACGGTGCTGCCCGGGCTGGTAAGGTTCGCTGGATCAACCGCCGCCGTCGCCAGCGTCGCTCCGCCCGGTTCCAGTTGCGGCAGCGGGCGCCCGGCCACTTTCGCCAGGCCGAAGTCGAGCACCTTCGCCTGCCCGCGTTTGGTGATGAACAGGTTAGCGGGTTTCAGGTCGCGATGAACAATGCCCGCCGTGTGCGCAACGTCGAGCGCGTCGGCAATCTGCGCTCCCCAATCCACCAACTGCTCGACTGAAATTGGCTTGCCTTCGATGCGGTACTTCAGCGTGCTGCCTTCCAGGTACTCCATCACAATGTAGTGACGTCCCTGATCTTCGCCGATGTCGTAGATGGTGCAAATGTTGGGATGATTGAGAGCCGAGGCCGCCTGCGCTTCGCGCCGGAAACGCTCCAGAGCCTGCGGATCGTTGGCTACTTCATCGGGCAGAAACTTCAGCGCCACAAAACGATGCAGGCGGGTGTCTTCGGCTTTGTAGACAACGCCCATCCCGCCACCGCCGAGTTTCTCAGTGATGCGATAGTGGGAGATGGTTTGGTTGATCATTTCCGAGGCACTCGCCAACTAAGACGCTCGCCAAGACGCTCGTACTAAGACAATCGAGCGACACGCTGGACTTTTGAGTCGCTTCATCTTACGGATGCGTCATCGGCGAGTCAACGATTGTGCCAGCGCCTACTTCCTGCCGACTAACCCTTGCCTAAATGCTTTGCGACCAGGGCGGCGCAGGCTTCGACGAACTCCTGTTCCGACTTGTTGAAGCTGGCAGCAAAATAACTTTCGATGTCGAGTTCGGCGGCAAGCTTGTGCTTCAGAAAGATGGGCACAACGATTTCGCTGTTCACCAGCGGCGAACCTGAAAGATAACGCGGATCCTTCGACACATCGTGCACCACCACGGTCTGCCCGCTGCTGGCCGCGGCGCCGCAGAGTCCTGAACTGAGGGGAATGCGAGCGTTGGGAGTAAAGCTGCCGACAAAAGGTCCCACCAGCAGAACGCCGTCGTCGGACGGGTCGACCAGATAAAAGCCGACCCAGTTGTAGCGCGTCATCTTCTCATGCAGACGCTGGGCGATATGCTCCATCACGGACTTCGCGGTGGGAGCGGTCCGGGCGAATTCCTGAAATTCCCGTAGAAGTTCTTCGTGCTCAAGCGTCATGGTTCAGCCCTCGCCTAAAGCGGCAGGAGGCTTTACCGCAACCAGCGCTCGCCCCCGTCCCGACTCAGTGTACCCGGACAGGCGAGTTTTCCAGAAGGGAAACGCTTGCGCAGCGGGGACGGCAACTGCTGATTTGATCGAGTGATCGAGGCCGGAAAGTTCCGGGGTGCGCGCGCGTTACGCGGACTTTTTCAAGTCCACTCCGTAGCGCTTTGCGGCCGACTCAATCCGCTTCCATGCCGCGCGCCGTTCTGCCTGCGTAACGCCCTCCACCTGATCGAAGCGGGCAGCCGCGTTGCGCACGTGGGAGGCGTTCTCCAAAGGCTCCTTGCGTTGTTTGGGGAAAGCGAACTTGCTGGTGGATATCCGATCACGAGTGGGTTTGGTTAGCTTTGCCATAATTTTTTCTCTCCTAAGGACATTTCTCGCGGATCCTGAAACCTTAAGAGGCTCGCAGATGACCGCCATCGACCATCTTTTCGACGCGAATGAATGTGGCTTGGTTGCTTTTTTCAAGAGGCCCAGCGAAAGGGCTTCAGGGTCGCCTGCACCGGTTGTAGCCACAGGGATGCGTCTCCCGCTATGCCTTTTTTTATAGCTGCACCAATCCCTGAGATATAACATCTCAGAACTGGAACAACGGTGCCCCTTCTAACAGGATCGGGAGGCTGGACTATCGAAGATGAACAGTGTCAGAGGATCGGCGGAGGGTATGAGGCAGCGAAGTTCAGATTTTTACTGTTTCTCTGAGTGGAGCCAACATTTTATCGACGCTGATCCACAGTCCAGCACCGCGAGATCGCGAAGAAACGTAACCGGGATATCCGGGTTAACCCGCGCCTCAGGAAAAACTCTCGGCTCCAAGGTGCATCCGAGATCAGGACATTTTTCACAGATTAGCCCGGCACCCCTGTGACCTGTGCAGCAATGCGACGGTGCGCTATAAACAGAACGATGCAGTTCCATGCCAAGGGCGCGTTGTTTCTTCTTCTATTCTGCCCGCGGGGCGTCCCAGGTGCGCACGCTCAAGAAAGTCAGCACAAGACGACTGCTCCCCGACCGCTGACCCGGCATGAGGGATCAGCGATTGTCCGCACTGCGCTGCATTCCCGCCATCACGAGGTCGATTGCTCTCACCTCGTCCACGCCGTCTATGAGCGCGTCGGATTCAGCTATGATTACGCCCCCTCGTCCAACCTCTACGAAGGTACGGACGAATTCCGCCGAGTCGCAAAGCCGCAACCCGGTGACTTGGCCGTCTGGCGTGGACATGCCGGGATAGTGGTCAATCCCGCCCAGCGTTCGTTTTTCAGCCTGCTGAGTTCCGGTCCCGGCGTCGATTGCTGGGATTCTCCCTATTGGAAACAGTGGGGACGGCCCCGTTTCTTTCGTTACCTCAAGCGGGCAAGCGGCGGGCTCTCCGGCTCGATGCGGACTACGAACCTGAAGCAATGAGCCTGTTCGCCTAATCTTGGCGGCGTGTTCGGCAGCTACGGCCAGCTGTCCCTTTCCTCATCCAAGCAAAGGTCAAAATTTTCTGGAACTATTTATCTCGCCGACACGAAGACAGTATGAAATCTTGCGCATCGAAGATAAGTAAGAGATGGCGAGCACGAACCAGCCCGCAGGCCGATCGGATGGCACACTGTTGCGCCTTGCTCTGATCGGAGAGGAAGCAGCGTTTCTCGAGCTTTACCACCGGCTGAAGGGTGGTATTTTTCGCTACACGTTTTATATGACTGGCTCGAACTCGGTCGCCGAAGAAGTGACGCAGGAAGTTTTCATCTGCTTATTGAAGGAAGGTCACAAGTATCGCACCAGTCTCGGAGACGTTGCGGCTTTTGCTTTTGGCATCGCCCGCAATTTTATTCGGCGCATCGAGCGCCGCGAGCGTGCATATCAACCGCTTCCAGCGAACGAAGCGTTTGAAAATTTGTCTGGCAATCTGATTTCCGAATCGGAAGCGCTCTCGAGACGGATTATCCGCTCCGAACTGGTTGGTAATGTGCAGGCGGCTGTGGCTTCGCTTCCCGATCATTACCGTCAAGCGGTGGTTCTGTGCGATTTGTGCGAGGTCTCTTACGCGGATGCGGCTTCCCGGCTACACTGCTCGATCGGTACCATCCGCTCCCGCCTCAACCGCGGGCATACCCTGTTGGCACAAAAACTAAAATGGATCCGAAGAAGTCAACCTGAGATGAGGGCGACCCGGCGCGAGGCATGTGTTCAGGGAGATGTTATATGACCTGCAAGGAACTGCGCATTCACTTCGAGGATCGATCACATCTAGGAGGTGAGTTCCGGGTTGACCCCGAACACCTGGTCCACTGCGCCGAATGTGCCCAGTACGTCCGAGCGCAACGCGAACTGGGCGATGACTTGCGGCTCCTGCGTCAATCGGTTCCGCAAATTCCGGTGTCGCTCGATGCCGCTGTCCTTGCCAATTACCACCGCCACGTCACGACTGGCGAAACTTTTGCGCGCTCGTCAATCCACAGGCGACGGAGGTTTCTCATCTTGTCATGGGGCGCAGCGGCCGCGGCCATCATGCTCATCGCTGCCCTTCTGTCTTTCTCCGAGCGAAGGACCGTTACCACTGTGGACCGAACCCACACTGCGGATTTGTCTGCCGGCTCTCAACCGTCCGCGGCGGCCCACAAGACCGTCGTTATTCCCCAGACAGCTAGCCATACGGAGGCTCATCCGGTCGGGCGCCAGAGTCGCGCATCTTCCGTTGTCGTGCTGGGAAACCCGGCTGCAGCAGGCTTTCACAGCTTAATGTATTGCGACGAACTTAGCTGTGGCGGAGCCATGGAAGTGATCCGGGTGCAACTATCATCGTCCGCTATAGCGCTTGCGCCATCCGCGGGTCCGGCCAATGGCTCCGTGTTGGCCGACGTTATCGTTGGTCCGGACGGAATCGCGCGTGGCATTCGCATCGTGGAATAGAGATTTGTTGATTTTTGGAGGAAATACATCATGTCCCTGAAACCCTGCATTCTTGCACTGATTGCAGCGACCGTGCTGACCGTCGGCATCGCCGCTCAGACAGCTCCCGATTCCCCTTCGCCCTCGATCGCTGGTGGCGCACTGCTCCCCCCGAAGGGTGGCATGATCACCATGCGCGTCGACGCTATGGACGACGCCGCGCCGGTGAAGGGGGCACCGTTCTGCGCCACGATCACGACCGAGCATACCCAGTCCTTTGCCGATGGCAACCGCATCCACACTACCGACACGTCGACTATGTGCCGGGACAGTGATGGCCGCGTCCGCCGCGAGGCCGGATTAAAGCTGCTTGGGGCTGGCCCGCAAAACTCAGCGCCAAAGTTGATTACGATTCTGGATCCAGTGGCGGGCGTTCGCTACATGCTCGATTCTGAGAACAAGGTGGCGCACAAAATGGTCTTGCCGGCCCCGGGTAATCCCGGACTCGGTGCGGCCGATCTTCCAGCCAGGGGTGAGCGCATGTTCATCTATCAGAACGCTGGCGGCGCCGGCCCGCAAACTTTCTCTCCAAACGTATTTTTCAGAAGAAAGATAGGACAAGATTCCAGCGAGCCCGCGCCCTCCACTGAGAATCTAGGCGACCAGACGATCAATGGCATCCACGCGACCGGCACGCGTATGACTACTACAATTCCAAGCGGACAGATGGGCAATGACAAGCCGATAAGCGTGATCTCAGAACGCTGGTACTCGTCGGATCTGAAAGCTACAGTCATGACCAAGCACAGCGATCCCTGGGCAGGAGAACTGAAAACGGAGTTCACAACCGTCAACATCTCCGAACCTGATCCGTCACTTTTCACAGTGCCCGGCGACTACAGGATTGTCGACGATAAGAACGGACCAATCACGATCCAGATGCCGCCAGCACCGCCGACAGAATGATTCCAAAGCGCTCAAGGCGAAGGATGCTTGGGGCATGAGCGCAACAAGACCTCGCAATGTCCCCTCCCTCACCGCATTCCCTTGCGCGAATTGCGGGCCATGCATGTCGGCGCAACTTCCCGGAATCGTCATGTTATAATCCTTTATTCCCAGTCGCTTAAGGCGCGGAGGACCGTATCGACAAACGTTTTATTCGAACCAACGACCGCATTCGAGCCCGTGAAATTCGCGTGATCGGAGACGAAGGCGAACAGATCGGCGTGATGCCTCCCTTCGAAGCTCTCAAGTTGGCCCGCAGCAAGAACCTGGATCTGGTTGAGATTTCGCCCACCGCGCAGCCTCCCGTCTGCCGCATCATGGACTACGGGAAGTATCTCTACCAGCAGGAGAAGAAAGAGCGCGAGGCCAAGAAACACCAGAAGACGATCACGGTAAAAGAGGTCAAGTTCCGCATCAACGTGGACGACCACGATTACGAGACCAAAAAAAATCACGTGCTCCGCTTCCTCGATGGAGGCGACAAGGTAAAGGCCACGATATTTTTTCGCGGCCGCGAAATGACGCGGACCGGATTGGGCCGGCAAATCCTGGAGCGGCTGATTAAAGACGTAGAGTCACAAAGCATCGTGGAGTTCCGGCCGCGGCAAGAGGGCAACACGCTGCACGCTATTCTGGCGCCGAAGAAAACAGCGGTCGAGCGCGAGAAGGAACGAGAACGAGAAGCCAAGGCGAAGGCTAAGCTGGAGAAAAAGCTGGCGCAAGAAAAGGAAAAACCAGCGCCGGCGACCGCGGCTGCTGCAGAAGTTCCAGACCCGGCCTCGCAGGCGAAACAGCTCGCCTGACGATTCCAGAGCAGTAAAACATTAAGCGGTCGATATCTAAAGCTGAGGGCTGGCAACTGGGGGCCGCAGCTGACTCCGAGGACTTATGCCGAAATTGAAATCGCACAAGGGCGCGTCCAAGCGCTTCAAGAAGACGGCCACGGGCAAGGTGAAGCGCGGGCATTCCGGCCTGCGCCACATGCTGAGCTCGAAAGCCAAGAAACGCAAACGCCATCTGGGAACGGCCACGCTGGTAAGCGATGGCGATCTGCACAAAGTAAAGCGGATGATTCCTTATCAGTGAAGCAGGGATTAGGGCCCAGGGGCTAGGGACCAGTAAACCCTAACCTCTAAATGCTTGCCCTGCAAGGCGCGTGAAGAGGCCAGAGATCGCCGCCAAAGCGAATCTTCCTTACCTCCAGCCGCCAGTACGGAGAAAGCAAAAAGGAGAACACCATGCCACGTGTAAAACGCGGAACCAAACGCCGCGCCAAGCGCAAGAAGATATTAGATCGCGCCAGCGGATACTTCCTCACTAAATCGAAACTGTACCGATCCGCCAAAGAAGCGGTCGAGCGCGGCCTCAAGTTCGCATACAGCGGGCGGAAGCAGCGGAAGCGGCAGTACCGTTCGCTTTGGATCGTGCGGATTGGAGCGGCTTCGAAGCTGAACGGCTTGAGCTACAACCAGTTTATCCACGGGTTGAAAAAGGCTGGAGTGCAGCTGGACCGCAAGATTCTCGCGGATTTGGCGGTCAAGGATGCGCCCGCGTTTAAGAACCTGGTGGAGCAAGCCAAGGGCGCGCTGGCATAGTCGCTTTCAGCTCTCAGCTCTCAGCTTTCAGCTTTCGGACTTAATCCTTGTCATTCCGAGCCGCTCGCAGCCGCGCCATGCGCGGAGAGAGCGAGCGAGGAATCTGCTTTTCTGCTGATGGCGAGAGAACAGCAGACTCTTCTCCGCTTGCGCGGTTCGGAATGACAAGGCCTGAGTTCCTCGGAAAATGGCGTACACCGTTTCCAAGTTGACGGATTATTCGGCGGCGGCGCTCGAAAAGGCTGCCGCCGAGTGCCTTCGTGCATGCGCGGGCGAGGCGGGAGCGGTTCGCAACGATGCCGAACTGAAGGCGTTCCGCGACCGTTGGATCGGGCGTAAGAGCGGAATCCTGACGCAGATCAATGATTTGTGGTTGAAGGGCGCGCCCAAGGATGGCAAGCGCGAGGCTGGGATCCGGGTCAACGAATTGAAGGCGCGGATTGCAGAACTGGTGGAGGGCGCGCGGGTCGGCCACGATGATGGAATGACTTCTGCGGCAGAGCGGATCGACATTTCTCTTCCTGGGGTCCGCCGACCGATTGGCGCGGAGCATCCTGTCATCAAGACCACGAACGACATGGTTCGCGTCTTTCAGAAGCTTGGCTACTCCGTTGCCGACGGGCCTGTGGTCGAAACTGACTACTACAATTTTGAGGCTTTGAATTTTCCGCCGAATCATCCGGCTCGAGATACGCAGGATACTTTGTTTATCGCGGGGCAGCAGGGGAAGGCGCAGCGGGAGCGGTTGCTGCTGCGGACGCATACTTCTCCGGTGCAGATTCGCACGATGGAGAAGATGCGGCCGCCGATTCGCATCGTGATTCCCGGGACAGTGCATCGCAACGATCCTGCGGATGCCAGCCACTCGCCGATGTTTCATCAGATTGAGGGGTTGGCTGTCGATACCAATATCACTTTCGGCGATTTGAAGGGGACGCTCGATCATGCCATGAAGGAATTTTTTGGATCGAGCGTGAAGACGAGTTTTCGTCCGTCATTTTTTCCGTTCACGGAACCGAGCGCGGAGATGTATGTATCGTGCTTCATCTGCGGTGGGAGCGGGAAGCGCGGGGCGGAGCCCTGCCGTCCGTGCAAGCAGACGGGATGGATTGAGATTCTGGGTTGCGGCATGGTTGATCCCAACGTGTTTGAGTTTGTGAAAGACAATGGGTATGACCCTAGAAAAGTTTCGGGGTTTGCGTTTGGCATGGGAGCCGACCGGATCGCTTTGCTGAAGTATGGAGTGGATGATATTCAGTTGTTCTTCCAGGGAGATGTGCGGTTTCTGCAGCAGTGGGCGTAAAGAGCAATGAAGATTTCTCCACGGTGGGTGCGAGAGTTTGTTGAGCTGGCGGTTGATGACCGGCGACTGGCAGAAGATTTGACCGGCGTCGGAATTGCTGTGGAAGGGATCAGCGGCTCGGGTGCAAACACCGTGTTCGAAATGGAGATTGGAACGAATCGCCCCGATGCCATGAATCATTACGGCGTGGCGCGCGAGGCGGCGGCTATTTATGATTTGCCGCTGAAACAGTTCTCAGTTCTCAGTTCTCAGTTCTCAGCAAAACCGGCGCACGATGCCCCTTTTCCGATACAAGTCGAGGAGCCGCAGCTTTGCCCTCGATTCTCTGCTCGGGTTATTCACGGCACTAAAGTCAAACCGTCGCCCGCGAAAATTGCACATCGCTTGGCGTTGCTCGATCAGCGCCCGATCAGCAACGCGGTTGACGCCACGAACTACGTTCTGTGGGAGATCGGCAAGCCTACGCACGTCTTCGACATGGATTTGCTGGAGGGTGGAAAGCTCGTTATTCGAAAAGCCAAAGATGGCGAGAAGTTGAAGACGCTCGATGGCGTGGAACGTAGGCTTAGTTCCGAAGATCTGGTCGTGGCGGACGCGAGGAAGCCGGTCGGGCTTGCCGGAGTGATGGGCGGGTTCGACACCATGATCACCGACAAGACGCGAAATATTCTGATCGAGTCGGCGTGGTGGGATCCGCTGACCGTGCGCAAGAGTTCACGGCGGCATGGGCTGCACACCGACGCTTCGCATCGCTTCGAGCGCGGAGCGGATTTTGAGTCGACGATTTTGTCGTGCGATCTGGTGGCGGCGCTGATTCTGGAGTCGGGCGGCGGGAAACTGGTCGGCGATGTGATCGATGTCATGTCCAGAAAGATGGATCAGGCGCCGGTGGTGCTGCGGCTTTCTGAGGTGCATCGCATCCTGGGCGGGAATTTGAGTACTGGCGAGATTTTTCGCATCCTGAAGAGCCTTGGCTTCACGCTGATTCCCGAGGGCCAGGGCACGGCGGAGTTCCGGGTCGTGATTCCGAGCTGGCGGCTGGATGTGGAGCGTGAGATCGACTTGATCGAAGAAATCGCGCGGCTGCATGGCTACGACAAGTTCGAGAATACTTTGCCGGCTTACAGTGGCGCGGTGGTTGAGTTGCCGCATGCGGCTATGGACGCCACTTTGCGGGCCCGCGCTTTGGCGCTGGGATACGACGAGGCGGTTTCGCTGACATTTATTTCGCACGCCGATGCGGAGAAGTTTTCATCGGCTGCAGTGCTCGAACTGGAAAATCCGCTGAGCGAAGAAGCTTCCGTGATGCGGACTTCGATGGCTCCGGGCATGCTCGACATGCTGGCCTGGAATTTGAATCGCGACTCAGAGAACGTACGGTTGTTCGAGATGGGCCGCGTCTATGAGATGCGATTGGGTGAGCCGGCGCGCTTTTGCCTGGGCGCGACGCTGGCAGCAGTGAAAGGATCGCTGCCTGTGGGTGGGACGCTCGACGTCAGCAAGGACGAACAGGCTGCCTCGGCCGAGGCATTTCGCTCGTTCAAGGGCGACGTGGAGAATCTGCTGGCCGCGTTTACTTCGAGTGAACTAAGTTTCGACCGCGAGACGGCGGAGTATTTTCATCCCGGACGATCGGCGCGGGCGTTGATGGATGGGGTGGTGGTGGCGCAGTTCGGGCAGATTGCTCCGGGTGTCAAGGTCGAACGGAAATTGCGGCAGGATGTTTTTCTGGCGGAGATTGATCTGGAGCAGTTGCATGCCATCGGATTGCGGACGGTTCGGTTCGCGGCGCTCGGGAAATATCCGGCGGTGGAGCGGGATTTCTCGTTTGTGTTTAGCGATGGCGTGGAGTTTGATGCGATGCGGCGCGCGGTGATGGGGCTGGGCATTCCCGAACTGCGTGAATTCACGCCGGTGGAGGTTTTTCGGGGAGGGGCGATCGGCGCTGGAAAGTATTCGATCCTCCTGCGCGTGAGATTGCAGTCGGATGACGGGACTTTACGCGACCAGCAGGTTGCGGGGTGGTCTCAGCAGATCATTGGAGCGCTGCAGGCACTGGGCGGATTGCAGCGGGCTTAGAGCGCGGTGACGTGGCTTTAAATTCCTTACAAGGATTGTGTTAGGACTTACGGGTAAGGGGTCCTTCGACTCCACATTCGTTCTCGTTTCACGAGAGCAAATGTTCCGCTCAGGATGACAGGTCGCTCCGACCCTCCTGTGCTAATCTGCCTGCTATGGCGGACGTAGTCTCTTCTCTATCCCATCCAACCAAGCATTTTCTTAGCGAGAAGGTTTCGCATTTCACCGAGTCGGTGATCCGGGAGATGACGCGGCAGGCGGCGCTTTATGGCGCGGTGAATCTGGCGCAGGGGTTTCCGGATTTTGCGGCTCCGGCGGAGATCAAGCAGGCGGCGCAGACGGCGATTGATTGCGACGTGAATCAGTATGCGATTACCTGGGGCGCGAAGAACCTGCGCGACGCGATTGCCCGGCAGATGGGCGTCTGGCAAGGGATTTCGGTCGATCCCGAAAAAGAGATCACGGTTTGTTGCGGATCGACCGAAGCAATGATTTCGACTTTGCTTGCTGTGTGCAACGCGGGCGATGAAGTGGTGATCTTCGAACCGTTTTACGAGAACTACGGACCGGATTCAGTGCTGAGCGGGGCGCGGCCGCGGTTTGTGAAACTGCGGCCGCCCACGAGTGACGGCGGTGAGTGGACATTCGATGAGAAAGAGTTGCGGGCAGCGTTTGACAAGAACACCAAGGCCATCGTACTTAATACCCCCAATAACCCTACTGGAAAGGTTTTCACCCGGGCCGAGTTGGAATTGATTCGGGATTTGTGCGTGGAATTCGACGTCCTCGCGATCACCGACGAGATTTACGAGCACATTTTGTATGACGGGACTGAGCACATTTCGATGGCGTCGCTCGACGGCATGCGGGAGCGGACGGTGACGATCGACGGAATGTCGAAGACTTACAGCGTGACCGGATGGCGCGTGGGATGGGCGGTGGGGCCGGAGAAGATTACGAATGCGATCCGGAAGGTGCATGATTTCCTGACGGTGGGAGCGCCGGCGCCGCTGCAGGAAGCAGGTGCGGCGGCGCTGAATCTGCCGCCGGAATACTACGCGCGGCTGGCGGAAGGATATCGGGTGCGGCGGGATCATCTGATTCCGGCGCTGGAGGCCGCGGGGTTTCGGTGTTTTCGTCCGCGCGGCGCTTATTACGTTATGACGGATATTTCCGGGTTCGGGTTTGACGATGATGTTTCGTTCGTTAAGTATCTCGTGAAGGATATTGGAGTGGCGGCGGTGCCAGGGTCAAGTTTTTATCGCGATGCGCGGGATGGAGCGCGGCAGGTGCGGTTTGCGTTCTGCAAGAAGTTGGAGACGCTGGATGCGGCGGCGGAGAAGTTGGGGAAGTTGCGGCGGTGATTGACGCTATTGCTCTCGCCATTGCGCAGAAATGCTGTCGGCAAACAGCAGGTTCCTCGCTGCGCTCGGAATGACAAAGGTTATCTGAGCGTTACTTTGTGATCAGGCCGCAGGCTATGCGGTCGCCGGAGTTGCCGGAGGGATCGGTCTTCATGTCATCGGGTTTAGCATGAATCACGATCGCCGTGCCGCCGTTGCTGAAGAGCGAGTGCGAGCCGTCACCGAGGGTTACGTCGTTATCAACGAGGGTGCCCTCGGCTTTGCCGTTTGCATCGACAGTTAAATTCAACATGTCGCCGGCGTGATGGCCTTCAGGATTCTCCAGTCCGTGCTTTTTCCCGTCTGGGTTGAAGTGTGGACCCGCGGATTTGAAATCGGGGGCATCGCACTTGGCGTTCTGGTGGATGTGGATGCCGTGCTCGCCGGGCGGGAGGTCGTGGAGGTGGAGCTTGAGGCTGACACCTGATCCTTTCGGCGTCACGATGATCGAGCCCACGGATTTGCCCTGCCCATCCTTGAGATTGACGATGGTTTTGGCGGCGCTGGGAAGGGAAGTGAAGGCTAGGACTGCGGCGAGGGCGATGAGGGAGAATCCTCGATGTTTCATGCCGGAGATTATAGTCAATCTCGCGCCAACAGTCTCGCGTCAGCACCTTTGGGCCATGCCTGATCCACAGGTCGGTGGAGTATACTGCGGGAAAGTTTGAAATCTTTTCAAGGGAAAGTGCGATCATGGCGCTGAATGCTGTGGAACGGATGGAGGAACAGGTTCCGGTGGACGATTTTCAGGTGCTCGAAGATAAGATTTACCGCACCATTGAGATGTATAAGGCTGCGAGGCAGGCGCAGACGCAGGCGGAACGCGATGCGCAGCGGGCACGGCAGCAACTGGAGGAGCGCGAGGAGCAGTTGGTGGTATTGCGGCGCGAGGCGGTGCAGTTGAGGAAAGAGCGGGAAGAGATTCGCGGGCGGGTGGAAAAGATGTTGGAGCAGATTGAGTCGATCGCGGAGGAGCGGGCGAGTTAGTTTGGCTTCCGGCTTGATGGATGGGCCGCGAGCGTGGAGCAGCTGGACGTTGGAAGCAGATTCCTCGCTTCGCTCGGAATGACAAAGGTTAACGGCTATGGCTACCGCTACTAAAGATTCGACGTTGAAGGACGCGCAGGCTGGCGGAGTGCGAGTGGAGATTTTTGATCAGGCGTATAACCTGCGAGGGTCAGATCCGGAATACATTTTGAAACTGGCGGAGTATGTGGATTCGAAGATGCGGGCGGTGGCTGAGGCCACGAATACGATCGATACCGTCCGACTAGCTGTGCTGGCTGCGCTAAACATTGCCGATGAGTATCATTTATTGAAGCGAAATCAGGATAGCGGGGCAACCGACTACCAGAAGCGCGCGCATCTATTAGCAGATGCGCTGGATGAAGTGCTGGAGGAGAAGCGTAAGGCAGGATAGACGACCCGCTTCGTTTGATCAGGAAGCCACGGCGATTTTCCCCGTTCACGCACCGGGGCCGTCGAGAACTTCCCTCACCTTGGCAACCAGCGCCGCCAACGAAAAAGGCTTCGGCAGGAAGCTCAGTCCCGGATCGAGCACGCCGTAGTGAACGATGGCGTTGCTGGTGTAGCCGGAGACGTACAGAACTTTAGTGCTCGGGGAAAGCTTTTTGACCTGTTCGGCAAGCTGACGACCGTTCATTCCGGGCATGATCACGTCGGTGACCAGCAGGTGGATCTCGCGGTGATTTTCACGGCACAAGGCAAGGCCTTCCTCCGTGCCGGCTGCTGACAATACTTTATAACCACAATGAGCCAGGACGGACGATGTAAGTGCGCGCAGTTGCGCGTCGTCCTCGACCAACAGGATGGTCTCAGTTCCGCGCTGGACGCCGGCTGGCCGTTTCTCCAATCCGACTGCTTCTGCGGGCTGGTCGACGCGGGGAAGATAGATCTTGAAGGACGTCCCGCGATCGGGCTCGCTGTATACCCAGATGTAACCTTCGCTCTGCTTGACGATTCCGTAGACCATGGAGAGCCCGAGACCGGTGCCCTTGCCCACTTCCTTGGTGGTGAAAAAAGGTTCGAAGATATGGGCCTGAGTGTCAGGGCTCATGCCGGTTCCAGTGTCGCTCACTGCCAGCATGACGTAGCGCCCGGGTTTCAGGGACTCGTGTTCGCGGGCATAAGACTCGTCCAGTTCCACGTTTTCGGTCTCGAGAGTAAGTTTTCCGCCGTTGGGCATGGCATCGCGCGCATTCAACGCAAGATTCATGATGACCTGCTCGATTTGACCGGGATCGGCTTTGACCGCGCCCAGCTCGCGGCCAGGCACGGTTAGAACTTCGACGTCTTCGCCGATCAGCCGCCGCAGCATGGAGTCGAGGTTCAGTACGATGTCGTTTAGGTCGATGACACGCGGCGAGAGCACTTGCTTGCGGCTGAAGGCCAGCAGTTGGCGGGTAATTCCGGCGGCGCGATCGGCGGCCGATCGGATCTGGGCGGTGGCGTCTTTCAGGCGGCTGACGGCCGGGAGTCCGTCGGTCAGAATCTGGCTGTATCCCATGATGACGGTCAGAAGGTTGTTGAAGTCGTGAGCCACGCCACCGGCGAGGCGGCCGACCGCCTCCATTTTTTGCGACTGGCGAAGTCTTTCCTCGAGCGCCACGCGCTCGGTCACATCCTGAACCAGAGAGGCCACGCCGAGCACCTGTCCTGATTCATCGACCAGCGGCGTGTTGTACCACTCGCAGGAGATGGTGCGGCCGTCCTTGGTAAGGTTGTCATTCGCGCTCCGCGTCCCGCCTTTTTGCGCAAGCAGCTCCTTCCCCATTCTCTCTACATGTTCGCGCAGGGCCGGCGGCACGAGGAAACTCGCATCTCGCCCGATCGCTTCCTGGCGTGAATATCCGAAGACCCGCTCCGCGGACGGACTCCATTCGGTAATTTGAAGCTGGGTATCCCATTCGACGACGGCGAGCGGAGTGTGCTCGAAGTGAATGCGCAGTTTTTGCTGCGATTGGCGAAAGTCCTGTTCCGCGCGTTTGCGGTCGGTGATGTCGCGGCAAATGCCGAGCAAGCCGACGACGCTGCCGTTGGAATCGCGATGCGGCCCCTTCGTCGATAAATAAGTCCGCGCCACACCCGCGGAGATTCCGACCTCCTCATAGGTTTGAGCTTTCCCAGATTCAACGACCTTGCGGTCCGCTGCCATGATTTCGCGGCCGTTTTCTGGAGCGAAAAGCTCGGCGTCATCCTTGCCGATCACTTCTTCCACTCCGCGCCCGAGCAGCCGCGCCCCCGCGGAATTGATCATCAAGTAGCGGCCTTGCAAGTCCTTCACGAAGACGGAATCTGTGGTTCCCTCTGTGATGCCTTGCAGGAGCGATAGATTTTTCTGCAATTCTCGCGAGCTTTGGAGCAACTGATTCTGCACTACGAACAACCGGCCGCTGGCGGCCAAAAAAGAAACTGTGACCAGAACAACCGCCCAGAAAAACTGCTCTTGCGCGATGCCCAGCACGAGCGGAAAGACGATGGCGGGAATGAGCAAAGGAGAAAACTGCATGAGCAACTGAAAGCCCGGACTGAGGGGCTCGCCTGTCTCCGGGATCCCCTCAGCGCTGTCCCAGGTCGCGGCAATCACGATGAGGAAGCAATCCGTAAGGGTCCACAGCAGATCCGGCCACGCTCCCGGGCGAAAGTTTTCGCTGGCAAATGCGAAAAGGGTAATGTTGGAAGTGACGGCGAAGGCGAAAAAGAATGCCGCCATGCGAAGAAAGAATGCCCGCGCAGTGCGAAATCGCGTAAGCAGGCCGCGCAGCAGAAAACTTAGGGCCAGCAGTCCGAAGAAGGCTACACCGGCGTAAAAGACACGCTCCGCCATCGTTCTTTCCGAAATTTGCCACCGCGAGGGCACGTAGAGAGTCGAAAGTTCGAGGGCGAGCACGAGGGTGCAGATTTGTGCAAAGTCGCAGAGCCGCAGCCAGCGGAATCCACTATTGGGGTCCCGCGGACTCAGAAACAGAGTCATCATGGCGGGCACAGCCCAGAAAAACACGAGGATGTCGCTAGGCCAGAACGCCCCGGTGAGATCGTGGTGATAATCGAAGTAGTAAGTGTAGGCGGCCTGTCCGATGGAAACGAGGACAACCGAGAAGCAAACCAGGCGCCATACGCGCTTGCCGAAGGGACCGGAGCGACGCGATGCATCCCAACTGGCCAGGGCCCCAACAAAGCCGGCGATGGATCCGATCCAGTCGCCCCAAAGCGAGGCCAGTGGCGTGCCATACCTCGCTGCTAACATTCCCACGTGGGCGACAACTAGAACCGCCGCCGCAAGAATCGCGGACTTGCGAGACGTGGACATCTCTGTGCCCCTGCCCGGGACTGGCCTTGGCCGAAGGAGAAAACCTCAGACCCGGAGTATTGCGGAAAGAGTATACATCCGCCTGCAACTTCCACCCGAATCAGCGCCTTCGAAGATGAACTGCAGACACCCCTTTCATTTCTGGTCTCGGCGAATTCTGGCTCTCGCGCGAATTGCAGTCTTGCGTGCGGGGAACTGGTTCCTTACGACGGAAATGTGGATTTGCAAGCCTGGAGTGTTGCGGCCTTGTTACTTTGGTTGCAAGTGCCCTGCCAACTATTTGCGGTTCCCCTATTGCTAATCCGCTGCCAGTTCTCCTAGCATCCAGAGTGAAAGCCGGCCTGCGGGGTTGGTGATGACGGTAACCGATTTTTGAACCAATGCTGAATGAACGGGGACTCGACTCGAACTAAGATCCGGTGTGCGACGCTCCGCCATGCGGAGATGCCTAAAGGGTCTCGGCGGGTTCCCAACGTCTACCTGACGGTTCATTCTCGGCCCGTCACACGGCACAGTGGGTCGGCTTGATTTTTTGTGGCGCGGACGTCCTCGCCCGCGAAACCTGCCTTGGAAACAGCCACATTTGTCCTGCTACACTGGTCCAGATACAGATTCCTTCATTTCTGCATCTAACTAACCGTGTATCCACAATTAATTCATTTCGGGCGATTCTTCCTGCCGACTTACGGCTTCCTGGTTTCTTTGGGAGTGCTGGTCGGCCTATGGGTCAGCGTGCGTAATGCCGAGCGCCTGGGAATTGATGGCGAAAAGGCCTGGAACCTGGGAATTCTAGTGGTGCTGTGCGGAATTCTGGGCGCGAAGGTGCTCTACATCATTAATGATTGGAGCGTGTATGCGGCGCATCCCGGCGACATTTTCAGCATTGCCACGCTGCAGGCGGGAGGAGTTTTTTCCGGCGGCCTGATTGCGGCGTTTCTGGCCGCCTGGTGGTACGTGCGCAAGCATCACCTGCCCCCGCTCGGCACTTGCGATGCGTTCGCCCCGGGGCTGGCGCTGGGCCATGCGATTGGGCGGCTCGGATGCTTCGCTGCAGGATGCTGCTACGGAAAGCCGACCGATCATTTCTGGGGCGTCGTGTTTCGCAATCCGCTGGCGAATCAGATTACCGGCACTCCGCTGAACGTGCCGCTCGAGCCGACGCAGTTGTTCGAGTCTGCAGTCGAGCTGGCGAATTTCTTCTTCCTGATGTGGCTGCTGAAGCGCAGAAAATTCGACGGCCAGGTCTTCGGCGCGTTCATGTTTATCTATGGCGTGGCAAGGTTCTTCCTGGAGTTCATTCGTGATGATCCAGGCCGCGGCACGGTATTTGGCGGCGCCATGTCGGGCACGCAGTTGATCGCGATTGGGCTGGTCTTGGCTGGCGGGGTGATCTGGTGGCTGCGGCCGGGGGCGAAGAATCTGACGGCGCAGGCGGTCGGGGTTACAAGATAGATTTACGGCACCTACTTGCACTTGCACCACGGCGTTCGCCTTGTCGCTTCACCTAGTTGCATTCCCTGATATCCGTCGTATGACATGCATAGATCGACCTTCTTGTAGCTGGAAAATCTGAACCGGACCGATTCCACCGGCTTGCCCGTGACATCTAGAATCGTAAGCAGATGCGGATCCTGCAAGTCCAGGTCGCCGATCTTCAGGCTCTTCAGCCGCGGCCAAGGTACGGCCGAGCGGTTATCGATCCGCACGCGGTACCCCCGCGTGTTGGTCGCCTCCGGAGGCGCGACTTTCCACCATGGGTCGTCGGCACGAGCGGCGACGCAAACAGTGCCCGAGCCTGGATCTGCTGCGCTGACTGGCGCCAACAACAAAAGAACGTTCAAGGTAATGAAGAGTATCTTCGCAATTGGCTTTCCCATCGGAGCCTTCTCAAATCTGAGCTGCCGCAGCTCGCGACACGCATCAGACTCCTTATAGTATTCTTCGCAGCGAATGCCGGAATCATTTCCCATCCTTATTTCAGTTGCGGCGGAAGATGCTGGCAAGCGATTGGATCAGCTTCTTGCTGCGCGGCTTGAGACCATCAGCCGCGCCCACGTGCAGCGACTCATCGCCGAAGGCAAAGTTCTGGTGAACGATGCTCCGGCCAAGGCTTCGCTGAAACTGCGCGGCGGTGAGCGCATCACCGTGCTGGGCGAGGCGCAGCGGGCTCCGCTTAAGGCTATCGCCGAGGAAATCCCGCTCGACATTGTTTATGAAGACGACGATCTCGCCGTGATCAACAAGCCCGCGGGAATGATGGTGCACGCGGGCGCAGGCGCTACCGACGATGCCCGCAATCGCGGCACGCTGGTAAATGCGCTGCTGCATCACCTGGAGAGTTTGTCGGGCGTGGGCGGAGCGTTGCGGCCGGGCATCGTGCATCGTCTGGATAAAGAGACCAGCGGCTTGATCCTGGTGGCGAAAAACGACGACGCGCATCGCAAGCTGAGCGCGCAGTTTGCGGCGCGAGAAGTAAAGAAGAAATATGTCGCGCTGGTGCATGGCTGGGTAAAAAAAGATTCCGGAACGCTCGCGCAGAGCATCAGCCGCGACCGCGTGCGCCGCACGCGCATGACCACGCGGCTCGAAGGCGGACGCGCGGCGGTCACGCATTATCGTGTGGTGCGGCGCCTCGATACGAAGTTTGGCAAGTTCACGCTGCTTGATGTAAAGATCGACACCGGCCGCACCCACCAGATTCGCGTGCATGTGGCGGCGATGGGACATCCCGTGGTCGGCGACACGATGTATGGCGCTCCAAAACAGGCCCGCGGAAAAAATGCGGTGATCGGGCTGCCACGGAATTTTCTGCACGCTGCGGAGTTGGAGTTTAGGCATCCTCGCACCGGCGCTGTGATCGCGCTGAAGAGCGAGTTGCCGGAGGAGTTGCAGAAGTTCATAAGCAAGGTAGAGGAGTAGAGGGTCGGCGCATTCAGCGGCTGAAGCCGCTCCCTTCCGAAGCCAGTGCGGATATAATGAACTCAAACGGGGGCATTTTCGCGAAAGTCATGTTCAAGAATTCAGTGATGCAATGGGCAACGGTTTTGTTGCTGGTGGTGGGCGTGTGCGAATTCGCCGTGGCGCAGACCGCGCCGCCAGTGCCACAGACACAATCTTCGCCGGCTGCGACCGCGCAAGAAACCACGCAAACTCCCGCCGAGCCTAAACCCAGCGAGGCTAAATCCGCCGTACAATCTTCCGCAGAACAGGGCGCGGACAATGGTGAAATCCCCCGCATCCGCGTCGGCATCAACGAAGTGAATGTGGTGTTCACGGTGACCGACAAGCACGGTAAGCGGGTCACCGATCTCAAGCAGTCCGACTTCCGCTTTGTGGATGACAACAAGCCCGCGAGCGAGATTCGAAGCTTCCACGCCGAAACGAATTTGCCGCTGCAGGTGGGCTTGCTGATTGATGCCAGCAATTCGGTCCGCGACCGCTTCAAGTTCGAACAGGAATCGGCTATTGAATTTCTCAACCAGACCGTGCGTCGCGGCTATGACCAGGCGATGGTCGTGGGATTCGACGTGACGCCGGAAGTGACGCAGGATTTCACCGATGACACGGAAAAGCTGGACCGGGGAGTGCGCGCGTTGCGTCCGGGAGGCGGGACGGCAATGTACGACGCGCTGTTCTACGCCTGCCGCGACAAACTGATGAAGCAAACGATGCCGGGACCGGCCCGGCGCGCGATTGTCCTGCTGAGCGATGGCGAGGACAACCAAAGCCACGTGACACGCGAAGAAGCGATTGAGATGGCGCAGCGGGCCGAGGCCATCGTATATACGATCAGCACCAACGTAAGCGGCACCAAGGGCGCCGGCGACAAGGTACTGGAGCGCATTGCCGATGCGACGGGCGGCCGGGCGTTTTTTCCTTTTCAGATTCGCGACGTGGCCAACGCTTTCGCTGAAATTCAGGATGAATTGCGCAGCCAATATGATGTGTCGTATAAACCGGCGGACTTCAAGGCAGACGGCCACTTTCGCACCATCGAGATCGTAGCTGTCGACCGCAAGAATTTCCGGGTGCGGTCGCGGCGGGGATGGTACGCCCCGGTGCAGTAAGTCTGCTTCTGGCTTCCAGCTTGAATCGAGTTCTTCGTTCCTTTCACGAGCCACAAGAATGCCGGGATATTCGGGGACGCCGCTTCCGAAGAAATTAGGCATCAACGCTGGGTTTCGCGCGCGTTTGGCGAATGCTCCGGCTGAGGTCCGCGCGGAACTGCGCGAGGCGCTGGCGGAATGTGAAATGAAAGCAAGAGATAATTTGGATTTCGCCATGATGTTTACGAAGTCTCGCGCGGAATTGGCGAGAGAATTTTCGCAGTTGGCAAAGCTGCTGGCGCCCGCGGGGATTTTATGGGTGAGCTGGCCGAAAAAGACTTCCGGCGTGGCTTCGGACCTGGATGGAAACGTCGTGCGTGAGATTGGCCTCGCTGCAGGATTGGTCGATGTGAAAGTCTGCGCGGTGACCGAGGTGTGGTCGGGGCTGAAGTTTGTGCGGCGGGTGAAAGATCGGGAAGCGTTGGAGCAAAGCAAGTAGGGAGTCGCCATGGTGCGAGTCGGCTTGATTGGATTTGGGCTAGCGGGGCAGGCGTTTCATGCGCCGGTGATCCGCGGTGTCCCGGGGATGGAACTGTCTTGCATTCTGGAGCGCCACGGAACACGCGCGCACGAAAAATATCCTGAGGTTCGGGTGGCGCGGACGCTGGATGAATTGCTGGCGGATAAGGAAATCCAACTATGCGTGATCGCGACTCCGAACGATTCGCATTTTGAATACGCTCAGGCCTGTCTGCTGGCGGGGCGCGATGTGGTCGTGGATAAACCGTTCGCGCCGACGCTCGCGGAATCTGAGAAACTTGTGCGGCTCGCTGCCGAGCGCGGACGCTTGATCACGGTGTATCAAGATCGGCGCTGGGATGGGGATTTCGGGACAATAAAAAAGATTGTGGCGTCGGGAAAGCTGGGAACGGTTGTCGAGTATGAATGCCGCTATGACCGGTTTCGGCTGAAACCGAAGGCGAATGCCTGGCGAGAGCGCGCCGATCAGCCAGGGGCAGGGGTGTTGTTCGATCTGGGTCCGCATGTGATCGACCAGGCGCTGGTGTTGTTTGGCGAGCCACGGGCGATTACGGCTTCGGCGTTCTGCCAGCGGCAAACTTCTCAGGTGGATGATGCGTTCGATGTTTGCATGGAATATCCGACGCTTCGGGCGATGGGTCGGGCGCGCATCATCGCGTATGCCCCGGGCCCGCACTTTCTGATTCACGGCACTAAGGGATCGTTTGTTAAGTATGGAATGGATCCGCAGGAGGCACGGCTGCGCGCAGAGAATTGTCCGGATGGATTGGATTGGGGCGCGGATTGGGGAGTGGAGGCGGAAGAGTTTTGGGGCACGCTTAGCCTGGTAGGCGAGCCCAGTGTGAAAATAAAAACCGAGCGCGGAGATTATCGCGGGTTCTACGCAAACGTGCGAGACGCCATCGAGAAGAAAGCCGCGCTCGACGTCACGCCGGAGCAAGCTTTGCGAACCATGCGAGCAGTGATGCTGGCCCACAAGAGCAGCCGCGAGCGGCGGACGGTGGAGTGGGGCGAAGCGGTGGATTGATCCGCGTACCTTGGCCTACAACAGGCCGCCCGTCTTTATGGCCAGAATGTTCAGAGCGATCTCCAGTTTCGTGATCGCCGCACCCAGTTCCGGATGCTTTCCGATCTTGCCTTCCAGCGTTTTCAGCATCTGGTGAGCGCTGGCAACGTGTGCTGCCGCCTGTGCCGGATCTTGTTCGGGATCGGGGCCGCTCTGCGCTTCCATGTCTGCTCGCTCCTCTCCTAGCTCCGTAACATCTCTCCTTCTATTTTACGCATGCAGCGAGTCGCGGAGCGAACTCTTCCTGCAGATCACGATAGCAGCACGGCGCCTCTAGAAGTGTTCCTGCCCGGTCTCGCCGGCGGCATCGAGAGGGCCGTCGTCCCGCTCATCACTTTCTGCAGCGCGGTCCGGAATCTCTCCATTTCCTCATGCGTGCCCACGGTGATGCGGGTGCACGTGGGCATGACGGGCCAGACGCGTCCGATGAAAACATTTTGCTGGGCCATGGCGTCGATCACCTGCTTGGCCGGGCGTTTGGTGTCGAGCAGGAAACAATTCGACACCGAGGGAATGTAGGAGTAGCCGTTGCGGTCGAGCCACTCAAAAGTTTCCTGGCGCACGCTGGCGTTGATGCGCCTGCGTTCGGGGACGAGGCTCGCATCTTTAAGGCTCGCCGAAGCTGCCACCAGCGCGGTAACGGGCATGAAGTTCCAGCTGGAGTGGTCCCGGATTTTTTCCAGCAGGTCGGGACGGGCAATCGCGAATCCGCAGCGCAGGCCGGCCATGCCGTAGGCTTTCGAAAAAGTGCGGAGCACAATCACGTCCTTGCCCGCCTTAACGAAGTCGAGAGCGTAGGGAGCATCGCAAAGATGGATGTAGGCTTCGTCAACCATCACGACGGAACCCTTAGGTTTGTTTTCGACAAGGTATTCGATGTCCGAGTGCGGCGTGAGCGTGCCGGTAGGATTATTGGGATTGCAGATGTAAAACAGTCCGGCATCAGGAGCAGCGGCGATCATAGCCTTGACGTCGTGTGCATATGTCTTGCTGAGCGGAACCTGGGCCACGCGAGCCCCGTTGGCCGCGGCGGCGCGCGGGCCAGCTTCATAACCGGGATCGGCGCCCACGTAGCTTCGCTGCGGCGACGTGAAGGCGATGACTCCGAAGTGCAGCGCCGGAGTCGAGCCGGCAAAAACCTGGACGCATTCCGGGTTCAGCCCTTCCTGCTGCGCAAAAGTGTGGATGAGTTCGTCGGTGAGATTGTCCATATAGCGCCCGCCGAGAGGGAGGATGGCGGACATCGCATCGCGCGCGGGTTGGCTCGGACCGAGTGGGTTCTCATTGGAGTCGATCATCACCCCGTCCGCGGAAAACGGATGGTGACGGGCCGCGGCGGCGAGCATCGGCTCGGTGGCGATTCGGAGCGTTACAGCGGCGGCCGAGAGTTGCAGCGAGCGTCGCAGAAACGTACGGCGGGAAGGTGAAAGATTGCCAGACGGCATGACGAACCTCCGGTTCATTCGGCGTCCTACAGGCTAAATGGTTTTTGGCCTGAGGGCTAGGGATAGTTTCGACAGGTCAGGGTAAGAATGAAAACGAAGTCAAAGGCAGCGGGCGGGGGTGCCCGCCCCACATTATTGCGGCAACGGTTCCCGCGGAGTGGCGTAGTATCCTGCACGGCACTGCACTTTGTAGTTCTGTTTCGATTTTACTTCCAGCTTGCGGTAGCTGCCGTCGAGCACCGTGTTCGTAGAGGTATAGCCGAGGTTGTACTGGCTGCGCAGTTCAGCGGCGATCTGGTCGAAGGCCTCTTTCAGTTTGTCGAATTTGTTGCCCACGTTGATCACGCGGCCTCCGGTGGCTTCGGTGAGCTTTCGCATTTCGCCCTCGCCGGAGTAGCCCATGCCGAAGGATCCATAAAAGCCGCGATCGGCGCAGAGCAGGACGTACACAATGGCGTCGGCTCTCTCCGCCGCTTCGATGGCGTCTCTGATTTTCAGCTGGCTGCCTTCGTCCTCGCCGTCCGTCAACAGGATCATAGCCTTGCGTCCCACCTCTTTCGCCAGCATGTCGTGCGCAGAGAGGTAGACGGCATCGTAAAGCACGGTGCCGCGCTGCGAGCCGGGCGCGGTGGGGACGGGACCGCCTCCTGCGCCCGGGATTGGTCCCGTCGTGAAGCCGGTGTTGATCCTGACTTTGTTGAGTGCGGCTTGCAGGCGGTGAACATCGCGGGTGTAATCCTGCACCAGCGTGGCATCGACATTGAAGTCGATGACATAGGCTTCGTCTTTGTCGGTGAGAATCTGGCGCAGGAACGCTCCGCCGACTTCTTTCTCCATGTCGAGCACGTTGCGCTGGCTGCCCGAGGAGTCGATAAGAATGCCAAGCGTGAGCGGCAGGTTCGATTCAGCGGCGAAATATTTGATGGTCTGGGGCTTGCCGTCTTCGAGAACGTCAAAATCGTTCTTGGTCAGGTTGGGGATCAGCGCGCCGTGTTTGTCTTTGACATTGAAGAAAAGTCCGACCACATTAACGTTGACTCTTACCGTTCCCGCCGGCCCCTGGTCGTCTTCGGACGTTTGCGCGTCGGCGGGTTTCTGGGCAGGCGCTTGAGCGCCAGCCTGGGCGGTGTCAGCTGTCGAAGACGCCGGGCTCTGCGCCACGACAGGCACGGTAGCGGCCAGCAGGGCTGCCAGTAAGAATAGAATAGAGGCAGCAGCCCCGGCGGGCGAGAATGTTCGGTGAACGGATAATTTTTGCATGCGAGGAATCCCTCTAGGGGTTTTTGTTAGTCTAACCCTTGGAGTTAGATGCACCAAATGGGAAGGCACGGGCATCTCACGGGAACTAGCGTTATTTTGGTAGCAGCAGCTGAGCGCAGTAGCCAAGGGTGCCGTCGGCCAGGCCCTGAGGCTGGGAAAGAACGGATGGTGTTTGTGAACATAGAAACCACCGCGGGTACCGAGCAACGGCGGAGAAACACGAAGTGGCTGACGGCAGCGCTGGTCTTCGCCAGCGTTGCGGCATGGCTGTGTCTAAGCGTTCCAGCAATGCAGGCACAATCTTCCCCAACCCAGACGCCGACCGGGCAGAGTCAGGTGCCGCAGACTCAGCCGGCGCCGAATCACAACACCGATATCCCGGATGCGCCGACGGTCCAGCCGCCTTCGGAGACGCCCGCGCCCCCGCCGATTCCCAAGCCGGAAGAAAAAAAGCCGGTCGAGAGAGATCCGTGGACGAATCAGCCGATCCAAAAACCGGCAGCCGCTGAACCCGGCGCCGCGCCGGGTGACGCAAACTCTCCGCCGCCCATGCCGCCGGTAAAGACCGTGCCGGCCGGAACTCCGGTAAAGCCGAGTGCGCGGGACCAGCTTTACACCCTGGTGGTGACTCCAACCTTCGTGCAGATTCCCGTTCGGGTAAAAGACCGCAACGGCCGCCTGGTGGATGGCCTGCTCTCGACCGACTTCACGGTCAAGGAAAACGGGACGGTGCAGAAACTTAAATTTTTCACCGCTGATCCCTTCGCCCTTTCCGTAGCGATCGTGCTCGACACGGGCATGTCGGATGTGGAGTTGCAGACCGTCCAGCAGACTTTCCCGGCGCTGGTGGGGGCATTTGCTCCTTACGATGAAGTAGCCATCTATACCTACAGCAGCACCGTCAGTCAGGTTAGCGACTTTGGCGGAGTAACCCGCAAGTTAGGCGCAATCCTGAATCAAATGAAGACGGAACGCGGGCGCAACAATGGAGTGCCCGTGCTGAACGGTCCGCTGGCGAACGGGCCGATTATCAACGGAGTGCCGGTGGGCTCAGGGACGGCGGACGTAAATACGCCGTCGCGGGAATCGCATGTGCTCAACGACGCCATTCTGCAGGCGGCGCTCGACCTGCGCAGACGCGATCGCACCCGACGGAAAGTTATTTTCGTGATCAGCAATGGACACGAAATGGGCAGCAAGGCCAGCTACCGCGATGTGCTCAGGGTGCTGTTGTCGAATGAAATCCAGGTGGAGGCGGTGTCGGTGGGCAGCTCGGCGCTTCCTGTCTATGACAAGATTGAGCGCCTGCACGTGCCGCTTCAGGGTTATGGCGACATTCTGCCAAGGTACGCCTCCGCCACCGGCGGATCGGAATACCGCGAGCTGACCCGGAGCGCGATCGAGAGTATGTATGCCCAGGTTATGAGCGAGGCGCGCAACCAGTACACCCTGGGCTATACCCCGGAACGACCCAAGGTGCCGACGTCGAAACCCTACCGCAGTATCGAAGTAATCGTGGATCGGCCGGGACTAAAAGTGTTTGCCAGGGACGGCTACTATCCCGCCCCGGCGCAGCCCGCAACAACCGCGCGGTAGGGGTACCCCGGTTGAATGCTGGTTGTTCACTCAATCAGCGATCAACAAATCCCCCGTCCGCCACCCCTGTGCCAGGAGGGGGTCACCTGAGTAACCTGCGTCGGACCTTCCGCGTGTGATATAAAAGCCCGAAGCCCCCATAGGGATATTTTTGTGCGCGGCAGGTGTGCGGACCCGCGCTATCGAGGAAAGCCTTGAGTTTCATCAACTTCGCAGCCCGCGAAATCAATTGCAAGATCGTGTACTACGGCGCCGGGTTGGGCGGCAAGACCACGAATCTGCAAGTGATCTACCAGAAGACCGCGGAACAGCAGAAGGGCAAGATGATCTCCCTCGCCACCGAAACCGAGCGCACGTTGTTCTTCGATTTCCTACCCCTCGATCTGGGCTCGGTGCGCGGCTTTAAGACCCGAATCCATCTTTATACGGTGCCCGGCCAGGTGTTCTACGATGCCAGCCGCAAGCTGATTCTGCGCGGTGTCGATGGCATCGTCTTCGTGGCCGACTCCCAGGAACAGCGCATGGACGCCAACGTCGAAGCCCTCGACAACCTCATGTCGAACCTGCAGGAACACGGCTACGACTTCAACAAAATTCCTTATGTGCTGCAGCTTAACAAGCGCGACCTGCCCAATATCCTGTCCCCGGAAGCGCTCAACAAAGAACTGCGCAAGAAAAACGAAGCCGTGGTCGAGGCAGTAGCGTTCCAGGGCGTAGGCGTATTCGAAACCTTAAAAGAAATCGCCCGCCAGGTGCTGACGGAGCTAAAGGCCGGCGGCTAAGAGGCAGTTCTCAGTTCTTAGTACTCAGTTCTCAGCGTAAAGCCGGGTGCCCCATCTTTGCGCGCTTTTTGCGCAAAAAGCCTGCCCTGAGCCAGCCGAAGGGGTGGGATTCCACAACTGTCAATCCTTTGGGAATTCCCTTACGTCGCCGCAAAGCTACACTCACTGCATCGGCTGTCCCGCCGCCAACACCCCTTTGCCCGTTCCCCACGGATGCATCTCCGGCCTAAGCAAACCAGCCTTAACGATCGGATCGTCCTTCAGCAACACAGCAGTCTGCTCTGCTCCCACGCGGAAAATCGAGACTCCCAGCAACTCACCCCGATCGCTCAGCGGAAACGGTCCCGCAATCGCCAGGCTTCCCTCATCTGTCATCTTTTTGACGACAGCATGATGCTGTTTCATCACATCGATAAACTCCGGCGCGTTTGGATTCCACTTCTCGCCCCGCTTCAGCAGAACCAGTGTGTACTGCTCCATCCCCGGTGGGCTGGGAGTGTGAATGGCACTCGGATCAATGTCCCACGGCCCATGCACTTCAGCAGACAGCCGGCCCGCTTTGACCGCCGGGTCGCTATCGGCCCAAGCTTGCGCCTGCGCCGCCGACTCCGCCTGCAACACGAATATCCCGCGTAGCACAGTGTCATCGAGAAAAGGCCCGGCGATCACAAGCTTATGTTCGGCCGCCATCTTGCGAATATTGGCCATGTGCTCTTCCTGCAGTTTTTCCCCGGCGTCCTTACTCAGTTGCGGAGCATTCGCAGGACGATTCAAGAGCACCAAGAAGTACTGCGCCGGCGTGGCGCTTGGCTGCGTCGGCGCTTGCGCGGAAGCCGCGACCGCAGGCAAGATTAAACTGAACAGAAATATACTGAAGAGAAGGGTTCTTCTCATACACTTCACCCTCTATCGTGACGACGATTCTAGTTTAGGTAGAATCTGCTCAGAAGAAAAAAATAACATCCCCCGCCGCCGTCAACTGGCTCTTCTTCGTCCCGTTCTGATAGGCCGGAGCATCGTAGGAATGTTCGAACCGAACTTCCGGACGAAGCAAAACTGTCGTTCCAATCCAATGCCCCCAACCGAACAGATGCTCCGTGTAACGCGTCTTGGTTCCAGTCCGCTGCCCGACAATGTCATCGAAATATTCATTCCGAATCGTGATGTAGTTGTGCGGCCCAAACTGCCGCTCGATATAATTCACAACAGCCCACTCCGGCGCATAACATGTGAAAGCCGTATTGCTCTCGCAATAGGCTCCATTAGAGCCCGTCTCCGGCTGAATGGGATCAACCGGAGGCAGCCCCGATCCCACCGGCGGACTGTAGTTAAGATTCGGCACCTGCTTCATCCACTGATACCAGGCCTCCGTCGATGCATGCCAGTTCTTGTCGATCACGTGATACCAGGTCAGGTAATAAGCCTGCAGGTTGTTGTAGCCATACTGCCCGCTGTCTTTCCCCAGATTAGTTTCGTTGTCGCAGAAGTAGAGATTATCTTTGCTGGTCCGCCACGAATACTCCGCGCACCAGTTCAACGTAAGCCGCGAGTCGGTCAGATTCCAGGGCGCGGTTTCACAGCCCGGCGACAGTCCCACCTGCGTGGTCCAATGGGAGTTGATCCGCGTGGTCGCATTGATCCCGGTCTGCGTGTAGCAATCAAACGTATAAAGCAATGAGTGGCTGTAGGTGTAATTGTTAGGCGCGAGCTGAGCCTCGATGTCAGGCAAAGAGATGTAGCGCCCGATGCGCACATCCGTCCCCTCACCGATGTGCGGAAAATAAAGATCGACGTATATCATCACCGGATCAAAGCCATACTCTTTCCCCGGAGGATGCCCCAGCAATTGCTGGCTGAAGTAGCCTTTCGCTGTCGTGAAACGGTAATCGAGTCCCCAAAGCCCGGCAAGCCGGAATCCCCAATCAAAATGCTCCGTCTGCACCGTATCCGGCTGCCGCTCGATGTAGAGCACTTCCTGGTCCGGCTCAATCGCGTTCGGCACTTCGTCGTAAGCCGTCGGAAAATTATCGTACTTCCCCGCCGCCGGATTCACTCCGCCCTTCGACGTGCTGAAATTTGCTCCAACATTCAGCCAGCCGTAGATCTGAATCTTGTGTCTCTTCCAGGCATCGCCGTCGGGCCCCGCCCAGAGCGCGGTCATCCACGGCCCCGCCTGCGTCCAGGGCTGCCCAATCGACACCGTCCCGCCAATGGGCCACGTCGAAAACGGAAACGGCGGTCCGTTGACCGGCGCAGTATCTCCGCGAAACGCGGGAGCAGCCCCAGCCGGATTTGCCGCTGCCGCCGGCGGCCACCAATCGTCGGAGTAAGCCTTGAGAAGCCGCCGAAGAAAGCTGCCTCGTTCCGTGCTCGTATTCAGCGTCACCCCGCCGCCAGCTGGCGCCGATTGCCCGTAGGCCGATGTCCCGCACAGTAGCAACCAAAATAGGAGAGCCAGGAAAAGCGTTTTGAAAGATCTCAATGGATTTGGAATCCTCGCAGAACCTGCATCTCAGCCACGACAGCTTATCCGCCGCCGCATAAGGAAGCCGTAAGGGTCTCGACGCAGAATTTTTCTTGTCCCCATTTGGTTTTCGCCGGTGCCACTGATTCCGTTCTTCCCTTCAGACCGTGAACGCGAATTGCACCCCAAAGTAACCCCTCCCACCCACTAGAGAAGAATTAGCAACCTGCCGAAGATCACCGTAGGGGCGTGAGCGCTCGCTAGAGACTCGCCAAGACCAAGCCTCGCCCTGAAAACGCTCTCGGGAGGCTCCATGAACGTTGCCAGAAAAGTTTGGGGCAGAGCTTCGACTCGCGACACGCTCTCTTCCGCGACCCGGCGCATCCCGGCCAGCCTGGGAATGATGCTGTTTCTTCTCATCGTCTCCGCTGCCGCCCAGCAATCGCCGCAGGACTTAGGAGAAGCCAGTCTCGAAGAACTGGGAAGCATTCAGGTTTACAGCGCCTCCAAACACCTGCAAAGCGCCAGCGACGCACCTTCTTCCATTTCTGTCGTCACCGCCGATGAGATCCAGAGATATGGCTACCGCTCCCTTGCCGACATTCTCGAAAGTGTGCGCGGCTTTTACATCACCTACGATCGCGACTACACCTTCATTGGCGTGCGCGGCTTCGGACGCCTGGGCGACTGGAACAGCCGCGTCCTGCTCCTGGTCGACGGCCATCGCATCAACAATAATGTCGACGGCCAGGCCATGATCGGCTCCGAGTTCCTGATTGATGTCGACCTGATCGAGCGCGTCGAAATCGTCCGCGGCCCCAGTTCCTCCCTTTACGGCAGCCAGGCCTTCCTCGCCGTCATCAACGTGATTACCCGCAGGCCGCCACGCCATAAAAATCTCGAACTCTCGTTCGCGCCTGCCAGCTTCGGCACTCTCCAGGGACGGGCGACTTATGGCACTCAGTATCACGGCGTCGGGATGCTGCTCTCCGGCACCTTCTACAACAGCGTGGGACCGACTCTGTTTTATCCGCAGTTCGACACCCCCGCCACCAATTACGGAGTTACAAAAAACACCGACTACGAAAACTTTGAACACATCCTGGCCACCCTCACTTTTCATGGATTCACCCTGCAAGGCTTGTTCAGCGCGCGCGATAAGGTGGTTCCAACCGGATATTTCGGAACCATCTTCAACGATCCTCGCACCGTGAACCTCGACTACCATCAATATCTCGACCTCAGCTATCAGCCTTCCATCGGAGCGGACTGGAAACTCGATGCTCGCACCTCCTACGATCAAATCCGCCTGCAAGCGCCGCTGGCCTACTACACTGGGCTCCCCGATGGTTCCACCACGGTCGACACCTACTCTTTCCGGGGAAACTGGTGGGATGGCGAAGTCAAGCTGAGCCGTACCCTGCTGGAAAAACACAGAATCACCGTGGGCACCGAGATCACCGACAACTTACGACAAGATCAGGGGGAGTACATTCCCATCGGCAACACCTTTAGTGCGGATCCCACAAGCTCGCTGATCTGGGCGCTCTACGGGCAGGATGAGTTCACCATCATTCCCACACTCACCCTGAGCGCCGGCCTGCGCTACGATCATTACTCCTACTTCGGGGGGACCACCAATCCCCGGCTGGCGCTGATCTACCGTGTTTTCCATCCCACGACTTTGAAGCTGCTGTACGGAACCGCCTTTCGCGCGCCCTTGCCTTTCGAACTCACACCCGACCTCGGCTCTTTCTACGACGACAATCTGAAGCTCGTCCCGGAGCAAATCCGCAGCATCGAAGCGGTGGTCGAGCAGTCGTTTGCGGAACATTTCACGCTATCGGGCAGCGTTTTCCACAACTCAATCGACAACCTGATCACTCTGGAGACGAATTCGGCCGACAACCAGCAGCAGTATCAAAACGACGACAAAGCAGTTGCCACCGGCGCAGGAGTCGAACTGAACGGCCACTTGGCCAGCGGCCTGCAAGGCAGCGCAAGCTACACCTACATCAATGCGGAGCAGCCGCAAACCCAACAGATTCTCAGCAACTCTCCCCAACACCTCGGCAAATTAAATCTGAGCTATCCCATCGTCCAGCATCGGCTTTTCGCCAGCCTCGACGCACAGTCGACCAGTTCGTCTCGCACCCTGGCCGGAAACACCGTCAACGGATTCTCCGTTCTCAATTTCACCTTGCTGGGGCACACCCTGGGCAAGCACATGGACTTATCCGGCAGCGTCTACAACGTCTTTAACAAAAAGTATTTCGACCCCGGCCGCCCCGAGGACGTGCAAGACACGATTCAGCAGGATGGAAGAAATTTCCGTATCAAACTCACGGTCAGATTTTGAAGCTTACACTTCATTACTCGAATCGAGAAAGATCTTCGCCTCCGCGGCCGCGGCTCCGTGCCGCTCTAGCCATTGGTCTTGCCCTTCTCGCTTTCCAACTTTCGTCCCCGGGCCAGCAGAATGCCACCGAAGATCAGGTTAAAGCCGCCTATCTTCTCAACTTTGCAAAACTCGGCGAGTGGCCGCACCGCGCTCAGCCCGACGGTCCGTCACCATTCGTCATCGGAATCAGCGGCGCGGACGATAACTTTCTTGACGTCTTGCAGGCAGTCGCTGCCGGAAAGATCATCGGAACGCACTCCGTCGTGATCACGCGAGTCGACTCAGAAGAAGACGCAAAGTCGTGCTCAATCGTTTTCTTTCGCGCGCCCGAAAAAAAGCATGCTCTGGCCGATGTGGAAGGCCTGGCACAACCCGGGCTGCTTCTCATCGGTGAGGAGGATTCTTTTCTGGAACGCGGCGGCATGATCAACCTTATCCGCGAACACGGAAGCATCCACTTTGCCATCAACTCTGACGCGTTAGACAGTTCAGGGATCCATTTCAGCGCGAAAATTCTTGCCCTCGGCAAGGCCGCTGACCAGTCTGCCGGCACCGCGGCCGCAAACGCCCCAGCGGAAGGGACGCGACGAGTCGAGCGCACCGTTCTCCCGGATTACCCCGAGATCGCGGAGCGCATGAAATTGATTGGAACCGCGCAGGTGTCGGTGCTGGTGAAACGCGATGGAACCGTGAAGGAAGTTAGGATTGTCGGTGGTCACCCTCTGCTCGCGGATGCTTTGGTGCGCGCCGTCAAGCAATGGAAGTACGAGCCTGCGTCCAGGGAGACAACGGAGATCGTAAAGTACAGTTTCGCTCCGCAGTAACCCCGAAGCCGCTCCTCCCAAGAAAAAAGGCGCCGGAGGGTTCCGGCGCCACGAGGAACTCGCGAGATGCGGTCTGGCGAGTTACCTACCGAAAACTTATTTGCTTTCCGCGCTGGGGCTGGCCCCGAAGTCGCGGCGGTTGTTGGCCGCGGTGCGCGCTGCGCGCGCCGCGGGCAGAGCGGCAACCGCGGCTCCGTAACGTTCCAGCAGAACCGGCGCCATCGTGTTTTCCGCTTCCTTCACGAAAATCATTTGATTTTCCGAAGCCATATCGACCCGGACAAAATCTCCCAGCTTCACCTGGCTGGTCGCAACCAGATTCGCCAGCGGGAAAACCAGGTGTCGCTCAATAGCCCTCTTCAAATGGCGCGCCCCGTATCGCGGGTCCGTGCCTTCCTTCAGCAAAAACTGCTTTACCCCGGCGGTGCAATTGAACACGAACTGGTTCGTGCCCGCCGCCATCAGAACGCGCTGCTGCACCATGCCCAGTTCGATATCGAGAATCTGCGCCAGATGCTCGTCGCGCAGCGTCTTGAACACCACCGTCTTGTCGATGCGGTTCATGAACTCCGGAGTAAACTTGCGCCGCGCAGCTTCCACCGCGGTCCGCTGAATCTTGTCGTCAAAATTGTTGTCGACTTCCACCACCTTGGGCGCAAAGCCCAGCCCGCCATCGATCAGATTCGTCATCTCGCTGGCGCCGAGGTTCGACGTCAGGATGATGATGCATTGCGAAAGATCGACCCGGCGATTATCGCCCAGCGTAAGCGTGGCTTTGTCGAGAATCCCAAGCAGCAGTTGCCACAACGAGTCGCTGGCCTTCTCGATCTCGTCAAACAGCAGAATCGAAAGCTTCAGCTTCTCCGTGAACCACTGGTTCAGCGCTTCCTGCGTCAGCAGCGGATGAGTCTCGCGGTGCCCCAAATATCCCGGAGGCGAACCAATCAGCTTTGCAATCTCATGCGAATGCTGAAACTCCGCGCAATCGATCTTGATGCAGGCATGCGCATCGCCGAACAAAGCTTCGGCCATAGCCTCGACCACGCGGGTCTTGCCCGACCCAGTCGGCCCCAGAAAAAGCAGGTTCCCCACCGGACGCCCCGGAGCATTCAGGCCGGCCAGAAACATCTGGTAAATCTCGGCGACCTTTTCGACCGCCTGGTCCTGACCCACGATGCGGCGGCGCAGTGCAGCTTCAAACTCTCCCGCATCAGCACTGCGGCGGTTCGGATCGAGCACGGTAGCAAGGTTCGGTCTCATAAGGTCGTTATCTTTATCCTGATCCTGTCCTAATCCTTTGCCAGCTTTCACCGGATTTTCCAGGCCTCCTTCGCGACGCCCCACCGTCCCAGAAGTGACAGATTTTGTCATTTGGAACCGCCGCCTGCCTGATCCGACAACCCGTCCCGGCTGCCTTGGAATAAGCAAGCCTCTGGCCACCGGCAATGGAGGGATTAAACAGGCGAAAACCCCATAATCTGGCTGGATTTAGCCAACCGCCGTCGATATTAGACCAGTCGACAGGTGAAAGTTAAGAGGGAGGAAGAGAAATACTTTGCGCAAGGAGGAAAGGCCAGTACCGCCCAGCCTCGACCCTGAGTTCCCGGTGACCCCGTGGTTAGCGGTTCTCCTGAAAGCCCCTTAAACAAGGGGGAGATGACCGTTTGTAACTGGCTGAGGGCGATTGTGCAGGATAGCATCCAGCTTAGGTAGGGTCCTGGAGGAAATTTTGCGCCGCTCGTCAGTTCTAACCATCGCCGCCATCTCGTGTCTTCTATTTGCCATAGCCACCTTGCGCCTGAACCCGCGGTCTTCCTCAGCCTTAGCTGCGCAAGAGCAAACAGCCCAACCAGCAGCCGCGCTGCAAGGCGCGCAACTCCGGCCTTCTACCCTGCAGCTTTCACTGCCGCCGTCTTCGTCCCTGGCGCAGCAACCCAGACTCCAGCTCTCGCTTGAAACCTCGCTGCCATCTTCAACCTCTTCAGCAACTGAGATCTACACCGCGAAGCGCGGGGAAAGCATTCCCGCCGTCGCCCATCAATATCTAAAACGCACGGGATATTTGACTTCGTCGGAGTTATCCGATGCCATCCGCGAAACCAACGGCAACCGCTCCAGCAACATCCTGAAAAACGGCGAGCAGATCACCATCCCCGGAATCCTGCCCGCGCCCATCGTCGAAAAAACCGTTCCCGTTCCCAGAGATTTTGAAGTCCGCGCCATCTACCTCACCGGCGTCATGGCCGCCAGCGACCACGGACTCCGCATCATCCGCCACTGGCGCGAAGTCGGCGGCAACGCCGTAGTCTTCGACATCAAAGACTCCGACGGTAGCGTCAACATTCCCTTCGAGCATCCCCTGCTCGGCCAGCACAAGGTCTACATCCACGACCTGCCGAAGTTCGTCCACTTCCTGCATTCCGAGAACATGCACGCCATCGCCCGCATCGCCATTTTCCGCGACGAGCGCATGGTGGTCGAGCATCCCGAGCTGGCCGTGAAATCGAAAAAAACCGGCCAGCCCTGGCGCGAAAACGGCAAGCTCGTCTGGACCGACTCCTCCAACCCCAAAGTTCAGGATTACAACATCGCCCTCGCCAAGTTCGTAGCCCAATCCGGCGCCGACGAAATTCAATTCGACTACGTCCGCTTCCCCGCCGAAGGCGACCAGAAAGACGCCAGCTTCGTTTTCCAGACCGAGCATCCCAAATGGCAGCGCTCCGACGTAATCGTCGACTTCCTGAAAAAAGCCTACGCCGAAATCCATCCCACCGGCGCTCTCTTCTCCCTCGACGTCTTCGGCGTGATGGCCTGGCAGCGCCAGGTCGATCTCTCCCACACCGGACAAGATATCGTCGGCATGGCGAAATACTGCGACGTGCTCTCGCCCATGATCTATCCGTCGCACTTCTTCGGCATGGATAACATCGAGCATCCCGGCGACGCCCCCGAACATTTCATCGGCGAATCCATGCAGCGCTTCGAGCTGATCACGCAAGGCAGTGGAGTCGTCATCCGCCCCTGGCTGCAAGCCTTCCGCTGGCGCACCAAGACCTACTCACCCGAATACATCAAAGTGCAGGTAGCCACGGCCAAAGAAAAAGGCGGCATCGGCTTCTTGTTCTGGAACGCCGCCAACGACTACAGCAAGCCCTACGAAGCCATGCCCGAGATGCGCGCCGCAGACCTGAAAGAGGGATCAAAAGACAAAGCCAAATTCTTCCGCGGCGACGAACTGCCAGGCGTAACGATCAAAGCAAGCCTGACCCCGGCCGCTGTTGCAGCAACAGCAGAATCCAGAAGCCACTAGAACTCGTTGTCATTCCGAACCGGGCGCAAGCCCGGTGAGGAACCTGCTGTCCGTCAGCAGCCCAACAACCCATGTATGGACAGCCGCGCTCGCCCGTCCGGCGGCAGCACCACGGCCCATGTGGGGACGGGCGCTCTCGCCCGTCCATGCGGCCCCGGTGTACCGGGCCGCAGCCGCGCCACAAACCGGGAAAGCCACGGACTGCGCCACGACTCCTGCCGGGGCTCCCGCTACAAAAGCCCGCACGACCGTGGAAGAGCGGCGCTTCAGCGCCGCGTAAAGCTCGGGAAGGGCACGGCTTCAGCCGCGCCGCTGAGGCTCAAGAGAACGCAGGCTTTACTCGCGTGGGGATAGCCGCCCTCGGCTGTCCAAGCGGCCCAGCTGTATCGGGCCATAGCCCCGGTCAATGAGTGTAACGGGGATGTTACGACAGCTATCAGGTGTTCGTCGACCAGTGCTATGGTGGGAGGGTGAACAACCGCCTAAATCAACCCCTTCACAACAAAATGCACAGTCAGGGTCGTTCGGGTGATAGCGGTTTGTGGCGGCCCGGCTGGGGAACCAAGGCAATTGGGATTGCGGTCGGGGGACTGTTCGCGCTGTTTTCCATTGGGAGTCCTGACGGATATTCTCGGTGGGGATCGGTCCTGATGGCCGCTGCCGCTGTGGTGGTTCCGATTCTCCAATTCCGGAAGTTCTGGAGTCTGAGTCGGTTTTGGATCACGGCGTCACTATTGGCTGTTACGCAGGTTCCGCTGGTCGCCGCCGTACAACCTCTGGTCGAGCGACTCAGGGCCGTTTCTTTGCTGTCGTTTGGAATTGTTGACGGCCTGTTCGTGATTGTCCTGATTTTGCTGGTGTGCTCAAAATCCAGCGGAGCGAGCAGTTAGAGGAATGATTGATGTTATCAGGCGTTATCACTCATTGACCTTGGGGGCGGGAGAACTTGGCCGTCCCGACACACCGCCCCGACCTTCCTTGGCAAACCCAAACCAGTTATTTCCACACCCTCCATGTGACATCCAACCTTGCACCCCCTCCTTAAACTACTAGTAGTATGATTCGCCGCAAGACAACCCTCCCCGAATACCTCTCCACCCTGAACCCGACCGAACTAGCCATAGCCAAGTCCCATGTTCTCAATATTTTCTGCGCAAACCCTTGGCTATCAAGATTTTGCGCAGACTCCCTCCAGATCATCGACTCCAACCCCAACCAAATCAATAATTTACCAACTCGATCTGAAGAAATTTCCAATCTGGATCCGAAAGGTGTAAACCCCATGCCGCTCAACCAGAACATCCGCGTCTGCACTCACATCAAAGTCAACGGAGTCCCTTGCGGCTCACCCGCCCTCCACGGCGAAATCTTCTGCTATTTCCATCAGCGCATGATCCGCGGCGTGCGCACTCCCGCCAAGTCGCGCCTTCACCCCATCGCCCTCATCGAAAACGAAGAAGGCATTCAGGCCTCGCTCATGGAGGTCATCAACGCCCTGGTTCGCAACACCATCGACTTCCGCCGCGCCCAACTAATCCTGCGCGCCCTCCACATCGCCGTGAAAAATTCTCCCCGCGTCCATTTCAACATCTACAAAGACGAAATGATCCACGAAGTTCCCAACTATCCCGCCGCCCCCGCCGCGTCTAAGCCCGCGTCGTCCGCCATCACACAGGCCGGCGCCCTCGCGCGAATCCCGCTTCCCAAGCCCGTCAGCATCGCCCGGCCACGCCCGCCCATTGTCGCCGCCGAACCCGAAGCCGCTCGCCCCAAGCCGCCCGCCCGCGCCAAGCCCGCTTCTTCGGCCCGTAACGTCCCGCGCCGCCGCTCGGGTTGAGAAAGTCCCCTTGCATTCTTCCCATAGTCATAATATTATGACCATATTATGAAACGGATTCCCGCTGGCGAGTTCAAGGCCCAGTGCCTCGCGATTATGGATCAAGTCTTGCAAAGCGGAGAGCCCATCGTCGTCACCAAACACGGCAAACCCGTGGTCAAACTGGTCCCCGCCGAAAAACAGGAAGACGACATCTTCGGCTACATGGCCGGCAGGGCAAAGATCGTCGGCGACATCGTTGGCCCCATCACTCCACTCGAAGACTGGGAGACGAAATGAGACCGGCCAAGTGAGGGAAACCAGGTGATCCTGCTCGACACCCACGCGCTCCTCTGGATGGCAACCGATCCCGATCGCCTCTCGAAGCGCGCTCATCAGGCCATCGGCCAAGCCCGGCGAAACCTTGCCGGAATCGCCGTCGCCACAATCACACTCTGGGAGATCGCCTGGCTGGCGCACCATCGTCGCATCGTCGTCATGGGCAGCGTCGAGTCGTTCGTGTCCGACACCGTTGCCCGCGTCATTCTACGGCCCGCAACTCCGGAGATTGCGGCCATCGCTGTCAGTTTGCCCGATCCGTTCCCCAAAGATCCGTCGGACCGCTTGGTCGCCGCAACCGCGATGGTCGAGGGCATGCCTCTGGTAACAGCGGACATGCGCATCCGTCGGTCCAAGGTTGTGGAGACTGTGTGGTAAGGCTCAGCTATAATGTTCTGTAACGCTGGGTGGGGTTCACGCCTCGTTCCCCTGCAAGTGCCAGAGGAAAGATTCACCCCTCGTTACGAGCTTCATCAACCTCCCTCCGAAGGAGTACGCATGGCGATCGAGAAATCGGAATTTATCTGGCACAATGGCAAGCTCATTCGCTGGGATGACGCGACGATTCACGTGATGTCGCACGTCGTTCACTACGGCTCTTCTGTGTTTGAAGGGATCCGTTGCTACGCACCGCCCTCAGGCCCCGCGATCTTCCGCGCCAACGAGCACATTCAGCGCCTGCTCGATTCCGCCAAGGTCTACCGCATCGATGTCGATTACACGCGCGAGCAACTGGTGAAAGCGATGCTCGAAACGGTTGGCCGCAACGGAGCGTGGCCCTGCTACGTGCGGCCCATCATCCTTCGCGGCTACGGCGAGGCAGGAGTGAATCCCTTCAACTCGCCCACCGAGGTTTACATCATCAATTATCCGTGGGGAAAATATCTGGGCGGCGAAGCCGAGGGCTGCGACGTCTGTGTTTCCTCGTGGACGCGGATCGCGCCGAACACGCTGCCGGCGATGGCGAAGTCTGGCGCGAATTACATGAACTCGCAACTCATCAAGATGGAAGCCATCGTCAACGGCTTTGCCGAGGGCATTGCGCTCGACATCAACGGCTATGTGAGCGAAGGCTCGGGCGAGAACGTATTCATCGTTCATCGCGAAAAGCTCATCACGGCGCCCCTGGCCAACTCGGTGCTGCCGGGAATCACCCGCGATTCAGTGCTGCAGATCGCGCGCGACCTTGGCGTCACGATCGTCGAGCAGATGATTCCTCGCGAGATGCTCTACATCGCCGACGAAGCCTTCTTCACCGGCACCGCTGCCGAGGTCACACCGATCCGCACAGTGGACAAGATCAAGGTTGGCAAAGGCGCAGTTGGGCCCATCACCAAGGCGATTCAAAAAGAGTTCTATGCCATCGTGCGCGGAGAAAAGACCGACCGCCACGGCTGGCTCACTCCCGTGCCGGTGCGCAGCAAGCAGCCGGTCGGAGTATAATTCGGCCCGAGTCGACTTAACCGGAGGGGCGCATCCAGCGCCCCTTTCGGCTTGTTGGATCACGGAATACATAACACCTTCACAAGGAGGCACCAATGTCCAAGCAAGGAATGACAAAAGAATTTGCCCAAGGCTACTGCGCGATGACGCTCGACGGCATCTTGCGGGAAGCGGAAATCACCAAGAAAGTCATCGCAGCCGTGCCCGATGCGGCTTCGAACTATAAGCACGATCCCAACGGTCGCACCGCGAAGGAACTAGCCTGGCATATCGCCAACAGCGATATTCAGTTCCTCGATGGAATTGCCGACCTGAAGTTCAACATGGAAACTCCGGAACACAAGCCGCAAACCTCAGCCGAGGTAGTGACGTGGTACGACGAAAATATGAAGCGCGGCGTAGCTCGCGTAGCGGCGATGACACCCGAGCAATTGCTCACGCCGGTCAACTTCTTCGGTGTGTTCAATCTTCCGGCAGTTCTGTACTTGGGATTCCTGACCAACCACAGTATTCACCATCGCGGTGAACTGGCGACCTACCTGCGTCCCATGGGATCGAAAGTGCCGTCGATCTACGGGGGCAGCTACGACGAGCCATTCCAGCCTCCCGTGTCAGACGAAACCGCCGCGTAGGCTCCGAACGTAAGGAGGTGTCCGGTTGCCCGAGTGAGGGCGTTACCTAGGTCATCTTGGGGAAGGTGACGGTTCGGGCGATGATAGGGAGAGCTTGGAGGCTGACGGCCTCCCAGGAAACCTCTCCAATGAATATAGACGATCTGCTGCGGATTGCTACGGAACGGCGGGCCTCCGATTTGCATTTGAAGGTGGGGAACTATCCCCACCTGCGCATTGACGGCGAACTGGCGCCTCTGACCGAGCAACCGCGGGTGAGCGCGGAAGACATGCTGAACATGGCGTTCAGCATGATGTCGGCGCGGCAGAAGCAAAAATTCAAAGAGACCACGGAAATCGACATGGCCTACGGCGTGGCCGGGCTGGGGCGGTTCCGTGTGAACATTTTTCAGCAGCGCGGCAACGTGGGACTGGTGCTGCGCGTCATTCCTACCAAGATTCGCGCGCTGGATGAGTTATTCCTGCCCAAAGTCGTTGAGCAGATTTGCGAAATGCCGCGCGGGCTGGTGCTGGTGACGGGCGTGACCGGCTCGGGTAAGTCGACTACGCTGGCGGCGATGGTGGATCGCGTGAACTCAACGCGAGCCGAGCACATTATCACGATTGAAGATCCCATCGAATTTCTGCATCGCGACAAGAAGGGGTACGTCAATCAGCGCGAGATTGGGGTCGACACACCTTCGTTCAGCGCGGCGTTGCGGGCTTCTTTGCGTCAGGATCCGGACGTGATTCTGGTGGGCGAAATGCGCGACCTGGAAACCATCCAGACGGCCCTGCACGCGGCGGAAACCGGCCACATGGTGTTCTCCACCCTGCACACGCTGGATGCGGTTGAAACCATCAACCGCGTGATTTCGATTTTCCCGCCGCCGGAGCAGAAGCAGATTCGGTTGCAGCTGGCCGCGGTGCTGCGGGCCATTGTGAGCCAAAGATTAGTGCGCCGCTGCGATACTGACGGGCGCGTGCCCGCGGTTGAGGTGATGATCAATACGGCCTTCATCCGGGAATGCGTGCTGGTACCGGAAAAGACGCGGTCGGTGCGCGACGCGATTGCGGCCGGCACGTCGCAATACGGCATGCAGACTTTTGATCAGTCATTGTGGGATTTGTTCCAGGCCGGGCTGGTCAATTACGAAACCGCTTTGGAGAACGCTTCCAACGCCGACGACTTCAAATTGCGCATGCAGGGCATCGCTTCGACCGCCGACATTTCGCGGCAGTCGATGCAGTCTGCCGGATTCGGCGGGCGGCAGTAGGGGCTTCGGTCTTCGGATTTCGATCTGCTTCTTTTCTTCCTTCTTCTTGGGCTGGGCGCGCCACAGGCCGCGCCCGTTTTTGTTTAGCCGCCCGCCGTTGTGCTGAGTGTTCTTCTTTTCCGCTTGCAATTGGACTATCGTTAGCGGATGGCGTTCGCGCGGCCCAAGAAGAAGTTCTATTCCGAAGATGAGCTGTATGAATATGCCGTGGGAGCGCTGGCGCGACGCATGCGGACGGTGGCGGAGTTGAAGCGGCTGCTGCGCATGCGGGTGGAAGACGTTGAGTCCGAGTACGGAAAGACTCTGGTTGAGTTGATTATCCGGCGATTGAAGGACCGCGGGTATTTGAACGATTCGCAGTATGCTGCGTATTTTTCTTCGTTGCGGCGCGACAACCAGAAGTTCGGCCGGATGCGCGTGGTCACCGATCTGAAGGCGAAGGGCATGCACAGCGACGTGATCGACAAGGCCGTGGACGCGGCTTTCGAAGGGGTGAGCGAAGAAACGCAGGCGCGTGAGTATCTGCGCAAGAAGCGCCTGATGAAGCCCAAAGATCAGAAACAGGCAGCGCGTGTATTCCGGCAACTGGCTCGGGGAGGGTTTGGGACCAAGACCATCTTCTCCATTTTGAAGAAATGGGACGTGGATGAGGAAACCTTGACTGAGTTGGAGAGCGAAAGCGCATGACCGTGCGAAACCCGGACCTCTTCTGCGAAATTCGCACCATCTAACAAGATCGATGCACTTGGCAACAGCCTTCCTGCTGGTGCATACTCCAAGATCGATCCCAACACCGTTTCCCAGGAGGAAACTATGAAGCTCTGTCTGAAAGCAATTCTCGCAACAATGTTGCTCGGCGGCGTACCGGTTTTGATGGCCCAGGATGCGGCCACGGATGTGAAGAAGGGGGCCGAAGATACCGGGCACGCAACCAAAGTGGCCGCCAAAGACACTGCCAAAGGCACTGAGAAGGCCGCCGACAAGACCGGCCACGCAACCAAAGTGGCGGCCAAAGACACAGCCAAGGGCACGGAAAAAGCCGCCGACAAGACTGGACACGAAACTAAAGTAGTGGCGAAAGACACCGGGAAGGGCACCGAGAAGGCCGCCGACAAGACCGGCCACGCGACCAAGGTGGCCGCCAAGGATACGGCGAAGGGCACAGAAAAAGCGGCCAAGAAGACCGGGCATGCGATCAAGAAAATTGGCGGCGGCGATAAATCTGCCGACAAGCCTGCCGACACCACGAAGCCGCAGTAACCCCGGAGGAGTTCTTATATCGAAGGGCCGCGTGAGGTTTCTGCGTGGCCCTTTTTTGTGGCCGTAACTTCTTCACATCCTCAATGACTGCCGCTTGCGCTCTGCCGCGTCGAAGCGCGGTTTTCATTTAGAATTGGCTTTCGCGCTCACTCACATGCTGACTGGATCTGAAATCCGCCGGAAGTTTCTCGACTTCTTCGTTCAGAAGGGGCACAAGGAAGTACATTCGTCGTCTTTGGTGCCGGCGAACGATCCTACGCTGCTGTTCACCAACGCGGGCATGAACCAGTTCAAAGATGTCTTCCTGGGGCTGGAGAAGCGCGACTACTCCCGCGCCACGACTTCGCAGAAGTGCGTGCGCGCCGGCGGCAAGCACAACGATCTGGAGAATGTGGGGTTCACCAACCGGCATCACACGTTTTTCGAGATGCTGGGGAATTTTTCGTTCGGCGATTACTTCAAGAAGGACGCCATCGCTTACGCCTGGGAGCTGATCACTTCGAAGGAGTGGTTCGGGATCGACAAAGACAAGCTTTATGCGACCATCTTCAAAGGCGAGGCGGGCGTGGAGCGCGATATCGAAGCTTACGACCTGTGGGTGGGACAGGGCGTGCCCAAGGATCGCATCTTTGAGATGGGGCTGAAAGATAATTTTTGGCAGATGGGCGACACCGGGCCTTGCGGGCCTTGCAGCGAGATTCACTATGACATGGGTGCGATCGCCTCCGAGCAGGGACATGCCGATTGCCACTTCCCTTGCGACTGCGGGCGGTATGTCGAGATTTGGAATCTGGTGTTCATGCAGTTCGACCGCGATGCTTCGGGAAAATTAAGCCCGCTGCCGAAGCCTTCGATCGATACCGGGATGGGGCTGGAGCGGGTGACTGCGGTGCTGCAGGGCGTGATTTCGAATTATGAGACGGATTTGTTCGTGCCGCTGATCAAGCGTGCCGCAGAGCTGACTAGAACGTCGCTCACGAAGGAACTGGAGAAAGAGGCCAAGGCGAAGTCGGCTGCTTCTTTGCGGGTGATCGCGGATCACTCGCGGGCGGCGACCTTTCTGATTTCAGATGGAGTGTTGCCTTCCAATGAAGGCCGCGGGTATGTGCTGCGAAAAATTATTCGGCGGGCGATTACTCACGGACGCCTGCTCGGGCAGACGAAGCCGTTTCTGTACGAGATGGTTTTCGCGGTGCGGGATCTGATGCAGGATGCTTATCCCGAACTGAGGGATAGCGCCGACCGCGTGTCGAAAGCCGTGCATATTGAGGAAAACCGGTTCGCGCACACGCTGGACGTCGGACTGGGAAAGCTGGAGGAGTTACTCAGGAATTCCAAGGACGAACTTCTCGGCACGGAGGCTTTCAAGCTCTACGACACCTTCGGCATGCCACTCGACTTTATGCAGGATGCGGCGCGCGATCAGGGCTTCGCGTTCGACCAAGCTGGTTTTGATCATGCCATGGCGGAACAGAAGTCTCGCGCTCGCGCCTCGTGGAAAGGGGGCGCGAAGCAGACCGCGAACCCTGCCTACCAGCAGCTTCCGAAATCGGTGTTCGAAGGCTATCGGCAGACTCGATCCGACGGATGCGAAGTGTTGGCCATCATTCACAACGGGCAAGGGGCAAGGGAACTCAAGGCTGGCGAATCGGGCGAGGTGATTCTTGATCACACGCCGTTTTATGCGGAGTCTGGCGGGCAGGTGGGCGACCGGGGATGGTTTTATTCCGACGATCACAATACCGTGGTTGCTGAGGTTACGGGATGTTATTCGCCGATTCAGGGAGTGCGGGCGCATCAGGTGGTCGCGAAACGGGCGCTGCGCGCCGGAGACAAGGTCGATGCTGTCGTGAATGCTGACGTTCGTGAATCGACTATGCGGAATCATACGGCTACGCATTTGCTTCATGCCGGGTTGCGCGAAGTTTTGGGCAAGCATGTGAAGCAGGCGGGGTCGCTGGTGGCGCCGAATCATTTGCGCTTTGATTTTTCGCATTTCACTGCGGTTGAAGACGAAGAGTTGCAGGATATTGAGGACATCATTAATAAGGAAGTTTTGCGGAATCAGATTGTCGAGACGATTACCGATGTTCCCATCGACGAGGCGATCGGCCAGTATCACGCCATGGCTTTGTTTGGCGAAAAATATGGCGAGAAGGTGCGCGTGGTGCGGATTGGCGACTTCTCGACGGAGCTTTGCGGGGGCACGCATACTGGCGCTACCGGCGAGATTGGGTTGATTAAGATTCTGAAGGAAGGCAGCGTGTCTTCGGGCGTGCGGCGGATAGAGGCGGTTACGGGATTGGGGTCGCTGGCGCACTTCCGTACCGACCATGAGCTCGAAAAAGTTGTGTCGACTTTTGTGGCTCCCACTGTTGCGCAAAAACCGCATAAGAATGGGGCACCCTTGGCCGAGGAGATTTCCACCCACGCCGATCAGGGATCGACACACTCCGAGGTGGCTTCGCCTGCGGAGGCCTTGAGGGCTGAGCTTGACAAGAAAGATTCGGAGATCAAGCGGCTTACGCGAGAACTCGATCAGGCGCGGATGAAATCGGCCTCGTCTAGCACGGCGAACATTGGCGATTGCGTGAAAGATGTTAAGGGCGTGAAGGTTCTCGCTCATCGAGTCGATAATCTGGAACGGGCGCAACTGCGCACACTGGTTGATCAACTGCGCGACAAGATTGGCTCGGGGGTGGTGGTACTGGGTTCGGCGTCGAATGGGAGCGTGTCGCTGATTGTGGGCGTCACCAAAGATTTGACCGGACGGGTGCAGGCGGGCAAGGTGATTGGTCCGGTGGCGCAGAAAGTGGGCGGCAAGGGCGGCGGCCGTCCTGACCTGGCTGAGGCTGGAGGGAAAGATGCCGGCGCGCTGGATGCCGCGCTGGACGGGGCTTACGCGGTGGTGGAGTCGCTTCTCGGATGACCACAAACAACGCTTCCCTCGAAGAACGCCTGCACTTCATCAAGCACAAGGGGCATGCCGTCTACTCGATTGACTTGACGCATTGCACGGCGAAAGAGTTGCTGGTGCTGCTTGACTTAATTCGCGCCGACATCGCGCGGCACGCACCGGGATCGGTTCTGACTTTCGTGGATGTCACCGGCGCGCAGGTCGACAAGCAGGTCGCCACGCGCATTAAGGAAGTTCTGGTGTTTGATCGTCCATATGTGAAGCGGTCGGCGTGGGTGGGGACGGAGAGTCTGCCGCATGTGTTTTACGAGCACTTCAAGAGCTTTTCGCAGCGGGAGTTGCCTTCGTTCAAGACCCGGGAGGAAGCGTTGGAGTGGCTGGTGAGTGGGGAGTAGGCCTGAGCTTCACCTCAGATGCCGGCATTCGCGGGCGAGGGCGCCCGCGCCACACTTAGCTTCTCCGCTTCTAGCTTCTCCACTTCTAGCTTCTCCACTTCTAGCTTCTCCACTTCAGTGTGACTGGGCCTGGCATGGGGTGCTTCATCGCCGTGCCAGTGCGTTTCGCTTCCAGATACGCGGCCTTCAGTTGGAAATACCATTTGGCGGGACGGTCGGCATCGTCGATCAGCATGAGATGTGGGTTGTGCTTCAGGCCTTCGGCTTGCAATTCCATGGTGTGGCGATCCTGCTCGACGAATTTGGCGAAGACAAACTTGAGCAGATCGGGGCCGAAGGGCATCCAGCGGAAAATATTCCACGCGGCGACCACGTCGATGCGGCATTGATTGCGGGTGATGGGCGTCACCGTCGTGAGCGATGAAAACCAGTACTTCCCTGCGCGGATAATTTCGCGCCGCAGGTTGGGGAGGACGAAATCGATTGTTGTCGTGATGGAATCGGCGGCAGCGTAGAGCCGTAGAAGCTTGTAGGGCGCGGAGTTTGAGCTGGGCGTGTGTGCGCTCATGCGGAAACCGTTGGGGATGGGCTCGAAGTTTTTTCTCTTCTCGTGGATGCTGTGGCGGCTGCGCCACCACCAGGCCTGGTGGACGAACGGCCCGTGGGCGGGATCCATGAGGCCGATGATGCCGTGATCGATGCTGACCGGCATGTCGGCGGTGAGGTAGGCGAATTTATATTTTTCGCTGAATTTTTCAATCAGCGGGGCAGGTTCAGGAGCTTCCTCTCTCGCGCTGAAGCCTGCGCCGGGCGGGCCTGGATCCGGAATGTAGACCCAAATGAAACCGTCCTGCTCTTCACAGGGATAGCTGCCGGCGTAGATGCGGTCGACTTTTAAATTCTGGTCGGCGGTGAGCGAGGGGATTAGCTCGCACTGGCCGTTGTGGGCGTCGAACTGCCAGCCATGATAGGAGCATTCGACATTCTCTCCATCGAACCGGCCGCAGCTTAGCGGCATGCCGCGATGGGGGCAGGTGTCGCGCAGCGAGAAAGGCTTTTTCTGGCGGTCGCGTCCGATGACCAGCGGAATCTCAAGCAGCGTGGCCTTGTGGAGTTGATTGCGATGCACCTGCTCGGCGGGCAGGGCGCGATACCAGAAGCCGGTCAGCATGAGCGAGTCGGGTATCTGGCGTTGGGGAAAGTCGAGATCGGGCATTTTCAAGGAATTGCTGATTGTTGATTTTCGATTGCTGATTGAAGACCTATGCTAGCATCCGCAGGGCGCTTCGGCGCGCAGGGAATTGTGCAGAGGAAATTCCATGGAATTCGTCGGCCATTTTCGCAGGCTTACGGCGGTGCAGCGGAATACGTTCATTGCCTGCTTTATGGGATGGTCGCTGGATGCGTTTGATTTTTTCATTCTGACCTTCTGCGTCAGCGCGATCGCGACTCAATTCCAGACGAAAGTTTCTGCGGTTGCGGAGGCGATTTTCATCACTTTGGCTTTTCGTCCAGTGGGCGCATTTCTTTTTGGAATGATGGCGGACCGGTTCGGCCGGCGTCCCACGTTGATGGTGGACATTATCGCGTACTCCGTGTTTGAGCTGTTGTCGGCGTTTGCACCTTCTTTGAAAATTTTTCTGATCACGCGGGCGTTGTTCGGAATTGCCATGGGCGGAGAATGGGGCGTGGGCGCGGCTCTGGCGTTTGAAACGCTGCCGGCGGAAGGGCGCGGATTTTTTTCGGGATTACTGCAGGAAGGTTATGCGGTGGGGTATCTGGTCGCGGCTTTGGTTTTCGGAACGGCATTCCGCTTTGTAGGCTGGCGCGGGATGTTTGTGATTGGCGCGCTGCCGGCATTTCTGGTGATTTACATTCGCACGAAAGTGGATGAGTCCCCAGCCTGGGAGCAAGGCCGCGTCGCGCGGAATGCAGGGACTCGATTGGGCAAGGACATCCTGACCTATCTGGGGACTTTCGCTTTCCTGATCGTGCTGATGTTTGCTTTTAATTCGTTCAGCCACGGGACCCAGGATTTGTATCCGACATTTCTGACGAAGGATCACGGATTCGCGCCGCAGACGGTAGGGTTGATCGCCATCGTCGCCAACATTGGCGCGCTGCTGGGAGGAATTCTTTTCGGGACGTGGTCGGAAAAAATCGGGCGCCGAAAAGCGATTGTGATCGCCGCGCTACTGTCGATCCCGGTCGTTCCTCTGTGGGCATACTCGCACACCGTGCCCATGCTGGCGCTGGGCGGCTTTCTCATGCAATTCATGGTGCAGGGCGCGTGGGGCGTGATTCCCGCGCATTTGAATGAGCTTTCGCCGCCCGCGGTGCGGGGAACGTTTCCGGGGTTTGCCTATCAACTGGGAAATCTGCTTTCCTCGCGCAATGTAGTGGTGCAGGCTAAGCTCGCTGAACGGCACTTCGGCGGAATGTTCGCGCCCGTGCTGGCCTGGACCGTGCTGATTGTTGCGGCACTGGTGGCGGTGGTCACCGGGAGCGGGCGGGAGCGTAGAGGGATGGATTTGTCGAATACCGGCTAGAGATGTGTTTCAGGATCAGATTGAGAATTTAACAGTGTGCAAGATTTGGCATAGTCCTCAGCAGGGGCACAATGGTGGCATTGTCACGGGAAGATTCCTGTGGTACGGTAGGTGAAATTTCACGCCTTCGTAAACACTTTTTTGGGGCCCTCTGAATCGTGTGGTCTGCGCGAATGCGCGTGCGGGGTAGCGCCACTATGAAGGAAATCATGGACTCGATTCCCGTCCAGCCGTCAGGGGACGAGGAAAATTTCGCCAACCGGAAGCTGATCCGACCGGCGCTGCCGCGCCCGGATCATAACCACGGAAACCACAACTCGAATCATCCCCAGGTGATGGAACGCCGGGACCGGCCGGAGCGCCACGATCGACCGGAGCGAGGCTTTGAACGGGGCGATCGCGGTGACCGTGACCGTGCGATGGGCCCGGGAGGTGGACGCAAGGCTGCGCCTCCGGAGCAGACTAACGCCGAGAATTTTTATTATCAGAAGCAGATGCAGTCGCGAACGCCGATGGTGATCGTGCTGCGCGACGGCGAGGAAATACACGGCATCATCGAGTGGTACGACAAGACTTGCATCAAGGTGATCCGCGACGACGGACGGCCGAACCTGATGATTTACAAGCCCGCCATTAAGTACATGTTTAAGGAAGAAGAAAACGGACGGTAGGAATTGAGCGATTGAGTCATCGGGTCATTGAGTGATTGAAGAACCCACGGGTACACCAGAACCAGGGGTACACCTCAATTCGATCTTAAATCGCTCAATGGGTTACCGCACTCGCCTCCAGTTGGTCCAACCGGCGATTCAACAGCTCCAAGTCGTCGTTCAATAACGCCGCTCCGGAAAGATCAATGCCCAGAAACTGACTGAGAAGTTCCGCGGGCGGTTGATTGAAACCGTTCTTGAGAAGCTCGATATAGCGCGGGACGAACCACTTCCGCCGGGTCAAGTAAAGCTGGTAATACTTCAGCGCGAGCAGCCCACCATACATGTAGTTCACATCGTAGAGCGGATCCTCAACCATGAGGGACATCCGGGCCCAGTCGGTGCGCAATTCCGGCGTGGAGGCTGGGAACTGCGAGAACTGGCCCTCGACCTTTAACGTCAGGCTGTCCAGGTTATCGGCGGTTCGAACCGTGCCGGCGGCGACCCCGTCATAGATAGCCTGCTCCAGCAAGGCATCGCGCGCGCCAAGAAATGCGTCGATGCCCTTGATATACATCCACTGTTCGCGATAGTAGCGTTGCAGTTCTGGCGTGGCGGCGTGCTCGGCCATAAAGTCAGCCAGGACTAATTCGTTGAACTCGGCGAAGGATTCGAAAAGGAAGTGCGGGCCTTCCGCGTACGACGGTGCTACGCCGTTTGCGGTCATGAGCTGGCGATGGACGGCGTGTCCGCCTTCGTGCGCAATCACAGAGAGGTCTTTGAAAGTTCCATCGTAGCGGCCGTAGAAGAGCATGCTGGTGTTGCCGGCGTGCCCCACGGAAAAACCACTGGTGTAGCGGTTGGGTGCACCTCCCGGCATGATGTCAGCGCGCCCGTTGGCGGGATCGAGCAAGGCATCGAATGCGGCTTGATACTCCTGCCCGAGCCCCGCGAATGCTTCGTGGAACACGCCGCGAGCTTGTGAAAGCGAAGTGATGGGCGGGGTAAATCCAGGCGCTGGAGCCAACAGGTCCCACGCATGCGCTGGCTGGTGATAGCTGCGCTCGAAGTCCTGCGACAAAATCTTCTCGAAACGCTTGGGGACTTCTCCGTGTTGTGCGACCAACGCGAGGAGACGGCGCGTTTCCTCTGGCTTGAAATAGAGGCTCTCGTACTTGCGCGCAGGCGCATCTGCATAGTGGTGCGCTTTCGCAATAGCGGTTTGGGCCTCGACGGTGTGAAGCAAAGTAAAAGCCAGGAGATCGCGCTGGCTGGCGAATCCCGCATACCGCCGTTTGAAGCCTTCTTCACGCACTCGGCCGTCCGCGTTTGTGGCGATAAGGTTCCGCTGGCGCACCACGTCGAGCGGGCCTGAGGATGTTTGGACTGTCCCGAACGAAATGCCTGCCACAATCTGTTCGTACAAATCATCCTGCCAGTCGCCGATCTGCGGCTGAAACTGGTCGAGCAACGCTTGCTCGGCTTCGGGTAGAAGATGCGGGGCAGCGCGGCGAATGTCGGCAAGCGCAAAGCGGTATTCCGCCAGCGCCGGTTCTTCGTTCAAGAATAGGCGCAGCCGATCCTCGGAGAGCGCGAGGATTTCGGGATCGAGGAATGCGGTCTTGGCATTCACCTGGGATTCAAGCGCGTTGTCGGCATCACAAGCAGCGGCGTCTTTGCGATTGAGAGCGCAGCGCAGGTGCAGGTAGGCTTCGTGCCTGGCGAAAAGCTTTTGAACGCCGTCGTACTGCCGCAAAACAGCGAGGAGCTGAGAACCGGAATTAAGTTGCTTCTTGAACCGGGCCATCTGATCGAGCGCTGCGTTCAATTCGGCGCGCGCTGCAACTTCTTCCTCCGGTGTCTTGAAATAGTAGCGCGACAAATCCGCAGACAAAGCTGCAGAGGCGGGTGTTTGTGTTTGTGCCGCAGCACTCGCGCTTGCCGCAACGACGATCAGCAAGCACACCCAACTTCGGTACCGCCTCATGTTTTCACCTCGGCGAGCTTTCTCAGCGATTCTTTGCCGGCGATCTTGTCAGCGATCTTTGTCAGCTATTCTTCGGAATTCTGGATTACGGGATAGACGATTTTGGGGCCTGCCCGTTTACGGTGCTGATGCTCCCGTTGACAATCTCCCTTATCTCCCATAGCATCAATCACTTGAGGGATGATTCTCAGACCCCGTCCGGGAGCCGTTCGTGATCAAGCTCGATATTATCAACGAAGTGGTAGCGAGAACCGGCATCACCAAGACCAAGGCCGAGCTGGCGGTAGAAACTGTTTTTGAGAGCATGAAGAAAGCGCTGGCCCACGGCAATCGCATTGAGCTGCGTGGATTTGGCGTGTTCAACGTGCGCCCGCGCAAGACCGGCATCGGTCGCAATCCGCGCACCGGAGCTGAAGTGTCGATTCCTCCCGGCAAGGCGGTGCGCTTCAAGCCGGGTAAGGAATTGCAGTCGATTGACTGAAGGCAGTACCGAGTACTGAGTCCCGAGTCGCGAGTACCGAGAGGCACGCGTTCGAACTGCCGCCTGCCATGTTTTCCAGCCTTATCTTCACATTTCTAGTCTTCTTCTTTCCGCTCTATGCCGCGTGCTGAGCCTGAGTCTTGTTTTTTCTGAGTACTCGGTACTCGGTACTAGATGCTTCTTCTCGTAGTAGCATCTAAAGAACGGCCTCGGCGGAATCGCGAAGCCAGCAATTGCATGTCGGAACCTACTCCTCCAATCGCTTCGTCTACCGTCGAATACATGCGGCCGATACCGGCGTATGCGCCGCAGCTGCCTCGGCAGCGGTACTGGCTGCATGCGTTGCTGCTGCTGGCGACCTGCTTCACCACCCTGGTGATGGGGGCGCGCATGCAATACAACTTTCAGCATGGCCAGCCGGCACTTTCACTCGGCGATGATTCTGTGCCGTATTTTCCTGCGAGCTGGGCGTTGTCGCATCCCGCGCGCCTGCTGGGCGGCTTGCCCTTCATGGCAACATTGATGCTGTTCTTCATGGCCCACGAAATGGGCCACTATTTATTCTGCCGCCGCTACGGGGTTTACGCGACGCTGCCGTTTTTCATCCCGATGCCGACCCTGATCGGGACCATGGGCGCGGTGATTATGATTCGGTCGCGGATTCGCTCGCGCACGGCGCTGTTCGATATAGGAATTGCCGGACCCATCGCCGGGTTCGTGGTCGCGCTGGCCGTGCTGATCGTGTCGCTCGGCTGGTCGAGGCCGGCGCATCCTGGCTTCGGCCCGGCGGAGTATGACCTGGGGTATCCGTTAGTCTTTCAGTGGGTGCATCAGCTCTTGGCATCGATGCATCTGCTGCGCGGGACGGCGGCGCTGCCTCTGAATCGCGTGCTGCTGCACCCCGTGGCGATTGCGGCGTGGGTCGGGATGTTTGCGACTTCGCTGAACTTGCTGCCCGGCGGGCAACTCGATGGCGGACACATTATTTTTTCGATTTCGCCGCGCGCGCACAAGCTGGTGTCGCGGCTGACCATCCTGATTCTTTTGCCCATGGCCTACTATCTGTGGATGGGCTGGTTTGTGTGGGCGATTCTGTTGCAACTTAGCAGCCTGCGGCATCCGCAGGTTGCGGAGTGGCCGCGAGTTTCCGGAGGGCGGACCTGGCTTGCGGTTTTTGCATTGTTGATGCTTGTGCTTACGCTGACCCCGGCGCCGTTTGCCCACGCCTCCCTGCCCGAGTTTATTCAGCAGTTACGGCAGCGGTAGGCCTTCGCGGGTTGATGATTTCCTGTCGTTCGCTTCGCGCAGCCGGTTTCGAATTTCTAAAGACACGATGTACGATCTGCCGGCAGCATCGGTGGTGGTGATTCGGGGAGCGGTTGGCGGGAAGCAGTCGATTGAGTTTCGGCGACGTATTCGACTTTCACATCAGCCACAGTGCGTCCACATCCACAATCACCTGGGTGCGTGGGATTTTCCGCTGCGCGGCATAAGCCAGCATGGCGCGCAATGTCCGGTTCAGCTTTTCGCGGCTGGGCGATTTCAGCACAAAGTGATAACGATAATCGCGCTTCAGGCGCATGATGGGCGCGCTGGCGGGTCCGAGCACGCGCACGCCTTCATGCCGGTTTTGCTCAAACCATTTTCCCAGTGTGCCCGACCACTCAAGAGCTTCGTCCAGCTTGTTGCTGCGGATTAGAACATTCGCCAGCGCGGAATATGGCGGATAGTGCATCCAGCTGCGGAAGCGCAATTCTTTGTCGTAGAATCCCGCGAAGTCGTGGCGAGCCGCATACTGCACGGCGTAGTGATCCTGGAAATACGTTTGCAGAATCACTTTGCCGGGAGACTGTCCGCGCCCGGCGCGTCCCGCAACCTGGGTGAGCAACTGGAATGTGCGTTCGGCGGCGCGGAAGTCAGGCAGGCCGAGCGCGCTGTCAGCGCCGACCACGCCGACCAGCGTGACGCCGTGAATGTCGTGGCCCTTGGCGATCATTTGCGTGCCGACGAGCAAATCGAGTTCGCCTTCGCTTAGTGCGTTTAGCGTGCGCTCGAAATCTTCGTGTCCCCTGACCGTGTCGCGATCGAGACGGGCAATGCGCGCCTGGGGAAACATGCCGTGCAGCAGCTCTTCCAGCTTCTCCGAGCCGGTTCCGAGAAAATACACATACTCGCTGCCGCAATGCACGCACGTCTTCGGCACGGGCGCGGTGTAGCCGCAATAGTGGCACACCATTTTGTGTTCGCGCTTGTGGTGGGTAAGGGCAATGGCGCAGTTCTGGCACTCCAGAGTTTTGCCGCAGGTGCGGCATAGCACCACCGGAGAGTATCCGCGGCGATTGAGCAGCACCATCACCTGTTCCTTGCGGTCAAAGCGTTCTTTGATTTCCGCGGCCAGCTTGCGCGAGATCACCTGCTCGTGGCCGGTCTCCTGAAATTCCTGCCGCATGTCGATGATCTCCACCTCTGGCAAAGGGCGCTGCTCCACGCGATCAGGCAACTCGACTAGCGTGTATTTATTTTTCTTCGCGTTGAAATACGATTCCAGCGATGGCGTAGCCGAACCCAGAACCACGGCGGCATCGGCCATCTTGGCGCGCATCACGGCAACATCGCGGGCGTGATAGCGCGGCGTCTCCTCTTGCTTGTAGGACGAATCATGTTCCTCGTCGACGATGATCAACGCGAGATCGGCAACCGGCGCAAAGACCGCCGAGCGAGTGCCGACGACCATGCGCGCGTCCCCGCTTTTGATGCGATGCCATTGCTGCGCGCGCTCCTTGTCGGAAAGCGCGGAGTGCAGGATGGCAACTTCATCGCCAAAGATCTGGTGCAGATCGGCGGCAACCGCTGGCGTGAGGCCGATCTCAGGGACGAGGAGAATGGCGGAGCGCCCGGCTTCGAGCACAGCCCGCATGCCGGCGAGGTAGACGGCGGTCTTGCCCGACCCGGTGACACCGTGCAGAAGCACGCCGGAAAACTTGCGCTCGTCAACCGCTTGGCGCAGTCGATCGAGTGCAGATTGCTGAGCTGAATTCAGATCGAAGGCAAAAGGCGACGGCCGCGGTTTGGTACGGGAGACGGCGAAGGCTGCAGGTTCCTCGATGATCTCGATAAGGCCGCGCTTGACCAGCGTGCTGAGCGTCGTTCGCGGAATTTCAAGCGCTTGCAGAGCCTCCGTCGGAACCCGGCCACCGGCCGCAGCCAGGGTGTCGACCAGCAGTTGTTGGTTGGCGTTCAGTTTTCCGTCAGCGGATTTGAGCACCGCGATCTTGACGGTCCGCGTTGCATCGCGCACTGCGGAGATGTCTTCACGCACCAGCCACTTCTTTCGTACCATCCCGCTCAGGATCATTTTGGAGACGCGCGTGGCCGAACGCAGGGGTTCTTCGCGGACTTGGACAGTTTCTCCGGACACAGGCTCTTGGGCGGCGAGGTAATCCAGCACGCGAAATTCGGCGGCCTGTTCTTCGGGAGTGCGGCGCGAACGCGCGGATGATCCCGACATGCCTGCCAGATGCAGCGCCAACTGGCCTTCCTTGGTGATGCGGTAAGCGACAGCGCGCTTGAACTCTGCATTCAGCGGTAGCATCGTGCGGAAAACTTCGCCGATGGGCGCGAGGTAGTAGTCGGCGATCCAGCGGCCAAGTCGCAGCAGTTGCTCGTCGAGCACTGGAATGGAATCGAGCACGCTGAGGATGGATTTCGTTTTGACCGATGGCTTGCGGTCGTGCAGCTCGACCACGATCCCGGTGAGCCGCTGCTGGCGGAAAGGCACCAACACGCGGCCGCCGATCATCGGAGTGGCCTCGGCGGGCACACGATAGGTGAAGGCCATGTCGAGCGGCACGGGCAGGGCTACCTCGCAGAATTCTGGCATGAAGATGAAATCAGTGTAACGTCCTACGTGGAAGTCCGAGGCTTCGAATCTTCGGGAGTCACTAATATATGAACGCTGAAATATGTGGCAATCGCCAGGACGAGAATTCCAAAGATCATCCATGTGTTCCAGACGAAGCTTTCTCGCAACGGCGCTGAATATTTACCCTTAAAAAGCCAACGGAACGTACCCGGACTTGTGAAGTAGAGATAGACCGGCAAACAGAGCAGACAGGCAATGAGGGAAACTGCGGCGGAAACTCGTCGATAGAAGAACGTTAACAACAAAGCCAAAACAAACAGAAGCGATCCCACATCTTTCATGTCAAGCAAGGAGCCTGTAAGCCATCCTCGACTGAATTCAGTCCCCTCGAGGGAAGACCCGTATCTCCACGTGATGGCCGCGCACAACACACATGCCGCAGCTTGCATCAACTCGGCTCTTCCGCCCTTCTTCATCCGACCTGAGTGCCCTTTGCTGGCGGCTCGATGCCCAGATATTTCATCACCATCTGCAAGTCCTTCCACGCTTCTCCTTTTTGCCGCGGATCGCGCAGCAGGAATGCAGGATGGTAGGTGACGGCCAGGCGCGCGCCCGGCCATGAAGTGTCGCTGCTGCGAACGCCTGCAGGTTTGAAATCATAAAAGCGCCCGCGCAATTCCGACATCGGCGCGTTGATGGCAAGCAGATTCTTCGCCGATACCGCGCCCAGCGCGACCACAACCTTGGGCTTGACGACCGCGATCTGCCGCATGAGAAACGGCGAGCAGGTTTCGCATTCGTCGCGCTCGGGGGGTCGGTTGCCCGGCGGACGGCACTTGACCACGTTTGCGATGTAAACATCTTCGCGCCGCAGGCCCATCGCTTTGATCATGTTATTGAGCAGCTGGCCGGCGCGCCCAACGAAAGGCTCGCCCTGGGCGTCTTCATCGGCGCCCGGGCCTTCGCCTACAAACATCAACTCCGCGCGCGGATTGCCCACGCCAAAGACGATCTGCTTGCGCCCCTGCTTGTGCAGTTTGCAGCGAGTGCAATCGCCGAGATCTTCGCGAATCAGCTTGAGCGCAGCGACCGGATCGAGCACGCCATACTCCGGCTTCGGAGGCACGATCTCTAAAATATTGTGTTCGGCGATGACTGGTACTGCGGCGGATTTTCTGGCAGACATTTCCTCTCGCAGTTCTGACTGAGTTGGAGACAAAGGTGCTAGAACGGTCTCGGCGGCAACCGTAGCCGTTTCGCGCCGGTAGAAATCGTAAATACCCAGCTCGTGGCAGTAGCGGACGCGTTCGGCAAGAGCACGCCGCAATTCCGGGTCAAGAGTGCGTGCCACCACCTTACTTCTCCACGTCAAAATAAATCTTTGTCGTGGCCCGGTACGACAGCACCTTCCCTCCATCCAGCTGCATGTCGAAGGAATCCACATGCGCCCACTTGATTTTGCGGACGGTCTTCGCGGCCTCGGCTACGGCGTTCTTCGCCGCCTTGGCAAAGCTTTCCTTCGAGGTTCCAATCACTTCGATCACTTTCTGGGTCATCGCACACTCCTGAGAGAAAGATGAAGTCCGACGGAATTGTACGCTAGCGGGCAATCGAACGCAGCGGGCGGATTCCTCAGGCTTTTACCGGTGCCTTACGCCGCTGCAGCAGGTGGACAACCTGATCGAGCACACGCTGCGCAACTTCCCACTTGGTAGTTTCTGGAACTTCGACGACCTGGTCGTGAGTGATGATGGTCACTTCGTTGCGCTCGGAGTCGAATCCGATGCCTTCGCGCGAAACATCGTTGACCACGATCGCGTCGAGGTGCTTGGCTGCGAGCTTCTGGCGGGCGTTTTCGAGGACATTCTCAGTCTCTGCGGCAAACCCAACGACAATCTGCGACTGCCTGCGCAGAGAAATTTCCTGGAGAATGTCTGCCGTAGGTTCGAGTTCGAGCGTGAGTGGACCTTTGCGTTTTATTTTCTGCGGAGATGCAGATTTCGCGCGGTAGTCAGACACAGCCGCGGTCTTGATGACGATAGTGGCCTGCGGCAGAAGAGCGAGAACCGCGTCGCGCATCTGCTCAGCCGATTCCACACGCGTTAGTTCAGCCGCTCCCGGCGGCGTCAGCGCCGTTGGTCCGCTAACCAGCAACACACGAGCACCGCGGCGTAGTGCAGCTTCGGCCACGGCGTAGCCCATGCGCCCGCTGGAGCGGTTGGTGAGGTAGCGGGCGGGGTCGATTTTCTCCCGTGTGGGCCCGGCGGTGATCAGTACGGTTTCACCGGCAAGATCCTGTGACGCGCCGAGTGCTTCGAGGGCTGCCGCCACAATCACTTCATTCTCTGCCAGTCTTCCGGAGCCGGTCATGCCGCAGGCAAGATATCCGGAGCCGGGTTCGACGATCTTCACCCCGCGCCGGCGGAGGATTTCCAGATTCGCCTGCGTCGCCGGATGATTCCACATATTCACGTTCATCGCTGGAGCGACTACCACCGGAGCCGTAGTGGCAAGATAGAGCGTGGTGAGAAAGTCGCTGGCGATGCCCTGCGCGAACTGCGCCAGAACGTCGGCCGTTGCCGGCGCAACCAGCAATCCATCAATCGACTGCGCAACGGCAATGTGCTCGATGGCAGAATCGATATTCGCGGCGTGCTCCTCGCCGGGCGAGAACATTCCCGTAATCACCTTTTCGCCGGACAGCGCCGCGAACGTGAGCGGGCGAACAAACTCCTGGGCCGCGCGCGTCATGATGACCTGAACGCGAATGCCGCGGTCTTGCAGCAGGCGCACAATCTCCGCCGCCTTGTAGGCTGCAATGCCGCCCGTCACTCCCAGAGCAACTTTCATAATGTCTCGGCGCCAACGCGCCTAGGCGTCTCCGAAAGCCTTGTCCAGGACTTCTGAGGCTTGCTCGGCCGCGCTGCGAGTTTCCGGAATCTCCCACTTCACCTTGCCCGCGCGAATTTCGTCCTGCGCGATGCGGCACGGTTTGCGGGAGCTGGTCTGAACCACCGGCGGGGCTCCGGATTGTAGTTGGCGGGCGCGCCGGGCGGCGACCAGAATGTAGCGATAGTTGCTGTCGAAGCCTTCGATCAATTTCATGAAATTCTCTCCCTGGTTGCTGGGACCCAAATTTTGATTGCCGAAAGTTGCTGCGCTTCGTTTGTCTGCAACGCCAAGGCCTACTCACTATTTTCCCACGAAACGCAACCTAGCGGGGGCTGGCAACCCTCGAATATGGTTACCGAGGACTAACCCTTCCCGGAATCGCCAGGCGGCTTAAACGAGGCCAAGATCGGCTTCAGGCGGTCGCGGACATTGGCCAGGCGGCAGCGGTCTGCGAAAGCCACGGTTTGAGCTTCCTCCGGGGATAGCGGCCGTCCCGCGCGCACCAGGCGCTCCCCACGCACAATGGCTCTCAATGCCTTGATTGAATCCTCGAGTTGGTCGTTCACGAGAATGTAGTTGTAGCGGTCGTAATTCTCGATCTCACGAGTGGCCGTGACGAGACGGCGCTGTATGACTTCCTCACGATCTTCGCTGCGCTTGCGCAAGCGTTCTTCCAGCGTCTTGCGATCCGGCGGCAGAATGAAAATGCTGGTGGCGTCAGGAAGTTTCTGTTGAATCTGCGCCGCGCCTTGCACGTCGATATCGAGCAGGAGGTCGCGGCCATTTTGTTCCGCATCGTGCAGGAAGCGCCGCGCCGTTCCGTAGTAATTGCCGAAGACTTCGGCGTGCTCAAGGAACTCCCCATCGCGAATCATTTTCTCGAATTCGGGGCGCGAGACAAAATAATACTGCCTTCCATTCGTTTCACTGCCGCGCGGGGCGCGTGTCGTATAGGAAATGGAAAACTCGAGATCGCTCACTTTCTTCAGCAGTTCGTTGACCAGAGTCGACTTGCCCGAACCCGACGGGGCAGAAATGATATAGACGAGTGGCTTATGGGCGGGAGAACTCATTCCAGGTTCTGCACCTGCTCGCGTGATTTTTCGATCTCCGCTTTCATGATGAGTCCAGCTTCGGTGATTTTCAGCGCCTCGCCGGCCAGGCCGGAAGTCTTCGAGAGCAAAGTATTGGCCTCTCGGTTCATTTCCTGCAGCAGGAAGTCCAGTTTCTTCCCGACTTCTCCATCTCCATCGAGCAAGCCGAGAAAATGCTGGACGTGATTTTCGAGACGCACGATTTCTTCCTGAATGTCGCTGCGATCGACCAGAAGCGCAGTTTCCTGGAGCACTCTTTCCTTATCGGCGCTCGAGCTCAGCAGTTCCTGCAGGCGCGACTGCAGCCTTTCTGCGTAGCTCTGCAATACCGTGCGGCGGTGAAGTTGCACCGTCTTGACAGCTTCGCGCAGATGGATCATGCGCTGGCGGAGTTCATGCTCAATTCCTCGGCCTTCCTGCTCGCGCATCTGATTCAAGCGACCGAGCACCTCGCCCGCTCGCGCCATCACCGCCGACTCGATCGCATCATCTTCCGGATCCTTGGCAGAATCGAGCGCCCCAGGAATCCGCAGGATGACGTTGAGATCGGGTTCTGCAGGCACGCCAAACTCTCCCGCCGCCAACCGAAAAGCCGCGATGTAAGCGCTTACGAGCGGGCGATTCAGCGCGAGCGTTTCACCACCCCCACGCTCCAGGCTGAGCGTGACCTCAACGTGGCCTCGGGCAATTTTCTCTTTGAGCAGGCGGCGCAACTGCATTTCCAGGGAGTCCGATCCCGAGGGCAAACGAAAATGCAGATCGAGAAAACGGTGGTTCACCGATTTCAACGAGAGCGCGAAGGCAAGATGCCCGTTGCTCGGCGAAGATTGGGAAACACCGGGCGCAGGACTAGCGCTTCCTTCGGACTGGCTTGTAAGTTCGCCTTTCACCTGAGCAAAACCCGTCATGGAGCGGAGAGGCATGTGTGATTTCCCAAAGTTCCGATTCGCAAAATCAACTGCGTCGCACCGGCTCCAGTTTCGGCTCGAAGTCAGCGAACTGCAATTCGTAAAGACGCCGGTACGTACCCAGCTTCGTCATCAAGTCTTCGTGAGCGCCAATGTCGGCGATGGCCCCGTTCTCGATCACGACAATGCGGTCGGCGCGGCGCACAGTCGAAAGCCGGTGCGCAATCACAAACACGGTGCGGCCGCTCATCAAATTATGCAACGCCGACTGCACCAGAGCTTCCGATTCGCTGTCGAGCGCCGACGTAGCTTCATCCAGAATAAGAATGGGCGCGTTCTTCAGAATGGCGCGGGCAATGGCGATGCGCTGGCGTTCTCCGCCAGAGAGGCGCACGCCGCGCTCGCCGATCACCTCATCGTATCCCGCAGGCAAGGCGCGAATGAAATCGTGGGCCAGAGCGGCCCGGGCCGCGGCTTCAACCTCTTTGAGCGCGACGTGCGGCTGTCCGTAGGCGATGTTGTTGCGGACCGTGTCGTTAAACAAGACGGTCTCCTGGGTGACGATCCCCACCTGCTCCCGCAAAGAAGCCAGCGTGACGTCGCGCACGTCGTAGCCATCGATGAGCAGGCGGCCTTCTGTGGCATCGAAAAAACGCGGGATCAGGTGAACCAGCGTGCTCTTGCCCGAGCCGCTGGAACCGACGATGGCCACGACTTCCCCGCGGCGCACTTCGAGGCTGATGTCGTGCAAGACGCGGGCGTCTTCGCCCTCGCTGCCATAGGTGAAGCTGACGTGATCGAACTGGACTGTCTTGGCGAACGCGGGCAAGCGGCTGGCGCGCGGCTTTTCGCGAACATCATCTTCGATGTCCATGAATTTGAAGATTTCGCTCGATGCGCCCAGGGCCTGCTGGAAGTTGTTGTTGAACTGGGCAAATTTGCGGACTGGGTTGTAAAGGCTGAAGACCGCCGTGATGAAAGTAACAAAAACTCCCAGAGTCATCTCGCCGTGCTTGATCTGCTCGCGGCCCAGCATCAGCAACAGGGCGATTCCAAATACGCCAAAAATATCCATCAGCGGCGAGCTGATCGCGGTGGCGGCGACGGAACGCAGGTTGGCGCGGAACAGGCGGCGCGCTGCTCCGCGAAAGCGTGCAATTTCCCACTTCTCGCTGTTGAACGCCTTCACGATGCGATTGCCGGTGATCGCTTCGTGCAGAATATTTTGAATTTCCGCCAGCTTATCCTGTCCATGCCGGGTGGTGCTGCGCACCCGGGAGCCGATCTTGCGCGAGGAATAAACGATTATCGGAACGAACAGCAACAGCACCCAGGCCAGGTTCCCGCCCAGCACCACCACCACTGCGGCGACCGCAAGAAACGTGAAGAACTGCTGGAGAAATTCCGCTAGCACGGTCGACATGGCGTACTGCACGCGCTCGATGTCGTTGACGATGGTAGAGAGCAGCGTTCCTGTAGTGTGTTTGGAGAAAAATGCGGCCGAGCGCCGCAGGATGGCGTTGTAGAGATCGTCGCGCAGGTCGGTGATCATGCCAAAGCCTGCATGGTTGATCAGGTACGTGCCGGTGTAGTCGAAGATTCCTTTAAGAACAGTCGAGCCCACCAGAGCGACCGCAACCATGGTCCAGGCGTTCGTGAAATGTGAAGGCACCAACTGCTGCAAGTAGACTGGATGATGGGTTATGGGAATTACAAACAGTTGGATGTCTTTCGATCCGGTGGATGGATTCAAGACCCGGTCAAAGATGGGGCGGATGAGCAAAAACTTAAACGCATCGAGCGCTCCTACCAATGCCATCAGCACAACGGAAGACAATATCTGCCACCAGTATGGAAGTGCGTAGCGGACGAGGCGCGTCAGTTGGCGCATAGCGCTCCCAGCAGGCCGCAGTGGCTTACTGACGATGGCATAGTCATGGAGTGCAAGCGCCTATTTTACTTCGCCAGTGCGGAATCCCAAAGTGGCTGCCTTGTTTCTCGCAAGCAGGGTTCCTACTTCGGCATATCCCGATGTACCACCTTCACGCGGTATCCGGCTTTGTGCAGGCGCTTGCTGACTTCCTCGGCGATCATCACGGAGCGGTGCTGGCCACCGGTGCAGCCAAAGCCGATGGTGAGATAGCTCTTGCCTTCGTGAATGTAATGGGGCATCAGGTCAACCAGCAGATCGGAGATCCGCGGGATAAATTTTTTCGCTTGTGGAAAAGACCGGATGTATCTGGCCACGCGCGGATCGCGGCCCGTGAGAGGCCGGAATTCCGGTACAAAGTGCGGGTTGGGGAGAAAACGCACGTCAAAAACCAGGTCCGCTTCCTCAGGCACTCCGTGGCGAAAGCCGAAGCTCACGCACGAAACCAAAATGCTTTTCTCCGCGGCCTGCTCGCGGAAACGCTCAGTGATGTGAGCGCGCAGTTCGTGCACATTGAACTTCGAAGTATCGATAACGATGTCGGCCAGAGCGCGGATGCTCGCCAGGTGCCTCCGTTCGGCCTTGAGCGAGGCATTGACTGGCGCGTCCGTGCCCAGTGGGTGTGGGCGGCGGGTCTCGCTGAAGCGCCGCATCAATACTGCATCGGAGGCCTCCAGGAAAGCGACTTTAGTCGGAATCATGCGCCGCACTGCTTTGAGAATGCCGGGGAGTTGATCGAGTTGGGCGCCTTCGCGGACGTCCACCACCAGCGCAGTGCGGCGAATCTCGGCCGACTGCAAAGCCATTTCCGCGAAGCGCGGGATCAGTTCGACGGGAAGGTTGTCCACGCAGTAGTAGCCGAGATCCTCGAAAGCCTTGAGGACGGAGGCTTTCCCCGACCCGCTCATCCCTGTGATGATGACCAACTCCGGAGCATGCGGAGATTTATGCGTAGGTTTGCGCGCCGCTTTATGCGAGGCCTGCGGCGTTTTCTTCCCTGTGCGCGGTCGGTTCGAGGGTCTGCGGGACCCCGATGATTTCCGAGGCGTCATGAATTCGATAGTAGCACTGAAGGCGGCTTTGTCGGCGCAAAGAACGCTTGTTCGGAATGACAATCAACAGGTAAGCTAGGTCGCCATGAAGAAGTTTGAGGAACTCACGGAACGCGAAGTTTTGGCGCTGGCCATTTCTCTGGAAGAAGAAGATGAGCGGGTGTACGCGGATTTTGCGGAAGGGCTGCGGCCGGATTACCCCGCGTCGGCGGCGATGTTTGAAGGCATGCGTGAAGAAGAGTCGAGGCACCGCAGGCAGCTGATCGAACTTTACCAGCGGAAGTTTGGCGACCACATCCCTTTGATCCGGCGGCAGGACGTGCGTGGATTTGTCGAGCGTCCGGCGCTTTGGTTGATTCGTCCGCTGCGCATCGAGGCGGTGCGCAAGGAAGCCAGCACCATGGAAGTGGAGACGCGCCGCTTCTATGAGAAAGCGGCGCAGCGCACGCAAGATGCCAGCATCCGGCAACTGCTCGACGATCTCATCAACGAGGAGCGCGAGCACGAAGAGCGCGCGCAGGAACTGGACAAAGAAAAACTTCCCGCGAACGTAAAAGCTGATGAAGAGAAGGCGCAGCGCCGGCTTTTCGTGTTGCAGATTGTGCAGCCCGGTTTGGCCGGTGCAATCGACGGTTCCATCTCCACACTTGCTCCTGTGTTTGCGGCTGCGTTTGCCACCCGAAAGCCTCACGATGCATTGCTCGTCGGCATTGCCGCATCTGTAGGCGCCGGAATCAGCATGGGATTTACCGAAGCGCTCTCTGATGACGGCAGCCTGACTGGCCGCGGCCATCCGTGGGTACGTGGCGTGATCTGTGGTTTGATGACAGCGCTGGGCGGAATCGGACACACGCTGCCGTTCCTGATAAATAATTTTCGGATGGCGTTGTGGGCCGCGGGAGCCGTGGTGATCGCCGAATTGGGACTGATTACCTGGATCCGACGCCGCTACATGGATACTCCATGGATTTCTGCAGCGTTGCAGGTTGGGCTTGGCGGTGTGCTGGTGTTCATTACCGGCGTGCTCATCGGGAGCTCGTAAAGTTCGTCGACAAATAACGATTAATTACGTCGTCTTCACTCCAGCGAACATGCCGATGATGATCAACGTGTCCGCGCCTGCGTGAAACAGCGCTGAACCCCACAGCGTACCGGTCCTTTGCATGAGATAGCCCCAGATTAGCGCAAAAACGAACGCGACTGCCACAAACTCGAGGACATCCGTCGAGTACGTTACGCCGGCATGGCCGACGGCGAATACGAATCCGGTGAGAATGTTCGCCAGAGGCGCGCCTACAAACGGTTCAAACTTCTTGAGGAAAAGTCCTCTGAATATCAGCTCCTCGAATACTCCATTGGCCAGAACGAAACTGAGAATCCAGGGCAGCCAGCCAAGAATGCGCCGATTCGTGATGCCCATGCTGTGGGCCTCGATGACCGCAAACGCCGCCATCAGCGTAAAGCCTGCAAGCCCGATCGCGAGTGCTAACCATGGTCTTGTTCCTTTTCGAAGGTAGATGGAATCAAAATCAATCTGGAGCAGTTTGCCAAGAACGACGGCTATGAACAGCATGATAAGCGCATCTGTGACCTTGATGACGGCTCTGCCGGACGGATCCTTCGGATCAAAGCCCAGCCAGCGCCTGGGAAAATCGTCCAACAGCCACATCAGCAGGAGTGAGACGGAGGCGATGATATATGAGCAGGATGCCGGCCAGTATGCTGTGAATCGCCGACTCTTTCGGGCCAGGACCGCCAGCACAGAAAAGAATAAGGGAAGGCCGACGAAGGTAGCGATCTGGACCCACTTGCTGGCGCTAAGGAACGCGAAGAATGTGGACTCGAAAAGGAGCAGGCTGCAAATCAAGAAAGCAATAAATGGCAATCCACGGCCGACGGTCTTGGATTCATGAACAGACTCGGTGTCGCTCACAGGATGCTGTCCTCCGAATGAGTTGCTCTAGTCTATGGTTGGGTATCCAGTGGGTGTTTGCTCTTTTCGTAGAATTCGTTTTGCAGTTTGAGGCTTATGTCGTCGGCTTTGATGGCTCGGATTGCCTTTGTTACCGCGTCGATCCACCAATCCATCTGAAATTTTCCTAACTCTTTTGTCGCGGCGGAGCCGTCGCCGGAATAGTGGTTGGGGAAGCGCGCGTACCACCAGATGCCGGTGTAGACGTCTTCCGGAAGATTCTGGCGGTGCTGGTCGGCGCCGGATTCGGTGTTGGCGCGGTCGAGGTGGACGGTGTCGGGGCGGGCGATCAACATCTTTGAAGTTTCGCTTTCGCCGGCGTGCATGTCGATGGTTGTCTTTTTCGGAGGGCCTCCTGATTCCGGGCTTCTTCGGTCGAACACGTAGACCACATAGTCATGAGGCTTGTCGAGCTGCGATTGAGCGAAGAACGGGAGCAGGTGCTCGTTGCCACCGTGGCCGTTGACGATGATGATTTTCTTGCAGCCGTTGCGGGCCATTTCGTCGGTGGTTTCCTGCAGCAGGGCGAGTTGCATTTCGCGGCTGTAGGCGATGGTTCCGGGCTCGTGGCGGGCTTCGGCGATTTGTCCGAAATAATATTCGGGGAAGACGACGGCGTATTCCTGCTCGGCTGCGTGCAACGCGGCGTAACGGACGTCGAGCAGATCGGTTCCCAGGGGCAAATGCGGTCCGTGTTTTTCCAGGATGCCGAAGGGCAGGAGGCAGGTACCTTGCGAGCGGTGGATGCCTTCGCGGAAGTCGGCGGCGGTTAGTTCTTCCCAGTGGACGGAGAGCTTGGAAGGCGGTGCGACTGTCTGCGCTTGCGCGGGATGCGATACGCTGGAGCCCATTAGAAGAAGCAGGACGGAGAAGATCGTGGAGTGCTTGCAAGTCGTCATCGGCAGTTTCCCTCGGCGGCGAAATTCTAGCACCGCGGTGCGGCTCGTATCCGCTGGTCGTCTCACGCTGTGAATTTCTGGGCGAAATAAATCTGCGCGCGACCGTTTCCGGCTAGGGAGGCGGGTGAAAATGTGGGGTATCCCCCCTCCCCCCTCGATCTTTGAAATCATCGAGTTAAGCAAGGAATTGCCCGCAAAATCCGCATGTCAAAGAACTTAGAGGTCAAAATCCAGAAAGCAGAAGACTTAGGGGCTGGCCACTGAGGCTGCCTTCAGTACGTCTGCCTCAACCATGATCGCGCGAATTCGATGGTGGGCACAAGGTTAGATGTCACAAGGTGGGTGTGGAAAACTTGGGCGCTGGCCGTTATGCTCCCGGATCCGAGTCGGGGTCTTGAGTGCTATCGCCTGGTTGCAACAGTCCCTTTCTGCTTAGAGCGCCTGACAAAACTTCTGCTGCAACGAAAAAGCTGCCTCCCAGGGAAGCGGCTTCCTCGCGTTGCGTTGCAGTGCGGACTGGACATTCCAGCAGACAAAGCTACGGTGTGATCTCAAACACGAGGCCGTAGTCGTACTTAGGGTTGCCGGAATTCGTAGTGCCGTAAAGATTGCCGGCCGCGTCCATAATCACGCCACCTTCAGGACGCGCTCCGTAGCCCGTAAAGGTGTGGAGTACGCTCTCCGTCCATTTCCCGTCGGGGTGGGGCGTGAGCTTGAAGACCACTCCATATCCAGCAGCGCCCCCCAGGGTTGTCCCGTAGAGATTGCCGATGGCATCAAGGATCAGCCCGGCCCTGGGATAGGACCCATCTTTTCCCGTGAAGTCGTACAGCGTGCTCTCGGTCCAAGTCCCGTCCGAGTCGGGCGCCAGCTTGAACACGACGCCGTAGTCGTAGGCGCCGCCGCCAAGAGTCGTGCCGTAGAGGTTGCCAGCCGAGTCAAGGACTACCCCGCCATAAGGAGAGGCTCCGTCCGGAAATGGTGTGCCCCCCCACCGGCAGGAAACGCAAAGAGCACGCTCTCAGTCCAAGTCCCGTCCAGGTCGGGCGTGAGCTTGAATACCACGCCTTCAGAGAAGCCGCGGGTTGTCCCGTAGAGATTACCAGCGGCGTCGAAGATCAGCCCGGCATAGGGAAACCACTCCTGACCGTTGCCTGTGAAGCTGTATAGCACGCTCTCGGTCCAAGTCCCGCCCGAGTCGGGCGCTAGCTTGAACACCGTACCGGCGCCATGTTGGCCGCCGTACTGGGTCATGCCGTAAAGATTGCCGACCCCATCGAAGGTCAGCTCACCCGCGGGTTCTCTGCCATCCGCTTGGCCGACGCCGAAGTTGTACAGCACGCTTTCCGTCCAAGTCCCGTCCGGGTTGGGCGCCAGCTTGAACACAACGCCGTAACCGTAGATGCCGCCGCCAACACCGTAACCGTAGGCGCCGCCGCCAGCAGTCGTGCCGTAGAGGTTGCCAGCGCCGTCAAAGATCACTCCGTCAATGGGATTGGCTCCATCCGCGCCCGTAAAGACGTGGAGTGTGCTCACCTTCCAGGTTCCGTTCGCACTGGGCGCCAGCTTGTAGACCGTGCCACAGCCGCCCCCACCGCAGCCCTTCCCTGGCCCATCCTCTGTTGTGCCGTAGAGATTACCGGCCGCGTCCATGGTCAGGTTTCCCATGGGATTCTTCGCCCACGTGCACGTGAAGATATGCAGGACTTCGTACTCGCTAGCTGCAGCGCCGGTCGCCAGCACCAAAGTCACGATTAGCATCACGGTCACAGCCACCAAAGCTTTTCTCACGGCGGTCCAGGGTTTATTGCGTGTCATAGAATTTCCCTCCTTTCAAGGAAGTTGGCGGAAGAAACGAATTGAGAAATAGACTCTCTCGCCGGGTTGAAAACGGCGAGCTTCGCGTCTCGCGTGTTCGCCTTGCCCCACGTTACATGGCTCGTCGGTCTGGATTTCGCGGCGGCCCGGAGAGCGATAACGAGTGTGGACTTGGGTCGGGGGAAAAAACGGATACTTCCGAGTTGCCTTGATTTGGGCCCGCGTACGAATGAGGAAGGACTCGGAACCTCGAATCAATGGAGTTTATTCCGCTTTGGTTACGCCCGTCAATCGAGGGGCATCACGGTTGCGTGTGATTAGATGGCGAAGCCGCTTTGGGCTGGAGTTTGGACCCTATCCCTAGCGTCAGTGGGAACGCAACTCTGTCCTGGAATGGACTGGCCTAGGTCAATTGGCGACAAATCCCGATTACACTCATTGACCCCGCGCCCTGCATAGATCGGAAATTCCGAAGCGTCTGTAGTACACTCCTCTGCGCTTGGGGGCAGCGTTCGCGCATTCCTCTGTTCCTTTCTTCCTGCCTTCTTGTTCTCTGATGCCGATCGTTGAATACACTCCGGGACGTTTCGATGACCTGCAGGAGTTGGTCGCGCGCGTGCCGGGGAATATGAATCTGAGTCACCGGCCATTCGTGGATTACTACTACGCGACCCGACCTTGGTCGAAGCTGTACCTCTACGTTTCGGACTCGGGTAAGGTGGTGGGAACCCTGGGGCGAGAGTTGCTGCGGTTTGAGCATCAGTGCGAAGGCGACATACGCGAGATCGGGATCCGGATTGGATCAAACTGGTTTTCGCTGCAGCCTGGCGTGGGAGGCGAGCTCACCAAATTCTCGGCGACAGCGAACCCCAACAGCTTTGGCATGACATTGATGCTGAGCCGGAAGGCGCTTACGGTGCTGCAGCATTATGGGTGGGTGCCGCTTCCCGGGGTAAGAGGATATTTTCTGAATGGACCGTGCACCTTGTATCCGGGGAAGGCGTGGTGGAAGGGCACCGCGAATGCCGCGATCCGGCGGCTGGGGGGAACGAGGATTTCGAAGTTTGCCGGGCGCATAGGAGCGGATGTCAGGGAACGAATCAGCGTCTGCGAGGAAAGTTCTTACTCTGAAGACTTGTTGCCGCAGCGTTCTCCATTTATTTTTCGATTCGCGCCGATGGTTGAATATCTGGACTGGAGATACAACTTGTCGCTGACTTTTGTGCGCTATCGGCTTTTCCGAATTCTGGGCCGGGGCGGGACGATTGGCTATGTCATTTTGAATGAGGCTAAAAACCACATCGTGGTGGCGCAATGCGATGGCGAAGATGCCGCAGCATTGGCATACGGAATTCTGCTGGCTGTGGTCGAAGCTGGCGGCAAAGATGAAAGGCCACGCACTGTGTTTCTGAGCTGCTGTCATGCCGAGATGCAGCGCGTATTTGAGCAGTTTGGATTCCGAATTAGGCCTTGGGGCAGTGATCTGCCGTTTGCGTTCCGTACGGTGCCTGCGCAACTGAATGTGTCGGCGGCGGGGACAGCGCAGTGGCTGGTGAATTATGACTGGTGCGACAACGGGCTGCAGGCGCCGTTTTTGGATCTGGGGTGAGGTGGTGATTTGCGGCGGAACGTTTCCACGGTGCTGAGCGGGGTGGCAGAAACTCCTCTTTGAGCCTCGGAAGCAATTGGCACGAAAGGGGTCCTTCGACTGCGCGGCTGATTCTCTTCGAGAATCATCCGCTTCGCTCAGGATGACAGGGTGGTGACCGACTTTCGCTCGGCGGATGGCCGAAGCGGCGGTCCCCACATTCACCTAAGCCAGGCGGCGGAGTTTGGTTACCCGGCCGGACTCGACCCACTCGACTACGAAGATGTTGCCGGTGTGATCGAAGCAGGCGCCGTGGGGGCAGACGAATCTGCCGGGGACGAAGGTTCCGGGAGCCTGATTGCGGACAGTGCTCCAGTCTTCTCTGGAGTATTCGGATTCGCCCAGGGTTGCTACCACATTGTTCTTGCGGTCGAGGATGATTACCTTGCTGAGCAGGTCGGGGATTACGACTTCTCCGTTGCGCTCCTGCAGATTGCAGGGCATCTTCGACGTGCCCAGGATAGCGTCGACGTGTTTGCCCTCGAGGGTGAAGCGCTGCAGGCGGCTATTGCCGCGGTCGGTCACAACGAGGAGCGGCTTGTCATTGGTCTTTTCATCGTCTCTCTTTTCATCTTTACTATTTTCGTCCCCGTTCCTTTCGAGCCCGCGCGTATCGACCCAGAGGCCGTGGGGACAATCGAGTTGGTCGTCGGCTTTGCCCAGTCCGCCAAAGGTGCGAATGAATTCGGCTTTCTGGTTGTACTGATTGATGAAGCTGGAGCCGTATCCATCGCCGACGTAGATATCGCCGTTGGGGCTGATGGCTACGTTGGTGGGGCGGTAGGCTACGGTTGAGAGCTTGTCTTTATCTTTGGGCTTGTAGGCTTCGGATTCTGCCGGGTATCCCAGAGTGAAAACCTCTTCGCCTTTCAAGGTGCGCTTGGTTACGATGCCGTGCTCGTAATCGCAGAGATAGAGGAACTCTTCGCTTCCTTCTTTGCGGAGGGTCAGGCCGTGGGCTCCGCCTTTGAATTGACGTCCCCAGGAGCGGACGAATTTGCCTTTTTCGTCGAAGACCACCATGGTGTCGAGGCTCTCGCTGGTGGCATTGACCGTGTGGTGGATGTAGATGTTGCCCTGGGAATCTTCGCAGACGCCGTGGGTGTTGCCGTACTTGATGGTGCGCGGGAGCTGGCCCCAGTCGTGTATGGCTTCGTATTGATGGTCGCCCTGGCCGAGGATGGGCGGCTTGGCGCCGGCTTTGTCGGTGGCGCGCAGGAATGCTGGAGCGGCGGCAGCGGCGGCTGCGGTGACTAGAAAACTGCGACGCGTTACTTGCATGATCAGGAGCTCCTGATAGATCGGCGATCGACTCCGTGGTAGGGCCTTATAAGGAAGCGAGCCAAACGCGCGATTATTGTGTCGCAAAAAGCGCGACACATCGCGCGGCTCGCCCGGATCCTTCACTGCGCAAAGAACGCTTGTTCAGGATGACATTTCGTTTACTTTTGCGCGACGGTTTTTTCGTCGACCAGTTTGGGATCGGCGAATTGCAGCCAGAAGCCCATCATCTCTTCGTCGCTGGGCTCACCCCAGCGAAGTGCTTTCGAGGGATCGGGATTCTGAGCGTTGTCGAATGAGTTATCGAAGTAGGCGGTGGTCACCAGCTTGGTGCCTTTGGGCATGAGGAACTGGTGCTTCAGGAAATAGGTCTCCTGCCAGCGGAAATCGTAGTGCGGGATGTTGAGGATGACCTCGTGATGGCCGTCGGGATAGATGGCTTCGGTGGTCATGCTCTTGCCGCGAAAATGCATATGCGCGGTGTAGGCCAGGGCGGTGACATCTTTCGGCAATGTGAAACAGGAAGTCACGCGGTGATTGGGATCGTTGGGCGGAATCAGGAACATGTTGTTCCAGATTTCGTACTGTGAAATTTCATGCTTCACGGGCTCGCGGGCAAATACCAGGCCGATGCTGGTGCGGTCTTTCACGTCTTCGCCGGTGTGGTTGCTGTAATGGACCTGAAACTGCAAATAAGCGCCGGCTGGAATTCTTAACGCGAAGCCGGGAGGGCGGGTCTCGGCTAAATGACCGGGCAGATAAATGCCGGGCACGATATTCAACATGCCAGAGGGATGAGGAGGAACTCCGCCGCCAAAGGGGGATGAGCAGCCGTCGTCGATTACGGGTGCGTCTGCCCTGAGGTGCAGGACCTTGCCGGTGCGGTAATGGTATTTGTCGACTCCGGCGTCGGCTTTGCCGTGTTCCGCTACTTCCTTTGCCACGTCGTCGGCAACGATTACGGAAACAGTGGCGTGATGGACTACGCGGCGATCTCCCGGAAGAACTTCTGCTGCCTGCACCCATTTGTCTTCGGTGAAGTTGGTGGGGACGTAGATGTATTCGTAATCGTCCTGACTCGCGCCCGGCACCGTGAACTCGGGGATGGTGAACACCATGTCGGGCTTGATGTGCCAGCCTTCGGGAAAGACCGGAGCCGGAGTGAGATCTTTCGGGTCGCCTTCGCGGGCGCCGGTTCTGACCCAGGCGTCGATGGTCGCGATGTCGGCGGCGCTGAGGCGGGGATCGTTCAGGAACTCGCCTACATTCGGATCGGCGTGCCAGGGCGGCATCTTGCGTTGCACGACAGCCTCACGAATCGAGCGGGTCCAGGGACGAGTGTCTTTATAGGTCATCAGCGACATGGGAGCGATGTCGTTGGGGCGATGGCAGGTGACACAGTTCTTGTACAGGATGGGAGCTACGTCGCGGTTGTAGGTGACTTCCTTGGGGGGGCCCGGGTTTGCCGGACTTGGGTTGTCCTGACCGGCTCCTAAGAACAAACCGCAGAAGGTTAGCGCAACAAAGACAAGAACGATTCTACGTGGAACCATGTGCCCTCCAAGCCGCAGCCATTCTAAGACGCGGTCTGCTGGAGCACAAGGACCGGAAGTCGTCAGTTCTTGCGGCGCTTTCTTCTTAAGGGGCTTCGATGAGTTCCATTTTGCCGTCGCGGGTGCGGTGCAGGATCATTACTTTGCCTTTGGGGTCGCGGAAGACGAAGACGTCGCGATCGCGGAAGTGGGCTTCCTTGATGGCTTCTTCGAGGGTCATGGGGCGCATGGCCACGGCTTCGTCGGAACGGACCAGGTGGACTTCGGTGGTCTTGGCTACGGCGGGATAGCGGTGCACGACCACTGCTACGGCTGTTTTTTCGGTTAAACCTACGGCGGTTTGGATGGTCGCGGCATCTTGCGGGGAGTGGCCGTTCCATTTCTTTACTTCTTCAGTTTTGCGGGCGGAGCGCTTTTTCGATTGCCAGCGGGTTTTGTATTTGACGGCCTGCTTTTCGAGGTGGTCGAGGGCTTCGTTGACGGCGATCGACATGTCTTTGGCCTGGGCCAGGCCGACTAGCGGGCCGTTGCGCGGGCTGATGGTGATTTCGGCTTTGTGGCGGTGCTTTTCCACGGCCAGGATCACGTTGGCGTCGAATCGATCGCCGAGGATTTTGCGGAGTTTGGTGAGTCCGGTTTCTACTTCTTTGCGGATGGTGGGAGTTACTTCGTAGTGCCTGCCGGTGTATTCCACGTTCACGAGCGGCCCTCCTTGAATTCCTGCCCGAGCAATTGGGCACTGCATTGCCGGCGGGGCGCCGGCGCTACTATTCCTTTACTCTGCGTTGATGGGTGCTGGGGATGCGCATGTCTTCACGATACTTGGCTACGGTGCGGCGGGTTACCTGGATGCCTTGCGATTGCAGGATGCGTGTGAGCTGCTCGTCGGTTAGCGGGCGGCTCGGGTCTTCCTCTTCGATCAGCTTTTTGACGCGGCGTTTCAGGATGAGGAGCGACGTGTTGCCGCCCTCGGGACCCTGGACGCTTTCGCTGAAGAAATACCGTAACTCGAATACGCCCTGCGGCGTGTGGGCGTATTTGCTGGCCACGGCTCGGCTGACGGTGGAAGGGTGCACTCCGATTTCTTCGGCGACCTCCTTGATCATCATGGGCTTCAGCTGGTCGATGCCTTTTTCTAGAAAATCCTGCTGGCGGGCTACGATGCAATAGCAGACTTTGGTGATGGTCTGCTTGCGCTGCTCGATGTTCTTGATGAGCTGGATGGCGCTCTTGTAGCGCTCTTTCACGTAGTCGCGGGTGTTTTTGTCATTCGTGTCGCGGGTGATCAGCTTTTTGTAGGCCGGGTTGAGGCGAAGCTGGGGCAGATCATCGTCGTTCATCAGGACCAGCCACTCGTCGCCGTGCTTGATGAAAGCTACGTCGGGTTCAATCAGGCGGGCCTGGACTTTGTTGTATTGCAGGCCGGGGCGGGGATCGAGCGTGCGGATGTAGTCGATGGCTTGCTGGACGGCGTCGGCGGGGCGTCCGATGGCCTTGGCGATTTCTTTGTGCTGCTTGCTTTGCACGGCGCGTAGGTGCTGATCGACGACGGCGATGGCATCTTCGAGGATTTGGGCGGTGCCGTTGCCGTTTTTCTCGCCGGGCTTTTCTGCGGCGTGGTTTCCGTTCTTGTGGTGCGCGAGTTGGTGCTGGTGATAACGCAACTGCAGCAGGAGGCATTCGCGCAGCGTGCGGCAGCCTACACCTGGAGGGTCGAGCTGGCGAATCACTTCGAGGGCTTCTTCGAGGTCGGCCGGTGTGAAGCTGGGCTTGAAGACGGGGCGGGGAGCGGTCGCCTCAGGCGCGGGAGCAGCGGCTGCTGCGGAGTTTCCGTTGCGTCCGGGAAGGAATGGTTCGATTGAGAGGGACGCGGGTGACAGGCCGTCCGCTTCGTCGAACGAGTTTCCGGTAAGAAGATTGGCGGCGGAGAATTCGTTTGTGTCGGTTGCGGTGGCGCTGGAGTTGAAGCCGGCGTCTACGGAAGCTGATTCACCCAGCGCCTCGCTCTGCGCTTCGTCCGGGACTTCATCGGGGACCAGGCCCAGAGCCTGGGCTTCGCTGGCGATATTTTTGGCGGCGGCTGCGTCGGCTTCGGGAGGCGCGGGCGGGGCTACGCCTAGCATTTCTTCGTCGCTCGCGATCAGGTAACCGTCTTCGTTCAAGTTGCCGATGATCTGCTCGGCGGCTTCGCGGACGGCGGTGCTCAGGCTTAGCGCTCCCAGTTGCCAGGCCAGGTGATCGGTTAGGTTTGTGGGCTTGGAGAGGAAATTCTCGAATGATGGGCGCTCAATTTCTTCCATCTCGCCGCGGGTGCGATAGCCGGGATCGAGATAGTCCTGGAAGAAGGAGCCGAAATCGATCTCTTCGAAGGGATCTTTCTTCTCTGCGGTTATCGGCGCCTCTTCGCCTGAGGCTGGGGCGGGACGGTCACGTTCTTCTTCTTTGCGGCCTATCTCATCGATGAGCGGGACGGAATCTTCGAGCTCTTCGAGAACCGGGTTCTCGACCATCTCGGCGTTGATCATGTCCTTGAGTTCGAGCTTGTTGAGCGCGAGGACGGAAACCATCTGCACCAGGCCCGGGGTGAGGATCTGGCGCTGGGATAGTTTGACGCTCAGTTTGTGCTGTAAGAGGACCATGTTTCAACGTTTCAACGTTTCAACGTTTCAAGGTTTCAAGGTTTCGGCGCGCTCGACGATTTTGAAACTCTGAAACCTTGAAACCTGCTTTTTCACACCAAAGAAAAACTTTCGCCTAGATACACCCTTCTCACTTCCGGATCGGTGGCTAGCTGTTCGGGCTGGCCCTGGCGGAAGATACGGCCGTCGTCGATGATGTAGGCGCGGTCCGTCACTGAAAGAGTCTCGCGCACGTTGTGGTCGGTGATCAGCACTCCGATGCCGCTGGCCCGCAGGCCGCTGATGATTTTCTGCAGGTCGAGGACGGCGATGGGATCGATCCCGGAAAAGGGTTCGTCCAGCAAAATGAAAGTTGGGCTGATGCACAGGCAGCGGGCGATTTCGACGCGGCGGCGCTCGCCGCCGGATAACGCGTAGCCTCGATTCTGCCGGATGTGCTCCAAACCAAGTTCATCGATAAATTTCTCCATCTTCTCGCGGCGCTCGTGCCAGGACATTGGCTGCGCCTCCAGCACCGCGAGGATGTTTTCCTCGACTGTAAGTTTGCGAAAAACCGAAGCTTCTTGAGGGAGATAACTGATGCCATACTGGCGCGCCCGCAGATACATGGGAACGTCAGTAATGTCCTGACCGTCATACAGCACGCGGCCAGTGTCGGGAGGGATCAGGCCTACGATTGCGTAAAACGTGGTCGTCTTGCCTGCACCGTTGGGGCCAAGTAAACCAACTACTTCGCCCTGTTCTACCCGCAGGCTGACACCATTTACGACCCGGCGTCCCCGGTACGATTTGCCAATCTCATCGGTGGCTAGGGTACGCATTTATGTTGCCATTAACGGGCAACTCGGGTCTGAGTTACCACAGGAGTACTTGCCTTGCCTTCTACGAGCACCCTATCATCGCCCCTAAAGAAAGTCAACGAAACCCCGGTAATCTTGCCCCGTTCGGCATCAAAAATGCTAGGCGGTCCGCCGGTGAGCACGAATTTGTCGTCCGAGGCGGTGTAGACCAGGGTTTTGCCCTCCGCGCGGCGGGTCGGTTGCTGGACGACTACGTTGCCCTTCGCGACCAGGTGATCGAGTTGACCTGGTGTGGAAATATGCTCTGCAAGTGATTGATTGCCTGAGGCTTGGCTACGGGGTACAAGGTAGGCGTCCATGGTGTTGGACGAGGCGGTGAAGTTGCTGCCTTTGGCCACTACTCCTCCTTCGTAGTGAGCCAGGCGTTCGGCGTCGGCGTAGGTGAGCCGGGCTGAGGTGATGGCCACCGGGCTATCACCTGGCTTTTCCCCGGGCTTTGTTTTCGCTTTGCCTTCTCCTCCGACCGGGAGTTTGCCGGATGGAGCGCTATCGGGCTGCGCCAGCTTGGCCTGGACCAGCACCGTCGAAACCGGTTGCGTGGCGGTACCTTGGGCGACCAGGAAACGGCGCTCGCGATCAAACTGGATTGAGGGGGCTTCGATGATGTTGGCATCCTGCCACAGGCGGGCGTTGCCTCGATACAGGGCGACGGCGGGTGAGTTGTGTGCCGTCATGGTGGTGGAAGTAACGTGGATTGGCGACGCAGAGGCCAGAAGCGCTCCGTTGGGTTGCTCCTGGAGTTCGCTGTAGGTGCTTTTCACGTCTTCGTCGGCGAAGGCGTCATCAGTGGCGCGATTGATGCGGATGATGCGAGCCGTGGTCACCATGCTGCCTTCGGAGACGCGGGGGTTGCCCGTGAGCACGAGGATGCGGTCAGAGGGAGTGTAGACCGCTTGGTCTGCCCAGGCTTGGGTGCGTTTGCTGGGAACCTGGCCGTCGTCGTAAGCCACATTTCCCTTCTGGATGATGGAGGCAATTCCTCCCTGGGGGAGAAACAGCGCATCGAGCGTCTGGCTGGTGCTGACGCGGTTGGGTCGTTCCGGGGTGAAGTTCACAATCTTCGCGTCGGGCGCGCCGTGGATCGAGGTCAGGCGGCTTGCGCCGTCAGGGGTCGCGGCAAATCTCGCGTCGAAGCGGCCGGCGGTGACTACGGTGTGCGGGGCGGATGCTCGCGCGTTTGCCGGGCCTGAATTGTCCGCCGGGGAGATTGTGATCTTTGCTGCTCCGGAGGTTTGTGCGTGGTCGAGCCGGTTACCGTCGGCGATGAAGAAATCGACAGTGGGAGCGGTCAGGTTGAAATCCTGGAGTTCTGAGGCCCGCTGCGAGGCATGTTCTGAGGCATTCGTTGCCTGCGTGGTGGTGCTGTCCGGGTGTTGCGCCAAATGGACTCCGTCGGTGGCGTGCACTTTCTGCAGTTCGTTGCGGCCGAGGAAATCTAAGATCGCGCGCCCGGCATCGCCCTGCATGGGTTGCGATCCGATGCGCTCGACGTGGACATTGCCGGTCAGCGTGGCCGTGTGCAGCAGGTTTTGTTTGCTGGTCAGCAGCATCTCGGCTTCATCGGCGCGGGCATGTACTTGGTCGGCTTCTTCTCCCCTGGATTCGGCGTTGACATTCCCTGTGGCCAGGACGCGCTGCACTTCGTTCTCCGGCCCGAGAAAGAATGTGGCTTCGTCGGCTTGCATGGTCCCGGCGGCACGCTCCAAGCGGGGATTTTCCAGCACGACTTCGTGGGGGTCGTGCGTGATTCGGCCGTGAGTGGCGAGAAGCGTGCCTGTTTGCGGGCCGCCCAGCGTCACATGAATCTGCGAAACTAGCGTGAGCGTGTTGGTTTTGCCGGAATACTGCACGCCGACGGCCCAGCCTGTGGCTTGGGGGGTGCGGAAGTCAACCCGCGCGCCGGTGGAAGCATCTCCGCTCTCTTGATTGAAGATGAGGTCTGTAGTCTCGAGGTGGATGGGATTCTTGAGTTCTCTGGGAGTTCCCTGATCGGGTCCGATTTCGCCCGTAGGGTTCGATTCCAGATCGATCTGAACATCTCCGTGGGCAGTGATGTTGCCGGATTTCTTGTCGTAGGAGAAATCGTCTCCGTAGATCTGGTCGAAGCGGGAGGAATCGCGGCCGTAGAGAATAACGCTGACGTTGCGCAGTTCGGCGCTGCCATCGAGCTGGAATTGTTTGAGGCTGCCGGCCTGGACAGTGAACAGGGTTCGCTTGCCGTCCGACTTGGAGAACTGGAAACCGTTGGCGGTCTGCTTGATGTCGATGCCAATCTTGTTGGGGATTTCCTTCAACACATTGCGCTGGCGCAGGCGGGCGTAAAAATACATCCCGGACACGGTTGCGGTGAACAGGACGGCGATGACGGCCAGCCAGCGGCGCAGGCGGTAGATGGGGAGCGGCATTACAACTTCAGTCTAATCCAAACTGACTCAGTCTCCCGCGTCAGCGCGGCTTCGGCCGACCGTGCCTAGCTTAGAAGGTCTCGTCTACATTGACTTCCATGATCATGCGGTCGAGTTCAGCGCTGGCCTGGTTTTCCTGCACCGTCAGATCGCTGGACTCCTTGCGCAGAGCTGCCAGACGGCTCTCTTGTGCGTCGAGCTGCCCGACATAGCGCTGTAGCAAAGCTTTTTCTTCGGAGCTTCCTTTCAGCGCTTTCATATTTTCGCGGATGCGATTCTGATCCGCGGCAATTTGGTCGCTCTCCCGCTTCCGTTCGGTGATCTGACCGGAAATCTCGTCAACCTTCTCCTTCTGCTTCAAGATGCGGTCGAAAGCTTGCTGCATGGCGGGAGTCATGCGCTTCTGGTCGACGAGAAGCGCCACTTCGTCGTCGTCAAGATTCGTCAACTCGTAGCGAGTTTCTTCCGGATGGACTGATTCGACTGTTAGCTCCGCGGTCTTGCCCGGGTCCACAGGAACGCGGAAGCGGTGGAATGACTCCGAAGATTCCTCTGGCTTGGGCGTGGCGGGTGTCAGAGTCCAGCCTTCTTCCGCGGGATATTCCACGATGACCTGGCGTGGTTCGGTGTCGGCGTTGCGGATGGTGAACTTGTTTGACTTGCGCTGCTCTTGGGTTAGCAGCATGATGCCTTTGGCAATGCGGATGTGCGTGAATGGCCTTTCACTGGATTCATCGGAATACTTGACGTGCACGGCCGCATCGGCCGCGTAAGACAACAAACGGCGCTCGTCTGGGTGGATGGTTTCCAGAACTCCCTCGCCCGCGAAGGTATCGGCTTCAAGTACGTTGAATGAGCCTGCGTCGAGCACCTGGCCGCTGGTGTTCTTAATCCATAGCGCGCGCAGAGGAGGAGAGTTCTCATTCCACAAGGTAACCTTCTCGGCTTCAATGCGCGTCTGGAGGATGGGTACGAGGGCTGACTGGTTCTTGCCGATTGTGATTTTCTGCTTGATCTTGTATTCGAAGAAGTCTCCGGCGGATTTGCCTTCGGCTTCGGCACCTTGCTTTTCAGCAACGCTGGAGACCTCGGCGTTCATAGTCTGCAGCATGGGCGCGGTGCCTTGCACCTCCACGGTCTCATTTGCGCTCCCTACATTCAGGGTGCCGTCGATTTCGTTGGTGCGTCCGATGCCTAGATAAACGTTGGTCAGATTAAAGCGCTGGAAACCAGGGGCGTTGACGAAAAGCGCCGAGTTGCCGGCCTGCAAATCGTTGAACCGGTAATGACCGCGGGCGTCGGTGGTGGTGACCTGGGATACTCCTGTCTCTTCGTTGCGGACTGTCACCTGAGCATTGGAGACTATGGCTCCGGAAGGGTCTTTGACGACGCCTTCGAGGCTGGTGGTGGCGTGGCTTGGGCCGGCTGCGCCTGGCTCTAATTTCGCGTATTGTTCAAGGCGGTCGTAAGACATTGTCGCTTCGTGGGATTGCGGCGTCAGCATGACCGACTCGGGCAGCGGAATCACCGGACGCCGCGCGTAGAAAGGCTGCGAAATATCCTGAATGAACGATTGCGGAGCGCCGGCGACGAGCGAGAGTTGAACATCTTTCCAGTCTTCGCCGATGGTGTTGTCGACGATTGCCCAGCCCTGCAACAGCGGCTTCTCGCCCGGCTTCTCGGAGAAGAGGATGCGGTAGGTGCTCTTCCAGACCGGCACCTCGCTGATATAGCTCACGAAGATATCGCGATCACCGGATCCAGCGGCGGTGAAGCTCATGCGGCGCACGTCGCGGGCACGGGAAGAACCGATGAGGCTGAGATAGCGGCCAACTTCGTCGGTGAGCTCGCGCTCCGCGATGCGGACCGATGTACCGGAGCCGAGCTCAAAGTTTTTCATCTCGCCGGTGTCGGTGATGACGGAGAAGGCGGTGACATCCTCGAAATCATCCTTGGTGCGCTGCTTGCGGATTTTCTCGACGCTCAGCAGGCGTCCTGCGGCAGTCGCGGAGCCACTGTGCACTTCTACCCGCGCGCCACGCAAAGCGGAGAGATATTCAGCCTGCGTCACTTGTTCGCCGAATGGTAAACGTAGCGACTTCAGGCGCTGGTCCAGCGGGGCTATCGAGTTGTAGCGCACCGAGGAGACTCGGCCCTCACCCAGATCGACGGCGGTCAGTGATTTGAGCACATCGTTGAGTTGGGCGGTGGTGAAGTCGATATTGAGATCCTGGGTGCCGTGAACCCGCGCTTCATGCTCGAAATAACCGACGCCGTTCTTGTAAAGCACGACGCGCTTGACGGGCAGGCGCGCGGAGGAGTCTCCGGCTGCAGGGGCAGACTGAGCCGGCGGGGTTTGTGGCAGATCAGGTTTCCTCTGGGCCAAGGAAAGAGCGCTTAGCGAGAGAACTGTGAATGCAGCCAGAGTCGAGAGACGCATAGACACCTCCGGTATTGGGGAAGCGCAAGTCTAGCACTCCGGATAGGATTGGCCGACGCGGGTTCGGGCGCTTTTCTTGCAGATTCTGCCGTAACCGCTGCGGCTGGAACTGCGAGACATGGCGACACCATGCCGGGAACAATCAGGAAGATTGTTCCCGGTGCGCTTGTCTCTCAAAATAGAAGGCCACGGCCAGCGCCAGGATGAGAGCCGCGACGCCAAACAGCGTGGCAGCTGGAATAGTGTTGGGCTCAAGGACGATGACTTTTCTCGCCATGGCGATGAGGGCTACTTCGATGACCAGGCGAACATGGATGACATCTTTCCTGACATATGCCTTAAGAGTCTCCAGCAACTCGACGCCGATAAGGATCAGCAGGAAAAACGAGAAGATCTCGAGCAGGCCTTGCACCGGGATTAGAAACCTGGGAGGAGTCCAGATCTCTTCTGCAATCAGGAAGCCTAGATGTATGGTGGAAAGCGCTACCACGATGATCAGCAGAATCCCCAATGCGATAGCGATAAGCTTTTGAGCCTTGGTCAGAACGGTTTCCATATCGTTTCCATCCAATCGGGCGGCCGTGGGCGACGACGATATTTACATGGGCGGTAGAAAACTTCAACTCGGGGTCGAACCCTTCCCGGAAACAGATCATCCCTGCTTTGGGATTCCCTCCGGGTCACCGGTCGCGGACTTGAGATCCTGCAAAGTTAGCTCCAGGCCGCCGAAATCGGGGTGGTCGTTATGGCCGATGGTGAAGGCAATGTCGATGGCGTCTCCGGCTAAGAGGGGCGACTCCTGCAGGCGTTCGGCCATGCGCCAGCCGAGGGCGTTGAAAACAGTTCTCAGTTCTCGGTTCTCAGTTCTCAGTTGAAAACTTTTGGCTTCAGCTTTTTCTTTACGCCGGATGACCGCGGCATCGGGGTGACAGCTTGGCGTGGCTAGAATCGCTACCTCCGACAACTCTTCTCTTTCGGATTCCTGCGCGAATTCTTGCGGAGAGAATTCGTGGCCTCCGATGTCCGCTCCTGATTTCAGTTTCAGCTTGATGTGTTTGTCTTTCAAGATTTTCGGGGGAGCGATCAAACGCACACCGCGGGCGGCGAATGCAGGCTCGTGATTTGCCGCTCCGTGAGGTTCGAGCAATTGCAACACGCGAAATAGCGATGGAGTAATGTCGTCGAGATCCAGTTCGGCTTCCAGCTCGAGCACGGGATCGAAATCCACCGGAGTGAGGCGGGTGCGCGCGAAGGCATCAAGTTCGGCGCGCAGTTGAGGCACGTTGTTGGATGGCATGGCGAAGCCACAGGCGTGGGAGTGTCCGCCGTAGCGGGTGAAAAGAGTGTGCGAGGATTCGACTGCCTCGAGCAGGTGGAAGGGGCGAATGGAGCGGCCGGAACCGAAGGCCTCTTCACCTTCGCGCGCGATGACGATGGCGGGGCGGTGGTAGCGCTCGACAACGCGTGTGGCCGCAATGCCGATCACGCCGCGATGCCAGCCTTCGCCATCGACCACGATACAGTAGGCCTCACATAAGGCGGGATCGCCACTGATGCGCTCTTCGACTGCGCGCAGAATGCGGCGCTCTTCTTCCTGGCGGTCGGCGTTGAGACGATCGAGTTTCGCGGCGAGGTCGCGGGCTCGCGCGGGATCCTTCACGCTGAATAGTTCGATCACATCGCGGGCTACGTCCATGCGGCCGGCGGCGTTGATGCGGGGCGCGATGCGGAATGCAACTTCGGTGGAGGTGGGCGGGCGCTTGGTGGAAATCTGCGCTACTTCGAGCAGGGCCTTGAGTCCGGGATTGACGGCGCGGCGCAGGGCATCGAGGCCGAGGCTGGCGAACACGCGATTCTCGCCGGTGAGCGGCACGGAATCGGCGATGGTGGCAATTGCCACCACTTTCATGAAAGAGCGCAACATGCGCAGCTGATCTTTTTCTTCGAGGCGCCGCTGCATTAATCCCTGCGCAACTTTGAACGCTACTCCCGCTCCGCAAAGCTGTTTGTAGGGATATTGGCATCCGGCCTGATTGGGATTGACCACTGCTAACGCGCGGGGAACACCATCGGGTCCGGGCAAGTGATGGTCGGTGACGATGAGGTCGACACCGAGGCGCTGCGCGGTTTCCGCAGGGGCGAAGGCGCGGATGCCCATATCGACGCTGATGATGAGGCGAATGCCGACGCCGGCGGCGCGTTCGATCACGTCGTCGCGGAGATCGTAGCCTTCGCGAATGCGGTGGGGCACGTGAAAATCGGCAGCGCCTCCGCAGAGTTCGATGGCAGTTTTCAGGATGATGACCGCCATCGTGCCATCGACGTCGTAATCGCCGTAGATGAGGATGGGTTCTTTGTTCTTGATAGCTGCATCGAGGCGGTCGACGGCGGAGCGCAGGCCCAGCATATCCTCGGGTGCGTGCAGATGATCGAGAGACGGGAAGAGGAAGCGAGCTGCTGAGTCGGGGTCGGTGATGCCGCGGCGGATTAACAAGCGGGCCAGCGTGAGCAAAGAACTGCTTTGCTTCGAATAATTGCGGGCTTGATTCAGAGGGAGATCGGATAGATCGCGGAGAGCAGTCGCCAGGCTGTGTACGCGAACCGGATCTTCGGCAGCCAGTTCCCAGCGCACTTTGTCTTAGCCTTCGTCGTCCTGGTCCGGTTCGTCGATGGGGATGCCGCCAAAATCTTCGGAGACTTCGAGCAGGCGCTGGTAGCGGTCGTACCAATCGGTGCTGACTTCGCACAGAAACATCGATCCTTGATACGCCCAGCCTAACTGCAGGAATCCTACTTTGCCGAGGTGGGCGCGGAGCCAGCGGGCATCTTCCACGTCGTCGCCGTCGGAGAACTCGGAGTGGGTGAGGCGTTGCACCAGTTCGTCGAGTTCCTCGCGCTCGAGCTTCCAGGAATGCATGGTCAGGAATGGAGTGCCGGCGCTTTTCGCGAGCTCGACGAAATCCTTCCAGCCATCGGGATTCGTGCCCATTTCCCACATAACGCACTGCACTTCTTCGTAATCCACGTAGCCGTGGAAGCGGCTCATGCCGTGGCCTTCGATGAAGGCGATCATGTCATCTTTGATGATGGTTAAATCTTCTGGCGTGGGCGACATAGCGGAGCTCGAATAAGTATTGTATGCCGTTTGGGCAGGAAGCTGCCAGCATGAGGGTGGTTTCAACACTAGCCTGTTGTCGGTGGACTTCATCTTGCGTTCGGCAACAGACCTTTTTCGACTAGCACCGGAGGCCGGCGGTGCCGGGTGACTTGTTCGTAGGCGTAGGCCCAACCCAGCAAGTCGCCGTCTTTCCAGGGACGGGCTGAGATCTCCAGGCCGAAGGGGAGACCGCCGGGATAGAACCCGCCGGGAACGACTACCGCGGGGACACCAATCATGTTGACCCATCCCGTGTCACTGTGCGGACCCCCGCTGATCTTCCCATCCTGCGGCATGGTCTCATCGGGCGGAGGCATCTGGGTCGCGGGATAGACGAAACCATCGAGGTGCAGGCGGTCGAGCGTTTCGTAGTACATTTCGAGCGCCTTGCGCCGGGGCGCGAGGACGTTGGCTTCGGCTTGCGGGTCGGTTTCGAAGATGGCCTGGATCACGGGCGGGCGATCTTTGCGGGTGAGATCGTCGACGCCTTCGATGATGGTGGAAGGCAAGGGAGAGCCGACGGCTTTCTGATATTCGCCGGCCGAGTGGTATTGTGCGGGACCGTACTCGGCGAGGAATTTTTCTGTTCCTTCGCGGACGTAAGGGAATGTGCCGACGCGAGCGATTGTGACCGCGAAGCTGTCGGGGAGGATGGAATCGTCGAAGACTACGGTTGCGCCCGCAGCTCGCAGGCCTTCGAGCGACTTCATGAAAGCTTCGCGGGTTTCTGGACGAAGCGGGAGGCGGGCGGCGTCCGTGTCGGCTGCGACTTCGGCGGGCGATTCAGACGCGGGAATGCCCTGAAACGGAATGCCGGCTCCGGCGAGAATGAAGACGGGCACTCCGAAACGTTTTCCCTTGAGCGCGTCTGGCTTCAAGTACCGCGTGTAGGGGCCGGGCTGGGCTTTTGCGGAGGAGCCGATGGTGGGAGGGTCCAGAGGATCTTCTCCGGCCATCACGCCGAGCGCAATCGCGGCGTCGGTGACGTCGCGGGCGATTGGACCTGTGTTGTCGAGTAGCCAGTCGAGCGGGGCGATGCCGGCGATGCTCACCAGACCGCGCGTGGGGAAAACACCTACGACCGAACTTGTCGCAGACGGCATGCGGATGGAGTTGCCGGTGTCGGTTCCATTGCCCAGCACCGCGTAGTTGGAAGTGACCGCTGTGACTGTGCCACCGGAGGAGCCGCCGGGGCTGAAGCGAACGTCGTAAGCATTGCCGGTGCGTCCGTAGGCGGTGCTGCGGTTGGTGTCGCTGGCCGCGAAATCCGGCATATTGGTTTGCCCGAGAATGACGGCTCCCGCGGCGCGCAGCTTGGCGATGATGGTCGCATCTTTGGGCGCGACCAGCTCGTGGCCCGGGATCATATAGCCTTTCCATCCATCCGTAGTGATTAGACCTTTTATGCTGGTGTTGGCTTTGGTCACGATCGGAACGCCCCACAGGGGTCCGCGAACAAAACTGCTGCCACCCGTTTTTGCTTCTGCGTCCTCGCGAGCGGCGGTGGCGAGAGCTCCGGGCAGGTCGAGGTTCTGCACGGCGCGGTAGATCCCGTTGTACTTCTCGATGCGCGCCACGTACCAGTGAACGACTTCGGTTACGGTGTATTTGTGGCTGCGATAGAGCTGTTCCAGCTTTGGAATGGTGATTTCGAGCAGGTCTCGATCCATCGACTGCTGGGAAGTGTGTTTCGCGGTTGATGGAGTTTTTGTCTGCGCGTGCAGGAAGCCGGTTTCGAAAACAGCTAGGACGATGAGGAGATGGCAAAGACAAAGACTGGCTCGTATCTTCATGAGATCCTCTTCATGGAATCATAAAGAATACTTGAGTTGAGCCGAGATGGGTGGAGGAAATGGTAGTGGCGAAGTTTGGCTCACGCGTTGGGCCGGCTAAGCGGGAGATCCTTCGCTACGCCTGAAAAACGGCTCCGCTCAGGATGACAGTCGTCGTCTGATTGTCGGACTCCACCACTACCGATGAAATGCTGGGCTGGCCTCTTTCTCCCCGCACCATTTAGAATCCTCTGTCCCACTCGCAGCAGAATCTATTAGGAGGCGCATCCGCCTTGATTCCGCGATATACCCGTCCGGAAATGGGCCGCATCTGGAGCGACGAAAATCGCTTTCGCACCTGGCTGGCTGTGGAAGTGGCCGCGACCGAGACTTTGGCCGAGGCCGGGATGGTGCCGAAGGAGGCGGCGCGGGCGATCCGCGAGCGCTGCGGATTTCAGCGTGGAGCGCATTCACGAGATCGAGGCCGAGGTGCGCCACGATGTGATTGCCTTCACCACGGCCGTGGCCGAGATCGTTGGGCCGCATGCGCGCTGGTTTCATTACGGCCTCACGTCCAACGATGTGGTAGATACCGCGCAGGCACTGCTGATCAAACAGGCTTCGGCGCAGATTGCGCAGGATCTGGAACGGCTGGCGGACGTGCTGGAGCGCCGCGCGTGGGAATTCAAAGACACGCCGATGGTGGGGCGAACGCACGGCATTCATGCCGAGCCCATCACGTTCGGCTTCAAGATTGCGAACTGGTATTCGGAGACACAGCGCAATATTGCCCGCTTTGCGGCTGCGGCCGAGGATATGCGGGTGGGAAAATTTTCTGGCGCGGTGGGAATCTTTGCCCACCTGACGCCGGAGATCGAAGAGAAGATTTGTGCGCGGTTGGGTCTGAAGGCGGCGGCGGTTTCATCGCAAGTGATCCAGCGCGACCGGCACGCTCAGTATCTGGCTACGCTGGCGGTGATTGCCTCAACCCTGGACAAGATCGCTACTGAGATTCGGCATCTGCAACGCACCGAGGTACGCGAAGCTGAGGAGTTCTTCAGTGAAAAGCAGAAGGGGTCGTCGGCCATGCCGCACAAGCGGAATCCGGTGACCAGCGAGCAGATCAGCGGGCTGGCGCGCGTGGTGCGCGGCAATGCGCAGGCGGGGTTTGAAAATGTTGCCCTGTGGCACGAGCGCGACATTTCGCATTCGTCGGCGGAGCGGGTGATTCTGCCGGATTCGACCACGCTGGTTGACTATTTGTTAAACAAGACTGCCAATTTGATTGAGACGATGTTCGTGTATCCCGAGCGCATGCGGGCCAATCTGGAGAGCACGCATGGCCTGATCTTCAGTGGGCAGTTGCTGCTTGATCTGGTCGAGCATGGAGTCTCTCGCGAAGACGCCTACCGGCTGGTGCAATCGCACGCCATGCGGGCGTGGAAGGAGGGTCTCGACTTCCACCAGCTTGTGCTTGCTGACAAGGAGATCGCAGGAAAAGTTCCGCGCAAGCAAGTTGAGCATGCTTTTGATTTGCAGCGGCAACTGAAGAACGTGGACAAGATCTTCGACCGCGTGTTTCGTGCCAGGCCTACCAAGCGTTCCCGCACGACAAAAAAGCGGCGCTGACTTTCGCCGCGACTGACTTCCTGCGCAACTTACTTCCTCCGCAACTTTCCAGGACCCGCCGGGTTCACCTTATTACAAATTAACCATACGGTTAAATCGTAAAGATTTGTCAATTGGGTCGGAGGTGACCTTATGACCGCAAGAAGTTTGCTGAAAGCGGCGGGATCTTTGCTGGCCGCAGGATTGTTGAGTGCGACGCTTGTCGCCCAGACCGCGGCCGCTCGCTACGACAATCAAATTCAATCCAGCGTCACGGAAAAACTGGCGAAGAAGAGTCAGTTCAGTGATGTGAAGTCCAGCGTCGAGGATGGCATTGTTACGTTGACGGGCACAGTCGATCTTTACCAGCGCAAACTGGATGCGGCCAAGCTCGCTCGAAAAACTGCGAACGTGCAGGGCGTAGACAATCTGATCACGGTGGCGGGGCCGAATGTTTCCGGATGAGCAACTGGAGCGGAAACTGGCTCAGAAGTTGAACTATGTGCGCGAAGGCTACGACAGCACGTTCGACTACTTCGCGCTCGGCGTGAAGGATGGCGTCGTCACGGTGGAGGGGCAGGATCTAACTGGCCTGGGTCGGGACGAAGCTCTTGCCGACATTGATTCGATGCCCGGGGTGAAGGACGTCATCGCGAACATTTCGCTCGAGCCGGTTTCGCCGTTTGACGAGGGGGTGCGCTTGCGCACGGCCCGCGCCATTTACCGCGACTCCGTGCTCAGCAAGTATGCGATGGACCCGGCGCGGCCGATTCGCATTATCGTGGTGAACGGCCACGTTACGCTTTACGGCTCGGTTGATAGCACTATGGATAGGAATGTCGCTGGCCTGCGAGCGAATCAGATTCCGGGCGCTTTCAGTGTGGACAACAAACTGGATGTGGTATCGGGACAGCCTGGGATGTAATGCGGTTTGGGGGTGGGCAGAGGGGCGCGGCGAAAGTCGCGCCCTTTTCTGCTTATAGGCGATTGATCTTACACTCGGTTGATCAGGGACGCGACGTAGCCGGCGCCGAATCCGTTGTCGATGTTCACCACGCTCACGTTTGAGGCGCAGGAATTCAGCATCCCGAGCAGCGCGGTCAGCCCCTCGAATGATGCGCCGTAGCCGACGCTGGTGGGAACGGCGATGACCGGGACGCCAACCAGGCCTCCCACGACGCTGGGCAGGGCGCCTTCCATGCCGGCGCAGACAATTACTACGCGGGCTTTGGTCAGGGCTTCGCGATTGGCAAGCAAGCGGTGGATTCCCGCGACGCCGACGTCGTAGAAGTGTTCAACGTGGTTGCCCATGAGTTCGGAGGTCACGACGGCTTCTTCGGCAATGGGGATGTCGCTGGTTCCCGCGGAAACCACGGCGATGGTTCCTTTCCCGTAGGTAGTTGGGTCGCGCTGCAGCACGATCGCTCGCGCCAGTTCACGGTATTCGGCGGCGCGTACTTTCTTCTTGACTGCGGCGAACTGTTTCTTGTCGGCGTGCGTAGCTAGGACATTGCCGCCATGTTTGGCCAGCCGCGCGAAAATCTCGGCGACCTGCGACGGTGTTTTTCGTTCTCCGAAAATCACTTCGGGCATGCCGGCGCGGAGGCTGCGATGGTGATCAACCTTGGCAAAGCCTAGATCTTCGAACGGCAGATGGCGCAGGCGGTTTACTGCCTCGTCGGGCGTGAGTTTGCCGTGGCGGACCTGCTCGAAGAGTCTGCGGATGGATTCGGCGTTCACGGCGGAAGTTCACACTCGGCTAAACGGCTTCTAGATTAGCATTCGCCGCGCAGCGGGGGAATGCGTGCCGTCCCTTTCGGCTTCGCTCAGGGCAGGCTCTGACGGGACTCCGTTCCCCTCGTCTGAGACTGCCGCGGACTTACGTCCGGGGCTAGTGAATGACGTCGCTTCGCGACTGGCCCGTGTCAGGACTTTGTGGCGGCGCGGATTTTGGCGATTACCGCGGTGCAGACTTTACGAGGCAGGCCCGGTTCGTCGAGGTGAGTGAGGAACAGGCGGCGCAGGCCGTGCGGCTTCACCTTGCCCGCTAGGTAGACGATGTAGATCTGGCTTCCGAGGCGGTATCCCGAATCCTGCGCGATCGATTCAAATTTATCCGCGTCGGAGCGGATTGCCGACTGTGCGGCCTTTTCGACTGCGGCGCGCGACAACGCAGGCGAGTCTTCGGTTTCGGGCGCGGGCCTTGAGGGGTAGAGAACACGCGAACCGAAGTAGGCCACGGCATGCTCGATCACACGGGTGTAGAAGGCGTCGGTCGGCAGGACTGCGCTGGCATTTTCCTGCGCGCCGTTACCGTTTACGCCGTGCCCGTTGAGGCGCTGGGGCAGACCGCGGCAGGCGTGATGCAGAAAGCGGGTCGCATCCTCGGCGGCGTGCATCATCTGAAATTCGCGGATGTGGAATGCATTCACCTCGGGGAAATAAGCGCTGCCTCGCTCTTCCACACTTGACAGCATGGTTTTCAGTTGATGCTCAGTGATCCCTTTGCGGGAGAGCAGGCGGCGCAGCATCGTGTCTGAGGCGTTGCCGTGAACCTCAGGCAACATGTCGACCAGAAATTTTGGTTGCGTGCCGTTGTGCGGGGAATAACGGTTGATCTCGAGAAAGCTAGCTAGGCTGTCGATCAGGTTGTAGATGGTCGGCGCGAAGTCGGGGTCCCTTTCGGCGCGGCTCCACTGATCGAGAAACAGGCGGTAGCTTTCATACTTCTCGAGCGGGGTGGCGTTGAATACGCACAGGACATTGTCGGTGACGCGCACGGCGTCGACTTTGTCGGCGCGCTCGCCTGCGGCGCGCCAGTAAAGCGCGTCGATGTTCTGCAACACGGTGAGGATTCTGGCTCCGGGCAGTTCCTTGCTGAGTACGCGCGGGAGATGTCCCGGGGCAAGGTGCGATTCTCCGAACAGCACGAAGATCACTGCGTTGGGATGGCGCTCGCGGATCTCGGCGATCTTTGCCGCAGCGTGACGGTCGCGGGCGCCGATCTTGCGCAGGTTTTCGCGGGGCATGCAATCGAGGCCGTAGATGCCTTCGCCGTGGTCGCGAGCCGCTACCAGCAATTCGTGGAACGGAGCCCAGTCGTATCCCCAATCGAGATCGAAGCGGATGCGCTGGCGCAGTTCGCTTTCGTCGATTTCGCGGCGCCACCATTCATCGAGGATGTGCTGATCGCGAGCGAAGATGGTTTCGACTCCGAGCACGACCGGGCGATCTCCGGCTAAAGCGCGCTGCTCGAGGAGAGATGCCGCATAGCGCTGGGCGCCGGGCAGAGCGTGGTAGTCGCCGATCAGTACGACGTCGGCGGCGTGCAGAGCCGCCTGAAGCTGTTGCGAGTCGAGAAGCGAGTCGTAGTTGCGGAAGGCTTGGCTGAATTCGCGAAGGTATTTGCGGCGGCTGTGCGAATCCTGGGCGCGGATTTCGCGCTCCACTCCAGCCAGGGCGTGAAGTTGCCCGGCGCTGCGGCGGGATCGCAAATTGACCGTGGATGCCATGGCAGTTCTCAGTTCCCTCGCCTTGACTTCCTGTTCGACTACTCCCTATGCTCCAAACTCCGGGACCGCTCTTGCCCCGTTGGAGGCTGTTTGCCTAACCATCCGCCGCAAAATCTGACTATCGCCACTACTGGCGCTAGCGGGTCGGTGTTTCTGCGGCAACTGCTGCTCGCGGTGGAGCGCGATGCCCGCGTGCAGGCCGTGAACTTCATTGCATCGGACTCCGGCTTGCGCGTGCTGGCTGAAGAACTCGGCATCAAGGGACGCTCGAAGCTTGTTCCCCAGATCCTCGCTCCGCAGATCCTTGCCGGCGGAAAGACCAAATCGGCAGCCCGCGCGTCCAACTCGTCCAAAATTAAAGAGCAATCGAATGCCGACATCGGAGCCAACGTGGCCAGCGGTTCTTATCCCGCGGACGCCATGATCGTGATCCCGTGCAGCGTGGGCACTTTGGCCCGCATCGCGAACGGCGTCGCCTCGCATCTGGTCGAGCGCGCCGCCGACGTGTGTCTGAAAGAGAAGCGTCCGCTGGTGCTGTGCGTGCGCGAAACGCCGCTCAATAAAATTCACATCCGCAACATGTACCGAGCTGCTGATGCCGGAGCGACCGTGTTTCCGCTCATCCCGGCGTTCTACTACCGGCCCGCGAGCTTGGATGACATGGCCCGCGAGTTCGCCTACCGCGTGCTGGCCCACCTGGGCCTGCCCCAGGCCGACGCCTTCCAGTGGAAAGGCTGAGCTATCAGCAGCTTAGGTGCCTACATTCAAAAAATCTTTGACCTAGGGCGAGATCGGACCCAGGTTGAGGGGAACCTCAAGTGTAGAGGGCCATTGGTGCAGGTCACAGATGCCCGGCGGACATGTACGACAGGGGAACCTTACAGCGGCGGACTAATCGGCTGAGAGAGAGCAGCTAATCTTGTGACTTCTTTGCTGAGCTTTTCTTCTGGAATGTTGTTGCCAGCATTCTTGAAACTCTCCTGAGCGCTGAGCAAGTATTCATGGGAGAGAGTTGGGTTGCCGGCGACTTGCTCCATCGCCGCGAGCTTCAGATAAGCTCGTGCAGCGTCGATCATGAGCGCGTCGTCTTCTTTTGCACTCGGAAGTTTACCCAGCAATTTTGAGAAATCCGTGAAGCTCACCAGAGCTTCGCGGGCATGTTCAGGATTGGCCTGATCGCATTGGACAAGGGCGAGCTGTCCATATCCTGCCGAAGCGAACATTTCCTCCCAAAGTAGACGTCCCTTCGTGATAACGCCTCCGAAGTGCCAGCCAACGAGAACTCCAACGACAAGGCCTGATAGCACTGCCGTGGTGCAGAACTTCAGCGTTTTCATGTGCTCCTCACTGCTTGCCGCAAGGGCTGTCGCAAGCGTCTTGCTTGTTCATCGCCTGCACCAACTTCTTCAAGTGCGGCTCGGAGTAGTCTTTCCAGCCGGCCTGTTGCAAGGTCGTCTGAGCTTTTTGCATCCAGGTTTGGGATGCCGGCAGATTACCCGCCGCTTCTTCTACCATTGCCAGCCGCACGTCGGCGATGCCAATTTCCACGTCGACCAGCGTAAGTGTCGCCGGATCTGTCACACTCGCCCTGCCCTTCTGCGCGGTGTCCAGAAGCAGGTTCAAGTATTCCCGGCGGCGCTCGGGACTCTGCTTTGGGTCCTGCAGTCTCATCGCTGAACCCATGTCGAGCGACGACAGACGAGCAAACAAATCGTAGGTGTTGAGAAAATCTCTGCCTCTTGGATTGTCGAAGGGACGCTTCTCGATCGCGATTAGACGTGATGACGAGAGTTCCCATCCGGCGAACAGGCCGAAGCCAGCACCGACCAGGAACAGCAGACCAAAGAATAGGGTCTTCTTGAACACCAGTCACGCCTTTCGGGGGGTGAGCCTAGTCTAGGAGTCGTCCAGCATCGGCCCCAGATCACTCTGGGACGTGTACGGCCGGTAAATCTGGCTCGAAAGCATTTTCAAAGGGTCACGATTTCCAAAGGCGCGCCCGCGCCGCGTTGGCGTAGAATGCGGCAAATTCCCAGATAGGTGGGGCCATGTCCAGACGCTGGAGCGCAGGGATGATCGTGTTTATGGTTGTCGCCGCTGTGTGCGTGGCCGATGATCACAATCCGCTTGCTGGCAGTCCCACGGCGGCAAAGGCGGGAGAGTATGAATTCCGCATCAACTGCGCGCTTTGCCACGGGCTGGGAGCGCACGGAGGCGGACGCGGGCCGGACCTGACGCGGGCGCAGAAGAAGCATGTGCATTCCGATGCGGAGATGTTTCAGGTGATCAGCAACGGGATTCCGGGAACTGCCATGCCTGCGAACGGGACCAATGGCCAGGGCGTTGGCATGACGGATGAAGAAATCTGGCAGATCATCACCTACATTCGCAGCGTCGAGGTGAAAGCGCCGGCTGAGCCTGCCGGCAACGCGGCGCACGGCAAGGAACTTTTCTATGGCGACGCCAATTGCTCGCTGTGCCACATGGTGGAAGGCAAGGGCGGGCGCGTGGGGCCGGAACTTACTTCTGTTGGCGGCTCGCGTACGCGCGAAGCAATTATCGATTCGGTGCGCAATCCCAGCCGGCGGCTGGCTTGGGGATTGACGGAGGCGACAAAAGAGTTTCCCCAGGAATACGAGACCATTACCGTGGTAACTACCGACGGCAAACAAATCAAGGGTGTAGCGCTGAACGAGGACAGCTTCAGCGTGCAGATGATGGATGCGAACGAAAAGATTTATTTGTTGGAAAAAGACAAACTGCGTTCGTTCAAGAAGAGCCGGCAGTCGCTGATGCCGACTTACAACCCAGACGCTTTGAGTGATAAAGATCTTGAAGATATTGTGGCTTTCCTGATCAGCGTGGGGGCGAAGTGACGGCGCGCAGAATCTTCTCGAGTCTATGGATGGGATGTCTGGCTTGCGCACTCCTCGCGTCGGAGACTCACGGTCAGGTCACGTTCGACCGTCTCGTGAATTCGGGGAAAGAGCCGCAGAATTGGCTGACTTATTCCGGAGATTATTCGGGGCGGCGCTTCAGTGCGCTCGATCAGGTCAAGGTCACGAATGCGCGCACGCTGGTGGCGAAGTGGGTGTACCAGACCGGGGTGACGGGAAAGCTTGAGACCACACCGCTGGTGGTGGATGGGATTCTCTACGCCACGGCGCAGGACGACCGGGCGTTTGCCTTAGATGCGCATACCGGTCGCCCCATCTGGATGTACCAGCACCAACTGCCCGCGGACATTCGTCCGTGCTGCGGGCGGGTGAATCGCGGGCTCGCGATTCTTGGCGACAAGGTTTTCCTGGGGACGCTTGATGCTCATGTGATCGCGCTCGATGCGAAGACGGGGAATGTGATCTGGGACGTTGTGGCGGCGGAGTACCAGAAAGGATACAGCTTTACGGTCGCTCCGCTGGCGGTGAAAGATCTCGTAGTGATCGGCGTTTCCGGTGGCGAGTATGGAGTGCGCGGGTTCATTGATGCTTATGATGCCGCGACCGGCGCGCGTAAATGGCGCTTCTACACGGTGCCGGGACCGGGTGAACCAGGGCATGACACGTGGGAGGGAGATTCGTGGAAGACCGGCGGCGCTCCGGCGTGGAATACCGGGACTTATGACGCGGCGACCAACCAGATTTTCTGGCCGACGGGGAATCCTGCTCCCTCGAATCGCGGCGAGGGGCGTGCCGGGGACAATCTTTACAGCAACACGCTGCTTGCGCTCAACGCCGACACGGGGAAGTTGAACTGGCATTTCCAGTTCACCAAACATGACGAGCACGACTGGGATGCGACCCAGGTGCCGGTGATGATCGACTTGGGAAAGCCCGACTCCGGCGCGAAGCACCTGATCGCGCAAGCCAACCGCAATGGATTCTTCTATGTGCTCGACCGCACGACCGGCAAACTGATCTCGGCGAACGCTTACGGCAAGACTACATGGAGCGATGCGAAAGATGCGGAAGGGCGTCCGGTGGCGAACGAGCATGCTTCGCCCACGCTTGAGGGGCACACGGTATGTCCGGGAGCGCTGGGGACGACGAACTTCATGGCACCGACATTTGATCCGCAGACTGCGCTTTTCTATGTAACCGCGCGCGATCAGTGCGACATCTTTTCGACTGCGCCGCAACCTTACGAGGCGGGACACGCGTATTACGGCAGCGCTTACTTCCCGTCCGCCGATGCCGAACCGTATCGGGGATTTCTGAAAGCGATCGACCCGGCGACCGGAGAGATCAAGTGGAAGTTTGAGCATACTTCTCCCACCTGGTCGGGAGTGCTGTCTACTGCCGGGGGCCTGGTATTCACCGGCGACGCCGAGGGAAATTTCATTGCCCTGGATGCGGCTTCGGGCAAGATACTGTGGCACTTCCAGATGGGCGGGGCGGTCTATGCCGCGCCGATGGCCTTCGCTGTCGACGGAAAGGAATATGTTGCGATTGCGGCGGGCAGCGCAGTGTATGCGTTTGGATTGCCGTAGAAGCCGCCGTCAGAACTGTGCAACGATACCCGCCGAATAGCGAAAATTAACCTGGTGAGTCGGGTATCCTTCGAACAGGACACTGTTAAAGTCGGCTCCGTAAAGCTTATTTGAATTGACACTGGTGTGGAAGTAGTCCAACTGTCCCAGCCGCACGGAAAGCAGCCGGAACAGTTTGAAATCAACTCCGCCGCCCAGCGCCAACGCAAAATCGTTGGAGGTTATTGCAGCGTAAGAGACCGGAGGAGACACGCCTGTGAGCGTGCTCGCGCCCAGGCTGGTTCGATCCCAACCGACCAGGGCATGCACGAAGGGAGTGAATCTTAATTTGGTCCGATAGGAGACGACGGGGCCGACAAGAATGGAATACCCGGTGGATTTGGGAAGGCCGGAGACTCCACTGGTCGATGACATGATGGGCGTGCCGTAGCGGCCGCTAAAATCGGCGGCGACTCCGACCCAACGGTTGGCATTGTATTGCCCTTCCGCGTTCCACCCGTTGAAGTTGTAATTCACTCCGAACGAGCCCATCGAGTGAGGCACGACCATGTCCACCGTCAGAAGCGACAGTCCGCCAGTATCTTCATGGACCAGGGAATATCCGCCAAACACCTGCACTTTCGGGGTTGAGTCTTGCGCGAAGGCAAACGAAGCAATCAGGACAGTCAAAATAATTGTTGCCGCGGCGAATCGAATCATTCCAGGTTCTCCCCTTTGAGAATAACGCATTCCGAGGCCTATATCCCAACGCGTAACCATGAAACAGATTAAGAACTCGAAGTTCTGCGCGCAGGTTGTACGTCAACCCTAAATATTAAAGGATGAGAAGAGTTTGCAGCGGCGTGGGCGGATCAGACGATGCGTTTTGGATGTGCGCTACGGCTGGCGTTCGGGGTCGATGGTCTGGTCGAGATAGATCCAGAGGACGCGGGCAAAGAGTGTGATTGTGGGTGCGAGGGGAAGAAACAACACGACGGCCCAGATGATGTCTTTCGTGATCCACCAGCCGGTCACCGACCACAGCAATGCGGCGAAGAGTGCGACGATCGCAACTCCCAAAGCGTAGCTGACGTACATCGCGCCGAGGAAGTAGCCCGGTTCGCGATCGAACTTGAGATCGCAGACGGGGCAGCGGTCGTGCATCTTGGGAAACCCGCGGAAGATGGAATAGCGAAAAATGCTTCCCGTACGGCAGCGGGGGCAGCGCTGGCGGAGAATATCTCCCGCAGTCGCGAGCTTTGTAGAGATTCCCATCGTTCATGAATTCGTCCGGCGTGACCTCTAAGCTAACAGATGGAGGAGTGGCACTCTCGGCACCTACTTTCGTGCCGGTTGACGCACACGCGGACTTCGTACTAATCTGCGATTACACCGGAAAGGAGGTGGTCGAATGACAAGTTCTGAATGTGGCAGTAGTTGTGGGAGTCTAAGACCAGGTGAGGTGGCTGAGACTTAGAGCTGGTTGCTCTAAGCGGGGCTTTCGGACGCAGATCAGATCGCGCCGGGAGCTACAGCCCGCACACTAGCCGGTGAGTAGGGATGGAAGCATCGCGTAGGTCGCGCGAAGGCTTTCGTTCTAGGGACTTCGGCGCTGAGCTTCAGTCCCAGACCCGGGAGTTGCCGTGAGAGGCCACGTAGAGTGACCACCTCTTGGTCAATCCCAAACAGACCACCGGACGGCCCGCAGGTTTAATCACTTGCGGGCCGTTTGTTTTGCCAAATCGAGCGCCTGCCTGGCGTGATCTGGATCACAGCCTGAGGTCCGCTCCTTCGCTACAGTATGGTCAGCATGGGCGGATTTTCCATTCTGACCAACCGAAAGCGCGCCGTCGTCGCGCTGGCCCACTCCGTCGTTTTCCTGTTGATCGCGGTGCGGCAGATGGTTGCGGCTACTCCTGCTGATGGGGTCTTGGCACCGTCCACGGTGCGACCGGGTACCTGGGCTCTGTGCGGAATCTTTTCCATCGTCTCCGCCGTTCTTCTGTGGCTGCTGATCATTTCCCGCGGGTGGATGGAGAAATTCTATTTCGGATTCTGCACTGTCAGCGCGACCTCCGGCCTTCTCCGAACCGCCGCCGGCGATCAGGCCTTTCACTCCGGCCTCTACATAAGAGTTGCCATGCTGGTTAGCGCGGTTGTGGTTGGACTCCTGATCGTGCACAGACACTCGCTGGATTCGAACGCACAGCCGAAGTACGCTGAAGGCAGCTCATAGACCTTCCCCGTCACTACAAACAGTGTCCTGTCGAGCAGTTGGCCGATGGCCTACAGTCGCAGTATGCTTGGCGGGTGGCATATCTCGACGGATCTGATCTGAACGAACACCAGGAGCGGCGGCGGCTGGCGGCGAACTATGCCGGCATGACCGACGAAGAGTTACACCGGCTGTCGCGGAGTGCGGAGTCGCTCACCGAATTGGCTTGGGATGCGCTCGAAGATGAGATGGACCGCAGGCATTTGGAATTTGCCGATGATGCCGCGCCGGAACCCCGGCAGGAAATGGAAATGCAGGAACTCGTGACCATCCGACAGTTTCGCGACCTGCCGGAAGCGCTGCTGGCAAAAGGCAGTCTGGAGTCAGCAGGCATTGAATGTTTTCTGGCTGACGAAAATCTGGTGCGGCTGGACTGGTTCATTTCGAACTTTATCGGCGGGATCAAACTCAATGTCAGAGTTCAGGACGCGGGGAACGCGCAGAAGTTGCTTGACGAACCGATTCTCGAAGGTCTTTACGTGCAGGGCGTAGGGCTGTATGAGCAGCCGCGCTGTCCCAAGTGCCAGTCGCTGGATGTGAACTTCCAGGAACTGGATCGTCCCATCGCCTACATGAGCGCGTTCCTTCGCGTACCGATGCCGGTGCAGCGGCCCGCGTGGCATTGCCAGGAGTGCGATGCGGAGTGGGAAGATGATGGCTCGTAACAAGCTCCTTGGTTGACGCGGCCGCAAGCCGGAACTAAGATTCCGAGCACATGGCTGAAGACCAGTTTCCGATCGGCCGTACGATCTCCCATTATCGCGTTCTGGAAAAACTGGGCGGCGGCGGGATGGGCGTCGTGTTCCGGGCCGAGGATACGAAGCTTCGCCGCTTCGTCGCTCTCAAGTTTCTGCCCGAAGGAATCGCGCGCGATGAGGCCGTGCTCGAGCGCTTCCGGCGCGAGGCGCAGGCCGCCTCTGCCCTCAATCACCCCAACATCTGCACGATTCATGACATCGATGAAGCGGACGGGCATCCCTTCATCGCGATGGAACTGCTGAAAGGGGTCACGCTCAAGCACCGGATCGGCAACGTTCCCCTGCCTCTGGAGACGATTCTCACTCTCGGAATCGAAGTAGCCGACGCGCTGGATGCGGCGCAGTCGGAAGGCATCATCCACCGCGACATCAAGCCTGCCAATATTTTCGTGACCGAACGCGGACAGGCGAAGGTGCTCGATTTCGGCCTGGCCAAAGTCATCTCCAGCGCCAACGGTGAAACTCTCACCGGGGGCGCGGCCACCAAGGGGGAAATCAATCTCACCAGTCCGGGTACGACGCTAGGCACCGTCGCTTACATGTCACCGGAGCAAGCGCGCGGACGCGATCTGGATGCGCGCAGCGATATCTTTTCGTTCGGCATCGTGCTCTATGAAATGGCGACGGGGCGCCCGGCGTTCGCGGGAAGCACTTCTGCGGAGATTTTTGACGGCATCCTGAACCGCGCGCCAGTGCCGCCGCTACGGCTGAATCCGGAAATTCCGGCCGAACTGGAACGGATCATCAACAAGTCGCTAGAAAAAGAGCCTGGCCTGCGCTACCAGCATGCCGCCGATTTGCGCTCCGATTTGCAGCGGCTGAAGCGCGATACAGACTCAAGCCGCCGGGCCGCGCCCTCAGCGGAGATCGCCGCAGCCAGTTCCAGCACGACGCCGGCCACATCGATTCCGGCAGCGCAAGCTAGCGGCGCGACTGCGGTTTCCGGGAGCGGTTCGGCCCAGCCCGCGCGCAGCAGCAGTTCTGCAGTAGCCGTCGCGAAGCAGCACAAATGGGGAACTGGCGCGATTGCGATTACCGTGCTCGTCGTACTGGCGGCCGCCGGTTATGGCGTTTATTCGATGCTGCATCGGCCCGGCGCAGCGCCCTTCCAGAACTTTACCGTCACTCAGATCACTAATTCCGGGAAGGCAGCACTGGCCGCCATCTCTCCTGACGGGAAATACGTGCTGAGTGTGATGGATGACAACGGTCAGCAGAGTTTGTGGCTGCGCAACGTGCCTACGGCCAGCGACACCCAGATCATCGCGCCCTTGCCTTCAACCTACAGGAGCCTGACGTTTTCACCGGATGGGAACTACATCTATTTCCGCAAGGCGCAGAATGCGGTCAACAGCGATTACAACCTGTATCGTGCGCCGGTGCTTGGCGGGAATCCGCAAACCGTGGTTCACGACATCGATAGCGACATTACGTTTTCTCCTGACGGCAAACGGATGGCATACACTCGGGCGAATGATCCCGATATCGGCAAGGACAGGCTGCTCAGCGCGGATCTAAGCGGCAACGATGAGAAAGTTTTGCGGATTGTGCCGATCTCGCAGGCGTCGGCGTTCCTCACCTGGTCTCCGGACGGCCAGGAGATCGCCCTGAGCAGATTCCAGCCTGACCAGGCTCTGGGCGGAATCGATTTGTTTGATATCGGCAGCGAGAAAACCCAGCGGCTTGTCACTTTCAATGACAAAGCCCCTTATGAATCGAAATGGCTGCCGGATGGCCGCGGAATTCTTCTCGTTTACCAGCAAGCGGGTCCAAGCTTTCAGCGGTCGCAGATCGGATTCGTTCCCAGTTCCGGCGGAGACATTCAGCCCATCACCCGCGATACTAACCGGTATTTAACGCTGACGACCTCAGGAGACGGAAAGACGCTGGCCTCAGTTCAGCTCAAGATCACGCAGAACCTGTATCTTCTTCCCGGCACCGGCAGCCAGAGTGGGGATTCCAAACCCGTGGTTGCGCAAGGGCAGGAAGTTCGCGGGTTTGGTTTTGCGGCCGACGGAGGATTGCTGATAACCGATGGCCCCCGGCTCCTGCGCATGGGAGCCGACGGCAATAATCAGACTCAGCTCATCGGCGATTCGACGGCGGGAATTGTTGATCCTTCGGGCTGCGGGAATGACCGTCTGATCTTTTCGTGGATGTTCCACGGCGGCACGAACACATTGAGCCTCTGGCGCGCTAACGTGGATGGTTCAAGCCCGGTAAGGCTGACCGAGGGGAAGCGGGACTTTCGGTCCGTCTGTTCTCCGGACGGGAAGTGGGTTTACTACTACGATCAAGTCGCTGGACGGATTTCACGTACGCCGCTGGATGGTTCTGGCAAAGCCGAAGCAATTCCTGGAAGCGTCGTGCCCAACAGCTTTGTTGCAAGTGCTGGATTTGGACTGTCTGCCGATGGCAAGGTGCTGGCTTATCTCTTGGAGGTCGTCGATCCAGCCACGCAAAACGGTAAGGAGAAGGTAGCGCTGCTGGATATCGGCTCGGCTCCTCCGCGCCTGCTCGATGCGGATCCACGCGTCACCCGGGGCGGTGTGCAATTCACACCCGACGGCAAGAGCGTGGCATATCCCATACACGAAAACGGCGTGGACAATATCTGGATCCATCCGCTCGATGGCTCGCCCGGTCACCAGATCACGAACTTTACCTCTGAGCAAATCACGTCGTTCCACTGGTCGGCCGACGGAAAGAGCCTGGGCGTGCTGCGCAACCGCGCGGAGTCGGACGTGGTGCTGCTGCAGGAAACTAAGTAGGACTCCGGTTAAGCAGAGTTGAAAGTTGCAGGAATTCGTTCGCATCGATCAGACGAAGGACTATACGCACGACAAGGGGGAAGCGTCGCCGCGTGGGGTCGTGCACGATGATTGGCGCGGAAAGCTGGTACAGAACGCGGCGTGTCTCAAGCTGGCAGCCCCCAGCGGCCAGTACATTCTTTACCCACCCGCTATCCCGTCCGTAGGTGAGTGCGATAAGGAATCCGTCGGGCTCCCGGAAGACATTCACTGGCGTTCGGTAAAGCTTGCCTGAGTTTCGACCCGCATTTGTAACGACGCCGAAACCGGGCAATCTGGAAGCGAATGGCCTCGCGACTCGGTTTGTAACGGCTCGATGGAAGGCAGCTACCGACCTTTTGCAGAACCGGACCAGAAGGATGGGAGCCAGCAGGATTGCAAGCAAAGAGATAACCGAAACGGCGATCACCATTCCCGTTTACCTTCCCATGACCCGATCTTGGAACACAAACGTTAGCCAATTACCACGGAGTGCCGTGCGGTCTCAGCCACACCTGCCAGATAAATAACCCAACATAGCTCGCCGCGAGAGTGGAGAAGAGCAGAGTCAGAAGAGCGTGTCCCACAACAAAGGCCCTTCCCTCGGGCCAGTCGGAGTGCGAAAAGTAAATCGCATCGACCAGAATCCGCGCCGTCCAGTAAATTCCGATGAAGCCGACAAGTCCTAAGGCGGCACGGTCGCCTCGGAGCAGTTCCTTGTGGAGCGCCAACGTCAACGTACCGAAGGCAACGATCGTCAACACCGTGAATCCTCCCTGCACCCAGAGCAGTTTTCGGTTGAAAGGTATCAACTGTTGTAAGTCCCGTTTCCAGTTCAGCCGATATGGCACTTGAAAGCTGGCCAACAGGATCACAAAATGCGCCGCACCCACGAGCCACAGGTCTATATCAAACAGCCGAAGCATCAGTGCATTGGTCATAGCGCGTGGATTGCTCGCATGAATGGAAGTATTACACGTAGTACAAACCACGGGTGAAAGAGCCCAAAGACCGGTACCGTGAGGAACACAATCATGAAACACCATCCGCGCACTCCCTGCCCCAGTCCGAACCGCTTGCCGAACGAAGAACGCTCGACAGTCACGCCCGCGCCTTGCAACACGAAGTAGAGCGTGGGGAAGCCATAGCCTCCGCGAGCGGGGAGCGAGATCACCAAGTCGTGGATCAGCCCAGAGACTACGAAGACCAGGAAACTAGCTGTGCGCGGCCCTAACTTTCGATATAGCGGGTGAAAAATCAGCTCGTGGGCAAGCTGACGGAAACCGAGGTTCCATCGCTGCCCCCAAAACTCTCCCAGAGAAGTGGAACGGAGCGGCGCAGACATGATGGGCTCGGCTCTAACGCCGAGGCGCTGCCAAAGGAGGGCGATTATCTGGAAAGTGCCGAAGTGAAGGAGCAGGATCAGACCCAGCATCCCTACCCAGCCACGTAGGAGGGACCGTTCCTGCGGCACACACCGCGCCACAAGCCAAAGCAGGATTGCACCAAGAGTCGTTTCGAGCATCGCCCACAGCCATCTCGAGGCCTCCGGCGGCGGCGCACATTGTCGTGAATCGAGGAAAGCTTCCGCGTCCATTCCCGGCCAGGCCAGAAGGTAGGCCGCCGAGCGCCACGCGGGATGAGCAATTCGTGATCGCGCTCTCCACCAAGTCAGCCACTTCAAGCTGAGATAGATGGCGAACGAAAGGGTCCACACCAAAGCCCAGGGCGGCAGCAGATTGCGGCAAGCAACTGCCGCCAAAGGCAAGACAAAAATAGGAAACCAGCCCCACGCTTGGTGGCGAAACGCCGCTGTCTCATCAGTGGCCAGGGCCATGGTATTAGAGAACGTCCGCTAGCTTGGCGAAACCCTTGTGGATTACAACAATCGTATCCTCCGCCAGTTTCAGCGCCGGAAGTTCTTCTCTTGTGAACCACCTGACTTCAGCGGCGTCGCTAGCGGCGGCAAGATTTCCCGCAACCCGGCGGCATAGAAAATCAATCAAGACATAGTGATATTGCACGCGCTGGTTGGCATCGCGCAGGACGCGGTCGTAGACGCCGAGGAGTTCGCCGGGTTCGACGGTGAGCCCGGTTTCTTCGCGGGCCTCGCGGATGGCGGCTTCGCGCACCAGTTCGCCGACTTCGAGCACGCCTCCGGGGATCGACCATTCGGCTTGTAGCGGGGGATGCGCGCGTTTGACCAGCACGACGCGGTCGCCTTCGATGATGATGGCGCCCACGCCTACCAGCGGGACTTCAGGGAATTCGCGTTGCATACCGGTTGATGCCGAAGACCGTCGGATAAGCATGCCCGGGGAAGGAGTAATCATCTGCGGACGATTCGCCACCAGCAAAAAACTTAGCCCAGCTTGGCCTCCTTTAAGCGATCAGCAATTTTGTCCGCGAAGGGTTGCGCCAACTGCCCAACCGAGTTCGCGTAGGCGTTGCCCCAAAAGGCTTGGCGAATTGTGTCTGTGTGTTCGAACACTTTCTTCCCGCTTACTGGGTCCGTCAGCCAATAGTGAATTTTTGCAGTCTCACGGCCGGAACCCATGCCGACCATCAGCCGTGTTGCTCGATTGCCGGCGTGCCACGCCAACACTTCTCCGTCGAGAAGGTAAACCTTGCTGCCGCTTCCTTGTTGAGGCGTTTCGCTGACGACCTCAAAGGTTTGGCCATCTTTGATCTTCAACTCGGTAATTGTCTGGAGCTGCATTTGCTTCATGTCATAGGGCCAATTTACTCCACTCGCCAACGTGAACGTTCCAACAACCAGCGATGGCTTCTGCTGCGCGCTCAGCGGAACCGCAGCAATCGCCATCGAAAATACGAGCATTGCAAGCTTTTTTGTCACGGTCGAGATCTCCTTTCGACACTAAGCTTGTACGCAACCAACGATGAGTTATAGCACCGAAACCATGCCGACACAAAAGCAACGGCCCGTGAGCAGCGCGACTGCAACTGCTGCGATTAGAATGGAGTCCTCCATGGCACTGGAAGAATACAAACGGAAACGGCGGTTTGAATCGACGCCCGAGCCTCCGGCGAAAGTTGCGAGCAAGGCTGGGCACCGGTTCGTGGTGCAGAAGCACGATGCCACGCGGCTGCATTATGACTTTCGGCTCGAGATGGAGGGCGTCCTGAAATCGTGGGCGGTGCCGAAGGGACCGTCGCTCGATCCGGCGGACAAGCGGCTGGCAATGCAGGTGGAGGATCATCCGGTGTCGTATTTCGATTTTGAGGGCATCATCCCGGAAGGCAATTACGGCGCGGGCACGGTGATGGTTTGGGATGTTGGCACTTGGCAGCCGCTTTCTCCAGTTGCGGTGCAGGGGAAGTATGTGCCGGGAACCGAGGCTGAAGCTGTCGCGATGCTGGCCAAGGGCGACTTGAAGTTTCGCCTCGACGGCGAGAAGTTGAAGGGCGACTTCGCGCTGGTGAAGATGAAGGGGCGGCGTCCGGGGAGCAAGGGGAACGAGTGGCTGCTGATCAAGAAGCATGACCAGTATGTCGTCGAGGGCTACAACATTGATGACTATGACGAATCCGTGCTGAGCGGCCGCAGCCTGGCCCAGATCGCCGGGGACGCGGGATCGGCTGAGTGGAGGAGCCGTCCGGCAGGCGGCGGGAAGGTGAAAGCCGCGTGGCTGGCGGATGCCGTGGCTAAGCTCGACAAGAAAAAGGCCGCCGCGGGTGGGCAAAAAAAAAAGCAAAAAACACTGAACACCGCAGAGGACGCTGAGAACGCCGAGACACCACGAAAAGAGAAACATCCCACGGAGGACGCTAGGGACAGAGAGACTTCCAAGAATCGGGCGGCTCGTTCGGCGGCCTCTGCCGGCTCGGCGGTGGAATCTCTCGATGGCGCAGCGAAGCGGCCCATGCCCACGACGATTCATCCCATGCTGGCGACTCCCGTCGGTGAGCCGTTCGACGGGTCGGACTGGCTGTTCGAAATCAAATGGGACGGCTATCGCGCCATCGCGTTTATCGCGGACGGCAAGTTGCGGCTGGTTTCGCGGAATCAGAACGAGTTGACGGAGCGCTTTCCCGAGCTGAAAGATTTGCCGAAGTTCGTCCACGCCAAGAGTGCGATTCTGGACGGCGAAGTGGTCGCGCTCGATGACCAGGGGCGTGCTTCATTCACCCTGATGCAGCAGCGCACGGGATTTCGCCCCGGCGGGCGGCGCGGGGCGGCTAAGGCGGAAGTTCCCGTGCTGTATTACGCGTTCGATCTGCTTTATCTCGACGGTTACGATTTGCGGAAGGTTGCGCTCGAGGATCGGAAGAAAGAATTGGCTTCTGTGTTGATCACAGGAGATTCGGTGCGTTATTCCGATCATTACGAGAAGCAGGGGAAAGCGTTGTTCGAGATGGCGCGAGCAAAGGGGCTCGAAGGCATCCTGGCCAAGAAGCGCGACAGCATTTACGTGGAGCGGCGCTCGAGCGAGTGGCTGAAGATCAAGATCACGCACCGGCTGGAGGCAGTGATCGGGGGCTACACCGAGCCGGAGGGCAGCCGAGCACATTTCGGATCGATTGTTCTGGGGCTCTACGACAAACAGGGACGGCTGATTCATGTGGGGCAGGCGGGCAGCGGTTTCGACCAGGCATCGCTCGACGAAGTCTGGAAATTGCTGAAGAAGCGCGAGACCAAGAAGAACCCATTCTACGGCGAAGTCGAGGCCCTGCGGAAAGTCTACTGGGTGAAACCCGAACTCGTGGCCGAGATCGAATTCGCAGAATGGACGGGCGGTGCGAGCGACGGCAGCGGGCCGAAGTTACGGGCTCCGGTGTTTCTGGGATTGCGCGATGATAAAGATCCGAAAGACTGCCTGCTGGAGCCAGAGCTCAAGACCTGACGTCCGATCTCTCGTCTTGGCAAGCAATCTTTTTAGCTGATCCACCCTAGAGTGGTCTCGAGGAATCTTCATGCAAGACAGTAAAGCCAACACGTTCTACCGGGTAGAGGGGTGTTACGGGCGGTGTCTGGCTGGCGAGGCGAGTCCGGGAATCGGTGCTAGAATTGCACCTACAGACCTGCCGTCTTCCCCAGATGGGCCAAGTTCGGGTGGAAAGGCCGTCATGAGTGCGGGATTTAAGCTAACAGGCTTGCTGCTGATCGGTGTGCTGTGCCTGCCGGTTGTGGGGCGCGCCGATACGCCGAAGACGCATCCCATCCATAAGGCGAAGAAGCAAGCAGCCCCTCCAGTTCCGCTACCCTCAGGACCACGGGGGCCTGTGCCCCAGGTTCCGCTGGATGCCATTCCAGCGGTAGCGCCCCAGGTCACGTATCAGGATGGGCAACTGACTATTGTCGCCCCGAACTCCACGCTGGGCGACGTTCTGCGCAGCGTCCGCAAATACACGTCAGCCGATATCGATATTCCGGCCACGGCCAATGAGCGCGTGGTGACGCGACTCGGTCCCGCACCGGCGCGCGAAGTGATGGCCGAACTCCTGAATGGATCGCACTTCAATTACATATTGCTGGGCTCCTCGGAAGATGCCAACGCGCTGGTGCGCGTGGTGCTGGTCCCCAAGACCGGACCGGACACCCCGGGCTCCGATGCAGTGGCGAAGGACGCCACGCCCCAGGCGGCCAACGCAGTGGATACTACCGATCCGCTGGAAGATACCGCGGAGGACACTCCTGAGCAGGGCCCGGTTGAGGCCGAGCAGCCGACGGCCGCTCCCGAACAGCAGGGAATAAAGACTCCGCAGCAGTTGTTACAGGAAATGCAGCAGAGGCAATTGCAGCTGCAACAGGGAAGGCCGGGAGGCTTCGCTCCGGCGCCCGGCGCGGCCGTTCCCCAACCCCAGCCGCCAGACCAGCAATAGAACTCTTAGGCTGCGTCTGTTGAAAACGACCTTCAGGGCTGATTTCCGGTGCGTTCCGCGCGCGACTGCGAGGTCAGCTGCTGCGGTCGGTGAAACCGTGCCGCCTCCTCAACGTCCGAGCCATTCATGGCATTCTGAAGCAGGTTCCAGTCGCGGGTAATATCGCTTTCTGAGGCCTTGGGCGGCGATCCCTTGCGCAGTTCCGCACGCAGCCGGGCCTCCAGCAGCTTCTGCATGAGGGGCTGCGGTGCGTCACTGCCGAGAATATTGCTGTCTGAAACCCCAACACTCACCACTTCCTCGCCCACGGGGATGAGCATGACAGGGCGTCCCTGAGAATCGAACTCCGGGGCGGCATCGTGCAACAGGTGCCGCCATTTTTCCAGGCGGGCGCCGGCGCTTTCCGAACCCGGATCAGCCACGATCTGGTTTTCCATGAGATGGTTTAATTCGCTCTGATAGGAGCGGCGATCTTCGGCGCCAAGAGGCGGTTCGAGCGCGCGCTCGGCATTGAAAACCAGCGCCTGCTGCGACGGATTAAAGCGGCCTGCTCCCGTGCCCACGTAGACGGCCGCAACGCAACCGGCAAAGATCGGGCTCACTACGGCGCTGGGAACAATATACTTTTTTGATTTGAGAAAAGATTCGACCACCCCATGCACCGGAGTGCTGCGCGCCACGCTGCCCGGAACCTGCGGGATCACGAAGCGCGAGAACTCGAGTTGGGGATGGTGCGCACTGTACTTGATCAGGGTCTTCGCCATCTGCTTGGGAGTGGTGATTCCGACATCGGCGACGACGCTGCGATGCAGGGCCCTTGGGTAGTAGAAGTTGATCACATCCTTGGCGAAATCGGCGCAGTTCGAGGAAACCGTCCGGAAGTGAGAACGGTTCGGCGACGAATTGTATTTCTCGATAAAGGCCCGATCCTGCGCCGGAGTAGTTTCGATTTCGAAAGCGTACACGGTTCGGTCGTAGGCGGAACCCACCAGTTCGTACCAGTTCCCGCCCGGAGTTTCTCCATTGTCCCGATCCGGCGCGACTGCTTCGAGATGCTTGCGGCGGTATTGGTCGCGCAAAAAGGCAACCATCTTCGGATCGACAAACAGTGGAATATCATCCGGACGCTCGACCGCGTAAAGATAAGGAATCAGCGGGATCGCCACCCAGTCGTAGCCACCGACCCCGTCGTAGCGGCTGATCACAGCTCCCAGCTCTCCCGCAGCGCAGGGACGCAGGACGAGCGGAGTCGCGGCGCAAACTCCGGATAAATACACCGCGGCGTGTCCCGTGGCCGTAAAGAATCCGAGCTTGCCGTAAGGTTCTTCGAGGAGAAGCGTGGCCGACGCCCTCGCCAAACCGGCGGACGCCGACACCAGCACCAACAACGTGCACAGAGCGCGCCGGATTCTCCCCAGACAAGGCATAGCTAGTCGCTTGTAAGAACCCCTTCTGGAGAGATTAGTTGCCAAAAATGGGAAACGCGAGTTACCGAAGTCAGAAAGTTAACTGGGATTTCGTGTAAGGTGCATACCTGATTGAAAAATAACCGGATACGGGCATGTGAAAGGAATGTTAAATCTGTTCCGAGGCCCATGTTCTAGTGTAGCTAAATGGTGCCGATAGCCGTCACCCAAAAAGCTAATCGGCCGAACTCAGTTTTTGGATGGCCCAGGCTGCGCTCTCGGCGACCACTTCGTCCTCATCGCCCGCCAGTTTCTCAAGCAGCGGAAGAAATTTCCGGTCCCCGCTGTTGCCCATGGCGATGACAGCGTTCCGCCGCAGTCCTGCGCGCTTGGCCCGGCGCACCGGCGTGCCGCGGAACGTGCGCCGGAAATCTTCCTCGCAGATCTCTGCCAGCCAGTCGAGCGCAGGATTTACCAAATGCTCTCGCGGCTGAAACTCCCGTGCGCTCGTCGCCGGCGCTTTCCGGTTCCAGGGGCAAACATCCTGGCAAATGTCGCAGCCGAAAACATGCCGACCCATCCCGGAGCGAAGCTCCTCATCCTCTGAAAGTGCTCCACGCTTTTCGATCGTGAGGTAGGCAATGCACCGGTTGGAATCGAGTTTATAAGGCGCGACGAATGCGCCGGTGGGACAAGCGTCGATGCAGCGCGTGCAGTTGCCACAGCGATCCGGAGCCGGCACGCCTGCTTTGGAGTCTGATTTGCAATCAACTTCGAGATCGAGTGAAGTAAGAATCACGCCCAGGAAGAGCCACGATCCTATTTTCTGATTGATGATGCATGTGTTCTTCCCAATCCATCCGATGCCGGCGTACTTCGCAACCACTCGCTCGACGATCGGACCGGTGTCGACGTAACAGCGCGTGACCAGGTCGTCCGCTCCAAACGCGGCTCTGAGCGCCCGTTCAACCTGCCGCAGACGCGGCATCACCGAGTCGTGATAGTCCCGCTCGCCCCATGCGTAGCGGGAGATCCAGCCGCGTGTGGGATTCGGAGCGTGCGTGGAATACGGCTGCGCAGTGTTGTAATTGATGGCGCAAACTACAACGCTGCGAGCCCATGGAGCAGCATGCGCCAGCGACGCACGCTTCAAGCGACCTTGCTCGTCGCGAGCCTCCAGGTATTTCATCTCGCCGCCGCGCCCCTCGGCAATCCAGCGCGGGAAGTATTCCAGCTCCGGAGCGTCATCGACTGGAGTTATGCCAACTAGATCGAAACCCGCGCCTGTAGCGGCGTGCGTCACCGTGGCCGAGATTTCAGCTGAGCGAGTCATGCGTTGAGAGGTCCGAAGCAAAGTTTACTCTGAGCCGATGGGCGCAGCTGCCGTTCCAAATTGGAACTGTGCATCACTTTTTTTAGCCGTCGAGGCATTTTACTCACAAGGTCAGCGTATAAGCTTTTTTTCACAGAGTCACGCAACTCACGCTGCGCGTTCTCCGAATTTCTTTGAAGGAGACCATCTGTATGCCGCAACTCACCCACGCCCAAACACTCACCATTCAAATCTCCGTGATCAACGAGAGCACCGTGCTGGCCGACACGGATGTCGTTCCGGTCGTGGCAGCGCTCCAGAAGCAAGTGACCAACGACTTCGGTCCGGTCTGGGGGACCGCCGCTCAGCTCAGCATCGTCGCCAAGGGCAATCAACCTCCCAGCGGAAGCTGGTGGCTCGTGCTGCTCGATGACTCCGACCAGGCGAACGCTTTGGGCTACCATGATCTCACCACCGAAGGACTCCCAATCGGCAAGGTCTTCGCCGCTAGCGATCTAAAAGCGGGAACATCCTGGACGGTCACCACCAGCCACGAACTGCTGGAAATGCTGGGCGACCCCAACATCAACCTCACTGTGTTCGTCGAGAACAACAACACTGCGGGAATTCTCTATGCCTACGAAATCTGCGACCCCTGCGAAGACGACAGCCTTGGCTATCAAATCGACAATGTCCTGCTTTCCGATTTCGTTTATCCCTCCTGGTTTGAGAACTTTCACAGCGAGGGCTCAACACAATTCGATCGCATGAACAAAATGCAGAATCCGTTTCAGCTTCTGGTAAATGGCTACATCGGCGTCTTCAACGTGGCCTCGGGCAGCGGTTGGCAGCAACAGACTCAGGACAAGCGGCCCGGCAACGTCCTGCACCGGGGAGCTGTGGGCACGCGCCGGGAACGCCGCGGCGTTCCTCACGAACTCTGGATCAACAGCCTGCCGCAGCGCAAGATCGTGGGCAATGCGCAGAAGTATCGGCAGACGCTCGAAACCATCCAGAAACGGCGTGAAGCAGCCTGAAAGTTTTCACTGGGTCCTCCGACCGTCGACGCCCCGCGTGCGAGCGCGGGGCATTTTTATCTCTGAGTAGGTCCTTCGATCCGTATATATTGATCCGACGAATAGACCTCCCCAGCGTATGAGCGACCCGCAGTCGGCTGTTGAATCCGGCCATGCCGGCCAACCCTCGTTATGGGAATTGGCGTTCGTCTTTCTAAAGCTGGGCACCATTTCATTTGGCGGCCCTGCCGCCCACATCGCGATGATGGAGAGCGAATTCGTTCGAAAACGGCAGTGGATTACCGAGGCAGATTTTCTCGATCGTCTTGCAGCCGCAAATCTAATCCCCGGCCCTAGTTCGACGGAACTGGCGATCTTCATCGGGCATTCGAAGCGTGGTTGGGCAGGGTTGTGGGTCGCGGGTTGCTGCTTCATTATTCCCGCTGCCGTTTTGGTCGTGTTAATCGCTGCCGTCTACGTTCGCTTCGGGTCGCTGCCGCAAGTCGCGGGCATCTTATATGCCATAAAGCCTGTTGTCATCGCAATTATTCTGCAAGCATTGTGGAGCTTTGCTCGAACGGCCACAAGAACAAAGTCGCTTGCGGCCATTGGAGTGATCTCGGCTGTTCTCAGTGCTCTCGGAATTGCTCCGCTCATCGTTCTGGCGATTGCCGGGATTGCCTGCGGCACGGCGGTATGGATCGAGCGGCGAGAACGCGGGGCATTGTCGGTTTTTCCGCTATCGAGTCGCTTGGCGTTGCTGCTTGGAGCGCCCGCTGCCGTGGCGATTGTTCCAGTCAGCTTGCTTCGGCTATTCCTCTCATTTTTGAAAATCGGATCGGTTGTTTTCGGGAGTGGATACGTGCTTTTGGCGTTTCTCAGATCGGAATTCATCAATCATTTGCACTGGCTTACGGAAAAGCAACTGATTGACGCCGTCGCGGTTGGGCAGTTCACTCCCGGACCGGTCTTCACGACTGCCACTTTTATTGGCTACGTGGTCGCAGGAATACCAGGCGCTGTTGTCGCGACTTTAGGCATCTTCCTGCCCGGATTTCTGGTCGTTGCCATTAGTGGGCCGCTCATTCCAAGAATTCGACGTTCCCCTACGGCGGGGGCAATGTTGGATGGAGTAGTAGTCGGTTCGTTGGCTTTGATGGCTGTAGTGGCTTGGCAACTCGGCAGGGCTGCGATAGTCGACTGGCTGACCGCTTTGCTCTTCGCTGCCGGAATAGTAATCCTATTTCGTTTCCGGCTCAACTCGGCTTGGCTGATCGGTGGTGCGGCAGTGATTGGATTCGCTGTGAAGCTGCGCTAATGCGCAGGACAGGATTTTCGCAACGGGTAGCGAACCGGGGGATTACACTCCCAGCTTCTTCACTTCCTCGTTGTAATACTTGCGATATAGGATGTCCCACTCCTGCGAGCCTTCGAGGATGGTGCGTTTCTGGCTTTCGATCTTCAGCCGGGCGGACTGGTCGATCCGCGCCTCCTGATTGAGCAGGTCTTCGAGGATTTTGCGGGTTTCCTGGCGGATGGTGTTGGGGTCTTCGATGAAGTCGACTTCGTCCATCTGCTTGAGCGCGTCGGCGACGGCCCGCGCCAGCACATTCACTTTGTCGCGGCTTAGTCTCACAGCACCGCCTTGTACTTGCGTACCAGCTCTGTCTTCACTTTGCGGAACATCTCCTGATAGTTGGCGCCGGTTTTGTTCATCTCTTCGGAATAGGCTTCGAGGATGACGCGCACTTCGTCGTTGATGCGGTCTTCGAGTGTCAACTCCTCGAGCAGAGCGGCATGGACGCGCTCTGTGACTTTGGGCACGGCCGAGGTTTCGATGGCCTTGGCGGCAATCAGTTTCTTGGTAACTTCGCGGGCCAGGTAGCCCACATATTCCTTGGAAAGAAGCATGTGCGGGTCGAATGTCCTGTGTCAGAGGGCGCTTGTCTGCGAATTACAGAGTGTAACACAGCACAAATCGGGCGCCGGCGCTTCCTGGTCCAGAGGCGTCGAGTGGGAAACAGTGCCGGCGATAAAATGGACCGTCTTTCAATTCTTTTCGCAGGCCCCAACCCAATGGCACGGTCCCGCCGGGCCGTCACAGACACATTCATAAACGGCGTGGTAACCCTCCGGGCAAGTCACACGAGGTTTTTGCAATCCAGAGCAGCCAAGATTCTGCTGCCCGGACAAACTCGCGGCTAGCAAGAAGAGAGTGGCAATCAAGAGCCTCATTTTCTCCCCCTTGGAGCAAAACTGGCCCGGCGACGAGCCCTCGGAGATAGCGGCCGGCCCTTCATATTGTCCAGCTTGGCCTTCAGCGCATCCAGGGATTCGGCGCTTTCAACGCAAGAGCCAGGATGGGTGCCTGCAAGGAACGGGAGCCGTCCCGCCAAGGGCGTGGTGTCGCGGTAGAGATTGAAGCTTTTATGCCTTCCAAGGAACCGTACCGACTTTTTCGGCCTACTGTTACTGCAAGGCGTTTGCTCGCAGTCCATCGCCGCACGCATCTGCTTATAGGTCAACCATGGGCCCTTGACGTAGTTGTGAAACGCACAGCTGGGCACGCTGTTGCCGGGATAATTGAGGGAGCTATCTCGACGGTCAACGCCCATCCTTAGGGCCGGGTTTACCCTTCCGTCGCCGTAGGCACAGGGGCCATGGGTAATAGCCGCCCACTCGTCGAGCGTTAGTGGCGCCAAGTTCCTGGCCTGGGCGTCGCGGACATGAACGCGGTGGCGCAAGACGGGCTTCTCTGCGGCGCTCCGCTGACAGTCTCTGTACCGGGTGTGAGCCTCCCTACTGCTGTCGGGGCGCCCGTTAAATTGAGCCTCTTCCTTCTCCAATCCACATTTGGCGCATGTCTTCATTAAATCCCCGAAGGCTGCACATACCGGCCTATGGAGTTATTTTCTCACCGCAGTCAAGGGGCACGGACCACCGGCCTCACTTCCCATTTATATCGTCTTACGATATACTATGGAGTGTTACTGGGTCGCGTCACGATACAATCGCGGCATGAAGAAGCTGACCTTGTCCGACTACCAGGCACTGGCGGAGTTCCGTTACCAGATCCGCCGCTTCCTCCACTTCAGCGAGCAAGTGGTGAAGCGGGCCGGCCTGGAGCGCGGCCAGTATCAACTGATGCTGGCCATCAAGGGCATGCCGCCCGGGGTGCGGCCGCGGATTCGCGAACTGGCTACCCGCATGCAAATCCGTCACCACAGCGCCGTCGAGCTAGTGAACCGCCTGGAAGCCGGAGGCTTTGTGCATCGCACCCGTGCCCATGACGATCGCCGCGAGGTCCTGCTCGCCCTCACCCCCAGAGGAGAGAAGGTCCTCGGAGAATTGGCGCTTCATCATCACGACGAGTTGCGGTTGGCCGGCCCCGAACTGGTAGGCGCTCTTCGCCGCATCATGCGGCAGGGCAACGAGCCCTCGTTTATGCGTGATGGCCCTCGTTTAAAAAGGAAACAATAAAGCACTCGTAAGCATCATCGCTGACCAAGTATTCAAGAATCATGAACCCAAAAACGAGCAAGCAGCGACCGAGGACGAACCGGTTCTTGCAACACCATTTGCTTCGGAGGTATCTGCCGCTGGTCCATGAAGACCTTACCGCGGTGTATGCTCGTGATCTTCGTAAGTGGCTCATCATCGCGCCCGTGATCGGCTTGATCACTGGCCTGGTGATCACTGCCATCGTCGTAATCATCCTTGGGAAGTTGTGGCCCGCAGTGCTGGGCTACTACCTGCGCCATCACTGGGCGATTGCGCCAGGATTGGTTCTGGGATTCGTCGTCACCGGACTCATCATGCAGTTTCTTACTGCAGACCCCAACGAGCATTCCACCGAAGAGATCATCCGGTCCTATCATGAGCACGAGGGCAAGATTGATACCCGATTCTTCGTGCCCAAGATGGTTGCGGCCATTACAACTGTTGGATTTGGCGGCAGTGCCGCACTCGAGGGCCCCAGCATCTATGGCGGCGGAGCGATCGGCTCATGGCTTTGGACGAAGCTACGGCGCCTGGACCTCGATGATCGGGACCGCCGGATCATGCTGATCTGCGGCGCGGCGGCGGGCATGTCCGCGGTATTTCGGGCACCGCTCACGGGCATTGTGTTCGCATTGGAAATGCCCTACCGTGACGACCTGGCCCACGAAGCCCTGCTGCCATCGCTGATCGCGTCCGTCATATCCTTTGTGACGCTCAGTTCCTTTCTGGGGTCCGCGCCGCTTTTCGACTTTGCCGGCTCGACGGGCTTTGCCAGCAGCGACCTTTACTGGAGCGCTCTGCTCGGCCTGATCGTTGGGCTGATTGCCATGGTATTCGTCATTACCTTTCGACGGGCTCGCAGTTTCTTTGTGGCATGGTCGTTACCGCATTGGCTGAAGCTCGCGCTCGGCGGCTTGCTGACGGGACTTTGCGGTCTGCTTTTCCTGCATATCTACCCCGGTAATCTCGTACCTATCGGCCCGAACTACGAGGCGGTGGCGGACATCCTGAGCACACACCACAGCACTTCGCAACTTCTCACTTTTAGCGTGCTGAAGCTCGCCGCGACGCTTTTTACGCTTGCTGCGGGCGGAGTAAGCGCCATGTTTGTTCCGCTGTTTCTTACCGGCGGGAGCATCGGAACAGCTTTTGGTCAATCGCTTGTTCACAGCTCCAGCCTCGACCTTTATGCCGCCGTTGGTATGGCCTCGTTCATTTCCGCGGGTTATAAGACACCTCTGGCTGCCGTTGTATTTGTTGCCGAAGCTACAGGGGGCCATGCCTTCATCATCCCGACTCTCATTGGAGCGGCTGTGGCCTACGTGGCCTCAGGCGACGCGTCTGCCTCAGGCGACCAGCGTCTGCACGAAGGTGCGGAGGTTTAAGGTGATGGTCTCGACGCCTGATTCCAGGGCCGCGATCTTGTGTGCCTGAGTCTACGGCTTCTTCTGCGCCGCCTCGATCAGGGGCCGCAAAGCTTCCGCAGAGACTCCCAGGGTGCCCCCGGAGAATCCGTCAATGTAGGCGGAGTTCACGCCGATCACCTCGGCGTTGGAGTCAAACACCGGTCCGCCACTGCCGCCGTGGGCTGTGGGAGCATCGTAAATCAACTTGTCACCGACCACATCGCCGAGATGCCCGCACGTGGTCGAGGGACGAATGAGCGACAGTGCCGCCAGTTCGCTGGCCGCCGTGATGTCGTTATGCCGGTACGCCAGCCTCTGGTAGATCCCGGTCGGCGACTTGGCCACCATTCCGGCAATTCCCATGGGATAGCCGATGACCGTCACCAGTTCTCCGGGTGCGACGACTCCGTTAGCCAGAGGCAGCGCCGCTAATCCGCGCACCGCTTGTTTGTTCTCGATCTTTAGCACGGCCAGGTCGCTGGTGGAGGAAACCGCTCCCGGAGCCAGGTTCACGGGCGTTACCGAGTTCGGAAAAAAGACAACCAAATTTTCCAGCGTGGGCGTTGCGCCCTCCTGGATCAGCCCTTCCGCCTCGCTGTCGCCATACCATGGCTCAGCCACATGCCGGTTCGTAGCCAGCAATCCGTCACCTACCAAGAACCCGGTTCCCGAAACGCGGGCGCGAATGGTGGCGGGCTGGTTTGCGAAACCAACGTCGTACACCCCGTAAATGTAGCCGATGGAATTGCGGTACCGGCTCAGCACCAGCGCAGGCATGGCTTGTTCTTTTTCGAGCTGCGCCACCTGCTGTCGAAGCTGAGTGACCTGCTTCTGCAGTTCATCGGGCTGCACACCCTCGGTCGTAACCGGGGCATAGTAATGGAACATGGCCACAGCGCCGACCAGCAATACCACCGCCAGAACGGCCTGCACCATTTGTTGCCAGCTGTCGCTGACCGGGCTCGGCTCCTGCGGAATTTCCGGTGCGGACATGAGTGGTCATCTTCCCTTGTCTGGCAAGGCTTTGCCACGGTACGGAAGATGATGAACAGGGGATACTGAGAAGTTTCTTAAGGAGGTGAACCTGCGGGTAAACTGTGCCTTTCAGGACCGGAATGAAAGCACTTAGCGGCTCGGGGTTAATGAGAGCTTAAGGCTTCGCGATTCCCAGCCGCTTGGCCATTTGCTCGTAAAGAAACCCCCTGCCCGGAACGTAGGGCTGCACCCACTCGCCGTCAATTACGAATTGTGGAATGGCCTGCTTGCCAGCGTGCTTGACGACTTCTTCCAGCGCTCCCGGCGTGGTTTCGACGTCGACATCTTTATAGGGAATATTGTGCTTGGCCAGAAAGCGCTTGGCCTCACGGCAATCGGGACACCACGCTGCAGAGTAAACCGTAAGCTCCATTGCTAAACCCGCTCCAGTTGAGCCACCGTGCGCTCGTTGACCAGGTTCCCGGTGTTCAGCGTGGAAGCCGGTTCAAACAGCAGAACCCAGCATTCTTCCGCCGCGACCGGACGATGTTCGACGCCGCGCGGAACGACGATAAACTCGCCTTCCTCAATCCACTCATGTCGGTCGAGAAACTCCATGCGGAAGCGGCCTTTCACCACCAGAAACATCTCGTCTTCATTGTCGTGATGATGAAACACGAACTCGCCCTTGGTCTTGACCAGTTTCACCATCTGTCCGTTGAGCTCGCCGGCGATGTGCGGCTTGTAGTATTCCGAAATCTTGGCGAATTTGTCGGCGATGTTAACCTTGTCCACGGCAGTCTCCCATCATCTCTGTCCCATCTCAGATTCGCTCCGGACCGGATTGGTCGCAAAACAAGCGGGCCTTGACAATACCGAGCATGGTATATACTATGGCATATATCATGCCGAAGACCGCCAAACTCTTCCGCAACGGCCGCAGCCAGGCTGTCCGCTTGCCCGTCGAATATCGCTTCGAGGGCTCGGAGGTCTACGTGCGCCGGGACCCGGGGACCGGCGACGTCATTCTGTCCCGCCGCCCGGAATCGTGGGAGGATCTCTTCCTCTTGATGAATGAGGCTGAGGTGCCCAAGGACTTCCTGGCCGAACGTGACGACTCGCCTCCGCAAAAGCGCGAATTATTCTAGATGGCAGTCCGCTACCTTCTCGACACCAACACAGTCAGCTATGTCATCAAAGGCATATTCCCGCACGTTCGAGAGCGGCTCCTCAAAGTTCCTATCAGTGAAGTCGGAATTTCCGTAATAACCGAAGCGGAGCTGCGTTTCGGCGTTGCCAGACTGCCACAGGCAACCAAGCTCGCGATTGTGGTTGAGGAATTCCTTCTGCGCGTCGAAGTGCTCCCCTGGGATTCGCCTGCAGCCCGGCACTACGCCCGCCTTCGCGCGGTGCTCGAAGAACGCGGGGAACCGATGGGCAACCTCGACCTCATGATCGCCGCAGAGGCCCTTGCCGCGGGCGTAATCCTGGTGAGCAACGATCGCGTCTTTCGCAGGGTGAAGGGCCTCAAGGTTGAGGATTGGACCAGATCGTAAGCCTCCCGCAAAAACAAAAGCCGCCAGCTTGCGCCGACGGCCAAAAACCTACTCGCTGAGAGCTAGCTATTCTCGTACAGCAACACGCCCTCAGTCTTCTCCGAGTCGACCGGACGGTAGAACAGCTTGTTGTCTTCGAGGAAGACTTCGATGAATGCCGGACGCGTGGTGATCGTTCCTTGAATCAGCGCCTCCGACAGCGGGTCTTCAATGTATTTCTGCAGCGCCCGGCGTAGCGGCCGCGCTCCGTAGGTGCGGTCGGTGAGCGTCTGGTTGAGGATCCACTTCTTGGCCTCATCCGCAACTGTGACTGTGATCGACTTCTGCGCCAGATTGGTGTTGAGCTGCGTAACCATCAGTTCCAGAATCTGGATCAGGTCGGCCTCGCTCAAAGCCAGGAACAGAATGATCTCGTCCAGCCGGTTCAGGAATTCTGGATTGAAGGTTCGCTTTACCTCGCCCTTCACCAGTTCCTCGACCTTGCCCGAAACCATTTCATCCTTGGTCGATTGGAAGCCGAAGCCCTCGCGCTTTTGCAGGTGCCGGGCCCCAATATTCGACGTCATGATGAGGATCGTGTTCTTGAAGTCGACCGTGTTGCCCAGACCGTCAGTCAACTGGCCGTCTTCGAAAACCTGAAGAAGGATGTTGAAGACGTCAGGATGCGCCTTCTCGATTTCATCGAGCAAAACGACAGAATATGGCGCTCTCTTGACACGTTCCGTCAGCTGGCCGCCCTCCTCGTAGCCCACGTATCCCGGAGGCGAGCCGATCAGCTTCGAGACCGAGTGTTTCTCCATGAACTCGGACATGTCGAAGCGGACCAGAGCTTTCTCCGTCCCGAACATGAATTGCGCCAAGGTGCGGGCGACCTCTGTCTTGCCCACGCCGGTCGGGCCCAGGAAGAGGAACGAGCCAATCGGCCGGTTCGGATTTTTCAACCCCGCGCGCGAACGCCGGATGGCCCGGGCCAGCGCGCTGATCGATTTATCCTGCGAAATAATGCGCTTGTGCAGCTCTTCCTCGATGCGCAGCAGCTTCTGCGTTTCTTCTTCTTTGATCGAGGTGATGGGAACGCCGGTCCAGCGTGAAACCACATCCTCAATGTCTTCGCGGCCGACTACACCGGTAGAAGATTCATCCAGATGATATTTCTCGCGCAGCGCCCGCAGATTCTCGCGCTCTTTGCGTTCTTCGTCCGAGTAGAAACGAGCCTTCTCGAACTCATGGTTCGCGATGGCGTTTTCCATGCGGTGCACGATGAACTTGATCCGCTTCTGCACTTCCGAGATCTCTTCCGGCTGCGAGGTCTGGCGCAGTTTCACCCGCGCTCCGGCTTCGTCGACGAGGTCGATCGCCTTATCCGGAAGGAAGCGGTCGGGAATGTAGCGGTTCGAGTGCGATACCGCGAAGTTGATGGCATCGTCGGTATAAGTGACGGCGTGGAATTTCTCGTAGCGGTCCTTGATGCCGAACAGAACTTTCACCGCGTCGGCCTCGTTCGGCGGAGGGACTTTTACGGCCTGGAAACGCCGCTCCAGCGACCGGTCTTTCTCAATCGACTTCCGGTATTCTCCAGGAGTGGTGGCGCCGATGCACTGAATCTCGCCGCGCGACAGAGCCGGTTTGAGGATGTTTGCTGCATCGAGCGACCCTTCGGCCGATCCCGCGCCCACCAGCGTATGCAGCTCATCAATAAAGATGATGGAATTCTGCGACTCCATCAGTTCTTTCATGATGGTCTTCAGCCGCTCCTCGAATTGTCCGCGATATTTCGTTCCAGCTACGATCAAGGAAAGATCGAGTGCCAGAATTCGCTTGTCGGCGAGGAACGACGGCACTTCGCCATCTGCGATGCGCTGCGCGAGGCCTTCGACGATCGCCGTCTTGCCCACGCCCGGCTCACCGATCAGCACGGGATTGTTTTTGGTGCGGCGGCACAGAATCTGGACTACGCGCTCCAGTTCGCCGTCACGGCCGACCAGCGGATCGAGTTGGCTATCCATCGCGGCCTGCGTGAGATCACGCGAAAACTCGCTCAGCAACGACGACTCGCGCTGCCGTTGCGGCTGCGCTTTTTCCTGGCTGGTACGCGCCAATTCTTCGCGGATAGTCGCGAGCCGCAGGCCGCGCTCGTGAAGAATCTCGGCGGCAAAGCACTTCTCTTCTCTTAGTAAACCCAAAAGCAAGTGTTCGGTACCGATGTGACGGTGCGAGAGCCGCTCCGCTTCTTCCGCGGCATAGGCCAGCACGCGCTTGCATTCGTTGCTCAGCGGAAGATCGACTGAGGTCGAAACCTTTTCGCGAATGGTGGTGTGACCCTCGATCTGCTTGCGGATGGATTCGACCGAGGCGTGCGAGCGCAGGAATCGATTAGTCAGGGCTTTGTCTTCGCGCAGAAGCCCCAGCAGCAGGTGCTCGGTCTCTATGTAAGGAGACCCGAACTGGCTTGCTTCGTAGCGCGCAAAGAAAATCACGCGCCTGGCTTTCTCCGTATAACGTTCAAACATAATGCCCCTTCCCCCTGAACCCTTCCGGCCGAGAAGGCTTGAACCCGCTCGACCCTACTTAAAACCTGGCCCGGTGGTGGTGCGATCTTTCTTGCTTGCCATCACCGTTCCATTATGCAATCAAACAACCATCGTCCCAAGTACCCGAACGTTTTTATTATGTTACCGAAGGAACCTGTTCAAGTCTCCCTAAGCCGCCGATGATTGTCAGTTTCTTGCACACTGTCTTACTAATCTTTATCTTAATCTCTTTCTCTTCTCTTTCCTTACCTGCTACGCCTCCTATACAGGCAACGACTCCGGCCTGATCTCTTCCACCCGTCCCGCCCCCAGCCGCAACACCCGATGACAACGCCGCGCGAATGACAAGTTATGCGTTGCAATCAGGGAGGTGAGCTGGTGCTCGCGATGTAATCGCGCGATCAATTCGAAAACCGCTTCCGCCGTCTGTCCATCGAGGTCCCCGGTAGGCTCATCCGCCAGCAACAGTTTCGGACCGGTAATGAGCGCCCGTGCCAGAGCCACGCGCTGTTGCTCGCCGCCCGAAAGCTCTCCCGAGCGATGATGCGCGCGCTGCTCCAACCCTACCTCACGCAGCCAGCGTAAAGCTTCCGGCGCCGCCTCTGCCCAGGTGCGTCCCCGCACCAGCAGGGGCATCGCCACGTTTTCCGCGGCCGTGAATTCCGGCAGCAGATAGTGAAACTGCCAGACAAAGCCCGCCTCGCAATTGCGAAACTTCGATGCTTCGTCCGCCGACAACGAGTTCAGTCGCAATTGGGCGCAGTATACGTCACCTGCGGAAGCATGATCAAGAGCGCTGAGTATGTGCAACAAGGTACTCTTCCCCGCTCCCGACTCGCCCACGATCGCCAGCATCTCGCCGCGCTTCACCTCAAACGACAAATTTTCAAAGAGCACCAGGTCCGATTCGCCCGACCGGAAAACCTTCTTCAATCCTTGAACCCGGAGCAGCGCTTCTTGTTCCGCCACGTATCCGGCCACCTGCTTCGTTAGATGCACTCTGCCTCCGAAGGGTCCAATCTGCCCCGCTGAGCCTTCTTCTGGCTATAGGAAATAGCAGAATGGGCATCTTCTCACATCGGAACCCAAGCTCCGCCATGGCACGTTCGAACCATACGGAACCTGAACCAGAAACATCCACTGAAAACTGTACTTGGAACCTCGCTGCTGCGATGTGACGAGCGTCACGCGTCGGTATGGAGGATCTAGACCTCAACCTTAGCTTCGGCGCCAGCGAGGCTGCGCAGAGATTCCCCGTAAGGCGCGCGGGCGATGCCGCGCTCAGTAACGATCGCGGTCACGTACTTCGCGGGAGTCACGTCGAACGCGGGATTTTCGATGGAAACGCCATCTGGAGTCATCTGTTTTCCGGCAATATGAGTGACTTCCTTCGCGCTGCGCTGCTCGATGGGAATGGTACTCCCGTCAGCAGTAGCGAGGTCGACGGTGGAAATCGGTGCAGCCACGTAAAAAGGGATGCCGTGCTCTTTCGCCAGAACTGCAACCGTGTAAGTTCCGATCTTGTTGGCGACGTCACCGTTCGCCGCGATTCGGTCCGCGCCAACCACGATGGCTCCAATCTTGCCCTGCTTCATCATCTCGCCAGCCATGTTGTCAGAGATCACCGTGGTCGGGATGCCGTCTTTCATCAGTTCCCACGCGGTAAGCCGCGAGCCTTGCAGGAAGGGCCGGGTTTCGTCGGCGTAGACGTGAATCTTCTTGCCTTGCTCGACCGCGGCGCGGATCACGCCCAGCGCCGTGCCATACCCTGCCGTAGCCAGGGCGCCGGCATTGCAGTGCGTCAGCACTCCGCCTGCGCTCGGCATGAGTGTGGCGCCGTGGCGTCCCATGGCCTGGTTGGCAGCGATGTCTTCGGCGTGCATGCGTTGCGATTCTTCGATGAGGTCCTGTTTGATTTGCGCGACAGGACGAATGCGCACGCGTTCAAACTTCTCCTGCATGCGGCGAATGGCCCAGAAGAGGTTAACGGCGGTCGGCCGACTCTTACCAATCAAGTCGCAAGCCTGGTCAAGGTCGCGTTTCAGCTCGCCCGTGGTTTCCGCTTTGGAGTTCTTGGCCGCCAATGCTACGCCCATGGCCGCGGCCACGCCGATGGCCGGCGCTCCGCGCACCACCATGCTCCGGATGGCATCAGCCACCTGCTCGTGCGTCTTGCAGGTAACGTAGGTTTCTTCCCTAGGTAGCTTCGTCTGATCGATGAAGCGTACCCCGGTTTCGGTCCATTCGAGAGTTTGAATCATGAAAATCTCGATTCCTTCAACTTCTGTGCACCGCGCAGCGGTTTCTCGGAGCATTCGTCACCGCCGGCCGGCCACAGACTTCGCAACTGGCGGCGACCGCAAAAATAACAGGCGCGGTGTCGTCCATTTGCGAAACGTGTTCCGCGCGAACATCGCGGGCGGTGAAGATAGAAACGAACGGCGCTGGAGCCGCTGCCTTCTCAACATTAGGCCTGCCCTTAGCCTCTTCGCGCTCGACCAGGCACATGGCCCCAACCACCTCGAATCCAAATTCGCGGGCTGCTTCGATCGCTTGCACCGTGGAAGCGCCGGTGGTGCAAACATCGTCGACGATCACCACGCGGGCGCCTTTCTCGCGGAAGCCTTCAATGCGCTGCCCGGTTCCATGCTGCTTTTCGGCCTTGCGTACGAGAAAGCCGTGCAACTCGCCGCTCACTACAGAAACTGCCACGACGATGGGATCGGCGCCCATGGTCAGGCCGCCGATGGCTTGCGGTTTCCACTCCCGCTTCCGGATTTCGTCTAAAAAAACCTCGCCAGTCAGCCGCGAACCTTTGGCATCCAGAGTGGTCGTACGGCAGTCGATGTAGTAGTCGCTCGTACCGCCGGAAGAGAGCTTGAACTCACCCAACCGGAAGGATTTGGAGGCGAGCAAGCGCAACAGATCCTGACGCGAGGAACGCATGAATGCTTACGATATCACGGAGAATCGCCCTGCGTCCGGCTCCAACTGAGCCCCAGTCTCCGGCTTTAGGCAGTCAGGCGTGATAACCTGAATACACTTCCTTCGACGACTTCGAGGTATGAAATTGCAGAGTGCGCGAAAGCTTTTTTTCTTTCTTCTGACTGGTCTTTTTCTCACAAACATAAGCGTCCTGATCCTGGTTTCGCCCGCGTTCGCCGAGGGCACGCGCACCTGGGAGCAGTCGAAATTTGACGAACTGACCAAGGGCACGGCCACGGGCGTAGCCATCCGCAGCGAGGGCGGACTGGAACTCGCCCCCACCTTCAAGACCCTGTATGCAACGCCCTCCACCTATATCTGGTCGATTGCATCCGACGATGCTGGCAACGTCTATGTAGCGGCAGGCGCGCCCGCTCGCGTATACCGCATCACGCCCGACGGCAAGGCAACAATCATTTTCGAGCCCAAGGAACTCCAAGTGCAGGCGCTGCAAACTGGCCCCGGAGGCGCCATCTACGCGGCTACCGCTCCCGATGGCAAGGTATACAAGCTGGAGCACAGGCCCGAAACTAAGTCGCAAGCGGACTCCCATCGGGGAACTGCTTCCGACAAAAAAGACCGAGCTGCCGACGACAAAGACGCGGCCACACCGTCCATCGATCCCTCGTGGAGCTCATCTGTCTATTTCGAGCCGGGTACGAAATACATCTGGGACCTCGCGCTGGACAAGGCCGGCGTTCTCTACGTAGCTACCGGCGACCACGGAGAAATCTACCGTGTCACGCCGAAAGGTGAGCACTCGGTCTTTTTCAAGAGCGATGAAACGCACATTCGTGTTCTCGCCTTCGACGCGCAGGAAAATCTGATTGCCGGTTCCGATGGTAGCGGGCTGATCTATCGCATCCCTCCTGCCGGTGAGGGATTCGTGCTGTATAGCGCGCCCAAGAAAGAAATCACGGCCCTGGCGCTGGATCATGCGGGAAACATCTACGCGGCCGCAGTCGGCGAAAAGCGCAGCGGTGGAGGACCGGGCGGTGCCGCCCTGGCCGCAGCTCTTATGAACCTGGGCGCAAACCCACCCACGGCGGCGACGCCCCCGCAAACTCCAGGCATCACGGTGACGCCCGCCTCTAGCGCGCCGCAGATGACAGGTCCGTTTCCCTTCCCGGGCGGTGGGGCCACTAGTGGCTCTGATGTGTATCGCATTGCGCCGGATGGTTCCCCCACAAGAGTCTGGTCGTCCCACGAAGACATCGTGTATGCCCTGGCATTTGATTCTCAAGGGCGTTTGCTCGCCGGCACAGGCAATCGCGGCCACATTTTTGCCATCACCGGCCAGGATGATTTTTCCGATCTGCTGAAAGCCGCGGCGTCGCAGGTTACCCGATTCGCCAAGGCTCCGGGCGGTGGCTTGTATGCTGCGACTAGTAATCTGGGAAAGGTTTTTGTGCTGGGACCGGGCCCCGAGGCCGAGGGCACCTATGAGAGCGACGTCTTCGACGCCAAGATTTTCTCACGCTGGGGGAGGGCGGAGTTTCGCGGCACAGGCAGCGTTGATCTCTATGCGCGCAGCGGCAATGTAGACAATCCCGATCGCAACTGGAGCCCCTGGAGGAAGATCGATCTGGCGGCGAACTCTGAAACAGGAATCCCCGCGGCGCGCTATGCCCAGTGGAAAGCGGTGCTGCACGCGGGAACCGTGGCGCCGGGAGTGGACAGCGTCGCGCTGAACTATCTGCCCAAGAACGCCGCTCCCGAAATCGATGACGTTACCGTGCAGGTTGGCGTGAAGTATCAACCCATGCCGAAAATGTCCGGCAATACCATGGGATCGGATTCCGGATCATCTTTCAACGGATCCTTCGGCGGATCGTCCGGACAGCATTTCGAAGCTCCGCCGCCCAGCTCGCACGATCGTGACTCGATCGGAGTGAAGTGGAGCGCGCACGATGACAACGACGACCAGCTCGTCTACTCCCTCTACTACCGGGGCGACGGCGAGACGCGCTGGCTGCTGCTCAAAGACAATCTCACCGACAAGGCATATTCGTTCGACGCCAGCCTGCTGCCGGATGGAGGCTACACGGTAAAGGTGGTTGCTTCCGATTCGCCGTCGCACTCACCCGGCGAGGCGTTGACGACATCCAAAGAAAGCCGCCGGTTTGAAGTGGACACGACTCCACCGCGCATCGAAACTCTAGCTGCGTCCATCGAAGCCAAAGAGATTCATGTCACGTTCCGTGCGGTCGACGGTTTCTCTCCCATCAAGCGGGCGGAATATTCTGTTGATGCCAGCGACTGGAAATATGTAGAGCCGGTCGGCCAACTCTCCGACGCCAAGACCGAGAACTACGATTTCAAGGTCACGCCCGAGGCCGCGAAAGATGGCGGGGCTTCTTCCGAGCACGTGGTCGTTGTGCGGGTCTACGATCGCTACGACAACATGGGCGCTGCCAAAATATTGGTCCGTGGGAAATAGAAAGTTCTCGACCGAACCTTGGAGATCGTCAATGCATCCTCTCCGCCGCTTCGTCTGAAGCTTCTTCTGACAAACTATTCATGCCAGCGAGTTGTCCGGCGCGGCGCAACTCAGGAAATTTCCAGGCCCAGAGAGCAATCACCATCAGCGTCCCCACTCCGCCCAGTAACACGGCGGGGACCGTGCCAAACCATTGCGCTGTTAGCCCGGATTCAAACTGCCCAAGTTCGTTCGATGTCCCGATGAAAACCATATCTACAGCGTTCACGCGCCCCCGCATCTCATCGGGAGTGCGTAACTGCACCAGCGTCGCACGAATGATGACGCTAACCATGTCGGCCGCACCCAGGCAAATCAGCGAAACCAATGACAGCACCAGGCTGGTCGAGACACCAAACAGGATGGTGCAGATCCCGAATCCCGCCACCGACCACAACAGGGTCGGCCCCGCGCGCCCGCGCAGCGGACGATGCGCCAGCGCCACCGCCATTACCGCCGCTCCCACTCCAGGTGCAGTCCGGAGCAATCCCAGTCCCCAAGGTCCGATGTGAAGAATCTCCCGGGCATAAACTGGAAGCAGAGCGACCGCCCCGCCCAGCAGCACGGCGAACAGGTCGAGTGAAATCGCGCCCAGAATCAGCTTCTCACGCCAGATGAAGTGCAATCCCGCCAAGACAGTCTTCAGGGTTGTCGGTTCGCGCCGCCTTGTGTGCGGGCGTGTTTTGATGCGGAACATGGACAATAGCGCGCCCACCGCAGTCAGCATGGCGGCCGCATAAACCGCGGACGGCCCGCGGAAAGCCGCGTAAAGAATTCCGCCGAGAGAAGGTCCAAGAATCGTCGCAGCTTGAAAGGTCGTGGCGTTCCACGCCACCGCATTGGCGAAATGTTCTTCCGGAACAAGTTGCGGCAGGATCGCGCGACTTGCGGTTCCGTTGAACGATCGCACCACTCCCAGCAGAATCAGAACGGCATAGATGGACCGAACTGAATGCCCGCCGCGCACTGCGATAATCAGCAGAAGGCCCGAGCAGAGCGCGTATCCCGCATAGCAGGCGCCCAACACCTTACGCCGTTCGAAGCGATCAGACGCGTGTCCGGAAACCAGAAACAGCAGGATGCCGGGAAGAAACTGCGCCAGTCCGACCAGGCCCAGATCGAGGGCACGCTTGGTAATGTCGTAAACCTGCCATCCCACCGCGACCGCCTGCATCTCGACGGCGGCCACGATCAGGAACCGCGCAATCTGAAACAGCACGAAGTCGGGATGCGTGAAAGCAATACGTCCAGCTCTGGGGTCGTCAAGCGCGGACATGGACTTCTAATGTGCCACAGACAACGAGGATGTGCACGAGGCACAGCAATGTCGGCGGCGGGTGTTGTGGAATCTGGTCAGCTAGCTCTGGCCGGCGCCAGTCTGCCGCGCTGCTGCAGAAAAAAGTTCGACGCGGTTCCTTCCATTCTTCTTGGCGGCATACAGGCTGACATCTGCCTCGTGAAGCAGGTCCGCTACCGTATGATCGCGCACCGCGGAGGTCACAGCCACGCCCATGCTCACCGTGGCGGAAGTCGTACCGAACGGAGTAACGATTGGATCCTTCGCCACCAGGTTCCGGACTTCATCGGCGCGGCGGGCTCCGACAGTCAAATCGCACCCGGGCAGGATGATCAGAAATTCTTCGCCACCGTAGCGGCCCACGACGTCATAGGGACGCAAGTCCATCTTCAGCCGGCGCGCGACTTCCTTCAGAACCTCGTCGCCTGCCGCGTGCCCGAGCGAGTCGTTGATGCGTTTGAAGTGGTCGATATCGGCCATGATCAGCGTGGCCGGCTTGCCTTCGCGCCCGCTGCGCGAAAACTCTTTCTCTACGGCGGCCAGAATTTCCGCGCGGTTCAGCAGATTCGTCAGAAAATCGTGCGTGGCGGCGAAACTTAAAGATTGCTGCAGCTCCAGAATCCTCTTGCCCGCCATAATCCTGGCACGCAACTCGGAAGGATCCACGGGCTTGGCCAGATAGTCATCCGCACCCGCTTCCATGGCGAGCAGCAGGTCCTGCTTTCGATTCTTGGCCGTCAGCATCACGGTATAGATGTAAGGCGCTCGCGTTCCCATTTTTCTGATGCGGCGGCACACATCGATCCCATCCAGACCCGGAAGCATCCAGTCCAGCAGCGCCATGTTCGGAGCCTCCGGGCCTTCCAGCAGCTTCACCGCTTCGGTCCCGCTTCCGACGGCCAGATAGTCGAGTCCCCAGTCGGCCAGGTAACCGCCCACCTTGTGCCGTTCAATGTAGGAATCTTCGACCAGCAGAATCTTCATAACATCACGCCCTGTGCGGATGTTGGCGGTTTCTTCCGATCTTCGCAAGATCACTAGCGCGGAACGGAAGACGCTGACCTTCTGCGCCAACCGAAGATGCTGACCCGGTCCAGAAAAACGCGATTCCTTCCCGGTAGAATCGAGGCGTGGAGCAGACACTGCGGAGCGTCGGCTGGATCGCCTGCGTTATCTATTCGACGATTCCCAGCTTCTGGCTGCTGATTCATCCCCGCGTTGAGTACTGGCGTTCCCGCCCGCGTTCCCCGTATCGAATCCTATTGCCAGTGTGGATCGCGATGTGGGTGCTCATGGCTGCTGTGACCGAGCACTGGCGCAACCTGACGGTCTTTCACAGCACCCTCTACCATCGCGCGTGGTGCTGGATTCCGGCAGCCGCACTGTTTGGCGCGGGACTCGTGCTCTACAAACTCTCCGGCAGCGGTTTCAGCACCGCGCAACTTGGCGGTCTGCCGGAGCTTCTACCCGGTCATCGCCAACAGCGTCTGGTCACGACGGGCATTCGTGGGCAGGTCCGTCATCCCGTCTATCTAGCGCATCTCTGCGAAATGCTGGCCTGGAGCATCGGCACTGGGCTCGCGGTCTGCTGGGCGCTGACGGCATTCGCGATCGCCACAGGAGCAGTAATGATCAGAATGGAAGACAACGAACTGGAGAGCCGTTTCGGAGAGGAATACCGTCAGTATCGAACGAGGGTACCCGCGGTTCTGCCGAAGACAACGCTATAATCCGACTTAGCTGAAAGCTGAAAGCTGAGAGCTGACAGCTAAAAGCCTCCATGCGCTTTGAATTTTTCATTGCGACCCGCTACCTGCGCGCCAAGCGCCGCCAGGCGTTCATCGGCATCATCACCGGCATCTCGATTGCCGGAGTAGCCGCGGGCGTAGCCTCGCTGATTGTCGCGCTCGCCATCAACAACGGTTTCCGACAGGATTTGCAGGATCGCCTCATCGGATCAAGCTCCCACATTAGCCTGCTGCGCATAGCCGACGACGGCATCAAAGATTGGCCGCCCCTTCTCGAACGTCTTTCCAAACAATCGCACGTGGTCGCTGCCGCTCCTGCAATTTTCGAGCAGGTTCTGATTTCCCGCGGACCTCGCGCCCGCGGCGCCGTCCTCAAGGGAATGATTCCATCGTACGAGCGCAAGGTCGGCGATTTACTCAGCACTATCAAAGAAGGTTCAGCGGCCGCCCTCGATGAACCCTCTCTTGAGCCAGAAAAAGGTAATGTGGGGACAGCCGCCTCGGCTGTCCAGGGAGCACCAGCGACCGGAGCATCGTCGACCGAAGACCTTCCAGATTCCCTCGCCACCATCCGCGAACGCGTAGCCGCCATGCCACCAATCATCCTCGGCAAAGATATGGCTGACAATCTAGGGGCGACAGTCGGCTCAGTCGTCCTGGTCACCAGCCCGCAGGGAGAATTGACGCCCTTCGGCATGGTGCCCAAATACAGCCGCTTTCGTGTGGCGGGAATTTTCAACTCCGGCTTCTACGACTACGATTCGTCCTGGGCTTTTACACGGCTCTCCGACGCGCAGCGCCTGTTCGGCCTGGGCGACCTGATCTCGGTGATCGAGTTCAAGGTTGACGACATCTACGCCGCCGACCGGATTGCGCAACAACTGGAAGAGGCCGCCGGCCCCGGCTTCATGACCACCAACTGGAAAGAGCAGAACAAGGCGCTATTTCACGCGCTGAACATGGAGCGCCTGGTCACCTACATCACGGTCGGCCTGATCGTCTTCGTCGCTGCGCTAAACATTCTGATTTCTCTAATCATGATGGTCATGGAAAAAACCAAAGACATTGCCGTGCTCATGTCGATGGGCACGCGCAAGTCACAGGTGCGGAACATCTTCATTGCCCAGGGCGTGCTGATTGGCGTAATCGGCACCGCAATCGGCCTGCTGTTAGGCTATGCCATCTCCTACGCCGGCGGCCACTATCACCTGATCTCGCTTTCCCCCGAGGTCTACTCCATCGACTACGTCCCCTTCGCGCCCCGCCTGAAAGATGGGTTATGGGTCGTGCTGGTGGCCGTAGGAATTTCGTTTGTGGCCACGCTCTACCCATCATGGTCCGCCGGCAAAACCCTGCCCGCGGAAGCGCTGCGCTATGAATAGGATGCTGTTGCGCGCACACTCCTGCCCGCGAATGCGCGCAGCGGCTCACGGCCGAGAGCTCCATATCGCTTCATGGAACTTTTTTCTCGAAACCGCCGTACAATAAAATGGCAAAAGAAAAAAGGAGGCCAAATCATGTTCACGTTCCTCCTGTGGTGCATCCTTTTCGTACTCTGCTGGCCGCTAGCCTTGCTGGCGCTCGTAGCGTACCCGTTCATATGGCTGCTGCTGCTCCCGTTCCGCATCATAGGCGTAGCCGTGCACGGAGTGCTCGAGGTCATCTACCTTGCTATTACCCTTCCATTCCGCTTGCTGGCTGCACCGTTTCGCATCTAGACAGATGGTCCAACGCTTCGGATGTGTGGGATATTGCAGAAGAGCGGCGCCTCTGCACCGCTCAAATCACTTCGAAGAAGGGATTCAGTACCAGATCAACTCTCCATCACCTTCAAACTGCCACTCACGATAAGCCTCGCCTCGGTAGCCCGCTGCACATCCTCGGGCGTCAATCCCGGAGCCACTTCCTCCAGCACTAACCCCCGTTCCGTCACCCGGATATACGCCATCTCGGTCACAATCGTATCCACCACCTTCACCCCGGTAAGCGGCAGCGTGCACTTCCCCAAAATCTTCGGCGAACCTTCCCGAGTCGTATGTTCCATCGCCACCACCACGCGCCGCGCTCCGGCCACCAAATCCATCGCGCCGCCCATCCCCTTCACCATTTTCCCTGGGATCATCCAGTTCGCCAGGTTTCCCGCCTCATCAACTTCCATCGCGCCCAGCACGCTCAAATCAACGTGTCCGCCGCGAATCATGGCAAACGAATCGGCACTGGAAAAATACGAGGTCCCCGCCATCTCACTCACCGTCTCTTTACCCGCGTTGATCAAGTCGGCGTCTTCCTCGCCCTCAATGGGATAGGGCCCAATCCCGAGCATCCCATTCTCGGACTGAAGAATCACTTCCATTCCCGCCGGAACATAATTTGCAATCAGCGTGGGCATCCCGATGCCCAAGTTCACATAGAACCCGTCGTGCAACTCCAGCGCAACGCGCTTCACAATGCGCTCACGCTTGTCGACATCTTGTCCAAGCTTATTCATCTCCCTGTCATCCTGAGCAAAGCGAAGGACCCATGCAACTAGCCCTCACCACTGCTCTACTTGGTACTAGGTACTCGTATTAGCTACTCGCTTTCCTCACCGTCCGCTTCTCAATCCGCCGCTCATACATCTCGCCTTGAAAGATCCGCTTCACGTAAACCGAAGGCGTGTGAACCGAATCCCCGTCCAGCTCTCCAGCATCCACCAACTGTTCAACTTCCGCAATCGTAACTTTCGCGGCCGTCGCCATGATGGGATTAAAATTCCGTGCTGTCTTCCGGTAAACCAGATTCCCCATCCGGTCACCCTTCCACGCTTTCACAAAAGCGAAGTCCGCCTTTAACCAGCGCTCCATCACGTAGGTGCGGCCATCGAACTCGCGCGTTTCTTTTCCTTCAGCAACCACGGTTCCCACGCCGGTGGGAGTAAAAAACGCTGGAATTCCCGCGCCCGCCGCGCGAATCCGCTCTGAAAAAGTTCCTTGCGGCACCAGATCAAGCTCAACCTTCCCTGCCAGCACCATCGATTCCAGCAGTTTATTCTCCCCCACGTAGGTTCCAACATGCCGCCGAATCTGCCCCGCCGCCAGTAGTAATCCAACCCCGAATCCGTCCACTCCAGCGTTATTACTGATCGTAGTCAGATTCTTCGATCCCTTCTGCACCAGAGCACGAATCAAATTCTCCGGGATCCCGCACAACCCAAATCCCCCGATCATAATGACCGAGCCGTCCCCCACGTCTCGAATCGCTTCATCCGCGCTGCCCACAACCTTATTCATAGCGTCCGATTTCCAAACGAAAAACTTACGTTTTCTTCCCCGTACTCTTCTTCAACCCATGCGCCTGTTCAAATTCCTCGGCCAGCGCCCGTGTAGCCAGGTTCTCCCGAATATGCGCCAGCCGCTGTTCCACCTTGAATAACGCATCCTCAATGTTCTTCTTATTGCTGATGGCAATATCCCGCCACATCGAATACGGACTCGCCGAGATCCGCGTCATCTCCCGCAGCGCCCGTCCGCCTGCCGGAAGCAGCGGCGCATCTTCTCCGAATTCCTCTACCAGCGCCGCCGCCAGCGCTGTCGAAATCATCTGCGGCAAATGGCTGATCCACGCACACAGCCGGTCGTGATCCTCCGCCGGCAGCATCGCAATGCGCGCTCCAATCTGATCGATCCATCCCGCAAACTCGGCGAAGGTCCCTTCATTCAGATTCTGTCCCGGCAGCGGGGTCAAGAACCAGACCGCATTCTGGAACAAATCCGCGTCCGCATACTCCACGCCACTGTGTTCCTTCCCTGCCATAGGATGCCCCGCCAAAAACCGCTTCCCCGCATTCTTGCCAAACACTTTCCGCGCCCGCTCGACAACTGCCGACTTCGTACTTCCCACATCGGTTAGCAAAGTCGAAGCGGGCAGCGCCGGACCCAGCCGTCCAATCAAATCGACAATCGCGAGCACCGGCGTGGCCAGGACCACCAACTGGCTCCCCCGCACCGCGTCCGCTGGCTCCACAAATCCTTTTTCAATTGCGCCGCACTGCTTCGCTTTTTTCAGCGCCGACTCGCGGTCGCATCCCACAATCACGCCGGCGAACTTCCGCTTCCGCAGCGCCAGTGCAAACGACCCGCCCATCAGCCCCGTCCCAACAATCGTGATTTGCCGAATTGGCATAAAAAAATTGAGTAATCGGGTAATTTTGTAATTGAGTAATTTGAACTTCCAAGTGAACTTTATTCTCCAATTACAAAATTACCCGATTACCCAATTTTTCTTCCCACCGCCGGCGCAATCATCCGCAACTCATCCATTAGTTTTGCGAACTGTTCCGGAAACAATGACTGCGCCCCATCCGACCAAGCGTTGTTCGGGTCACAATGCACCTCAATCAGCAGCGCATCGGCCCCGGCAGCCACCGACGCCCGCGCCATCGGCGCAACCTTATCGCGCCGCCCTGTCCCGTGCGACGGATCCGCCGTCATCGGCAGATGCGACAGCTTGTGAATAATCGGAATCGCCGAAATATCCATGGTATTGCGCGTGTAAGTCTCGAACGTGCGAATGCCGCGCTCGCACAAAATCACTTCGTAATTACCGCCCGCCATAATGTATTCCGCCGAGAGCAGCAGTTCCTCGAAAGTCGCCGCGATCCCTCGCTTCACCAGCACCGGCTTGCGCACTTTTCCCAACTCGCGCAGCAGATTAAAGTTCTGCATGTTGCGGGCTCCCAGCTGCAGAATATCCACATAAGGAAGCATCATCGGAATCTGCGAGATCTCCATCACCTCGCTGATCACCAGCAGCTTGAATTTCTCTCCCGCCTCGCGCAGCAGCTTCAGCGCGTCTTCCCCATGCCCCTGAAACGAGTAAGGAGAACTCCGCGGCTTGAACGCTCCTCCCCGCAGCACGCGCGCTCCGGCTTTCGCCACGGTCTCAGCCGTAGCAAAAAGCTGTTCCCGCGATTCCACCGAGCAGGGCCCCGCCATCACGACCACTTCGTTCCCGCCAATCCCAATTCCATTCGCCAGCTTGACGATCGTCCCCTCGGGACGAAAACTTTTCCCCGCCAGTTTGTAAGGCGAACTTATGCGATGGACTTCCTGCACCCCCGGCAGCAACTCCAGAATGCGAATGTCAAAATCAATCCCTGCTCCCACCGCACCCAGCACGGTTTGCCGCGCCCCGGTTGAGCGATGCACCTCAAACCCCATCTTCACCAGGTGCTCGATCACCTGCTGAATCTGCCCCTCGTCCGCCACTTCTTGCATTGCCACAATCATAAGAAAATCTCTGAGCTCATCTTGTAGCCCTTAACACGTCCTTGTCATTCCGAGCGAAGCGAGAAATCTGCTTTCGCGTCCAGCACCAACGATGCCGTCCGCTAATCGGTCACGTCCGAATCCAACTCCGTCTCCGCAGCCTTCACCCCATCTGCCTTGACCCCGATCCCTTCCTTCTGAATATTTCGCATCACATCCATGATCCGTTCAAAAATCCGGACCAGATCCCGACCCGGCAGCGGGCCTCGATTCATCCCTTGCACATTTTCAAACACAATCCGTTCCCGCTCCGGCTCATAAATCGGCAAACTCGTATCCCGCTTCAACCGCCCAATCTCCACTGCTGCCTGCGCCCGCTCGCTCAGCAACTCCACCAGTCGCCGGTCAAGCTCATCAATCTTCTTCCGCCAATCCGCGATGTCCATGAGGTTCTTATACCGACCCTGTCATCTTGAGCGAGGAGTGTGCGTCGCGAAAGCGAAGCACAACCGGAATAGAAAGATCCCTTGCCCATCCATGCTCTTCTCGACTCCGATAGGCATTTCTACGGCTGACGGCATTTCCACCCTCATCTCGAAAAAATCTCAAACCTTAGCTGAGCTGACAGCTGTCAACCTCCGCACAAACACTCCCACAGCAGCCGCTTCCCGTCCCGGATTCCGCTCAATCGTTTCTACAATCGCGCTTCCTACCACAACCGCATCGGCAAACTTCCCGACTTCCGCAAACTGCTCCGCATTCGAAATTCCAAACCCAACTGCGACGGGCAACTTGGTGACGCACCGCAACCGCCGCACAAGTTTCAGTGCATCATCGGCCAACTTCTGCCGCGCTCCCGTCACTCCCGTCCGCGAGATTGCATAAACAAATCCCCGCGCAGCCGCCGCAATCCTCTTCAAGCGCTCATCTGGACTGGTCGGTGCCGCCAGAAACACCGGCGCCAAATCATGCTCTCGCATAGCACTGAGATATTCGTCCGCTTCATCCACCGGCAAATCGGTCACCAGCACCCCATCCACTCCAGCATGCCGCGCCACCGTGCAGAATTTCTCCATGCCCATCCGCAAGATCGGATTCAAATACGAAAACAGAACCAGCCCCGTGGACTGGGCATGCTGCCTCACCTCCGCAGCCAGCGTCAAAACCTGCGCCAGGCAAGTCCCATGCTTGAGTGCCCGCTCGCTCGCCCGCTGGATCACCGGCCCATCCGCCACCGGATCGCTAAAGGGCACGCCCAGTTCAATCACATCCGCGCCGGCCTCAATCGCCGCCAGCACCACGGCTCGGGTAGTGGCGAGGTCCGGGTCCCCGCAAGTTACATACACCACCAGCGCCGGCTTCTTATAGAAAGATAATGGCATGAAAAATTAAATCGTCGACTCAATCCAACTTCAGGTTCTCCCGCAAGATCCCAATATCTTTATCTCCGCGCCCGGAAATATTCGCAACCACCACGTCAGATTTCTTCATCCCAGACGCCCGCTTCACCACTTCAGCCACAGCATGCGCCGACTCCAACGCGGGAATAATCCCCTCCGTCCGCGCCAGCAAAGTCGTTGCCTCCAGCGCCTCCGCATCCGAGGCCGCAACGTACTCCGCCCGCCCCGCAGCCCTCAACGCCGCATGCTCCGGGCCGATCGACGGATAGTCCAGACCCGCCGAGACCGAGTGTGTGCGAGCAATCTGCCCCGCCGAATCCTGCAGCACATAAGAATAAGTCCCCTGCAAAACTCCGGGCGATCCGCCGCGGAATCGCGCCGCATGATCTCCCAGAGCCTCGCCGCGGCCACCGGCCTCCACCCCAATCAACCGCACCTTTTTATCTTTTATAAATTCGGTGAAAATTCCAATCGCGTTCGATCCTCCGCCCACGCACGCAATCACCGCCGCCGGCAATTTCCCTTCCGCTTTCAAAATCTGCGCCCGCGCCTCCCGCCCAATCACGCGATGAAAATCCCGCACCATCGTCGGATACGGGTGCGCCCCCAGCACGCTTCCCAACAAATAATGAGTGGTACGCACATTCGTAACCCAGTCGCGCATGGCTTCGTTGATCGCATCTTTCAAAGTCCGCGCTCCCGCGTCCACCCCGCGCACCTCCGCTCCCAGCAGCCGCATGCGGAAAACATTCAACTCTTGCCGCCGCATGTCCTCGGTTCCCATGTACACCACGCACTCAAATCCCAGCAGCGCGCAAACCGTAGCCGTAGCCACGCCGTGCTGCCCCGCGCCAGTTTCCGCAATCACGCGCCGCTTACCCATGCGCTCCACCAGCAATCCCTGTCCCAGGCAGTTATTGATCTTGTGGGCCCCGGTATGCAGCAAATCTTCTCGCTTCAAATAAATCTTCGCCCCGCCCAATTTCTCAGTAAGCCGCTCCGCGAACGAAAGCGCCGTAGGACGCCCCGCATAACTCCGCAACAACCCGTCGAGCCTCCGCTGAAATTTCGGATCGCGCTTCGCCTTCTCGTACTCGCGCTCCAACTCCTCCAGCGCTGCCATCAAAGTCTCCGGCACATACCGCCCGCCATAGACGCCAAAGCGTCCGGGAATGTTCGCAGGACCTTTTCCGAGCTGGGTGCCGCGTCCTTCTCGCGTTCGTTGCGAGAGGGCGGGGGCTTTGAGTTTCATTCTTAAAGTTAGAACGGTCGCCATTTCTACCCCGTCTTTCGATCCGCGTCGCGCACGGCCTGCACAAACGCCCGCAACTTCTCCGGATCTTTTTTCCCGGGCCTTACCTCCACCCCCGAAGCCACGTCCACTCCCCAAGGCGTGAGTTCTCTCATTGCATCCCCTACATCCCCCGGCGTCAGCCCGCCTGCAACAATCAGCCTCATGCCGAGACGACCCATCAGGTCTGTGATGGGAACCACAGTCTGCCAATCGAACTTCTCCCCCGTGCCCCCTGGACGACCTGCGGTTCCGGAATCGAGTAGCACTGCCGCAATGCGATCCCGGAACCTTTCGGACACTCGAAAACCCGCGATGACATCCGGATTGTCGGATTCCTCTTCCAGTAATCGACTTGCGGGAAGCGCGACAATTACCCGAAACGACGCCCTCTCGACGAATCGATCGTCTGGAATCGAGAGCGGATTGCTGAAATCCGGGTAGGTCTGTGCAATGGTCAGGTTCGCTTTTACTGAGATTTCACGCACTGTCTCCGCCGTCTCTCCAACGAACACCCCAATCTTCTCTATGTTCTTCGGCAGCTCTTTCACAATTTCGCGCGCTGCCTCAACCGTAATCTTCCGCGGACTCTTCTCATAAAACACAAACCCCACCCCATCCGCGCCGGCCTCAACGGCGGTGAGCGCATCCTCCAAATTAGTCATCCCACAAATTTTCACCCAGGTCATACGCACAATTGTCTGCAAAAGGTAAAAACCTTCGCGCAGAATCCGCTCACCGCCCGCTCGGGACTCGCAACTCGGTACTGGCTACTAAAGCCCGCAGCGCTTCTCCCGGCCGCTCCGCCCGCATCAGCGACTCTCCAATCAAGAACGCTTGGTATCCCGCCGCCCGCAGCCGCGCAATATCCTCGCCCGACCGAATCCCGCTCTCCGCCACCCGCAGCACATTCTTAGGAAGCTTCTCCGCCAGCCGAAACGCTGTCTCCGCGTCCACCTGGAACGTCCTCAGATTCCGCGTATTCACTCCAATCAGATCGCACCCGGCATCCAGCGCCCGCTGCAATTCTTCCTCATCATGCACCTCGCACAGAACATCCAGTCCGTGTAATCCCGCACCCAGCGCCAACCTGTTCAATTCTGCGTTGGTCAAAGCCGCCACAATCAACAACACAGCATCGGCCGAATTTGCCCGCGCCTCCAACAGCTGAAATTCGTCCACAATAAAATCTTTGCGCAGACAAGGAATTTTCACCGCAGCCGAAGCCATCCGCAAATTCTCCAGCGACCCTTGAAAAAACTCCTTATCCGTCAATACAGAAAGCGCGGTCGCTCCCGCCGCCTCTAATTCCCGCGCCAGTTCCTCCACGCAAAACTCCGCCCGGATCAATCCCCGCGATGGCGACGCCTTCTTCAACTCCGCAATCACCGCTACGCCAGCCCTGCTTTTTTCCTCCAGCGCCCGCCGAAACCCGCGCGGCACGTGCTGTTCCGCCCGCTGCCCCAACTCCCGCAAATCCGCCGTTCGTTTAGTCTCGAAGACTTTTCGGCGAGTAGATTCGACGATCTGGTCAAGAAAAACAGGCATACCGAGTGCCTGAATTATACGGGAAGGAATGGTCGGTCAAAGGAGTGATCGGCCAATCGGAAGGCGATCAGCGGCAGGCGCTCTCGATCTCCTTATAAGGCTTCTCCGCGTGTTCCGGATACTTGATCTTCTTCATCTGCATCCACTGGTCGAGCAGCGTTCCCGCATCATGCAAACCCACATCGGGGTCGCCCTCGTACGCCGCGTCGCTCTCCGCTTCCTGCAGTGTCACCAGCTTGAATCCCTTCTTCTTCAGCAGATCTAACGCGTCCGGCAGAATCGTGCTGCTGAACGCCCCCAGATGCGTCAGCAGCACATAGCTGATTTCGTGCCCGTAAATCAGCTTCGCCTGCGCCCGCCCCAGGTCAAGAAATTCCGAAGCCGTGTTCAAATAGCTCGACCGCAACCACTCAATCGATTTCGCATCTCCCTTAGCCACACACCGCGCGTAAGCCGTATTCCACAAGTAGTCTTCCCAATCCAACGTCACCTGCGCGATCCTGTAACCGTGCGCTTTCAAATAGGCGCGAATCGCGCGCCGTTTTTCCACCGTGTCTCCCTCATGCAGGTACGGATAGCGAAACCAGTGCCAATCATCCACCGACCCCTTCGGCGCCAGCAACTCCAGCACCGGCTCGTCCTCTTCGATTTCCCGCTCGAATGCTTCCGCAGGGTTCTGTTCTAGGTCCATGTGTGAATAGGTATGGTTTCCTATTGGCTCAGCCGCTGCCCACAGCTTCAGCGCCTCCGCGCCATCCGCGTTCCCCTCCAATTTCTTCGCATTCACGAATCCGTACACCGGAGGCACGTGCCGCTTTTTCAGAATCGCCAATACATTTTTGGCGTTCTCTGCCTGCGTAACTCCCGGCGGCAAAGTTCCGTTCAGGGGTAAATCGTCCATAGTGATCGCCAACTTCTGCGCAACGCAAGAAACTGACAGACCCAGTGAAAAGGCCAACATCAGGACGTGCTTCCAGCCGATCAACTGAGAAGAATTTTTCATGACAAGGAGTTTACTTCTTCCCGCGAACAGATGCGCGTGGATGGACGAAAGGCTCCTGTGGGGAACAACCGCCTCGGCTGTTCAGCCGAGCGCAACAAGGCAGCGCTCAGCTATGCTTCTTCGGCTTCTTACTGGTGCCATCGAAGGGACTCGAACCCCCACACCGTTGCCGGTACATGGACCTGAACCATGCGCGTCTGCCAATTCCGCCACGATGGCAATCTGAATTGCAAGGCAGCAGCGGCCGCGAGGCCGCCGTGTCGGGAAGACCAACTGTTCTATTTTTGCAGCCCGGCAACGGGCTGTCAAACACCGGGGCGGTAGCCGAAGCCTCCTTTACCCCAACTTCGCCGTCATCGAAATCTTCGCGTTGAGCACCTTCGACACAGGACAGCCCTTCTCCGCCGCCTCCGCATATTTCTGAAACGCTGCCGCATCCGCTCCTGGAACCTTCCCGACCACATCGATGTGGCTCGATGTAATCGTCCACCCCGAATCCAGCTTCTCCATGGTCAGGGTCACGTTCGTGCTGATGCTCTCCGGCGTCAGATTGGCTCCGCCCAGTTGCGCTGACAGCGCCATCGAGAAGCATGCTGCGTGCGCCGCCGCAATCAACTCCTCCGGATTCGTCCCCGGCCCATTCTCAAATCGCGAAGTAAAGGAATATTGCGTGTCTTTCAGCACTCCGCCCGGCGCCGAAATCGTCCCCTTGCCGTCCTTCAGCCCACCCTTCCACATTGCGCTACCCTTGCGTTCCATCACGCTCTCCTGATCATGAAAAGAAAAATTAAATCCCGGGCTATTGTAGACGGACATCGGCCGGCATGTCAGGTGCGCCAGCCCGCCTGCAGACAATCTTCCACATTCAATAAAAATCCGAGCAACTCAAATAGAATCCGCAGACGGGACAGCTCAACTTGCACCGGTTCTCCCTCAATTCCGCCGAACAGTTCGGACAAAAGCGCTCGGGATACCCGGGCTTCGCGTCTTCCGCTTCGCCCCGATTTTCTTCAACCAGTTTTCCTTTCTGCTGCATCCGCGCAAGATACCGCCATGAGCCCCCTGCGAACAAGTGGAAAACCGGCTCCTCCTCGCGTCTTGGTTCTAACCGGTAAGTGTTCCAACCTCCCGAAATTTTCTGTCTGTTCATAAATCTTTCCTGCATCCACAGACCTTTTTGCGCTAGAATGCCCCTGCATCGGGGGCGGCTTCCATACGGCCATGGAACGCTCCTGGCCTTCCCCCAGGAGGTAGTTGATGTATCGGCCTTATTCCAGCTCCTTGGCGGACTCTCGTCCGTTCTTGAACGTCGATTCCTTGATCCGCAACCTTGGTCAGGATTTCGTCACTTCCTTCAATACCGGCAACTACGACCAGGTAGCCGCCCTCTTCGCTCAGGATGGAGCCTTCATGGCGCCGCATCACGACCCGGCCTACGGCCCGAAGGCCGTCGAGCGCCTGCTCCGCCAGTTCGCGGAATCCGGATACGAGGACCTGCGCCTCGAAACCCTCCGCGTCGAAGCCTCCGGCGATCTGGCCATGGAAATCGGCCGGTATAGCGTCGGCATCCGCAAGCCCGATGGCACCATCCTCGCCGACCGCGGTAAGTACGTAAAGGCATGGCGCCGCCTGGGCGCATGGCTGATCCTGGCTGATTGCTGGAGCAGCAATCTTCCCGTTCCGCGCTAGACCGCGACATGGACTTAACTTTGAGGATCTGAATCCGAAGGTCAAGCCTGCGTCTACGGCTTGAATTCCATGGCAACGGTGGTCTCCACTACCACTGCCTTGCCGTCAATCCGGTAAGGCTCGAACCGCCACCAACGCATAGCATCCATCGCAGCCTGTGCCAGCACGGTGGGACCGCTCAGCGCCCGAACGTCCACTACGGATCCGTCACGTCCCACCACCACGTCCAACTCGATCACGCCCTGCAGCTTGGCCTGCCGCGCCTCCAATGGATAGTCAGGATCCACCCGGTGAGTCACCAGCTTCTCCATCACTTCGGCGGGAACGCGCGCCTGTGGCCGCAGCGCCTCCGTGGTCTTTTCGTTTTTCTGCAGACCGGACTCCAGATCCGCCCAACCGCGATTCCAGCGCCACCACAATACCGTCAGCAAGATAGCGGCCGCCGCCGCGAAGAATATCCATCTCCGATCAAGGCTGCTGCGAGCAGGACGCGGCGCGCTGCCCGGTCCTCCGCTCTCCGAACCTTTGCCTGCTTCAAGCGGAAGCTTCCCGCGCACTCCCGGCTCCAGTACCGCTTTCGCTGTGCCTGCCCAATCGCGAATCAGAGCCTGCTGTTCCGCCGAGAGTCCAACGAACTCGAGCCCTGAGCGCAACTTGTCTTGATGCCGCACCAGCGCCCGCGTGCGCAATGGATCCGCCACTTGCGGCAGGCGAATCTCCACTCCCACCGCCTCACCCGGCGATAGTTCTCCCGCCAGGACCGCGGACACTCCGCCTACGCCCAGATTCACCGACCGCCCCGGCAAAATATCCGGAACTCCTGAGCGCACCACCGTCACATCGAGTAGCGCCTGCACGCGGTATCGCAGCCAACGCCGCCGCGAAGGCTGGTCCCGCCCCGGTGCCTGTGCCCCTGTTGCCATTCAAATTGCCTCTGGAAATTATTGTTGAGCTCTTCACCGCGGGGCCAGCAAAAAAATTAAGGAAGGTTTCTCTGTGTCTCTGTGACTCTGTGGTGAAACGGCTTTCTCCACCTCAACGTCCCCTCCGCAGCTCCACAATCTCGCTCCCGTTCGCCACCAGTACTAGGTTCGCCATGCCAATGAACAACCCGTGCTCCACCACTCCCGGCATATCGTTCAGTCGCCGGGCCAACCCATCCGCATCCGGAATCTCCCCGAACCGGCAATCCAGAATGTGATTATTCTCGTCGGTCAGGTAAGGCTTGCCGTCGCTCCCCCGCCGCAACTCAACCGCTGCGCCCAGTGCCTCAATCTTTTTCCGCACCACCGCCTGCGCGAACTTAATAACTTCGACAGGCAGCGGAAATTTTCCCAGCACTGGAACTCTCTTCGTCGCGTCCGCAACAATCACGTAGAATTTCGTAGCCGACGCCACAATCTTTTCCCGCAGCAACGCCCCACCCCCGCCTTTAATCAGCCGCAATTGCGGATCCACTTCGTCCGCGCCGTCCACGGTCACGTCGATCTCCTGGCATTCGTCCAGCGTGGTAAGCGAAATCCCCAGTCCTGCCGCCTGCTCCCGCGACCGCTCAGAACTGGGTATGCCGCGGATCTTCAGACCGTTCTTGACTTGCTCGCCCAGCAGTTGAATGAAGTACGCCGCCGTCGACCCCGTCCCCAGACCGACCACTTGACCATCCTTCACGAACCGCAAGCTCGCCCGCGCTGCGGCTTCCTTCTCCTGATCATTCGCCATAAGTTTTCGCTGCTGAGGACTGCTTTTATGGGGCAGCTACCCCGAGCCTGTCCTGAGCGGAGTCGAAGGGGTTGTCCAGTCGAGTGAAGCTCGACTCCACTACCTCGAATCCCGCCTCAGACGCCACGCGCCTAACCCAAACTCTTCTGCACGTAAATCAAATACCCGGCCAATGCCAATCCAAAAAGCACAGTCACAAACGCCACCAAGTCCACAATAAATCCTGCCGGTTCAAACTTCCCCTCATCCAGTTGCGCCCGCGTTTTTCGATAGCGCGCCAGTCCCGCTACCATCAGCGCCACTCCCGCCAGAATCGCACTGGTCCCCATCCAAACTGAAAACCCAGTGGTCTTCGATTGACGGCCCTGAAACTCCGTCAACTGTCGAATGGCGATCGCAAACCGTCCAATCGCGAATCCGAACACCACAATCGCGACGCTGGTTCGCACCCAGGCCAGAAATGTGCGCTCGTTGGCCAGATGATCGCGCGCCCGGTTGGAATTCTCAACCACAGCTTCTCCCATGAAGGCAGGATGACGACGACAGGATGACGACCGCAGCATTATTCCACAGCCATCGCAGCCTTGTCGTGGCAAGGCAACCATAGTAGAGAATTCGGTGAGCCGCCGGATTTGTTCGCCGTCAGGCGCTAGAATCCCTCGAACGCCCCGAGCATCCGTTATCCTAGTACCTGACTCTTATGTCTACCCCGAAATCCGGAACAATCAGCTCAGCACTCACAACTCCGCCCAACAATGGCGCCGACCCAGAGCGCGAACGCGTCTTCAACGCCTTCCGCCAATGGGGATACCTCGAAGGCGATCTCGACCCGCTCGGCTTTCTCCGCCCCCGCCCCACTCCAGAATTACAGATCGAAGGCGAGTACGCCCGCGAAGCCCGCGCCATCTACTCCTCAACCATCGGCGTAGAAATCAACCACATCTACGCTCCCGAACGCCGCCGCTGGATCTACGAACAGATGGAATCGCCGTCTCAAGGTTTCGAAGTTACAGAAAAACACCAGCAGCGCATTCTCGACCTGCTCATCCGCGCCGACATTTTCGAGCAGGTCATGCAGCAGCGCTATCTCGGCAGCAAGCGCTTCTCACTCGAGGGCGTCACCGCACTCATTCCGTTGGTCGATGAACTTCTCGAAACCGGCTCCCGGCTCGGCGCCACCGAACTGGTAATGGGCATGAGCCACCGCGGCCGCCTCAACGTCATCGCCCACGTAGCCAAGCGACCCAAAGACGAAATCTTCGCCGGCTTCGAGGACGTTGACCCGCGCAGCGTTCTAGGCTCCGGCGACGTGAAATATCACATGGGCGCGACCGGCGAATACGTCACGCGCAGTGGAAACAAAGTTCACATCCATCTGGTTTCAAATCCCAGTCACCTCGAAGCCGTCGATCCCGTAACCATCGGCCGCACGCGCGCCAAACAAGACCGCACCGGCGAACGCGGACGCGAAAAATATCTCCCGCTCCTAGTGCACGGCGACGCCGCTTTCGCCGGACAAGGCATCCTCGCCGAAACCATGAACTACGCCGACCTTCCCAGCTACAGCGTCGGCGGCACCATTCATGTAGTGGTCAATAATCTCCTGGGATTCACGACAAGCTATTTCGAAGAGCACTCCACCCGCTTCGCTGCCTGCATCGCGCGCCGGCAGTCTATCCCCATCTTCCACGTCAACGGCGAAGATGTGGATGCGGTAGTTCGCGTGGCACGTCTCGCCACCGAATACCGCTACCGCTTCGGCACCGACGTGGTCATCGATCTGATCGGCTACCGCCGCCACGGTCACAGCGAGGTCGATGACCCCACGATCACCCAGCCGCTGCTCTACAAAAAAATCAAAGAGCATCCGCCGCTCTGGGAAATCTACGCCGATGACATTAGCGCGACCGACGCGCCTGTACAAGCTGCCGCGATCAAAGCCGAATTCGAATCCGCGCAGAAAGATGCTGCCAAAGTTACCAAGAAGCCGCTGATGCGCGACCTCCCAAAATATTGGGAGCAATACTACGGCGGCCTGCACAAGCCGGAATTCGAAGTAGAAACCGGACTCTCAACGGAAGAATTAGCCCAGCTAACCACTCACCTCACCTCATATCCCGCAGGCTTCCACATTCATCCCAAAGTGAAGAAGCTGCTCGAGCAGCGCGCCGAGATGGGCACGGGCAAACGCCCAGTGGACTACGGCATGGCAGAAGCCCTGGCCTTCGCAAGCCTGGCGAAGGCCGGAATCCCGGTTCGGCTGTCGGGCCAGGACTCCCGCCGCGGCACCTTCAACCAGCGCCACTCCGTCCTGATCGACATCGAAAACGAGAACGAATATGTTCCGCTGGAAAACATCGCGCCCGGCCAGGCCAGTTGCGGAATCCACAACTCCACTCTCTCCGAACCCGGCGTCCTCGGATTCGAATACGGCTACAGCCGCGACTATCCCGAAGCGCTGGTTCTCTGGGAAGCCCAGTTCGGCGATTTCGTTAACGTCGCGCAAGCCATCATCGACCAGTTCATCTCCGCCGGCGAAGCCAAATGGAATCTGCTCTCCGGCCTGGTTCTGCTTCTGCCGCACGGCTACGAAGGCCAGGGACCGGAACACTCCAGCGCCCGCATCGAGCGCTTCATCCAGCTAGCCGCGAGGCACAACATCCAAATCACGCAGCCCTCAAACGCCGCACAATATTTTCATTTGTTGCGCCGCCAGGCTCTGCGCCATTGGCGAAAACCGCTGGTAGTCTTCACGCCGAAAAGCATGCTGCGCCATCCCGAAGCTTCATCGCCGATTGAAGAATTCACGCGCAAGAATTTTCTAAACGTGATTCCCGACACCGAAGTAGGAGAGGCGGACCGCATCCTGGTCTGCACCGGAAAAATCGGCCACGAACTCCAAGCCGAGCGCAAGAAGAGAAAAGACAATTCCACTGCCATCGTGTTTCTCGAACAGCTCTACCCCTTCCCCGAAAAAGAATTAGCCGCCGAATTCGCCCGCCACGGCGAAACCGGCGACATCGTCTGGGTGCAGGAAGAACCGGCCAACATGGGAGCGTTATTCAACATGCTCCCGCGCCTCCAGCGTATCGCCGGCGACCGCCATGTAATGTCCGTAAAGCGCAGCTCCAGCGCCAGCCCGGCAACCGGCAGCGCCAAAGCCCACGAGGTAGAACAAAAAACGCTGTTGACCCTAGCATTCACCACCAAGGGATAGCGAAGAAAAAGGGACCGCAACGACTCATGTGGGGACGGCCGCCTCGGCCGTCCAGCGAGCGAAGCGAGCGAGAGCGTGGTGGCTTAACCTGGCCGCTCCGTCACCACTCTCCCAGCCGCACCCGGCAACACAGCCTTCGCTCCTCCCGCACGTTCTCCCGCAAAAAGCGCTTCCAAACTCCGATACGCATAGATGGTCGGCGCATGATTCTGCATCAAGCCACCCGTATCCGCGGTTGGCCCATAGTTGCTATGCAAATCCCGCCCTAGCATCCGCAGCATCGCCATCAACTGTCCCCGATGATGCGATGTATGCGTCATCCGCCGCGTCATCACCCAGGCTCGCGATCGTTGCACATCGAAAAACTTTACATTCTCTTCCCACCACGCCTCTTCTTTTTCCTGCAGTGCCGCCAACCGCTTCCCGCTCTCCTCGGCGTACCGTTTCATGAACTCCAGCCGCGTCTCCTGCTTCGGCAACGGAGGCGCGCCCACATCAATCCCCAGCATGTTGCGGAACCACAGGTCTTCGCTCACGCACTGATGCACCATCTGCTCATGCACGCTGCGTCCCCGTGGATCACCCTCCCGCGGCCGCACCGCAAGATCCTCGTCCCGGAACTCGCTCCACACGCTCACCACCTTCACCCGCTCAGTGGCATACGTCTCGACCAGAAATGCGTATCTCATAGCCGCAAATGTTACCCTAATCCTCCGAATCACAACCATGCCCCGCCGCTCCCAACTCCTTCGCGTAGCAATCGACACCGGAGGCACCTTCACCGATTGTGTCTGGATCGACCACGGCCGCCTGCGCATGCTGAAGGTTTTCTCCACGCCAGTCGACCCTTCACAAGCCATCGTGGAAGCCCTAGGCAAAATCGATCACGAAGGCGAGCTAGTAATCCTGCACGGCACCACCGTCGGCACCAACACATTGCTCGAACGCAAAGGTGCGCGTACCGCTTTGGTCACCACCGCCGGTTTTGAAGACGCCATCGAGATCGGACGCCAGGCTCGCCCCAAGCTCTACGACTTCTTCTTCGATCGCATCGAGCCGCTGGTCCCAGCCGATCTCCGCTTCGGCATCGAAGAACGCACCGCCAGCGACGGCAAAATCCTGATCGAGCCTTCAATCGCAGACCTGGAATCCCTAGCCTCCAAAGTAAAAGCAAAGCAGCCCAAGTCCATCGCCATCTCGCTGCTCTTCTCGTTCGCAAATCCTGGAAACGAGCAAGCGGTCGCGGAAGCCCTCAGGCCCCTTGGAGTCCCACTCTCGATCTCCCACCAAATCCTCCCCGAATTCCGCGAATACGAGCGCACGTCTACGGTGGTCATCAACGCCTACCTGCAACCAGTAATGCAGCGCTACTTCGACAATCTAGAACAGCGCCTCTCGAGGGTGGAGCAGCGCTTAAGAGCTGCGGAAGAGCGATCCAAGATGATCGGGGCTTTAGCCCCCGAGGGGCCCCAACGCGCACCGAGAATCTTCGTAATGCAATCCTCCGGCGGCATCACCGCGCTATCCTCCGCCGCCCGCGAACCCGTCCGCACGGTCCTCTCCGGTCCAGCCGGAGGGGTAGTCGGTGCCGCGGCCAGCGCTCGCGCCAGCGGCTTCGAACGCATCATCGCCTTCGACATGGGAGGCACTTCCACCGACGTCTCCCTGGTAGAAGGCGCTATCACCACCGCCAGCCACGCAGAAATCGCCGGACTCCCCATCGGCGTCCCCATGCTCGACATTCACACGGTCGGCGCAGGCGGAGGCTCGCTGGCCCGCTTCGATGCCGCAGGCGTTCTCCGCGTCGGTCCCGAATCCGCCGGCGCCGATCCTGGCCCCATCTGCTACGGGCGTGGCACGCAACCCACCGTCACCGATGCCAACCTCTTATTAGGCCGCCTGCAACCAGCGCGCTTCCTCGGCGGAGATTTCACTCTCGATCTCGAGCGCACCCGCCGCATCACTCGCGAGTGGCTGAAGCAGCAACGAACCACGTTGACCATCGAGAAGTTTGCCGCCGGCGTAATCCGCGTCATCAATGCCACCATGGAGAAAGCCATCCGCGTCGTCTCCATCGAACGCGGCCGCGATCCCCGCGACTACGCGCTCGTAGCTTTCGGCGGCGCCGGAGGCCTCCACGCCTGCGCCCTAGCCGAGGCTCTCAGCATCCCCCACGTGATCGTGCCAGCCCTGCCCGGCGCGCTTTCCGCTCTGGGCATCCTGGCCAGCAACGTCGTCAAGGATTATTCCCGCACCGTCCTCTGGCGCGTCTCCGGCAAACTCCCGGCCGCGCAACTGAACAGAGAATTCTCCGCCCTGCAGAAACAAGCCGCAACAGAGTTCCAAAACGAATCCTGGCAAGGAAGAGTGCACTATCAGCAGGCCGTCGACCTCCGCTACCGTGGCCAGGGATACGAACTAAACCTGCCGAAGACTAACGATCTGCTGAAAAAATTCGAGCAAGAACACCAGCGCCGCTACGGCTACGCCCACCCTACCCGCGAAGTAGAACTGGTAACCCTCCGCCTCCGCGCGTCAGTAAAATCCACCGCGGCCCATGTGGGAAAGACGAACTATGTGGGGACGGGCGCATTCGTGAGCCTGCCCCGAGCGAAGCCGAGGGGTCCAGTCCGAGCAAAGCTCGGCTCGCTCTACACGCCCAAAGCCCCGGTCCTATTCGACGGCAAGAAACTCGCGACGCCAATCTACTCCCGCGACATGCTAACCCCCGGCAAGCACTACTCCGGCCCGGCCATCGTCACCGAATACAGCGCCACAACAGTGATTCCACCCAACAAACGCTTCCACCTCGACTCCGCCGCCAACCTGATTGTTACAATCCGATAAAAATCACGCCCAATGCTCCTAACTCGCTACTCGGTACTAGGTACTAACAACTCGCTTCGCTACAATAATGCTGTGAAACCCAGCATCTTCGTCGTCGAAGACGATCCCGATATTTCCCGCCTCGTTCGCCACCATCTGGAAAACGACGGCTTCGCCGTGCGCGTCTATCCCAACGGCTCCAGCGTGATCGCCGACGCCGAACGCCAGCGTCCCGCTCTCTTTGTGCTCGACATCATGGTCCCCGGCAAGGATGGCCTGGAACTCTGCCGTACCGTCCGCCAAACCGTGGGCCTCGCAGCCGTGCCGGTGATCTTCCTCACCGCCAAAAGCAGCGAAGCCGATCGCGTCCTCGGCCTCGAGATCGGAGCCGACGACTACATCGCCAAGCCCTTCAGCCCGCGCGAACTCGTGGCACGCGTCAAGGCCGTGCTCCGCCGCTTCGAACGGCCGCTTCCGCCCAGCCCCCTGAAGGTCGGCGATATCGCCATCGACCCCGCCGCCATGACCCTCACCGTCCGCGGACAGGCCGTCCCTACCACCGCCACCGAGTTTCGGCTGCTCGATTATTTCGCCCGTCACCTTGGCCGCGTCTTTTCCCGCGATCATCTTCTTGATTCGGTCTGGCGCGACACTTCCTACGTGACGCCGCGCTCGGTCGACGTCTATGTCCGCCGCATCCGCGAAAAAATCGAACCCGACCCGGAGAACCCACGCTACCTCAAAACCGTGCGCGGCGCCGGCTACCGCTTCGAGGCTCCAAAGTAAAAGTAAAGAAGAATGTGGTGAGACTGAAAAAGAAGTGGCGAGAGTGAGAACGAAGTGAGAAACGGGATTTTCCTCAAGCTGATGGCCGCCTTCTCGGTCGTCATCCTGGCCGCCGCCGTGACCTTTGACGCCATGCTCGGCGGCGCCGTCCGCCTCGCCTATCCGCTGTCTGATGTGGAAGCCGTCTCTCTTCAGATGCGCCACCGGCTGGAACTCGCCTCTGTTCTGGTCTTCCTCTTCGCTCTGGTAGTGGCCGCAGTCGCCGCCAATTGGACCGCGCGCCGCCTCGAGCACATCGTCGAGGTCGCCGGTCGCATCGCCGATGGCGACCTGCAGGCCCGTATCCTCGAAACATCGCAAGACGAAGTCGGACGCGTCGCCAGCGCGATCGACAAAACTGCCCGCCGCGTCGAGCAAAGTTTTGCCGCCGTCCGCTCCAGCCAGCGCCAGCTCGAAACTCTGCTCAACAGCATGCAGGACGCAGTCATCGCCGTGAGCGCCGACGGCCTCGTCCAGTGGGCCAATCAGCCCATGAACCGCCTTGTGCCCCAAGGCACCCGCCTGCACCAACCCGTGGTCGAAACCGTCCGCGATCCCGACTTCCTCGCGGCCGTCAAGGAAGCCACGGCCGCCCGCGAAGTCAAGACCGCCCGCGCCACGTCAATCGTCCCCGGCCGTGCCTTCGATGTTACCGCCGCCCCTCTGCCCGATGGAGGCGCCGTCGCCGTGCTCCGCGACCTCACTGAGACCGAGCGCGTCGAGAAAACCCGCCGCGACTTCATCGCCAACGTTTCCCACGAACTGCGCACGCCTCTCACCTCCATTCAGGGCTACGCGGAAACTCTGCTCGACAGCACTCCGGAGAACGGCGCTCCGACGCGCGAATTTCTCGAAATTATCCGCAAGAATTCTTCCCGCATGTCCCGCCTCACGGAAGATCTCCTAACTCTGGCCCGCGTCGAATCCGGCGAAACTCGCTTCGACGTGGAGCCCGTTCCGCCCGCCGAACTTCTCCACGATGCCGAAGAGAGCTTCCGCGAAATCGCTCGCAATCATGGAATTGAATTGCAGATCCAGGACTCCCTGCCGAACGGCGATCCCCCGATTCAGAATCTCCGCTCCGTCCTCGCCGACCGGGAAGCGGTCCACCAGGTCTTCTCCAACCTGATCGACAATGCCCTGAAGTACGGCCCCTCCGGCGGACGGATTGTTCTCGGCGCCCGCGCCGTTCCCCACGCCGTGGAATTCTTTGTCAAGGACTTCGGCGCCGGCATCGCCTCCGAGCATCTGCCCCGCCTGTTCGAACGCTTCTATCGCGTCGACAAAGCCCGCTCCCGCGAATCCGGAGGCACCGGCCTCGGCCTCGCTATCGCCAAGCACATCATGCTCGCCCACGGCGGCTCCATCCGCGCCGAAAGCGAACTGGCCCACGGTTCCACGTTCCTGTTCACCCTCCCCACCGCCTGAACCATGACAGTAGCGCCGGCGTCCCGCCAGCTCTTCCACCCGCGGTGTAAAATCCTTGCAGGATCTTCCGTCAGGAACGTTCAGGAAATGTGATGAAACAAATCGCCGCCATCCTGCTGCTAGCCGCCGCCGGCGTCGCCTGGTCAATGCCAGCGAACGCCCAGCGTGAGAACCGTAGCATCGGAGAAAATAGCCGCGAGGCCAAGAAGGCGGCCAAGCAATACCAAAAAGCGGCAAAGAAAGCGGCGAAGAAACAACAGAAGCAAATGAAGAAATACCAGAAGGCGCAACGCAAGGCCGCGAAGCGGCAACAGCGCGGTCACTAATTACAGCAGAAAAACCACCAAAAATTCACTTTCCCGTAACCCATCCCAGCAAAAGAAACTCTATCCTTAGGCGTTGACCATCTCTTCTTATCAGCGGCACAATAGGTTCAGCGAGTCAACCGGTCTGCGCCATCCCAGCGCGCGCCCTAGGGATATCCTCATGAGTACTGCCCGTGTCGAAAGCGCTACTCCCGAACCGGCCCACCATCACATCGTCCGCCGTACCATCGAAGCCTGTCGTCTGGCCAAGGAAGCCGCCGGTGCCGCGGCCGAAGGCATCGCCACCGGGTCCAACCCGCTGCTCAACTCACTCCGCCAGCGCGAGCGCGAGCTTGACACGCTTGACATGGAAATCGACAGCGCCGTCACCTCGGTCATCACCGAAGTCGAGCCCGCTGAAGCTCGCGAACTTCTCGCCTGCATGAAGTTCATGATCAGCCTCGAGCGCATCGGCGACCTGCTCCTCAGCTTTGCCAACAGCGCGCAAGCCGCTTCCGGCCGCATCGATTCCGAAGACACCCGCGACCTCACCCACATGGCCACCATCCTCGAAAAAATGCTAACCGACGTGGGCGACGCTTTCTCCAGCCGCGACGTAGGCAAAGCCGTCGAGGTCCTCCGCGCCGACGCCGAAATCGACCGCCTCCGCAACCTGATCTTCCTCCGCCACATCGAAAATCCAGAAAACATCGCCCGCCAGGCCAGTCTTCAGATCATCTTCATGACCCAGTCCCTCGAGCGCGCCGGCGATCACGCGAAAAACCTGGCCGAAGAAGTCTGCCACGTAGTCAGCGGCCACACCGTCCGCCACGTCCTCATGGCCTACGATAAGCCTGTCGAGCAAATGTTCATCGACTACCTCCGTCGCCGCGACCAGCACTAAACGGCAACGTAGCGTGGCGAGAGTGCTCGCGTGGGGCGGACAGTCCTGTCCGCCTATACCCACGAAACCAATCTTGTCATCCTGAGCGGAGGTTGTGCTTCGCGAAAGCGAAGCACAACCGCAGTCGAAGGATCCCTACCTCTTATCTATCCGCCGCCAGCCTAGCAGGGCATTTCTGCCCGCCGTCCTTTGTTCGCCGGCTTGGAGGATATCTAGCAATTTCTAGGATTCTGTCCACGCTTGAATCGAAACAGTAGTAGGATTCGAAGCGTACGTTTGGATATCGGCATGGCGACCCAGCACGAGCGCAACGAATGGCGGCAGGACGTTGAAGCGCGCCAGCGGAACATCGTATTCCCAAACACGGTAGAGAACGAGACTCGATTCTGGCGAAACCTCGGGACGTGCCCCTCCAACACCGCAACCAAGGTCGGCTTGGCCGTCCTAGCGATTTTTGTTTTCGGCCTCGCTGCCGCCATCCTGGTCGCGAGTTACCAGGCCGGTGCGATGTGGTCGTTTCTGTTGGGGATGCTGCTCTTCTGCGGGCCGCTGTTTGGCGCAATCGCCTGGGCCACTCGCAGGAGTCTCCGCGAAATTGAGAACCATCGGCAGAATCCCCGAAGATGCGGAAAAGACTAGACTGGCAGTTCGCTCTCCGATTGACTTAAGGCGAGCCTAAGCGCACTCCTCCGATGCCTCGATCTCGGCGACGTCTGGAACTGCCGCCGGAAGCTTTACAGCCGCCGAGCGCTCGCCCCGCCGGATCAGTACGATCGCTCCCAGAATCGCCACCGACGCCAGCACCACGCGTAGCGTCAAAGGCTCGTGTGCCAGCAGCCAACCCAGAATCACCGCAATTACCGGATTCGCATAGGTATGCGTCGCCACCAGCGCCGGCGGGCACTGTGTTAACAGCCACGTGTAACAGGTGAATGCCACCACTGATCCGAACACTGCCAGATATCCCAGGCCCAACACAGATCGCAGCGCAATGCTCGACCAATGCGTCCGCTGGAACTCACCCGTAATTCCTGCCGCAAGCAGCAGCATCGCCGCGCCGCACAGCACCGGCAACGCGGTCCGCCCCAGCGCATCCGAAGGCAACTTCAATCGCGGCGAAATCACCACGCCCAACGACCACGAGAAAGAACCGAGCAACACCGCCAGCAGTCCCAACAAACTCGACCCTTTCACCGTGAGTTCCGCGCCCGTCAGCAGCCCTACGCCCACCACGCCAAGACCCAGGCCCAGCGCGCTGAGCAGGCTGATCTTTTGTTGCCCCATCATCCAGCCCAGCACCAGAATGAACATCGGTTCGGTTGCGATGAGCAGCGCCGTCAGCCCCGAGGCCACATATTGCTCGGCCCAGTGCAGCGAGCCATGTCCGATCAAAAAGAAGAACGCGCCCAATACAAATCCCGCCACCCACTGTTGCCGGGTCGGCCGAAACCCGCGCCAGTACGCCCAGGTCAGCATGATCCCGCCCGCGATGCAATGCCGGATTCCCGCCGCCACCAGCGGCGGAATCGTCTCGACCGCATACCGGATCGCGAGATAGGTCGAGCCCCAAATGAGATAGATCGCGGCAAAGGCCAGCGCCAGCTTGATGGCGTGGCTGCTGTCGTGCGAATTCGCGGTCGGGCGTGGCGTGGGAACGATCACAGGTCTACCTCCAATATGCATCATTTTGCCGCTGCGGAGCATGGCTTTAATCTGCGCGGAGTGATCGGGAATCATGAGAAAGCGCCTTTCAGATTGCATAACCTTTTATCATGCTTTAACAGGTTAGCAAGGATGGTAGGTGATGTGATATAACTTGTCAAGATATTTTTGATGGTTATATGATTCGAACGGAAGATTTCTCTTAAATTCACCATGGAAACCAAACCCGGCCGACGCCAACCGCCTCTTTTCGAACTAATGGGAAATGTCTGCCTCGATTTCATCAATACGCTCGACAATCGCCCCAGCGGCCAACCCAAAGAATTGCTCAAGAGTTTCTACGAGCTGGCGCGCTTCGGCGAAGACACAGGAATCCTCACACCGGCGGAGTTGGATTTTTTTTATGAGCGGGTTCACCTCATGCCTGATGAGGCGCAGGAGGCGATGCGCCGCGCCCGTAATTTGCGCGAGGCGCTGTACGACATTTTTTCCGCCGTGCTGAATAAGCAAATCGCACCGCAGCTCGCCATGGACAGGCTCAATACGAATCTGCACGACGCCGCGCTGCATTCGTGGCTGGTGCAACCTAAGGTTGCTGACAGGAAAATACCGCGGGACGACGGACGTTTGGAGTGGCGCCTCGAGCCGATGACGTCTTCGCTCAGCGCAATGCTTCGGCCGATTGCGCGCGCCGCCGCGGACCTGCTGACCTCAAGCGACCTGGCTCTAGTGCGCACCTGCGCTTCGCCCACCTGCCAGTGGTTCTTCCTTGACACCAGCAAGAACCACCACCGCCGCTGGTGCAGCATGAAGCAATGCGGCAATCGAGCCAAGGTGCGCAGGTTCTATGCGAAGAAGAAGACGGCTTAGGTTGTTGATCCAGCAATCCAAATCACTCCGCAACCGAAATCAGAGCACAGAGGTGTTACCATTTCCTGATTCGAACGCGAGGTGCCCCGATGGCCGCGCTCCCCGAGAGCTTGAATGAGACTTCCTGGCCCGAATTACCGCTCGATGCCTGGCAGGATACCTACGCCACGCTCCACATGTGGACGCAAATTGTGGGCAAGGTGCGGCTGGCGCTTAGCCCGCACGTCAATCACTGGTGGGAGGTTGCCCTGTATGTCAACGCGCGCGGCCTCACCACTTCTGCGATTCCTTATAACGGCGCGAACTTCGAGGTGCAGTTCGACTTTGTCGATCACAAGCTGATCATCCAGACCAGTTGGGGGTCGTCGGAGACTTTCGCGCTGAAGGCGGAATCAGTGGCCGATTTCTATGCGGAATTCAGGTCCGCATTGCGGTCGCTCGGCATTGAGGTGAAAATCTGGACGATGCCATGCGAGGTGCCGAACCCGGTGCGGTTTACCAGCGACACGCAGCATGCTTCTTACGATCCTGAATATGCGCACCGCTTCTGGCAAGTATTGATTTTGTGCGACAACGTCTTCTGGGAATTCCGCGCCCGATTCATTGGAAAGGATAGTCCGGTACATTTCTTCTGGGGAAGTTTCGATCTGTGCGTTACGCGGTTCTCCGGGCGGCCCGCTCCGGAACGTGTGGGGGCCGATCCGGTCACACGCGAAGCCTATTCGCATGAGGTGATCAGCGCGGGATTCTGGCCTGGCGGCGGCGATGTTAAAGGTGCGGCGTTCTATGCCTATGGCGCGCCCGAGCCGGCCGGTTATGCCGAGCAAAAGGTGCAGCCGGCGGCGGCCTTTTATCATCCGCAACTGAAAGAATTTCTGCTGATGTATGACGATGTGCGCCGCAGCGCTTCGCCCCGCGAGGCGTTGCTCAGCTTTTTGCAAAGCACTTACGAGGCGGGGGCGAACTTGGCGAAGTGGGACCGAAAGGAACTGGAGAGAAGCTAGCTAATCGGCGCTGAGAAAGCGCCGAACGGTAGAGTTCGTGGAAACGCCTTGCGCAGCCGACGATGCTCGCGAGATGCAAGGGGTCCTTCGACTGCGGTTGTGCTTCGCTTTCGCGAAGCACGACCTCCGCTCAGGATGACAGGCCGGATGATGACAAGGGGGATGAACATGGCTAAGAAATGCAAGCACCTGGATCAGATCAAGTTTAGGACTACCGACACCGACGTTTGTGAAGAGTGCGTCAAACTTGGCGACATATGGGTTCATCTGCGCATGTGCATGGTCTGCGGCAATGTGGGATGCTGCGATTCGTCAAAAAATAAGCACGCCACTAAACACTTTCATCACACCAGCCATCCCGTCATGCGGTCGATCGAGCCCGGAGAAGACTGGATCTGGTGCTACATCGACGAAATCATTGCCGGCGAAGCGGCTGCGTGATGCCGCGCGCGAGAGCGTAGGGAAACTATGCCCTGGGGCCGCATTGCGTTGGCAGTGTTAGCCAGCGGATTCGTGTCGTCGCTCACCGACTGGCTGTTCATGGGCGACTGGCTTTACAAACGCTACGACCGGAACCCGGAGATCTGGCGATACCAAAGCGGCGAGGGAGAAAACAAAGCTATTCTCTGGTCAAGCCTGTTTCCTTTTCTTACGTGTGGTGTTTTTATTCTGCTCTGTGGCGGCCTGCATCTTCACACCTACCGCGGAACCCTCAAATTGGCCGCTGCGATCTGGCTCATCGGGCCATTGCCATTGACGATCGTTAACGCGTTGTGGCTGAAGCTGGCTCCGGCAATTGCGGCGTCCTGGGCTGCGGGCTGGTTAGTGAAGCTGGCGATTGCCGCGATCACTGTGACGCTCATTCTGGGCTGAACTGCAACGGCTGGCCGCCTCAGCCCAGTGCTTCACCCTTTCACAATCTTCTTCGCTCCCCCGTCCCATACTGCGACGGACTTGTTGAAGTAAGCGAAGTTCGCCAGATGACAGCCGATGGCCGCATGGTTGCCGAAGATCTCATTTTCGGTGACGGGCTTGCGGCTGCGCACGGCGTCGAAGAAGTTGGCCTCGTGGTCGACTACGTCACTGTATCCCGGGGGCGTGGCGTAGGATTCTGTTTCCTCGTCCACTCGCGAAGCCAGGGGCGCCGTTCGCGGATGCTCTTCGTGCCATTGTTTCAGGTACTGCTCGCGCAACGCGCGCGGCCAGCCGCCAGTCGAGTAACCCTCCGGCTCAGGACGCGTGTCCTGCGGCTTGTAACTCAAGGTCGAATCCTTGATGATCAGCGTCCCCTTGGTTCCGTAAAAGCCGATAAATTCCCCGCCATCATTGTTCAGGTTGCAGCGCAGGCTCACGCGGAAATTCGGATAATCGTACATGGTTTCGATCAGGTCGGGAAACTCGCGGCCGTCCTTAAAGTGGAAGAGCCCGCCGCTCGATTGCGCGCGCTCGGCGATGGTGTTGGTGCCGGAGATGAAGTGGATTCCGGAAATCAGGTGAACGAACAGGTCGCCGCCCAGACCTTCGCCGTAGTCGGTGAAGCAGCGCCAGCGGAAAAATCGTACCGGATCAAAGGGCCGCTTGGGCGCGCTGCCGAGAAACGCGTTCCAGTCAATCGTCTTCTCACTGGCGTCGGGGGGAATGGGATAAACCCACGCCCCGCTGGGGCTGTTGCGGTCCCAATAGGCCTGGATGGCGGTGACCTGGCCGAGCTTGCCGGAGTCGTAAATCTCTTTGGCTTTGGCATACAGAATCGAACTGACGCGCTGGCTGCCGATCTGCACGATGCGGTTCGTCTTGTGCGCGGTCTCGACCATGGAGAAACCTTCTTCCACGGTGTGCGACATGGGCTTCTCGCAGTAAACGTCTTTGCCGGCCGCGCAGGCGTCTTCAAAAATGTGGCGGTGTTGGTGGTCCATCACGGCGATGATGACGGCGTCGACATCTTTGCGGTCGAGGATAGAACGATAGTCGCGGGTGGCGGGAACGCTGGGATTGCCGACGGCTTCCTGCGCAGCAATATGGCGGCTGTCGTACAGATCGCAGACCGCTACGCATTCAACCCCGGGAACCTGCGTGGAAGCCTTCAGCAATTCACATCCGCGAATGCCGGTGCCGATGCTGGCAAAGCGCACGGTATCGCTGGGCGCGACGGGGCGGGCCGTAGCGGAGAGCAGATGAGGCTGGAGAATATTTCCTGCCACGGTTGTGGCGGCGAGAGCTCCCGTACCGATGTGGATGAATTGCCGACGCGTCAGCGGATTCTTAGGCATGAGTTTCCCCCAACAAAATTAAGATGGAGTGTTTACGAGCCGAGATTATCCCACACTAGAGGCGACCGCAGGGAATCGATTTTCCTGTGCATGCGAGGCGCTTCGAGGTCGGGACGGTCAGGGTCAGCGCGAGAAAACAACTCCGTGAGGGATGCCTGAGCCTTTCCAGCCGTGTGGCCAATCCCGATTTGCGAAGTTGAAGCCGGGCTTGCCGTCAGCGTCGTGGAAAGCATCATCCATCGAAACCGAGCCCGTCACGGAATCAAACTTCAGAAGATAAAGTCGAGGCTCGCCGACTCCGCCGCCGGTGACCACGAAGCGGCGGGTTTTCGCGTCCCACCCCGTCCAGTGCGGATAAAAGTTATCGTCGAATTTAAGTCTGGAGACCTCGACTGGCTTCGCTCCATCGGCGATGTCAAGCACGATCACGCTGTGCAGGTATAAAACGCTCTGCAGAAGATAGTGGCCAACGATGGTAGGAACACCACAAAACGAGGCGGGAAACGAGTAGACCAGCTGCGATTTAGGCTCGTCCGTGCTGATCCCTGTAATGCGCTCGAGGCCGCAGGCGAGCGTTTGTACATAGATGGCGCCATCGGGGCCCAGACGCGGTTCTTCGGGACTGATCTCGCCGTAGTGATTATCTCCCTGATCGAAGTACATGGTCTTTAGCAGCTTAAGATCGGAAAGCCGCCAGACCTGGTAGGTGAGTCCGCGGAACAGATCCTCATCGTCCATAGCGGAATTCGTAGAAACGACGCGGTCGAGATCAGGCAGGACGACCAGGCTGTAGGGCGTGAGCAGCGCGTTGGAAAATGCGGGATCGGCGCTGCTGGCCGATCGGATTACCTTGCCGGTGTCGTCGACTTCGACCAGGCCGCCACTTTTGCCGAGGGAATTTTCGTCCATATCTCGGTGCGAGTGTTGAAAGGTTGCCAGCACGTGGCCGTTCGGCAGCCGAAGGTAGGAGTGAGGATGCATATAGCCGGCCATGTCGGTGAAAGAAGCGGCGATCTTCGGTTGGAGCGGGTCGCGCAAATCGAAAATGAAGGTGCGGCCGGCATCGTGATCGTTGGCAAAGAGCATGCCACTAGCGGGCATGATGTATTCCGTATGATGGACGCGCTCGGTCGGCTGATCGGTGACGAGGGTAGTTTCGAGACGACCATAGGACGGCGAGGATGGGTCGGCATCGATGACGGCCAGAAAATCGTTGCCCTTGTGGGCCGCGTCGCCGGTCCAGGCGAACAGATAATGGCCGGAAGCCGCGCTGCTGTTCTGCTGGCATAGTGCGGACATGGAACTAAGACAAAGCGCAAGGCCGATGGTGACAAGGCGGCGCATAAGGTTCTCCAGTCTCACATGGGCGAGTAACACGTCTGCCGGCAGAGAATAGCATCCTTTTCAGCAGCTGCTTGCAGGAATGTTAATGTTTGGCGGGAAACAAACAGGCGGGAAAAAATTGAAAGGGCCGTGACATTGGTTATGCTCTAGCTGCCGCCTCCTGCGAGGGAGCCCACAGCGTGGACGCATGTACCGTCACAGCCCCTTGATGCGATCACTGCTTTCACAGTCCCAAACCCCAACTGCACCTCGCAGCGCCGTCGGTTTTTTCAGGTTTGGCTGCCTCGTCAGGTTGCCCTGCCTAGGCTGATCACTCAGTCTACTTCGGGCAGCAAGGTTTAATTCGCTGTCCCTTTCAACCGTCGACGGAAGCAACCTTAACAGAGCATTCATAAATGTCAACGCAAACTATTGGTGCAATGCATGAGATTCATCCTGTGGATAACAGAAAGTGCAAATTGTTGGAGCGCGGAAGTTTATCGATATGCCTTCCCAATTCAGGACTGGTTTTACACAAAAAATGTCACAAGGCTACGGAGAACGAAAAATCCTCAGCCGAACCGAATAATTCATCTTGACGCAGGAACATTCTCGGCGCATCTTGCTAATAGTAGAAAAGAATCATTGATGTCAGAACTCGTGGCCTACGTGGATGGTGGTTCCTTGGGCAATCCTGGGCCCTCAGGTATTGGAGTGGTGATCGATGGCTGCGAAAGCGGCCCCATCCGCATCGCCAAATGGATTGGACACCAGGACAACAACGTAGCCGAGTATGTGGCGCTGCTGGAAGCGCTGCAATGCGCACTTTCGCTGAAGGCCAAGACGCTGCACGTTTACTCTGACTCCGAAGTAGTGGTGCGGCAGATGCGCGGCGAGTACATCTGCCGCAGTTCACGCCTGTATTCTCTGCATTGGACTTGCCGGAAGCTGGCTCGCGCCCTAAGTTTCTCCATCTCACATGTTCCGCGCGAGGACAATGCCGAAGCCAACCGGCTGGCGAACACTGCAGTGAGGGAGCGGGCTGGGTAGGCAGTTTTTATTCGGCACTCGCTTCATTACTAATTTCCAAATGCTAACCGCAGGCATCTTGACACGATGCCCTCTCCGATGCAGACTCCCAGTACAGCATCCTGAAAATTGAAATGAGTCCCGGACAGGCCGGATCGCGCCCCCGCCGCCTCGACTCGACGAAGTTGGCACGCGCGCCACGCGTCGTCAGTTAAATAGTCATCAATCAATTCTCGGCCGCAGCACGGCATCGGCTGTGGTAGAGGGGGACATGGCAGGTACCAGCGCAACAAGATCCGCAATGGCGAGCGTCTCTGCCGGGAGCGCGCCAGCGCCCGTGCTGCAGAATTCGGGGCCGTGGTTTCCCAGCAAGGACGATGGGCGCTCACTGGCTGACATGGCCTATAGCGACCTCGACGCTGCCCTGCAGTTGCTGGCCGAGCGGGCTCAGTACATCACGGGGGCCAACGGTGCCGCCATTGCGCTGCGTCGCGGCCAGCACAATGACATGCTCTGCCGCGCCAGCGTCGGCTCGAATGCTCCCGAGTTAGGCGCGTTGCTCTCCATGGAATATGGACTTTCGGGCGAAAGTGTGCGGACGCACAAGGCTTTGCGTTGCGACGATACGGAACGCGATGCGCGGGTGAACCGCGAAGGCTGTCGCCAGTTGGGCATTGCGTCGGTGGTGGTGATGCCGATCGTGAGCGAGCAGCAGGTGCTCGGCGTGTTCGAACTTTTCTCCGGCAAGCCGAAGGCTTTCGAGGAGCGCGATATTTCGGCGCTGCATCGCTTGAGCGGAATGGTGGAAACCGCCGTGAAACATGCTGTGGCGACCCAGACTCTGCCCGCCGCCGAGGAACCGGCGTACGCGGAAAGTCAGCCATCCGCAGCAGCAACTATGGTCGAGACCGCTCCAGCTAAATTGCCGGTGACTGGGACGCTTCCGGATGTGGTTGAGGCGCCGCCCGAAAACTTTGCCACGCCAGAGATGGAAACAACAACGAAACCTGCGCCCGCAGCCAGGAAGTCGCTGTTCTGGTCTGCCGCAATGCAGAATCCAGCCAGCACTAGCCGATCCGCGGAGGCCGCGGTGGAGGTTTCGGTGCCTCCTATGTTGAGGAATCTGCGAAAGTGCCAGGCCTGTGGTTTTCCGGTGTCGCAGGGCCGCGCGTTCTGCGTGGAGTGCGAAGAGAGACAGTGGCGCGGCCAGCGCCTTTCTCAAGCCGCTGCTGCCGGCAGCGCGACGGCGCAGAAAGTGATCTCCGCTCCCATCAAAGCAGCCGGCACCCCGGCCTCTTCACCGGCTTCATCTTCTGACATCCTGACGCTTAGTAATTCGGCTCTGCCTGCAGACGTTTCGGGCTCCAGGATCTCTGTTCCCTTCTCAAGCTCGGTTGAGTCGCAATCTTGGTTCGCCGCCAACAAGTACGTACTCGGAGCGCTGCTGGTGGTCGCCGTCGTCGTTGCCGCAATCGTTTGGCTGCGCTGAAATTCCGCTTTCCCTCACATTTTTCTTGCTCCGTGGATCTTTTCTGTAAAGCCTGCGCGCTCGACCGATTACAATTCCTATCCTGACTTCAAAAGTTCAACCTCAGAAAGCCCGACCTGAGAAAGCTAATCTGGGAGGCTTGATCGTGCCATCAACCGTGACCCGGATGCTGCGCCGGAGTTTGCTGCTCCTGCTGCTGACCGCGGTGGCTGCGGCTCAGACTTCCGAGCAGCGCACGGCTCGTTACCTGGAATCCGTGCGCAAGCAGCCGCCGTTGTTGCTGGCCTTTATCCACGACCTGCCTAAGGGTGGGGATCTCCACAATCATCTGGATGGCGCCATCTACGCGGAAGATCTGGTGGATTTCGCGGCTTCTGGTGGTCTGTGCGTGGACCGAACGTCTTCGCGGCTGCTGGCTCCGCCCTGCGACTCCTGCGAAAACTACACCGCCAAGCCCGCGGCGCGCTGCGGCTACGGCGATCACGTGCTCTACAACCAGATGATTGACGCCTGGTCGATGCGCAACTGGAAGCCGGGCGACGAATCGGGCCACGATCACTTTTTTGCGGCATTCGACAAATTCGGACTGGCTTCGCACACTCACGTGGCCGAGGCAATCGCCGCCGCCACCAATCGTGCGGGCATGGATCATCTGCAATACGTCGAGTTCATGCACACCGCTGACGGAGGTGCAGCGGCGCAACTGGCAGAGAAAGTCGACTGGAATCCGGATTATGCGAAGATGCGCGACGCCCTGGTCAGCGCCGGCCTGAAAGATGTGGCCGCCGAAACCAGCAAGCGACTTGCTGCCGACGATGCCCACGCGAGGGACATTTTGAGGTGCGGAACGGCGGATGCCGGACCCGGATGCGACGTGATCGTCCGCTATCTTTATCAGGTGCTGCGCGGATTGCCGCATGAAATCGTGTTCGCGCAGATTCTGCTGGGCTTCGAACTGGCTTCGTCTGACCCGCGATTCGTCGGCCTGAATCTAGTGATGCCCGAGGACTGGTATGTTCCGCTCCACGACTTCAAAGAACACATGGCGATGATTGATTATCTGCACAGCGTTTATCCCAAGGTGCACATCGCGTTGCATGCGGGCGAACTGGCCATGGGTTTGGTGCCGCCGGAGGATCTCACGTTCCACATTCGCGCGTCGGTCGAGCGCGGGCATGCCGAGCGCATCGGCCATGGGGTTTCCGTAATGAACGAAAAAGATCCCATTGGGCTGTTGCACGAGATGGCGGAGCGAAACGTGCTGGTCGAAATCGCTCTGACCTCGAATGACATGATTCTGGGCGTGAGCGGGGACGACCATCCCCTGCCGATTTACATGAAGTATGGAGTCCCCGTGGCGCTGGCTACGGACGACGAGGGCGTAGCGCGCAGTGACATGACGTATGAATACTTGCGCGCGGTCGAGAGCTACCGCCTCTCCTACGCGGACCTGAAGCGGATGGCCCGACAAAGTCTGGAGCACAGCTTCCTCCCCGGCCGGAGCCTGTGGACTGACACGAAACTTGTGTTTCGCATGGCGCCGGCGTGCGTGGGAGATGCGGCAGGCTCGGAGAAAACGTCGGCGGCCTGCCAACAGTTCCTTGCGGCGAATGATCGCGCCCGCATGCAGTGGAAGCTTGAAAGCGAGTTCGCGAAGTTCGAGAAGAAATACTGACAGTCTTTCGCATGAGCAACGATTTCTTTCGCTCCGCCGAGTCCGCCGCGCAAGTCATCCTCGGAAAAACGTCCCTGCGGCCGCGCATAGGGCTTGTTCTCGGTTCCGGTCTCGGCGGGTTTGCCGATTCTCTCAGCGACGCGACGCGAATCCCTTACGCGGAGATCCCTGCGTTCCCGCGATCGACCGCAATCGGCCACGCTGGACAAATGGTCATCGGAAAATCGGGCGGTGTCCCGGTTGCGACAATGCAAGGCCGCGTTCATCTCTATGAAGGATATTCCGCGCAGGAAGTCGCGTTCCCCATGCGCGTGTTCGGCCGCATGGGAATTCGCGCCGTCATCCTGACCAACGCCGCGGGCGGAACCAATCTAAATTACCAGCAGGGCGCGCTCGTGCTCATCCGCGACCACATCAACCTTCAGGGAACGAACCCTCTGGTCGGCCCGAATGACGACCGTTTCGGCGTTCGCTTTCCCGACATGACGCAAGCTTACGAGCGATCGTATCGCGAGTTGGCACGGGAAGAAGCTGGCAAACTGGGGATGGCGCTTCACGAAGGGGTTTACGCGGCACTGCTCGGTCCCAGTTACGAAACGCCGGCCGAGATCAAGTATCTGCGAACTATCGGCGCCGACCTGGTTGGGATGTCGACTGCGTTCGAGGTGATTGCCGCGCGTCACATGGGAATCAAAGTGCTCGCCATCTCGTGCGTCACCAACATGGCGGCCGGGATCCTCGACCAGCCGCTCTCGCATCAGGAAGTGATGGAAACTGGGGAGCGCGTCAAGACAAGTTTCGAAGCATTGCTGCGCGCCGTGCTGCCGCGGATTCAGAACGATGAGTAGTTATTTCCCTGCCCTCGGAATAAATAACTCCACCGGCGGCTTCACTCCATACACTGCCGCAAAACTTCCCTGATTCACGGCCATGGCGAAGCGTCCGCGTGAGTCGATATACAAAAGCGGTTGCCCGAGCGCCACATCGCTGAAGGTTCGCACAAATTTGATTTTCATCTCCTTGTCACCCAGCTTCACCGGAACCTCCTGACCGCGCTGGTAGCCGAGCTTGAAGAAAACCTCCGCATCGACGTTGGTTACCAGATTGCCGAATGAACCGTCGGTCGCGATCACTTCCCCCGTCAGTCCACGGTCATCGAGCTTCGCCATTTGCAAATTCAGGTGCACGAGGTCTTTCACCGGCACCTCGGGACCAGCAGTGGTCCAGTCGTCGCCACGCGCTACGTGGGCTCCAGCCGGAGAAAAAATGTCACGGCCGTGGAAGGTCGACGACAGCTTGGTGCCAATCATCCAATCGGAATTTATGATCTCGTGGACGCCTACGATGCCGTCGCGCTGCTCGACTAGCGTGAGCAGGCCGTTATCGGGCAGCACAAAATATTGTCCGCGCTTCGACTTGGCCACAATCGCCTTGCGAGTGCTCCCGACGGTGGGATCGATCACGACGACAAAAACGGTTCCTGCGGGAAAATAAGGCGTTGCGCCATAAAGAAAGCGCGCGCCATCGAGAATCGAAAATGGCGTCACCTGGTGCGTGAGGTCGACGATGCGGACGCTGGGCATGATCGAATACATCACGCCCCGGCAGAGCGCGACCGAATCGTCGACCAGACCGAAGTCGGTCATGAAGACGATCGTTTGCGGATACTTGCTGGTCTCTGACTGCGCACCAGCCAGCGGCGAAGATACGATCATCATCAGCGTCAGAAGGGCGACGACGAGGGCTAAAGTCTTATTCTTGCCATCATTCGCGCGGCGGGATGCGGCAATCATGCGATCCATCTCCTGTTGCATTTTGAAATTATGATTGGCAAGGATACTCGGGGTCGCAGTTAGGCAGCAAATCCAGCGCGGTTCCGGCTGCTCGCGTCTATAATGTGCTGTTAATTTCCGAGGCAGCGCAAGGAGGCCTAATGTCGCCAGTCATCCCCGAGAAATACCGCGATCTGTTTCAGAAGCGAGCCTTCGCCAACCTGGGCACGCTGATGCCCGACGGCCGCCCGCAAGTGACGCCGGTGTGGTGCGACTTTGACGGCGAACACGTCATTTTCAATTCCGCCAAAGGACGCCAGAAAGATAAAAACGTTCGGCGCGATCCCCGCGTAGCCATGACTTTGATGGACCCGGAGAATCCCTATCGCTATCTCGAAATTCGCGGCCGTGTGGTCGAGATCACCGAAGACGGAGCCAGCGCCCACATCGACAAGATGGCCAAAAAGTATCTCGGCGTCGACAAATATCCCTACGGCCGGCCCGGCGAAGTGCGCGTGATGTACAAGGTAAAGCCCGAGCACACCACGGTGATGGGCTAGTAGCGCCAGCGTCCCACCGGCCGTCGCGCTGCGAATGCCGCCTTCGAGGAGATCTCAGATTCACACCTACAACCTCTGCCTGCTCGGCTTCGGCAACGTCAATCGCACGCTAGCGCAATTGCTCGAAGACCGCGAGCACGAACTGCGCGATCGTTATGGAATTTCTTTCCGCATCACGGGAATCGCAACCCGCCGTCTGGGATGGATCGCCAACCCCGACGGTCTGGATTTTGCAGGCGTGCAGACGGATCGTGTGGAGCGGGCACTCCTGCCCGCTGACGGCCGGGAAGCCGATCAGAAGCTGACAAACGTCCGCAAGTGGCTGAAAGCAGCCCAAGCCGACGTCCTGTTCGAAGCCACCGCTCTCAACGTTGAGACCGGCCAGCCCGCCATCGATCACATCCGCGCCGCGCTCGAGCACGGAGCCCACGCCATCACCGCCAACAAGGGGCCAATCGTCCACGCCTACCGCGAACTCCGCGACCTGGCCGGTGCGCAAGGCAAGCGCTTTCTGTTCGAATCCACAGTGATGGATGGCGTCCCCATCTTTTCTTTGTTCGATCAACTGCCCGCGATTCGTCTGCAGGGATTTCAGGGCATTCTGAACTCCACGACGAATGTGATTCTCAGTGAAATGGAGAACGGCCTTAGCTTTGACGAGTCTTTGAAGAAGGCACAAGCGCTAGGCGTAGCCGAAACCGACGCCGCGCACGACATCGACGGCTGGGATGCCGCCGTAAAAACTGCTGCGCTGATCACGGTGCTGATGGATGTGCCTGTGCGTCTCGAAGAAATCCATCGCGAAGGCATTCGCGAACTGACCACCAACGCCGTTCGCAACGGCCGGCGCGATGGCTGGCCGTTCAAGCTCGTCTGCCGGGCGCAGCGCGTAGGGGACGGCGTAAAGGCGAGTGTGGCACCTGAAAAAGTGTTAAGCAGCAGCCCGATGGGAAAGATTTCCGGAACATCGTCCTACATTTATTTCGAAACCGACATCTTCCCCGGCCTCGCCATCACCGAAGAAAATCCCGGCCTCTACGCGACCGCGTACGGGATGCTAGCCGACTTTGTGGGAGCAGTCAGGTAGGTCGTTTTCTTCGGTTTTGGCTCAACCCCGGTTATCATTCATCTTATGTCGTCACTGGAGTCCGCTTTCACGCCCCTCGAAGGAGCCGTGCTCTCCGCGATTGGCGAAATGCATCCGGAGGATCAAGCTCAACTTGAAGCCCAACTGTCGACTGCGACCTTTCGCAGCCGCGAAAACACCGGGGGTGGTTTTTTTACTCATTTCGCCGTCGATCGAGACTCAACACCGGCGATTGGAGGCAGGCGCCTGAGGGACGGACCTGCGGCCAGGGTCGCCGGCCTGGAGCACGGGATGGGGTTCATTCTCTGGCTGGAAGGCGGCTACGCCGACTGCCTTGAGGGGTACAGTTATGGGAACGAGAGTACGACCGGGATTGAACTGGAAAGGGTGAGGTTCGAGCTGGTCCAAGCGTTGGGTTAAGATCCGATCTCCGTGATAGAACTAGACCACCATGCTAACCACCGAAACCGACACCGCTGCGACCCTCGACATCGCCTACGTTCGCGCTCAGTTCCCCGCGCTCGCCCAAACCGTCAACGGACATCCCGCGGTCTTTCTCGACGGCCCCGGCGGCACGCAAGTCCCGCAGCGTGTCATCGACGCCATCTCGAACTACCTCCGGCGCAACAACGCCAACACCGGCGGAGCCTACGCGACCAGCCGCAACACTGACGCCATGCTCGCCGAAGCGCGCGCTGCCATGGCCGATTTTCTAAACTGCGGCGCTGATGAAGTCGTCTTCGGCCCCAACATGACCACGCTGACCTACGCCATGTCGCGCGCAATCGGCCGAGAACTCGGCCCCGGCGACGAAATTCTGGTCACCCGCCTCGATCACGACGCCAACGTCTCCCCATGGCTCGCGCTCGAAGAAAAAGGCGTGACGATTCGTTGGGCAGAAATTCACACAAGTGACTGCACGCTCGACGTCGAAGACCTCGCGGCGAAGCTCAGCTCCAAAACCAAACTCGTCGCGATCGGCTACGCCTCGAACGCGGTCGGCATCATTAATCCGGTCAAAGAGATTGTTCGCCTGGCCCACGCCGCCGGAGCGCTTGCCTACGTCGACGCCGTGCACTACGGGCCGCATGGCCTGATCGATGTGGCTGCGCTCGATTGCGACTTTCTGGTCTGCTCCACCTACAAATTCTTCGGCCCACACATGGGAGTTCTCTTCGGCAAGCGCGAACATATCGAGCGCCTGCGCCCCTATAAAGTCCGCCCGCTCACTGACGCGATTCCAAACCGCTGGGAGTGGGGCACGCTCAACCACGAATGCATCGCCGGCATCACGGCCTGCGTCGAGTACATCGCCGATCTCGGCCGCCGCGCAAATCCTGAATCCGCAACTCGCCGCGCCGCTATCGTCGCCGCTTTCGAAGCGATCCACCGCCACGAGCACGCACTGATGAATCGCCTGATAACAGGACTTTCGGAAATTCCACGGTTGAAGATCTACGGGATTACTGATCCCTCCTGCTTCGCCTGGAGATGTCCTACGCTCGCGGTGCGTGTCATCAATCAGACGGCGGAGCAAACTCCGCTGGCCCTCGCCACCAAACTGGGCGACCGCGGCTTCTTCACCTGGGATGGAAATTACTACGCGCTGAACCTGACCGAGCGGTTGGACGTGGAAAAATCCGGCGGCTTCCTGCGCATCGGGCTCGTGCATTACAACAGTTCGGAAGAGGTAGATCGCCTGCTGCATGCACTAAAGGAGATCCTTCGCTCCGCCTGAAAGCGGCTCCGCTCAGGGTGACGTCATCCAGAGAAATTCGAGCTCAGGCGCTAGGGGTAAAAACACGATAGCCCGGGACGTGGTCCCAGGCTGGCAGGGAGCGCGAACTCAAGAGCCGGAGCCGACAAAAGGCCCGATGCAGACGGCGCTGTTTACGGCCAGCGCTTGGCAGTATCGTCCCAGCCGGCAGCGCGCACGGGCTGCGCCGCGGCTACCACGGGAGGCGCCGGAATGCGGATCGGCTGCTGCGGTCCGTTCACGGCGGTTGGCAGGGTCGCCTTCGCCGCGTCGGAGTTCATTTCCATGCCTTCGGACAGCAACGGAGCCACCAGCCGCAGCGCTTCCACTTCTTTCTCCAGCCGGGTCAACTCCATTTCTTTCTGCCGCAAAACCTCGTAAACGTTCTTCATAGACAGGGCACCTGTTAGAGCTAATCGTAGATTAGCCGCTTTTCTCGAACTCTAGCAGACTTACCCGTGTTGTCAAGGAATTAAGCCCTAAACCTTAGTATTCAGCCAAACACGCCCGGTTTAGGCCCAGGAACGTGCTCTTTTTCTGGGATGCGGGACCTACCAGATAGCCCGTCCAGCGCGGCTTTCGCTGGATTTTCACAACTCCCGGAACCCCTCAAAAACACTCAATTCCCGCCCGCCCGCAGTCTGGAATCGCGAAAACCCGCGCTCCGCCCGGCCCTTGCGCGAAACCGCCTTATGGGGATGCACAAAATCCGGTCACCCGCCTGTGGACGGCTTGCACTCCATTGAAAACACGACAGATAAAGCCGCACACTTTCGATTGACTGCAAAATTAGAAAGAGTACAAAGGAAATCGTTCTTTGACAGTTTCTTAAGTTTTTCCGGTTGGTGCGGCGTCCGGGGCTCAAGCTATGTCACCCTCAACGTTGCAAAACGTAGCGGGAAGGCAAGCAAGGGTCTATAGCAAAGCGCTGGTCGAGAAGAACGGGAAACCCAGTCGGAGGCAAGACAGAGTTCCGAGGCGTTGGGTAGGTTTGTCCGGTTGGCGGTGAGCCCGGAGCCCAAGCGAAGATCGCGCGCAGCGGCCCGCAAGGGAAGCAGCGACAGCAGGTCAAGCAAGGGTCTAAAAGCGAGCTACTGGCCGAGAGGAATGGACCCAACACCACCTCGGAACTCTTAATTTTTTTCCCGCACTCCCCCGCAAGCTCAGCGAACGAGGATTTCGTCTCTGAGAACTCGGTACTGAGAACTGAGAACTGCCTCTAGTCCACGTGCTCGCCCACATCGAACGCTTCTTCAGCATGAGGAAGCACGTCACGTTCGCCCGCAACCCACACGTACAACGTCGGCAATAAAAAGATGCTCATCACCAGGTCGGCAATCAGTCCGCCGACGATGACGATGGCGAACGGACGTTGCGAATCGGAACCGATGGCATGCGAGAGCGCGGCCGGAAGCAATCCCAGCGTTGCCACCAGCATCGTCATCATGATGGGCCGCAGCCTCAACACCGCGCCCTCGACCGCGGCGTCTTCAATCGAGTAGCGCCGGGAGCGAAGCTGGTTGATGTATTCCAGCATGATCACTCCGGTCTGCACCGACACGCCGAACAGCGCCAGAAAGCCGACGCCGGAGGAAACGCTGAAATTCGTACCGGTAATCAGAAGCGCCAGCAGGCCGCCGAAGCGAGCCATCGCCACGTTAGCCAGAATCAACAACGCCCATTTGAAAGACTTGAACATCGTATACAGGATGACGAATATGACCAGGATGGTGATGGGGAGGACGATGAGCAAACGCTCGTCCGCCCGCTTCTGGCTCTCATACTCTCCCGCCCAATCGATATGATATCCGGGCTCCAGCTTCACCTGTTCATTGACTTTCTTCATCGCCTCTTCGACTGCGCCGCCCAGGTCGCGGCCGCGCACGCTGTACTTGATGGCCACGTAACGCTGATTACCTTCGCGGTAGATTTCCGAGCCGCCGTCGGCTTCCTTAATCTTGCAGAGCTGGGCCAGCGACACGCGTTCTCCAGAGGGCGATAGCAGACGGATGTTTTCGATCGCTTCCTGCGTATCCCTGTATTTAGGCAGATACCGCAGCGTAAGGTCGTAGCGCGCTTCGTCCTTGAGCACCTGGGTAAGCGCAGTCCCGCCCACCGCGGTCTGCACCGCATCCTGCACGTCGGCGACGTTGATCTGGTACCGCGCGGCCGCATCGCGGTCTACCGTCACATTCAGGTTGGGCTGGCCCAGCACATGAAAGACGCCCAGGTCCTCGACGCCCCTAACCGTTCCCATAATCCCGGCGATCTCGGCGCTCTTTTCTTCCAGCGTCTTCAAGTTATCGCCGTAGACTTTGATGGCCAGCTCGCCCTTTACTCCACTGACCGCCTCTTCCATGTTGTCTTCGATAGGCTGAGAAAAGCCCCAGACCACGCCCGGAATCTTGTTGTTGAGTTCGCGATTCATGGCGGCAATCAGTTCGTCTTTGTTCTGATGAAAGACCGGACGCCATTCTTCTTTCGGTTTCAGATCAACGAAGTACTCGGTGTTGAAAAAGCTGGTTGTGTCGGTGCCGTCGTCCGGCCGCCCGGTTTGACTGGTGCATTGCGGGACTTCAGGGAAAGAGCAAAGAATGATCCGCGCCTGATTCGACACCCGGATACCCTCGTCCGGCCCGGCGCTGGGCGCAAGCGTGCCCCGCACCCAGAGCGCACCTTCATCCAGGTGGGGCAGGAATTCGGACCCGATGACGCCGCCGAACGCGAGGTAAAGCGTAAAGAGAAACCCGACCACGCCGATACCCAACACCAATCCGCGCCGGCGAATCGCCCACCGGATCGCGTTGCGGTAGTGTTTGACCAAGAACTCCATGATCGGATTGCGCCATTCCTTGGCTCCCTTCGCGAAGGCGAAACTCGCTAGCACCGGCGCGATCACAATCGAGAACAGCAATGCCCCCAACAGCGCAAAGGCCACGGTCCACGCCATGGGATGAAAAAGCCGCCCCTCGACTCGCTGCAGAGTGAAGATAGGCAAGTACGCAGTGATGATGATGGCGATCGCATAAAAAACCGGCCGCTGCACTTCGTGCGAGGCCTCGCTGATTTTTTCGTTCGGCGTCTTGACCCCGTTGCGGTGGCCCAGGTGACGCACGATATTTTCGATCATCACCACGGCGCCATCGACCACCATGCCGAAATCAAGCGCACCGAGAGAGAGCAAATTCGCTGGAATGTGCCGCAAGTCCAGACAGATCGACGCGAACAGCAGCGAAAACGGAATCGTCGCCGCCACAATCAGCGCGCCCCGCACATTCCCGAGAAACAAGAAAAGAATGATCGAGACCAGGATCATTCCTTCCGTCAGGTTGTGCAGCACGGTGTGGCTGGTGAAGTGCACCAGGGTACTGCGGTCGATGAAGGGAACAACCTTCACCCCCGGCGGCAGAATATGGCTGTTCAGTTCCTCCACTTTCTTGTGGATGCCTTGCAACGCCGTATCCGCCGCCGCGCCTTTCCGCAACAGCACGATGCCCGAAACCACATCGTCGTTATCGACGATCTTGCCGTCCTCGCGGTGAATAGCTTTGGCAAACTGTCCCAGCCGAATCTTCGGCCCCTGCGCAACCACGCCAATGTCCTTCACCCGCAGCGGCGTGCCGTTCTTGGTCAGGATCACTGTCTGTTCGATATCGTGAACCTTGTCGACCAGTCCCACGGCGCGCACGTTAATCTGCTGCAGACCTTCCTGAATAAAGCTGCCGCCCGCGTTGGTGTTGTTGTTGGTGAGTTGCTGCTCGACTTGCGCCAGGCTCAGGCCATAGGCCACGAGTTTGTTGGGGTCGAGGCGAACCTGATATTCGCGGGTAGGACCTCCGAAGCTGGCCACATCAACCACGTCCGGCACAGCTTTGAAATTCTTCTCGATGACCCAGTCTTCAATCGACTTCAGCTCCATCGGGTCGTAAGCGGGATTGGTGCTGCGCAGCGTGAAGAAATAAATCTGTCCGACCGGGCTCCAGTCCGTGCCCATCTGCGGCACGACATTCGGCGGCAGCGTGACTTGGCTCAACCGCTCCAGCACTCGCTCGCGGTTCCAGTCGTTGTCCGATTCGTCGTCGAAAATCAGCTTCAGGTCGGAAAGTCCGAACAGCGAGAACGAACGCAGGTGCACGACATGCGGAATTCCGTTCATCACCACTTCGAGAGGAATCGTGACCTGCTGTTCGATTTGCTCCGCCGAAATCCCCGGCCACTGCGTGATCACTTCAACATAGTTGTCGGCAACGTCGGGATAAGCCTCAATCGGAAGCCGCTCGAACGAGACAATTCCTCCAGCGAAAAGAATCAAGGCCAACGCCAGCACCAGCAGGCGGTTGTTCAGCGCGAAATCGACGAGGCGGCGAATCATTGATGGCTCACCTTATTCCTCCACCGTGTTCTGCAGCGCCAGAGCGTTTGAGACCACGCGATCTCCCGGCTTGAGCCCCGAAACCACCTCCTGCTGTTTGCCGGGAAGCATGCTCCCTGCAGTAACCTCGAGCCGCTTGAAATGTCCCGCACTGATCGGCGTGTAAACCCACTCGCGATCGTGCAAGTGCAAAATCGCGTCCGCGGGAACCGCAACGTGCGTCTCCGGCGTGCCGCCGTAAAATGTCGCCGTCGCGAACATGCCCACCCGCATCACCCCGGGGTTGGCTACTTCCAACCGAACCTTTGCCGTGCGGATACTGGGATCAAGAACCGGCAGGATGTTATCGATCCGGCCTTTCAAAATCTTGTCGGGATATGCGTTGAGCCGGATGTCGGCAAACTCCCCGACGTGCACAGCGTCGAGATCGTTCTCGTAAACGTCGCAAATGATCCAGACATATGAAAGATCGGAGATGGTAAAAGGATTAGGCCCAGACAACCCCTGCACTCCCGCCGCGTTCGTAACCTCCTGATCCGTGATGACGCCCGAGATCGGAGCCGTAATGTCGACAATCCCAGACGGGTGATCCTTGTCGATGCCTAGAAGTTTCAACTGTTCGGTCGCGGCATTCAGGTCGGCCTTGGCATCGCCTTCCGCGTCATCGGCTTGTTCCAATGCGCTCTTGGCGATCGCGCCCTTGTCGTAGAGAATCTGTGCGCGCTCAAACTGCAAACGCGCCAGCCGCTCATCGTTCGCGGCTTTCAGATACGTGTCGTAAGCTCCCGACACATCGTTGCTCCGAACTCGCAGCAACAGCTGGCCTTTTTCCACCGTGTCGCCCAGGCGGGCCTTGATCTCGACCACTCGCCCCGTGGCCAGCGAAATCACCGGCACTGCACGGTTGATGTCAGGCTGCACGACGCCGGTAACATTCAGTTGCGGCGCGGCTTTATGTTCAACCGCCGTCACCAGCGGAAATTGCTCCGGATGGTCCACCTTGAAATTGTTCGAGTCGAGATCCGGCACCACCGTCGCTGGCGGCGGAGCCTCAGCCTTCGCGTCGACCTTGTTGCCATTGCAGCCGGCGAGCGCAACAGCCAGAGCCATACACAGAGCCACTCCGGCCAAACGCGCTACTTTGGATACCGAGTCGAGTCGCGAAGCGACGAAATTCATTAGCCCCGGGCGTAAGTCCGGGGAAAGATCCGTCGCCGAAAGAGTCCCTTCAGGGACGACACTGCTACCCCGTTCAATTCTCATTGCACCACCTCCCGCCCCACGGACAGGTTCAGCTGGGCCGCCGCCATCAAATACGATCCCACCAGATTGACGTAATTCAACTGCACCGCGCGGTAATCGCTCTCCGCGTTCAGAAAATCCAGCAGCGCCGCGCCCCCATGCTGGTAGGAAAAGAAAATCGTGTCGCGCACTCGCACCGCCTGCGCCAGATATTTCTGCTTGTAAGGCCGCAGCAGAATCACGTTGCTGTTCAGCGTGGCGTAAGCCGAATCCACGTCACTGAACACCTGCGCTTTTGCCGCGTCACGCAGCCGTTCGTTGCGCGTAATGTCGAGCTTGGTGCGCAGTTTTTCGCCCTGGTTCCGGTCAAAAATCCGCAGCGGAAAATTCACGTCGAAGCCAATGTAGGCGTCAATCGGCGGATTCCGCCCCACATCGAAGCTGAACGTCGGATCGGTCGATCCGTTCGCTTGAGCCAGTTTGTAGCTCATCTGCGCCATCTCCACCGATTGCACCGCCGCCTTCAAATCCGGGCGCGTATCGAGCGCGATCTGCCGGTAAGCATCGAGCGCATCAATCTGATCGCTGAAATCGAACACGCCCGCCACATCAAACTGCTCGACCGGCGTGCGATCATTCAGCAGCGTCAGCAACTGGATCTTCGCCGTCCGCAAATTCACGTCCGCCGTCTGCAAATCAGATTCGTACTGCACTCGTTGCAGTTCCAGACGGTCCAGATCGATCTGCGCAATATCTCCAGCTTGAAACCGGTCGCGGCTGATCTGCAGCACGTGGTCGTAATATTCCAGATTGTCTTTCGCGAACTGCAGCACCGCCTTGGCCTGCAGCGTCCCCACAAACGCTCCGCGCAAATTGAACAGCAGATTTCTTTCGAGATCTTGCTGCTGCGACACGCCAACAGCCGTCGCCATCTTTGCGGTATCCGTGCGCAGTTCCCGTTTGTGCGCCCGCTCGTGCAGATAACTCACCGTGGCGGAAGGCAGCCAGTAGGCAAACGGCCCGTGCGCCGGCCCTCCTGGAAACGGATCAATCTGATCCGCCAGAAGTGTCAACTGCGGATTCGGCCGCAGATGCGCCGTGATCTCTTCTGCCTGCAGTTCGCTGATGTTCAGCTTCCCCGCCAGTAGCGTGGGATTATTCAGTTCCAACCGGTCTTTCACCTGCTCCCAGGTCAGGGCCTGCGAGGGCGGTGCAGACTGCGCCGAGGCCTGCCCGGCACCCATCGTTGCCAGCCACAAAACACACAAGAATGTTCTAAGCATCAACAGCTCCGTCCCAACTCGTTCCGACTCCCTGACCCCGGCAGAGACCAGCTCGGTACCTCACATAATTGCCGCGGCCAATAAGAATTTTTCTAGTATCTGGTTTCCCTCATAAGGATTCCCTAAAGACGAGGGACAATCGCCGCGGTTTTATTGCTTCAACCCATCGGCGATACGCAATGACTCAACCAGAACGATTCGGCGAACTAACCAGGGAGGGAAAAAGGAGGTGCGCGGCCGCCATGGAAAACACAAGGCCTGGCCAGCGGCGATACGCATGCAACAGAAACATCTAGCAGCCTGACTTCCGGAGGAACCACCCACACCGCACTCGACACGACCGCCGGGGCGCCCTGCAGCCAGTGAACCCCGGCCGAATTGCGATCGCTTCCAGCCTGACGAACCGCACGCTTGCTGATGGAAGAATCCTCCATCTCAGCCCGCATCGCGTGCAGATCATCCGATGCGGAGATCACAGGAAACAGCAGAACCAGCACGCATCCCAGCGCCAGCAGACACTGCAGAGAAGTCACCCAACGTGCCGCCCGCAATCCCGCGTCCCGCCGCCACAGCCAGTAAGCCGGCAGCGCCAGCAACAACCACGCCAGATTGAGCAGCAATTCCATAGAAAGTTTCTAGTTTCCGGTCGCTGGCTTTCAGTTTCCGGTTTCACCGGACGTGTTTCTTCAGAATCAGCAAATGGACGATCGAACAAACTTCGGCTAGTTTTTCAGAAACCTCAAACCCAAGTCAACGTGACCACGGTACCGATGCCGAAGTCGACGCCGCAATCCAAGCGCCGGAAAATCAAAAACTAGCCACTGATCATCGGCCACTGCTAAGGTCCCACCACCACTTGCAGGGGCGCTGGCACCTGCATGCGTTGCCGGTAAATCACATTCCGTTTCGCCACCTCGCCCACCACATTGACGTCGATCACGTACGCGCCGTGCGGCAGCGTTTCACCAAACGGCAGCGTCATCCCAACCGTTCCTCTCTTCAACGGAAAATGCTGATACCCGATCTCGGTGGCCCGCCCGTTCTCCGCGACCGCCTTCACATCGAACGTCAAATCCATATCGTCGCGTGTCGTGTTCGAGACAGCCACGCTGCCATCGATCCGGTTCGCAGTGACGTGCGCCGGAACCTTCCACTCCAGCTTCAGCGCCTCCACCACCTTAATCACGAATACTTTCTGCACCGCCTGCTGCGGCTTGCCGCCATCCCGCACCGCCACCGCAAACTCGAATTCGCCCGCCCGCTCGGCCGCTCCCCGCAGCTCTCCGCCTTCCTCCAGCTTGATCCCCGGCGGCAACGTTCCACTCTCCACGCGCCACCGCAGTACCGGCACATAATCGCCCTTGACATAGAGCCTCACCGCGTAAGGTTCCTGAGGATAGGTATCCGGCAACTTCTCCGGCTTGATCAACAGTCCTTCGCTCTCGCTGGGAGTATCCGGGCCTGGCGCAGCCGCCTGCCCCAGCGCCGCCGCCCCCAGCGCCATCACGAGCGCGAACTTAGCCATCTTTGCCATCGCAAGAACCTTCGCCGTCTTTGTCATCCTGAGCTGAGCGAAGGACCCCTTGCTTGCAGGCGTCTTCGTCGGCCTTGCAAGGAGTTCCTGCCTCCGTGCTACCGTTCTCCTGTCCATTGTGATCTAGCTTTCTGCACCATGTTATCGGAACTCTCGCTCCCTCTGCCGCGAAATCCCTTCGCCCCGAGTTGGATGCCGAAAAGCCCTGCAGCCGCAACCAGCAATAATCCAAGACTGCAAACACAAGGAATGTAAAGATATGTAACCTCTTGCACTTCCCCGGATTCTTTTCTGCCGCGCGCTACTTATTTCCTTGGTTCGGGTTTGATGCAACTGAATTCACCTGTGCTAACCTCAAACCACAAGGTGCCCGGCTCCACGATCGATTCGCTCCCAGGGAGGAAGTTTATGTCAGTCCGCAACGCTCTCGTCCTGTTCCTCGCGCTCTCCACACTGTCACTTCTAGTCGGCTGCGGCAGCAGTTCCAACTCCGCCACGCCGCCTCCAACCGGCGGCTTCACCACCAGCAGCCTGAGCGGCACCTACGTCTTTTCACTCTCTGGCACTGACGTCAGCGGCGGTAACGAGAGCTTTTTTGCGATTGCCGGTACCCTCGTTGCTAGCGGCGGCAGCTTCTCGAGTGGCAGCGTTATCGACATCAACGACCCGGCCATGGCCGCGTTCGTAGGCGCAAACAGCAGCGTACAGCCCAGTCTGCCAGCCACCGGAAGTTACAGCATCAGCGCAGACGGCCGCGGCACTGGCACCATCGATGTCACCATCAACAGCGAGCAGGTGCAGATCGGCATCGATTTCGTCCTGAACTCCCCATCAGGAGGGCTGATCACCCGGTTCGACGACAACGGAAGCGGCAGCGGCACCATTAATCTGCAGGCTGCCGGCATCACGCAGGCGAACCTTCAAGGCTCTTACGCCTTTGGTGTTGCCGGTACAAACTTAGCTGGAACTCCGCTGGGAGCCGCAGGCGCCTTCACTCTCGACGTTAACGGCAACGCCACCGGCACGGAGGACTTCAACGATGACGGCGACTCGGACGGCCTGACGGCCCTTCCGCTAACCTCCGGCTCGGTCTTGGTCGGAGCGCCTGGGACGGCCCATCTGACGGCCTCCGCCGGTACACTCAGCTCCCTCGGCTTCGACGTCTGGGTGATCGATTCTACGCATCTGAAGCTTATTGAAACCGACTCGACGGCGATCCTCGCTGGTGACGCTTTTGTTTCCACGCAAACTGCATTCCCGTCCGGCCCACTCGTCTTCACCATGTTGGGCAGCGACATCACCGACGCTCCCCTCGCGATGGGAGGCCTGCTCACCTCGACCGGCAGCGGTATCTCAACGGGCCTTGAGGACATTAATGACGCGGGGTCCGTTGGCCAGGCACCCGTCGTGACTGGCTCCCTCACTCCCTTCTCTGGCGGACGCACTCAGCTCACACTCGACGGCATCTTCAACGGTGGCTGGGAGGTGGGCGCCGTCACTACGCCGGGCAACTACGCCTTCGCCGCGTACCCCTACAACGGAGGTATTGAGCTCCTCGAGATCGATAGTTCCGGCGGTATCACAGCGGGAGCAGCTTACCCGCAGACCCCCAGCAGCCTGGGAGCTACCCAAGGTTACGCACTGAACCTCACGGGCTCCAACGACGCTCCGGGCGAGGCTGACATGATTGCCGAGTTCGTCACCACCTCTAGCGGTGGTTTCTCGAGCGGCCTCTACGACACGAATAACTTGGGCCTTTCCCCGAACGGCCTCGTTTCCGACCTTAGCCTCGGCAGCAGCACTGGTACCTACTCGAATGACTCCAACGGCGACGGTCGCGGCACAGTCTCATTCCCAAACCCCCAAATCAACAACAACAGCCTGTCAGACTTCGCCTCCTTCACTTTCACCTTCTATACCATCAACAGCTCAAGCATCGTTTTCATCGAAACGGATGCCGATCAGCTCGGGCTGGGGACGCTTCAGCTGCAGAATGCTTCCGGGTCCGCTGGCGTGATGCAGCCGGCCTTCTCTATGGTGCCGCCAGCCGTCCGGGCACACGGGGCTCTGCGCAAAAAGAAATAGCTCACCGACCATGCTAGCGAACAAGGGCGCGGCCGGGGGCCGCGCCCTTTTTTCCTGGCAGCATCTTTTCTGGCGCGCTTCCGGCGTATTCCAGCGCGCCCACCTGTCTCGTGACCTTAGTTACCTTTAATCAATGCCCACCCTTCGCGCACAATCACTCTACAGGTCTGTGTCTTTAGGAGACGAAGATTGCTCTGCCAACGCATTCTGCGTGGTTCCGTATTTGCATTTGTCCTCATCAGCGCCTCACTGGCGTCGGCGCGGGATCTTGCCCTGGTTGCTAACAAGGCAAACGGCGAGCACACCGTAACCCTCGCTGACCTGGTCAAGGTTTGCAAGGCGCAGACCAGCCGCTGGCCCGACGGCAGATCGGTCACCTTCGTTATGCGCGCACCCTCCGCGCCCGAAATGAAGGTTGTACTCGAAAAGGTTTACGGCATGTCCGCAAGCGAGGTAGATGGCTTGATCGTTGCCTCCAATCAGGCGCACCCCAGCCATCCTCCCTTCGTGATCGTGACCTCCGACGAAGACCTGGTTAACAAGGTGGCATCGATCCCAGGAGCCGTTGGCTTCGTGGACGTGTATTCGATTAACAGCAGTGTTGCGGTCGTCAAGGTCGCAGGCAAGCTCCCGCTGGAGCCCGGCTACCTGTTACATGGAAACTAAACATAGCGGCTAGTGATCAGTGGCCAGTTAAGGAATCTCGGTTTTACTGGCCACTGACCACTAGCCACTGGCCACTGACTTTATGGCTTCTCCGGGCAAAAAACTCGAACCCGTTAAGCCCGCACCGACGACCGGGGCTCACGCTCGCCGTTTCCCGCGCTTTGTCCTCGATGTCCGCATGCAGGTCCGCATGTTTCAGGATGGCGAATTCCGCTCCTGCTGGGGACGCTCCACCGAACTCGGTCAGGATGGCATTGGCGCCACCCTCACCGGCGAACTCGAAAGCGGCGAAATCGTTTCCCTCGAGATTCCTCTGCCCCTCAGTCCCTACCCTTTGAAAGTCCGCGCCATCGTCCGTTACCGCCAGGGCCTGCGCTACGGCTTCGAGTTCCTCACCCTCAATGACATCCAGCGCCAAATGATCCGCCGCGTCTGCGAAATGCTAGCCAGCAAAGCTTGAAGGCAGTGGTCAGTGATCAGTGCCCAGTAAACCAACCGCTCATGGTTCTGTTGGCCTCTGACCACTGGACACTGGCCACTGCCTTTTTTGGGAAATCCACAGAGTTTAGTGATGGACATCACACTGGGCCGGCCCGCTCGCGATGCAGAGTAGGCAGATGCAATGCTCCGTAAGGCCGATCGTCCAGTCATATCGTGACCTAGTTGTTTGGAAAAAGTCGATGGCGTTGGTCCTGAATGTCTATCGCTGCACCCAGGCGTTCCCTAAAGTCGAGACCTACGGTTTAACTTCGCAATTGCGAAGCGCAGTGATTTCCGTGCCTAGCAACATCGCGGAAGGGCAAGGTAGACTCTCGACCGGAGAGTTCAGGCAGTTTCTAGGAAATGCCCGCGGTTCTCTGATGGAAGTCGAGACCCAGATTCTAGTTGCCCAAGATCTCGGCTATCTGGACAAGACCCAAAGCGAATGTCTGCTGAGCGCCACAGCTGAAGTGGGCCGGATTCTAAACGGTCTCCTGGCTTCTCTTCCGAAACGCAGTGGGTATTGATCGGCGGCAGTGTTACTGGCCACTGGCCACTGACCACTGATCACTGACCACTGCCTTCCAATTACCCCAGTAACTTTCCCGTAACTCTCTCGGCGTTCTACCATGCCCATGGCTGGGTTCCAGAGGGGGGAGCTTCAAGATGGGTGATCGTGTCACCCGTGTGCCGCAGTCGCGGGAACTGGTGCGTGCCAAGCGTCTGCGTCAGGCGCTCGATAGCGGAGCCCCGCCCGCGTTTGTCTCGCCCGTGCCCAACCCCGTCGCGCCGCCGTCTTCCCTTTCCTGGAGTACCGAAGAAAAGAGTCCCGTAGAAAAGGCCTCTGCAGAAAAAAATCCCACGGAAAATTCCAAAAAAACAAATTCCAAAGAAAAGAATTCGAAGAAAAACACTTCTGAAGAAACTCTCAATACCCGCCGTCAGTATCTCGAACAACTTTTTCAAAACTCGCCAGATCCGCTGGTCATCACCGACGCTTCCTTTCGCGTGCAGTGCGTCAATCAGGAATTTCAGCGGCTGTTCGGTTACTCCCCGGCGCAGATACTGGGCAAATCCATCAACCAGCTGATCTTCCCTCTTGATCGCGCCGCCGAAGCCGACTGGATCATCCAATGCCTCGAGCGCGGCGAGTCCATCACTCTCGAAACCCAGCGCCTTGCCAAAGACGGTACCCTGCTCGATGTTTCCGTCTCCTACGCACCTTTGATCATCGATGGCCAGACCACCGCCTTCTCCGCCATCTATCGCGACATCTCCGAGCGCAAGCGCGCCGAAGCTCTCAGTTCCGCCCTCTATCGCATCGCGGAAAGGGCCAGCGCAACCCAGGATCTGCAGCAGTTCTTCGCCGCCATCCATGGCATCGTCGATGAACTCATGTGCGCTCGCAACTTTTCCATCGCCATTCACGATCCCGAATTGCAACTGCTGACCTTCCCTTATTTCGTTGACGAGCAGCAGCCCGCTCCCGCTCCCGCAAAATTAGCTTCGGGCCTCGTCGAATACGTCTTGCGCACCGGCGAACCCCTGCTCTGCACTCCCGAGCTCGCGCGACAAATGCAACAGCGCGGCAAGATAAAACTCGACGCTCCTGCTCCTCTTCACTGGCTGGGTGTCCCGCTCAAAGTCAACCATCACATTCTGGGCGCGGTCGTGCTGAAGAGCTATTGTAAGAACACACGCTTCCGCGAGCGTGACCAGGACGTCCTCGCCCTGATCTCGCAGCAACTGGCCGCCGCGATCGATCGCAAGCGCAACGAAGAGGCCCTGCGCCGCTCCGAAACCTGCTACCGCTCTCTGGTGCAGACCGCCGTCTACGGAATTTACCGTGCCAGCCTCGAAGGCCATTTTCTCGACGTCAACCCCGCTCTCATCGGAATGCTCGGCTACAACTCCGCTCTCGAAGTCCTGTCGCTCGATCCGCAAAAAGACGTCTTCGTCGACCCCGCCGAACACACCCGCCTGGTCGACGAATTCCGCCGCAGCGGACGCATGGACGGCTTCGAAGTTCGCTGGAAACGCAAAGATGCAGCCATCATCACCGTCCGCATCAGCGGTCGCGCCGTCGCCGGCGATGAACCCACTGACGTTCTCGAAGGCATCGCCGAAGACATTACCGAGCGCCGCGTTCTCGAAGACCAGTTCCGCCAGGCCCAGAAAATGGAAGCCGTTGGCCGTCTCGCCGGCGGCATCGCCCACGACTTCAACAATCTCCTCATGGTCATCAGCGGATACACCGAGGTCATGCTCGACCAGCTCACCCTCGGCCATCCCCTGCATGCCAAAGCCGAAGCTATTCAGCAAGCCTCCGATCGCGCCACCACTCTAACCCGGCAGCTCCTGGCCTTCAGCCGCAAACAACTTCTCGAACTCAAGGTCATCGACGTCAACGCCATCGTCTCCGACATGGAGCGTCTCCTCCGCCCCCTCATCGGCGAAGATATAGAACTCACCACCAGCCTCGCTCCCGCCGTCGGCTGCACTCGTGCCGATGCCGGTCAGCTCGAGCAAGTCATCATGAATCTCGTGGTCAACGCCAAAGACGCCATGCGCAACGGCGGCAAAATCTCCATTCGCACCGCCAGCGTCACCCTCGACGATTCCTACCGTCCCGAAAACACTTTCATCAAGAACGGCCCTTACGTCATGATCGCTGTCAGCGACAACGGCGAAGGCATGGACCGCGAAACCCAGGCCCGCATCTTCGAGCCGTTCTTCACCACCAAAGAAAAAGGCAAAGGCACGGGCCTCGGACTCTCCACCGTCTACGGCATCATCAAACAAAGCGGTGGCTACGTCTTCGTACAAAGCGAACTCGGCCGCGGCACCGTCTTCACCATTTACTTTCCGCGCGTCGACGAACCCTCCGAGGCGATCGGCGCCACTCCTGTAGCTCTAGCCGCCGTGGGTGGAACTGAAACCGTCCTCTTAGTCGAGGACGAAGATTCCGTCCGCCAGCTCGTTCGCGAAACTCTCGAATCCCGCGGCTACCGCGTCCTCGAAGCCGCCAGCGGCAACGCCGCTCTCGAATTAGCGGCAGCTCACTCCGATCCCATTCACTTAGTCATCACCGACGTAGTCATGCCCGGCCTCAGCGGCCACGAACTCGTCCAGCAACTCAAGCCCACGCGCCCCGGCCTGAAAGTTCTCTACCTCTCCGGCTATGCCCAGGACGCCTTCCCCTCGACCGCCGCCGCCGACAGTCAGAAAACGTTCCTGCAAAAACCCTTCACCCTGCAAAGCCTCTCCCGCAAAGTCCGCGAAATCCTCGGCCCACCCGCCAACTAAAGCTCGCACGGAAAAAGCCGCCAATAGAGATTGTGTGGGGACGGACGCATTCGTCCGTCCAGCGAGCGCAGCGAGGCGTCCGCATGCAGCGCCCATCGTCGTGCAAGCGTCGATGCCGCGTAGCGCCCGCGACGCAGGCGCGACAGTGGAAGAGTGGCGCTTCAGCGCCGCGTTAGGATTTCCATTCGACAGCGGGCTTTAGCCCCGGTGGTTGCATGTCACCTCCCAGGTGTAAAATCTCTTCGCAACCACACCCGCAGCCCCGTCATCAGTACAATAAGAATCCAGGAGGAAAATCATGGCTTTCGAACTACCGCCCCTGCCTTATGACTACGCAGCCCTCGAACCCGTCATCGACAAGCAAACGATGACCCTGCACCACGACATGCACCACGGCGCCTACGTAAAAAATCTAAACGCCGCCATCGAAAAGCATCCCGAGCTGTCCAAGAAAAGCGCCGAAGACCTAATCCGCGACTACAACGCCATCCCCGAAGACATTCGCGCTGCAGTCCGCAACAACGGCGGCGGCCACGTCAACCACTCCATGTTCTGGAAAATCATGAAGCCCAAAGGTGGAGGCGATCCCACCGGCCCCATCGCCCAGGCCATCACAAAAACTTTCGGCACCTTCAAAGATTTCCAGGCCAAGTTCAACGATGCCGGCGCAAAACAATTCGGCAGCGGATGGGTCTGGCTGGCCAGCAAAGGTGGCGACGATCTGCACATCATGTCCACACCTAATCAGGACAACCCGATCTCCGTCGGCCACTATCCCATCTTCGGCAACGACGTCTGGGAGCACGCCTACTACCTGAAGTACAACAATCGCCGTCCGGAATACTTAGCCGCCTGGTGGAACGTAATCAACTGGGACGAAGTCAACCAGCGCTACGAAGCCTTCAAGACCGGCAAAGCCGTCCGCGAACCAGCTTTAGCGGGCCGGTAACAACTGAAAAAGTATTGTCATCCTGAGCGCAGTGGCCGCTTCGCGAAGCGAGGCGGCCACGCAGTCGAAGGCCCCCTGCACCTCCTGCGCACTCTCAGCAGCCTCAAGGTGTTCTCCCACTGACCACCGCTTTCTGCATTTCCTGTGCAACCCCTGTGCACAATCAACTTCCGCGCTCCAAACAAATTTCCCTCCAACGCCCTCCCGCAAACAGAAGCCAAGCCCTCCATGCGGCTTAGCGACACATCTCTGTCAAGCTCCTTGATCCGTGCCCATCCGCGAAAATCCGTGGCCAACATTTTCCTCAACTGCACCAAAAATACTGAATTGACCCCACGCCCTTTCGCTCGTACAGTCACTCTCGCCATCTCGACAAAAATGAATCGGGAAATCGGTCGAAGACAAGAACCGGCCGTTGCCGATCAGCACTGAACCATCACATTCATAATCGAAAACTGAAAACTGAGAACCGAGAACTGAATGAAAGCGTCGAACCCATGGATTACCTATCGCACCCGCTTTCTGGTCAAAGCCAAACAGCTCACCACCAGCCTCACCTTCGCCGACGTTCTCGGACGACAGCACTCGGGACGCAAAGGCGACTACCTGGTCGAATCCTCCGACGGCGTTCTGCGCATCGCACCTCGCCAGATCTTCGAGGACATCTATGTACCCTTGCTCTCGGACGAGACAACGGAGCAACTCGAAACTCCCGATACCCCGTCGCTCCCGGCCCATCTACTACGCAAATCTCCCCAACCCTACCGCAGCAGCCGCAACCCCAGCCCCAGCCTGCGCTCGCTCTAAGCGACAAGAATTATGAGGGTGGAGCAGGCCTTCCAGGCCTGCGTCAGGATGCATTCGGAAATCGCCGGGCTTTAGCCCCCGAGGTACTTTCCTCGGGACCGACCATCTCGCCAATCTCCCAGACCACCCAACTGCCACCCCTCCAACCCCGCCCCCACATTTGTGAACGCCCGATGAATTCCCTTTGTGGAAAACAAATCCCAAACCAATCCCTCACCCCCGCACCAAGGCCGTCATTGTTGAGGATACAACCTATGGTGTTTCCCTCTTGACAGGCACAATAAGCGGGAGTAACTTTGCATTCCCATAGCCCTTTGAAACACGCCTCGCGGGAACGGGGCGGGTGAAATAAAAAGGGCGCTGTCAGGAAGGATTTACGGGTAGGCGTCAGGCCAGAGGTGACCCGACGCCACTCGTAAACGTAAGAAAACAAAGTGTAACGTGCGGTGGCCGTTCCCCCGATCCTCCCCCGGGGGGCCGACTGAATCTGTCAGCAATTCAACAACGAGTCTCAAACCGGAAAGTAAGTTCAACTTCTGGCCGAAGCCCGAAAGCCAAAGCCCGAAGCCGATTTTAGGAGCCCCCTGGATGGAAGCTTTAACTCGACTCGTCGCCGATTCCCTAGCCCGGCACGGCTTCGACCCCCCCGTGGACCCACGCCGCCTGCAATGGTCGCGCTGGTTCCGTTGCGATTCCACCCACAGCCTCCTCGTAGTCCCCAGCAAGCCCGGCATCTTCGCCCTAGCCGAAGAAATCATGGACCTGGGACCAAGCAATGCTTCTGGGGTTAGCAAGACCCAAGTGGGGACGGCCGCTCCCGCCGTCGGCAACAGCGATGTGGGGACGGACGTATTCGTCCGTCCAGCAAGTGCCCCGACCCCTGAGGGGAGCACAGATCGGGAAGGGCACGACTTTAGTCGTGCCGCTAGGTCGCCAGAAAACTCGCCGGCTTTAGCCGCTGCGGGAATTGCCGTCGGAACCCATAGGACCGATATTCCCCGCCGCATGCTAGCCGTCCTCCAGTTCTCCGAAGACGACGACATGGCCTTCACCCTCGATCGCATGTTCACCTGCCCCAATCCCATGCGCGCGCGTCTGGCTTCCGGACGCTGCTTCCTCCGCTTCGTAGTCATAGAAGACCAGACCCAGCGTCGCAACATCTGCAACGCCCTCAACCAGTGGATGCATTCTTCCGCCGAAAAAGCCTCTGGCTTCGGCGTCGACTTCCAGTCCTCGCTGGAATTCACAGATGGCCCAGGCACGACTCGTGTGGGTCGGACACTCTTGTCCGACAATGCCAACTCTGCTCGAACTCCAGCCCACACTACTGAAACAGGCCCGAAAACCGATTTTGCAACCCCCGCTCCGAATCTGGATTCCGGAGCCAACAAAAATCTTCACTGTCCTCATCCCCTCCCCTCCGGTTTCTAAACCGAAGGGTCTGGCAACCGGTCGGAGAGATTTTCAGCCGGGTGGAGCAGGCCTTCAGGCCTGCGTTAAGGGCAGGCATCTAGATCGGGCTTTAGCCCGTGAGGTTTGAAAGTATCGGAGCACCACCGGCGCACGCAGCACCGCGGAAGAGCGGCGCTTTAGCGCCGCGTAAGAAGAAAAAATGACAGGGGGTTTTAGCCCCCGAAGCACAAGCCCCCAAGGGGGCAAAAGAGCTCTTTAACAAGAACTGCAACACCCCGAACAAATTCCCGTTCGGGCACCCAATTCCCGCGCCCACCCCCAGGGACGCCGAATCGGGTCAAGCTAGATAGAATCTAACTAATAATGGAGAGAGCAATGCCCGAGGTCAAAACCACTACCGTCAACAACCCTGCGGCCACCCCCGCAAATCCTGCCACCACGAAGAAGACCGCGCCCGGTCTTTCCTTCCGCCGCCTCTTCACCAAGCCCGGCGTCTCGCCCTACGACGAGCTCGAATGGGATCTCCGCCTCGCCCAGATCACTGACGCCCAGGGCAACGTGATCTTCGAACAAAAAGACGTAGAAGTCCCCAAAGACTGGTCCATGACCGCCACCAACATCGTGGCCTCGAAATACTTGCACGGCAAGGTAGGCACGCCCGAACGCGAGACCGGTGTCCGCCAGTTAGTAACCCGCGTAGCCGAAACCATCCGCAATTGGGGACTGGCTCAGGGCTACTTTAAAACACCAGAAGACGGCGCGACCTTCCATGACGAACTCGTGCACATCCTCGTCCGTCAGTATGCCGCCTTCAACTCGCCAGTCTGGTTCAACGTAGGCTGCGATCGCATCGAGCCCAACTCCGACGCCCGCAACTGGCACTGGAATCCCCAGACCCAGCAAGTCGAGTTCGGCATCACCGGCTACAGCAAGCCGCAATGCTCGGCATGCTTCATTAACTCAGTAAAAGATTCGCTCGATTCCATCCTCACACTGGCAAAAACCGAAGGCATGCTCTTCAAGTGGGGATCAGGCACCGGCACCAATCTCTCTCCGCTGCGCAGCTCCACCGAAGGTCTAAGCGGAGGAGGCACAGCCAGCGGCCCGTTAAGCTTCATGAAAGGCTTCGACGCCTTCGCCGGAGTAATCAAATCCGGAGGCAAAACCCGCCGCGCCGCCAAGATGGTCATCCTCAACGTTGACCATCCCGACATCGTAGAGTTCATCGAGTGCAAACAAAAAGAAGAAGCGAAGGCGCACGCTCTCGTAGCCCAGGGATACGATGGCTCCCATCCCGACTCCGACGCCTACTCCTCCATCTTCTTCCAGAACGCCAATAACTCCGTCCGCGTAACCGACGACTTCATGTACGCCGTAGTCCGCGACACCGACTTCTCCACCAAAAAGGTGCAGGACGGCAGCGTGATGAAGACCTACAAAGCCAAAGACCTGTTAAAGAAACTTTCCGAAGCCACCTGGCACTGCGGCGATCCCGGCATGCAATACGACACCACCACAAATCGCTGGCACACCTCGAAGAACACGGCAAGAATCAACGCCAGCAATCCGTGCAGCGAATACATGTTCCTGGACGATTCCGCCTGCAACTTAGCCAGCTTGAACTTGCTGAAGTTCGCTCCGAACGGAACGTTCGACGTCGAGGCTTACCGCCACGCAGTAGACGTCTTAATCACAGCGCAGGAAATTCTCGTAGACAACGCGGGCTATCCCACAGAAGCGATCATGCGCAACTCCCATGACTACCGCCCGCTAGGCTTAGGCTACGCAAATCTAGGCGCACTGTTAATGGCCGCAGGCCTACCTTACGACTCCGACGCCGGCCGCGACTACGCCGCCTGCGTTACGGCAATCATGTGCGGCGAAGCCTATCTGCAATCAAGCAAGATAGCCGAGCAATGCCAACCCTTAACGCCAGCAACCGACACAGTAGCAACGCGTCTAGGCATAACCGAAGCCGCAAACATGCCCGGCGCAGCCTGCCCCGGCTGGTACATAAACCGCGAACCATTCTTAGACGTAATCCGAATGCACCGCGCCTCAGTAAACAACATAAACAAAAATAATGTCCCAAGCGCTCTCTACGAATCCAGCAAACAATGCTGGGACGAAGCCCTAGCCCAAGGCGAAAAACACGGCTACCGCAACAGCCAAGTAACAGTACTAGCCCCCACCGGCACAATAGGCTTCATGATGGACTGCGACACTACTGGTGTGGAGCCGGATTTGGCGCTGGTTAAGTACAAGAAGCTGGTTGGCGGAGGCATGATTAAGATTGTTAATCAGACTGTGCCTACTGCGCTGTTCAAGCTGGGGTACGATCACGATCAGGCTAACGCAATTGTCAGCTACATCGATGCTACCGGCACGATCGAAGGGGCGCCGCATGTTAAGGACGAGCATCTGGCTGTGTTTGATTGCTCGTTCAAACCGGCTAAGGGGACTCGGTCGATTGCTTACATGGGGCATTTGCGGATGATGGCTGCGGCGCAGCCTTTTATCTCGGGAGCCATATCGAAGACTGTGAATCTTCCCGAGAATGCATCGGTCGAAGACATCATGGAGGCTTATCTTCAGGCCTGGAAGCTTGGCCTGAAGGCCGTAGCGGTTTATCGGGATGGGTGCAAGAAGTCGCAGCCGCTTTCGGCGGCTGGGACTAAGACTGCCAACTCTTCGAAGGAAGACTCGCGGACTGCGTCCGCTCCGCAGGAAGACAATTTGAACGCGCCTCCTCGGGCGGTGCGGCACAAGCTGCAGGAGGAACGCGCTTCGATCACGCACAAGTTCAATATCGGAGGCCACGAGGGTTACATCACCGTCGGGCTCTATCCGGATGGGGAGCCGGGCGAGCTCTTCATCACCATGGCCAAGGAAGGATCGACGGTCTCGGGGCTGATGGATAGCTTTGCGCTGGCTACGTCCATTGCGCTGCAGCATGGCGTGCCGCTGAAGCTGCTGTGCGAAAAGTTTGCGCACACGCGGTTTGAGCCTAGCGGGTGGACGAGCAATCCCGACATCGGGTTTGCCAAATCGATCATGGACTACATCTTCCGCTGGCTGCAGTTGCGTTTTCTGACTGGGCAGCAGCAGTTCTTGTTCGAGAATTTGCGGCCGAAGCCGAGTCCCGAGTCCCGAGCCTTGAGTCCCGAGGGAATGGGTGCACAGGAATCGCTCGCGGCTCGCGACTCAGGACTCAGGACTGGCTCGGTTCACGCCGCCGACGCCCTGGCTGGAATCATCGACCTGGGCGACGCTCCTACGTGCAGCTTCTGCGGCAGCATCATGACGCGGAATGGTTCGTGTTATCGCTGCGGGAGTTGCGGGAGTACGAGCGGGTGCAGCTAGGAAGATTCGTCGACGACTATCACTGGGTATATATACCCAGTGATAGTCCAAGGCACTGCCTCCATGTGCTTGATTTTCTTAGTGGTATTGTGTGGCCTGCCCAAACGCCAAAAGGTATATATACCTTTTGGCGAGTGGCTAGGGTTTGATCTAGATTGCTATCCCTAAGGTTTTCCTATAACATGCCCGAGGAAAACAGCTCGGTATATATACCGAGCTGTCTTCCTCGGGCATGTGGATGGCCAAGCCTCTATCTCGCATAGAAATTGCAAAACCGGACATCGTCAAGTTCCTCGACGAAAGTTCAAGACGCGTGTACAACAAGTCGGAACTGGCCCGGGTTTTGACGTCGAATCGTGGCTTCTGGAGGCTCACGCAGGGCACGGGAGTCAACCAGTTCATTAGCTTCCTGATGGAGAACTCTAAGCTGACAGAGGTGGGACTCACCGCCGAGAATTATTCGGGATTCGTTCGTTACGCTTGGGGCGAGGTTTCAGCATACCAAGTCGCGTTATCCGTAAAGCCCAGATCGTACCTCTCCCATGGAACAGCCGTCTCTTTGCACGGCCTAACGGATCAGATCCCCAAGACGATATACGTCAATCAAGAGCAGAGCCCCAAACCCGCCCCGAAAGGAGAGTTGACACAAGGGGCCATTGACCGTGCCTTTTCGAACCAGCAGCGAAGATCCGCATATATCCTAGCTTATGAGCGGCAGCGGATAGTCTTGCTCAGCGGCAAGAACACAGGGAACCTCGGAGTCGTGAAGGTTACCGGTCCTCTTCAGGAGCAGTTGGATGTAACCAGTATTGAACGGACGCTCATTGACATCGCTGTCCGACCGATTTACGCGGGCGGCGTTTTTCAGGTGCTTGAGGCCTACAAGTCTGCAAAGGATCGCCTATCGGTTAATACCCTGATCGCCACATTAAAGAAACTCGATTACGTTTATCCGTACCATCAAATCATAGGCTTCTACATGCAGAGGGCGGGTTACGAGGAGAAACGGTACGGTCGGCTCGAGAAGCTAGGACTAAATTTCGATTTTTACCTCACCTATGGGATGAAGGAACCGGAGTTCGATTCTCATTGGCGCTTACACTACCCAAAGGGGCTTTAGCTTGTTGCTTTCCTTGATAACGAAGTCGATGTAGAAGTCGAAACCCTCCAGCTTGCCACTCACCGAGTTTTCCACCGATGGCCAATCCTGCTGGTGGAAGTCGCGATACTTAGGAATCAGTTCGATGAGGTACGGCGGGACGTCTTTGGCCGCGAAAATACTCCGTGCCAGATCCAAACACTCTCGACGTGCCCACTCGACCCCACCCTCGTTTAAGACGACGTAAATATCATAAAAATCTCTGGCCCTAGGACTGCGGTTTCGTTGCATTGGGTACTCTTCCATCTGCTGGCAGATCGCCCGTAATTTTTCGAGGCTGAGCATTTCAGGCGTGTATACGTAGATCGCGTAGTCCTGAAGCTCCTCCTGCCGCTTTTGCCCGCAGAACTCGTACTTGCTGAAGTCGACTCGGAAGGTTCTTTGGTGGCTCGGACCGATTTCGAGCGCCGTCCGACGCATTTCATCGAGACCTCCTTGGATCCGTTCGACGTGTTGACGTTCAATGATCTTAAACTCCGCCGCATATCCTCCCCATCGGTCGTCCATGCCTGGTTTCTGAAGGGGTCTTCGCGTGAAGCTGAAGTCGAAAACCTCATGGCCCTTCTCGCGGAATCTCGCCTGTAGAGTCCGCAGCAGCACATCCCCAATTTCTCCAGGATTGGCAAAGTCGCCGTCGATGGAGCAGTCGATATCCAGGGAACTTCGAGAGCCGTATCCGTAAATGAGATTTATTGCATTCCCGCCCTTTAGAACTAGTTGGTCTAAGAGTCGGTCGTCCGCAAAGAGAGCGACGATCACCAAGGAGCGTATCTCGGCAAAATCCATGCGGACACTCTAGCATTCACAGCTCTATGACGCGCCGTCCCGGCGCGGGAGTCTGTTCCGTTCCCTTAGGGGCCGGCACGACTGAAGTCGTGCCCTTCCCGATTCTTTCGTCCCAGCTTCCTGCCAAATAGCCCCAATTAGCACTCACCGGGCACGAGTGCCAGCCTCGAGCGCCGGTTTTCGACGCTTTTCATTCGCCCCACGATTTTTGTGCCGATATATCGGCACCCGCCTAAGCCTAATGTGCCCAATCACCTGCCGCCATCCGACTATAGCTTTAAGGTGGTTTTCCGAGATTTCCGAGTTTTCCACAGTGTTCCGGGAAAACCGCTTTTATGTTCCGACTGGAACATTCGTGCACAAAAAACGCGGTCTGCGCGCTTTAGGGGCGAGGTTTGCGGAGGGCGTTTAGGACTATTACGCCGCTTATGCCGAAAGAGATTACGGCGGCGAGAGCGGTGATCAGTATCAGGGCTGGGTTGAGGTGAAGGACGTCGGCGAAGACGGCGGCGATGGCGAAGACTACGCCTGCGGCGTTCAGGCGAAGTGGCGCGCGTGCCGGGGAATCTTGCGGGGACGACGGTTGCGCGGCGGGGCCGAGGTCGGAATCGAGGTCGGAATGAAGATCGGGGCGGAGGCGGCGTTGCAGCAGGAGGGCGGCTACTCCGATTGCCGCAACTACTACCATGGCTACCGGGCTTAGGAATGCTCGGCGGCTGGTGTAGAGGACTACCACGGCTAAAGCGGCTAGAAGCAGACCGGCGGCGATGATGGTGGGGCCGCGGGGTTGGGGCGTGGGGCCGGGAGTGGAGGGGTCGTCGGGCACGTGGTGCGTCTTGAGATTTATACAGGGGCGAGGGGCAGTTTTCAAATAGTCGTGCAGCGCCTCGCTTCGCTCGGCTGGACGGACGAATGCGTCCGTCCCCACATGAGCACTTTCCACATTGGCATTTTCCGGCGGGCATCCAGAGGTTCGAGACTTCGGCGTGGATATTAGGAATCCTGTGGGGCGCGGGTTGCTCCCGCTAGCCATTCGGCTTGGAGGGGGTCGCCGTGGTTTACGGCGTAGAGGACCAGCTCGACTCTAGACGAGATGCCTAGCTTGTCGAAGATGCGGAAGAGATATTTCTTGATGGTGTGCTCGCTCAGATTTAGTTCGCGGGCGGTCTCGCGGTTGCTTAGGCCTTCGGCGACCAGGGCTACGACTTGTTCTTCGCGCGGGGTCAGGAGTTGATGGCCTGTGGAGTTTAGGACGCGGAGGGATGGGACTTCGGAGACTAGGTCGAGGAGGAAAGTCATCTGCTCAGTGTTGGCCCAGATTTGTCCGCTGGCTACGCGCTGGATGCAGCGGCAGAGCAGGCGGAAATGCGTGTCGGAGATGCAGAAGATGCCACGGGCGCCGGAGCGGAAAGCGCTGACTACCAGGGCGCGGTCGTAGGACTCGACTAGAAGAACTTTTGCGATCGCGGGATGAGAAAGATGAACGCGGCGCATGGACGCCATCTGATTGGCGATGCTGACGGAGTGGTTGAGGGAGAGGACGACAACTTTCGCCGGCGTGGATGCGACGGCGTGCAGGATCGAGGCGATGTCGATGGGGCAGGTGGAGATGCGGAACTCGGAACGGCGGCGCAGGGCGCTGGTGAGAAGCTGCGCTTGCATGCGGTTGGAATCGGCGATGAGGACTGCGATTGCGGTGGCTGGGGACGAAGTCATTAGGGCCAGAGCTAATGGAGCGGAATTGAGGAACGTCTTGATCTTAGGTGTGAAGAGCGAGGGACTCAAGGAAACATGTCACTTTATTCGGAGGAGACATTCAATTCGGGAATTGAAGTTACGACGTTGTGGAAAAATCGCGATGAGCCAGATTGGGATAGGGAACCTTGCGGCTGTTAGAGCGAGAAATGTTGCGGGGCGCGGGTCCGCGGCGCAGTCTCGAGTCGCGTTCCATCGGGCGGGTGTGATGTCGTGAACATGCAAGTCTACTTTTGAGGGTAGCCCGCGAGGGAACACGCTTTCGGCCCTATCGGAAGCGGTCGGCAGTATGAAAAGCCGCGGCGGGCTTGGTTCGGCACACTTTCGCGAGTGAAGCTGGCACGACCACGCTGGTAGACAGCACTTCCCATGTCTTGCCGGGAAATGTGCATCGGCATAGCTTGCCCAAAGAGAGCCGCGGATGCTGAGCGGATCTCAGAACCCAGGAAAATAGAACCCATCACGCAATGAAACCCTTCGTTGGTTGGACAAGAGTTGCGGTGATGGGCGTGTTGTCGTTACAGCTTTGCGTGGCCGCATTCGCCCAGGAGGAAAAGAGGGAGCAGGGCCTGGGAGCAAGCCCACAGTCTTCTCCAAACAGCCAAACCGGGGCTGGGACGGGAAGCACAGGAATGGCGGCCGCAAAACCGGGGCAAGCGGACGGCAAGGGAAACCCCAAGCTCGGAGGGGAACGCCGTCCGCTTTACCGGCTCACGCGCAGCGACGTGGTGGCATTGAGCTTCACGTTATCGCCCGAGTTCGACCAGACCCTCACCGTACAACCAGATGGATACGTCACTCTAAAAGACGCCGGGATGTTGTTCGCCCAGGGACTCACTCTGGACGAGTTTCGTGAGGCGGTGCGGCAGGCCTACACGGGATATCTGCACGATCCGCAGGTGGCGGTGGCGCTGAAGGACTTTGAGCATCCTTATTTCGTGGCGGGCGGGGAGGTTGGAAAGCCGGGCAAGTACGAGCTGCGCGGGGATACGACCATCATGGAAGCGGTCGAGATTGCGGGCGGGTTTACCCATGAGGCGAAGCATTCGCAGGTGCTTTTGTTTCGGCGGGTGAATGATGATTTGGTGGAGGCGCGGGTTTTCAATCTGAAGAAGATGTTGAAGGAGAGAAGCCTGGGCGAGGCGGCGGAGTTGCGGCCCGGTGATCTGGTGTTTGTTCCGCAAAATTCCGTTTCGAAGATCGCGCAATATCTGAGCAAACCAGCCTTAAGCATGTACGTGAGTTCCACACAGTTTTAACAAAGGACTTTATCAGGCCGGCTTTATCGGGCCAGCTTTATCGGGCCAGCTTTATCGGGAAACCCAGGTCAATCCGCATGCGAGATCAGGATCTAGCGCGTAGAGAAGAAGTGGCGGAGTCGCCGACGATGCGGGAGCTGGCGATGGTTCTGTTCCGGCAGCGGAAACTGTTTGTCGGGGTCGCGGGATTGATCTTCATTTTGGCGGTGGTGTATGCGTTCGCCGGGGCCAATTATCGAGCGCACCTGCGGGTGCTGGTGCGCCGAGGACGAGCCGACCCTCCCGTGGCCGCGCAGGAGAATGCTCCTCCCGATTTCTCGCGGGTGGAAGTAACGGAAGAAGAACTAAATTCTGAAGTAGAACTGCTGAAGGACGACGACGTTTTGCGAAGCGTGGCGGAGGCCAACGATCTGGCTGCACATGATTGGCTGCGATGGTTGCGGCCGCACGAAGGACAAGCGGCGCGGGTGGAGCGAGCCGCGAAGAGATTGGCCGGTAAGCTAGAAGTGGAGCCGATCAAGAAAACCAATCTGATCGCGGTAAGTTACGGCGCCTCCGATCCGCAACTGGCAGCCCGTGTGCTGCGGTCGTTGGCCAGCGTGTATCTCGAGAAACACATGGAAGTCCACCGGCCGCGGGGACAACTGCAGTTCTTCGATCAACAGACCGCAGAGTCGCGGCGACAACTGGAAGAGGCCGAGGGAAAGCTGGCGGACTTCACAAAGAGTCACGACGTGGTGATGGCCGCACAGCAACGCGATCTGACGCTGCAACGAGTCAACGACCTGGACGCGAGCTACCAGCAAGCGGAGGCAGAAATGTCGGACACAAAACATCGTGTTCGCGAACTGGAAACGCAGCTGGCGAATTTGCCGGCACGGAACGTTACCCAGGTTCGGACGGCGGATAATCCCGAGCTGTTGCGGGCACTGAAGGCAAGTCTGTTGGATCTCGAGCTAAAGAAGACACAACTGCTGACCAAGTTTGAGCCGGGCCATCGCCTGGTGCAGGAAGTCGAGCAGCAGATTGCTCAGGCCAAAGAGGCCATTGCGGTGGAGAAGCAAAGTCCGGTGCGCGACCAGACAACCGATCTGGATGTGAACTATGAGTGGGCCAAGGCCGAGTTGCAGAAGGCGAAGGTTCAGATGAAGGGATTGGCAGCACGCGAGGCGACGACGACCGCAGAGTTAGCGGAATATCGCCGCCTGGCCCGGCAGCTGGGCGAGGACGCGATTACCCAAGACGATCTTACGAGCAACGAAAAGGCCGCGCAGGAAAACTACCTGCTCTACGTGAAAAAACGGGAAGAAGCGCGGATGGGGGATGCGTTAGATGAGGAGGGCATTGTGAACGTGGCGATCGCCGAGCAACCTGTGGTGCCGGCGCTGCCGGTGTGGCCGGCTGGCGTGGTCCTGCTGGTGGGGTTCGCCGCGGCGCTGACTTCAGGGACCGGGGCCGCGTTCGCGGCGGACTATCTGGACCCTGCGCTGCGCACTCCTGAAGAAGTTTTCCGGTGTTTGGAAATCCCGGTGCTGGCTTCTATACCGGAAGAAATGGGCCAAAGGTTATGCGCCTGAAGGAGATGAGATGAGTGCGAATGCGGATGTGCTGCGAAGCGACGATTTTGCCCGGTCAGCGGCGCAGGAGTCTCCACTAATGCAGGTTGGGGTCTTTCGTGGGCCGGAGGTTTGGAATCCAGAAGATTTCGCACGCGAACAGATTCGGGGCCTGGTGCAGCGCGTGTTTTTTGCCAGCGGAGGCCGGCCGGTAACGCAGGTCGTATTCAGCGGGGCGGAGCCGGACACGGATGTGGCCAGTCTCTGCGACCAAGTCGGACAGGCTCTGGCGCTGGAGACGAGTGCGCATATCGCTGTCGTAGGCCGGGATATGACGGCGGAATTAGCGTCCTGGTGCGGAGGTAGAACTGCGATCAAGTCGTGGTCCAGGCAGACGGCGGTCAATTTGTGGCAAGTGCCTGAGTTCGGGTCGCGCGAATGCAGCGAAGAATCAGGGACGGGACGTTATTGGATTTCGCGCCTGGCGGAGCTGCGAAAAGAGTTCGAGTATGCGGTCATCGAGGGACCTCCGGCGGGGATGTCGAGCGAGGCTGCATTGCTGGGACAGCTCACGGATGGAATCATCCTGGTGCTGGGCGCTCATAACACGCGGAGAGCGACTGCGCGCAAGATCAAGGAAACGCTGGAAGCGGCGCAATCGCGAATTCTGGGAACGGTGTTGCGAGAGAGAAGGTTCCCAGTGCCTGAGCGAATTTATCGGCGGTTGTAGAGGTATGCGGTAGCGGGAAGGTTGTTCTGACGAGTAACGGTTGCCCGTCGCAAGTACTGTGGCGTGGCCAAAGCTGAAAGACGCAGTGCAAAAGAAACCAAGAATAGGCTGTGGGACTCAATGAGCGGTAGCTATGGAGTCCCGGCCGCAAGACTGTCCGGCTCGATGGATGCTGGGCCGCTGCCCGCGGTGGTAGCGGCGGCACAGTGGTTTGCGGTGCAGACCCGGTATCGCTTCGAGAAGCGAGTGGTCGCCCAGCTCAACTACAAAAGCTGCGAAGTCTACCTTCCATTGTTGACTGAAAATCACACCTGGAGCGACCGGCAGAAGGTGGTGACGGTTCCTCTGTTTCCGGGATATGCGTTTGTGCATATTGATCAGTCTCCGATTGCGCGGCAGGCGGTGTTGCAAACTGCCGGACTGATCGGCTTCGTGAGCTTTGGCGGGATCGTAGCGGCGGTCCCGGTTAAGCAGATTGAAGACCTGCAATTGCTGTTGCAAGGGAAGGGGCTGTTTGCCCTCCATCCGTTCGTGCACACCGGACAGCGAGTGCGGATCCGCGGTGGTTGCCTGCAGGGATTGGAGGGCGTGCTGGTGCAGCACGAAGAGGGAAAGCTGGTGATCTCGATTGAATCGATCCAGCGCTCGCTGGCGATTGAGATCAAGGGGTACGAGTTGGAACTGGTCTGAAGTGTCTTCCCCTTTTCTACATCAAGGTCAGCAGAAGCCTCAGGGAACTGAGTGGGCTGCGCGGTTGATCCCAGGAGCAGCATGGGGCGGTGTCCGGAAAAAACCCCAGCGGGAGGTGCGGGCCAGAGGCGGGGCGCGAAATGTTCTGATCGTGGGAGCGGGCGGACTGGGTCAACGAATCGCAAACTACCTGGAAAAGCATCCCGAGATGGGGCGGTCTGTCTGCGGCTTTCTCGATGACAGGAAGCTGCCGGGAAAAAGAGTGACGGGACGCACGACCGACTTGGCGGAACTGGCGCGCACGGCTTTTGTGGATGAAGTGATTCTGGCGGCGCCGCATGATCGGGAGTTGACGCTGCGGGTACTGCGCACGGCTCAGCAACTGCGACTGGACGTAAAGATGGCGCCGGATCTGTTCGGGTGCGAGCCGATGCGGGAAACGGAGCGGATTGGAGACATGCCGCTGATTTCGCTGCACGAAGAACCGTTGCCGGTCGCGGGATTGCTGTTGAAGCGCGTGCTGGACGTGGTGGGTGCGGGGCTGGCGCTGATTCTGATGGGGCCGGTGCTGGCGGTGCTGGGGATTCTCGTCCGATTGGATTCGGCGGGGCCGGCGCTTTATGCGGCGCTGCGTGCGGGACGCAAGGGCAGACCATTCCGCTGCTATAAGTTTCGCACCATGGTGAGAGATGCGGATGGTCTGAAAGAGAAACTGCGGGAGCAAAATCAGAGGCAGGGACCGTGTTTCAAAATTAACGACGATCCGCGAATTACGCGGGTGGGGCGATGGCTACGGCGCTACAGTCTGGACGAACTTCCGCAGCTATGGAATGTGCTGCGCGGGGAGATGAGCCTGGTGGGGCCGCGACCGCATCCCCTGGACGATTTTTCTGGTTACGCGATTGAGCATTTGCCGCGGCTCGATGTGATGCCGGGAATGACGGGACTGTGGCAGGTGACGGCACGGCGGGAACCGTCTTTTCAGGCGGGAATGAAGCTGGATATTGAGTACATCCGGCGCTGGAGCCTGGGGATGGATTTGCGGATTCTGCTGAAGACGGCGGCGGTGGTTCTGCGAGGGAGTGGGGAATGACGGCGCCAGATGCACGCGGGATGCAGTCGCCGGTGGCATGGGCGGGTGAGGCTGCCTGGGGCGGCGTGAGGGTGGGGCTGCGTCCGTTGCAGGCGATGATGGCGGCGCCGACCGCGCTGTTTCTTATGGCGCTGACGGCGATGCTGCTGCGGCATCCAGATGTGCCTTTTTATGAGATCGATCGCGTCGCATTCGCGCTGTTGGTGGCGGGAGTAATGGTGAGGGCGGTTGTGAGGCGGGAGCGGTTGTTGGTGGTGGAGCGGGCGACCTGGCCGATGATTGGGCTGACGCTTCTGGCGGTGGCTAGCGTGATCGGACAACCGTTCGACAACCAGACATGGTGCTTGCTGGCGGCAAAATTTATCGTGCCGTTCGCACTGTTTCATGTGGCGGGGTTGGTGTTTCGGGAGGAGCGGCGGTTGCGGCAGTTCGAGATGTTTTCCCTGGTGGTGCTGGCTTATCTCTGTTTCACGGCAATCGCGTTCCTGGTGGGCGCGAAGCCGCTGATCTTTCCGCGCTTCATCCTGGATGAAAGTTTGGGTTACCACGTTGACCGGGCGCGAGGACCGTTGCTGCAGGCAGTGGCAAACGGGGTGTCGTTGAATCTGCTTGGGGTGCTGGCTCTGCATGCTTTTCTGCGGGGAAGAATACGAGGAGTGAAAGCCGCGGTGCTGCTGGGTTCCTTACCGGTGGCAATTTTGGCGACGATGACGCGAGCGGTGTGGCTGTCGTTTGCGGTCAGCGTCGTGGTTCTGATTGTTCGCTCGAACAACCGGAGGCTGCGGCTGATCTGCGTCGGGGTGGCGATCGTCGGAACTCTGGGCTTGCTGATCGCTTTAAGCTTTGACGATCAGCGCCGTGCGCTCACGGAGCGGCTCAAGGAATCGGGGCCGCTCGATTTCCGACGGGCGGTTTATACCGCAGGCTGGCAGATGTTTCTGGAGAAGCCGCTCACGGGATGGGGCATCAACCAGATGCCCGCGGAGTTGGCGCGGCACGTGAGCGGCTACAAGGAGAAGGAGTTGTATCCGCACAATACTTATCTGGAGTTGCTGGTGGAGCATGGCGTCTTCGGTTTAGCGCTTTATGCCTGGCTGATGTGGGAGCTTTGGCGGCTGGGGCGGGGGCAGGTTCCTCGGGCCGAACGCGGAGGGTTTCTGAATCGGCAGTTTCATGCCATGTGGCCGGTGATGCTTGGCATTTATTGGGTGAATGCGGCTCTGGTGGTGATGAATTACCAGTTCGTGAACGGACTTCTGTTCTCCATGGCGGGAATGCTGGCGGCGCAGCAGCGGCGCGCCGCTTACGAATCGCAACCTAGGCCAAGTCTGTTTGCCGGGGGCGTTCCCAGGCCCGCCGCGTAGACCTCGTTCGATCCAATCTTTCAACTCTCAGTTCCGCGATTACCTCTTCTGCAAATCTGGATTCCGTGTTGACGGTAGCTTATCTCGCCAATCAATTTCCTGCGGCCGTCGAGCCCTATGTGGGCGAGGAAATTCAGGAACTGCGGCGGCGGGGAGTTCGGGTCATTCCGGGCAGCGTGCGCAAGCCGGATGCCATGCAGAGCGCGTCCCCGAATGCGGCTTTGGAGCCGGACATTCTTTGCCTGCAACCGGTTCGAGTTGTCACTTTGCTGCGAGCGCTCGGGCTCGCCGTGTGGCGTTGGGAACGGATTGCCGGCCTGATGGCTCGGGTGCTTCTGCGCGGGAAGGAATCGCCGAGGCGGCGGCTGAAAGCCCTGTTGCATACCTGGTTGGGAGCGTATTACGCGGTGCTGCTCCGAGACCGAGAGATGGATCGCGGGGTGGATCACATCCACGTGCATCACGGCTATTTCGGATCGTGGATCGGAATGGTGGCGGCGCAGCTGCTGGGAGTGGATTTCAGCATGACGCTGCACGGGTCAGACCTGCTGCTCAACGGAGCTTATCTCGATGCGAAGCTGAAGCACTGCCAGTTTTGCCTGACGATTTCGGAGTACAACCGGCGCTATATTTTGAAACATTTTCCAGCAATCGATCCGCACAAAATCATTGTCTCGCGTCTGGGTGTAGTCGTGCCAGAACGAGCGGAATCGCGGAGGGCTGCCCGGGGCACGCGCCGCATCTTCACCTTGCTGGCTGTGGGACGACTGCATGCGGTGAAGGATCACGCTTTTCTGATTCGCGCCTGTGCTCGACTGCGCGATGGTGGGCTCGATTTTGAGTGTTGGATTGCAGGGGAAGGACCGGAGCGGCAACGTCTGGAGTATTTGATTCGGAAAAACCGGCTGCAAGACCAGATCAAGTTGCTCGGCCACGTTGGTGAAAGGCAGATGGATGCACTGTACTGGCGCGCCGACGTGGCTGTGCTTACCAGCCGAAGTGAGGGGATTCCTCTGGTGCTGATGGAGGCGATGGCTCGAGGCAGGATCGTTCTTGCTCCGGCGATCACTGGGGTCCCGGAGATTGTCATTCCCGGAAAAACTGGTTTTCTTTATGCGCCGGGAGCAATGCAGGATTTCGTAGCCAAGATTCTCTTCCTCGAAAGATTGATGTGCCGGGAGGACCGGACGGCGGTGGGCCGTCTGGACTGGATCCGGCATGCCGCGCAGATGCAGGTGGTCCACAACTTTAGTCGCGCAAAGAATCTGACTCAATTCGGCAGCTGGTTTCTGCAGCAGATCGCTACGCCGGATCTCCCTCCAACTCAGGATTTTGTAATTCAAGACTGGAGCGCCCCTCGTGAGAATCTTGTTTTGCAACAAATATAACTATCCCTTCAGCGGCACCGAGGTGTATCTGTTCGAAGCCATGGAACTGCTGCGGGCCCGGGGGCATGAGGTGGCGCTGTTTTCCATGGCCGATCCGCGAGGCAGCCCAACGCAGTACGATCGCCATTTCGTGCCCCGCGTCGACTTCAAGCAGTGCAGTGGATGGTTCGAGAAGGTGAGGCTGGCCGGGCGTGCGATTTATTCATGCGAGGCGCGGCGGCGGATACGGGGCATGATCGCGGAGTTCCGGCCGGATGTGGCGCACGTGCGGAATATCTATCACCATTTGTCGCCGTCGATCTTGTGGGAGTTGAGGACGCAGAAGGTTCCGGTCGTCTACCACTTGAACGACTTCAAGGTGCTGTGCGCAAGCTACAACCTGGTGTTGCGAGGACAAGCTTGCGAGGCATGTAAGGGAGGCGAATTCTGGCACGCATTGAAGGAGAAGTGCTATCCGGGATGGGGTGCGCGGATGACTCTGGTGGCAGAGGCCTACCTGCATAAATGGGCGGGTACGTACGAAAAATGCGTGGACCGCTTTCTTGCACCCAGCCAATTTGTGCGGGACAAGTTTGTTGAGCATGGATGGGATCCGGCCAGGTTCGAGGTGCTCCCCCATTTTCAGCCGGTCCGGGCGGCGACGGAGCGCGCCGTGGAGAACGCTCCGCTGCTTTACTTCGGACGGTTGTCCGCGGAAAAGGGGGTAGAGGACCTGCTGCACGCCATGCAACGACTGCCAACTCTTCGTCTGATGATTGCCGGCGACGGACCGGAGCGCGGCCGGTTGGAGCAACTGGCCGTCGAGTTGGGATTGGCCAACGTCGAATTTGCCGGCGATATGCGGGGAGCAGAACTGGAGCGCGCGATTGCCGGTTCGCGCTTCACCGTGCTGCCGTCGCACGCCTATGAAACGTTGGGGAAGACGATTCTGGAATCTTATGCAGAGGCGCGAGCCGTGGTGGCGACGGACTTGGGATCGCGGCGCGAACTGGTGCAGGCCGGGAAGACAGGACTCTTGTACAAGACGGGCGATGTGGAGCAACTGACGTCGGCGATCCGGTTTCTCAGCTCGCGGCCAGAACTGGCGGAACAGATGGGACGGGCAGGGTGGCAGCGAGTGCGGCGAGGATATACGCCGGAGGCTCACTACGAGGTGCTGGTTGGACTGTATGAGCGGGTGATTGACGCGAAAAAACAATCGGCCGGAGTGCCGATGCTGAGAAGGACTAGAAGGACAGCCCCGGTGAGGTCATCAGCAGGAGATGGAGTGCCACGACTGGAAAGAAGCGGCTTCGTTCCTCTGCAGCGCCTCGTCTTTGCTCCAGCTTTGGACGCAGTCGACGTTCCCCCTGTAGCGATTCGGAAGCGGACGCTTCGCGTGGCATTCATCGGCGGGCGGGGTGTGGCCTCGAAATACAGCGGCATTGAAACTTATTACGAAGAAATTGGAGAAAGACTGACTGGGATGGGACACCAGGTGACGGCGTATTGCCGAAGCTACTTCACCCCGCCGGAGAGACAGCGCAACGGCATGCAGTTGGTGCGACTGCCCACGATCCGATCCAAGCATCTGGAAACCCTGGTACATACGTTTCTGAGCACGCTGCATGTTCTGGTTCAGCCTTGTGACGTGGTGCTACCATGCGCTGGGGCCGGCGCTGTTTTCGTTTATCCCGCGGCTGGCGGGGAAAAAGACCGTGGTCACAGTGCAGGGACTCGACTGGCAGCGAAAAAAATGGGGGCGCCTTGCCTCGGCGGTCCTGCGGCTGGGAGAGCGAGCGGCGGTGAGGTTGCCCAGCCACACGATGGTGGTCTCGCAAGCATTGCAGAAACATTACCGGGCGGGCTATGGAGCGCAAACTTCTTACGTGCCCAATGGCGGTGTGCTCCGGGAGTGGCACGTTCCTGACAAGATTTTTGATTGGGGACTGGAGTCGGGAAGATACATTCTGTTTCTGGGCAGGTTCTCGCCAGAAAAGGGATGCCATCTGCTGGTGGAGGCCTATGAGAAGTTGGAGACTGATGTGAAGCTCGTCATGGCTGGGGCGTCGAGCTACTGCGACAATTACTCGCGCCAGTTGCAGACGCACGCGGGTGAGCGGATCAAAATGCTGGAATGGGTTTCGGGTGAGAGTCTCGACGAGTTGCTGACGAATGCCATGCTGTTCGTGCTGCCATCCGACCTGGAAGGGCTGTCGCTGGCTCTGCTGGATGCGATGGGTGCGGGACTCTGCGTGCTCAGCAGCGACGTGGCGGAAAATCGGGAAGCCGTGGAGGATGCTGGATTCACTTTCCGGCGCGGCGATGCTGCGGACCTGGCTGACCGGCTGAGATTTCTGATTGCGAATCCGGCAGTGCGCGAGGCCGCGGGACAGGCTGCCAAACGACGGATCCGGGAATATTATCAGTGGCCGCAGATTGCTAAGCAGATCGAGCGAGTGTATTTCGAAACGATGGGCTGGGAATTCGTGGAGACTGGAGCCAGAAGGCCGGTTCGCTGGACCGCAGCCGCGGCGTCCGCGGAGCAGCGACGGGCGGGATAAGCGACCGGCCCGTAGGCGGTATGAAACATATTCGGGTAAACATGTAGCTCGCAGAGAAAATCGAAGGCAGCAACAAGAGGACGGGGTCAATCCCGTCCTTTTTGTTTACAATTGGTGATCATTCGCTGGCGATGACGTGGCGAGCGACCGGGCGCCGTTGAATCCGAAGTTCGACGATATGGAAAACACGATCCTCGTGACAGGTGGGGCAGGATTTATCGGATCCAACTTCATTCTGCAGAGGATGGAGCGGGATTCGGCTTCGATCGTAAACCTGGATAAGCTCACCTACGCCGGGAATCTGCACAACCTGGAAACGGTTTCGAACGAACGCCGATACGAGTTTGTGCATGGGGATGTTGCCGACCGAAGCCTGGTGCACGGGCTGCTGGAACGCAGCAGGCCGCGGGCGATTGTGCATTTTGCCGCCGAGAGCCATGTGGATCGATCCATTCGCGGCCCGGATGATTTCATCCGCACGAATGTGGATGGAACTTTCGCGCTGCTGGAGGAAGTGCGGGCATATTGGGGTGGTCTCGGGGAACGAGAGAAAGTCGAATTTCGATTTCTACACGTTTCGACGGATGAGGTTTATGGCTCGCTGGGTCCGGAGGATCCCGCATTTGCCGAGACAACTGGATATGCGCCCAATAGTCCTTACGCAGCGTCGAAGGCTGCGTCTGATCATTTTGTGCGGGCTTACCATCACACTTATGGGCTGCCGGTTTTGACCACGAATTGCTCGAATAATTACGGACGATTCCAGTTCCCCGAAAAATTGATACCGCTCGTGATCCTGAACGCGCGCGATGGCAAGCCGCTGCCGGTTTACGGAGATGGGCAGAACGTTCGCGACTGGCTTTATGTGGAGGATCACTGCGAAGCGATTGCGCAGGTGCTCGCTCGGGGACGAGTTGGACAGACCTACAACATTGGCGGATGGAACGAGAAGCGGAATATCGAGATCGTGGGGACGATCTGCGACATTGTGGACGAGATGGCCGGAAGCCGCGGGATGCCGCGCCGCGGGCTGATTACATTTGTGAAGGACCGTCCGGGACACGACCGGCGCTACGCCATGGATGCGACTAAGATTGAGCGCGAGCTGGGGTGGCGTCCGCTGGAAACATTTGAGAGCGGAATTCGCAAGACCGTGCGGTGGTATTTGGAAAATGAAGAGTGGGTGCGCGATGTGACCAGCGGCGGCTACCGAAAGTGGATTGAAACGCATTACTCTTCCTGAATTGCCGGCGTGATCATTTGCAGAATCATCTTATGACGCAAGCCTCGAGTGTGAGTTACAAGGGAATCATTCTGGCGGGAGGGGCGGGGACGCGCTTGTATCCGGTGACCCATGCCATGGGGAAGAGTCTGCTGCCGGTTTATAACAAGCCGATGATTTATTACCCACTGTGCACGCTGATGCTGGCGGGGATTCGCGACATTCTTCTTATTACTACACCGGAGGACGTGAGCAAGTTTGAGGCGCTGCTGGGGGATGGCAGTCAGTTTGGAATTCATCTGCGATACAAGGTTCAGCCCAAGCCGGAAGGAATTGCGCAAGCGTTTCTCGTGGGGGAAGAATTTATCAGAGGCAGCGCTTGCGCTCTAGTGCTGGGCGACAACATTTTTTATGGGCATGACTTGGGTAAGGACTTACGGCAGGCTGCGGGCAAGACGCGAGGCGCATGCGTGTTTGCTTATCCGGTGCATGATCCGGAACGCTACGGAGTTGTCGAGTTCGATGCAACCGGGCGAGCTCTCAGCATCGAGGAGAAACCGCGGCAGCCGAAATCGCGTTACGCGGTGACCGGGCTTTATTTCTACGATGATCAAGTCGTGAAGATCGCGAAGTCGCTGAAGCCGAGTGCGCGGGGCGAGTTGGAGATTACCGATGTAAACAAGGTGTACCTGGAGCGCGGAGAGTTGGAAGTGGTGGTGATGGGACGAGGCATGGCGTGGCTGGACACGGGCACGCATGAGTCGTTAATGGATGCGGCGCTCTACATTCAGGCGATCGAGAAGAGGCAGGGACTGATGGTGGCTTGTCCGGAAGAGATTGCGCTGCGCTCCGGCTACATCACGGCGGACCAGGTAGAAAGAATTGGCAATGCGATGAGGAATAACAGTTACGGCGCCTACCTGCTACAGCTCTTGCGTGAAAAGGTATTCTGATGGATGCAGTTCAGGCAATTGGCCCTGCAATGGATGCGCTCAAGAAAATTCCGACTTCGCTGCCCGGTGTATTTGCGCTTGAGCCAAAGATATTCGGAGACGAGCGCGGATTTTTCTTCGAGAGCTACAACCAGCGGATCATGGCAGAGGTGGGGATTGTTGAAAGATTTGTGCAGGACAATCATTCGTGCTCGTCGCGAAATGTACTGCGTGGATTGCATTATCAGTTGAAGCATCCGCAGGGGAAACTGGTCCGGGTGGTTGAAGGGGAGATTCTGGACGTCGCGGTGGATATGCGCCGGAGCGCTGCGACATTTGGGCGCTGGGAGGGTGTGCGCTTGTCGGGCGAGAACAAGAGAATGCTGTGGATTCCAGCGGGTTTTGCGCACGGATTCCGCGTGCTTTCGGAAAAGGCGCATGTGCTTTACAAGGCAACTGATTTTTATGCGCCCGAGCACGAACGCACCCTCGCGTGGAACGATGCTCAACTCAAGATCAACTGGGAACTTGATAGCGAGCCGATTGTTTCAGCAAAGGACCAGCGCGGTGCCGCGTTCCGCGACGCTGAGTGTTTCGACTAAATTCCCATGAGAGTCACAATTTTTGGCGCCTCGGGCTTATTAGGCAAGGCGCTCATGCGCGAGTGGGCCGGAGATACCGTGACGGGGCTCACCTCGCACGCTGCAGATCTAAGAAACGCAACGCGAGTGCTGGAGGTTGTGCAGGAAACGCGTCCGGACTGGATTGTGTTAGCAGCAGCTTATACCGATGTGGACGGATGCGAAAGCAAGCCGGAGCTGGCTTTCGCGGTGAATCGCGATGGAGCAGTGAACGTTGCTGCTGCGGCTCAGCAAGTGGGAGCACGGCTGGTTTTCCTTAGCTCCGATTACGTTTTCGATGGAAAAAAGACGACACCGTACGAGACCGGAGACGCGCGGAATCCGCAGAGCGTGTATGGACGCACCAAGGCCGAGGCGGAGATCAAGTTGCTGGAGTTGATGCCGGATTGCTGCATCGTGAGAACTTCGTGGCTGTTTGGAGTGGGTGGAAAATGCTTTCCGGATACGATTTTGAAACTGGCTGTGAGCCGTCCGGCGCTAGATGTAGTCGATGATCAGCGCGGCTCTCCGACTTATGCCGAGGACTTGGCGCGGACGATTATTCAATTGTGCCGGAAGAATGCGACGGGGATTGTGCACGCGACCAACGCGGGCGATTGCACGTGGTTTGAGTTTGCGCAAGAGATCGTTAGGAGTGGGGGGCTTCAGACAACGGTGCGGCCGGTGAGCAGCCAGCAGATGGCGCGGCCCGCGCCTCGACCGGCGTATTCGGTGTTGTCGCCGGCGCGTGTGCGAGCTTTCGGAATTGAGATGCCATCCTGGCACGATGCATTGCGACGCTATCTGGAACAGCGGCAGCTTGCGAGTTAGCGTGGAGATTGCCTCGCTTCCAGCTGCCCTGCTACGATTGCGAGACCCGCCTGGGGATTTCGTGAAATTAATCCAGAATTACATTGATGGCCGGTTCGTCTCCGGGAAGCGCGAGTTTGCGGATGTGAATCCGGCGGACGGGACGGTGATCGCGCAAGTCACCGAAGCCGACGCATCGCAAGTAGACGAAGCTGTGCTCGCGGCTCGGCGCGCGTTGGGCGGAGAATGGGGACGGCTTGGAGTTCGAGAGCGGGCGAAGCGATTGCACCGGGTCGCGGACGAGATTGAGAAGCGGTTTGATTGCTTCGTGCAGGCAGAAGTTGCGGACACGGGCAAGCCGGTCTCCCTGGCCTCAAGGCTCGATGTTCCTCGCGCAGCGGCGAATTTTCGCGTGTTTGCCGATCTGGTGAAGATGTCTGGGCTGGAATCTTTTCAGACGGAGACTCCCGACGGCTCAAACGCCTTGAACTACGCCGTGCGCAAGCCTTTGGGCGTGGTTGGAGTGATCACGCCGTGGAATCTTCCCTTGCTGCTACTCACCTGGAAAGTTGCGCCCGCGCTGGCTTGTGGAAACGCGGTGGTGGTGAAGCCCTCCGAAGAAACTCCGGCTACGGCGGCGCTTCTAGCCGAGGCGATGCAAGAGGCGGGGATTCCAAATGGCGTTTATAACGTCGTGCATGGCTTCGGGGCGGACTCCGCGGGGGAATTCCTGACGCAAGATGCGGACGTGGATGCTGTCACGTTCACTGGAGAATCGCGAACTGGAGCGGCCATCATGAAGGCGGTGGCGGCCACCGTGAAGCCGGTCTCGTTTGAGTTGGGTGGAAAGAATGCGGCGATTGTCTTCGGAGATTGTGTTGTGGAAGAAGCGGTGAATGGTCTAGCGGAGGCCGTGTTTCTTAATACCGGGCAAGTCTGCCTCTGCGCTGAACGGATTTATGTGGAGCGGAAACTTTTCAACGAATTCGTAGAGGCGCTTAAACAAAAAGCGGAGAAGCTGCACGCGGGTTGGCCGAATGACCCGAAGACTGATCTGGGGCCGTTGATTTCGGCGCAACATCGGGGGAAGGTGCTGTCGTATTACCAGCTAGCTGAGGAAGAAGGCGCCACGGTCATTACAGGCGGAGGAGTTCCGAAATTTGGCGACGATCGCGATCACGGCTTCTATGTGCAACCTACCATCTATACTGGGCTGCCGGAATCGGCGCGATGCGTGAAGGAGGAGATTTTTGGTCCGGTGTGTCACATCGCGCCGTTTGATGCGGAGGAGGAAGCCATCGCCATGGCCAACGATACGAAGTATGGTCTCGCGGCTTCGATCTGGACCAGCAACCTGAAGCGTGGCCATCGTGTGGCGCAAAAGATGAATGTGGGCATCACGTGGGTGAATTGCTGGTTCTTGCGAGACCTGCGAACGCCGTTTGGCGGCGCGGGACTTTCCGGCATAGGGCGCGAAGGTGGGATGCATTCCTTGAATTTTTATTCTGAACTGAACAACATTTGCATTCGGCTGTGATCTTTGACGTTGCGCGAGATAATGCGATGAGTGGGACAGATAGCAAAGTTGTTGAAGGGAAAGCGGCGCCGCGCGGCAAGTATCCGCATGTGAAGCGGGCTGGAGATTTTCTGTTTGTGTCTGGGACCAGCGCGCGCCGTGCCGATAACACAATTGCGGGCGCTGATGTCGATCGATTGGGGACGACGCGGCTCGACATCCGGGTGCAGACGCGTGCCGTGATCGAGAATATCCGCGACATTCTGCACAGTGCAGGAGCGCAACTGCAAGATGTGGTGGAGGTTTCTACATATCTCGTCAACATGAACGATTTCGGCGGCTATAACGAAGTGTACGGAGAATTTTTTGGATACGATGGCCCGGCGCGAACGACGGTGGCGGTACATCAGTTGCCGCATCCGCACTTGCTGATTGAGATCACAGCCCGGGCTTACAAACCGGAGAAATAGGAGGCGTAATGGCATCCATCAAAAGTCTGAAGGCTTTCAACTTTCAGGGCTGGATCGACGCGAATAAAGAGAAGCTGAAGCCTCCGGTGGGGAACGCGCAGGTGTGGGAAGACGGCGAAATGATGGTGACGGTGGTGGGAGGGCCGAACCAGCGGCGCGACTATCACGACGATCCTACGGAGGAATTCTTTTACCAGCTGAAGGGGAACATTTCTTTGCGCATCATGGAGACTCCGGGCAAGCCGCCGCTGGAAGTGCCGATCAAGGAGGGCGACATTTTTCTCTTGCCGAAACACATGCGCCATTCACCACAACGACCGGCTGAGACCATCGGAGTGGTGGTTGAGGTGCCGCGACCCGAAGGCTCTCTGGATGCATTCGAGTGGTACTGTCCGAACTGCCATCAGTTGGTGTATCGCGCGGAAGTGAAGCTGAAGAGCATCGTCAAGGATCTGCCGCCGCTATTCGAACAGTTCTATTCAAACGAGAGCCGACGCAAGTGCAAGCATTGCGGCACGATTCATCCCGGCAAATAAAGCATGACAGTCATTGACATTCATAATCATTTTTTTCCCGATTCGTGGCCCGACCTGGCGGCGCGCTACGGCACACCGAACTGGCCATGGATCAAGCACACCGAGCCGGGGAAAGCCGAAATCATGGTGGGGGATCGATTCTTCCGGAATATTTATTCGGCGTGCTGGGATCCGGAGGTGCGACTGCGGGAGATGGATAGGGACGGCATTGATGTGCAGGTCATGTGCGCCACGCCGGTGCTGTTCGCGTATGAGCGCCCGGTGGAACACGCGCTGGATTGTGCGCGGTTGTTCAACGATGCGGCGCTTGAGCTTTGCGGCCGCGGGAAAGGCCGATTGAAGTCGCTTTGCCAGGTGCCGTTACAAGATGTTGATGCGGCTTGCAAGGAGCTTAGCCGATGCATGCGAGCCGGACATCTTGGTGTGCAGATTGGAAATCACGTTGGCAACAAGAATCTGGATGATGCTGGGATCGTGACTTTTCTGCAGCACTGCGCGGATGAGGGCGCGGCCGTGCTCGTGCATCCCTGGGAAATGTTTGGGAGCGAGCGCATGCCGAAATACATGATGCCGTGGACGGTCGGCATGCCGGCGGAGACGCAGTTGTCGGTAGTAGCGATGATTTTGAGTGGAGCGTTTGACCGGCTGCCGGGCACGCTCCGGATTTGCTTCGCGCACGGCGGCGGGAGTTTCGCCTTCTTACTGGGGCGGTTGGAAAACGCGTGGCATCATCATCCGGTTGCGCGCGGACAGAGTGACCATCCACCCAGCTATTATCTTAACCGGCTGTTTGTCGACTCTGCGGTGTTCGATCAACGCGCGTTGCAGTTTCTGGTGGAGACGATGGGAGCGGATCGAGTAATGCTGGGATCGGACTATCCGTTCCCGCTGGGGGAGGAACGGGTTGGGTCGCTCGTCCGCAAAAGTAATCTAGCGCGGGACGCCAAGGATAAAATTCTGGGTGGAAATGCCGCGCGGTTCCTTGGACTTAAAGTTGACTCGCTCAAGGATGCGCCTAGCGCGGCTGCCGCGTCACCTCCGCTGGCGCCTGAACCTGACCGGCTCACATACAGCTCGTATTTGAAGGTTCCGGAATTGCTTGAGTTGCAGCTGCCGCAATCTCTTCCGCCGCACCATGATGAGTTGCTCTTTATTCTTGTGCACCAGACTTACGAGCTTTGGTTCAAGGAATTGCTGCACGACCTGGATGCCGTGGTCGCTAATTTGCGAAAAGCCGGCTCGGCGCCGCAATCGCATGATGAAGTGTATGAGGCGGCGCGGCTGTTGCGGCGGTGTACGGAAATCACCCGAGTACTGGTGGAGCAGTTCACGATTTTGGAAACGATGCTGCCTACCCATTTTCTTGCGTTTCGCGGCCTGCTGGAGCCGGCGAGTGGATTTCAGTCAGAGCAGTTTCGGGAGATTGAATTTTTGTGCGGCTTGAAAGACGAGAAAATGCTTCGCTATCACCGGCCCACACCGGAAGCGTACGCAAGCCTGAAGCGACGTTTGGAGGAGCCCTCGCTGCGCGACGTATTCTTCGGCGCTTTGGAGGCGATGGGCAAGCTTCAGCCGGCCGTCGACGGTGCGAGCGAGAGCGAGCGATTCGCGGCGCGTGCTCGCGCAGTCCATGAGCTGTATAAGGATGAACATCATCACCGCGACTGGATCGATGTGTGCGAGCGTCTGACGGAGTTTGACGAACTGGTGGTGAGCTGGCGGTTGCGCCACATTCAACTGGTGGAGCGAATTATCGGAATTCGCATGGGTACAGGGGGAAGCACGGGCGCGTCTTACCTGAAACTAACGCTGGACAAGAAATTCTTTCCCGAATTGTGGGAGGCGAGAACGTTGCTGACTGAGTGAGGAGTTGTTCTCTTTCGCGTCGTCTGTTGAAGGGAATAATCGTCGCACCTCTCAAAATGAAGGCCGCACCTGACAAAGTCACGCTGATCGGCGCCGGACTGAACGGTCCCCTTCTGGCTATTCTTTTGGCGAAACGGGGATTCGCGGTCGAGATTTATGAGCGGCGTCCTGATATGCGGCGCGTGCATATGAGCGCGGGGCGGTCCATCAACCTAGCGCTTTCGACCCGCGGTATTCACGCGTTGCAGCAAGCTGGGCTGTGGGAGCGGATGCGCAGCATCATTATTCCGATGAAGGGGCGGATGATGCATTCGACCGCTGGGGAACTGACATTCCAGCCCTATGGGAAAAATGAAGCGGAAGTCATCAACTCGATTTCACGGGCTGAGCTGAACATTGCGCTCATCAACGCGGCAGAGGAACAGGGAGCGGAAATTCACTTCAATCAGCGCTGCACGGGATACGACCAGAAGACCGGCGCGACGCGACTGCGCGACGAGGAAACAGGCGAAGAGACAACGCGGGCGACGGAGGTTGTGATCGGGTGCGACGGTTCGGCGTCGGCGATTCGGGCGGAGATGCTCAAGCTGAGCCGGTTTAACTTTTCGCAACAATATCTCGACTACGGCTACAAGGAGTTGACGATTCCGGCTGGGCCCAAGGGTGAGCATTTGCTCGAGACGCACGCGCTGCACATCTGGCCGAGGGGCAACCACATGCTGATCGCCCTGCCCAACATCGACGGCACGTTTGCCTGCATTCTTTTTCTGCCGTTTGGGGGCGCGGACAGCTTTGACGGCCTGACTGCACGGGCGCAGGTGATGCAGTTTTTCGAGTCTCGCTTCCCGGATGCAGTTCCGCTCATGCCGCAACTGGCCGAGAATTACTTCGCGAATCCGACCGGTGCGATGGTTACCATCAAGTGCTCTCCGTGGCATGCGGAAGGAAGAGCGCTGCTGCTCGGGGACGCGGCTCATGCCATCGTTCCGTTCTTTGGCCAGGGGATAAACTGCGGGTTCGAAGACTGCACTCATCTGGTTGAGTTGATCGACCGGCAAGGCGCGGACTGGGAGCGCGTCTTCTCCGAGTTTGAGAAAGAACGCAAAGTGAATACCGACGCCATCGCGGACATGGCGATTGAGAATTTTACGGAAATGAGGGACCGGGTTGCGGACGCGCGATTCCTGCTGCGAAAGAAGGTGGAGCTGGCGCTGGAGGCGAAGTATCCTCAACTTTTCGTGCCGAAGTACGCTATGGTGACGTTTCATCGCATACCTTATTCGGTTGCAATGACGCGGGGTGCGGTTCAGGACAGAATGCTGGCGGAGCTGTGTGAATCCATCGATCGGGTGGAGGATCTCGACTGCAACCGAGCAGACCAGTTGATTCGCCGCGATCTTACTCCGCTGGAGATCCTGCAGTGAGCGACCTCCAGCATCGGGCGAATTTCCAATCCGGTGAAGATTTTGCGATCGCGATGGATGAACGCGATCCGCTAAAGGAGTTCCGTGAGCGTTTCTTTCTTCCCAGCACTCCTGGCCGCGAATGTATTTATCTTTGTGGGCACTCGCTTGGGCTGCAGCCCAAGGCGGCAGCGGCGTTTATCGAGCAGGAACTGAACGAATGGGCGCGGCTGGGCGTCGAGGGACATTTCCATGCGAAGAACCCGTGGATGCCTTACCACCGGCTGCTGACGGAACAGACTGCGGAGCTGGTGGGAGCGAAACCCATTGAAGTCGTGGTGATGAATTCGCTCACCGTGAACCTGCACCTGATGATGGTTTCGTTTTACCGTCCGACGCGAGAGAGACACAAGATTGTCGTCGAGTGCGGAGCTTTCCCCTCGGACCAGTACGCTGTGCAGTCGCAGATTCGTTTCCATGGATTTGACCCTGCGACGTCGCTGATCGAGTTGACCCCGCGCACCGGCGAGGCCTGCCTTCGCGATGAAGACATTGAATCACTGATCGAGCGCGAAGGGGATGCCATCGCCCTGATCATGCTGGGGGGAGTGAATTACTCTACCGGTCAAGCTTTTGACCTGGCCCGCATCGCGGGATTGGGCCGGGCGCGGGGCTGCGTGGTCGGTTTTGATCTGGCGCACGCAGCCGGCAATTTGCCGTTGAATCTTCATGAGTGGGGCCCGGATTTTGCGGTGTGGTGCAGCTACAAATATTTGAATGGCGGACCGGGATGTGTTGCGGGTTGCTTCGTTCATGAACGGCATGGGCGCGAATGGGACTTGCCTCGCTTTGCAGGCTGGTGGGGGCATGACGAACCGTCGCGGTTCGAGATGGGACCTGACTTTCGCGCGATGCCTGGCGCCGATGGCTGGCAGTTGAGTAATCCGTCGATCGTCAGCCTAGCCGTGTTGCGCGCCTCGATGGCTATCTTCCACGATGCGGGGATGGAGCGCTTGCGGGCGAAGAGCGTGTCGCTCACGGGATATCTGGAGTTCCTGCTGAATCAAAAGGCGTCTGCGGCTTTCTCCATCATCACGCCGCGTGAAGAGAACCGACGCGGCGCGCAGCTGTCCATCCGAATTTCACAAAATGGGCGGCCTTTCTGCAAAAAGCTGGCCGAGGAGGGCGTTGTGGGCGACTGGCGGGAACCCGACGTTTTCCGGGTTGCACCGGTGCCGCTTTACAACTCCTACCATGATGTTTTCCGGTTTGTCCGGCGATTTGCAGCTGCGATTGGCTAGAGATTGAGCAGCGTATTCCGGTCACACACGCTGTTACTTCAGTAACACGCACACCAACCTAACCCCGCCATACACTCTTACGGTGGGTCTCATCTCGGTGCGAAAACCCGGCAAGTGGACGGGAATTGTGTGCGCAGTGGTGTGCGTTCACGTGTTCGTGTCTTTGATGGTTCCGCGCAGTGTTGGGCTGACCGCCTTCGGCGATCTGCTGCAGTCTGTTTTGCTTTTCTTCGCGTTGCTGTCCATCCTCTCGAACCTCAAGACAAGCTATAGAAAGGCCAAGCTTTTCTGGGCGCTCATGGCGCTTGGTTGCGGCATGTGGCTGTGCACGCAGATTCTCTGGACTTACTTCGAGGTCTTCCTGCGCCAGGAGGTGCCGAACCCGTTTGTTGGAGACGTGGTTCTGTTCCTCCATGTGGTTCCCATGATGGCCGCTCTGGTAGTGCAGCCGCAAGTTCAGCGGAAGGACCATTCTCTGCGGCTGGCGTCGCTCGACTTTTTTCTGCTGCTCACCTGGTGGCTCTATCTTTATTTATTCGTTGTGATCCCGTGGCAATACGTTTCGCCAAACGAAGCCGTTTATGGCCACAGCTTCGATGTGCTCTATGCATGCGAACAGATCGTTCTGATTGCGGGGGTAGGCCTGGTTTGGAAACGCAGTCATGGATCTTGGCGACTAATTTACCGGCAACTTTTTGTCGCCGCCTTGTTTTACAGCGTGGGCTCGATTCTGGCGGGTGTGGCGATCGACTATCACCAGTACTACACGGGCAGTCTATTTGATGTTCCGCTGGTAGCCGCGATGGCGTGGTTCGCATCCGTGGGGTTCGTCGCACGCGGAGCACCGTCCGACCAGCCCACTGACCAGGAACCGCGCCACGACCATAGCATGTGGACTGCGCGCCTGGCGATGATTGCTGTCTTCTCCACGCCGCTCATGGTGGCATGGGCTGAGTTTGGGGGAGGGGCACCGGCGCGAGTGCGATCCTACAGACTGTTCCTGACTGTGGCAGCGATGGTCTTCATGGGTGCGCTGGTGTTCATGAAACAGCACTGCATGGACCGCGAACTGCTCCACCTGCTGCGTTTGTCCCGGGAAAATCTCGACGAAACGTGCAAACTGAAGGACGAGTTGGAGAGTAAGGAACAGTCGCTGCGGTGGCACAGCCTGGAACTGCAGCGCAAGAATCTTGAGCTCCAGGAAATTTCCTTTACTGATCCGTTGACCGGAGTCTGGAACCGGCGCTATCTCGAGGAAATTCTTACGGCGGAAGCTGGGCAGGTTCTTCGAAATTACGAGAGAGCCCGCGGCAGCGACATTCGAAAGCTGGATCATCGCGATCTGATTTTCATCATGGTGGACGTGGACTTTTTCAAAGAAGTAAACGATCGTCACGGTCATCCTGCCGGCGATCGCCTGCTGCAGCGAGTGGCGGAGCGGTTGAGTGGTGTGGTCCGCAAGTCGGACGTGCTGGTGCGTTGGGGAGGAGAGGAATTCCTGATTATGTCGCGCTCGGCGGATCCCTCCGGTACTCCAGCCTTCTGCGAGCGCGTCTTGGAGATCATGTCATCAGAAGCATTTGATCTTGGACACGGAGTTCGAGTGCGAAAGACCTGCTCCGTGGGATGGGCTCCCTTCCCCTGGAGCCGCGGAGCCTACGAAGCAGTTTGCGCGGAAGAGATCATTGAACTCGCGGACACAGCGCTCTATCGCGCGAAAACGGGAGGGCGGAATCAGGGGGTGGGAATTCTGCCGGGCGATGGCGCGACTTCCACTCCCCAGGCAATTACGCTGCAGGCTCTGCAACAGGATAACGGGGTACTGACGCGAACGGTGCGAGTGCAGAGTGGAAGCGCAAGAGAGCAGGCCGTCGTCGCAGATGTGGTGTCCAGCGAACACCGCGATGCCTGATTCTTTCCAGCCGCTCTATTTCTTCCATGAGTTGCATCTAATCTAGGCGGTGGTTGCCGCTTGACCTCTGACGCTGCGTTGAATAGAGTTTGGAAGCCGTTATTCTATGAGGTACGCGCGACGATGAATTCAAAAGCTCCTTCCCGTAAGACCGGTCTGCGCCAGAAGGCGCAGCTTATGTCGGCATCAGAAATTGAGCGCACGCTGGTGCGACTGGCATATGAGATTGTGGAAAAAAACGGCGGTATCGAAGGTTTGGGATTAGTTGGAATTCGCCGCCGAGGTGTCCCGATCGCGGAGCGACTGGGCAAGATCATTACGCGCATCGAGAACGCCAAAGTCCCGGTCGGCACGTTGGACATCACTTTCTATCGCGACGATCTTTCTACTCTTGGGCCCAAACCAGTGGTGCAGGAAAAAGAAATTGGGTTTTCGATTGAGGATAAAAACATTGTGCTGGTCGACGATGTTCTCTTTACCGGGCGCACGACCCGGGCGGCACTCGACGCGCTGTTTTCGCACGGCAGGCCGCGGCGAGTGCAGCTGTGCGTGCTGATCGACCGAGGGCATCGGGAGATACCGGTCGAGGCCAGCTTTGTCGGCCGCAACGTCCAGACCACGATGAACGAAGTGATCGAAGTAAAGTTGACCGAAATTGATAATGCGGAGAAGGTTTTGCTGATGGAGCGGTAAGACCCGCGGGGTGGTCCCTGAAGAATAAGAGGACGGCGGTAATTCGCCGTCCTCTTTCTATTGGAACGATCAGCTACGCCAATTTGGTGCAGATCGCCTTGGTTTGCGTGTAATTGTTTAGAACATCGTGCCCCATCTCACGGCCCCATCCGGATTGTTTGTATCCGCCAAAGGGGAGAGATGCGTCGAAGATGTTGTAGCAGTTGATCCACACCGTGCCAGCCCGCAGAAGTTCGGCGGTGCGGTGGGCCTTGCTGATGTCCCGAGTCCAGACGGCGGCAGCCAGGCCGTATTCGCTGTTGTTGGCACGCGGCAGAATTTCCTCGGGATCGTCGAACGGCATCGCCGTCACTACGGGCCCGAAGATTTCTTCGCGCACCACCTTCATGTCTTCGCGAGTGTTCACAAGAACGGTGGGCTCCACGAAATAACCTTTGTCACCTTTCTTGTGGCCACCAGTGACCGCTTTGGCGCCTTCCGAGAAGCCGGCCTCAAGATAACCGCAGACCCGACTCAGCTGTTCTTCGGAGACGAGCGGTCCCATGCTTGTCTGAGGGTCGAGGCCGGAGCCGACATTGATTTTCTTCGCCTCTTCGGCGACGCCTTCCACAACGCGGTCAAAGATCGGCTTCTCGACGTAGAGGCGCGATCCGGCGCAGCAGCACTGACCGTGGTTGAAAAATATCGCGCTTGCGGCCCCAGCGATAGCTGCGTCGAGATCAGCGTCCTTGTAAACGACATTTGGAGACTTGCCGCCGAGTTCGAGCGACACCCTCTTCAAGTTGCCGGCTGCGGCGTGGACGATCAGCTTGCCAACTTCGGTGGAACCGGTGAAAGCTATCTTGTCGACGTCGGGATGAGCGGCCAGCGCGGCGCCTGCCGTCTCGCCGTATCCCGGGACGATGTTCACCACACCTTCAGGGAAACCGGCTTCCGCGATGAGTTCGCCGAGACGCAGCGCCGAAAGCGGCGTTTGCTCTGCTGGCTTCAACACGACGGTGCAGCCGCAAGCGAGAGCCGGGCCGAGTTTCCACGCGGCCATCAGCAGAGGGAAATTCCAGGGAATGATTTGGCCTGCCACTCCGACGGGTTCGCGCAACGTGTAGGCGAGATACTTGGCTCCCGGCGTGTATGGCACCGAGATCGGAATCGTATTGCCCTCAATCTTTGTGGTCCAGCCGGCCATGTAGCGGAACAAATCGACGGCCAGCGGAACGTCGGCTGCGCGCGCGATCGTGAGAGGCTTGCCGTTGTCGAGGCTCTCCAGGTACGCGAATTCTTCGGTGTGCTGTTCCAATAAATCGGCCAGCTTCCAGATCATGCGTCCGCGTTCGGACGAGGTCAATCGCCGCCACGGGCCGTGGTCGAAGGCTTTGCGCGCGGCCTTCACGGCTTGTTCAATGTCTTCACGATCGCCTTCCGCCACCTGCGCCAGAACTTCACCGGTGGAAGGATTGTAGGTAGGAAAAGTCTTGCCAGAAATCGAGCTTACCCATTGACCGTTGATCAACATTTTGCGCGGCTTATCGACAAACTCCGCGACCTTGGGATGAATCTGTGGTGACACTGCGATGCCCATATTTCCTCCTTAGATCAACACGTAGATCAAACATGAATGGCATGACGGGATGCCAAAGATGCCAAGCGGAGAAGAATAACGGAAGTATGCTAGACCGGAGACGGAACAAAAGCAATTCCGACTCGACATCATTCGCCGTACGGAACCCAGATATTTTTTACCTGGGCGGCATGCTCGAGAAACCAACGTCCTTCCGCCAGCTGTGGATTGAACCAGTCGATGGCGCGGCCCTCGTTGGTCCAGACTTGTTTTAGATTCCCCACCGACATGGCTTTCGCGGCAGCAGCGCCGGCTTCGTCGGCGAAGGACCAGATGGCGTCCACATCGTCGTGCTCGGCTAGAGTTTTTAGAAGCTGCGACGCGTAGCCGGTGACGATGTTCACCACGCCACCTGGCAGATCGCTGGTGTCGAAGAGCTGATAGAGGTCGGCGGTGATGAGCGGGTATGCCTCGGAAGGAACCGCGACTACTGTATTGCCCATAGCAACCCCGGGCAGCACGAGCGAGAGAAAACCGAGAAGCGGAGCCTCGGTGGGGCAGACGATCCCGATGGTCCCGAGCGGTTCGTTCATGGCAATCGCGATATTGCGGAACGGAGGATTGTGGACCGCTCCGTCGAACTTATCGGCCCAGGCTGCGTAAGAAAAAATGCGTTCGATACTGAGATCAAGTTCTGCCGCAGCTTGCTTTGCGCCGACGACCGCGGTCAAACCGCGGATAACTTCGTCGCGGCGTTGGGAGAGATTCTCGGCGCAGTAGTAAAGAACCTGCGCACGGTTGTGCGCGGTGGCTTTCGCCCATGACTCCGCCTTGCGGGCCGCCTCGACCGCGTTGCGAATATCTTTGCGGTTACCGAGCGAAGCTTCGCCCAGCGAACGTCCATCGGCTGAACGGACTTCCAGGCTGTAGCCGGAATCTGGACGCACTTGCTTGCCGCCTATGTAAAGCTTGACGGTGCGATCGATGGCGGGCGCGGTGGTCGCCGGCTCTTGTTCTGTGGGTAGAGACGCGAGTTGCTGGGCGGTGGGCAACTTGGGAGCGTTCTTGAACCATGTCGGCTGCAAATATTCCAGCAGGCCTTCCTTGCCGCCTTCGCGTCCGTATCCACTCTCACGGTAGCCGCCGAAGCCGCAGGAAGCATCGAAGAGGTTCGTGCAGTTCACCCAGACCACGCCGGCTTTGAGTTGCGCAGCCACGTGCAATGCGACGTTGATGTTCTCGCTCCAGACGCACGCTGCCAGGCCATAGACCGTATTATTGGCCAGTTCGATCGCTTCTCTCGGAGTGCGGAATGTCATCGCGGCGAGCACAGGTCCGAAGATCTCCTGCTGCGCAACGATTGACGTAGGATGCACATTGCTCAGCAGCGTAGGTGGATAATAAAAACCGCGCGCAGGCAAGGCGACCTGCGGCTGCCAGCAGGTTGCGCCTTCGGCGATTCCCTGACCGACCATCCGCTCGATGCGATCCAGTTGTACGCGCGCGACGATCGCTCCGATGTCGATTGCTTTGTCGAGAGGAAGGCCAATGCGCAGCGTGCTCATGCGGTCCCGAATCTTGGCGAGTAAATTCTCAGCAATGCTTTCCTGCATCAGAAGGCGCGAGCCCGCACAGCATACCTGCCCTTGATTGAACCAGATTCCATCGACTAATCCCTCGACGGCGCTATCGAGGTCAGCATCGTCGAAGACGATGAACGGAGACTTTCCTCCGAGCTCAAGCGACAGGCGCTTGGAAGTCGCGGCCGTGGCACTGCGGATCGCGCGTCCAACTTCTGTGGAGCCGGTGAAAGCAATTTTGTCTACGTCGGGATGTTTAGCCAGGGCCTCGCCGGTCGAACCGTCTCCCGTGACGATGTTGACGACTCCGGCAGGTAACCCCGCTTCCTGACAAAGCTCAGCGAAAGCGAGCGCCGTGAGAGGAGTAAATTCCGCGGGCTTTAACACGACCGTGTTTCCGGTGGCGAGGGCTGGAGCAATTTTCCATGCCGCCATCAGCAGAGGAAAATTCCAAGGGATGATCTGGCCCACTACACCACAAGGTCCGTACTCGGGAAATTCCTGATTGAGAAGTTGCGCCCAGCCGGCGTGGTAGTAGAAATGCCGCGCTACCAGCGGAATGTCGATGTCACGGCTCTCGCGGATGGGCTTGCCGTTGTCCATGGTTTCAAGAACAGCAAGGAGACGCGAGTGTTTCTGCACCAGCCGCGCCAAGGCATAGAGGTAACGCGCCCGGATGTGCGGAGTGAGCGCTTGCCATTTGGGAAACGCAGCGCGCGCAGCCTGCACGGCGGCATCGATGTCAGCGGGCGAACCTTGAGCGACGGAAGCTAGCTTCTCTCCGTTGGAAGGATCAATCGTCTCGAAATATTCTCCGGTGGCCGGCGCGTGCCACGCGCCATTGATGAAGTGTCCGAAACGACGGCCGTGGCGCTCCAGCCAAGCTCGCGCCTCTTTGGGGTCCTCTGGAGCGGGACCGTACTCCATCGTCAGAAATTTTTCAGCGATGCTCATTTTCGATCGACTCGATTCCGCTTTTCTTAAAAGCTACAGCAGCCGGCGCCTACGCTATGGGATGCCGATATTCCGCCGAATAACGCCCGGTTGCGTGGTGTTCCAGTTGCCGCTCGATGTCTCCCAATAACCCACTCGCGCCGAAACGAAATAGCTCGGCGCGCATCCACGGCTGCCCGAGTTCTTCTTTCATCATGGCCAGCCAGTCAGTCGACTGCTTGGCAGTGCGAATGCCGCCGGCCGCTTTGAATCCCACAGCCATGCCAGTTTGCTGAGCGTACTCGCGGATGGCGCGAGTCATCACCAGACCCACGGGCAGCGTGGCGTTGGTAGGTTCTTTGCCGGTTGAGGTCTTGATGAAATCGGCTCCCGCCATCATGGCTACAACGCTGGCGCGTGCCACGTTGCGCAGAGTGAGCAGGTCGCCGGCACCGAGGATGACCTTCATATGAGCAGCGCCGCAGGCTTGTTTGAAGGCTGCAATTTCGTCATACAGCGCCTGCCATCTCCCGCCAAACACCAAGGCGCGAGTGATGACAACGTCAATCTCGTGGGCGCCAGCCTCGACCGACCGGCGAATTTCCGCGACCCGCTCAGCAAGCGGCGATAGACCGGCTGGGAAGCCGGTGGAGACTGCTGCGACGCGGATGCCGCTGCCTTCCAGGGCGTGCAGTGCGGTTTCGACGAAGACGTGATAGACGCAGACGGCGGCGACCTTCACATCGAGTTCCTCGATTTCCAGCTTGCGCACGAGAACCTGCTGCAGCGGCTGACGCGCTTTCGCGCACAGGCGGCGCACGCGGTCGTCGGTGTCATCGCCGGAAAGCGTTGTCAGGTCCATGCAGGTGATCGCGCGCAGAAGCCAGGCGGCCTGCCATTCCTCCTTCACCGTCCTGCGCGCTACCTGGCTCTGGGCGCGGCGTTCCACTGCGCTGGTGTTCACACGAACTTCCTGGATCCAATTCAAGTCGAGCGGAATTCCAGAATTGGGCAGGAGGGGACGTCCGCTGAGGATCGCGATGGAAGATTCCGCATTGGGCTGGTGGACGCCAGTCTTATGCGCGATTCCTTGAGCAGCTTCGGGATGGTTGTGATCCAGTGGCACGGGAATAGAGCAACGAACGGGTCGTCGCGCTGTAATTGTACGGCAGGAAATCTTGCAACGCGAGTCTTGGGGTGCTGGCTATCCGAAAATTCGATTCGAACCTCTCCTAGAAAAAACAATGAATTGTTAGGCCAGGGTTTACAATGACCCTCGCTTTCGTCGCGTGCTGTGAAAGCTCCCTCCTATGCGCGAAAAGAAGCTGAACCCTGACGTAGCGGCAAGACTGCTGCGGTCCGCGACCAAAGCTATGAAGAATGCTTATGCGCCCTACTCGAAATTCCGGGTTGGGGCGGCCATTCTGCTTTCAAACGGAAAAATCTTCTCCGGTTGCAATGTGGAGAACGCGTCTTACGGAATGACCAACTGCGCCGAACGCACGGCGATTTTCTCGGCGGTCGCGCAGCTTGGACCGAAGATTGAGATCCGCGCGGTTTCGGTAGTCAACGACCAGGGAGTTCCCTGCGCGCCCTGCGGCGCGTGCCGTCAGGTCATTTACGAATTCGGGCCCGACGCGACTATCTTCTTCCGGGGAGTTGACGGCCCTAAACAAGCTCACATTACCGAACTGCTTCCGGAGGGATTTCGCCTCCAGTGAATCCAACTCCAGCGCTAACCCAGACTTTCCGCGCCATCGATGTAATTCGCAAAAAGCGGGATGGCGGTGAATTGTCCCAGTACGAAATCGAATCGATGGTGAACGCTTACACTCGCGGCGATATTCCCGACTATCAGGTTTCCGCGTGGTTGATGGCGGTTGTACTGCGGGGGATGACGCGGGCTGAGACGGCTGCGCTGACGGATGCGATGCTGCGATCCGGCGAGGTGCTCGATTTTTCTTCGCTGCCAGCGAAGAAAGTCGACAAGCACTCGACGGGCGGCGTGGGCGACAAGACTTCGCTTGTGCTGGCGCCGCTTGCAGCCGCCGCGGGATTAGCGGTTCCAATGATCAGCGGGCGCGGCTTGGGGCATACCGGAGGCACGCTCGACAAGCTTGAGTCGATTCCTGGCTTTAATGTGAATCTTCCCGTAGCGCAATTTCGCCGCGTGCTCGAAACCTGCGGCTGCGCCATGATTGGGCAGACGGCCGAGATCGCCCCGGCTGATCGCAAGCTGTACGCGCTGCGCGATGTGACCGGTACGGTAGAAAGCCCTTATCTCATTTGCGCGTCCATCATGAGCAAGAAACTTGCGGAGGACGTTGATGCACTTGTGCTCGATGTGAAGACCGGGTCCGGGGCATTCATGAAGAGCGAAAAGGATGCAGCGTTTCTTGCGGGACTCATGGTTGAAACCGGAGAGCGAATGGGAAAACAAGTGGTGGCGCTGATCACGGACATGGATCAGCCGCTGGGCTGCATGATTGGCAATGCGCTTGAAGTGGTCGAAGTGGTGGAGCTTCTGCACGGGGAAGGACCGGAAGATTTGCGGGAGCTTTGCCTCGAGCTAGCGAGTTGGATGCTGCATTTGGGAGGAGTCGCCGACACGGTCGCGGAGGGAAGAAAGCAGAGCGAGAAATTGATTGCTTCCGGCAAAGTTCTCGAGAAGTTTCGCCAGATGGTTGAATTGCAGGGCGGAGATCCGCGGGCGATCGACGACTCGAAGAAGCTGCCCCAGGCGCAGCATACGATGGTCGTTTCGAGCCCGAAGACGGGATATCTCGCCTCTCTGCAGTGCGAGCAGGTGGGAACAGCATGCGTGATTCTCGGTGGTGGCCGCGAACGGAAAGAAGATTCGGTTGATCCCGCGGTGGGAATCGTGCTGCATAAAAAAGTTGGCGACGCAGTTTCTGCGGGCGAGGCGCTGGCAACGATCTACTACAATGCAGAAGCGCGCGCGGCTCGTGCCCGGCAATTGCTCGAGGAGAGCTATCAAATAACTGATTCGCTTGCGTGCGGCAGAAGGCCGCTCATCCATCGAGTGATGACCCAGCGTGTGATGACCCAGCGCGTGATCTGCAAACCCGGAGAGAAAAACTGATGGGACGCTACACTGGAATCCTCGGCCTTGTCACCATGCTGGTGCTGGCTTACGCGTTCTCCACGAATCGCCGCGCCATTCGCCTGAAGACTGTCATATGGGGACTCGGCCTGCAGATCGTGTTCGCGATTTTTGTGCTGCGCGTGGACATTGGCCGGCGCATGTTCCAGGCTGCAGGCGATGCCGCCAACCGCGTTTTGAGCTATGCGTTCGTGGGATCCGAGTTCGTATTTGGCCCGCTCGGCAAACAGGGTTCGAACATCGGCTTTATTTTCGCCTTCCAGGTGCTACCCACGGTCATCTTCATCTGTGCGTTGTTCGCCATCCTGTATCACTACGGCATCATGCAGATGGTCATCCGTGTTGCCGCCTGGGTGATGATTCGCATCATGGGCACGAGCGGCGCCGAATCTCTAAATGTTGCCGCCAGCATATTCATGGGTCAGACGGAAGCGCCGGTGACCATTCGCCCATTTCTACCCGAGCTCACGCACTCGGAACTGATGACCGTGATGACCAGCGGCATGGCGCACGTTTCGGGATCAATCATGGCTGCATATTTCGCTTTTGGGGCGGAGCCGCGGCACGTGCTGAGCGCCGTAATCATGACCGCGCCCGGAACCATCCTGGTCTCGAAGATGCTGGTGCCTGAAACCGAGCAGCCGAAGACCGCGGGACGAGTGGTGATGAGCGAGGAAGAGACCAAAAAAGAACACCGGGAAAATCTGCTCGGCGCCATTGCCCGCGGCACGGGAGACGGCCTTCACATGGCGCTCAATATTGGTGCGATGCTGATCGCGTTTCTCGCGCTGGTGGCCTTGCTTGACGGGATTTTCGGAGGCATTCACCACCATGTTTCCTGGTTTCCCACGAGCCTCGAAAGCGTTCTGGGAGTGCTGTTCTCTCCGGTGGCATGGGTGATCGGGATTCCCTGGCACGACTGTGCGGCCATCGGAAACCTGCTGGGCACGCGCATGGTGTTGAACGAACTGGTGGCATTTTCCATGCTGGGGCCGCAGAAGGCCGCCCTCGATCCGCGGTCCTTTACTATTGCCACGTTTGCATTGTGCGGATTCGCGAATCTCAGTTCCATCGGGATTCAGATTGGCGGGATTGGGGCGCTGGCGCCGAACAAGAAGAGCGAACTGGCGCGCCTCGGGATCCGCGCGATGCTGGCAGGAACCATGGCCAACCTGATGTCAGCCTCCATCGCGGGCATGCTGCTATAGCGACGCCAGTTTTCGAGAGAGGACCTTCCTGTGAAACAACTCCGCACTGCATCCATACTGATTTCATTCTTCGTTCTTACTTCACTGGCCAATGTGTTTTCGCAGGCTGCGCCGAGGCGCGTGATTATTGACACTGATCCGGGCACTGACGATGCCATGGCCATCATCCTGGCTTTGAATTCTCCAGAGTTCAAGGTAGAGGCGCTGACGGTTGTGCCCGGCAACGTGGAAGCGTGGCAGGGACTGGAGAATGCACTGAAGATTGTTTCGCTGGCGGGGCGCTGCGATGTTGTGGTCGCCGGCGGAGCGCAGCATCCGCTGAATCAGAAACTGATCACTGCGCAGTTCTGGCACGGCAAGAATGGCCTAGCGAACGTCGAGTTGCCGGCCTCGAAATGCAAGGCAGATCCCCGGTTTGGTCCCGATCTCATCATCGAAATGATCCACAAATATCCGCATGAGATCACACTGATTCCGATTGGCCCGCTGACTAATATCGCGCTCGCAGTTTCAAAGGATCCTTCGATTGCGGCTCTGGCCAAGGATATCGTCATCATGGGCGGTTCGATCTCAGGGGGCAATGTGAACGGGGCGGCGGAAGCAAACATCTATAACGATCCCGAGGCCGCGCAGATTGTGTTTAATGCCGGCTGGATGGTGACGATGGTCGGGTCTGATGTAGGCGAGCGAACTCTGATTACGCGGAAATATCTGGCGGAGCTGCGGTCGTCGTACGGACCACAGAGCGATTTTATCGCGAAGATTGCCGACTTCTATTTGACTCGCAGCGAGAAGAGCGGATACGCGGGCGCGGCGATGTACGATCCGCTGGCGGTGGGGATTGCTCTGGATCCGACTCTCGGAACGCTCAAGGAAATGCACGTCGATGTAGAAACCAAAGGTGAGTTTACACGCGGAGAAACTGTGGCGAACCGCATGGGCTCGAACGAGAAAAACGTATTGCATGGCGACCACTACGAGATCGAGGGCGTTATCCCGCTGAAACCAAACGCGCGTGTCTGCTTGGCTTCCGATGCCGACCGGTTCCTGGAACTGTTTGTGAGCCGGATCAAAGGGAAGTAAGGGGGACCTAACCGTTCGCGCGTGCGACCAGGAAAATTGCTAGGCCATAGAAGATGAACATCAGTCCCAGATAGACTTTGGCCCGGGGTCCTGAGTTTTCGAATTCCTTCCACGCGAGAATTCCCCAGAGCGCGGCAACCATGGGAGCGGATTGGCCGATGGCGTAGGAGATGGCAACGCCGGTAAAGCTCGCAGCCACGAGATTGAAAACCGTTCCGATGCCCCAGATGAATCCGCCGAAAAGGCCCAGCAGATGGCCCGAAGCAGGCCCGCTGAAAAATCCGGTGAAGCTTACGGGCTCCCCTACCAGCGGATGTTTCATGAAATAAATGTTCCAGATGAAGCAGGAGAGCAATGCTCCCAGCGTCAGGAACACAGCTGCGCTGTACGGTCCCAAGGGGTTGCCGCGGGTCATGGCGTGAGTCATGAACGGAGCCCACAAGCCCATCAGAATCCCTGAAACTACACATGTGATTAGGCTTTTTTTCGAGACGGACCGTCCCGCAGACGCGAGACTACCGTAGGCTTTGCCATCCAAGAGCACGGCAATAAACGCGCACGCTACTCCGAGCGCGAGCGAAACAGCGTTTCCCTTTGGTTGAAGGGCGTAACTCAATACAGTTCCGACCACCAGGGCGATTCCGATTGAAATGGGGAATGCGACGGCGAGTCCGGCCATGTCTATCGCGGCCACGAGCAAGAGATTAGCGAGATTGAACAGCGCACCGCCAATGAGCGCGTTAATAATGTTTGAAGCGTCGGCCGACTGCACATTATTCAGAAAGCTAGCGGAATCGTGCCCGGCGCTGCCCATCGTGAAAGCAAGTACGAGTGAGATCACGAAGATGCCGACCGCGTAGTCCCAGTAGAAAAGTTCGAAACGATAGCCCTTCACGCCTTTATAGGTGTTGGCCCACGAACCCCAGCAAACGGCGCTCGTGATCATCATCAGCAGCGCAATGCTCAAACTCGAAGGCGTGAACATCGGTTCTCCTTAGGAGTGTTGCGACGAGCGCAAAGCGTGTAACTGTACTCTTTTTTGCAGGCGCTCCACAAGTGAGCGCGGCGATGGGTGCACTGCGCTGCTCCGTTGACACAATCGGAGGCGGCAAATAGACTCGGCGTTCTCAGGTTGTCTCAGGAAAACCATGCCCCGGCGCCCTCGCATTGCGGTGGTTGGAAGTGCCAACATCGATCTGACAACCTTCACGGACCGGTTTCCTAAGCCGGGGGAAACCATCTTCGGTCAGAAATTTGATCTCGGATTCGGTGGCAAAGGCGCGAATCAGGCAGTAGCCGCTCGGCTTTGCGGCGCCGATGTGTTCATGGTGGCGCGAGTTGGAGACGACCTCTTCGGCCCGGCTACCATCGACAACTTTAAGAAGCTCGGCATCGACGCAACCCATGTGAAGAAAGTTGAGGGATTGTCGAGCGGCGTAGCGCCGATCTTCGTCGAGCCCAACGGACAAAACCGCATTCTGGTGGTGAAAGGGGCCAACGATGCACTGAAACCGGGGGATGTCGAGATCGCGGCTGAGATGTTGAAGACCGTCGATTGCATTGTCCTCCAGTTTGAAATCCCTCTCGAAACCGTCTACTACACGGTCGCGTTCGCGCGTAAGCATGGCATTCGATGCATATTGAACCCGGCGCCCGGCCAGCCCGTCGACATGCGCGCCCTAGCCGACCTTGATTACTTCGTTCCGAATGAGAGTGAGGCGGAAACGATTACCGGGGTCGCAGTACGGAGTGTCGAAGATGCGAAGAAGTGCGCGGATAACCTGGTGGCGGGCGGTATTCGCCGGGTCATCATCACTTTGGGGGCGAATGGATCCATGCTCGCAGCTCGCGGAGTGAGCGAGCATGTACCTCCGTTTGTGGTGAAAAGCATCGACAGCACCGGCGCAGGAGACGCATTCATCGGGAGTTTCGCCGTCTTCCTGGCGGAGGGAGTGCCGGAGCAAGAGGCGGTGCGGCGCGCCAATCTGTACGCTGGACTGTCGACGACGGGGATCGGAACGCAAAAATCGTTTTATGATCGCTCGCGTTTTGATGAAGAGTGGACGATTCGAGCGTGAAATGTTACGCGGTCTGGTTGTCATCTCGAACATCGATCCATTGATGGAGATTTCTTAGCGCTGCCTCGCAGGTATCTTTCCGTGCAAAAACGGTAAAAGGCGCGGTTGCGAATTTTTTTCTGCCTCCGAAAAGTCTTGACTTCGGAAGGAGATGCCATTTATAAGGCCGTTCTACGGTCCAACGATCTCCCGGTCAATTGCCAAACGGAAAGTCACTTCTTCATTCGGCGCGGGTCCGCCGAAAAGGGGCAGGAATGTTGAACAGAAAGACGCTGTTGGTTGCGATTGTTTTTTTGCTTGCGGTTTCGGCGAGTCCGCTACTGTACGGCCAGGCCAGCGGTAGTTTTTCGGGCACCGTTTCCGACAAGGCGGGCGCGGTGGTCACGGGCGCGACGGTGAAGGTTACATCGGAAGGCACCGGCATTTCCCGCGAGGCCAAAACGAACGACGCGGGATATTATCTCGTCCCGCTGCTGCCGGTCGCGTTCTACACGATTCACGTTGAGTCACAGGGATTCCAGCCTGCCGAGCAGAAGGACATTCGACTGCAAGTCGACGAGCATCGCGAAGTGGATTTCAGCCTGCTGCCGGCGTCTGTCTCTTCGACCGTGCTGGTCAGCGCTACGGAGGTTGCGGTGGAGACTGCGAATCCGACACTGGGCCAGGTCATCACTTCCGAAGAAGTCGCCGACCTTCCTTTGAACGGCCGCAATTTCGTGCAGTTGGCGACACTCACGCCGGGCACGACCGCATCGACCAACCCGGTGAGCTTTTTCAATGGCGCTGCCAGTAGCGAAGCCTCCACGCGAGGATCATTTTCGCTTTCAGTGGGCGGCTCTCGCGAGCAGAGCACCGATTGGCTACTCGACGGCAACGATAACAATCAGTTGGATGAAGGCGGGATTGCAATTTTCTCCTCGATCGACGATATCCAAGAATTTAAAGTATTGACCTACACGTACTCGGCGGAATACGGAGAACGCGCAGGTCCCACGGTATTGGTCACGACGAAGTCAGGGTCGAACCAGTTTCACGGATCGCTGTTTGAATTCTTTCGCAATACCGTGCTCGACGCTAGCACGCCTTTTGTCGACAAAACACCGCAGTTCAATCTCAACCAGTTCGGAGGTTCTTTTGGTGGCCCGATCCAGAAGGACAAAACATTTTTTTTCGCCGACTACCAGGCGAAAATGCAGCGCAAGGGGGTCCCGTTCACCGGCGTCGTTCCGTCGGCTGCCATGACAACGCCTTACGACGCAGCCGGCGACTATGACTTCAGCGCTGATCCCTTTGGCAGCCCTCGGCCGGGATTGTTCAATGGCACCCCAAACGCAGACGGCTTCCCCGATCTCACCAATCCATTCGTGTTCGCATCTACGTTTACCCCCGTACCGCTTTATTGCAATCCCGCAACTGGCAATCCAGTCACGCCAAACGCCGACGGGTCCCAAACTGCCACCACGCTGATGTGCAACAAAATTCCCGGAGGCATGATCAACTCGATTGGTCAAGCAGTCATCGGGCTCTATCCTGCGCCGAACGCCAACAATCCTTCTCTCGATTACAACTATGCGCTCGTGCCTGACAGAAAGCTCAACGAAGGAACCTGGGACATCCGTCTTGATCACAATTTCTCCAGCAAGGATTCGATCTTTGGCCGCTTCAGCTACGATCAGGCAACGAACTTCGTCCCGGGTGGATCTCCTGGGTTCGCTGAAGCTACGGCTTTTGGCAGCACACAGTTCATCAACAACCACGGGCGCAATGCAATGATCTCTGAAACTCACATTGTGTCCCCAAACACGATCAATCAGTTCGGCTTCGGTTTCAGCAGGATTTTCAATCACATTCTTTCCTTCGGCACTGGCACCTGCGAAGCCGCGATTCTCGGCATACCGGGCGCAGACCTAGGCAGCAAGTGCGACAGCTTGACCGGCTATCCCGCAAGCCTGAACCAGGCGACCAACGATTGCGAAGGTTGTGGCATGACTTCGTTTTCGATGTCCAGCTATTACGCAGTGGGCGACCGCGGATATGCGCCTTACCAAGGTGGAAGCAATGTCTACTCCGTTTCCGACACGCTCGACCTGATTCGAGGCAAACACGAGATCCGGTTCGGCGGAGTATTTCGTGATAACCAAATGAACATAAGGAACAACGCCTTTCAGGATGGCTTCGTCTCGGAAATCGGCGATCTATCGGGCGATGACATTGCCGATACTCTGGTCGGTGGGCTGGGGAACTTTGCTGCCCACGATCAAACATTCCTGGGGGCTACGGTCGGCCGCCGCTATAAACTAATTCGTCCGTTCGTCCAGGATGACTGGCGGGTGACGAGCAACCTGACCGTGAACCTCGGGCTGGCCTGGGCCGTGGTGACGCCCGAGACTGAGATCGACAACCGGCAGTCGAACTTCGATTCTCAGACCCTCATGTGGTACGTTCCGAAGGGCTCTCCGGGGTTGAGCGGTTGCACGAACTGCATTACTTCCGACGGGCGCGCAGGCGTCCAACTTGACAAGACGGCTTTGGAGCCGCGTTTCGGGCTGGCCTGGAAGCCCATGGGAAGCCAGAGCGCCGTAATCCGTCTCGGTTATGCGATTCTCCATGACTCTGCATGGAACCAAGGCGGACAGGGATTGTGGCAAAACCCGCCGTATTACGCGGAAGTGGATCCCTGCACGTTCTGCCTCGCGTATCAAACCATCGGTGGTTCGCTCGCGAATGGTTTTTTGCTCCCCGCCGGCACTCCTTCTACTACGCCCGTCCTAGGTGGTAACGGCGCTGGTGCCGTTTATAGCTCTCCCGTGACCCCCGGGCCTGGTTACACCGGAACCATTCAATCCCAAAATCTCAACTTCAAGCAGGGTATAATCCAGCAATTTAACCTCAATGTTGAGCACCAACTGCCCGGTAACGTCGTCCTTACCGCAGGCTACGCCGGGTCTCGAAGCGCGCACATACTGGTGAGCCAGGTAAATGAAAATGTTACCTCGCCCACTGCTTGCGGCACCGTGTCCGGCTACACCCTCGGCTGTGGCATCACCGTCGGACTCATTCCTAGCAACTTTTACCAGTCCGTCTCCAGCAATAACAGCGTCGGCCAAGCCCGTTACGACTCTCTTCAAATCAAAGCTGAAACCAAAAGCGCGCGCCACGGCCTCTACGCGCTCGTAGGCTATACCTACGCCCGCAATTTCGACTCGGGCATGCCTGATGGCCTGGGCACCAACGCGGGAGCGCTATACTGGCCCCTGCCCGGAACACAGAAGTTGGATTGGGGTTTGTCCCAACTGAACCTCAATAATACTTTTACAGCTAGTATTCTCTATGATCTGCCATTCGGCAAAGATAAACGCTACGGCAGCAACTGGAGCGGAACCACTAATGCCCTCTTGGGGCATTGGCAAGTAAATCTCATAGAAAGGGCCCAGTCTGGATTTCCGCTATTCGTCGTCGATAGCTCGAACTCGGACCTTTTCCCCGGCCCTGGTTTCTCGGGAACATACCTGTACTACAACGGCTACAGCCTCAACCGTCCCGATGAGGTGGGCGACCCGAACCAAGGAGGGCCTGAGGGTGGGCAAACGAACTGTCCGGCTCAGGTCCATACGCTGCACAATTGGTTCAACCCCTGCGCCTTCGCGAAGGCGCCGGTCGGAGAACTGGGCACAGCTCCGCGCGCGCCTGTTTACGGCCCGCGGTTTGTGAACACCGATTTCTCAGTCATCAAGGACTTCCCGTTGTCCTTCCGTGAGGGGATGAATTTGCAATTCCGGGCGGAGTTCTTCAATTTCCTCAATCACCCACAATACTTCCTGGCCGGTCTCGGTGACACGGGTCAGCAGGACATCAACTCGCCATCGAGTTTCGGCGTGATCAATCAGACGGTGAATAACTCGCGCGATATTCAGTTTGCCCTCCGGCTGAATTTCTAGGACTGAGTTGAGCGGCTTTATCATCGGGCAGGCTGAGGTCAACTCAGTCTGCCCTTAAGTTTGTAGAAAACACTTACGCCTAGAGCAACGAAGAGATACAGCGAGGTTCTCGATGAAATTGTGCGGCCTTTGGTTCTTTGTGGCAGCGGCGCTATTAACGACGTCTCTCATGGGTTCGGCTCAAGAAGAGAGGCGCAAGATCATCATCGATCAGGACGCGGCGGGTCCCGCAGGCACGGATCAGCAGTCGATGCTGTTGCTGATTCAGTCGCCGCAGACGGAGGTTCTGGGCATCACTGTGGTGACCGGCGATCAGTGGCTTCAGGCGGAAGTGGCGCACACTTTGCGCATGCTTGAGCTTATTGGACGGACCGACATTCCGGTCGTGCCGGGGGCGGAGTACCCGCTGGTCCGGCGAAAAGAAGAGACGGAACGATGGGAACAGGAGTTCGGCGAGGTTGCGTGGCTGGGAGCCTGGACTCCGAAGTTCTATCATCCGGCGGATCAGCTGGGGGAGATGCCAGAGGGCAAGCCGACCACCAAGCCGGCCGATGAAGACGCGGCGCACTTTCTGCTTCGGATGGTGCATAAGTTTCCAAACCAGGTGACTATCTACGAAGGCGGTCCAATGACCAACCTGGCTCTTGCCATTTCGCTCGACCCCGAATTCGCAGGCCTGGCGAAAGAATTGGTGTTCATGGGAGGCAGCTTCAATCCGCGGACCGACGACCCTGAGTTCGCGAACACTCCTACTCATGAATTCAATCTGTGGTTCGATCCGGAAGCGGCTCACGTGGTGCTGCGCGCGCCGTGGAAGAGGATCGTTTGCACGACGGTGGATATTTCGGTGAAGACGAGACTGACTGCAGACCTGATCAATCGCATCAAGGCGGCAGATACGCCAGTGGCGCGCTACGTCGGCACATATGCGCGCCTGCGCGGTAGCTACAATTACCTGTGGGATGAACTGGCGGCCGCGGCGTGGCTCGATCCGAGCCTGATTACGAAGAAAGAAACGCTGTTCATGGATGTGGATCTGAATCGCGGCGCCGGCTATGGCAATACCTTGAGCTGGACAGACAAGGACAAACCTAAGATCGAAATGCCGCCAGTCGAAGTGCAGGATGATCTGGACCTGGAGAAGTTCTACAAGATGTTTGTCGATCTGCTGGCCGCACCGACGCAGCGGAAGAACTGAAGCCATACTCGCTCCGCGAAGGACCATTTTCGGAATCCGCACGAGACCTTCCCGACGCGGGAACCCGCCACAGGCCGAGACAGGCTTTCCCCTTGACCTCACGTTTGCTCGGCAGCTAGCGTGGGGAAGTGAATCGCGAAAATGCAGCATTGCAGTTAGAGCGGGGAGTTTTCAGCTCGGGCGAAGGGTGCGAGGCGGGATTGGTCAGCAGATGGGAACTGTAGTTTCAGGATTTTCGGGAACGGTTGCCGCAGTTTTCCTGTTGGCTGAGAATCGACTGCTGCGTGAAGCCTTGTTGCGCATTCTTTCGAAGAAAGACGACATGCGCGTGGTCGGGTCGGGCTGCTACGGCCCCGGAACGTTGGAGCAGATTGTATCGACGCGAGCCAGCGTGGTGGTGCTCGATTCGGTGACTCCGGTTCTGGCAGAACGCGGCTTCGTGCGCGAACTGCATCGACTGAACCCCGCTACCCGAGTAGTAATGGTCGGCATGGAAGCCGAAGAGGCAGTTTTTCTTCGCGCGGTGCAAGCCGGCGTTGTAGGTTACGTGCTCAAAGACGCGTCCGCGATGGAAGTAGCAGGCACCATTCGAGCGGTCGCCACGGGCGAAGCAGTTTGCCCAGCGGCGCTCTCCGTTGCTCTGTTTCAATGGGTGGCGCGGCATCGCGCAGCCATTCCGAGCTTGCACCTCAAGACCAGTCTTGGGCTAAGCCGCAGAGAGCAGGAATTGGTGGGCTTGATTCAGCAGGGGCTTACGAATAAAGAAATTGCCGCCCGCCTGAACCTCTCCGAACAAACCGTGAAGAACCACGTGCATCGCATGCTGCGAAAGGTGGGAGCGCAGGACCGACTCGCAATCGCGGAAGTGTGCCGCAACGAGGGTCTTGGGGTTTAGCCGCTGGCGGCAACGGCCGTCTGTGAGAAAGCCGGCACAGATCGCCGCCCGAATTCCTGAAATCGGGTCTTCGACCGTCGGCGGATCCGCGGATGCAATCCCCGAACGCTTTGCAGGCCAGCCGGCAAATACCGCCATCGAGTTTACCCAAAAGCACGTCTTCCCCGCTTGTGCAGAATGCAAACCGCTCAGCTTTGGGGAAAAAGCTCAATCCGACTGCTATCGAGGGAACTAACGGCTCTAGTGGGGATTGCTGCAAGCTCTTGGGCTTCCGCCGGCCCAACCCCATTCTCCGGAAACGCAACAGCCTTAAATGTTTTTGCCAAGACAATGCAGTCCAACCACACCGTCCAATTGCGGACGTACCACGCCTCCACCTGAACGCGTTCATCGATGCTCACATGATTGCGCCCATTCACCTGCCAAAATCCGGTCAAGCCAGGTCGGGCAGACAAGATCGTGGAAAGGTTCACGCCCATGCGGCATCGTTCCCGTGGAAGATAGGGACGCGGTCCGATGAGACTCATTTCTCCTTTCAGAACGTTGCAGAGTTGTGGCAGCTCGTCCAGGCTCCAACGGCGCAGGAAACGGCCCAAGCGGGTGAGGCGCGGATCATAGCCCCGTAACTTGGCATACGTTCGCGATGATCAGAACGTCGGGCTGCACCTGCTCTACGATATCCGCCAGCTCCGTCTCGTTCTGCACCTCGCCCACAACCTCAATGTCGGGCTGGTCGGCAATCGTCGCCATCACCAATTCCCGCATCAGGCGCGGATGATTCGCCACCAGTACACGGACTCGTTTCACAGAGCGACTCCAGCGCAGAGCATAGGTGGCACAGCTTGCAAGCACAAGGTTCAAAAGAGATCTATACAGAATTCAAGCGGCAGGGTGTGGGCGGTACTGCGGGGACCAATAAGCGAAGTACTAATGCAGATTCAACAGGTACTAAAGCCGGTACTAATTCGAAGGGACTCTAAAGGCGGATGCAACCCTCAGCGCGAGCCGGCGCTGAACTCGAACACAGTCACACTTTCGAACCTCTGTCCCGGTTTCAATTCGGTCGAGGGAAAGCTCGGATGGTTAGGCGAATCGGGAAAATGCTGCGTCTCCAGGCAAAGGGCAAATCGGCGCTTGTAGACCCGGCCTTCTTTGCCGATGATCGACCCGTCCAGATGGTTCCCGGTGTAAAACTGCAATCCGGGTTCGGTCGTAGACACGCGCAGGATCCGCCCAGTAGTCGGCTCATATACCTCCGCCGCCTCGGCCAACTGCCCTGCCGGATGATCGAGAACAAAGTTGTGGTCATAGCCATGACCGAGGCGCAGCTGTGCGTCGTACGCATCGATCCGCTCTCCGATGGCATGCGGCGTTCGAAAATCAAACGGCGTCCCTTGCACCGGCATCAGTTCCCCGGTAGGAATCAGCGTTGCATCGACCGGCGTAAATCGAGAAGCATCGATCTTCAGCACGTGCCCCAGAATGTCCCCACTCCCTTGTCCCGCAAGATTGAAATAGGAATGGTTGGTAAGGTTGAGGACGGTATCTTTATCGGTGGTCGCCGAATACTCGATTCGCAACGAACCTCCACTCAGCGTGTACCGCACCGTCGTCGTTAGATTGCCCGGAAAGCCCTGATCTCCATCCTTGCTCACGTAGGTAAGTTCGATTCCATTGTTTATTTCCTTGGCCGCCCAGACCACTTTATCGAACCCGCGGATGCCCCCGTGAAGAGCGTTATCGCCGTCGTTCTTCGGGATGGAATAAGTCTTACCGTCGAGCTGAAAGGTCCCATGCGCGATGCGATTCGCGTAACGGCCGATGATGCCTCCGAAATGCGCTGTCTGCACCACATACTTCTCGACCGAATCGCAGCCCAGCACGATATCGTCGAGTTTTCCGTTGCGATCGGGCGTGCGCAGGGAAACGACGATTCCTCCATAAGTCATAATGCGGACTTCGATCTTGCCGTCGGCCAAGGTGTAAATCTCGACCGGCGTTCCCTCCGGCGTGTGTCCGAACGGCTGCTTAGCGACGCGAGTTTTCGCTGCTACGGTGGAGGTGAGCATAATCAGAACCGAAAAAACAGCAACCCAGCGGTTGGCCTTTTTTGAAAATGCCTGGTTTGAAAACGCCTGGTTTGAAAACATAGTTTTTCTTCTCCCTCTGCGGATCCCGCGTCTCCGTGCCCGTGCATCATGCGCCTCTTGATCGTATCCCAGCGTATCAGACCTCGCCGCTCCGAAATGTCAATTCAGTTTGGTTTGCTGAGAGAATCCTGGAGACTGCAACTCTGCGGACTACTGGTCCCTGCGATATCATGGCGCTGTCAGATTTTTCTCGACCGAAAATCCGAAGGAGAAATTCTGTGGAAATCAACACTCGACGCAATTTCTTTGGCAAGATCGCGGCAATGGTGGCTCTTGTAACCGGAGCGTTGAAAGTCTTCGCCCAGCAGGCTCCTCCTGCTGGCGCACCCATGCCCGCCAGCGCACCTGGCGGAGAGGCACCTCGCCGCTCCGGCGGCGGCAACCACACACACGATGGCATCTACTACTTCTCCGGTACCGGTTCCAATGACGGCTATCCCAAGGACGATCACGTCCTGGTAACGGATCCTTTCGAAAAACATGTCACTCGCACCATGGACGCGCTTAAGAAATCGGTCGAGCGTGCCGGTTGCACCATGGACAGCATCATCCATCTCCAAGTCTTTCTCTGCCTGCCTCTCGCCGACACGATCCCCATGCCCGCCGGCAAGGCCCGATTCGATGCCCACAAAGCACAGTACGACGCCTTGAACAAGATCTACGGGACCTATTTTTCTCCCGGCAAAGCTCCGTCCCGCGCCTGCATGGCCGTGGAATGGATTCCTGGCGACTCACTGATTGAAATTGTCGGCAGCGCAATGGTCGTCAATCAGCCAGCTCCGCCTGCTGACAAATGATTTTGCGGAATTTGTTGAGGAGAGCTGTGCGCGGGATGTGATCGCTAAGATCGACGCTCGCCAAGCACATCGGCGAGAATCCATGCCGTTCCTGCAATGGCAAAGGTTTCCGCGGTTTCACTCCAATTCGTAGGGTCATGGAGACCCGAACGAAGCAACGGTAGCCACACGACTAGCCCAAAGCTCACGAGCATCACGGTTAGCAGGCGAGCCGCAAGAAGCGCCATTCGATTTGCAACTAGAGCCACAGCCGCGAGTGCGAAAAAACCAGTCGTCGTCACCGCCCAGAACGTCTGACTTGGCGGAATCCACTTCGGAACAAGGCTGGCCGTAGGGCGAAGATAAATCGCCTGTTCGAGGGTAAAAGACGCGACACAAATGCCAAAGAGAATGCGGCCGATCCGAGGCAGCTTTTCTTGCGACCACGCCGATGACCAGTGCACACAAACGATCGCTGCTCCCGTCGCGAGAGAGAACTGCTCGAAGAAGTTGCCCCAGCTGTTGTAGATCCGCGGTGACGCGAAGATTTGCGGCACGCACAGCAACGCGAAGACAAGAAAAGCCACAGCAAGAACAGCCGCGCCAGTTTTCACCATCCGACGGAACTGGATCGCAGCGCCGCCGAAGACTAGAGCAGCGCCGCCGACGTAAACAATATACGGCTGATGCCAGCCGTTATACTCGTGCGAAGCCAGCGTGATGAGGCCCAAAGCAAAAGTCGCCACTCCAAACAGATGACGGCCGAGGCTCGATTTAGACGTCGATACGGTCATTATCTTTTCAGCTTTGTCCCAATATACCCTTTGATCCAAGGCGTTGTATGGGCTCGCGGTTCTCGTCCCATTTCCGCCGTGGCGGGACATTTCCTAAATTTCCGAATCCGGCCATTGTTGCTGCTGATCCAACTGCTAAAATGTAATATCTCACGCGCCTTTCTTCCCGCAAGCCTCTACGGCGGACGCATCTGGTAGGAGGTGACCCGGTATGACCGAGAAGGCAAGCTCCAAGCCGACCCGAGACCTTTCTCAAGAAGACGTTCCCAAAGCCGTCTCCCGGCGCAACTTTATCAAAGGCGTCATCACCAGCGGTGTAGCAGTCTCTTCGGCAAGCTACCTGTTTCGCGCCTCCTCTCTTCTGCACGGCCAGCAGTCGGCAGCGGGCGTAGGCGAGCGGTTGCTCACCCTCAACGTCAATGGTCAGCTGCGTCGCGTCGACGCGATGAAGCAGGAGACCTTGTCGTCGACCCTGCGTTACAAGCTTGGCCTCACCGGCACCAAGCTGGGATGCGACCGCGCGGAATGCGGATCGTGCACCGTGCTGATCGACGATATTCCTTATTATGCGTGCTCGGTACTCACCCATACGGTGCGTGGCAGAAAAGTTGTGACCATCGAAGGCTTGGCCAAGGCTGACGGCACTTTGCACCCGGTGCAACAGGGCGTCATCGACGAACAGGGCTTTCAGTGCGCCTTCTGTATGCCAGGCTTCATTATGAGCACAGTCGGATTCCTGAAAACCAATCCCAATCCCACGCGCCAGGAGTTGGCGCAGGGCATCTCGGGAAATCTATGCCGCTGCCAGGACTACGACAAGATTCTCACCGCCATGATGCGTGGCGCCGAGAATTTGCGGAGGTCTAATCTTGGATAACAGCAAAACGGATAACAAGAAAGCCGTCGAGACCGCCAAAGCCACCGAGCGCCAGTACGGAGCCGGCTACAAACTGATCGGCAAGAACTACCCGACGCCAGATCTATATGCGAAGGTTACCGGTCAGGCAAAATATGCCGAAGACTTTCGCGCGGAAGGCATGTTGTTTTGCAAATTGTTACTCAGCCCCATGCCGCATGCCCGCGTAAAGCGCATCCACACGAAGGCAGCGCTGGCCATGCCCGGCGTCAAGGCCATTCTCACCGCGAATGATCTTCCGGCGCCCGCCGATACCCTTACCGACAATGGAACGGTGATCAAAGCCAGCAAGTGGGGCGAACGCGGCCTCACCAATGAACCGGTTTATCAAGGCGAACCGATTCTTGCCGTAGCCGCAGTTGACGAACTCACCGCCGCGGAAGCCATCGAGAAAATCGAACTCGATCTCGAACCGCTCCCGTTCGTCATCGATCCGCTCGACACTTTGCGACCAGGTGGTCCGAATCCCCGAACCGATGGAAATGTGTGGACACGGCCAGCGACGCCGCAAGGCCCGGGCACTCCCGTGGTCACTGAACTCAAATGGACCGAAACCGACTTCGCGGAAGAAAAGCATGGCCGTCTTCCGATGGGCAAGACTCCCGACGAATGGTCGTACGGCGATGTCGATGCCGGCTTCAAGAATGCGGCGCTGGTTCTCGACGAGACTTTCGTGACGCCCGACACCAGCCACCAGACCCTGGAGACCCGTAGTGCCCTGGCTTACTGGCAGAACGGCAAGGTCTACATTTATACGGGCACCCAAAGCACCGCACAAACCCTGCCCGCGATCGCGCGCTGGTTGAACATTAGTGCCGACAACATTGTTTTCATCAGCGAATACACCGGAGGCGGCTTCGGCAGCAAAATTACCGGCGGCGTGTCGATGATCATCCCCGCTCTTTTATCCAGGAAAACGAATGCTCCAGTCATGATGCGCATCAGCCGCGAGGAAGAGACTTTCATAGGACGCGCCCGTCCGAGTTTTCAAGGACGCATGAAAGTCGGTTTCTCCAAAGAAGGTCGCATTACAGCTCTCGACATGTTCGTGATTTGCGATAACGGTCCATACGACGCGGTGGGTGATGCTCCTTCCTCGGGCCGCATCGTCTCTTTGTTGTACCAGCCGCAAGCCATGCGCTGGCGGGGCGTGACCGTGCTGACCAATACGCCGCCGCGCAGTGCGCAGAGTGCCCCGGGTGGACTGCAGGGCATTGTCATCCTCGAGCCCATCATCGCCAAAGCCGCGCGCAAGCTCGGAGTTGACCAGGTGGCGATTCGCCGCGTCAACTGCCCCGAGGGAAAGGCGTTGTTCGGACCAGAAGTGCAAGGAAAACGCCAGCATGCAACCAGCGCATTCCTCAAGGAAGCGCTCGACCGCGGCGCGGAGCAATTCAAATGGAGCGAGCGCGTCGCGCGCACTCCGAAAAGGATAGGCACGAAAGTTCGCGGCGTCGGCGTGTCGCTGAGCTGCTATGTGGGCGGCACGATCGGATTCGATGGGCTTCTCGTCATCAAGCCGGATGGCCGGATTGCCTTCCAGTCTGGAATCGGCAACCTGGGAACGGAGTCGGTGATCGACGTTCATCGCGCGGGCGCTGAAGTTCTCGGCGTGCCGTGGGAGAAATGCGACGTCGTCTGGGGCAACACGACCAAGAACCTTCCTTTCACCTGCGTCTCCGGCGGCAGCCAGACGACTCACGCCATGACGCGGGCGGCGCATGCGGCAGCAATGGACGCCAGGAAGAAGCTTCAGGAAATCGCGGCGAAAAAGCTTGGTGGCAAACCGGAACAATATGAAGTTGCCAACGAGCGTGTCTTCCGTAAGGGCGGCGGTGCCAGTATGACTTTGGCGCAGGCCGCGAAATACGCGATTCAACTAGGCGGCATCTACGATGGCCACGAAGCCCCCACCGATGTCCATAAATTGACCAAGGCGTCCGTGGCGGCGTTGGCAGGTCAAGGCCTGGTCGCGGCGGCCAAGGACAACTATCCCCGCGACGGCTCCACATTTTCCTACGTCGCCAGCTTTGCCGAAATTGAAGTCGACATCGAAACCGGCAAGTACTACATCGTCGATTTCCTAGCTTCCGCCGATGTCGGAACAGTAATCCATCCTCGAGCGCTGGGCGGGCAGGTGCTCGGTCGTTCGGTCTTGGGCATGGGACATGCCATCGGTCAGAAGTGGGTCTTCGATCCGCACTATGGCGAGATGGTTTCCAAGCGTTTCTACCAAAACAAACCGCCGACCATTCTGGATGTACCGGTCGATATGCAATGGACCGCGTTGGACATTCCCGATCCCGAGACGCCGGTGGGTGCGCGCGGTATCGGCGAACCGCCGGTTGCCGGCGGCTGCGCCTCCATTTTGAATGCGCTGTCGGATGCGCTCGGAGACGAGATCTTTCAGCGCGCGCCGGTAAACGCCGATACGATTCTCACGTCGCTCGAAGCGGGCCGCCCCATGCAGCTTCCGCTCGCAGCGCACATTTGATTCAGAGTTTGAAGGAGAGTTATGGCTGTCATACGAGACGTAATGCCCGCCTTCGAGCTGTATCAGCCGAGCTCTGTGGCCAATGCGCAGAAGCTTCTCGAACAGCATGCGCCCGATGCCTGGGTCCTAGCCGGAGGGCTCGACAGTTTCGACTGGCTCAAGGATCGAATCAGAAAGCCTAAGGCGGTAGTCGATCTGAGTGGCATCGAGGAACTCCGCGGAGTTCGAACCACCAGCGATGGCATCGAGATCGGCGCCATGACCACGCTCACGGAAGTTGTGAATCATCCCATCGTCAAGCAGAAATACAATCTGCTGGCGCAGGCTGCCGAGCTGGTCGCGTCGCCCCAAATTCGCAACCAGGGAACTCTCGGCGGCAATGTTTCGCAGGACACGCGCTGCTGGTATTACCGTGGAGGTTGGCCGTGCTATCGTGCCGGCGGCAATATTTGCTACGCCGATACGCCGGACGGTCGCAACCGCGAGCATGCCATCTTGCACGCCGACCGCTGCGTGGCCGTGAATCCTTCCGACACCGCTCCGGCGCTGATTGCGCTCGATGCCAAGTTCGTCCTGCGCACGCCCAAGGGTGAGCGCGTGGTCGACGCCGAGGATTACTTCGTCGGTCCTGAGATCGATATCACGCGGCTGCACATCTTGCAACCCGGCGATCTGCTCGCTGCCATTCGTATTCCCTCCACCTGGGCGGGCGCGCAATTCTATTTTGAAAAAGTGCGAGACCGCAACGTTTGGGACTTCCCGCTCCTGAACGTTGCCTCGGCCATGGTTCTCTCGGGCGGCACGATCGAGCGCATGCGAATCGCAGTGAACGGTGCCGCCGCTCGACCGTTAAGGCTGAAGGCAGTCGAAGATGCAGTTCGGCGCCAGCCGCGGAACGCAGCGACTGGCGAGATGGCGGGAAAACTTTCCGTACAAGGTGCGGTCCCACTGCAGTTCAATGCGTACAAGATCCCGCTGATGAGAAACCTCGTGAAACGCGCTATCACTGGAGTCGAGGAGGCCACGTGGACTTCTTAGAGTGGGCCACGAGTCCATGGGGGCAGCGCGTCCCCATCCATATTGCCTGGTTCCTGATCTGGGTTGCGGTGATCGCAGGTTTGCTCTTCTTGATCGTTCACGCTATCTACATCATGTATTTCGCCAAGGCAAGACAGTTTGCCGGCGATGCTTCTCCCCAAGTCGCTGCGCAGATACCTAAGCGTGTTCCCCGGCACTCGCTGGTCGCAAGGGCGTTTCACTGGATCATGGCAGCCTCCATGTTCACGTTGCTGTTTACCGCCTTCCTGCCGAAGGTGGGTGTTCAGTTTAATTGGGTGACCTATCATTGGATTGCTGGCGCCGTGTTAACTGTTTCCATCCTCTTTCATATTATTCATGCCTCCTTCTGGCTCGATTTCTGGTCGATCTGGCCCGACAGAATCGATGTGGACGACGCACAGAAAAGGGTGCGCCGGTTTTTCGGACTGCCGGCGCCGCCGCCGCGAAAGTTTGCCAAGTATCCCTTGGAAAACAAGCTTTTCCACGGCGTCATTATCCTGTGCGGTCTGTCGGTTATCCTCACCGGCGTTTTCATGATGTCTCGCGTGCGCACAATCTTTTTCCCTCGGAATCCCTATCTGTTCAGCGATATGACCTGGGGCCTGATGTATGTGCTGCACGGATTGGCAGGGGTAGGACTGATTGCGCTGGTGATGATGCACGTCTACTTCGGGCTCCGGCCAGAGAAACGCCCGATCACGAAATCGATGATCTTCGGCTGGATGGACCGCGGCTTCTATCTTGAAGAGCACGATCCCGAACGCTGGAAGGTAGAGACTGTTTCGTCGCCGCCGACCGCCAACTGAATCGAACGAGGACTGACTGATGCTGGCTGAGATCACCGATCGCTGTGACGCGGTGGAAGAATGCTACGAGTTCCTGCTGGGATACGCGGCCCAGGGGCTGCCGACTGACCAGGGCAGCAAGTCAGGTGGACAGGTCCGCGACTTCCTGCAGCGCGCCGTGGAAGCCTTGACTGGCCTGCCGGAAGCGTGTGCGCTAGCGGTCAAAGAGCAAGGCCTTGAGCCCGCCGGCAAATACTTGGCGTTCCTTGCAGTGCTCGATCGCGACTCTCGCGATTCTCTTTCCGCCATCGAATTGGTTCTCGCTCAACCCGCGATCAGTTCCCAGTTGATTGACAATCTGAACGCTTCCATCCACCTCCGAGCGCTGCTCACCGACGTATTCCTGCTCGATGAGATCCTGAAAAGGCAAAGCAAACCGGCGATAGAGACAGTCGCGAGCGACGGTGATTGAAGAAATCGGCCCTTCCCGATTGCATTCGGTTTCGAGTTGCCCTCGCTTGTACCGAACGCACTGGAAAAAACAAGATCAATCGGGAGCTGCTGAAGCCGCGTAACCGATTGAACGCCCCAGTGGCTATACAATCAGTACATTACAGTGCAGACCTTGAATGAAGTTTTCTCCGCTCTTTCTGCGCGCCGCCGCTACGAAGTCTGGTTTGTTCGTCTGGGACTGGCGGATGGGAGTGGCGCCTGGTGGCTCCGCTATCTGATGATGAATCCTGGGCGCGACGGTTGCCCCGAAGACCCGCGCGGGATGCCGGTTCAGGTTTGGGCTACTTGGTTTCCGCGGGACGGAAAGCCGCAAAGCTTCATTCAAGGATTTTCGGCGGAGGGTCTGGAGCTTAGCGCGCGCGGCCAAACTCCATTTCATTTTCGACACCGCGGCAATGTGATCGAAGAGAATTGCTGCCGAGGCGCCTTGAAAGTCGACGGTCACACAGTCTCCTGGGATCTGCACTGCAGTTCCACGTTTCGCGTAACGCTGAGCGATAAAGGCTGGATTGGTTTCTCGCGGACGCCCCATTCTGACGCGATTTTTTCGGGCCAGATTATTCTTGATGGCCGACGTCAAGCCGACAATCCTCTCGGCTTCGGCGTGCAAGGACATAACTGCGGATACCGGCATCGCGATCTCTGGACCTGGGCGCACGCGTATTTTCCTCGGCCCGGCGGCCCTGCGACTACGCTGGAGGCGCTCATCTACGACATGCCCTTCGGGCTTTTTTTTCGCAAAGCCGTGCTCTGGCACGACGGCCAACAGCGTGTGCTCCGAAACCTGCAGCAAGAGAATAGAAATGCCGATGAGTTCGTGTGGAATTTTCGTTGTTCTTCGAAAGATGGCCTGGAATTGCAAGCGGCTTTCGATGGTGCCGGTCCTTGCCTGCATCGCTTGCCGTATTTGAAGACCAATTGCGCAGGCAGCTTCGAAGTTACGAACAACAGCCTGGCGAAAGCATCCGTACGGCTGAGGCAGTTGGGTGGGGAACCTACTCAGTTAGAAACTACTACCGGCGCAGTGCTGGAGATGGTGGGCCGCTGAGCTCGCGGACGACGGCGGCGTTCCGGTGAATGAGCCAGCGCCAGCCGCTTGGCCACGATCGCATACGCGGCGGGATTGAATGCCATTCCAATGTGTGTACCGGGCACGTCAAAGTCGCTTCCCGGATTCCTGGTCATGCAGTAGCGCCAGTCCACAATTCCGTCATAGCGGCTGTAAACCGCGGTTTGAAGCATGGCATTGGGAACTTCGCGCCGCAGCGAGTCAATAAAATTGCAGGTGCAGCGCCCGGTGTAGCAGCGCGGCAGGACGCCGTCGCCATGTTCCTGCAGAATGCGCAACCGCACCGCATCCGCCGCATGCACCACAGCGCGATTCGCCACGGTGCCGCGAATCGGCGAAACCAGAGTGATTACGGACGCGATATCTTTGGGCCGGGCGCCGGCAATCGAGCGCGCGATCACGCCTCCCAGGCTGTGGCCGATCAAGTGGATCTTGCGACCAGTCTCATCCAGCGCTCGTTCGATGGTCTCGCTTACGCGGCGCTGAATCAGCAGGTTCGGGCAGTCCGCGTTGATGCCGATGCCAGAAAAATAAGCTCGATAGCCGATGCGCCCCAGCCACTGGTGAAGTTCGTTTAGATAAAGATCAGTGCCGAGAAATCCGGGGATGAGCACTACGCCCGACCCATCGCCCTGAGGTACTCCAAACCCATAGTAAACCGGAGTTGCGTGCAGCAGGAGAACCTCAGCTCCAAACAGCGCCTCGGTCCAAAGAGAGGTGTTAGCTTCCGGGTGAGGCTGGGGTGATGCCTTGCGAGTCCTGAGCTTCGAAGAACCGATTACCCGCTTCCGTGTGCGCAATTTCGTCCTGAGCCTGCCCGCAATTCGCGCACCTCTAGCGAGCATGCGCGTCACGGCGCTTACTTTCCGGGCTGGATTATACCGCGAAGTTCGTGTCGACTCCATAACACATTTGAGTCACGAGGCTGGTGGCAGCATGTTTCTAGCTTTTGACGCGCTTCCGCCGAGTTCCTCTCGCGGCGCCCTTCTCCAGCCGCGCCTCCAGCTCCGCTACGCGCTTGCGCAGTGCATCCATCTCCGGCTCAGCCTTCACTTTCTGCGGAGCCGGCGCCGTTCCCAGGAACTTCTTCATCATGTCCACCGGCGACAGAATGGCGGATTGCACCTCGCCCAACCGACTCTGCAGTGCATCCTGGACTTTTTGATAGGTGTCAAATGCCGACTTCAAATACCACATCACGAATTCCTGCCGCACTTCGTCGGAGGCGATGATGAGCTGGCGCAGCAGCTCGAGCGGTAGACCCGTCGGCTTGTCCTTGGCGTCTTCGGTGATGATTTGGGTCAGCGTAACGCGGGTCAGGTCTTGCCCCGTTTTCGCATCCACCACCTTGAGTTCCCTGCCCTCGCGGATGAGTGCTGCGATATCGTCGAGATTCACGTAACGGCTGGCCGCGGTGTCGTAGAGCCGACGGTTACCGTATTTCTTGATGACAACGGATGAAGGTTTCATTCGCGATCCTGCCTCATGTTGCTCTGCACAAACGAACAAATATATCTTGACACAAGTTATTATGGCTCGTATAGTTACCTTGAATGCTGCAATGCAGCATAACTGGAGGCATCATATGGCAACAAACACCAAGTCCGAGACCTCCCGTACTCATCCCAGGGAGTCCTCGTTTGTTTCCGTACTATCGGGTTGGGCTCAACAGGGCGTGCAGAGCTTCTTTGCCACACAGCGGGTCCTTCTGGATCTTGCCATGCGGCAGAATGCGAACGTAATGCAGGCTCTGCGGCAGCAGTTGACCGACCCGCACCACTCTCCCACCGCCCTCCTCAGTGAAGTCGCCGGCGAGGGTATGACCAACTTCATCGAAGGACAAAAAGTGCTCCTCGATCTGGGGAAGCAACAGAACGAAATCCTCATGACCGCCGTGAAAGACCGCGTTGGCGACCTGCCCGCGGCCGTAGCCATAACCGATCTGCTGCGCCGCAGCGTGGAGACTTTTATCCATATGCAGGAAGAGTTCCTCAAGATCGCCGGCAAGCAGACTCACAGCTGGGTGGAAGCCGCGAAGGCGGGAAAGCCCTATGAAACCGATCATGTCGTGGGTCTGGCGCGCGAGGGCATGGAGAACTTCGTGAAGGCGCAGAAGCAATTCCTCGATGTGATCGCCGAAGAGACTGCCAAAGCCACTGGCGGAACGAGAGCCAACGGTTCGATCAAGAAAATTAAGAAGACCGAACTCTCTGAACTGGCGCGGCAAGCCACCGAGTCGTTCATTGACGCCCAGAAGAAGTTGGTGGACGTAGCCGGAAAGCAAATGAACTCCACCGTGAAAACGGCAAACAAGAGTCTGCAGTTGTTGCCGCCGTTTCCGTACCTGCCTTTGGCTGAACTGACGCGGGAAGGCGTAAAAAGCTACGTCGATGCCCAAAAGGAGTTGATGGACATCATGGTAAAGCCCGTAGCTGAGCACAAACATCCGGGCAAGCCCTTGCATCATGCGAGGAAAACATCGCGTGCCCGGAAGGTGAAGGCCGCTGCGGCCGTCGCGTAACTCAGCGGCGAGACGTGCAAATGGAGTGGTCGTCCAGAGCTTGGTATAGCCCGCGCACACTGCGGACCATAACAGGCCGAGGGCTCGTCCTGAGGGAACCGAGGGATTGCTGTGCGTTCGCGTGCCCCAGACCGCCTATTAATGGCGTGTCTCTGAGAATGGCCTTCGTGCGTGTCAACCAGCACGCAAGAGAATGACTGCGAAGCCGGCACATAAGTGCGCGAATATGGTGGTCCTTCGGCGTACCTCAGGCGATTCGTTTCCGCACGACTAGTCAATCCAATTGGCGATTGCACCCTGAGCGCTAGTCGTCATCGTGCTCCTTGGGGGTTGGAGTTATTGCTCTGGGCCCGACAACCCACTTGGCTTGGGCGAGCGTTGGTTGAGGCAAACGTCCCCGGGGTTCCTTATGGCGCAAACTGCGAAACCGGTCGAGTTGAAGCCTAACACTACAGAAGCTTTTCAGAGCTACATTCATCACGCAGAGGCGGAGATGGAGCAGACACTGGAAGGCAGCAGTTCGTTCCTGTGGTCTGACACCCATCCGCAAGTAGCAGACCAGGTCCGCGAAGGACAGATTGAGGCACGATTCTGGTCAGGCGCAGGGTCCATCAAAGTGCCGAACGGCTTGATCCACGATTGGATCGCCGCCGCACTCATTGCCGGCACTACCGTGAAAGACGTGCTGGGGTTGATCCAGAACTACGACGATTATAAGAACGTCTACAAACCCGAAGTCATCGCCTCAAGGCTGATCAGCCATCAGGACGGCGATTTCCAAATCTACTTGAGGTTACTCAAGAAAAAGATCCTGACCGTGGTTCTCGATACAGATCACGACGTTCGCTATCGTCCCATTAGTCGAACGCGCTGGATTTGTCGTTCGTACACAACCCGGGTAGCTGAAGTGGAACACGAAGGAGAGCCTGGAGAAAGCGTGCTGCCCCCGGACACGGGCCATGGGTTCCTATGGCGGCTTTATTCCTACTGGCGATTCGAGGAACGAGAAAGCAATGTATTCGTGGAGTGTCGAGCGATCTCGCTGACACGCGATGTGCCAATGGGCCTGGGATGGATGTTTGAGCCAATTATCCAGGGAGTTCCCAAGGAGTCGCTAATCCATACCCTCGAGGCCACACGCCGCGCCATTCCCGCCAGAATATTGTAGGGCAGCGTGCCGCTCAGTGTTTTCGTGTCAAGATCCTCATCGCAACAAAATTAGCAGAGGTCCATCCTTCCGTTCCAGCGGCTGGTCTCTTCAATATTTTCCCCAGGAATGAGCCACCTCCCGCAAATAGGAGCACGACTAGAAGCGGTACCCCACCCGGACTACTATGACGCCGACTCTAGTGACCTTGCCCATGTGACCCCGCTCACGGTAGCGCGTGATAGGGGCTATCGACTCGGCAGTCGTCCGATGGTGTAGTAGCTGCGTGTATCTCTAGTCGGCCAAGCAGCGAGGCACTTCTATGGGTTTGCTTACATGGTCAAAGTCCGAAGTTGTATATGGCCGAAAGGTTCTGAATTCTGGGCTGGAGGGAGTTCGTTCCGGCCGAGAAGCATTTCTCAGTGGAAGACCTCTTACTCCGTTTCTCAGCGAGTCGGTTCGGAATGCTTGGAAGCCTGCTGCTATCGGTGCGGGCATAGGCGTTCTGGGTAGTTATGCGGGCAGCAGCGAAAAGTCGATCGGCAGGATGTTGGCGTTTGGTGTGTTGGGTGGTGCGGTCGGCTTCGGCGCGGGAATTATTTGGGAGAATCGTCGTTTAGTTGCGAGCGCCACTGGTGGGGCTTTGCAGAACATTGGCAAGGTCCGCGATCAGCACTGGTTGGAAAAGAATCCGATCGACTACGCCTAGAAAATGAGAACGTTTGCACCCGGCGATCAGATTGTGACTCATGATCACAGAGCCGGGCACCTTTAAGAGCGGGAAATGTTTTTCGTGGGTGACGAGTCCTTCTGCTAGATGCAGGGGGCAGTAATGATTGCGAGCGAAGCAATACAGGAGCAGGTTCAGATCCCGCTTGCCCCGGAAATCCTCAGCGAAGAACGTGTCGCCTACCTGGAAGGACTGATTAATCAAGCCAGGACCGCAGCTGCCGTCTTTTCCCAATTCACACAAGAGGACGTCGATCGCATCGTGAAGCCGATGGTGCTGGCCGGGCTGGAACAAGCTCAACATCTGGCCCGGATGGCGGTTGAGGAAACCAAACTCGGGGTGATGGAAGACAAGTTTCTCAAAAACATGGTGGCGACGGAGTTTGTCTACAACTACATCAAGGACAAACGCACAGTCGGTGTCATTCGCGAATTTCCCGAACGGAATCTGGTAGAGGTGGCGGAACCGATCGGAGTGATTTTCTCGCTCACCCCAATCACAAACCCGACCTCCACGGTGCTTTTCAAGTGCATCATGGCCATCAAGACGCGGAACGCGGTCATCTTCAGTCCACACCCCAAGGCCTGGCGTTGCTGCGCCGAAGCGGTGCGGATCATGTATGAGACCGCGATCAAGCATGGCGCTCCCGAGGGGGTGTTTACCTGTTTAGAGTCCCACACCCTGCCCGACAACGCTTACATAATGAAGCACAAATACGTAGGCCTGATCGATGCTACTGGCGGGCCGGGGGCAGTGAAGGCCGCCTACAGCTCGGGCAAACCGGCGCTGGGAGTGGGGCCAGGCAACACGCCGGTTTACCTTGAACAAACAGCGAATGTGAGCACCGCGGTCGTGGACATCATCATCTCCAAGACGTTCGACAACGGAACCATTTGCGCTTCAGAGCAAACCTTGGTGATCGACGACGAAATTTATGACTCCGTGCTGAAACGATTCGCGGAGCTGGGCGCGCATATCTGCAGTGAGAAAGAGGCGGAGTTGTTGGCCGGTACGGTGATCGATCCCGAGACCGGCTTCATGCAGCCCGTGGCAGTCGGACAGAAGGCCACGGATATCGCCCGCTTCGTCGGTCTTTCAGTTAAGCCGGACACCAAACTCCTGATTGCCCCTATCCATGGTGTAGGTCGCGAACATCCGTTGTCGGTGGAGAAACTGTTCCCGTTACTCGCGGTCTATCGGGCGAAGTCCACGGAGGAAGCCCTCAAGGTCTGCATCGACGTTAACCATGCTGGCGGCCTTGGCCATACCGCGGTCATTTTCTCCCGTAACGATGACATCATCCGCAAGTTCGGTGAGGTAATGAACGCGGGACGAATCATTGTGAACTCGCCCGGCTCCGTTGGGGCGCTGGGCGGGGTTTACAACGACATGGTGCCTACTTTTTCCTTCGGATGTGGGACCGGCGGGGGAAACAGTACTACCGATAACGTCAATATTTATCACTACCTCAACATCAAGCGCGTGGCTCGAAGGACGCAAGCTCACATGTGGTTCCGGATTCCCAATCAGATCTATTTCAATATGAATGCGGTGGAGAATCTGCGGAATTTCCCGTCGCGCTCCACCATCATCGTTACCAACCCAGCTCTGGAGCACATGGGCCACGTTGATATCGTCCGGCGCTACATTCCCGAGCAGACTCACGTGCATGTCTCGGTCATTCCTGACGCGGAGCCCGAGGTCAAAGTCGTGATGCAAGGGGTTGAGGCGCTCAATTTCTACGAGGCGGACCAGATCATCGCGCTGGGTGGCGGGTCGGTGATCGACGCGGCGAAGATCATGAAGCTCAAGTACGAATCGCCGCAAGCCGACTTGGAAGAGCTGGCAGCGCCTTTTCTGGATCTGCGCAAGCGCGTGGTCCAGTTCCCGACCGAGAGAGTCCACAGAGCGAGGCTGATTGCGATCCCCACAACCAGCGGAACCGGCAGCGAAGTTACTCCCTTTGCCGTTTTGACCGACAAAGAGCAGGGACGGAAGGTGACGCTCGCCGACTACACGCTGAGCCCGGATGTGGCGATCGTCGACCCGCAGTTCGTCATGTCCATGCCGAAAGGACTTACCGCCGATACCGGGATCGACTGCCTGACGCACGCACTGGAAGCTGGAGTTTCGAGTTACGCATCGTCTTACACCGACTCAAACGCCATGCAGGCGATTCGGATGGTGTTTAAGTACTTGCCAATCGCCTACGAACACCCAAACGACGAAGAGGCACGCTGCATGATGCACAACGCTGCCTGTATTGCGGCGATGGCATTTTCCAATGCCTCGGTGGGCGTCAATCACGCGCTGGCGCACGCTTTTGGTGCGCGCTTCGGCGTCGCCCACGGGCGTGCCAATGCGCTCATCTTGCCGCATGTGATTGCTTATAACGCGTCTGTGCCCAGCAAATTTATGCCGTCGCCCTATACGCAGGGCTACGTCGCACACAAAAAGTACGCTACGGTAGCTGACCTGCTTGGTCTGGGCGGTCACACCACGGATGAAAAAGTGAAGAACCTGGTAGCGGCGACGGAACAGTTGCTGGACCGGCTGGGATTTCCGCGTTCGATCGCCGATCTCGGAATCTCTAAGGAAGAATTTAAAGGGGCTATGCCCGAACTGACCAAGCTGGCCTTTGACGATCCGTCGTGGCGGTCGAATCCCCGGATGCCGTTGATGAGCGAGTTGGCAGATCTGTTTTGGAAGGCTTACCAGGGGCGAGGTCCGGCGAAGGTGGTCAATGCGTCTCAGCAACAGAGCGCTTAGCGAGGTTGAGTGTATGGCAATAGTTGCCGCGTGGCAAAAGATTGATGAAGAAAGCGTGGTTCTTGCCCTGCACGAGGCCGAGGAAAAATTGGAGAGTGCGGAGGGCGAGGTCGTGCTGGATTTTTCTTCGGTGCGCCGGGTTGACCCGAGTGCAATACGAGCGATGGAGGAGTTCGCGAACGCGGCCGACGACAAAGGTGTCAAGGTTGTGTTGCGCGGCGTCAACGTAGATGTCTACAAAGTGCTCAAGCTCGTGAAACTGGCGTCTCGATTTTCCTTTGTGGCCTGAGGTGCGCCGTCGCGGCGCGGATGGATTGGAGAACTGCTATGCAGAGCCATCAACAAGGTGACCGCCTTTCCTGGGGGGACACCGTATTTCTTCATCTGGAACGCCAGGGCATGCCGCTTAATGTGGCCAGCGTCAGCGTGCTGGAGGGTGAGATCTCATTCAAAGATTGCCTCCAATTCATCGAGTCGAAGCTGCCGCTGATTCCCCGCTACCTGAAACGGGTGGTCGCCCCGCCGCTCAATATTGGGCTTCCCAGTTGGGAGTACGATCCCGGCTTCGACATTCGGAACCATGTGCACGAGGTGACGCTGAAACATGGCACCGATACGGAACTCAAGGCACTTGCTGGGAAACTCTTCAGCACGGTCATGGACCGGCAGCATCCACTGTGGGACATAACCTTTGTCCGGGGACTGAAAGGCGCTTGCACCGCGCTCATTTTGCGTATACATCACTGCCTGGCCGATGGGATTGCCGGAGTCGGAATCATGAATAAGTTGCTGGACGCGAGTCCGGTGGCGCCACCTTTGCCGAAAAAGAGGATCCGTCTCCGCGTGCCGCCGCCGCGCGATGCAATCAATTCTGTGATGGACGGTGTGGTGACCTCATACGCCGACTTCGTCAAACGGATTCTCTCCGCGTGGACTGACCTGTTGGACATGGCACAGCGCACGGCGGCGAATGGTGGAAACCTCGTGACAACGGAGGAGTTTTCCCGCTTGCTGCCGGAAATCACCGCCTTCACCGAGCGGATACGGTTCAACGTTATTTACCGTGGACCCCAAAAGTTCGCCTGGGCCGATGTTCCGCTGGCGGATGTCAAAACTATTCGGAAGACCTGCGGGGCCAGCGTGAATGACGTCATTCTCGCTCTGGTGACAGCCACGATCCGGCGCTACTCAGAGTTGCATGGGGATCGGGTGAAGGGGAAACTTCTCCGCATGATGGTTCCGGTCAACCTGCGCGGCAATGACAGCGCGGGTGAGTTGGGGAACCGAATTTCGCTGGTTCCGGTCACCGTTCCACTGGATATTCGCAATCCGCGAAAACTGTTGGCTGCGGTGCATGAGAGAACGGAGTTTCTCAAGCGTTCCCATGCTGCGGAGTTAATCAGCCTGGCGGGGGGCTTGATCGGCATGTTCCCGAGTGCGGTGCAGGGACTCGCGGGGCAGATGTTGAGCCAGTTGCCCATCACGCCCTTCAATCTGGTTTGTACCAATGTGCCGGGGCCGCAATTTCCGCTGTATCTGCTTGGTCACAAAATGCTGCGGTGGTATCCGTACGTGCCCGTGGGCGGGGAGATGGCGGTTAACTGCGCCGTCTTGAGCTATGACGGGAACGTGTATTTCGGGTTCAGCGGAGACGTGCATGCCGCACCCGATCTCCGGCGTTTAGAGGGTTTCGTGAAAATGAGCTTCGCGGAATTGCGGGAAGCCGCCAGAGTGGGGCGACCCAAGAAAGACAAAACGCGAGCCAAAGAAAAGGCCGCAGCGAAGGCCGTGCCGGTTGAGGTGCTTCGTGCGTCCATCTCTGTTCCGGCGAGTGTTCTTTCGACGGAATCAAAACAAAAACCAAAACTAGTTCCACTGATCGAACAGAAGAGTGTTCACGCGCAACTCAATGTTGCTTAGATCGTAAGACCGTGGGGTAGAGACCGTGGTTGGTAACTACTTACCCGCGCAAGTGACGGACTGGTTGATCCCCGGAAGGAACTTGTTCCTTGCCATCCACGTTCTTGGTGTCACGTGTTTCGCATACATCGTGGCGCGGCGCCTGGTGCCACTATTGCGGGCCGAACGTGATCCGCGCTTCGATCGGCCCCTGGCTCGACTGTCGAAGGTTGGCAAGTTCTGGTTGGGGCAGTGGAAGCATCCGCGCTACAAGACTGCCGGGACCCTGCACATTCTTATATTCATCGGATTCATTCTGCTGGCGACGCGCGCCTTCACGGTACTGCTTGTCGGAGTCTCCGAGAATTTTGTGATGCCGGGCCTTTCAGGGGAAGTCGGCCAGATCTACAACATCATCACCGACTACGCCGCCACAATTGTGTTCCTCTGCATGGTCGTCGCTGTAGTTCGCCGGTTGGCGTTTAGACCTGCTCGATATGAGGTGCCGGCGCGGTTCGGCAAAGCGCACACGGCCGATGCCATTTTCCTGTTGGTGCTCATCGCAGTTCTCATGGTGGCTGACAGCATGTTCGCCGCCGCAAAGGCCGCCGCCCATTCCCAGCAAGGGCGGCCAGTCGAACTCCTGGCCGTTCTGTCCTTGCCCTGGATGTTGCAGATTGTGTTCGCTTCATCCAGCTTGCTAACGCTTCGAGACGTCTACTTCGGAGCCTATCTTCTTCATGAAATCACCTTTTATTTTTTGTTGTGCTACCGGCCGTTTGGAATTCAGTTCCACGTCGAAACTTCGTTGTTCAACGTTTACTTCGCAAAGTTGGAGCGTGGGGCGCTGAAGCCTGTGAAGTGGGGAGTGAGCGATGAGCATCTCCATCAAGTGAAGTCATTCGGGGTGAAGACCTTCGAAGACTTTACCTGGAAACACATGCTCGATTTTTATTCCTGCGCCGATTGCGGGCGGTGTTCGGACAACTGCCCGGCCAATACGGTGGGAAGGCCCTTGTCGCCACGGTTCATCAGCATCAAGGCGAGAGACTACGCCTACCTGCACTACCCGATGTTCGGGAGAGTCGCTAACGGCAAGCCGCTGATCGGAAGCATTTATTCAGAAGATGAAATCTGGTCCTGCACTACTTGTGGCGCTTGCGAAGAGGAGTGCCCGCTGCTGGTCGAATACATCGACAAGATCGTCGACTTGCGGCGTGGCATGGTTGATGACGGGAATGTCCCTCAGTCCCTGCAGAAGCCGCTGAGGGCTCTGGAGAGCCGCGGCAATCCTTACGGCAAGATGGAAAAGAAAAAGGCTGACTGGGCGAATGCCAAAGAGTTTCAACAGGCTTGCCAGGTCAAGACGCTGGGCAAAAACGACCTCGCAGAGACGCTGTATTTTGTGGACAGCATTACTTCGTATGACGACCGGATGCAATCGATCGGACGGGCCGCCGCGAAGATTCTCGATCATCTTGGTGAAGACTTCGGAATCTTGGGCGCTGCGGAAAAAGACAGCGGCCATGAAGTCCGGCGGTTTGGAGAAGAACTGCTCTTCGCCACCCTGCGCGATCACAACCTGGACGCGATCAAAGCATCCGGAGTGAAACGAATCGTCACCGCCGACCCACACACTTTTAACGCGCTGAAACACGACTACAAAGATATTCCGCCGGTGGAGCATATCAGCCAGCTTATCGCTCGGGGAGTAAAGGCGGGCAAGATCAAGTTCAAGGCGGTGGAAAACGGAGACAACGTTTACACCTACCACGATCCTTGCTACCTGGGACGCCACAACCAGGTCTATGACGATCCGCGAGACGTGCTCGATGCTATCCCGGGTTTGAAAAGAGTAGAGATGGACCGCTCCCGGGACCGGTCGTTCTGCTGCGGCGGCGGTGGGCTGATGCTTTTCTACGAACCGAAGGAAGAGCAGCGCATGGGCGTAAAGAGAGTCGAGATGGCGGTGGAAGCCGGGGCCAACGTGATGGTGACGGCGTGCCCGTTCTGCATGACGAATATAGAAGATGCGATCAAGGTCGCAGGCCTGGAAGGAAAGATGACCGCCGTCGATTTGGCCGAACTGGTGGATCAGCAACTCGTTCATGAAGGACCGAAGGTTACTTCAACGCATGGAGGTGTATGTGGAGATTCTAGTTTGTGCAAGGCGAGTGCCTGACACTTCGGAAAATGAGATTGAACTCAACCGCGCAGGAAACGATATTGAGCGCGAGGAGTTAGTTTATTCCATCAATGAGGCGGACAACTACGCGGCTGAAGAAGCGCTGCAGATTGTGGCCCGAGTTGGCGGCAAGGTCACCATGGTCACGATTGGTGGCGAGGACGACGAAGAGATTCTTCGCCGGCAGATGGCCATGGGCGCAGATCATGGCGTGCTGATTACCGATGACGCTTTCCGCGGGTCGGACGGCCGGGGTATCGCAACCATTTTGAAAGCGTTTGCGCAGAAGGGAAACTACGACCTGATTCTCACCGGGGTTCAGGCGGAGGACGGAGCGGCGCAGGTGGGGGGAATGCTGGCGGCAATGCTGGACTATCCGTTCGCGTCGCTGGTGACTTCCATCGAAGTGCTGGACGAGCGAAAGCTGAAAATCAGCCGCGAGATTGAAGGCGGTAATAAAGAGATGAGTGAGATCGATCTGCCGTGCGTGCTTTCGATTCAGACTGGTATCAACGAGCCTCGCTATGTGGGGATGCGAGGGATCCGCGCGGTGGCGTCGGTACCGATACCAACCTTCGGTGCGTCAGAGCTTGGAGTTGATCCGGGTGCGGTTGGGGAGGCGGCCGCGAAAGTGAAACGAGTGGACTACTTCGTTCCTGCTCTCGGCAAAGGCGCTGAAATGCTCCACGGCAGCCGGGAGGAAAACGTCAACAGAGTTCTGGAATTGATCGCAGCCAAAGGAGGGTTGAAATAATGGCTCGAATATTCGCTTACATCGTGCACAAAGCCGGTGTGGTTGACGACACCGCGGCTCAACTGGCGGCTGCGGCCACGAAAATCGACCCCACTGCCTTGCCGACGGCCATTGTTACCGGTTGCAGCGTCGACGTTGACGCCGTATGCAGTTCTCTCCGTGCTTCCTACGCTGAGATATGGGAAGTTTCCCGCGACGTTCTTGCCTACCCTAATGCGGAACTCGTGCGCCAGGCGTTGGTGAAGGTTCTGCCGCCCGGCAGCATCTTGCTGATCGCACATGAGCATTTCGGAATCGATCTGGCGCCGGGCCTTTCCATCAAGCTGAACAGCACATTTGCATCCGACGTGGTCGACATCACGGGAGTTGAAGGCAACTGTCTCAACATCGTGCGCCAGGAATTCGGAGGACAGGTAAGCGCTCACGTTCGTTGCGACATCTCCGCGGGTGCGGTGATCACAGTACGCCCGGGCGCGTTCAAAGCGCCGGACACTGCGCCGGTCGCAGGCACGGTGGCCGACCACTCCTCGGAGGTTGGTGTTCTGACCGCTGGGCGGCGCTATCTCGGGACCATCGTTGCCGAAGCGGGCGATGTGGATATCACCAAACACAACGTTTTGGTTTCCATCGGCCGGGGCATTCAGGAGAAAGACAACGTTGCTCTCGCGGAGGAACTGGCTGAAGCTTTGGGAGCGGCGGTGAGTTGCTCACGACCGGTGGTCGACGCGAAATGGATGGCAAAATCTCGCCAGGTGGGTTCGTCGGGAAAGACCGTGAAACCCAAGGTTTATCTGGCATGCGGCATCAGTGGCGCATTCCAGCATTTAGCTGGAATTAAGGGCGCTCCATTCCTAATTGCTATCAACAAGAACTCCAGAGCCCCAATTTTTCAGGTGGCAGACGTTGGGATTGTAGACGACATTCTGGAATTCTTGCCCCAACTGGCCAACAAAGTCCGCGAAATGCGCAGTGTCGCAGCGAAGTGAGGCAATGCCAATGATCGCAGCTAAGACCCTGAAACTAAGTTTGAAGTCGCTTAAAGATTTTGCCAAGAAACGCCTGCCCGACGAAATCATTCGACAACTGGATGAAGGCGACGAATGCCCGCTGGAAATCGTCCGGCACATGTGCAGCCCGGACCAGTTGGGAATTCAACTTCTGTTTATTCCGGAGGACTGCGGCGGCTTGGGCGGTGGCGCTTTCGACGTGTACCTGGTGTGTGAAGAGATGGCACGCATTGATCTGGGCGTCGCCACGGCGGTGCTGGCGACATTTCTCGGCAGTGATCCAATTTCCGTGGGCGCCACTCCGGAGCAGAAGAAGCACTGGCTGACGCGCATCGCCGAAGAGGGATTGTTGTTTGCCTATGGGGCGACCGAACCAGAAGCCGGCAGCGATCTAGGTGCGCTAAAGACTACGGCGGATCGCGTCCTTCAAAACGGGCACGTCGTCGGCTACAAGATCAACGGAGCCAAACAATGGATCAGCAACGGCGGAATTGCCGACGCCTACACGGTACTGGCCAATACGCCCGGCGGTCCGAGTTGGTTCGTCGTAGAAAAAGATACCAAGGGCTTCAGTCACGACAAGCCAGAAAATAAGCACGGCATTCGACTGAGCAACACCGCCGCTCTTGCATTCAGCGAGGTCTTCGTCGATGCCGACCGACTGCTCGGCGGAGTGGAGGGTCAGGGGTTGATTCAGGCGCAAGCCGTGTTCGGTTACACGCGTCTGATGGTGGCGGCGTTTGGTCTGGGGGCCGGCTGGTCCGCACTCGATCGGGCAATTCCCTACTCCGCTAAGCGTATTCAGGCGGGAGCGCCATTGTCGGAGAAGCAAGGCTACACGCACAAGCTGATCGTGCCCCATGTGGCGCGCCTCGAAGCTGCCCGCTCTTACATAGAAGAAACCGCGGAGCGGATTGACGCGGGTAACGAAGGAAGTCTGAACACGGAAGGCGCCATTGCCAAATACATGGCGACCGAAGCCGGCAATATGGCCGCTGATGCCAGTATTCAGGCTCTCGGCGGATATGGCTATACCCACGAATACATGGTCGAAAAGATCAAGCGCGATGTCCGGATCACCACAATTTATGAAGGCACCTCCGAGATCATGGAGATGACGATCAGCCGCGACCGCTGGCAGCTTCATCTGAAGACTCGCGGGCAGCACTATCACGAACAGGCGGAAAAGTTCGAGGAATTGCACGCGCGTCATCCGAATGTGGGTGCCGACAATGCAGCCTTAGCTTTGCACGCATTAGCCGAGGTGATGGAGAAGGCCCGGGTTGCACGCCTGACCCGCTATCAACACATTCTTTTGCGCCTGGGCGGACTGATCGCATACGCCGAGAGCGCCGGCAGTCTGGCGCGCCGCGCGGCTTTGTCAGAAGAAGGCAAGCTCAATGAAAAAGCCAACCGGCGTTTCGACGCGAGCGCACTGGCGGCCTTGAGCAGGATCTTTGCCCGCGAGGCTGCTCTCAAGGTCGGCGAAGAAGGCTTGCGCTGGGTGGTCGGGTCAGGCGGCGTGAAAGACGCTGAAGTGGCCGCGTTTGAAACAAGCTTGGGACTGCCCGCCATTCACCGCGCGCAGGCAGGCCTGATTTCGGATTTGGATTACATAGCAGACGTGCTGTACGGCCGCGTGGCGAAATGCACGAAACTCGCCGCGTAGCGTTGAAGGATGAAACTCATATGGGTGCCAGCAGACCAGATTCTTCTCTTCGCACTGGAGCGCAGTCATGGAAAGCACTTCTTATCGAGCCATAGCAATCGTAGGCGCGGGAGCGATTCTGCCCGATGCTTCAAACGTCGCGGCTTTTTGGGAAAACATCAAGAACGGACGTTACAGCGTCACCGAAGTTGAACCGACACGCTGGGATCCGGCGCTTTACTACGATCCTGATCACAACGCTCCAGACAAGACTTACTCAAAGATAGGCGGCTGGGTTCGCGACTTTGTGTGGGACCCGATGAAGTGGCGCCTGGGCGTCCCGCCGCGCGTGGTGGATGCCATGGATGGGGCGCAAAAATGGGCCATCGCCTGCACACGCGAAGCACTGGAGGACTACGGCTACCCCCGGCGTCCGCTGGACGCGGACCGCACGGCCGTGATCCTGGGCAACGCCATGGCTGGGGAGAAGCACTATCTGTCCGCGCTACGCATCTATTTTCCAGAATACGCGCGTGAACTGGCTGAAACCGGCAGTTTCGCCGCGCTTCCAGAAGCGCTCCGCCACGATATCACCCGCGAATTGCACGACCGCATGGCGAAAGCCATTCCTGAAATCACCGAAGACACCATGCCGGGCGAGTTGGCGAACTGCATCGCCGGCCGCATCGCCAACATCTTCAACTTCCATGGTCCCAACTATGTCGTAGATGCGGCTTGCGCATCAGCGATGGCGGCGATCAGTGCGGCAATCGAGGGATTGGTAGCGAAGGATTTCGATGCGGTGGTCACCGGCGGTATTGACCGCAACATGGGCGCGTCGAGCTTCGTGAAGTTTTGCAAGATCGGAGCGCTGTCGGCCACCGGAACCCGTCCCTATGCCGAGGGAGCGGATGGCTTCGTCATGGGTGAAGGCGCTGCAATTTTCTTGCTGAAACGCCTGGCTGATGCCGAACAGGACGGAGACAAGATCTACGCCGTGCTGCGCGGCATGGCCGGAGCGAGTGACGGCAAAGGCAAAGGGATTACCGCACCCAACCCAATTGGCCAGAAGCTCGCCATTGAGCGAGCCTGGCAGAATGCCGGCCTGTCACCCGCTACCGCAACCTACATTGAAGGCCACGGCACCTCGACCCGCGTGGGCGATGTAGTGGAAGTTCAGAGCATGGTCGATGTGCTCAGCAGTGCGAATCTTCCGCCGCATGCGGTCGGCCTCGGCTCTGTGAAATCGAACTTCGGACATCTCAAAGGAGCCGCCGGCGGCGCGGGGTTGTTGAAAGTGGCGCTGGCGCTTCGCGACAGAGTACTGCCGCCCAGCGTGCATTGTGAGCGCACCAATCCAGACATCGACTTCGTCCACTCCCCCCTTTACGTCAACACCGAACTGAGGCCGTGGACGATGCCGGAAGATGGCGTCCGGCGAGCCGGCCTGAGCGCCTTTGGCTTCGGCGGCACGAACTTCCACGCAGTGCTCGAAGAATACATCCCTCACCGGCTGAACGGAAACGGCAAACGGTCCGTGGCAGTCCATGAGATACCACCGCGAGTGAAAGAGTCGATTATGAATGTGACTGAGGTTCCCCGCACTTCTACCTCTACTTATAAAGCTCCCTTACGAGGAGCGGTGCTCCTCGGCGCTGCTTCAGAAGACGAATTAATCGAACGTCTGCGTGCGGTTGAGAAGGATGCCCGGGCGGGCTACGCACCGGCTCCGGCTGCTCCGGCTGAATCTGATCTGCGCGCGACGGAGCGGCTGGCCATTGATTACGTAAGCGCCGGGGATCTAACCGCGAAAGCTGGTGCCGCTCTTAAGGCTCTGGCTGCCCATCAACCAGCCGTGTGGAAAGCCCTGCGGGCGCAAGGCATCTTCCGAGGCCACGGTTCTGCCCCCAAAGTGGCGTTTCTGTATCCCGGACAAGGCTCGCAGTACATAAACATGCTCAAGCCGCTCTATGCGGTTGAACCGATTGTGGCGGAAACCTTCGCCGAAGCTGATCGCATAATGATCCCGCTGCTGGGCAAGCCGCTCAGCGAATTCATCTTCGTGGACAAGGCTGACGCTGACGCTCTATCTAAAGCCGAAGAAGATCTACGGCAAACCGCGATCACTCAGCCGGCTGTTCTCGCGGCCGATCTTGCGCTCACGCGATTGCTGGCTGCTTATGGCATCAGGCCTGACTTCACCATGGGACACAGCCTCGGGGAATACGGAGCGCTGTTGGCGGCTGATGCTCTTCCCTTTGCAGATGCACTCGAAGCTGTGAGCGCCCGTGGCCGTGAAATGACGCGCTTTGCGCCGGAAGACAAAGGCCGCATGGCTGCGGTGTTTGCCCCGTTGGAAGAAATCGAGCGAATCCTGAAGACCGTGACCGGGTATGTAGTAATCGCCAACGTGAACAGCGAACGGCAGGCGGTCATCGGCGGCGCCAGTAAGCCCGTCGAGCGGGCGATGGAAGCTTTCCAGAAAGCCGGCTATGACGTGTCGCCGTTATCGGTAAGCCATGCTTTCCACACATCGATTGTCGCTCCCGCCAGCGTGCCGCTACGGAGGGTTTTGGAGCGCCTGCGCCTCGCGCCTCCACGGCTGCCTATCGTGGCCAATGTTAACGGGGAGTTCTATCCCACCGGGGGCGATGTCGTGCCGCAGATGCTGGACATCCTCGCGCAACAGGTTGCTGCTCCCGTGCAGTTCGTCAAGGGCCTGCGCACGCTATACGACGCAGGAGCGCGAGTCTTTGTGGAGGTCGGTCCGAAGAAAGCACTGCAAGGGTTCGCCGAGGATGTACTGGGCGAGCGCGGCGATGTGGTCTCTCTTTTTACCAACCATCCGAAAGTCGGGGACCTCCCAGCCTTCAATCAGGCCTTGTGCTGCCTCTACGCCTCGGGGTTGGGCGGCGGGACGCCGGAAGCCTCGCGTAAGGCAGATCCAGCTTTTGTACCAGCGTTATCTCTGACAGCGCCTGACGCAGCTGCGGCCGTCGCGCCAGCCACGCCGGCTAACGGAGATCACTATGTCGAACTTGGCCGGCTGTTCTCCGATGTTCTGGAACGCGGCTGGCAGATTACCCACGGCCAGAGGCCGGCTCCGATTGACCTGCCAGTCGCAATCACGGGAGCAGCTTTAGGCCTGCCTGGCACCGAACACATCTTTGATGATGGCAACATCGGCCGCATCCTGCGCGGCGATCAATTCATTGACACCATCCCTGTCCGCTTTCGCCGAGCTATGGTGGACAAACACATCACGCGCCTGGTGAAGAACGAGAACGGCGGCGCATTTGAGACGATCAGTAATGTCGCGGACGTCATCAAGCTGGCTGGCCGCGGCGGGGCATTCGATCTGGAGAAAGAGTTCGGCGTCTCCGCCGAGCGCGTTTCCGCCCTCGACCGCGACACTCAACTCGCCATTGCCGTTGGCCTCGACGCCTTGCGCGACGCCGGCATTCCACTGGTGCAGCACTACAAAACTACGACAAAAGGCACGCAGCTGCCCGACCGCTGGGCCTTGCCCGACGCTCTGCGCGACGATACCGGAGTGATTTTTGGCTCCGCGTTTCCTGGTCTGGATTCTTTCGCCGATGAAGTGGCGCGCTACCATGCCGACCGCTCGCGGCGCGAGCACGTGGCTTTGCTGCAGAGTCTGCGTGCACGGATGGTCGAAACAAATGGCGATTCCATTCTGGGTCAGGAGATAGATCGGCGCATGGAAGAGTTGTGCGAAGCTATCGAGAGAGAGCCCTACGTGTTCGACCGGCGGTTCCTGTTCCGAATACTGCCCATGGGGCATTCGCAATTTGCAGAATTCATCGGCGCGCGTGGCCCTAACACCCAAATCAACTCCGCCTGCGCGACCACGACCCAGGCGGTCTCCCTGGCCGAGGACTGGATTCGTGCCGGGCGATGCCGCAGGGTGATCGTGGTCACAGCTGACGACGTGACTACCGATCATCTGATCGAGTGGATGGGCGCCGGCTTCCTGGCCAGCGGAGCAGCGGCGACTGACGAAGCGGTGGAAGACGCTGCCATTCCGTTCGATCGTCGCCGTCACGGCATGATTATCGGCATGGGCGCGGCAGCGCTCGTTGTCGAGAGCGCGGAGGCAGCGCGCGAACGAGGCATCCAGCCCATCTGCGAAGTGTTGAGTGCAGTGACCGCGAACAGCGCGTTTCACGGCACCCGCCTCGATGTCCAGCATATCGGCCAGGTAATGGAGGACCTGATGAGCAAAGCGGAAGCCCGCAGCGGCATTCGCCGTCATCAGATCGCACCCCAAACTGTTTTTATTTCTCATGAAACCTACACCCCCGCGCGCGGAGGGAGTGCTGCGGCGGAGATCCATGCATTGCGCCACGTCTTTGGGGACAGTGCGGACAAGATTGTCATTGCCAACACCAAGGGTTTTACCGGCCATGCCATGGCGGCAGGCGTGGAAGACGTGCTCGCCGTGAAAGCGCTGGAAACCGGAGTCGTGCCGCCGGTGGCCAACTTCAAGGAAGTTGATCCCGAGTTGGGTGAGCTAAACCTCTCGAAGGGCGGAGTCTACCCGGTGCAGTATGCGTTGCGATTAGGTGCTGGGTTCGGTTCGCAGATCAGCATGACGCTGTTGCGTTGGATAACAACCAAGGACAGCGTCCGGAAGAGTCCGCATGCGCTGGGCTATGCCTATCGCATTATTGACACGAACGCCTGGAGTGCCTGGCTGACTCGTGTGGCGGGCCATTCGGCTGCGGATTTAGAAGTGGTCCACCGCACACTTCGCGTGCGTGACCGGCAAGCACCTGATCCGCAGGCGCACGATCAAGGTGCGGCACAGATCGCGCAACCTGCCGCGAAGTTCCAAGGCGCACCGGAGCCAACCTCAAACCATGCAACCCTGGCTGCAACAACTCTTCACACGACGCCACCGGCGAAGCCAGCAATCACGCCACCTAACGCAGGACCCGCCCATCAGGTGAAGGCGCAGCGTACCATGTCCGCACATCCAGCATCGCAACCGGTGCCGCGAGTGACGAAACCAGAAACTGAGGTCAAAGTCACTTCACTCATACCTGCGCTGGTTGCCACTGATCAGTCAAACCAAAGCGATGAGGTGAAAGACCGCATCCTGGCCTTGGTCGTGGAGAAGACGGGCTATCCGCGAGACATGCTGGACCTGGACCTCGATCTCGAAGCGGACCTGGGAGTGGATACGGTCAAGCAGGCCGAGATGTTCGCGGCGATCCGGGAGATCTATAGCATCCCTCGCGACGAAAACCGCAAATTGCGCGATTATCCCACGTTGGCACACGTCATCCAGTTCGTGTATGACAAGCGTCCCGACCTGGCCGAAGCGGGGCCGGTTCCGCCGATTGGCGCGGCAACGCCAGCCGCAAAGCTTGAGGTAAAACCCGCCGCAAAGGAAGAGCCCAAGCCCGTTGGGGTGCCTGCTGCCGTTCCGACGACAAACCCGAAAAACGATTCCGTGAAAGAGCGCATCCTGGCGTTAGTCGTAGAGAAGACGGGCTATCCGCAAGACATGCTCGACCTGGACCTCGACCTCGAAGCGGACCTCGGGGTTGACACTGTCAAACAAGCGGAGATGTTCGCCGCAATCCGCGCCGCCTACAATATTCCTCGCGATGAGAATCTGAAGCTGCGCGACTACCCGACGCTGGCACATGTAATCCGTTTCGTTTCTGAGAAGCGTCCAGACTTGTCGAGTGCTGCCCAGCCGTCTTCTGTGCTCCCAGAGTCATCCTTACCTCAGTATGCGCCGATCGCGGTCGCGGCCCAACCTCCAACGGACGATTCCATTAAAGAAAAAGTGCTGAAGATCGTCGCGGAGAAAACTGGCTATCCGAAGGATATGCTCGACCTGGATCTCGACCTCGAAGCCGACCTCGGGGTTGATACCGTCAAGCAGGCGGAGATGTTCGCCGCCATCCGCGCCGCATATAACATTCCTCGCGATGAGAACTTAAAGCTGCGCGACTTCCCAACTCTGACCCACGTGATCAAGTTTGCGCGTGACAGATGTGCGTTAGCCGGCATGGCCGCTCAAGTCCCGCCCGTTCCACCTGAAACAAATGAACCGGCGGCGAAGAAACGATTCACATCTCCCGCTCCAGCGACGCTTAAGGCCGCGCGCCCAACTCTCGCCAGTCTGGATGCCGCGAATCGCGTTCCTCGTCGCGTGCCCGTGCCAGTCCTTCGCCCCGGGCTCAACCTCTGCAAGCCAACCGGCATCTCGCTCAACAGCGGCAAACGAGTTGTACTCATGCCCGACAAAGGTGGCGTGGCCGAGATGCTGGCGCAGCGTTTGCAGCAGGCCGGCGTGGAAGTTCTCCGCATCGAAGACGCGTCGAGTGCCGAAGCGTTGGTTCATCGTCTGAAGGAATGGATTACAGCAGGTCCCGTGCACGGAGTTTACTGGTTGCCCGCCCTTGATCACGAGGGCAATATTCGCGATCTGGATCTGGCGACGTGGCATGAAGCGGTGCGCGTCCGCGTCAAGTCGCTGTACACCACGATGCGCGCGCTCTACGCGCAGATCGCGCGGCCGGGCACGTTCTTGGTCTCAGCAACGCAGTTGGGCGGGCAACACGGCTACGACGAGGCCGGAGCAGCCGCTCCCCTCGGGGGTGCCGTCGTAGGCTTCAGCAAGGCATACAAACGGGAGCGCCCTGACGTTCTTGTTAAGGCAGTCGATTTCGAAACGCAGCGCAAGCCGGAGGAAGTCGCCGGCATACTGCTCGATGAAACCCTGAAAGACCCCGGCGCGGTCGAGATCGGCTACAAATCTGGACTGCGCTGGACGATTGGGCTGCAGGAACAACCTGCGGCTGATTCTCAGCCCGGTTTAACCCTGGACGGCAACACCGTTTTCCTGATCACGGGCGCGGCGGGAAGCATCGTATCCGCGATTACCGCTGACCTGGCCGCCGCATCCGGCGGCACCTTCTATCTGCTTGATCTGGTGCCTGAGCCAGATCCTGATAATCCTGACCTCAAACGCTTCGTCAGCGACAAGGAGGGCCTGAAGCGTGAATTGTTCGCTCGCATCCAGGCACGCAGTGAACGGGCAACGCCTGCACTCGTGGAGAGAGAGCTGGCAGCCCTTGAGCGAGCCCACGCTGCCCGCAGTGCGATTGACGCAGTGGTCGCCGCCGGAGGCACTCCGCATTATTTCAGTGTCAACCTCACAGACTCCCGTGCTGTGGACCAAGTGATTTGTCAAGTCCGCGAGCGCAGCGGCCACATCGATGTGTTGCTGCACGCCGCGGGACTGGACCGCAGCCACTTCTTGGCCGACAAAGACCCGCGGGAATTCGACTTGGTCTTCGACGTTAAGAGCGACGGATTTTTCAATCTGCTGCACTCCATCGGGGACATGCCGCTCACAGCAACCGTCGCGTTCAGTTCGATTGCTGGACGTTTCGGTAACGTCGGGCAGACGGACTATAGCTCGGCCAATGATCTGCTGTGCAAGATTACGTCGAGCTTCCGAACGAGTCGACCGGCGACACGCGGAATCGCCATTGACTGGACGGCGTGGGGCGGGTTTGGTATGGCGACGCGTGGCTCGATTCCTAAAGTCATGGAATTGGCTGGCATCGATATGCTTTTACCCGAGGCCGGTATTCCGCTGATTCGGCGTGAACTGACCGCGGGAGGAACGCGTGGCGAGATTGTCATCGGCCAGCGACTCGGTGTCCTGCTGAATGAATTCGATCCTACCGGCGGTCTAGAAGTGAATGTGGCAGAAGTCGCCGCTGCGAAATCGTCGCCAGGGCAGGCATCGATTCAGGAACGAGATCGAGGACCTATGTTCGGCAAGATCGCGAATGTGGGGCTTCACATTCCGCTCACGATTGAGACCGTGCTCGATCCAGCCGTTCAGCCGTTCTTGCACGACCATCAGATCGACGGCACGCCGGTGCTGCCTGGAGTCATGGGCATCGAGGCGTTCGCCGAAGCTGCGCTGTGCCTGCTTCCCGGCTGGCATATCGAGATGATTGAAGACGTGAATTTCCTGGCGCCGTTCAAGTTCTACAGGAGCGAGCCTCGGGCGCTGAGGGTCGAAACAGCGATCCATCCGCGCGGAGACGCCTTGGTTGCCGATTGCCGACTGCTTGGCCACCGGCTACTTCCCAATCAGGCCGAGCCGCAACGGACTACGCACTTTACAGCCCGCGTGCGACTGACGAAATGCCCACCCGCGTCGATTACCATGCCGCCAATTGGCTCACCCGAGGGACGCAGTATCGAAGCCGCCGATATTTACCGCCTCTATTTCCACGGCCCTGCGTACCAGGTTGTGCAGCGAGCATGGTGGGATGAAGAACGAATTATTGGACTTATGGCCCAGGGCTTGGGAGACAATCACCACCCGTCGGGGCTGCCGACACTCATGGCGCCGCGCCTGATCGAACTGTGCTTCCAGACTGCCGGAGTCTGGGAGATGGGTGTCGAGGGCCGTATGGGACTGCCGCAGCATATCGATCGCGTCTCCTTATTACGCAATCCCGAAGAGGCGGAAGACCCGCTCTTCGCCATTGTCAGTCCCAACCTGCGCGAGGGAAGCTTCGACGCGGAGGTTGTGGATGAGAGGGGAAACCTCTACTTGCAGCTCAGCGGTTATCGCACCGTCGTGGTTCCCGGAGCAGTTGATGCTGGGCCATTGAAAGTGCTGCAGGCGGCAATGTCTTTGGAAGAGGTAACCGTGTGATCGACGTAACCGGATCGTCCAGTGACCAGTTGATCAGGAACTCCATCAACCTCGAATTCAAGCGGGTGGCCATCGTAAATCGCGGCGAGGCGGCCATGCGCTTCATCCACGCCGCCCGCGAGTTCAGCCAGGAACACGGCACACCCTTGTGCACAATCGCGCTCTTCACTGAACCGGACCGGCATGCCATGTTTGTCCGCGAAGCGGACGAAGCGGTATATCTCGGCCCCGCTCAAGCCCTCGATCAAAACACCGGGAAGCTCAAGAATAGTTATGTGGATTATCCCCGCTTGGAGCGCGCGCTGGCGGCCGCGCGCGCGGATGCGGTCTGGGTAGGATGGGGCTTCGTCGCAGAGCACGCCGCGTTCGCGGATGTTTGCCATGAAATGGGAATTGTGTTTATCGGCCCTGATGGTGACGGAATGCGGCGCCTGGGCGACAAGATCGCGTCGAAACGCCTGGCCGAGCAGCAGAAGATCGAAGTGGCCCCCTGGAGCGGCGGCCCGGTGGAGACGTTCGCCGACGCCGAACGCCACGCGGAACACTTGGGATACCCACTCTTTATTAAAGCCACCGCTGGGGGTGGGGGGCACGGAATTCGCCGGGTTTGTGAGGCCAGCCAGCTTCCAGAGGCTTTCGAGAGCGCTCGCGCCGAGGCGTTCAAGGCCTTTGGCGACCCGACCGTTTTCATGGAGCAACTCGTCCAGGGAGCGCGCCATGTTGAAGTGCAAGTCATCGCCGACAACGATGGAACCACATGGGCCTGTGGGGTGCGCGACTGCACCATCCAACGCCGTCACCAGAAAATTCTTGAGGAGGCGCCCTCTCCTGCGCTTTCTCCCGAACAAGATCAGGGATTGCGCGAAGCAGCGGTACGGCTGAGCCGGGCTGCGGGATACCGCAATGCTGGCACGGTGGAATTCCTGTACCAGCCGGAAAGGCAGCGATTCTTTTTCATGGAGATGAACACGCGGTTGCAGGTCGAGCATCCGGTGACCGAATGCACCACCGGGATCGATCTGGTCAAGCTGCAGATTCACGTCGCGCGCGGAGGTCGCCTGCTAGGCGAACCACCGCGGACTACCGGCCACGCCGTCGAAGTACGGCTGAACGCAGAGAACCCTGACAACGGTTTTGCGCCCGCTCCGGGCACGATCGAGCGCTTCAGGCTCCTGACCGGGCCTGGAGTGAGGGTTGATACCGGCGTGGCGGAAGGCGATGTCGTCCCCGCAGAATTCGACTCGATGATCGCCAAGATCATCGCCTACGGACAGAACCGAAAGGAAGCTCTTTCCCGGCTGCAGCGAGCACTGCGCGAGAGTGTCGTTGTCATTAAAGGCGGCGCAAGCAATAAAGCATTCTTGCTGGAGCTGCTCAATCGCCCTGAGGTGCAGAACGGAGAGGTGCATGTCAGCTGGCTGGATCGTCTGGCATCGACCGAAGACCACACCCCCCGGCGTTATGCCGACGTCGCTTTAGTGCAGGCCGCTATCGAAGCCTACGAAGCCCAGTTGGGTGTAGAGCAAACTCAGTTCTACGCCTCAGCCGTGCGCGGACGGCCGCAGGTGCGCAGTGAGGTGGGCCGGTGCACAGAACTGCGCTACGGAGGGCGCTCCTACACACCTAGAACCTACCGGCTCGGGCCGCGACAGTACCGCGTCGACGTCAATGGGTCGCGCATCCACGCCCGTATCGAGAGTTTGGGGCAGTTCGAATACCGGCTTACTGTCTTCGGCCAGAGATTCCACGTTGTCTCCGTGACCGAAGAGTTGACCTACCGTATTGAGGTTAACGGTGTGTTACACCGCATTGACCGCCATGATGGGGGCACCGTCCACGCGCCGTCGCCGGCGGTCGTCGTTTCCCTCGCTGTGAAAGCGGGCGACACAGTTACAGTCGGAGATCGCTTGGCCGTGCTGGAGGCGATGAAGATGGAAATGCAAGTTGTCGCCCCATTCTCCGGAAAGGTCCGCCAAGTAATGACCATGCGCAATGTCCAAGTGGACACCGGGGCGCCACTTTTGCAAATTGAGCCCGATGCCGGTCCCGATGCCATGCCCGAATCGGAAGGCATCGTTTTTGGCGCGTCACAGGGCTCCGGCGGTTCGGCAGCCACCAAACCGAGCTGCCGCCAAAGCCTCGAAGGGCTCCGTCAGCTCATGCTGGGCTTCGACGTCGATCCCAAAGAGACCACCCAGCTGCTCACCGAATGGAGCCAGACTCGCCCCGAGGGCAGCAACGAAATTAACGAAGCCGAAGACGAGATCCTCAACATCTTCGTTGACATCTGTTCCTTGTTCAAGCGCAACCCTGAAGTTAACCACCGCGCCAGCGGTGAAGAGCCGAGCCCTGAAGCCTACCTGTTTTCGTACTTGCGCATGCTGAAGACCGCTGGAGAAGGACTTCCGCCGGCCTTTGTCGGCGGGCTTCGCCGTGCTTTGTCACATTATGGCGTTCAAAGTCTGGATCGCTCGCCGGAACTGGAAGAGAGCCTGCTCTGGATTTACAAATCTCATCAACGCGTCGAGCAGCAGATCGCCCCGGTTATGGCTATGCTCGAGCGTCGCCTGCGGTCGGTTCAGCCCCTTGCTCCGCCCGCTGAGGAATCGTTGCGAAGGCTCCTTGACCAGATGATCGCCATGAGCAACGGGCAGTTTCCCGCGGTCAGCGACTTGGCCCGGGAAGTGCGCTATCGCTACTTTGACCGTCCACTGTTCAAGCAGGCGCGCAAGCAAGTGTACGCGCAGGTGGAGCAGCAACTCGCTTCCATGGCCGCTGATCCGGATGGGGCAGACCGCCACCAGCGCGTCCGCGCCTTGGTCGAGTGTCCGCAGCCTCTGGTAGCGCTCCTCGCCTCCCGCTTCGCTGCCGCGGATACTGCCATGCGCCGCCTCATGCTGGAGGCGATCACCTGGCGCTACTATCGCATCCGCACCATCGAAAATTTTCGCTCCCTCACCGTTGACGGCCATTGCTTCGCATCCGGCGAATACGATCACGAAGGTGCGCGCATTCATGTCTTCACCACGCACGCGGAATACTTAAAGCTCTCCGAGACATTGCGCGCGATGTTTCCGTTGGTTGCGCAAACGCCGCCCGGCTGCGACATCGTCATCGACGTCTATGCCTGGCATTCGCGACCGCTGAGCGATCCGGAAATCACACAGCAGGAAGTTCAATCCGTGCTCAATCAAACGCGCTTTCCACGTTCCATTCGACGCATTGTGGTGGAAGTCGCGGGTCCTGGCCACGCTCAGGGTGCGGGCGGCATGCAACATTTCACCTATCGGCCTATCGGGAACACCTACCAGGAGGAAAAGCTCTATCGCGGACTGCATCCGATGATGGCCAAGCGGCTGCACCTGTGGCGGCTCAGCAACTTCAATATTGAGCGCTTGCCTTCGGTGGAAGACGTTTACTTGCTCCACGTCGTCGCTCGCGACAACCCCAAGGATGAGCGGTTGATCGCCTGCGCCGAGGTTCGTGACGCAACACCGGTACGGGACGGAACCGGCCGTATCGTCAAACTGCCGCACCTGGAGCGCATGTTGACTGAAGCGATTGCCAGCATGCGTTTGTTTCAGTCACGCCGGCCAACCAATAAGCGCCTCCATTGGAACCGAATCTTCCTGTACGTGTGGCCGCCTCTCAATCTGCAACGCGACGAATTGTACGACATCGTGCGCAGGCTGGAGCCTGCGGCTGAAGGCTTAGGCTTGGAACAAGTGGTGGTGCGCGCCCGCATCCCTAACCCCGCAACCGGCGAATTGCGCGATATGGTGGTCCGCATTTCCAGTCCCGTCGGCTCTGGGATACTCATTACCTTCCGGCCGGCGGACAAACTGCAGCCGATCAAACCGCTGGGCGAATACGAGCAAAAAGTTGTTCGCATGCGCCAGCGCGGACTCATCTATCCGTACGAAATCATCAAGATGCTCACGCCCTCGCAGGAATACGCCCGGGCAGATTTCCCGGCGGGCGATTTTGTCGAGCATGATCTCGACGCCGAAGGCCGCCTCGTGCCGGTCGGTCGACCCTATGGGCAAAACAACGCCAACATCATCTGCGGGGTGATTCGCAACTTTACGGCCCGCTATCCCGAGGGCATGACTCGGGTCATGCTGCTGGGAGATCCGAGCAAGGATTTGGGTGCGCTGGCCGAATCAGAGTGCCGTCGCATCATCGCAGCCCTCGATCTCGCGCAACAAATGGGCGTCCCGCTGGAATGGTTCCCTATCTCTGCCGGCGCCAAGATCTCGATGGACAGCGGAGTGGAGAACATGGACTGGATTGCCCGCGTTCTCCGCCGCCTGGTGCAGTTCACGCAAGCTGGCGGTGAAGTGAATCTCCTGATTAATGGGATCAACGTAGGCGCCCAGCCTTACTGGAACGCCGAAGCCACAATGCTCATGCACACCCGCGGCATTCTGGTGATGACGCCGCAAGCGGCGATGGTGCTCACGGGCAAGCGCGCCCTTGATTACTCGGGCGGCATCTCGGCCGAGGACAATCAGGGCATTGGCGGGTACGACCGCATCATGGGCATCAACGGCCAGGCGCAGTACTGGGCACGAGACATTGATGAAGCTTGCCACATCCTGTTTCGACATTATGACCACACCTACATAGCGCCCGGCGAGCGGTTCCCGCGGCGGGCAGAGACCACCGATTCCATTACGCGCGATGTACAAGCCTATCCTCACAGCAGTGGCGAGGAAGGCTTCACCTGCGTGGGCGATATATTGTCGAACCTGACCAACCCCGGGCACAAGAAAGCTTTCGATATTCGTACGGTGATGATGGCGACCATCGACCAGGATCACGCGCCGCTGGAACGCTGGGCAGGCATGCGCGCAGCAGAGACCGCCGTGATTTGGGACGCACATCTCGGTGGCTACCCAGTTTGCCTCATCGGCATCGAATCGCGGCCCATGCCGCGGTTGGGCTTTGTCCCGGCCGACGGGCCCGATCAGTGGACTTCCGGGACTCTGTTCCCGCAGTCCTCCAAGAAGGTGGCGCGTGCGATTAACGCGGCCAGCAACAACCGGCCGGTGGTGCTCCTGGCCAACTTGTCGGGCTTCGACGGCTCGCCCGAGTCGATGCGCAGGCTCCAACTTGAATACGGCGCTGAGATTGGCCGGGCTGTAGTGAACTTCAAAGGCCCCATCGTATTTTGTGTTGTCTCCCGTTATCACGGCGGCGCTTATGTGGTTTTTTCTAGGGCGCTAAACGAGAATCTCGAAGTGGCCGCGCTGGAGGGCACATACGCCTCCGTCATTGGTGGGGCGCCGGCGGCGGCGGTTGTTTTCGCCAGCGAAGTCGAAGCGCGCGCCCGCAAAGACCCTCGTCTCCAGGAGCTGGCTCAGGCAATGGCGAAGGCCGAGGGTGCAGAAAAAGGACTGCTGCGCGCCCAATGGGAGGAGATCTTTAAAGTTGTGCACTCCGAGAAGCTGGGCGCGATGGCCGCCGAGTTTGACCAGGTTCACAGCGTGCAACGGGCCCTCGACGTGGGCGCGCTGAACTGCATCATTCCGCCCGCGACCCTGCGGCCTTATCTTATCGATGCAGTGCAGCGCGGGATTGGAAGAGAGGAAGAACTGGAAGCCGGGAAGCATGTTCTTCAAGTGGTTGAAGCAGCCTAGTCCCGGAGATGGTGTGTCCGATGCAGGTGTATTGGCTGGAACAGATCGAGGGCGATGTGTCGCCGGGCAATGATTGGTTAAGCGCAAGTGAAGCGGCGTGCCAGCACGTTCTCCGTTTTGCCAAACGGCGCGCCGATTGGCGGTTAGGACGCTGGACGGCGAAACGTGCGGTGTCCACTTACCTGAACCTGCCCGCTCATCCCCTCGCCTTCGCGAACGTTGAGATACGCGCGGAGGCGTCGGGTGCACCCGAGGCGTTTGTCGACGCAAGGCCCGCTGCTCTAACTATTTCACTCAGCCACCGAGACGGTAGAGCTATTTGTGCGGTGGCGCCGATTGGCGTCGAGCTGGGTTGCGACTTGGAAGTGGTCGAACCACGCAGCGACGCTTTTCTCTCCGACTATTTCGCGGCCGAAGAGCAAGCGCTGGTTGCGCGAGAACCTGCCGCCGCGCAACCTCGACTCGTGACTCTGCTTTGGAGCGCGAAAGAGAGCACGCTGAAAGCGCTCCACACCGGACTTCGGCTCGATACGCGGAGCGTGATCGTTAGTCCCGAATCGTCGTTCGATGTCTGCGGCTGGAGCCCGGTGCAGGCTCGTTGCTCCGCCGATCGCATTTTTCATGGGTGGTGGCGGCAGACGGAGAACATCATGCGTACTCTGGTTGCCAGTCGCCCACCCACCACTCCGATTCCCCTGAAGCTCTCGGCTTATTTAACCAACCCGGCTTCCCAATGCACGTGATGGACTGGTGACATGCATGTCGGCAAGATTAACTTTCAGTGGTCCAGTTCGCTATCGGCTCAGGGGTATGGCCCAGCTGAGCCGATCGATCCTCGAAGTGTCGGCCCGCCGAATGCTTAAAGGCCCGCGCCGGCCCGGCTGGAACTGGTTTGCGGAGGTCGCGACCAGGATGCTGAAGCGGCAGGTAAACACGGCCATGAAAATATCCGATGTAAACGAGTCGCGCCGCTACTTGAATTCGGTGACGATCAGGTCGCCGGCATTATCGGAAGTAAATATCCGACCCATCGTTCGTCCGAAATTCAGGGGAGGCTGGTTCTTCGACAAGAACGGAGAGCCGCAGGCAACTGTCCTGTACCTTCATGGCGGCGGATATTCATTTTATCCCCGAGCTTACGCAGGCTTTATCGCCCAGGTGACTCTGACAGCGAAATCGAGAACGTTCGCCCTGGACTACCGCCTCACTCCGGAGCACCGCTTCCCAGCTCAACTTGAAGATGCCCTCCACTGCTACCGATGGTTGATCGAGAGCGGCATCGATCCCGAAACTCTGGTCCTTTGCGGAGACTCAGCTGGTGGCAACCTGGCATTGGCGCTCGTTCTGGCTGCACGCGATTCGAATCTACCGCTGCCGTCGCTGGCTGTTGCCCTCTCGCCGCCCACTGACTTTGATATCGACGTGTTCCCCAACCAAGAGTTTGACTGGATCACGAAAACGGCGCTGCTGTCATGGCGGGACTGGTTTTGTGATTCGGCGCAGCGCCACGACCCGCTGGTCTCGCCCCTGCGGGCTGACCTGCGTGGTCTCCCGCCTATTTATATTCAGGCTGGGTGCTGCGAGATTCTGTACAACAGCATTCGGACATTTGCCGATCATGCCCGCGATCAAGGCGCAGATGTTCTCCTCGAAGGCTGGGAAGACATGACTCATGATTTTCAGATCTTCGGGCCTGATGTGCCGCAGAGTGGCGATGCGCTGCGCCGGATTGGCGAAGTTATCGCCGCCCGGGTCCGAGGCCGCGGGAAGAAAGAAATGATTTCGTGCTGAACGGGCGGGAGGATTCGGCCGATTGCTTCCCACAGTGAGGAGACACCATGAAGAAACTCCCCGAAGTCGACGAAGCCAAGGCGCTGATGATTGAGGCAACCGACTGGTCCGTGTTTCGGTGGCTCTTTGAAAAGCGCAGAGTACGCGAGACCGCAGACCAAGCCAACGCCGCTTTGGACAAAATGAACCAAGCAGTCAAGTCGCGCTGGAGCAGCGACGTAAAAGCCGCTTACAACGAGTTGGCCCCGAAAGCAGGCAGCGCGCCTCGGCGCCGAAACGGTGAACCGGCATCTCAGATCGACCATTCTCAAATCATCGATCCTCAAATCATCGATCCTCAAATCAGGCTGTACGCCAAAAAGGTGAAGCAGGCCGATGACGCGGCCCGTCGAGCCAGAATCGATGCCGAGAAAACCTTCGACGAAGCGGAGAGATTGTTAAGTACCGCCTTGGCGCGAGAAGGATGTCGGAAAGCTATTCATCAGTGGGAGCTCGACGAAAAAGCAATTCGCACAGCCGAAGCCCCTAATGGCTCCCCAGCGCATGACTCCACCAAGGCGAAAATCACACGCTTGGCGGTATAGAAGGCAGGCAGTGAATGGCTCTCGGCTACGATCTATCCCGCACTGGTCAATCCCATAACGATCGATCCGACAATGCCCGATCTGACGAACGTCTATTCGATTTCGACTTTGTCGTGATCGGATCGGGATTCGGCGGCAGCGTTTCCGCTTATCGGCTTGCGGAAAAAGGCTACAAGGTGGCGATCATGGAGATGGGCCGCCGCTGGACTGCAGACAATCTGCCCCGCACCAGTTGGTCCGTTCATCGCTGGTTCTGGCGTCCCAGGCTCGGCTTGCGCGGTTTCTTCAACATGCGCTTTTTCCGGCACGCCACCATTTTTCATGGTTGCGCCGTCGGCGGCGGATCCATCACCTACGCCTGTACTTTGCTTCCTGCTCCCGACAAAGTGTGGACCTCGGGATCGTGGAGTAGTCTGGCCGATTGGCAATCGGAGATGCCCAGGCATTACGAAATCGCCTCGCGCATGTTAGGTCTTACAGAAAACAAAATCCTCGGACCAGCTGACCTTCTTCTAAGGGACGCGGCAGAAGAATCCGGCGTCGGGCACACCTTCTACAGCACCAAGGTGGGCATCTTCCAATCTGCAGATGGAACGCCGGGTCAAACCTTCCTCGATCCGTTCTTCGGAGGGGAAGGTCCGGCGCGCTCCACCTGCATCGGCTGCGGCGGCTGCATGATGGGTTGTCGACACGGGGCCAAGAACACCCTGGATCTTAACTATCTATACCTGGCGGAAAAGCGCGGCGCGAAGATCTTTCCGGAAACCAGGGTCGTGGATGTAAGACCGCTCGACGGCGGTAACGATGGCAGCGCCGGATACGCGGTCTCGACCGCAAAGTCCACGGCCTGGATTCGGCGCCAGCCGTGCCGGTTCACCTGTCGCGCCGTGGTCTTCTCCGCTTCATCTCTGGGGACGATGGAGCTTTTATTTCGACTCAAAGAAAAAGGATCTTTGCCTGCGGTCAGCAGCGAACTGGGCAAGCACGTTCGCACTAACTCCGAGTCCCTCATCGGCGCGCGCACACCGGGCTACTCACAGGATTTGTCGCAAGGCATCGCAATCGGCTCCGGTGTCTACGTTGATGAGCATACTCACATTGAAGCAGTCCGCTACCCGCTTGGTTCCGACGCAATGGGGTTTCTGACTACGATCCTCACGGATGGCCGTCCTGGTCCGAAGAGGATTGCACTATGGCTGAGAAACGTCATGGCTTCTCTGCTTCGCCACCCGTTCAAGACGGTTCGTGTGTTGCAGCCGCTGGGCTGGGCGCGGGAGTTTGTGATCTTGCTTTGTATGCAGGCGCTGGAGGGAGAGATCGAGATGTGCTGGCAACGTCCCTGGTTCTGGCCGTTCACAAAATCGTTAGTCAGCCGGGGCGAGAAAGTGCCCACCTATATTCCGAAGGCAAATGAGTTTGCTAAGAAATTCGCGCAACTCACCGGCGGTTTCGCCATGAGCATGCTACCGGAAATTCTCTTCGACGTTCCGGGCACCGCGCACTGTATCGGAGGTTGTGTGATCGCCGATTCACCCGGTCACGGAGTTGTAGACCATCGCCACCGCGTGTTCGGTTACAAAAACATGTACATCTGCGACGGATCGGTGGTGGCCGCCAACCTAGGCGTAAATCCCAGCTTCACGATTACAGCGTTGACTGAGAGGGCCATGAGTTTCATCGCTCCTAAGGCAGAGACCCATTGGAACGATGCAGCTTCACCCGTGGTTCACGCCGACGCGGGTTGAGTCGTCGCGGCGGGTGCGAGCCAGCGCTCGAACATAGTTTGTTCCGCCTTGAGCCATATCCGACTGGGATAAAGTACCGCGCTGCATTGCAGGGTAATCCAGTCCCGGGTCAGCAGAGGCGAACGAAACTGTTTGCGATTGGCGATCCAGTTTTCGGCAACATGACGCGCGATAGTGAAACTCATCCCCGTGTGGCCACCCCCGATGTCGCCCAGGATCCCATCCAACGTGAACATCACTTTGGACAACATGATCAGTGCGCCGGGAAACTTCACCCCTTTGAGCGCGACGCGTTCCAGCAGTCGCATGGCGTCCACGCCGCTGGGCAAGTATCGTACAGGCAGGTGGTCAAGAAAGGTCGTAACGATCTCGCAAATCATCCTCTCACGCGACGAACCAGCTTGAATGCGCTGCTGACTAAGCGCCAGAATCGCGTTGCGCGTCCCCACCGGGTCGCGCAGGCTCACCATCAGAAACAAGAGCGCCAGGTAACGGCGCTGCTCGCGGCTTAAACGTTCCCTCAACGCCCAGTCGATGATTGTCAGGTCGCCGGTACGATTGTTATAGAGCAGATTACCGGCATGCGGATCACCGTGAAAAATCGCGTCTTTCTGCGCCGTCAGAAGCGGGACCGCCACCAACGCCTCAATCAGTTGCTCGGCAACCTTCCTGCGCCCAGCCACCGACAGTCGGGCAGCCGCGTTGGTTACTTTAACTCCATGTTCCTCCGTGAGCGCGGTGATTCTCGGCGTACATAGCGGCTGAATCAGTTCGGGCACACGCACTCCAGGCATCGAGCGATAAAGATTCCCTGCCTCAACCAATGTCTTCTGCTCGCGGACAAAGTTGACCTCGTGCTGAAGCAAGCGGCGGACCTTCCTGAATGTGTCAGGGATGAGATCGGACGGAAATCCGTAGTTGTGGTGACGCTCTCCAAAGTACTGCGCCAGTCTCTGCAAATAGTCCATATCTTCGGCAAAGTAGCCCGGAATATGCGGCTTCAAGACTTTAAAAACCCCGCGCTCACGCCGTCCGCTCACGGGATTTCGCCAGGTAAAGCGCATGACTGCGCTGACGCTGGCCTCCGACAGGATGATCGGTGCGATTTCCACCTCGTAGGCATTGAGCCGCGGGCCCAGATCCCGCTGAATGATTCCGCGTATGGCTTCGGGCTTTACATCACGAATTCCATTTTCCAGACGGGCCAGCGCATTTCTCAGAGCGGGGCGCAGATGCTGGTTGCGGGCGATGACTTGACCGAGTTTTTGCAGCCCTGGAACCTTTGCAATTAACCGCAGCAAACGTTCTTCGGCAGAAGTGTTTTCGGGAAGTTCGAGTTGCTCCAACAGTTTTGGGGCGAGGCGCTCCGCAGACAGGCACGCCACCACGAATCTCATGGCATCCCGCACCGGCGGACGCCACTTCACATACGCTTCGGGCACCAGTCTCTCGACCGGCACAATCTCGTCGACAATCCATCGCGCCATCGCTTCCCGCAACGATTGCCCCGCCGGACTCTGCAACATGTCTTCAATGGCATGTGTGCTCTCGTCTGCCGTAGCATTTTGAGGCAAGAAGTTGGTAAGAGCGGCGCGCAACTGTTTCGGATGGACCTGGCGCAATCCCGCTAGAATGACGGCTGAATCTACCATGGGGGCCATTGCAAAAGGTAACTCGATTGCTCTGGCTCCGCCGTGACCACCATCACCCGTTTCGGTCGGCTTTACTGCCAGGGCCACAACACCCGCACGCGATTTGTCATCCGGCGTTTTTCTTTTCAAGGATCGGGCCTTTACGTCAGCGAAGTAACTTCCGTTTCCTCGTTATCGGAACCCAGCGTGCTCCATCGCGAACCAGCATCACCGGCTCGTGCCGCGTTTCACAATGGTAAAGAAGATGTCGTTCAGCGTTTGAGGCTTCATGGTCCGGCCTCCTGACTCGGGATTTATGGAGACGAATCGCCTTTCCTTCTTGGGGTTCTCAACTCGATTCGGGTGGAATGCCGGTCTTCCGCGTGACTGCGGGAGGAGAACAACTAATTTAGCCAGAAAACCGAACGATTTGCAGTGATGCCAGTCACTGCGTGGCGTCCGCCTGAGCGGGGTTCAGGCGCTCTGCAAATCCATGCTTGACACGCGGAAAAGGACGGCGGGAACCGGAATCAGCGCGTCTTCGTGGAAGAGCGGTCCTCGAAAAGAGCCGCTGATGACGGAGAGAGGTTCCGACTCTTAAGCAGGAAATTCTAGTCACCGCTGACGCGCCGGTGCGGCGCCCGGTAACCTAACTGCATTGACAGGTGCCGAGCCGCATCTTTCAATGCCTCAAGTATGCGCGGCATGGTCTGCGCACTCACCTGATTGGTCGTGCCGCTCAAACCAATACTCGCCTCGACGGCCCCACTCTGATTGAACACCGGCGCTCCCAGGCAGCGCGCGCCCAGGTTGTTCTCTTCGTCGTCGACCGCATAGCCCTGCGCGCGGACTTTCTCCAAGTCTTTCAGCAGCCGCGACACGGTCGTAATAGTCTTCGGAGTTCTCCTCTCCATGCCGCGGTCGGCAAGAATCCTCTCCAGCTTCTCCTGCGGAATATGCGCAACCAGGGCCTTCCCCACGCTCGTGGCATGGACGCGCATGCGTCGGCCCACCCATGTGTCCATGCGGATAAATCCCTGCGGCTCCACTTTCTCAATGTAGACCGCCTCCGGCCCGTCGAGAATTGCCAGGTGGCACGTGAGATTCGTCCTTTCCATCAGGTGACGCATGATAGGCAGCGCTACCTCCCGCACGTCGATCCCGCTCAACGCCCCACGGCTCAGGCTCAAAATCTTCAATCCCACGCGGTATTTTCCCGTCTCCGCGTCCCGCTTCAGGTACGCCTGCTTCTCCAGCGTGCGCAGGATGTAACTGGCAGAACTCTTTGGAATCTGGAGCTTGCGGCTAATTTCGGCGTTGCTCAGGCCCTCCGGCTCCTGCGCCACGGCTTCCAGCATGGCTAGCGCCCGCTCGACAGCGACCGAAGGAGTTTCATGATTAGGGGACATAGCCAAGTCGCTATGCTAGCAAACTCTTGGTCGGCCAATAAAGTGAATGTATGTTCGTAATACTGAACACTGCTATTGACCCAACCCGGCTCGCCCCATTAGGATCGGCCAGCATTACGAATGATAGTTCAGTATATTGAACATCGTTCGGAAGTTCGAAAGTTTAAGCCAGCTTAGGGATTCCCCCCACAGCCGAAACAATCAAGAGTCGAGAGATCAATTTCCCAGGAGAAATGCGCATGTCAACCAACGGAAACGGACAGAGCAAGCAACCCTCAACAGCCCAACACGAGACCGCACCCCTTTTGAGCGAGAAAGAACGCGTTGTCCAGTACTCTCTCGCCCAATCCGCAATGAACCACGATTGGGCCACCAATCCGCGCTGGAAGGGCATCGAGCGTCCTTACACGTCGGAAGATGTACTGCGTCTTCGCGGCTCCATTGTCATCGAGCACACGTTGGCTCGCATGGGAGCGGAACGTCTGTGGGAACTTCTGCAGAGCGAGCCGTACGTCAATGCACTGGGAGCCGTGACAGGAAATCAAGCCGTGCAGCAAGTTCAAGCAGGCCTGAAAGCGATCTACGTCAGTGGATGGCAAGTCGCCGCCGATGCCAACAATGCCGGCACTATGTATCCGGACCAGAGCCTGTACCCCGCCGACAGCGTTCCGAACCTTTGCCGGTGCATCAACAATGCGCTGCAGCGTGCAGACCAGGTTCACCATGCTGAGGGCAAAGTGGCTCCCGCCCAGACTTGGTTCGCGCCGCTGGTTGCCGACGCCGAGGCGGGCTTCGGAGGCACATTGAATGCTTTCGAATTGATGAAAAGCATGATCGAAGCGGGCGCGGCTTGCGTTCACTTCGAAGATCAGCTTTCGTCCGCCAAGAAATGCGGGCACCTCGGCGGCAAGGTTCTGGTTTCGACGACAGAAGCTATTCAGAAGCTGGTCGCGGCGAGACTTGCATCCGACGTGACCGGCGTGCCTACGCTGATCATGGCTCGCACCGATGCGGACAGCGCTCACCTGCTTACCAGCGACATCGACGCGCGCGACCGCGCGTTTTGTACCGGCGAGCGCACGCCCGAAGGCTTCTTCTGCATTCGCGGCGGAATCGACTCCGCCATCGCCCGCGGCCTGGCCTATGCTCCTTATGCCGACCTGATCTGGTGCGAAACCTCCCATCCGGACCTGGAAGAAGCGCGCCTTTTTGCCGAAGCGATCCACGCCCAGTATCCCGATAAGATGCTGGCCTACAACTGCTCGCCCAGTTTCAACTGGCGCAAGAAGCTGGATGAAGCCACCATCGCTCACTTCCAGCCCGAGCTCGCGCGCATGGGATACAAGTTCCAGTTCGTGACCCTGGCGGGTTTCCACGCCCTGAACCTCAGCATGTTCGAACTGGCGCGCGGATACAAGCTCGCGGGCATGACCGCCTATTCGCGTCTGCAGGAAAAAGAGTTCAGCCGCGAAACCCAGTACGGGTACGAAGCTGTGAAGCACCAGCGCTTTGTGGGGACGGGATATTTCGACCAGGTGCAGCAGGTAATCAGCGGAGGGTTGGCATCAACCATGGCGCTGGCCGAGTCTACGGAAGCCGAGCAGTTCACGGAAAAGAAAATGCTGACCCGCCCCGAACGTGGTCCCGATGCAGCCTGTCAGCCAATTCTCGGCGACTGTCCACACACTCCAGTCAAAATCGATCTTGGTTCGGAGGAGATGCTGCTGCCCTCCGGCGACTAAGCCACCGCAGTCACAGCAGCGAACGAGATGCACATGACTGGCTGCGCTGCCGACAACACTGGGAGGCGGCCAGTTTGCATCTGGCGCTGAGGAAGCTTGGATATGTGAACCCGCACACCGGGACGCACAAGGCTGGAAGCTATGCGTCTCGGCGTTTCAGGAACACGTATCTGAAGACAAGGCTGGCTGTCCAGAAGGTCTTCGCAATTACTGGATGGGACATGCTGGGATCCAATGGGCGACCTCTATGACCAGATCAAAGAGGACGTCGAACTCCGCAAAGGGTGGGCGGGAAAAAATGGCAACGCCTTCGAATTGCCTTCAGTTGTACCGAACCGAAAAAAGAGGACCAATCGGAAGCCGCAAAAGCTGCGTAACCGACTGAATGGGCGAGAGAAAGATTGGTCGGGGAGAGAGGATTTGAACCTCCGACCCCCTGGTCCCGAACCAGGTGCTCTACCAGGCTGAGCCACTCCCCGACGCTAACGCGGGCGGCGATTAGGAAGGCCATCCACCCGCACGATCTGCTGCTTGATGGGCTGCACCATTATACATCGCGCCTGTAAACGGTTGCCTCCGTTCGTCCGATCCCTCTTTCGCGCTACACTTGATGACGCACTGTGATCGAGCCCCGCAAGGCTTTAACGCGAGTTGATACGAACGCAATATGATCGTTCTCTGCGCTAATCGTCTTTATACGCCACGAGAAGAAATAAAGGACCCGCTTCTTTTTATTGAGGACGGACTCATCTCCGCCGTCTCCTCGCGCGCTGAGCGGGAAATTCCGAAGAACGCGTCCGTGGTCGATCTCGCGAACGGCCTCGCCGAGGCCATTCTGGCGCCTGGTTTCGTCGACATTCACATGCACGGCGGCGCTGGCCTCGATGTCATGCGGGCCGCCCCGGGCGAGTTACCGCGTCTGAACAAATTCCTGACCACGCACGGCGTTACTGGATACTTTCCTACCACTGTCGCCGCGCCGCTCGATCAGACCTGCGCCGCTCTGGAGCGGCTAGCCGACGCCATCGAAGACGCAGAAGGTTCCCACGCTGAAACCGATGCCATCGAGGCTCGGCCGCTCGGTATCCATCTCGAAGGTCCGTTTCTCAGTCACAAGCGCCGCGGCGTGCATCCCCCCGAATACCTCGTCGAGCCCACACTCGGAATCTTCGATCGTCTATGGCAGGCCGCGCGCGGCCACGTGCGCATGATGACCATCGCACCGGAGCTTCCCGGCGCTCTCGAGGTCATCGCCGAAGCCGCCCGGCGCAAGGTTTGCGTGAGCATCGGCCACTCCGACGCCGTGTTGGAAGCCGCTCGCGCCGGGGTCCGCGCCGGTGCCCGCCACGCCACTCACACTTTCAACGCCATGCGGCCGCTGGATCATCGCGATCCTGGCATCCTCGGCGAAGTGCTCACCGACCCCCAACTGAGCGCCGATATTATCGCGGATGGAATTCACGTCGCGCCCGAAGTCATTCAGATTTTCCTGCGGTCGGTCGGCCTGGAACGCTCGGTGCTGATCACCGACGCCATGGCCGCCGCAGGCATGCCCGACGGCACCTACCAACTCGGCCCCATTCAGGTCGAGGTGAAAGATGGAAAAGCCACGAACAACGGAACCCTCGCCGGCAGCGTCCTGACCATGGACCGCGCCGTTCGCAATATAACCCGCTTCTCCCACTGGACCCTGCGGGAAGCAGTGCGCGCCGCAACGCTAAATGCCTCGCGGGCCGTCGGCCTCGCGCAACACGGCGAGCTCGCTCCCGGCGCGGAAGCCAACATTATTGTGTTGAGTCCAGACGGAGAAGTGCGCCGAACAATCGTCCGCGGCCATTGCTGAGCAGAACATCCAAGGGAAAGTTTGCCTTTAGATCGGCGGGAATCCGCGTAGATCCGTGGCAAATGGTTTCTTGTTAGTTCGGCTTGCGCTCTTTTGCGTCCACCAGGTAGCGCAAAAGCACGGCCTCATCGGCCCGCGTGAGCTGATCGAGGAAGGAAGTATCCACCTTGCTGTCTTCGACGGTTTTCACGGCGTTCGACTGACGGAGCTTATCGCCCAGCTCAGGCTCGTTGCTCATCACCTGCGTGTAGAACCAGAGGAAGTGCCGCATCTGGTCGAGCGCCTTGCACAGAATCTGGATGGCTTCGGTCTCGGGCAGCGCACTCAGGGCTTCCATCAATTCCGGATCGCTCGGCGCCTGCATGGCCGCGTAGTTCAGCTCTCGCTGAATCGCGCGCAAATCTTCAGTAACTCGCGCCATCCGCGTGTGTAGATCGTCCATCTGAGTGTCGTTCCCCATATGTTGAAGCGACCTTCAAAGCGATGTTCGCGTGCCTTTCAACATCTCATCGTGACCGCCCAGCGGATAGATATCCCACGATCATGCGCTTTCGTAATTCAAGCCATTACTTTGGTCGGGAGACTCATGCCCAGCACTCGATTACGCTGAAACCCGCTACTGGCAAGGCTTTTCGCGTCATCAAAGAACAAGTCGCGCGAAGGTTCTTCGAGCGCTCCAAAGTCACCACCCATAGTTACCGAAGCCATGGTTACGGAAACTCAACCGAGAATTCACTGTGGGGAAGTCCGCGACATGTGATACAAACGCGCGGATGGAATCGCCTTTGCCAAACCCGCCTCGCGGCGACCTGGTCCGCGCCATCGGCCGCTGGAGCCTGGTCGCGCTGGTGGTGAACTCCATCATTGGCAGCGGAGTCTTTGGCTTGCCCTCTACCGTAGCCGCGCTGATCGGCAACCACAGCCCCTATGCCGTGCTCGCGGCCGGGGCTGGAATGAGCGTGATTATGGGCTGTTTTGCCGAAGTTGCGTCGCGCTTTCAGCAAGCCGGTGGTCCTTATCTTTACGCTCGCGTTGCCTTCGGGCGCTTCATGGGGATTCAAACCGCGTGGATGCTCTGGCTGGGGCAAGTGGCTGCGCCCGCGGCGAACGCCAATTTGTTTGTGATTTATGTGGGCGAGTTCTTTCCGCACGCCAAAGATCCCTTGCCCCGCACCATCATTCTCACCGCGCTGGTGGGCTTGTTGACTTTTATCAATATTCGCGGCGTGCGCGCTGGAACGCAGGTGAGCAATTTGTTCACGGCAGCAAAGCTGGTGCCGCTGTTCGCGGTGATCGTTCTCGGTTTGCTTGTGCTTCAACATCAGCACTGGACCATCGCCTCTGCGCCCGTCGCATCGGCCAGCACCAACCAGTGGCTGAAAGCCGTGCTGCTTCTGGTTTTTGCCTACGGCGGATTCGAGACTGCGCTCGCTCCCATGAGCGAAGCGAAAAATCCGCGGCGCGATGCTCCTTTCGCACTCTTCACCGCTCTTCTTCTCTGTACCGCAATCTACGCACTGATCCAGTGGGTGGTCGTCGGAGTGCTGCCCGACGCCGCGCACAGCCAGCGCCCCTTGGCCGACGTGGCGCGGCTGGCGGCCGGTCCCGTAGGCGCAGCTCTGGTTGCCATCGGCGCGCTCATTTCTTTCTATGGATACCTCAGCGCAAAAATTCTGGCCATGCCGCGCGTTGTGTTCGCCCTCGCTGAACAAGGAGACTTCCCCAAAGTCTTCGCCGACGTTCATCGCCGTTTTCACACGCCCTACGTCTCGATTCTCGTGTTCGCCGGCATGATCTGGGGATTGGCTTTGATCGGCGACTTCAAATGGAATGTAACGCTTTCTGCCGTGGCTCGGCTTCTCTACTACGGCGTAGCCTGTGCGGCTCTGCTCATGCTTCGCCGCACACAGCCGGAAGGAGCGAGCGCGATGTTCAAGCTGCCCGCGGGAAATTTCTTCGCGGTGCTGGGAATCATCCTGTGCGCGATTCTGGTGACGCGCGTGGATTTTGGCCAGTCGTTGATTCTGGTCGCGACTATCGTGCTGGCGTTGGTGAATTGGGCCTTGGTCGCCCGAAAGAGAGTCGCCGGTTGATAGTCGGCGAGCCCGTTCCGCGCTTTTGCGGCTCTGCTGGCCTTTCCAAAATGCCGCAGCAGCGGCTTCAGTGTGTAACGATCGGTTCATCCGGCGCTCTTGCCATTTCCCCGGCTTGACCTTTCTCTGACTGACTGTGCGGCGGCGATTTCGGGGAGTGCTTTTCTGATTTGGGCGGTGATCTGCTTTCTGACTTCGTCCATGCTCACGTTGGCTGAGGGGCGCTTCGCTTGTGGTTGAGCGGATGGTGGCAGGACGGCGCGTCCGGCGGGGGTTACGGCTGGGGCCGGGGTTGTTTCTTTCGGGGCGGTTGCGGCGGCGCGTTCTTCTGCTTCTTGTTTGATCTCTGCCTTCCGTTCGGCTTCGCGCTGGCGGGCGGCGAGGCGGTTGGCTTCGGCTTCGGCCCAGCGGTCGAGTTCGGTCTTCTTTCTGGCTTTGCGCTGGGCTTCTTCTAGGGCTTGCAGGCGCATGGCTTCTTCATCGTCGTCATCTTCTGCGCTGTCGAAATCGGAGTCGTCCCAGATGTGGGCGCTGAGCGGGGTTTCGTTTACGGTTTTCGGGTCGAGGACTACGTCGTGGATGAAGGGGTCGAAGCGCAGGCGGGGGAGGACTGCGCTGGCGGTTTGCAGGGCGTAGAGGAGGAGGCCGGCGGTTTTGTGGTCGATCTGGCCGGCTACGATGAGGCGCATGATCTGCATCAGCGAGACCTGGATTGAGTTGGCGTCCTCGAGGACCGGGAGGTCGATGGTGGCGGGGCGGCTGCGGCGGGCGGTTTTCAGGCGGTCGAGATTCAGTTCGACCCGTTCTTCGTGGTGGAGTTTGTGGAAGTAGCAGAAGCGATTGCGGCGCAGGGCGGGCGATCCGCACTGGGTGCCGTTTACCTTGAGGTGCTGACAGCGATTTGGGTAGTTGGGCATTGTGGTCTCCTTGGATGGTTCAACGTTTCAGAGTTTCAAGGTTTCAAAGTTTCAAAGACAAAACCCCGAGACCTTGAAACTTTGAAGCCTGGAACCTGCTCCCTCCCCCCTCCCCCACGGTCTATTGGAATTATGGGTTTAGCGGGATTTTGCGATTTGATCTCTTGGTTGCAATGAGTTAGGGGCAAAATCTTGAGCCCCAACGGGTTAGGGGATTGGGGGTGCATTTTGTGGGTATGGGGTCAGTATTGGGTATTGCGGGGAGGGAGTAAAGGTTAGGTGAACATGGTGAGTGTGGAAAACAGCGCGGCGCCACGTGGCGATTTAAGAATCGGAAGAGCCGGTTCGGCCATGCAGTGCCTAAACTTATTCACTCCGACGACCCTAATACAAGGAACTCACGAGGGTTGCTTGAAACGGTGCAGCAATTCAATTTGGCCCTGAGATAGCGGGTCGGCGAAAAGCTTTCTTAGTTCCGTGGATGTCATGTTGTCCACTTCCACTTGAGTAAGCGTTGCTTTCCTATACCCCTTCAATTCTATGTCGCTCTTGATTTTCAACAGGTACTCGGCAATCTCTTGAATGCGCCTCCTGCCGAAGGCCTCGTGATGATTCCCGACGAGCGTCCCAAACTTGAAATCAACATAGCCAACGATGCCGATTTCGTTGGCAACTGCTTCAACTTCCGGATACCAATCTCGCAGGAACAGACCGTGGACTCTCATTATGTATCCGATGGATGGTGGATTCTCGTCGCCGACCTCCGCCAGGAATCCGAACAAATTCTTGGCCAATGCTCCTATGCGGTCCGTGAGCGACTGAGAATCGCCCGATAGCATAGCGGTTGGGCTAGCGAGCGCCCTTTGATGTTTCTTCACGAGCGAGCGGTGATCTAACCAAATTACCAGCGCACAGATCAAAAGCGTAACCACCGTCTTGTTCGCTGATCCGAATTTGTAAACGTCCCGTACGTGCGATTGCCAAAACTCCTTCCGACCGACCCAATCTGGAAGGTTGATGATGATCCATCCAATTCCAGCTGCCAGGCCTCTCCAGGAAACGTTTCGCTCGATCCAACCCGAAACAAAATCCCAAGCTCTCGACAGGATATCCAGACAGATGCCTCCGCTCCGATTCTCCGGCAGAATCTATTCGGAATATTCGACGTGGAGATGGTACTCCGCGTGCTGGCCTGCGTCAATTACCGAACCAAGGTTGTAGTCGCCTTTTCTTGTACTTATAGACGTTTCTGGTCTTGTGGATCTGTCAAATGTCGGCGAACATGTGGCGAATGTGTGCCACCTCCGCGGCTGAAGCCGGGTTCCTTTCTTTGGCTTTTTGCGGCACGACTGAAGTCGTGCCCTTCCCGGTCTCCGGACGCGCAGGTGCGGTTGCGTCGGTTTGCCGCGGGAAGCGGATTCCCTTCGGCTTCGCTCAGGGCAGGCTCTCCTGTCTCGCTTCGCTCGCGCGTCGGAATGACAAGACTTTGGAGGGATGCGTATCGCTAGAGTCCCCGCTGCTCAATCTGCAGCAGCGCCTTCTTGCGCTCCATGCCCCAGCGATAACCGCTGGCGTCGCCATCTTTGCGAACTACGCGATGGCAGGGAATCGCAACTGCGACTGGGTTTGTGGCGCAGGCTCGGGCCACGGCGCGGCTCGCGCTCGGCCGGCCAATCGCTTTTGCTACCTGGCTGTAGGACCGCGTCGCGCCGAACGGGATCGACTGCAGATAGGTCCAGACGCGGCGCTGGAATGCAGTGGCGCGGATATCCAAAGGCAGGGCGGCGTTCGACTCGTGACCGGTCATGGTTGCGAGCAAGGTTTCCACCCAGGCTTGCAATCCGCCCTGGTCGGGCTTGCGCAGGGCAAAGGGAAATTCGTGTTTCAAACCTTCGATCAACTCGTCATCGGTAGTCGCGAACTGGATGGCGCAAACTCCCTTGTCGGTGGCCGCGACCAGCATGCGTCCGAGCGGCGAATCGGCGATGGCATAGCGAACCGTGGCAGCGATCGCGCCGCGGCGATATTTGTCGGGCGTCATGCCGAGTTGCGATGCAGTCTTTTCATAGAGGCGGCTGCTGGAGCCGTAACCGGCGTCATACATGGCGCGGGTCACATTGTCTCCCGCCTGTAGATTGCGCTTGAGCAGGCGCAGGCGGCAGGTGTCGGCGTATTCGCGCGGAGTGATTCCGAGCGCGGCTTTGAAGCGCCGCTGCAAATGGAAAGCGCTCTGGCGAAACGCTTTGCCGAGGCGCTCAAGGGTGATGGGCTCATCGAGGTGCTGCTCGATATAGCGGCAGACTTCTTTGGCCCAGTCGGATTGCGGATTACCGCTGACCGACCGCGGCCGGCATCGCAGGCAGGCGCGAAAACCGGCTTTCTCGGCTTGCTCGGGCTGCGAAAAGAATGTCACATTCGCACGCCGGGGGCGGCGTGCCGCACACGAGGGGCGGCAATAGACGCCGGTGCTGGAGACGGCGAAAACGAATTCTCCATCGTGCGCGGAGTCGCGGGCGACGACTGCATCCCAACGCGGGTCTTCGCTTGATCGGGCTTTGCCTGATTGCGCATCGCCTGACCGGAGTTCGCTGAGTTTCGTCGAATTGGAGCGCGCCGGCATTTCGCTCAAGGGTTCCTTGGTGAGTATGGCACTCGCAGTGATCCTTGGGAAAGTCAGGTTTGTGGAAGTCATGATAGGAACAGCGTATGGCGAAGAGGATTAACGGACTATCCGAATCTTGCGGGCAAAGTGAAATCGTGGTCCGCCGGGGCTTGTTCGTCTCCCGGCCTTAGTTGCCTCGCGGATGGAAGGGGCCGAGCACGCTGGAAACTCCGGAGCGCTTGCGTAATTCGCTGAGCAGCGCGCTGGCGGCGTTGGTGTAGGTCTTGCTGGGATCGGAGGGATCGGCCCAGACGGCGTCGTAGATGATCTGCGCCGCTTCTTTGAGATCCATGTGCAGAGCGGCCTCGAAAACATCGACACGTTCCTGCAGACGCGCGTAACACGGTTTGCAAATTGAGGCTGACTCGTCATCTTGAGCGCGGTGATTTTCCAGACTGCAGACAGCAGTCGAGCCGGGGACGTCTTCAGGAGTTGCCGAAATTTTCGATTCAAGCTCTTTCAGGAACGCCTCTCTCTCCCGCTCGACGACAGCGCCGTCCGGCGAAGACTCGGTGGCAGGCTGCGTCTTGGGAACAGGAGGAACAGCGCGGGGTGAGACCCGCACGTGGCTGTTGCAGGCCGGGCATACGTCGAGGTTAGCGGGATAATAGAGACGGCAGTTGGAACAAGGCAGGCCAAAACCTGAGGACTGTTCGGCCTTGGCATCACGTCGAACCGCGTTCCGCAGATCGTTCCTGACCTCACTGCGCATCTCGTTTCTGACGTCGTTCTGAGTAGCGTTCTTAGCAACGTTCCGGACGTTGGTTTCAAGGGGCGGAACGGACTGTGCAGGCTTGGCGGATACCGATGGTGTGGATCTTGTGAGGTCCATGATCAATCACCTGAAAAATGTGGGGGCGCGTAGCTTCATCTTTTCGCCTGAGCGTGACTCCGGCGCAGCCCTTGCATTCCAGTGTAAGCAGTCCCGCGGCCCGGCGAACATGCCGGGAGTACACTTCCAGGTACTGTCCCTGCGGAGCTATTAGCGGGAGGTTGTGTCCTTCATCTGCATTAGTTTGAGAAGTTCGTCGCGGCGGGCGCGATAGAGTTGGCGCTCGGGATCGAGCCGCGCCGCGGTCTCCAGTTCCGACAAAGCTTCCTCATAACGGTTCATGGTCATGAGGCAGGCTGCAAGAGCGTAGTGGTTGTCGGGAGAAGCATTGAGGCGCAGCGCCTCGCGGAATTCCTTTTCTGCCGCCTGCAGCTGGTGCTGCTGGAATAGCGCCGTGCCGAGAACGTGGTGAGCCGCGTCGGAATCGGGATTGAGCGCAACCGCAAGGCGCAACTCGCGGACGCTTTCGTCCAGCTTGTCATCGAGCAACAGGGCTTCGCCGAGGACGCGGTGCTCGGCGGAACCGGTGGGATTCTCGCGAACCGCGAGTTCCAATTCAGAGACGGCGCTGGCGTAATCCTTCTTCGCCATGTAGGCGCGGGCCAGGCAACCGTGTCCCTGCTCCCATTCGGGATGCTGGCGGTAAAGTTCGCGCAGTTCGCGGATGGCCCCATCGAAGTCGCCTTTGTCGCAATAAGTGTTGCCCAGATTGTTGCGCACCGAAGCCTCTTCAGGCGCGAGCTTTTTGGCTTCGCGATATTCGGCGATGGCTTCATCCAGTTTGTTTTGCTCGTGCAAGATCAGCGCGAGGTTGGAGTGAGCCTGCCAGAAACGCGAGTTCAGACCAATAGCGTGGCGATAGGCGGCGATGGCGGCGGGCAGGTTTCCATCGGCGTGTAGAGTGATGCCCAAATCGTAATAGGTATCGGGATTATCGGCGTCGCGGGCGAGCGACTCGGCGAATGCGTTAGCCGATGCGCCGTATTGTCCGTCGGAGAAAAAGGCGAGACCAAGAAACTGGTAAGCCTCGGCGTTCTGCGGATCCATGCTGAGCGCAGTGCGAGCCTCCGCGATCGAGTCGGAAGGATCATCCAGGCGATAGAAGATGTAGGCCAGGCTGCTGTGGTTCTCGGGGAAATCCGGCATAAGCTGCGCGGAGAGCGTGATCTCGTCGATGGCGTCGTCCCAGAGTTCCTGCTGCCGCAGCATGGTGCCGAGGGCGAAGTGCAGCGCGGCGTTTTGAGGATCGGCGATTATGGCCTGGCGCAGGGCGATTTCGGCTTCGTGGAAGCGTTGAGCTCGCGCATCGGTCGCGGCCTGCACCAAGACCATGGGAATCTCAGAAGCTGAGGAATCAGCGGCGGCGAACCGCTTCAAGTTCTTCAGGGTGTGGATCAGATTAGCATCGGCGCCGGCGGCTTCGAGCTGGCGAATTAGTTCTTTGCCGGGGACATTGGCGATTCCCCGCTCCTGAACAATGCGGACGAGTCGGTTGGCGGGCACGCCGGCCGTCAGCCAAGCCATCAACTGGGTAGAGTTCACCGGCTGACCCTGGCTCGACTGGGCAGTCAAGACCACCCTTATTAAAACAACTGTAAAGAGCACTAAGAGAACTGACGGGCCCTTGCGCTTCACTCGACTCTCCGGTGGACGGTTTGGCTTGCTGGTGGCGCTGATTGCGGCGCGGGGCAAGGTGTTTGGCCCGAACCATACTTTCCACTTTAGCCCCCGGGCAGAACCGAAGGTAAGGTCACGGAAGTAATAGGCAGGGTTGCCGGGGCGCGGTTTGACTTCCCCTTACCCCTCCGGTACCGTATTAACAGGAAGACTTGGTAGTAGTGTCTTCTCAGGAGGTTCCCCGTGGAAGGCTTGTTCCAACCGTGGCACCTGATCATCATTTTTGCCATTGCCCTGCTGATTTTCGGTCCCAAGAAATTGCCTGAGCTGGGCAAAGGGCTGGGCGAAGGATATCGTGCCCTGAAAGAGGGAATGAAGGACCCTGCACCGCCGGCTTCGTCTGAAGCGAGCAAGACCGTCGAATCCAAGGAAACCAAGGCCTGACCGAGTCCTCTTCGCGGGCAGCAATCTTCTTTGTTTCCACCGCCACTTCGTCGCCGTTTTCTGTCCCGTTCCGCGTAGTTCCGGGCTCTAGATAGCATTTTGGTTGTGAGACTAACTCTTAAATCTGGAGGTAGGTAGTGTTGCGTAAAATGGAAGTTGTTGCCCTCATCCTGTTCTTGGGATTATCTTCCGCAGTTTTCGCTGATCAGATCACGTTGAAGAACGGTGACCGACTGACCGGCACAGTCGTGAAGTCTGACGGCAAGATTCTGGTGCTGCATACCGAGTTCGCCGGAGACGTTACCCTGCAGTTTGCCGCGATCACGCAGATCACGACCGAAAAGCCGATGCACGTCGCCTTGAAAAATGGCCAGACCGTCGTCGGGCCGATCACCACCAGCGACGGCAAGGTGGAAGTTGCCACCAAGACCGGAACCTCGGTGGAGGCGCCCAAGGAAAATGTGGTGGCGATCCGCAACGATGCTGACCAAATTGCTTACGAGAAGGCTCTGCATCCTAACCTGTTAAACGGCTGGAATGGAGGATTAAACGTGGGCTTTTCGTTAACCGGGGGCAACAGCCAAACGGAGAATCTTTCGATTGCTTTCAACGCCGCACGTGCTACGAAGAACGACAAGCTCAGCCTGTATTCGACCATAGTGTACGGGACGAACCAATTGGCCACTCCCAGCACGACGGCCAACATTGAAACCGGCGGCATTCGTTACGACCGGAACATCAATCCCCGCGCGTTTGGGTTTGTTGCAGCTGACTTCATGAGCAACGCGCTGCAGGACTTGAATCTGCGCTCGGTGGGAAGCATTGGTCTTGGGTACCACGCCATCAAGAACGACCGGACCACACTAGACTTACTGGCGGGCGGCAACTTCACGGACGAGAACTACACCGAAACTGTGACGGTTGCGGCCGTGGGTACCACCCCTGCCTACTCTTATTCCACAAAGCTGGTTCACAATTACGGCGCTCTTACTCTGGGCGAGGAGTTGACGCACAAGCTGGGCAAGAGCACCGTACTCACCGAGAAGCTGTATATCTTCCCGGACCTGACGCAGACCGGTCAGTATCGCGGAACATTTGATCTAGGGTGGGTCACGAAGATCAGCAAATGGCTGGGGTGGCAAAACGCGTTCAACGATATCTATGTCTCGAACCCGCCAGAGGGCACAAAGCAGAATGATGTTGTCCTGACGACCGGACTGAATTTCACGTTCACGCACTGAAGGCTTTTTGAGCCTGAGAGCGCGCAAGCCGCTCGCGAGAGCGGCTCTTTTTGTTTTCGGGAAGCCTGGTCCTGGCTGATCTCCCGCCCCGGCTCCGCTCGAGTAGCGGCTCAGTTTGAACTTCTTTCTGTGGCGTCATGCCGAGCCGAGCCGCCTTTCAGGCGGAGCGAAGTACCTCCCATGAGCATGCGCCTGTCCATGGGAGATCCTTCGCCCGGCTGAACTGCGCCGGTCTTCGGGATGACGCCCCCTACGAAGTAGACGGACTCGAACTGAACTACCACCTCCGCTCACCAAAACTTGAAAGATGCGTCTACTACCGAGTAGAGTACTGTTTCTCGTTTCCCGGTTCTTAAAAGTCCCTCACACACAGGAGTCTGCTCGATGCGTCATGCCTTGATTTTGCTGATTGCTGTCTGCTGCTTCGGTGTATTTTCCTACTCGCAAACCGCGGACGAACTGATTGCCAGGAACATTGAGGCGCGGGGCGGGATCGAGAAAATGAAGGCCATCAAGACCCTCCGCGTGACGGGCAAGTTCGAAGGCGGCGACGGCTTCACCGCGTCCGTGGGCCAGGAGAATGAGCGGCCTGACCTGGTTCGAGAGACATTCTCGCTGCAGGGGATGACGGCAGTGCAGGCTTATGATGGCGCGACCGGCTGGCAGATCCAGCCCTTCAACGGGAAAAAAGATCCAGAGTTGATGGGCGAGGACGACATGCGCGACCTGCTGCTGGACGCCGACTTTGACGGGCCTCTGGTCGACTACAAAGAAAAAGGCAGCACGGTGGAGTATCTGGGACACGACGTGGTGGATGGAGATGACGCGTTGCGGCTGAAGATCACGCTGAAAAATGGCGACATTATTTATGACTATCTCGACCCGGATACTTTTATCGAGATCCGCAAGGAGATCCAGCAGTTTATCCGGGGCTCGGTGCGTGATCGCGTGCTGGGTCTCGGGTCGTATAAGCCGGTGGCGGGAGTGATGTATCCCTTCTCGATTTCGCAAGGGCCGAAGAATAATCCCGACGCGCAGACAGTCACGATACGGAAGATGGAAGCAAATGTAACCATCGATCCCGCGGACTTTATGCTTCCGGCTTCATTGAAGACTG
>CAWAYA010000030.1:0-24633 GCA_963786075.1 uncultured Acidobacteriaceae bacterium | reverse complement strand
CGGCGGCCTCACTAAAAATCCCTACGCGCTTGACCGCAATCCCTGCGGCTCTAGCTCCGGTACAGGGGCGGGTATCTCGGCTAACTTGTGTGCCGTTGGGATTGGCACGGAAACCGATGGCTCTATCATTTGCCCGTCGTCTTCGAACGGACTTGCCGGCATCAAGCCCACCGTCGGCCTAGTGAGCCGAAGCGGCATTATTCCGATCTCTCACAGTCAAGATAGCGCTGGGCCGATGTGCCGCACCGTCCGCGACGCCGCGATTTTGCTGGGCGCGCTCACCGGCGTCGATCCCCAGGACGCAGCGACCGCCGCGAGCGCGGGCAAGTCCCACGCGGATTACACGCAGTTCTGCGATCCCAACGGCCTCAAGGGCGCGCGCATCGGTGTGGCCCGGAAGTATTTCGGCTTCAACGATGCCGTCGATGCGCTCATGGAGCAATCCCTCGACGCCATGAAGAAACAGGGAGCCACGTTGGTCGATCCCGCTGATATTGAAACTTTGGGTAAGTTCGATGCGAGTGAGCTATTGGTTTTCTTGTACGAACTGAAAGCCGACCTTAATAACTATCTCGCCCGCCTGGGCCCGAATGCGCCCATGCACACTTTGAAAGACATCATCGACTTCGACGACCACAACCGACAGCAAGAGATGCCATACTTCGGTCAGGATTTATTTCTGAAGGCGGAGGCCAAAGGACCTCTAACTGAAAAAACCTACCTCGACGCGCTCGACAAGAACCATCAACTCGCCCGCACCGAGGGAATTGACGCCACTATGGACAAGTACCGCCTGGATGCAATGGTCGCTCCCACCGGCGGACCGGCGTGGCTTACCGACCTGATCAACGGCGACCACGCGGCTGGCGGAAGCTCGAACGCCGCGGCTGTCGCGGGCTATCCTAATATCAACGTAACTGCGGGATTCATCTCCGGCTTACCCGTCGGTATCTCATTCTTTGGGCGCGCCTGGAGCGAGCCAGTTCTCATCCGCCTAGCCTTCGCTTTCGAACAAACTACAAAAGCTCGTCGCGCTCCGCGCTTCTTATCTACTATCGGCACTGGCTAACTTGTTGACTTAGAGTCACTGGAAGTCTCAACAAGATGTCTTGTCATGTTAGCCTTATGGCAAGGGGGTATTCAATGATCATCAACAAAGTGGTTGCTTCCCTGCAGAAGGAGTATTCCCGTCTCGAAAAAGAAATAGGACAAGTAGGGAAAGCGCTCGACGCGCTCGGCCATGCCAGTGGGAAGAAACTCAAAAAGACAGGCCGTACTTTGAGCAAGGACGCCCGCAGACGAATCGCCGCAGCGCAAAGGCTACGCTGGGCGAAAGTCCGAAAGGCAGCCGGCAAGCTAGTGAAGTCATAAGTAAAGTACTGCTTTTCGCGAGCGCCGCAGCCCGGCCTCGTTCGTAACTTCTCCCAAGACTTACGGACGAGGCCAAGCTTCGGAAGGTAATCGAGAAGATTTCTCCGAAACTAGTCGCTATAATTCGCCACAACTCGTACTACTTTCCCGACCCTCGAAAGCTCCATAAACTCTCCGGTGCGCGTCCCCTTCCAGTTTGTGTAGTAAAGCACGACGCTATTTATACCCCAGAGCACGTCCTCGAGGCGAAAGCGGAGTTCCGGACGGGCTTGCAGTCCTCGCTGAAAGTAATCTCTCAAGTTCGTTTTCCCGACGACCCTCCCATCGGGCGTCCCCAATAGCTGCGCGGCCACCGGCGAGGTCAATTCAACTTGGTCATCGTAGTGCGCCATGATCAGGTCCAGGTCGTGGGCGTTCCACGCTGCAACCCAGTCATTCGCCAGATTCCAGGCTTCTTCTTTTGTCACTGCCGTTTCTCCAGTTTCATCGCTAGACCAACACCAGGGCGCTTACGAGAGTTCTCCGCGACTAAGTCCACCGAAACCAACGCAGTGCCAGCACGAACGAGATACCGCCCCACAAAAACATCACCACGAGCTGCGGCCATTGATGGATCAGCGGCGTGCCTTCCAGAATGCTGGCGCGCAGTGCGTCGGTCAGAGCAGTGAGAGGCAGCGCCTTTATCAGCGGCTGAATGGCCGCGGGAAAGCGCTCATAAGAGAAGAACACTCCAGAAAAAATCCACATGGGCATCATTACCAGATTCATCAGGCCGCTAACACTTTCGATCTTCTGCGCCCGGCTCGCCGTGACTAATCCCACCCCACCGAAGCACAGCGCGCCTGCTGCGCCCAGTAAAAGAATCGAGAACAGAGATCCCAGTACTTTCATGTGGAATACGAGGACGCCGAGCGTGAGCAACAATGCGATCTCAATGATCATTAGCACCAGGCGGCTCGACATCAGCGCCAGCAGAAAATCGCTGCGCCGCATCGGCGTACCCACGAAGCGCTTGAGCAGCTTGCGTTGCCGCATGTCGACCAGCGCGAATCCAATACCCCACATTCCGGAGTTCATCAGGTTCATGCCCAGCAATCCGGGAATCAGAAAATCGATGTAGCGCGAACCCGGCTCCGACGAGGTCACCACGGAGGTCGCCACCACATCTTTGCGGCCAGCCGCTGCCTGCAATGCGTCATCTGCCTCAGCCCGGGCAAGAATGCTCTCGGGCCGCGCCGGATCGTAGCGATACCGAAGCCCTCCGCTGCCATCCGGTTCGATCACGAGATCGTATTTCCCGAGACGAAAACCTTTGCGCGCTGCATCGCCGCCGAGCACGTCGACCTTGAATGAGGCATGCTTCGGAGAACTTTGCAGTAGCGCCTGAGCTTCCTGCGCTCCTGCGCCCGAGACAATCGCGACCGAGGATGCTTCGGCGGGCTTGTTGCGAAAGGCGATTCCGAGTCCGAGAGCCAGCAACAAAGGAAACACGAATACCCAGAACACGACCTCCGGCTCACGCTTCAGTTCGAGCATGCGCGCCATCAGCAGATGACGATATCCGGCCCAGCGCCCATTTCGCCGGGGCGATCGATTCTGCGGAACCGTTTTTTCCAAAACAGGCGTTTGCTCGGCAACACTCATAGAAACGATTACTCCCGCACCCCAGGCTTCCACTTATTCAGAAACTCAAGCAGCGCTTGCGGCGTCATCGCACGCGCATTCTCAACCTCGCCGTTCTTCTGACTTACCAATACCTTGCCGGCACTGTCAGCAACCGCTAGGGCTGGAACACCTTTATCCAGAGGAACCTGGAATTGTTTTGCCAGGTCTGAGTTCTTTTTTCCGTCTGGCCCAATATCCACATGCACAACCTCGGAGCCCGCCATAGCCGCCGCAAAATCGGGACGGTGAAACGCCAGGTCGAGCACATGACAGTCGTAGCACCAGTTTGCACCGAAGACCAACAGAACGCGCTTGTGCTCCTGCGCAGCCTTTTCTTCCGCCTCTTTGATCTCAGCGCGCGCATCGGCGTCCGCGGGATAAATATTCCTGTCCTGGTTCATCGGCTGCTTCAGGTGAGCCGCATTCGTACGCTGCACCACGACCAGCCGCCACCCACCGCCCTGTTGCTGCCACACCTGGCCTTCATTCACAAAAAGACTTTCGGTTTCTGGCGGGACGCCGGACTGAATCTCAGCCTGAAACCGGACGACCTGAACACCCGGCTCAGGTGACGCATTTTGCAGAATATCCAGATCGATGCTTCGCGCCTTGAGTCCGCTCCAGAAGTCCACATCCGCGTCGGGAGTGCTTTCAGCCGGAGGCACTGTCACTCGTGCCGCAGGGGCCGTGCTGTACAGCGACGTCAGTCCGGCGCGGTCGCCAGATAGTACGGCGTTTTTCCATTGCACGAGCGGCGCAAAGTTGATCGCCGAGCCGGGAGCGGGTGTCTGGGAGACACCGTAGCGAACAGCACAGGCTGTGACCACAACCAAGGCCGCAGTGCGAATCATTCTCACAACAATCGTCCTTTCACTTCGGCGTCACTCTTCCCGCAGATGCCGTCCAGTCAGCCGCACGAACACATCTTCCAGACTGGCCTGCCGCGTGGTCAGATGCTGCAACTCGCTTCCTTGCTTCCCGACGGCCTCGAGCAGCGCCGGGATCGTCAGATGCGGCTCCTTCACGCTCAACGCGACCATGCCGTCATCCTCGCGAACCGATTCCACGCTCGGCAGTGCACGCCAAGCCTCAAGCACAGCTCCGTCCGAATTGCCGGCCGCTCTTGCGCCTACGGCAAATTCCACTACGTGATGCCCGCCCAATCGCTCAATCAAATCTGGGGGCGAACCCTCGGCAATGATTTGCCCGTGGTCTACGATCGCCAACCGATCGCACAGCCGCTCAGCTTCGTCCATGTAATGCGTAGTCAGTAGCACGGTGCCACCAGCGCGCTGAAATTCGCGAATGATTTCCCACAACTGCCGCCGGCTCTGCGGATCGAGGCCAGTTGTTGGCTCGTCAAGAAAAAGAATTTTCGGATTGCACACCAGCGCAGTGGCTACTGCCAGCCGCTGCCTCTGCCCGCCGGAAAGCTTCCCCACCCAGGCGTCGGCCTTCTCCGTGAGCTGCAGTTGCTCGAGCACCTCATCCGACGATCGCGGTTCGCGGTAGAAACTGGCGAACAGCTCGACCGTTTCACGTACGCTAAGTTTTTCCGAAAGCCGTGTCTCCTGCAGCGAAATCCCGAGCCACTCCCGCATCTGGCGAGCATTCTCGCGCCAGGAGTGCCCGAAAATCGACACTTCGCCCGAAGTCGGCTCCAGTAAGCCCTCGAGAATTTCGATGGTCGTCGTCTTCCCTGCGCCGTTCGGCCCCAGAAGACCGAAGCATTCGCCAGTTTGGATCTCAAGGTTCAGCCCGCGCACCGCTTCGACCTTGCCGTCGTAAGTCTTGCGCAGGTCGCGACATTGAATGGCAATGGGCATTCAGCGATTCTACCGGATGCTGCCTTTCGACTCCCTTGCGGATCAGTTCTCCACAGTATTTTCCTGAGACGTCCGAGGCGACAAGAGCTCTTCGACTTCTGGACCGCCCTTGAACAGCCACCTAGCCAACAGAGCGAAGCCCACCATCTTGGTAACGATAAAGCTTAACGTGATGAGATAGTAGTGTCGCCAGTACTGAACTGCTGCCGACGCTCCCGGACCCTGGTCAATGTAGCGGAGGAACGAGTGCAGGCTAGCTGGCAAGTATGATGCCTCGGTCAAGGCCCACACTGTTAAGAGCAAGGCCAAGGTGCGGCTCGCCAGCACCACAGCGTCTTTTCTTGACATAACTTTCCCTCCGCGGCGAATGCCGTCCTGCTAAAATACCGCATCGCCCGGTTCATTTCCGGCATCTTCACTTCCATGCGCACTTCCAAGCGCGGCTTCACTTGACGACGTTCCCGTTAAAAGCGCCCATGTGTCGTTTCCCCCGGTTCTCAGTTCCTGGCAGTTAGTTGTAGTCGAGAACATGAAAGGACCTTGCCATGCTGCGCAAGCTTTGCGTACTGTCGCCTCTGCTCCTAGCCTTTGCTCTGTCCGCCGCAGGCCAGGATTCGCGCCACTTCACGTTTCACTATGCCTTCACGGTAAGAAATCTTCCCGCTGGAAAGAGAGTCCGAATCTGGATGCCTGCAGCGCACTCGGACGCTTATCAAGAGGTGAGAATCATCTCAGCTCAGGGCGATCTGCCTCTGAAGAGAACCATCGAATCGAAATACGGCAACCAGGTCTACTATGCCGAAACGAATTCGGCGAAGCCCGAACTGCACTTCGATGTGGAATATGACGTGACGCGCCATGAACGTGTTGCGCTGGGAGAAACTGCGCCTCGTGTAGTTGCCGTTTCACTCTCCTCCACCGAAAAGCATCAAGACCTTCAGCCCGACGTACTCGTTCCCGTGACCGGTCTGCCCGCCGATCTTGCGGTGAAGGTAACTCAAGGCAAGACCGATCAACTCGACAAAGCCCGCGCCATTTACGATTACGTCTTCACCACCATGCGCTACGACAAAAGCGGAACCGGCTGGGGACACGGCGACGTCCTCTATGCCTGTGACGCCAAGAAAGGCAACTGCACTGACTTCCACTCCCTCTTCATTGCCATGGCTCGATCCCAAGGCATCCCGGCGCGCTTCGAGATTGGATTTCCTTTACCGCCTGACACGCACAGCGCCGAAATTGCTGGATACCACTGCTGGTCCGATTTCTGGATTGACGGCCGGGGATGGATCCCCGTGGACATTTCCGAGGCCTGGAAGCATCCGGAGAAGCGCAACTACTTCTTCGGCTCCCACGACGTGAACCGTGTGCAGTTCAGCATGGGACGCGACCTGCGGCTCAACCCCCCGCAGCAGGGCAAGCCGCTGAATTACTTCGTCTACCCCTACGTGGAAGTCGATGGCCAGGAGTTTTCGAATGTGGCGCTGGCTTTCTCGTTCGCCGATGCTGGAACAGCCGTTGCCACACGATAGCGGATTCTTTGCACCGTGTTAGCGCGCCGGCAGCATCCCATTCGGATCGCCCGGAGGCTGAGGAATGTCCGGGGGCGGCATGGGGGGCACCGGCGAGGCTCCGTTCGCCGGCCTCGGCACGTCTTGTGAATCTTCTCCAGGACGCCGCAGCGTAGGAGCATTCGCGGGCTGCTCTGCCGGTTCTTTCTTCGCTTCTTTATTTCTATCCGTGTCCGACGGCTCCAAGATTACTTCTTTCTTCGTGCGCACGATCTTTTCGCCGTCAACTTTCATAGTCTCCACGCGCACCACTTCGTCTCCCACGAAACGCACGAAGTCGACATCCGCTGGGGGCTCGCCGTAAATCCATTCTTCGTATTCCGTCTCCCCATCGCGTTCCCGGTCCTTCTTCGGCGGCTTGCCTTTGGCGTGAAGCACCATCTCCTGATTCATTCCCACCAGAACGCGGTGAGCCTGGATCGCCGCTTTCACCTTGGGAGGCACAGTGTCAAGATAGGCTTGCTCTTTATTCCGGGCATTGAAATCGAGCACGGGATACAGCAATGCCCGCACTTGCGCCACCGTCATCTCAGGCACATGCTTGTCGAAATAAAGGTCGACGAATGTACCGTGCGGATTGGCTTGCGCATCGTCCGGCCCACCCGAAACCGGCGTACCGTAGGCTCCGGTGACCTCCACGCGCTGATACCATTTCTTGCGACGGGTGGGGCCGTCATTAATTTCGAAATGAATGTGGTCATTCTTGATCTGCACATAAGAGATGCGCGCTGGATCCCCAGGCTTGACTGCCGGTCCCCAGATGGCGAGATCCTGCTGCAATTGTTGGCCGTTCGGCGTGATCACCCCGTCCTTCAGCAGCAGTCCTTTGGAGCCCATCGGAAAAGCCGTCCGCGCATACACCAGCTGGGTTTCAAATTGACGGATGATTTGATATCGACTCTGTTTACTGATGTGCGGTGCATTGGCGGGAATCGGCGGAACTGCGGGTTGCTCTGATGAAGAAGCCGCCGGCTGAACTGCTTTGCGAAGCTGTCCCTGGGAATCTGGTTCTGTAGATTGCGCACTGCAATTTTCGGCGAGGACAACCGCAGCAGTGCTTACGAGAGCGATGAGCAGCAAAGCGCGAACACGGTCCATGACCTACCCCAGGCCGACTCCCGACATTATAGCGCCGTTCTAGTGGCAGGCCACCATACAGAAAAGACCGGAAGCCGCCGCCAGAGGTTCATCCCATGGAGTATGGGTGAAAAGGCTTTACACGCTCTCCGGGCCGCGCTTCTTATGCTGCTGACATTTGGTCATGATGGCGGATCGGAGGCGGGAACGAAGGTCTTCGGGCAATTCGTAAAGCTGGGAGTCGCGATAGATCTCGATGGTCTTTTTCGTGGTGTCACAGACCACGTAGCAGTTGTGGCACCAGGAAAGGTGATTCTCCAACTCGACTTTCGTAGGTTCGTCGAGAACGCCGTCCAAATAATTGGTCAGCTCGTGCAAAAATTCAGAACATTTCACTGGTCGCCATCTCCACTCTCGCGTTTCTGGAAGAACCTTCCCAGGCGCTCGCGCAACTGCAGGCGGGCCCGCAACAGCCGCGACTTCACCGCGGGTACGCTCAACTCCAGCGCTGCCGCGGTTTCCTCGGTCGAAAGTCCTTCCACGTCCCTCAATACGAACACGGTCCGGAAGCCCGGGGGTAGGCCCTGGATCGTCTTGCTCAAAATCTCCCGCAACTCCGCCTGGTTATACTGCTGCTCGGGATTGGGGCTCCAATCCGCGATCTCGCGGGGAAGCGAATCATCTTCGGTCTTTATGTCCTCGTCGAGCGAAACGGTACGCTCGGGCTTGCGGCGGCGCAACTTCATCAACGCTTCGTTGACGGCGATGCGCACCAGCCAAGTATAAAATTTCGACTGCTCCTGAAACTTCGCCAAGTTGCCGTAAGCTTTCAGGAACGCTTCCTGCACCACATCTTCCGCATCTTCGCGGTTTTGCGTGATGTGTTGTGCGATCCGAAAGACGTTGCGGTCGTACCGGCGAACCAACTCTTCAAAGGCTGAGTCGTCGCCTTGCTTGGCCGCCCGGACCAGCGTCAGCTCATCACTGACAGGCCCTTCTAGTTTGTTTTGGATGGCTCCCATTCTATCGACGATGCAGTATTTTGCGTCTAGCCCACTGCACTCAAAAGTAAGCTGTTATTCTACTTGGTAACCGAAGTGTTTGCCCAATCGACTTTCCAGTTTCAGGCGGGACAAGATTTGCGGTAGAGTCGAAGATTGGGAAGGTACGCGGTCGAACACGTCCTTGCGTACTCTGGGGCCTTCCCACAAGTGCCGTATAATCAGCACTTAGGGCTCGACTCGGGCGGATGTTACCGGCGGTGCGTGTTGCGAAGGGATACGGTTCTTTAGGCATGGGGCACGAGAAACAGAATGAAGTGCGGCAGGTAATCGAACACGCGGTGGCGCAAGCCCTGCAGGCGCAGATGCCGCAACTGCAGTCGCAGATCGTGCAACAGGTGCTGGAAGCCTTGCCCGCGCGCTCAAGCGAAGGTTCTGCTGCGCATGGTCTCGGGGGCGCCTCTGACTCCGGCGCACTGGTCCAGGCTGTCGCTGCGATTCATGCAGGCTCGAGCCAGAAAGAAATTCTACGCGCGCTGCTCGACGCTGGCAGTGGGTATTGCTCACGCATCGCGCTGTTCGTGGTGAAGGCGGGAGCCGCGTCAGGATGGCAATCCCGTGGTTTCGGCGATGAGGAAGCGGTCAAGGATTTTGCTCTCGATCTGAGCGCTGGTCCGGTGGCGCACACCTACCAGAATCGAGTGGCAACGCCCGGCAACATCGCGGAGATGGGCCGCAAATTCGGGAAAGAGTTTGGCAGCCCAGCCAATGAACAGGTGCTGGTGTTGCCCCTCGCTCTCAAAGACAAAGTAGCGGCCCTGGTTTACGCCGATGGAGGCGACACCGGAAAACTCGATCGAGACGCCTTGGAATTGCTGGTGGTCGCAACTAGCGCGTGGCTCGAAGTGACATCGCTGCGCAAGCAAGCTGCCGCACGAGAAGACGGCGAGACCGTGGGCCGGGTTGAAACCCCGCCAGTGCAGACGGTTTCTTCGTTTTCCGATCCCTTCGCCGGCCACGCGCCCCGGCATGTGCCCGTCAAGGCCGCTGTCGAGCCCGAACCTGCGGCTGAAGTGGTGGAAGTGGCTTCGGCACGCGCCGCAGCCGCACCCGCCACAGCCACGGATCCTCTGGCCGGATTGTCGCCGGAAGATGCCGACGTCCATCGCAAAGCGCAGCGCTTCGCCCGCTTGCTGGTGGACGAAATCAAACTCTACAACCAGGCGAAAGTCGCCGAGGGACGCCGCAATAAGGATTTGTACGACCGGCTCAAAGAAGACATCGACAAGAGCCGCGGTACGTTTCAGAAGCGGTACGGCAACACGGCGGCAGCCAGCGCTGATTACTTTCAGAGCGAGTTGCTGCGCAGTCTGGCCGAGGACGACATCTCCATCATGGGTTCAAATTTCCGCCGCTAGATTTGCGGAAGGGTTCTGGCAGTAGCGTGTCTTCGCAGAAAACAAACGTAGTGCAATCAGGTTCGAAGTGGTCGATGCTGGCAGCCCTGGCCCTCTGGGGCGTCTCCGGCGTTTTGCTTCCAGCCCAGTCATTGCCGCAACCTCAGCCAAGTTCCGCTCAAAGCGAGGCAGGCACACCTCCGTCGAAACCGGCCGGGGAAGCAGCCCCGAAGGCCGACCGAACCGCTGCTTCTGCCACGACCAACGCCACAACCGACAAACCCCACTCCATCAAGAAGCCCGCAGCCCGGGTAAGGCGTCGTGCCGTCGCCACTCACCGGCGACCGATATCCCCGCGCGTTCGGCGCATGCGCCAGGCCTTTGTGGCTTCGGCCAGCCTGCGGCCCATGGCGCAACAGCTTTTGCAGGATCGCTCGCTCGCTGCTTACGCCGGGGTTGAAGCCTACGCACGAGCCCATGCCAAAGAAGATGCCGGAGCTCTAGCTTGGCTCGTCGTCGGCTACGCCCACGTGCTCGACCGTGAATATGCCAAAGCCATCGACCCACTGAGCCGCGCCAAAGTGCATGCCGGAGACCTCGGCGACTACGTCGATTATTACCTTGGAACTTCCTACCTGCAGACTGGACGTACAGCCGAGGCGCTGGCGACCTTGACCGATTTTGCCAAGACGCATCCGGATTCACTGCTGGTGCGTGATGCCGATGTCAGCTATTCCGGCGTGCTCCTGGCGGAAGGTCGGGCTGCGGAAGCCGTAACTCTGCTCGCGCAAGATCGCACCCCCGTGCGCTCGGACGTGGAACTTGCGCTGGGACGCGCCTATGCCGCGGCCGGCCAGAGCGCAAAGGCGGCCGAAATCTTCTCCAACATTTATTACACGATGCCGGCCAGCGCCGACGCGGATGCGGCGTATGCCGAGTTGAGGAAGTTGCCGTCGGTGCCGCCTCCAACCGCCTCCCAGCTCAAAACCCGCGCCGACGGATTGATGAGCAAGAGGCGCTATGCCGACGCCGCCGAGGAATATCGAAATCTGATCAACGAAATCAGCCCCAATGCCAATAGTACGGAGCGGTCTGCGATCCAACTCGATCTGGCCGACGCGCTTCATCGCGACGGTAAAAACCGTGACGCCAAGCTGGTTCTCGCCCTGGTCGGTGGCGAAGGCGGCGAAATCAATGCGCATCGCCTGTATCTGCTGGGGCAAGTCGACTTCGCCTCGAGCGACAACGACGCGTTCTACCGCACCGTCGATGAATTGCGCCAGGCCGCTCCTGCAAGCCCGTGGCTCGAGCAGGCACTGATCTCCGCTGCTAACCTGCATTTGGTCCATCACGAATACGATCAGGCCCTCGACGCGTTTCGCGAAGCGCAGCAGCGCTTTCCCAACGGTGCGCGCGCTTCCTATACCCACTGGAAAGCAGCCTGGCTCACCTTGCGGCAGGGACGCAATCAGGACGCCGAGAAAGCCTTCGAAGAACAGATTGCCCTGTATCCCTCTGGCGCAGAAACTCCCGCAGCTTTATATTGGCGCGCTCGTCTCGCCGAAGAAGACAATCAGCCCCTCATGGCGCGCGCGTTTTATCAGAAGCTTTCGGATCGCTACTGCAACTTCTACTACGCAGAATTGGGACGGCAGAGGCTGAAGCACCTTCCCGCGGTGGCAGCCGACGCCATGACTCACTACGCCTTGCTCGATCGCGTGCCGCCCCTCGACGACACCGGCAAGGTAGCAGACTCTGAACCACCCTCGGACGAATTACACGTGCAAAAAGCCGAACTTCTCGGCAATGGTGGACTGGTTGATTTCGCAGTGGGCGAATTGCAGGCCGCCGCGATAGCTGACGGCGGCAGTTGGGGTCCGGCAGAAGCCGCACAGCTTTACGATGAATCGGGACATTACGATCAGGCCATCGAGGTCATGAAGCACTCCACGCCGAATTATTTTGCCCTCGATATTCCCGACCTTCCGCGGAAATATTGGGAAGCGCTGTTCCCAAAAGCCTACTGGAGCGACCTGAAACGTTCTTCCGCAGCCAATGGGCTGGATCCCTACCTCGTCGCGTCACTTATTCGGCAGGAGTCGGAGTTCAATCCCAACGCCGTTTCACGAGCCAACGCCGTGGGCTTGATGCAGTTGTTGCCAAAGACGGGTAAAACGGTAGCTCGGCAAGTGAAGATGAGGCGCTATAACTCCAGCCAGTTGTACACGCCTGCAGTAAATCTGCAGCTGGGCACGCGCTATTTCCGCGGCATGGTCGATAAGTTTGGAGGATCCTTCGAATATGCGCTGGCCGCCTACAATGCCGGATCAGACCGCGTCGAGGATTGGCTGAGTCAGGGCCAATATCGCGATCCGCAAGAGTTCGTCGAATCGATTCCCTTCACCGAGACACGCGAATACGTGCAGGCAATTCTGCGTAATGCCAGCGTGTACAAACAGCTCTACGGGACGCCGTAGGTTCTTACTCAGAGACCAGATAGATTCTCGAACTTCATCTCGACAATGAAATCTCGACGACAATCCGCGCGCCATGTGCCCGACGGCGAAATCCGCTACCGCCTGCTCTTCGAGAACAGCATGGATGGAATTCTTCTCACTGCGCCGGATGGCAGAATCTTCGATGCCAACCCCAGCGCCTGCGCCATCCTGGGGCGGACGAGGGAGCAGATCGTCGCCGCCGGACGCGAGGGCCTCTTGGATACCGGTGATCCTGCGCTAGCTTCAATGATCGAAGAACGCAAACGGAGGGGCAAGGTTCACGGCGAACTCACGGCCCGCCGCCCTGACGGTTCTCAGTTCCCCATGGAGACGTCTTCAGTCATCTTTTCCGATGCCGACGGAAACGAATTCACCTGCATGATCATTCGCGATGTCAGCAGAAGAAAAAGCGCCGAGGCCGAACGCGAGCGCCTGCTCAACGAATTAACCGACGCCTCGGCGAAGATCAAGACTCTCTCCGGTCTCCTGCCCATCTGCTCCTCTTGCAAGAAAATCCGCGACGAAGCCGGCCATTGGACCGCAATCGAGATCTACGTCCGAGACCGCTCGGAGGCCGACTTCAGCCACGGCATCTGCCCGGACTGTGCCAAGCGCCTCTATCCCGATCACTATAAGAAAACCACTTAGGGATTTTTCCCGCATAAACCGCGACGAGAGCGCGCAAGCGAACCCGCGTAAGGCCAGGTTCCTGGGAACCCACAGAAGCCGTGCTATGGCCGCGACGCTTCGACAAACAACAACCCTTGCACTTTACTCGCGTCCTCGGTCAAGCGATCGAAAGTGACTGCCCGGCGCGAATCAGAAAAACGCACATTTTGCAGCAAAAACTTATGGACCGCATATGCGGTCTCGTTCGAGGAGTAGTCAACCGTCCCGACATAAGTCACGCCGTACAGCACATACACGCGAGAGTTCCACATCATCAGCGCAGGACGCTGGTTGCGAATCATGGCGATTAAATGACCCGCATTAACCTGATCTGGCGTCAGATATTCCGTGGTAACCATGATGGCTCGGCCATCACTCAAAAGATGCCTTCCTTGCAGCCTGCTGGCAATGTCTTTCAAAGATTTCAGATCCGCTGACTCAAGGCTGTCTTCCAGGGCAGAGTTCTTTCCACAGCACACTTCCCTGTCGTTGAAAAGTATTTCTAGCGACGTCGCCAGCACCTCGGCTGCATGCGGAGATCGCGCCGTCAGCGCCGATAAGTCCTGCACACGAACCTCCTGCTCCGGGTAAGCGACCTGCTGTGCAGATGTTAAGCAACAAAGCATAAGGCACAGCGCCGGAATACATTTCGCCACGAGACGAAACGTAGACGGCGCTCTCCTGTAGAGTGCCATGGCTATCCTCCCGTGGGCCGCCTTTCGTGCCCACCCGACTTGTGAAACAAAATCTCCAGCACCAGCAACCCCGCTCCAATCACGATCGCGCTGTCCGCCAGATTAAAGACCGGCCACTGATACCGCTTCACATAGAACAGCAGAAAGTCGACCACGCGGCCGTGTGCCAGGCGATCCCAGAGATTTCCCAAAGCTCCTCCCATAATCAATGACAAGGCGACGCCGGTGAGCACATGAGCGTGGTTGTTCTTCCAGAGCAAGACCGACACCACGGTCAGTGCGATCACGGAAAACGCGATCAGCATGGCCGTTTTCCAATGCGCGTTCGAGTCTGCGAACAAGCTGAAGGCCGCGCCCGTGTTCTCAGTATGAGTGAGTCGAAAAAAGCCGGGGATGACCTGAATATGCGAATACAGGGGGATGCGCAGCGCCACCATGTGCTTGCTCCAGCGGTCCAGCAAAACAACGATAATGGCGATCAGGAAGTAAAAAACGCGCGCGGAGTTCTTCGTCATTCGGAGTCCTGGCCCGCTCCTCTAGCCGCAAAGTCCGGCCTGGAAACATCTTAAACTGTTTGCGCTTTCGATTCTTTTCGTGACAATTTTTCATTTTCGTCTACCCCGGATGCGCGCTCCCCATGTATTCTTATGCCGCCTTGAGACGGAATGCGCGCCGCGAAACGGAGCCCGCAGGCCGGTCCCAGGTTGTTCTAATTCTTATGTCGGCGAAATGCGCGCATGAAGCTTTGGAGACGCTGGAGAGGCCGGACTTTGTTGTTCCTCGCTGTCGTTGGACCGGGGATCATCACCGCGAACGTCGACAACGACGCCGGCGGCATCCTCACCTATTCCCAGGCCGGCGCGCAATACGGATTTCTCCTCCTGTGGACCATGATCCCGGTCACGCTGGCGCTCATTGTGGTGCAGGAAATGAGCGCCCGCATGGGCGCCGTCACCGGCAAGGGGCTGAGCGACCTGATCCGCGAAGAGTTCGGGCTCCGCATTACATTTCTGATGATGCTTGGAATCCTGATCACGAATTTCGGCAACGTGGTCACAGAATTCATTGGCATCGCCACCAGCCTTGAGTTATTCGGCCTTTCGCGCTACGTGACCGTCCCGGTTTGCGCCCTGATCGTCTGGCTGATCGTGGTGAAAGGCCAATACAAGAGCGTTGAGAAGGTCTTTCTGGCCGCGTCTTTTTTCTACATCACTTATATCTTCGCCGGGGCGCTCGCGCACCCGGCCTGGAAAGCCGCGACGGTGGCAACCTTCAAGCCGCCGGAGTGGGCTGCGTTCCGCAAACAGGCCTACCTCTACATGGTGATCGGCGTGGTCGGGACCACGATCGCGCCCTGGATGCAGTTTTATCTTCAGGCCTCGGTTGTGGAAAAGGGCGTGACCCGGCGCGGGCTCCACGCTTCGCGCTGGGATGTAATCGTGGGCTGCATTTTCACCGACGTGGTGGCGTGGTTCATCATCGTGGCCTGCGCCGCGACGTTATATGTTCACGGCTACCGCGACATCAAGTATGCCGCCGACGCAGCCCAGGCTCTGAAGCCGCTGGCCGGGCAGTACGCTTACATCCTGTTTGCGGTGGGTCTGTTCAACGCGTCACTCTTTGCCGCGTCGATTCTGCCGCTTTCCACGGCCTACACGGTGTGCGAAGGGCTGGGCTTTGAATCCGGAGTCGACAAGAAATTCGGCGAGGCTCCGTTTTTCTACTGGCTGTACACGCTGCTGATTGTGGCTGGTGGCGCTGTGCTTCTAATCCCCGGCCTGCCGCTGGTAAAGATCGCGGTTCTGTCGCAGGTGGTGAACGGCGTGGTGCTGCCGTTCGTGCTGGTCTTCATGCTGCTGCTGATCAACAAGAAAGAACTTATGGGAGAGTACGTGAACACGCGCCTGTTCAATGTTATTGCCTGGGCTACTACAGTGATCATGATCGGGCTGACGATTGCGTGGTTCTGGACGCTGCGAGGCGGCGGCTAGAACGCCCCCGACCTTTCCGCAAATAAATGTTTCTGGCCGTGACCGCAGCCTGTGCTCATATCAGTTTCCCCGCGGCCAAATCCTTAACCAGCGAGGAATCGGCTTCAAGAAAGTCATACTTGCCTAGATCCTTGGGAGCCGACCACTGCAGATCGCGGAAGATGCGATTCTCGATTTCGCCGTCGTACTCGCGCACAATAAAGAATCGCAGTTCCACCATGGCTCCGTTCGGATAGGTATGCTTCAGGCGCACGATCTCATCGCCGATTTTGGCGTTGATTCCTAATTCTTCTTCCAACTCGCGGCGCAGGGCGTGCCGAGGCTGCTCGCCTTCTTCAATTTTTCCTCCAGGAAATTCCCACTTGAGCGGCATGGTCTGATGCCGCGTCCGCTGGCAAACCAGCAGCTTGCCATCCTTTTCAATCACGGCTGCAACCACCCGTTTCATAGATTGCCGATTCCAGAAGACGAATGAGTTCCCGTTTGAATTCGCGGCTTGCCGAAAAACCAGGCTCAGCGACCCTTTTCCAGCCTTTTGCCGACAACTTCAGCGCAGTACTGGACAAGTTTCTGGTCGTCGACGCCGAACGCCGCAGGGAAATGACTGTCGATGTCGAGTTCGCCCGCCACTTGGCCTTTGATAAAAACCGGCACAACGATTTCAGATTTCGTCTCCAGAGAACAGGCCAGGTAACGGGGATCTTTGCTGACGTCGTCGACTACGATCGTCTTGCCGCTGGAAGCGGCGGCCCCACAAATTCCCTGGTTAAGCGGAATTCGCGTGTGCGGAGTCATGGCGCCCACGAAAGCCTCCAGTACCAGCATGGGCGGTTGGGCGCCGGCTTCGAGCATGTAAAAGCCGACCCAGTTATATTTCAGCATGCGCTCGTGCAAAAGCTTGCAGACGCCTTGCATAAGGTCCTTGGCCGTAGGCGCCGCTTGGGCGAGCGCCGTGATTTCGTTGCGAACCTCTTCGATCCTGGTGGTGACGGGCATGAGGAGAATCTTAACTCAGAGCGAGAGATTCGCAGCTGTGGAAGACGAAACGCAAGTAATCTGCCGGATTCCTTCCGTGCACGCAAAGAGTTCGGGATGAATCGCAAAGGCTAGGGCGTCGAGGCCGCGCAGCAGCGTGGGGGCGGGCGTGTTGAGAAGCTCGTCCCGCACGCAATAGATGCGTGACCCGCGAGCGGCGCGGGTTCCCTGCCACTTGCGCTCGGCGACGATTTTCTCCAGCGGCACTCGGTCGCCCGCTCCACACCATGCGGCGACCACGATGTCGGGATCCATCTGGACGATTTCTTCGGCGGAAATCTGCCGGCCAGGTGTGCCCAGAAACTCACCACCGGCGGCTTCCACCAGTTCCGCGACCCAGGCTTGCGAGACGATCAGCGGCTTGCCCCACTCTTCGCAGAAGACTTTTGAACGACCTACTCCGGCGGCGCGGGCGCGGACTTGCTCGATGTGCTGCTGCATGCGAGCGATTACTTCTTCGCCGCGTTCATTCGCCCCAACCGCCCCGGCAATGAGGGCAATGTCCGCATAGACGTCAGCCAAGCTCTTAGGCGCAAGCCCCAGAAACGATGTTCCAGACTTGATTATTTCGATCACCGCTTTTTCCTGGTAAGGCACGGAGGCAATGACAAGGTCGGGATCAACAGCAACAATCTGCCCAGCATCGGCCGTCCAGGAGTCGGCAAGGATGGTCCGCGGCTGGGCAATGATTTCAGGAACTACATCGGCGCAATATTTCGTGCAGGCGACCACGCGGTTGAGTTCGCCAACGGCCGCGAGAATGACGGTCGCGCTCGGTTGCAGGCAGGCGATGCGGCGCGGCGTGTGCGAGAAGGGCATGAACTTTGCACTACTTTCCGATCCGACTCAGGGCTGCGGAAAGCGTGTCGAGAGCCAACTGCGCCGCATGGGTTGAAGCCTGCGGCAGGCCGCCAACCGAGGCAATTAAGTCCTCGCGCCGCAATTCGTGAGCTTCGTTGATCCCCTTGCCGACAATCAATTCCGTCAACGCCGAGCCACAGGCAATCGACGCCACGCATCCTTTCGCCTTGAACCGGGCCCCGGTAATCCGGCCTGCGCCGGCTTTCAAGGTCAGGCGCAACACGTCCCCGCAGGCGGGATTTTCGATTTCTGCCGTGGCGTCCGCGTTGGCAATTTCTCCCGCATTGCGAGGATTCTGGAAATGATCGAGGAGTTGCGCGGAATACATTTCGCTATTCAATTGTAAACGGCAGCCGGCGGGAAGCGCACTCAACTCCGCGAACGCGTGCCCTCGGGAAAATAAATCTGCCAGCCCTGCGCCCGCGCTGCGGACTCCAGATCAGGATTCGGGTTCACCGCAAAGGCATGCTTCGCCATTGCCAGCATTTCCCGATCCCAGCGGGAATTGCCGAACGCGCCGTCCATTTCTTTCTTGACCACGTCGCGGAGAGCCTCCGGTTTGCCGGCGCCGGAAGGCACGCGGATCAGTCGATCGGTAACCATGCCACGCTCGACTTCCACCCGGGCGGCAAGTATGCGGCTCTCCAGGATGCCAAAATGCTTCATCGCAGCACGGATCACCCATTCATTGGAAGACGACACGGCCCAGACTTCGCAACCATCTTCCTGCAAGCGGCGCACCAACTCCCGCATCTCAGGGAAAATCTGCACGACAAAAAACTCGTTAAAGAAGCGGGTGGCGGCGTCCATCATCTTCACCTCTGGAATGCCGCGGTGCATCGTCACCATTTCGCCGCACATCGTAGTTTCATCCACTTCGCCGCGCTTGTAGGCAGCGTAGCGCTCCCGTAGAGGACGTTCGAGGTCCCGCGGAATAAGCTCGCCCTCTCTCAATTCCCAATCGAAAAAGCGCTCCCCGGCATCGCCCGACCACAGCGTGCCATCGCAATCGAAGGCAGCGATGCGCAGCTTGAGACGGAGAATCGAATCGAGAAATTCGTTGGTGATGGGAAGAAATGTTTCGGACTCGGCAGCGTTCATCTATCGACGATAACGTGGACCAGCAAATCGCGCAACGCGCGGGCCGGTCAGCAGGAGCGTGTCAGTAACGCCGCATAGTCTTCCGGCGTGTTGACATTCAGGGCAACGAGAGGATCGTCGACTGCCACATACTGGATGTGCTCCTGATTCTGATGTTCAACATCGCGGGCGATCGACGTAGCCGGGACGCGGAGAAACGCCTCAATCATGCCGCGGTCCACAAGATAGGGATGTCCGTGCTTGCCGGAGAACTCAGGCACAACGGCCCAGATATTCGGATCAGCGGCTTCGAAGGCATCATGCAAAATCTGGATGGTAGCGGGGCCCACCGGAGGGCGGTCGACCAGAGTCACCATCGCGGCGTCGCGTCCGTGGTTGAGCACTTCGCGCAGGCCGATCTGCAATGAACTGAACTGGCCGCGCGTCGGGTCTTTGTTGACCACCAGGGACGCTCCGTCCGCATAAATAATTGGGGCCAGCGCCGCTTCGTTTTTCCCGACCACCACCACCACGAAATCAGTCGTCAGCAAGAGGGAACGAATTGCGGCCGAAAGGAACGTGTCATTGGAAATCGCCTGCCCGGCCACCGGCGGGGGCCAGGGCAGCAGTGCTTTATCCCGACCCATGCGCAAAGAGTCCCCTGCGGCAAGAATCACTCCGGCGAAGGTGGAAGCGCGAATCATGCTGCGAAGATAGCAGGGTACGAAAAAAACTTGTTGATCGTTGATTGCTGATTGATGACTTTAGATTTCGTTCGACGCTTATCAATCGGCAATCTATTCATGCTCATCGAGCGCGGTTTCTCGCGCATCCGGCGTTCGGTTCGGTCCACTCTGCGATTCCTGTGATCCGAACCAGCTCATGTGCGGCAAGCTGGCGCCAGCATGCCGGCGAAAAGCGATCAGCTCTGCTGTAATTGCGACGGCGATCTCCTCGGGCGTGACGGCTCCGATGTCGAGTCCGATCGGTGCGTGGATGCGGTCGAACAGATGCGCGGGCACGCCTTCCTCCTGCAAGGTTTTAAAGATGCCGATCACTTTGCGCTTCGAGCCGATCATTCCGATATAGCGGGCGCGGGTCTGCACTGCCCAGCGCAGCAGGCGCATGTCGTCGCGATGACCGCGAGTGACGATGACGATGTAGGAAGTTTCGTTAGGATCGAGCTGCTTCGTCGCTTCATCGAAATCGAGCGCGCGCACCTCGCGTGCGGTTGGGAAACGTTCCCTGGTCGCGTAGGAGGTGCGGTCGTCGGTGACTATGGGGTCAAATCCCGCAGTAGCCGCGACCTGGCAAAGATTCATAGATACGTGACCTGCACCGAATACATAAAGTAATGCTGGAGGTAATATCGGCTCGATGAAAACTTCGAGCGTGCCGCCACAGACTAGACCGGTGTCGTATTTCGGATCCTGATTCAGATCAAAGGTGAGGGTACGGGATTTTTCCGCTTCCATGACTTCGCGCGCCGCTTGCCACACGTCGGCTTCGACGCAACCCCCACCGATCGTGCCGACGATTGATCCATCATCGCGCACCAGCATCTTCGCTGTCTTGAACGAAGGGATCGAGCCGCGCACGTTCACGATGGTAGCGACGGCGCCGCGTCGTCCGTCGCGGCGAAGCTGAACGATTTGCTCGTAGATATCCATAAGGCCGGGCGACGGCTTGCAGGTCTGATTATCAGTCGGTCAACAGGAGAGAGTCAAACGCAACCCATTTTGTGTTAATTTCAGGCTCCTAGGAGAACGTTATGAAGGCTGTCCGCATTCATCAATTCGGCGGGCCGGAAGTTCTGACTTACGAAGATGCGCCCGATCCGCAGCTCCGCAATGATCAGGTGCTCGTTCGCGTGCGCGCCTGTGCGCTGAATCATCTCGACATCTGGGTGCGCAAGGGTCTGCCGGGAGTGAAGCTGCCGCACATTCTCGGCAGCGACGTCGCGGGCGAAGTGGTTGAGGTGGGCGAGTACGTCGGCGGATTCAAGCCTGGTCAGCGCGTGCTGCTCGCACCGATGCATTATTGCGGACAGTGCGAGAAGTGCGTTGCCGGACTGCAGAACCAGTGCCGCGCATTTACCGTGCTGGGCAATGGTGTGGATGGAGGAAACTGTGAATTGATCACGGTGCCCGCTGCCAATGTGATTCCAATTCCCGACTCGCTCAATTTCAATCAGGCGGCCAGCGTGCCGCTGGTTTTCGTGACCGCGTGGCACATGCTCGTGGCACGAGCTGGCATTCGTCCGGGGCAGACCGTGCTGGTGCTGGGGGCAAGTTCTGGCGTAGGCATCGCCGCCATTCAGATTGCAAAATTCTTTCACTGCCGCGTGATCACCACCGCGGGCGATGAATCGAAGCTTGCCAAAGGCCGCGAACTGGGCGCGGACTACGGCATCAACCACTACCAGCAGAAGATCTCTGAAGAAGTGCGGAAGATTACAAATAAAGAGGGAGTCGATATCGTGGTCGAGCACGTAGGCGCCGCCACCTGGGAAGAGAGTGTGAAATCTCTTAAGAGCGGCGGCGTCCTGGTGACTTGCGGAGCGACCACGGGGCAGAACGTCGCGCTTGATCTGCGGCATCTATTCGCCCGGCAGTTGACGCTGCTCGGTTCCTACATGGGAACCATGGGCGAGGTGCATGAAGTGTTGCGACATGTGTTCGCCGGCCGTCTCAAGCCGGTGGTCGACCGCGTGTTTCCCCTCAGCGAGTTGCGGGCAGCGCATGAGTATCTGGAGAAGAGCCAGATGTTTGGGAAGGTCGTGGTAAACCCCTAGAAAGACTGGCACTGCTGGCTAATTCTCCTCCTGTATTTGCCGATAGCCTCCTTGAAGGTCGGCTCGGACGATCTTCCTTTCAGCCCAGGTAAAAACCATGCTGCAATGGAATGGGATCGCTCTGGCCGCGCTCGGCATCCTCGTGATCTACCAGCAGTTCCGTATGTACCTCGCTCGCCGCGAGTCCGAGCGCCGTGAAGAGCTGTTTCAGATCGTTACAGAAAACGCGGCTGACATGATTGCGCTCGTCGATGTGAAGGGGCATCGGCTCTACAACAGTCCCGCATATAAAAGAATTCTGGGTTATTCGGCGGCGGAACTCTCCGAGACTTCTTCGTTTGAGCAGATACACCTCGAGGATCGTTTCAAGGTGCTGGAGGCAGCGCGCGAGGCGCGCAGCACGGGTGTCGGGAAAAAGCTCGAATACCGCATCCGGCACAAAGACGGGACCTGGCGGGTGCTGGAATCGATGGCCAGCACCATCCGAAACGAGAAGGGCGAGGTCGCAAAGCTGGTCATTGTGAATCGCGACGTGACCGAGCGCAAGCGAGCCGAAGAAGAACTCGAGCACAACTCCTTTCACGATGCTCTGACCGGGTTGCCCAACCGCCGTCTGTTCCTCGACCGCCTGCAGCACTTGTTCGCCCGCGCCCGGCGCAACCCCGAGCGGCAGCACGCTGTGTTACTGGTAGATCTCGATGGCTTCAAGACGTTCAACGACACCATGGGTCACGCGCTGGGCGATCGCGTAATCGTCGAGATTGGCCAGCGTCTGGGGGCCTGTTTACGGCATGACGATACGATTTCCCGCCCGCAGTTCGAAAACTCCACGCTGGATGCTGTACTTTCCCGCATGGGCGGTGACGAATTCACTATCCTGCTCGAAGAGGTGAGCGATCCGAGCAATGCGATGCGGGTAGCAGAGCGAATCCTTGCTGCCGTCGCCGAGCCTATTCTTGTCGAGGGGCGCGAGGTGCGCACATCGGCGAGCGTAGGCATTGCTCTGAGCAAGCCCACGCATGAGCGCGCCGAGGATCTTTTGGCAGATGCCGACGTCGCCATGCGCCGCGCCAAAGCGATGGGAGGGTCGCGCTGCGAAGTGTTTGATGAGGCCGTGCACACCCGCGCGGTTAACCGACTGAAGCTGGAATCCGAGTTGCGCGGAGCGCTCGAGAAACGGGAGTTTCGCGTGCACTACCAGCCTATCCTGGATCTCGAAGCCAGACAGATTGCGGGATTTGAAACGCTCTTGCGCTGGCAGCACCCGGAGCAGGGCTTGATTTCGCCATACAAGTTCATTGCCGCCGCGGAAGACACAGGGCTGCTGGTTTCGGTTGGCCAGTGGGTGATTGTGCAGGCATGCCAGCAGTTGCGCACCTGGGACAACGCCGGTGACAGTAAGATTGGGACTGAGAATTCCCCACTGCCGCCCATCAGCATCAGCGTGAACGTCTCGGCCAGGCAATTGGCCGATCCCCGCTTCGTCAGCGGGCTACAGGCGACCCTGCAGCAGACCGGGATTGATCCATCGCGGCTGCTCCTGGAAATGACGGAAGACGTGGTGGCCGCCGATGCGAAGTTGACAGTGACGGTCCTCTCGCACCTGAAGCAACTACGGGTGGGCGTGATCCTGGATGATTTTGGCACGGGGAATTCGTCTCTGAGCGGACTGACGCAGTTCCCGATTGAAGCGTTGAAGATCGACCGCTCCCTGGTCGCCGGAATGCTTATTGACCGAGGTACACGTGACGTGGTGGAACTGATTATGCTGCTGGCACACAAGTTGAAATTGAAAGTGATTGCCGAGGGTATTGAATCCAGCAGGCAGTACGATTATCTCCACGGGCTGGCCTGCGAACAGGGACAAGGATATTTCTTCTCCCCGCCAGTAGAGGCAAAGACAGCCGAACAACTTTTGCGCCAGAGAATGCCCGTCCCGAATGCGAAAGTGGTGGGAGCGCAATAGAACGATCTTCTGTTGTCCCCTCGATCCATCCTTCATAGTATCGGCTTTGATTCCTCGCCTCCCGCGCAATGTCTATACTCTTCTTGCCGGTCTGCATGACGCCGGCAGACGCTGATGCTCACTCCAACCGCCAGGCACATCCGCCGCACGACCTGGACAGTCTATGGTCTGGAGGCCGGAGCAGTGCTGTTTGTAGCCGGCCTCGTAACCCTCTATCTCAATCCGTTTTGGCATTTTGATGAGGGAGGGTTCCTGGATTGGCGGCTGCGCTGGTGGAACATTGCCGGTGAAGCGCTCATCGCTACAGGGTTCTTGATTGAGGCGCTAGCTTTGGTGGGGTTGGCAGCGGTGGTGGTATCTCGTTTTGCCGGCCGGCGCGCGTGGCCCTATGTAGTAGCGGCCTTGCTGGTAGCTTGCACCGTCGTGTGGATTAGCCCTGCCGGCTTCACTCGCGATATGGATGCGCACTTCGAGTGGAATCTGGCCGACGGCTTCAACGTTTTCCGCCCGCAAGTGTGGGACGAGGCCTCTGCGGCTTGGCGCTCGGTGGGAAGTCAGGCCTGGCAATCGACGATTGGGATCCAGATTCAGCCTTTGTTGCGAGGTTATTTCAAGCTCAACGATTTTCAGAAGATGAACGGGGATATCGGCATCAAGGTGGTCCGGATCATTCCGATCGCCTGGCCCATCGAATTGGGAAGTGGCGGCGAGACCCTAGAAGATCCTGATGAAACGGACCTGATGCGGGCGGCGGCGCGAGAAGACTTGAAGGCGTTGCAGCAGTTGATGTCGGCGGCAACGGGCGCCGACGGGAATGCAGCTGTAAATGCCCTGAACGTGAACGCATTGGATCAAAGCGGGCAAACAGCTTTGATCCTCGCCTGCCGAAACCCCAAGGCAAACCCTGACGTTGTCCAGGCTCTTCTGGCAGCGGGAGCAGATGTGAACCTGCGCAGCCGAACCGGCTATACCGCTCTAACGTGGGCCCAGGTTCGAAACAGTACCCAGGTGATCCGTTTGTTGCGCCACGCCGGAGGCCGGCCCTAGCGGGCACTGGCGCGCGTACGTCGCTTTCGTCCTGATTGAGCAGAGGCCGCACAATCAACGAGCGCCATTTCCCGGAGACACAACCCGGC
>CAWAYA010000029.1:42500-106216 GCA_963786075.1 uncultured Acidobacteriaceae bacterium | reverse complement strand
CTACGCGCCATTCACCGGCGTGCTCACACGCCGTAACGTCGACCCCGGCGCACTGATCAACGCTGGCTCCGGCACCGTCGGCACCGAACTGTTTCGCATGGCGCGCGTCGATCCCTTGCGGGTCTACACCAGCGTTCCGCAGGCTTACGCACCGTTTATCAAGGTTGGCGCAAAGACCGCTGTCACGTTGCAGGAGTTTCCCGGCCAGAAATTTTTCGGCAAGGTGGTGCGCACGGCGGAGGCGATTGATCCCTCTACGCGCACTCTGCTGACGGAGGTCGACGTGCCGAATAAAGACGAGCGTTTATTGCCTGGCTCGTTCGGCGAGGTGCACTTCGCCGTGGGTTCCGGGGTAAACAAGGTTACAGTTCCGGTAAATGCGATGCTGTTCCGCGCCGAAGGCCCGCGCCTCGCAGTCGTTGGTTCCGACGGTAAAGTTCAGTTGCGTTCCATTAATATCGGACGCGACTACGGCACGACGTTGGAGATTCTCGGCGGAGTCACGCCCGCCGACCAGGTCGTGATCAACCCTGCAGACTCGCTCGAAGAGGGCCAACAGGTGATCGTGGCGCAGAAGCCCGCTCAATCACCGCCGCCGAACCAGCAGAAAGGCAGCGAATTGTGAAACGGGCCGCAATTTCGGCCGCTCTCGCGCTGCTTGGTTTTGCCGCAGGATGCGCCGTCGGTCCGCGTTACAGCCGGCCGCCGGCTCCAGCGCCGGCGCCGGATGCGTGGAAGACGCAACCGCCCTGGCAGCAAGCCGCTCCGAAGGATTCGATTCCTAAGGGCCCGTGGTGGCAAATCTACAACGACCCGCCGCTCAATACATACGAACAGCAATTGCTCGAGGCCAACCAGTCTCTGGTAGCCGCCCGCGACCGTTTAAACCAGGCGCGCTCGCTGGCGCGCGTCGCCACCGCGGACATGTTCCCGCAGCTTTCGGCCGATCCTAACGCGTTGCGGGAGAACGCTGGCGCCAATCGCCCTCTGGACGGCCAAGCACCGCCCGTCACTGCGTACACGCAGAGCGTCTATACGATTCCGTTTTCCTTGAGCTATGAGGCGGATCTTTTCGGCCGCGTGCGGCGCAACGTGGAGGCAGCCAACGCTTCTCTGCAGTCCAGCGCCGCCGATCTGCAAAACGTGCAGTTGGTGCTGACTGCTGAACTCGCTGCCGACTATTTCACGCTGCGCGAACTGGACGCCGAGTTCCAGGTAGTGCAGGAGTCCGTCGGCTATCAACAAAAAGGCCTGGATCTGGTGAAGAATCGCCACGATGGCGGCATCGCCAGCGGACTCGAAGTGGCGCAGCAGGCTGCGCTGCTTGACTCCACGGTATCGCAGCTGGCTCTAGTGCAGGAATCGCGCGCACAGTATGAACACGCCATCGCCGTGCTGGTGGGCCAGCCAGCTTCCAGTCTCAGCTTGCCCGTCGCTCCGTTGCATGCCACGCCGCCGCCGGTTCCGCTGGGAGTGCCTTCCGACGAGTTGGAACGCCGCCCTGATATCGCAACCGCGGAACGCCTGATGGCGTATGAAAACGCACAAGTCGGAATCGCCCGTTCGGCTTTCTATCCGCACATCACGCTCAGTGGTTCGGGAGGATGGCAAAGCCGTGATCTCGGCTCGCTTCTCAACGCTCCGAGCCTGTTCTGGTCTCTCGGCGCGGATGCCTTGCAGCCTATCGTCGAGGGTGGTCGAAATCGAGCCAACCTGGCCGCGGCCCGCGCGGCATATGACCAGTCCGTGGCCAACTACCGCCAGGCCGTACTCACGGCGTTTCAGGAAGTCGAAGACGGAATCAGCAATCTGAGCACGTTGTCTCAAGCTCTGGCCACGCAAGGCGCTGCCGTCGATGATGCGCGGCGCGCCTTGGTGATCGCCAACAATCGTTATATCGGCGGAGTGACTAGCTACCTCGACGTGATTAATGCGCAGACCACGCTGCTGGCCAGCGAGCGTCTGGAAACACAGTTGCTCGGCCAGCAGATGGTCAGCTCCGTTTATCTGGTCAAAGCTCTTGGCGGCGGCTGGGACGCCAGCCAAATTAGAGACCAGCGAGTCCATCCCCAAGCTAATCAGGTTTTGCAGCCCTGATCTCGCTGGTTTGCAGGTTGACAACCGTTCGGCGGGGGCATAGTATTATAGCTGAGGGAAATAGTTCTTCTTACTCTTTCACGCTTGCGGCAGTAAGTCAGCCCAATCTGAAGTTTCCATCGTTTTGCGTTCTTGAAAGAGCGACCTGCATAACCGACAAGGGACTCTCGTCTAGTCCACCCTCGTTTCGACATCTGCGTTTAGCGCGAGCCTGGAGGAAGTAAACATGAAAAACACCAAGTTTCTTGTGAAAGTGAACCGCAGCGGTACTCGCGCTCCGGAATACGTCCAGCGCATTGACCGCACTCCCATCCAGACCACAACCGACCGCAAGCTGGCGCTGATTATGGGACGATTTACGGCGGAAGACGCCGTCAAGTCCATCCAGAATTCCCGCTGCAATCCAGAGCTGATCTCTATCCAGGTTAGTGCCTAGTCTCCTAGCACTGGCCGCGGCGCCCTAGCCATCCGTATTCCGACGACGAATATTGCCGGGGGCGCAGCGCCTCGTCCGCTATTAATTCCGAACTTCCCATCGAAACCGGGCAGTCTGCTCCGTGATTGAGAAAGATTCAGCTCTCGTCGCCTGGCCGTAGTATTCTCGCGTGGAATAAATTTTCGGAATCGTTGCAATCGCGCGAAAGGACCGGCCACGTGGCACAAGACGAAAAAGCTGGTTACAACCGCTTCCTCCTGCTGGTCGCAGGTCTCGGCGGCCTGCTTTACGGAGTGGATGTCGGAATCATTGCCGGCGCGCTGCCCTACCTCGAAGCCACTTCCGGTTTGAATGCGGGCCAACTTTCAACCGTGGTTGCCGCCGTCCTGCTCGGCAGTGTGATCTCAACCTTGTTCGCGGGCGTGCTGGCAGACTGGATGGGGCGCAAACTTCTGATGACGCTCAGCGGCGTCCTGTTTGTCATCAGCATTCCGATGATTGCGCTCTCGCACGGTTATGAGCCCCTGATTCTTGGCCGTCTTTTACAGGGAATCAGCGCCGGCCTGATTGGTGTAGTGGTCCCCCTATATCTGGCGGAGTGTCTGTCGGCATCGAGTCGCGGCAAAGGTACGGGCATCTTCCAATGGTTGCTCACTCTCGGCATCACGGCGGCTGCGATCGTGGGCATGTATTTCAGTTTTCGTGTCGACCAGGTGGCAAAACTCGGCGACGCGATCCGCCTGATCGCATTTAAAGATATGGCCTGGCGCAGCATCTTTTGGGTTTCGCTGCCACCGGGCATTCTGTTTGTGATCGGCAGCATCATGGTCGCGGAGTCCCCGCGCTGGCTATTCCGCCGCGGCAAACGCGACGCGGCCCGCTCGGCGCTGCTGCGTTCTCGGACCAGCGAGCAGGCGAATCTCGAACTTAAGGAAATGGAACAAGCTGCCGCCGCGGAGCAAGCTCAGACCTCAACGGGAACCAAAGTGAAGGAATCGCTGTTGCGCCGGAAATATGTGATCCCATTTGTGCTGGCGTGCGTAATTCTCGCGTGCAATCAGGCCACGGGCATCAACTCCATCATCGGCTACAACACTAATATTCTTTTGCAGAGCGGCCTTTCCGATGTGCAGGCTCATTGGGGCTACGTTCTTTTCACCGTCGTGAACTTCCTCGTCACGATCGGCGGCGTCATGCTGGTGGATCGCAAAGGACGGAAATTCCTGCTGTCTCTAGGAACAGCAGGAATTATCGTTTCCCTGGTCTGCACCGGCCTGCTTTTCCGCCAGACGGAACGCCTGCGCGTCGATTCCCGAAGCCAAGTTCAATCCATGGTCGAGCCGGACCAGAAGATCACACTCACCTATGATCAGAAGCTGGCCGGGACGTTATTAAGTGCGGAGGGTGATGCTGCTCGGCGACTTGGCGACCGCCCTACCTCTTTGGTGGTCATCTATTCCTATGGCGACTTCCACGCCGCCACCAAGGCCGCGCGTTCTGACGATACCGCAGCGACCCCAATCGCTATCACGCGCGAGAGCTGCGTACCCGCTAACAAGGTAGTTGCGTTCTTCTCGAATCCGTTTGGCGATCTCGACGCCGCGCGCCAGGCACCGTTGAGAATCGACAATGCATTAATCACTCCCTTGCCCAGCCAGCGCAGTGGATGGAAGGTCGCCATTACTCTCTTCGTGTTCATGGCGTTTTATGCCGTCGGGCCTGGCGTGGTAGTGTGGCTGGCGCTTTCCGAACTGATGCCCACCCGCATTCGCTCCAACGGAATGAGCATCGCCCTGCTGCTCAACCAGGCGGTTTCCACCGGCATAGCCGCCATATTCCTGCCCACGGTCGGCAAGTATGGCTACTCCACCATGTTTTGGGGATTCGCCGGCTGCACCGTCATCTACTTCATCACGGCGGTAGTGTTCCTGCCTGAGACGAAAGGGAAGACGCTGGAGGAAATCGAAGCGCATTTCGAGGGCAGAGGAAAAAAGCCCGGCCTAGCAACGGCCTGACCATTCGACTAAAATGCGGCGCGTGCTTCTTACGCCCGCGCCTGACGCTCGCTGTTGGGCTTCGAACCGCTCAACGCGAAGAACAGGATGTACAGGTAGCAAATCACCGGCAGAAAGAAGGCGTGGTGAATTCCAATCCGGTCGGCGATCGCGCCCTGAGCTAACGGCAGAATTGCTCCGCCCACGATCGCCATAATCATCACTCCGGAACCATCCCCGGTTAGCGGGCCGAGTTCCGCCACGCCCAGCGCGAAAATGCTGGGGAACATGATGGAATTGAAGAACCCCACCAGGATGATGCTCCACATGGCGAAGTGTCCCGTGCTCAGCATGGAAATTGTCACCAGGGCGGCCGCACACACGGCGCAAATGCCGAGCAGTCGCCCAGCCAATTGATCTTTTGCAACAGCCCGGATCCGATGAAACGCCCGACCATCGCTCCGCCCCAATAAAACGCCACGAAACTGGCCGCAACCTTCTCCGTCAATCCGCCGATCTCTGGCTGGCTGAAGTAGTTCACCAGAAAGCTTCCAATCGAAACCTCGGCGCCGACGTATACAAAGATTCCGATCGCGCCAAAAATCAGATTGCGATGCTTCCAGATGGAGTCGTTCACCTTTTCGCCGATCTGGTGCTGAGCCTGCGGGATTTTCGGGAGCTTGAAACTGCCGATCGCGATCGCCAGCAACACTAACGCGAAACCTAGCCCCATGTATGGCGTCTTGACGGTGGCCGCTTCGTGCAAGCGATAGGCATGCAAGGCATCAGGCGCCAGCGCGCGTATCTCGTCGATGGTCTTCGGCGCTGCACTCAGAATAAAAAGGCCGCCGAAGAAGGGGGCCAGAAACGTTCCCAGCGAGTTGAATGCTTGCGTTAGGTTCAATCGGCTCGACGCCGTTGCGGGGTTACCCAATACGGTCACGTACGGATTAGCCGCCACCTGAAGGCAGGTGATGCCGGCGGCAAGGACAATCAGTGCGACGAGAAACAGCGGGTACGACGGCACGCTGGCTGCGGGGACAAAAAGAAACGCACCCGCACCCATGGTCAACAAGCCCAACACCATCGAGCGCTGATAGCCGATCCAGTCGATGATCTTCGCCGAAGGTATGGAGAAAAGAAAATACGCTCCGAAAAAGGCGAACTGAATGAGCATGATCTCTTTGTAATTCAGGTCGAAAATCGGCTTCAGGTGGGGGACAAGAATGTCGTTGAGACAGGTTAGAAAGCCCCACATGAAAAATAAAGTAGTCACAACGGCCAGGGGAACGGTGTAGGAGGCCGACCCTTCGGAAGCCGATGTAGCACTGGAATTGCCGGGAGCAACGATAGCCATAGCTTGGTATCCGCCCGCACTCAGGGATTTTCAGGTCTTGTCGCCAACCGATCATAGCATCGCAGGCTGCCCCCCGTAATTGCGGTCAAAGGGCAGCCTTCTCGATCCGGAATATTATTGTTTAGCGGGAATTCAGGTCTCTGCGCTACTGCTGGACCTGCAGCTTCACCAGCCAGTTCGCCGGTTCCGGGAGGATAGCGAACGTAGGCAGCTTGCCCCGCACCATGGCGACTTCGTCGCAGTTGTGAAACCTGGGACAAACGTGGCAGTCCTTGTAGATCTTGTCGGGAAGATCTTCGCGCCGCGCCATCTCGAATCCCTGGCGTGCAAAAAATTCCGGAGCCCGCGTGAAAAGACAAATGCAATCCACGCGGTGCCGCTTCGCTTCGGCCAGCAAAGCTTTCATCAGCCGGCTGCCCCCGCCTTGCCCTTGCGCGCGGGGTCCTACCGTGATCGAACGAATCTCCGCGAGGTGCGTGCCATAAAGATGGAGCGCGCCGCAGCCAATGATGCGGCCTTCATTCTCCAGAACCACAAAGTCCCGTACGTTCTCGCAAATCTCCGCCAGCGTGCGCGGCAGCAGAGTGCCGTCGCCGGAATAGCTGGCAATCAGATCGTGAATGTGCTGTGCATCGGGCAAAATGGCTTTACGCGTGCGCATGGAAATTGACCTCCTCCCGCAACGCGTCGATTTTCTTTCTCGCCGCTGCAATCCCCTGCCGCACTAGCGCTGGCGCCGTCCCGCCCACGACGTCATGAATCGCCAACACCGCGGCCAGCTTTAGACATTCATGAAAATCGCGGTCAAACACTGGATTCAGCGCGTGCAACTCATCCAGCGTTAAATCCTGAAGCTCGCATTGCTTTTCCGCGCACAGCTTCACAGCCTTGCCGATCTGCTCGTGTGCGAGCCGCGAAGGAACGCCACGCTTGACCAGATAAGTCGCTGCTGCCCACGCATTCATGAATCCCGACTGCGCCGCCTCGTTCATGCGCTCGAGGTCGAACTCGACCGCTTTTATCCATCCAGCGACCAGAGGCAGCAATCCAAGCGCTGTATCGGCAGCGTCGAACAGCGGCTCTTGCGTTTCCTGCAAGTCTTTGTTGTAAGCCAGCGGTAAACCCTTCAAAGTCACGAGTAGCGTCGCCGCGCTCCCGATCATGCGCCCAGTCTTGCCCCGTACCAGCTCCAGAAGATCTGGATTCTTCTTTTGAGGCATGGCGCTGCTGCCCGTGGAGTAAGCCTCAGGCAGCTGCACAAAGCCAAACTCCTGTGAAGAAAAAATGATCATTTCCTCCGCCCACCGGCTCAAGTGCAGCCCCAGGAGCGAGAGCGCGTTTACGAACTCGACAACGAAGTCGCGGTCGCTGGTAGCGTCCATGCTGTTCGCCGTCGGACCAGTGAACTCAAGCTCCTCCGCCATAAACCCACGATCCAGCGGCAGAGTCGCACCTGCCACGGCGCCAGATCCCAGCGGACACAAATTCAAACGCTTGCGGCAATCGGCGAGCCGGTCGGCATCCCGCAAAAACATTTCGGCATAGGCCAGCAGCCAGTGCCCGATCAACACAGGTTCCGCATGCTGCAAATGCGTGTACGCGGGCATCGCGGCGCTGCCCGCTTGTTCGGCGCGATCGGTGAAAGCCGCACAGACCTCGGCCAGTTCCTTCCGCAGCTCATCAATCGCCGCCCGCACATAAAGACGCAGATCGGTTGCGATCTGCTCATTCCGGCTGCGCCCGCTGTGCAACTTGTAGCCGAGATCGCCGATGCGCGCTACCAGCTGTTTCTCGACGAAATGATGCACGTCCTCCGCTTCATCGTCTTCCACCAATCCTTTGGACGCAGCCGCCATCTCGCCAATCTGCTGCAGCCCTTCCAGAATGCTGATGAGTTCATCCGCGGACAGGACCCCGGCGTTTTTCAAAGCGCGAGCGTGAGCCCCGCTCGCGGCGAGTTCGTAACTCAGCAGCCGGCGGTCGAAATCGAACGACCGCTGCCACCGCTCGAATTGCGGATCCAGCGCCTGCCGGAACCGCCCCGACCACATCTTCATCGCGCAACCTCCACGCGCGCCCGTGCTCGCGTCCGCGATGGCAATCCGAGAATGCGAATGAAGCCGGCGGCATCTTTCTGGTCGTAACCATCGCCCATGGTGAACGACGACAGATCGGTGCGATAGAGCGAGTGCTCCGACTGGCGGCTCACCACCGAAACATTCCCTTTATACAAAGACAGCGTGACGCTGCCGGTCATCTCCGCTTGGGTGCTGGCGACAAATGCGTCCAGTGCCTCGCGCAGAGGCGTGAACCACAATCCGAAGTAAACGAGTTCCGCATACTTAAGTCCCACATGCTGCTTGAAGTGCGCGACCTCGCGCTCCAGGCACAGAGCTTCCAGTTCGCGATGCGCCGCGATGAGCAATGTTCCTCCGGGCGTTTCGTAACATCCACGCGACTTGATTCCTACGAAGCGGTTTTCCACCAGATCAACCCGGCCGATGGCGTTTCGCCCGCCAATTTCGTTGAGCAACTCAACCAGCGAGACCGGATCAAGCTTCATGCCATTGACGGCGACGGGACTCCCTTTCTCAAAGGCGATCGTCACCTGTTCGTCTTTATCAGGCGCTTCCTGCGGCGAGCGCGTCATCTGCCACGTTGTCGCGAGCGGAGCGTTCCCGGCATCTTCCAGTTCTCCACCTTCATGACTGAGGTGCCACAAGTTGCGGTCGCGGCTGTGGATTTTTTCGCGGCTTGCCGCCACCGGAATGCCGTGCTGTTCCGCGTAATCGAGACAATCTTCGCGGGATTTTAACGACCACTCCCGCCACGGCGCGATCACTTTCAGTTCGGGCGCGAGTGCTTGATAAGTCAATTCAAAACGAACCTGGTCGTTTCCCTTACCCGTGCAGCCATGCGCGACCGCCGTAGCTCCCTCGCGCAAAGCGACTTCGACTTGATGTTTTGCGATGACCGGCCGCGCCAGCGAAGTGCCCAGCAGATACTTATGTTCGTACACCGCGCCAGCCCGCAGCGCGGGAAACACATATCCAGTCAGAAACTCCTCGCGGAGATCCTCCACGACAACCTTGCTCGCGCCCGTCGCGTAAGCCTTCTCGACGACGGCTTCAATGTCGTCTCCCTGGCCAACGTCGCCGACCATCGCGATCACGCTGTAAGAGTAATTCTCCTTGAGCCACGGAATGATGATGGAGGTATCGAGCCCCCCGGAGTAAGCGAGTACAACTTTTTCAGGCATGAGCACTCCTTGCAGGCAGGCGATCGCCGCCGCCGAGCAGCAAATAGAGAATCGCCTTTTGCACATGCAGGCGGTTCTCCGCCTGCTCAAAGACCACCGACTGCGACGAATCGATCACTTCGTCGGTCACTTCCAAACCCCGGTGCGCCGGCAGGCAATGCATGAACACCGCATGGGGCGCGGCTTCTGCCATGAGTTCCGGATTGACTTGATAAGGCGGAAACACTCTTGCTCGCTCATTTTCTTCCCGCTCCTGACCCATGCTGGTCCAGGCGTCGGTGTAAATCGCATCGGCTTCGAACACGGCCTCGTGAGGATCGGTCAGCAAATTTATCTCCGCCCCAGTCTCCTCTGCAATTTCGCGAGCGGCGGCGACTATCTGCGGATTGGGTGCATAGCCCGTCGGCGTTGCGACGCGAATCGAAGATCCCAGGCACGCGCATGTAAGCAACAACGAGTGCGCCACATTGTTGCCATCGCCCACGTAAGCAAGGCAGCGGTCCTTCATGTCGCCAAACCGCTCGAGCAGCGTAAGGTAATCAGCCAGAGCCTGACACGGATGCTCCACATCGCTGAGCGCGTTAATCACCGGAATAGACGCATGCTGCGCCATGCCCTCGATCGTCTGCTGCGAGAACGTCCGCAGCACAATCAAATCCACCCAGCGCTCCAGATTGTGCGCCACGTCGCTCAGCTTTTCGCGCGCATCGAGCCGTTCGTGGGTCTGGTCGACGAACATCGCCGTACCGCCCAGGCTCACCATGCCCGCTTCAAACGTTAGCCTCGTCCGCAAAGATGGCTTCTCGAAGAACATGACGATCTGCCGGCCAGTAAGCGCCCGTTGAAAATCAGCCGGACGCGACTTCATGATTCCAGCCAGATGCAACACCGCATCTACGCCGGCGGGGCCGAGATCGCGAGTCGAAACCAGATCCGGACACCAAAACACTTGCGGCACTCTCTCGGGAGCTGCCGCCATTCTGCCTTGTATGTGCGTATTCAACTTTGACTCCTTCTTTTGAACCTGTGTACCCGCAGGTTGCGACTTGTAACCAGCGGCGACTGACTGCCTCATGAATAAGTAACCTCCGTGCCGCACGACAGCTTGGTCAGATAGAACTGCGGCAAGATCTCGGCCTCGTTTGCCGGCAAGATTCTCACACGCCCTACGCCTTGCTTCAGCGCCTGCCCGCAAGCCTGGAGCTTCGGCAACATGCCGCCGCTGATGATCGACCCGGCCGCCAGTTCCGCGGCCTGCTTCGTGCTCAGCCACGGCATCACGCTGCCTGCGGCATCTCTTACGCCGGGTACGTCGGTGAGAAAGATCAGCGCGTTCGCATGGCAAGCCGCAGCGCACGAGGCCGCCATCTCGTCCGCATTCACGTTGTAGTATTCGCCGTCGGCGCCCAGCGCCAGCGAAGCCAGCACCGGAATTCCTCCCTGCTGCCAGAGAGCCTCAATCCAGCACGGCTCCGCAAAACAAATCTCGCCCACGAATCCCAGGTCTCGCCCGTGGACAAACTTTTTCCGCGCACGGAACGTCATACCATCGCCGCCGCAGAATCCAATCGCCGGCATCCCCGCTGATTGAATCGCCGCCACCAGCTTCTTGTTGATGATCCCTGCCAACACCATGAGCGCCGCGTCCCGAGTCTCCGCATCGGTGACCCTAAGCCCGTCCACAAACTCACTCTTTTTCCCGAGTCGATTCAGCATGCGGGTCAACGCACTGCCGCCGCCATGAACCACAGCCACGCGGTGGCCATCCTGCGCCAATTCCGCGATCGACCGCGCACACTTGCGCAACGTCGCCGCATCCTCGATCGCCGATCCCCCAATTTTCACCACAATCGTCACTGCAATCCCTCCCGCTCTTCCCACCCGTGCATCAGATTCATGTTCTGCACCGCCTGTCCTGCCGCGCCTTTCAGCAGATTGTCCACGCAGGAAACCAGCACCAGCCGCCGGCCGTCTTCGGCCAGGCAAAAGCCGAGGTCGCAGTAGTTCGTGTGCAACGAAAACTGCAACTGCGGCAGCTTTGGTGCGGCAAACACTCGCACCCAATGTCTGCCCGAATAAAAATCACGCAGGCAAGCTTCCACTTCCGACGGTTTCATCGTCTGCTTCAGGTGGACGTAAATCGTCGAAAGAATTCCGCGGGGAATCGGCAGCAGATGAGGAGTAAAAGTTAACTCCGCATCCTCCAGCTCCAACTGCTCCACCATCTCTCCCAGATGCCGGTGATTGAACACCGAATAAGCGGAAAGATTGTCCGCCACCGAAACGAAATGCGTCCGCGACGTAGGCGCTTTACCTGCTCCCGAAACTCCAGACTTCGAGTCTGAAATAATTCCGTGCTCCCGATCGACCAGGCCCGCTTTGAGCAGCGGCACCAGAGCCAGAATCACTGAGGTCGCATAGCATCCGGGATTCGCCACCAACTGGGCGTCCGAAATGCAATCACTGTTCAACTCCGGCAAGCCATAAACCGCCTTCGCCGTCAGTGCCGCAGCCGTCACCGCGTCAGCGTCCTGAAACGAGTAGATGGCACGATGCTGTGCCTGTTTCAGCCGCCATGCCCCACTCAGATCGATCACCCGCAACCCTTGCGCAACGGCTTCCGGAACCAGAGCTCGCGATGCTTCATGCGGCGTAGCCAGAAAAAGTAATTGCACGCCCTGACGCTTCAGTTCCGGCCAAGACAGTGCCCGCAGCGGGTAGCCTCCGTTGCCAGATAGCTCCGGAAAAACCTCGGCCAAGTCCGTCGCGCTATCGCCGCTACCCTCACGCCGCAGCAGCACTGGCTTTTCAAGGCGCGGATGCCGCTCGAGAATGCGCGTCAGCTCCAATCCCGAATAGCCGCTCGCTCCCAGCACCGCGCTCTTGAGCTTTGCAGACATCAGCCCAGCATCTCCTCGATTCGCGCCGCAACTCTTCTGGCAGCATCCTTGTCAGGACAAACAATCAGAATGGCGTCGTCCCCGGCAATCGTTCCCACCACTTCCTCCCATTCCCGTTCGTCCAGCGCCGCCGCCACCGGCTGAGCGCTGCCTATGATGGTTTTCACTACTAAGAGGTTCTGGGCCGGCCGCACATCCAGTACAAATTCTCGAACCAGCCGATGCACCGGGGGCAGCGCCAGACCCGCGGCGCCTTCGCCCTGCGGCAGGGCGTAGCCCGCCGCCGTCTTGCTCAGATTCAGGTCGTGAATGTCCCGCGACAGCGTGGCCTGCCCCACCTTGAATCCCCGCTTGCGCAACACCCGCTGCAAGTCTTCCTGGTTGGCAATGGGTCCCTGTTTCAATGCTTCCAGAACGGCTCTCTGTCGCAGGGCTTTATTCATCATGAATATTTATTCATAATTATGAATAAATATTCTCTATCTTACAGGCCATACCCTCCCTGTCAAGGGAAAACACTGCCCCTTCCTTTTTTAGTAATCTGCCCGCAGATTCTCTAGCACGCAGAGGACGAAGCTCCCCGCAATCCAAAAACCGGAGCCTGCCTAAAATCCTTGCTAGACTACTCGCGGTTGAAAAGCAGCAAGTCGCCGCAGGAGCTATGCCGCATGCGCAAACCTACCCTGGCAGCTGAGTTGATTGCCGAGTTTCTTGGAACGTTCGTCCTGATGCTCTTTGGCACAGGCGTAGTCGCCATGGTTGTCCTGTTCCCTTCAAAGACTCCCGGCGCCACGGTCCACGGCGGCTACACCAACATCACGCTGGGCTGGGGGTTGGCGGTGACCATGGGCCTGTACATTGCGGGAAAAGTTTCTGGCGGACATCTCAACCCCGCCGTCACCATCACCTTAGCGGTGTTCCGCGGTTTTCCCTGGAGCAAGGTCCTGCCTTATTCCATCGTGCAGACGGCAGGAGCATTCCTTGCAGCCGCTTTGGTCTACCGCAACTACCTGCCTGCGTTCCACCAGGTTGACCCTCAACTGGAAAAAACTGCGGGCGTCTTTACAACGTTTCCCGCTTTTCCGGCCCTGCCGCAAGCTGGGTTTCTCGATCAGGTGATCGGCACCGCTCTGCTGCTGCTCCTGGTGTTGGCTATCACGGACGAACTCAATGTTCCTCCCGGCGCCAACCTCGCGCCGGCGATGATCGGGCTGGTGGTCGTAGCCATCGGCATGAGCTTCGGTGGCATGCACGGATATCCAATCAATCCCGCGCGCGATTTTGGTCCGCGCCTTTTCACCGCGATGGCCGGATTCAAGAACAATGGCCTCACTGACGGCGCTCGTGTGTGGTGGGTGCCGGTGTTTGCGCCCCTACTGGGCGGACTCGTCGGCGCCGCGGTCTACGATTTCGGCATTCGACGATTTCTGCGGGAGTTCGGCCCCTCGTCATAGCCGTAGCTAAGACCTGTCGGTAGAAAACAGGAGACCTCTTGCCTTACATTCTCTCTCTCGATCAGGGCACAACAAGTTCCCGAGCCCTCTTGTTCGATCGTAACGGCGCGGTCCACTCCGTGGCGCAGCGCGAGTTCAAGCAGATTTTCCCCGAGTCTGGATGGGTCGAGCACGATCCCGAAAAGATCGCGGCATCACAAATCGCCGTTGCCCTGGAAGCCTTGGCCAGCGCCAATGCCCAGCCCCGCGACGTCGCTGCAATCGGCATCACCAACCAGCGCGAAACCACTATCGTCTGGGATCGCGCAACTGGCAGGCCCATTTACAACGCAATCGTCTGGCAGGATCGCCGGACCGCCGCTTTCTGCAACCAACTCAAGGCGCAGGGTCACGATAATCTCATCCAGCAACGAACCGGCTTGTTGATTGACGCCTACTTCTCCGCCAGCAAGGTTTCCTGGATTCTCGAACACGTCCCGAACGCGCGCCCACTCGCCGAATCCGGCCGTCTCGCATTTGGCACCGTCGATACCTGGCTGGTTTGGAAGTTGACGGGCGGCCGCGTGCACGTCACCGACGCCAGCAATGCGTCCCGCACTATGCTTTTCAATCTTCACTCCGGCCGTTGGGATAACGACCTTCTCGATCTCTTCCGGATCCCGGCATCGATGTTGCCCGCAGTGCGGCCCTCCAGCGAAGTCTACGGGGAAGTAAGCTCGGTCCCTGGCCTGAACGGCATTCCTATCGCAGGCATCGCCGGCGATCAGCAGGCCGCGCTCTTCGGACAAAGATGCACCAGCCGCGGCCTCACCAAAAATACCTATGGCACCGGCTGCTTCATGTTGCAAAGCACCGGTAATCGCGCGGTCGCATCCACGAATCGTCTGCTTACGACCGTGGCCTGGAGAATCGGCGATACCACTGACTACGCACTCGAAGGCAGTGTCTTCGTCGGCGGGGCCGTAGTCCAGTGGCTGCGCGACGGCTTAGGAATTATTCGCAGCTCATCGGAAGTGGAAGCCTTGGCAAATTCCGTCTCCGACAACGGCGGAGTGTATTTCGTCCCGGCTTTCGTGGGCCTGGGCGCTCCGCACTGGGATTCCTACGCGCGCGGCGCAATCCTCGGCCTCACACGCGGCAGCACAGCAGGTCACATCGCGCGCGCCGCCCTCGAGAGCATCGCCTACCAGGTCGCCGATCTGATGGACGCAGTTCAAACAGACACAAAGACTCCGCTCAAAGAGTTGCGGGTGGATGGCGGCGCGTCCGCCAACGACGCGCTCATGCAATTTCAAGCAGATGTCCTGGGAGTATGTGTCGTGCGCCCCGCCATGACGGAAACTACCGCGCTCGGCGCAGCATTCCTGGCAGGTCTGGGTGTCGGTTTTTGGAAGGATCTGAAAACAGTTTATGAAATGCCGCGTGCGGAACGACGTTTCGAACCATGCCTTCCACGCTCCAAAGTCGATGCTATGCGGCAGCGCTGGAATGAAGCTATCTCCCGCGCGAAATCGTGGGAGCCAAGAAACTAAATTCCGAGGTTAAATCTATTTCGCGAGCTCGCCGATAAAAACGCCGTAGGGCTCAAGCGAAACTTCGTTCCCTTTAGCGCTTGTTTCTCCAGTCGCCAGCAACCGGGTGGCCGAACTAAAGCCGTTGCTCTTCAACTCGAGCTTCACCTTCTGCGGCGCCTTCGACATATTCAGTGCCACTACTATCCCGTGCCCTTTGTACACGCGCAAGTAAGACAGCACGTTCGTGTCATTCTCATTTATCGCGGTGTAGCGGCCATCGAGCAGCGCCTGGTTCGTGTGCCGCAGTTTGAGCACCCTGGCGTAGAACTCCAGCACCGAACTCGGATCTTTCGCCTCATCCGCCACGTTGTGCGTCTTGTAAGTCTCAGGCACTGGAAGCCACGGCGTCCCCTTGGAGAAACCCCCATTCTGGCTGCTGTCCCACTGCATGGGAGTGCGCTCGCCGTCCCGGCCTTTTTCCTCGGGCCATCCCGAACGCCCAATCGGATCCTTCACATCCTCCTTGCGCGTCGGCGGCGTGGTTTTCATTCCGATCTCTTCCCCGTAATACATGATCGGAGTTCCGCGCAACGTAAGATAAAGCGCTGCCATCAGTTTCGCGATCTGGTCGTTGTGCACGCCATCGCCGTAACGGTCATAAGAGCGCATAATGTCGTGATTGCTGATCACAAAAGTGGGCCAGCCGGAAGCCGCATCCACGGCCGCAATCTGCTTGCGGAATTCCGCCGGCGACAGCTTGTTGACCATGGTGAAAAGAAAATCCATAGGCAATTGCAGTTCGTTATTGCCTTTGCCGTAGTACCGGTTGAGTTCAGCGACGTTCGCCGTCCAGGTTTCTCCGATCAGCACCGCATTGCTTTCGTCCGCTACCCTGCGCAGTCCGCGCAAGACGTCATGCACCTCGGGCAGCTTGGTGTTGTATTTGTCCTGCTCGATTGGATCTCCGAAATGGTTCGTGCCCGGACGCAAAATCGGGTTGTCGTGCAGATTTGGATCCTCAAACAGCGTGTCGACCGCGTCCAACCGGAAGCCGGCCACACCGCGCTTGTACCACCAACGCGTCACGTCGAACATCGCATCCCTAACCGCCGGGTTGCGCCAGTTCAGGTCGGGCTGTTCGGTATAGAAATAATGGTAGTAATACTGATTTGTGGCCGGATCGAGTTTCCACGCCGACCCTCCAAATATCGACACCCAGTTATTCGGAGGCTCTCCCGGCCCCTTCCCATCGCGCCAGATATACCAGTCGCGGTGCGCCGAGGTGCGAGACGACTTCGAGTCGAGAAACCATTTGTGCTGATCCGACGTGTGATTGACAACAAAATCGAGGATGATGCGAATGTCCCGTTTCTTAGCTTCGCTGGCGAGTAGATCGAAGTCTGCAAGCGTCCCATACATGGGATCAATATTCTCGTAATCGGAAACATCGTAGCCAAAATCGACCTGCGGCGAAGGGAAGCACGGCGTGATCCAAATCGCATCCACTCCCAGACCCTTCAAGTAATCCAGCTTCGATGCAATCCCCTTCAGATCGCCGATGCCGTCATTGTTACTGTCGGCGAAGCTGCGGGGATAAATTTCATAAAACACTGCGTGCTGCCACCATTGATGCCCTTCGGCATCTACTGCATGGGAGGTCTGCGCCCCAACGGTCGACCCTGCCATGCCCAAACCAATCAGAAACGCAGCCAATCGCAGTGCGATTTTGTTCACAGCACGGACCTCCATAAGATTGCTTCTTTCACGCAGATCAGCTGATTCATTTTCAACCGTTTGCTGTGCCGACGCGGTGCTCGAAGTCCATCGAGAGAAGACTAGGGAACGACCGGCGCTTCCGCCACGCCAACATTCGTGTCCGCGCCCCCGTAGTAAAACAGGTAACGTTCCCCTTGCCGCACCATCCCTTCCACAAACACAACATTCGGGACCTGGCCGATTTTCTCCCAAGGCTTTTCGGGAGCGAAAATTCCATCTTCCGTGCGCGAGATCAAGACCCGCGGATCATTTCGGTCGAACACCGCTACGCCGGTGCGGTATACAAGTTTGTCGTCGGCGCCGTTGAAGATCAGTACAATTCCTTTCGGCGTGACGAGCGGTGCCGGCCCCGGTTCGGCCACGCGAGAATCAAACCTTCCCGCCCGCACCGGCAATACCGGGACATCAGTCGCGTCTGTCCAGTGCAGCAGATCGGCCGAAGAGGCCAGTCCCATCTGGTCGTTCTTGTCCGGAGTCGTGCCCAGATAATACATCCAGTATTTGCCGGCGATCTTCTCCGGCACAATCGCTCCCGACTTCGTCCAGCGAACATTCCAGCGCCCTTTGTACGCCGGAAGAATCACGCCTTTCCGCTCCCAGTGGATGAGATCTCTCGAAGTCGCCAGGCACAGTTGCGCGTCTTTCTTGTTGTAGCCGGTGTAAGTCAGATAGTAGATATCGCCGAAGCGCACCAGCCGCGGGTCTTCCACTCCTCCATCTTTTTCGTAATCCTCTTCAGGCGAAAGGACAGGCTCTTTTCGTCGCGTGAAGTGGATTCCATCCGTACTCTCAGCGTAGCCGAGGCGCGAGGTACCGCCCTTGTCTTGAGCGCGGTAGAGCATGACGATTTTGCCGTCTCGAAAGACCACCGAAGGATTGAAAGTGCCGGCCGATTCCCACCCCTCCCCTTGCGGCGAGATCACCGGAGTTTCGGAAACACGATGCCACGCCCCGAACGGCAGATTTGCGCTATCCTGTGAAGCCAGCGCCAGAAGCAGCGCAACCAACCCTACCCAAGTCTTGGAATGAATGGTATGCATCATCGCAATTGTCACCGCTGACGTCCAGTTGCACTTGCAGCGAGATTGCCCTATGGCTCGACCTCGATGCGCGCCCACCGATTCTCCGCTAGTTCAGTCGTCCCCGCAACCATTCGCTTCGCCTTGGACGGTCGCATGCTGAGCAGGAAACGCATCATCGTCGGTTTGGGCGAATTACTTTGGGATTTATTTCCTGCCGGCAAGCAACTGGGCGGAGCGCCCGCCAACTTCGCCTACATCACCTCTTTGCTCGGGGATCAAGGAATACCAGCCAGCCGTCTCGGCCAGGATGCTCTGGGCGCTGACGCGACCCGCCGCCTCGGAGAGCTCGGTCTCGCAACCGACTTCATTCAGCAAGACACGGACCATCCCACAGGAACAGTGAAGGTCGAAGTTGATCGCACCGGCCAGCCGCGCTTTGAAATCTCCGAGTCAGTGGCGTGGGATTTTCTCGAGTGGACGCCGCAGTGGCAAAACCTGGCTCAACAGGCCGATGCCGTATGCTTTGGATCGCTCGCGCAAAGATCGGAACACAGCCGTGCCACCATCCGCAGATTTCTGCAGGCCTTGCGTAAAAGCGCAGTGCGGATTTTCGACGTCAACCTGAGGCAAAATTTCTATTCCATGGAAGTTTTAGCAGAATCGATGAAGCTGGCAACCATCGTCAAACTAAATCATGAGGAACTTCCGAAGATCATGCGCCTGTTCGAATTGGAGGCTCGCAGCGAAGAAGTCTCGGCTCGGCAGCTGCTTTCGCAAGAAGTGAAGCTGGTTTGCGTCACGCGCGGCAACGGCGGCAGCCTCCTCGTCTCCGCCGGCGAATTCAACGAGCATCCGGGCTTCAAGGTGAAGGTCGCCGATACAGTCGGCGCTGGCGATGCATTCACCGCGGCCCTGGTGCATGGATATCTCCGGGGCACGCCACTTGCGCAAATCAACGAAACCGCAAACCGCGTCGGCGCGTGGGTCGCCAGCCAGCCTGGCGCGACTCCGGCGCCAAAGGCAGGCTTGGACCAAAGCTTGGCTGAGATTACCTAGAATTCGTCATTCGCAGCCGTGCGCACATCACTGCGAGTTTTAGTTTATTCTGTCAGGTTTGGCGTTTGCCACTTAGGGGGCCCTGTGATCAGATCTAACGCATTAGTTTGTCTATTCGTCTGCCTCTCAGTCTTTCTGTCCATCGGATCGACCGCCGCACAGCAAGTTCCAGAAAATACTTATCAGGACCTGCATTGGCGCATGATCGGCCCGCTTCGCGGAGGCCGCACCAGAGCCGCCACCGGCGTCCCCAGCCAGCCGAATGTTTTTTATGTAGGCCAGGTCAACGGCGGAGTCTGGAAGACGGACGACTACGGCCGCACCTGGACGCCGATCTTCGACCACGAATCGACGCAGTCGATTGGCGCCATCGCAGTAGCTGCGTCCAATCCCAACACCATTTATGTGGCCAGCGGCGAAGGCCTGCATCGCCCCGACCTGTCGATCGGAAACGGAATCTATAAATCTACGGACGCGGGAAAAACCTGGACTCATCTCGGACTGCGCGATGGTTTCCAGATTCCCGCGCTCGCCATCGATCCTCGCGATCCCAATCGAGTCTTCGCGGCCGTGCTCGGCCATCCCTACGGCCCGAATGAAGAGCGCGGCCTTTTCCGTTCCACCGACGGAGGCCAGACCTGGCAAAAGGTGATTAGCAAAGACGAGAACACGGGAGCCTCCGACGTCGAGATTGATCCTTCGAATCCCGACGTAATTTATGCCTCCATGTGGGAAGCGCGCGAGGGCCCATGGGAGGATGGCAATCTATTCAACGGAACAGGTGGCGGTTTGTTCAAGTCCACCGACGGCGGAAGCACCTGGCATGCTCTTACCAACGGTCTGCCCAAGGATCTGTCGCAAATCAATGTCGCCATAGCTCCCACGGACTCCCGGCGCCTCTACGCGACGATCGCCATGTCCTCGGGCGGACTCGCCGTCTACCGTTCCGACGACGCCGGAGAGAACTGGTACAAAGCAACCGATGATCCGCGCCCCTCAGGTCGCATCGGCGGCGGCGATCTCGCCATCCCAAAAGTCGATTCAAAGAATGCGGACATCGTCTACTGCGCCAGCACCGTGACCATGCGATCGACAGATGGCGGCAAGACCTGGTCCGGATTTCGCGGCGCGCCCGGCGGCGACGACTACCAGAATCTCTGGATCAATCCCAACGATCCCAACATCATTCTCATCGTCAGCGACCAGGGTGCGATCATCACCGTCAACGGCGGTGCCAGTTGGAGTTCCTGGTATAACCAGCCCACCGCACAGATTTATCACGTAGCCGTCAGCAACACTTTCCCCTATCGCGTTTGCGGAGGCCAGCAGGAAAGCGGTTCCGTCTGCATCTCCAGTCGCGGCAACGACGGCGCCGTCACCTATCGCGAGTGGCATCCCGTGGGCGTGATCGAATACGGCTACGTCGCACCCGATCCGCTCGACTCTGACATAATTTACGGCGGCGGCAGAAGCGAGGTCTCGAAGTTTCACTGGTCGACTGGCCAGGTTCAAGACGTCACTCCTATCCCGCTTCGCAGTCTCAAATACCGCACCGACCGCACCGAGCCCACGATGTTCTCGCCCATCGACCCGCACATCCTTTATTTCGCCAGCAACGTTCTTTTCAAAACCACCGACGGCGGAAACACCTGGCAGACCATCAGTTCCGATCTCACGCGCGAGAATCCGGGAGTCCCAGCCAGCGTGGGCAATCTAATCCCTAAAGGCGCGGAGAAGCAGCGCGGCGTGATCTACGCTCTCGCCCCTTCATTCAAAAACATCAACACGCTCTGGGCGGGCACGGACGACGGCCTGATCTGGCAGACTCGCGACGGCGGCAAAAAATGGAATGACATTACTCCCAAAGAACTGACTCCCTGGAGCAAAGTCACGCAGATCAGCGCCTCGCACTTCGATGACGATTCGGCCTACGCTTCCGTGAGTCGCTTCCGCATCAATGACGAGCAACCCTACATTTACCGCACGCATGACGGCGGTAAGACATGGAAGCTGATCACCACCGGCTTGCCAGAAATTGGTCCGGTCGATACAGTCCGCGAAGATCCCGTGCGGAAAGGGCTGCTTTTTGCCGGCACGGAGAACGCAGTCTGGGTCTCGTTCGACGACGGCGATCATTGGCAGTCCTTGCAGCTGAATCTGCCCCACACCTCCATGCGGGATCTGTGGATTCACGATGACGACCTCATCTTAGCCACGCACGGCCGCGCGTTCTGGATTCTGGATGACATCACGCCGCTGCGCGAAGCCACCGCTTCACTTGCTGCCACCGACGCACACCTTTTTACTCCAGCACACGCGTACCGGATTCAGCGTGACACCTACACTGACACGCCGCTTCCGCCCGACGAACCCACTGCCGCCAATCCGCCCGACGGCGCGATCATCGATTACTACCTCGGACACGCCGCCTCTGGTCCCGTGACTCTCGAAATTCTGGACGCACACGGCCAACTCGTTCGCAAATTCTCCAGTGCCGACAAACCTGACGTCACTGAGGCGGAACTGAAGAAACAACTTATTCCCCTCTACTGGCTGCGTCCTTTCCGCTCGTTGTCGACAGATGCCGGAATGCACCGCTGGGTTTGGGATCTGCACTATCCCGCACCCGATTCCACACGCCACGACTATCCCATCTCCGCAATTCCCGGAGACACGCCTCGTTACCCGCTCGGCCCCACGGCGCTACCCGGTTCTTACACAGCCCGGCTTACCGCGGACGAGAAGAGTTATGCCGCTAACTTCACCATCAAGATGGACCCTCGTGTAAAAACATCAGTCGCCGGCCTCGAACAGAAATTCCAGCTTGAAACGCGTCTGGCTTCGCTACTAAGCCAGACTTCAAAGTCTGTAATGCAAGCCGGATCGCTACACGAGCCTTTGGAGAAGCTAAGTCAGCAAGCAACCGGCGCAGCGCTCGAATCCGTTAAGGCTTTCCAAAACAAACTCGCAGCCGTGCTTGGCGCTCCAGGCGGATTCTTTGCACCGCCGACCAGCGAAATCACGCTGGCGAGGGTAAACGGCGAGGTCATGGTGTTATATGGCCAGGTCTGGCAGGCCGATGCCGAACCAACCGCGGCGCAGACTGCGGCCGCCACGGTAATCGAACACGACGCATCGGATGTGATGAAGCGCTGGGATGCGCTCAAGACTACAGATCTTTCCGCGCTCAATCAGTCGCTCCACACCGCTAATTTGCCGGAGGTGCAAATTGAATCGGACCCGCACAAGGACGAAGGAGGGATGGACGAAGAATAGGTCGATCACCGCGGTCTAACTCGTTGCGATCTACAGCGCTTCTACAACGCTCTGTAGTTCCCGTGCGACCTGTTCCGGATCGATTCCGGGCGCGAACTTGATCGGCTGTCCGATGTGGACACGTATCTTCCATGGCGGTGCAAACTTTTTACCCGCCTGCTTCAACTCAAACAATCCGCGAATCCGCATGGGCAGCACAGGAATGCCCAGATTATTTGCCAGCAGCCCAATTCCCGCGCGAAACGGATTCATCTTGCCATCCACCGTATGCCGTCCTTCGGGAAACACTAGCACGCTGTACCCGCGATCGACCGCCGCACCCGCGTAAGCGAAACTCTGCCGGAATCCGGCTTCGCGCGGCAGCGGAAACAGGTTCAGCAGCGAAACTCCCAGCACCCATTGCGTGCGATCATAAATTCTCAAGAACCATCCTCGGCTCGCCGCCGGCGTGTGCAAGGCCTCCAAGTCTTCTCCCCGAGTTGCTGTCGCAATCCGGTTCCGCAGCCGCGCCGGTAAAGCCGTCTGCACGAATCCCACATCCACGTCGGTTATGTGATTGCACACCACCAGCAGCGGCCCGCTCCAACCGCGTAGATTTTCTCGCCCTTCAATCCGCGGCCAGCCCAGCAGCAGCATCGCTGGCCTCATCAGCAAGTGATATGCGAGCCATCGCGCCCATGTCATCGGCCAGCGCAAAACCCCCCTCGGATAGTGATATTCCGCGCGCGGCCGCGCCTCGCCTCGCAACATCTTTTCCACATCGCCCACAGTGCGCGCCGCACTAAAGCGAGTCTCGCTCAGGTCTACCTGGTACCGATCCTCGAGCGCGCTGATCAGTTCGACGCGGTCCAGCGAACTGAGTCCAAGGTCGGAGTCGAGCGCCACGTCGGCGTCCAACCCACCAACGCTTCTGCCCGTAATACGGCCAATCAATTCCGCCACAGGACTTTCAATCGTGGTTGCAACCTTCCCGTCAGGCCGCAGAATCTCCTTCGCGGCAAATTCGGCAATCAGGTTTCGCCGTGGCTTCTGCGTGCTCGTCCGCGGAAAATCCCTCTGCGGCCACTCGACCCACATGCGCATGCGCTGGAATTCAGCTAGCGACTGGTTCGCCCGTTCCACGACCTCAGCAACACCAGCCCCGTCATGCAAATCGTCGCGCAAAATCAAAACAGCGCACGGCTCCGCATTTCCTCCCCGCTCAATCCCCACCACGACGCAATCTTTTACTTCCGGCTGCCGCAGCAACGCGGCCTCCAGATCCTCCGGATAAATATTCAGCCCGCCCGGAGTCACGATCACTTCTTTCTTGCGCCCCTTGAAATAAAGATTCCCGGCGTCATCCAGCGCGCCCACATCTCCGGTGCGGTACCACCCGTCTTTATCTGTAACCCCATCTGTGATCCCGTCGACAACGGGCCGGTCTCGATTCCAATAACCCGCAGCGACCCCACCTCCGCGAATCAAAATCTCGCCATCTTCTGCGAGCTTCACTTCCCGCCCCGGCAGCACCTTCCCGATCGACCCTTTCCCCAACTTAAACGGATGATTCACGCTGATCAGCGAAGTCGTCTCCGTCAGTCCATATCCCTGGATCGCGGCATAGCCCAGCCGATCCCAGAACTGTTCCGTCTCGGCATCCAGCGCCGCGCCTCCGCAAATAAATGCCCAGAACTTCCAGCCGAACTGCCGGCGAATCCCGCGAAAAATCCACCAGCGATGCAGAAAGTGTTTTCCCTCCGACGCACGAAACCGCCGTCGAAAATCTTCTATCTTTCCCCGATCCTCAAGATCGCGTTCGATCTTCTGCTTCAGAGACTGCAATACTCTCGGCACACTCACCAACACGGACACTCGCTCCCGCCGAATCGTATTCACAATCTCCGACGGCCCGAACTCCTCCTGAAAAATCACAGTCCCACCCAGCAGCGGCGGCAGAAACATCCCCAGAAATTGCCCAAACACGTGGCTGAGCGGCAGCAAATTCAAGAACCGCACCGGATGCACCCACCGCTCATACTTCAAATACCCCTGCATCTCCCGCTCCAGCGGAGCGATGTTAGCCAGCACATTCCCATGGGTGATCACGACCCCCTTAGGCTCAGCGGTAGTTCCCGAAGTAAACACAATCTGCAGGATGTCATCGCGCCCAATTGCGACCTCCGACCGTAGCGCGGGCGTCTCGCCGGCTAACAGCGATAAGTCTTCCAGAATCACGTAAGATTCCGCGCCCGCATGCGTCGCATGCTTCCCCGAACAAACCCAGAGCTTCGCCCCAACCTGGGCCGCAACCCGCTCAGCAAACTCCGCCGAAGCCCCATCATCCATTGGAACAACCACAACACCTCTCAGCGCGCACCCGAAGAACGCCGCAACCCACTCCGCGCAGTTCTCACCCCACAACATCACTCGGTCGCCCTTGCCGATTCCGCGCACCTCCAAATCGCGGGCGAACAGCAACGCCATTTCCAAAACTTGCCCGTACGTGAACCACTCCATCCGATACCCACACCGCTGCCCGTAAGCGCACTCATCGCGGTGCGCCTGAAAGTTCGTCAGGAAAAATTCTGCTAACGATTCAGCCATGGATCATTGACGTGGTTTTCTGCCGCGAAGGTTTAAGTCTAGCGGAAGGGGAAAGGTGAGAGCAGAGGCTGTGGGTTTTCTTCGTGAAATAAATCTCCGCGCGGCTGCGCCGAGTTCGGGAAAGTGGATGTGAGATCGGGGTACCCCCTCCCCCCATACCCTCTGAAAGTCTTGCTGGGCGGGGGCTTTGCAAAAAGTGTTTGCAAAATCTTGATGTCAAAGATCTTAGGGGTCAAAATCTTGAGAACAAATGCTTTAGGACCTCGTGAGTTAGAGCCTATCGACCGTCACGGCCTCGACCATGATCACGCAATTCAGCGCGCAGCCACAAGGTCAGATGTCACAATACGGTTGTGGAAAGCCGATTGAAGGACGGGGGCGATTCCTCGCACCTCACTCCCGCCCCACCCCTAACGCATCCGCCACCCGATTAATGTAATTAAACCAAGAAGCAATCAACGTGATCTGCAAAATCCCGCGATCATCAAACCCAGCCTCGTGCAACCTCTCGATATCTTCCTTCGAACACTTCGTAGCGTCCCTGGTCACCTTTACCACATAGTCCACCATCACCCGCTCCTGCGCCGTGATCGGAGCAGTCGTGTAGTCCTTCTCCAGAGCCTCCACCAGCTCTTTCTCGAGCGTCACTCTACGCAGAAACTCTGCGTGCGACTCGATTCAATACTGGCACCGATTGGTCACCGAGACCATCGTGGTAATCATTTCGTGTTGCCGCCGGCTCAGCGGCAGCTCCGGCGACATCAGGGCCCCAAATGTAGCGAATGAGTGATAAAGCGCCTCCGGAATCAGGGTATGCGACCCCACAATCGCCGACCCGCCCGACTCATCCGGATGCACGGGATCGAAATACTCCTTGGGATACATCCCCTTCTGCCCTTCGATCGCCTGCCGCAGCTTCTCATCCGCCTCTGACATCGGTATGGTTCGAATCCAAGTCATAATCGTGGTCACCCTTCGTTCCCGAGTTTCTTTGCTAGCCGCACTGGAAGGCTACGCCGCTCTGCAGACCCTTCCGATAACTCCTTTGTACCAGCCCGCTATCCTCTTATATAGGGGCGAAGTCTGCCCAATCCACCGGTACCCACCATTGATTCCCTTGGTAACCCTTTCGTACACTCCCTTTCGGTAACCCTTGGTAACCATGCGGTTCGCCCTGTCCAGCCGTACAATTGCCCTTGTCCGACCGGCCATCTCCAAAGAGGAGTTTGGCCATGTGGCTTTCTCCCGGCTGCGCTTCCGAGGAGCGTCAGTTTCAAGGCGTGAAGGTTTCTCGGGCAGATGTTTCTCGGTTGTAAGTTTCTCGGCTGTATGTTTTTAAGTTAGACCAGGTTCTGGGGCTCGTACACATATGGCGTTCGGTTTCGGGTTCAACAAACAGAAAGTTCTCAGCGCTGCGGAGAAGTATGTCCAGCAGGGCAAGATGCAGAACGCCATCGCTGAGTACGAAAAGGTTCTCAAGGCAGATCCCAAGGACCTCACGGTCACTAATACCGTTGGCGATCTCTACTCCCGCCTCGGAGAAGCCGCCAAAGCTACCGAATGCTTCAAAGCCGTCGGCGATGCCTATGCCAACCAGGGTTTCACGGTCAAGGCCATCGCCATGTACAAGAAGATCAGCAAGCTCCAGCCGTCGCTCGAGAGCGTGCTGAAACTGGCCGAACTCTACACCCAGCAGGGACTCTTCAACGATGCGCGCGCCCAGTACCTGCAGGTCGCGGAGGAATTCCTGAAGGCCAGCGAGCTGGAAAACGCAGTCCGCATCTTCCAGAAGATTCTGGAAATGGATCCAGAAAACACGGCCATGCGCATCCGCCTGGCGGAAGTTTACGTCCGCCTGGGCAAGAAGAACGAAGCCTGGCAGATTTTCTCTGCCGCTGCCGAAACTCTGCGTTCCAAGGGTTCGACCAGCGGGGCCGAAGAAGTTCTGCAGCGCATGCTCACCCTTGATCCCGGGAACGGCTATGCGCTTCTCATGCAGGGCCGCAATCTGCTCGAGGCCGGCGACGCCGAGGCCGCCATCGAATCGTTGCAAAAAGTCTCCGATCTAGATTCCAATCCCGACGGCCTGCGCGATCTGCTCAAGGCTTATTTGAAGACTGGCCGCCTCTCGGATGCCGGGACGCTGGCCAGCAAGCTCCTCACGGTCCACAATGACCTCAACTCCATCTCTACCTTCGCCGACGCCCTCATGCAGGCTGGGCAGTACGAGAACGCGCTCCAGGTTTATGACCAGCACGCCGAGCGCCTGCTGGCTGAAAATTCCGAAAAAGTTCTAAAGAATCTGCATTCCGTCATCGGGCATGTGCGCGACAATCCCGCTTCGTTAGAGAAACTTCTCGATCTCTTCCACAAGGCGGGAGACAACTCTCATACCACCGAAGTCATCGAGTTGCTGGCTCACGCTTCGGTGCAGTCCGGCGACCTGCCGCGCGCCCGCGATCTTTATCAGAAGTTAACCACCATGGAGCCTGGCAATCCCCTGCACATGAGCAATTACCAGCAGGTAGCCAGCCAGCTCAGCGGAGATTCCGGCGCCACCCTCATTTCTGCGGAGGAGGCCACCGTCATCGTCGACGAACTGGAAGCCACTTCTCCCTCCATCCATCAGCACTACTCGGATGCCGTCGCCCTTGCGGTTCGCTCCGCGCTCACCGACGCGGAACTTTTCATTTCTTACAACATGCCCGCCAAGGCTATGGGGCCTCTTCTGTCTGCCTTACCTCAGGCGCCCACCGACCTACGTCTGAACCAGCGTCTGGCCTCTCTGCACACGCGGGCTGGGCGTTTCGCAGAAGCTGGCGTCTGCTGCCGCACTTTGCAGGACGTCTATTCCGAAGCCGGATATCCGGAAGAGGCTACCCGTTACGGCGAACTCGCCGATCGCTACCAGGAGCGGTCCGGCCTTGTGGTTCTCACCGATTCCGTCGCCGAAGACGCCGTCTCCGTTGAAACCCAGGAGGAAGTTTCCGCCCCGGCCGAAGCCTCGGCGCCCTGGCCTGCAGCACCGCCGCAGCCCACTGAAGATGCAGAGTTCGCCATTGTCAGCGATTCGGAACAGGATCAGGGCGACACCCGGGAAGAGGCACAAGAGGAAATTTCCGAAGAAGTTCAAGAGGATCAGGTTGAAGAAGACCAGGTCTCAGCCGTCGCTGAATCTCCCTCTGCTGCAGCCGAGATCGACCTGTCCTCCGAGTGGGACGACTCCGTCGTCGTCGAAGCCGACGCTCCAGCTGCCGAAGCTGCCGAAGCCGAAATCACAGATGCGGTTGGCGAGCACAAACTGCCAGCTGATGAAGTCGACGAGGCCAAAGCCGCTGAGACCGTCGAAGAAATCCGCTTCTATCTCGAGCATGGCATGCCCGAGCAGGCCTCCGCGGCCTTTGAAAAGCTTCAGGCCGTCACCAACGACGAAACCATTTTGTCGGCAATGGAAGCTGAAATCCAGGCCGCTGGACAGCCCGCGCCTGCAGCAGAAGAAGAAGTAGCCGCGGTAGAAGCCGCTGCTGAATTCACCGTCGACGAGACTTCTGCAGAGGAGACTTCCGCAGAAATCACGATTGAAGAAACTCCGGTTGCCGAAGAACCTCTAGCCGTCGTTGAAGAAGCTCCTCCGGCACCGCCCGTGCCTGCGCCAAAACGAGCCGCTCCGCCGGTGTGGCATGCCAAGCCTGCCGCCCCCAAACCGGCAGCGGCCCAACCTCCCGTAGCGCCTCCTCCGGTAGCGCCTCAGCCGGCAGTCCTACAGGAGTTCGTCTCCGACTTAGAGTCTTCTCTGGGCGATAATTTCCTTCCCGGAACTATCTCCCGCGAAGCCGAGCCCGCAGTCGAACATGCCTCGGCCCACGCCCAGCCAGAACTTGAGCCGGTCGGAAACGCCGCTCCCACTTCCTTCGGCGTGCCTGAAGCTGAGCCCATGGGCGAGTTTGTCGCAGATCTTGAAGCTTCCCTGGGTGAAGATTTCCTCAAAGGCGCTCCGGTCGCCGAGCCTCAGCCCGCGCCGCAGACTCACGCCGCACCCCGCGTTGAGGCGCCTGCCGCATCCGCTCCAGCGCAGCCGCGGCCCGCGTCCGCTCCACAGGTCAGTGCCCCCATCGCCGCCAGCGCCGCAGCCGGCGCGGTGTCGTCCGGTACGGCTACAACGTCGCCGCAGATGCCGGCTCCGCAAAAGCCTGCGCCCGCTATCGCGCCGCAAATTTCACCCGGCGTTCCCAGCACAGCTCCCGCTGCGAAGTCTTCTCCTTTCGGCGAGGACGCCGGCGTCGATCTCGCTGAGATGTTCGGCGAGCTTAAACACGATCTCGAAGTCGGGGCTTCCACCACCGAAGAGGATCCCGAAACCCACTACAACCTGGGCATCGCGTTCCGGGAAATGGGATTGCTTGATGAAGCCATTGGCGAGTTGCAAAAAACTTGCCAGGCGGTCGAGCGCGGACATTCCTTCCCGCAGGTCATGCAGACCTACACCTGGCTGGCACAGTGCTTCCTCGACAAGGGCTTGCCTGAAGCCGCCATTCGCTGGTACCAGAAGGCGCTTAGCGCTCCCGGCATCGATGAAGAAACCCGCACCGCTCTCCACTACGAAATCGCAGCAGCCTATGAAACCGCCGGCGACAAACCCTCCGCCCTCAAGCATTTCATGGAGGTTTACGGCCGCAACATCGATTACCGCGACGTCGCCGAGCGGATCAAGCCCCTGAAGTCGTAGAATAGCCGGATGGGTTTTGCGTCGAATTGTCATCCTCGCACGTGGGCTTGTCATCCCGAGCGAAGCGAGGGACCTTGGTTCTTGTTTGCGCCATCACCGTCGCTGCAGCGGAGCGCCCAGTGACCACCGATCCCAAGCTGCCCGTCGAAAACCGCACTATCGCGCCTTCCCAGCCTTCGACCGCCCAGAACCAGACCACCACAACCCTCCTCGACCCTCCGCCCCCGGACCCTGCCCCGCGGCCGAAAATTGGCCTGCAACTCTGGCTGCACCGGACTTCCGTATTCCTTTTCGTATTGATTTGCGCCGTGGCCGGCGTCCTGCTCGTGATCCTGCCCTGGACCCCGGAGTGGACCGACAATTATCTTTTGCTCTCGTTTCCCTGGCTTCGCACTTTCATCTCGACCGGCTTCTTTCGCGGCCTGTGCAGCGGCCTGGGATTACTCGATATCTGGATCGGCTTCTCGGAAGCCCTCCACTACCACGAACATAGCTAGTGCCGAACGCAGCCCGGCCGGCCGATGCCAAGGCCAGCCTGACTTAAGAACGTGAGTCTTCTGATGACCAACAAGCTCAACCCGGCGCCTCTGGCTTACGAGAACGAACCCTTTCTCAGCAGTCCTGACGGACGCATTCTCCGCATCCTCGCCGAATATCAGGAACCGCTCGCTCGCTTTCGCCGCGAGCAAATCCAGGACACCGTCGTCTTTTTCGGCTCGGCCCGTTTCCAGGGAGCCAGCGCCGCTCGCCAGAACCTGGCCGCAGTCGAGAAAAACCCGAAAGCGCCCGCCGCGCAGCAGGAAGAAGACCTCAAGCGTGCCCTCGCCGCCGTCGATATGGCCCGGTACTACGAAGACGCGCGCCGCCTGGCCTACCTCTTGACCGAGTGGTCCATTCAAATTCCCGCGCGCCGCCGCCGCTTCGTCGTCACCACCGGCGGCGGTCCCGGTATCATGGAAGCTGCCAATCTCGGAGCCCACGAAGCCGGAGGCAAAACCATCGGCCTCAACATCAATCTCCCGTTCGAACAGAATCCCAATTCCTACATCACGCCCGCGCTCAACTTCGAATTCCATTATTTCTTCATGCGTAAGTTCTGGTTCGCCTATCTCGCCAAAGCTCTGGTGATTTTCCCCGGAGGCTTCGGCACCATCGACGAACTCTTCGAAATCCTCACCCTCGCCCAGACCGACAAACTGGCCAAAAAAATTCTGGTCGTCATCTACGGCAGCGAATACTGGCACCGCATCATGAACTTCCAGGCCTTCGTCGACGCCGGCACGATTGCCCCCGAAGACCTAAACCTCTTCAAATTCGTCGACTCGCCCGAGGATGCCTTCACCTTCCTCCGCGACGGCCTGACCGAGCACCACCTGGGCGGCCAACCAAAGAAAGAAAAAGAGAGCGAAGTCCTCCCCGAAATAGCCAAAACCAGACCCTAATCCCCCGGGCTCTGTCATCCTGAGCGGAACAAGCGGTTGCGCGTTAAGCGCAAGCGCTTGTGTAGTCGAAGGAGCCCTTGCCCGCTTGCGCGACCATTGGCTCTGCGAGGCACTTCAACACCGACACCTGCGCTTCTTGCCTTAAACTGATATCTGATCTGACAGCGTGCTCCTCTACTACATCACCGATCGTACAGCCTTCCCAGGCAACGAGCAGGCCCGCCGCACTCGTCTACTCGACAAAATCGCCGAAGCCGCCGCCCAAGGCGTCGACTACATCCAACTCCGCGAAAAAGATCTCTCCACCCACGACCTGGAATCGCTGGCTCGCGAAGCGATGCGCATTCTTCTTAGACTGAGAACTGAGAACCGAGAACTGAGAACTGCGCTGTTGATCAACTCCCGCACCGACGCAGCAATTGCTATCGCCGCCGACGGCGTTCACCTCCCAGCCAACGATGTCTCGCCTCAAGAAGTGAGGGCAGCCTGGAACAAATCGTATGGAGCGGGCGTCCCTTCGACAAGCTCAGGGCAGGCTCCCGCCCGCGACTCACTGCCAAGTCCACTGATAGGAGTCTCCTGTCACTCCCCGCAAGAGGTATTCGACGCTGCCGCAAATCAAGCCAACTTCGCAGTCTTAGCTCCCGTGTTCGAAAAAAAAGACACCCAACCTACCGGCCTAGAAGCTCTGACTCAAGCCTGCCGTGCAGGAATCCCAGTGTTAGCCCTTGGAGGAGTAACTCTGCACAATGCCCAGTCATGCCTGCAAGCCGGCGCAGCCGGCATCGCCGCCATCCGCCTATTCCAGGAAAACGACATAGCCACAATCGTCCGCCACTTGCGCAGCTAAGGGGTGGAGCAGGCCTTCAGGCCTGCGTGAAGAAGCATCCCGACAATCGACGGGCTTCAGCCCAGAGGGCACCGAACAATCCACAACCAAAAAGGCCACGCTGCAAAAGCAGCGCGGCCTTTCACCATCCAAACCCTACTGTGCCGGTGTCGTCGGAGTAGCCGCGGGCGTACTCGCAGTCACGTCCTGAGTTGCCACAGGACTGATCTTCACGGTAGCCAGAATCTTCGCCAGCCGCTGAAAGACTTCCTTGCTGTCCACGTGCTTCCCGCCTTCTGTCTCGCTACCCGTAGTCGCAACCTTAAGTGCGAACTCATAGCAAGCCCCGTTTTCGAACACGTGATAGTACTTCGACGTTTCCTCACGGGTCCCTTGGCTGGCAAAGGTTTCCGAGGACTGCAGGTCCATGTCGCCAACCATCAGCTTCGACGGCTGTACGCTAGCAGATGCCGGAGCTTCCGGATCCACGGGCGTCGCAGGCTTAGCATCGGAAAATTCGCCGCACTGCTCCTGCGTCATCGTCTTGTTGACACTAACGTTGAAAAACGCCGCGGCGAGATCGCCGTTGGGGTACACAGATGTGGGCAAGGTAACCGCTGCGATCGCAACTCCGCCCGGCTGCACGAAGTCCATCGGAACCGCGTCAGACGAGATAAGCTGATTCGCCGCATCTCCGGTCTCGAGCGAATCCTTGTGCGGATACCGGAACGAAACGCCGGAAGCCTTGTCCTCATACGTCACCGTCACCGGCGCCTTGCGGACAACTTTCTTGTGGACGGGCTTGGCTACAGCCGGCGCCGCGGGAACGGCTGGTGTCGCAATCGGCGGCACCGGCTGCGTCATCGCCACCTGATTGGTTGCGTTCGTGGGTTGAGGTTTATCGCTGGAGCAGCCGACGGCTACCGAACAAGCGATCAGGAGCGCGGCGAACACCAGCGTGCTGGTGGTTTTATCGAAGCTGGTTTTATCGAGATTGGTCTTGCCCCAGGTAACGGAGTCCAGCGTTGCCGGGTTGCCGTGAAATGGGGTGGTGCGAAATGCCTTGGTCTTAACTGACAAGTTGCGAAACAGATTGATGCGGTTCATGGTTGGTCACCTCCTGCTGCCAAGCAGCGCAAGTGAGATTGCACGGAGGAGGCCAAGCATGGAACCATTGATTTGACGGGGTTTAGAACAACAAGAGAGGCCGGCGCTCGTGGCGTCGCGGACACGATGTGGACTGCGGGACACGCACTCCGAGCGTACCCTACTCATTCAAACTGCTTCCGAAATGCCGCAAGCTGCTCCTGAATTCCAGCGATTTGCTCTCTGAGCTCCACTACTTCACTCTCGAGAATGGCAAGGCGATCCTCCCTCGAGGGATTCTCCACTCTCGATGGATTCTCCGCAGCCCGCGCCGGTTCCGCAGGAACCGCACCGCCGGAGAACAAATGCATGTAGCGCGACTCCTTCGTACCCGGCTGGCGCGGCAGCACCGCAACCAGCGGAGGCTCGCGCTGGCTGAGCCGGTCCAGCGCCGCGTGCACGTCTTCCAGCGCCTCGAACCGATACATGCGCTCGGCTCTTCCTCGCAACTCGCCCGGAGTTTGTGCGCCCCGCAGCAGAAGCACGCATAATAGCGCAATCTCCCGCCGGTCGAAGTTGAACACTTCCTGCAGCCGGTGCTCATACTTCGTAACCCGACTGTCGGCGCCGCTGGACGGGCCCGCCAGTCGCTTCACCTGCAGCGAGTCCAGCGCATCGCGCACCGCGTCTTCGTCGAGCATCATGACCGGATCGCGATTATTCTTCTGATTACAAGCGTTCACCAGCGCGTTCAGCGACAAAGGATAATAATCCGGAGTCGTAATGTCCTTTTCGATCAATGCTCCCAGCACTCGAACTTCCACATCATTCAGAGGATCCACGCGCCTCACCGTTGAGAAAGTTTACAGTGAGAATCTTACTGCACCGTCCTTCGAAGAAGTAGCGCCGGCATCCCACCTTCGCCCTCAAGACTTATAAGATGCCTTATTGATATAGTGCCCCAGGAAGGTAAATTGCGTAATACACTCAACTCCGGCGCAAGGAGCGAAAATGCGGCTGCTATTAAATTGGGTCCTGAGTGCCTTAGCCGTTTGGATTGTGTCGAAGATCGTGCCCGGGATTTCTGTCAGCGGCCCAGTAGCCGCTCTGATCGCGGCGCTGGTCATCGGCTTCATCAACGCCACAATCGGAGTCCTGCTTAAGATTCTCACCTTTCCCCTGACCTTGATCACTCTGGGGCTCTTCTGGTTCGTGATCAACGCCTTGATGCTGAAATTTGCGTCGGCCCTGGTTCCGGGTTTTCAGGTGCGCACATTTACAGCCGCGTTCCTCGGCGCCATTTTACTCAGCATAGTAAACGTGCTGCTGAAGTGGATAGTTTATCCCGCGCGGGACCGTGGCTAGCGTCGGAGCACCACGAAACAAGAGGGTGGAGCAGGCCTTCCAGGCCTGCGTCAAAGAAACCACGAATCGTTAGAGCTTCAGCCCCTGAGGCACCTCACCCCGTCCACCTGGCGCCAGTTCTCAAAATCTGCATGATCTTAGCCAGTCGCCGCGCCCGCGTTGCCTCTTGTTTCGCTCCAGTGATGGCCAGCGCCATTTCTTTCTTATGAGTAAACGAGAGCTTCTCCCAGTTCGATTGCGCGCCTTTATTTCTTGCCAGCTCTTTCTTCAAGACTGCCGGGGCGTCCACAGTGCGTTCCTCTTCATCCCGCTCCATCACAACGTCCACCATATCGCCCGGCCGTACCCCCGCACCTTCGCACAGTTTCTTGTTCACGGGCATCATCCGCCGCCCGCCACACGGCATCAGGGAGGAACGGAACGGATATCCATTGATCGTGCCCCGTATCGGCACGCGTGCCCGCGTCCCAAAAAACTCTGGCACGTCCACAGGCGGAGCGATCGCCGCCACCACTCCTGCTTCCTTCCCCTCAATCTTTGCTGTGAACCGTAGCTCTTGTTTCGCCACTGAATTTCTCTCCGTCCCTGGCATGCTGCTAAACTCTAACCCGGCAGGAAACGCGCATCAAGCAACACTATGGCCACGGCTCATTCTCACCACCAATCCGGTGCTGCGTTCGCCATCGAGCCCCACCTCGTCTCCATCCCCGAAGCCTGGTTCCTCATGGGCTCCGCCTCAGGTCAGGATTGTGAACGCCCCATCCACCGCGTGTGGATTGACGCTTTCCTGCTCGCCGCCACTCAAGTCACCAACGCGGAGTACGAACGCTTCGTGCACTCGACATCGTCTGATCCGCCACCTTTCGGCCATGATCAGAGCTTCAATCATCCCCAGCAACCCGTAACCGGCGTCTCCTGGTTCGACGCCGATCGTTACTGCCAGTGGCTGGTCGAGCAAACTGGCCGCCCCTACCGTCTTCCCACCGAAGCGGAGTGGGAGCGTGCCGCCCGCGCCGATTTCGAGCAAAACGATTTCCCCTGGGGCAACGACCCGCCGCAATCTCTCCCCGACTATGCTACGCGCTGGCTAACCGGACCCGAACCGGTCGCCCGCAATGCCCCGAACCGTCTCGGTCTCTACAATATTTGTGACAACGTCCACGAGTGGTGCAGCGACTGGTACGATCCCAACTATTACGCCATTTCGCCTGACCGCAATCCGCGCGGCCCCGAGCCTCCGCTCGGAATAAGCCAGCGTAAAGCCTCCCGAGGCGGATCATGGCGTCATCACGTCAAAGTCTCCCGCTGCTCCGCCCGTTCCAGCATCCCTCCCGAATTCCACTATGCCGACTACGGGTTCCGCGTAGCGTGCGGCCTCATATAATGTTGTCATTCCGAACCGGGCGAAAACCCGGTGAGGAACCTGCTGTCTGCTGGCGTCTCCTCCGAATCGAGGGCAAGCACAAATGTTCCGCGATGACCTTCTCCGCAACAAACGCATTCTGATCACCGGCGGCGGCACCGGACTCGGCAAAGCCATGGCCCACCGTTTCCTCCAACTGGGAGCCACGGTCTACATCTGCGGCCGCCGTGAAGAAGTTCTCGAGGAAACCGCCGCGGAACTTTCCGACGCCACCAAAGGCCCCATCCACGCTCTCCCGTGCGACGTCCGCAATCTCGACGCCGTCGAGGCCATGATCGATTCCATCTGGAAAACCGGACCGCTCGATGCCCTGGTCAACAATGCCGCCGGAAATTTCATCGCCCGCACCGAAGAACTTTCCCCGCGCGCTTTCGAATCCGTAATCGGAATCGTTCTTCTCGGCACGCTGCACGCCACCATGGCCTGCGGCCGCCGCTGGCTCAAAGCCGCCCACCCCGCCACTGTGCTTAGCATCTCCGCCACTTACGCTCCAGTAGGCTCAGCCTACGTTGTTCCCTCGGCCATTTCCAAAGCCGGAGTCGAAGCTCTCACCCGCAGTCTGGCCGTCGAGTGGGGCAATCGGGGCATCCGCATGAACGCTATCGCCCCCGGCCCCATTCCCACGCAAGGCGCGTTTTCACGCCTCATGCCGCGCTCTGATCTGGAAGCTTTAGCGCTCGATCGCAATCCGATGCACCGCTTTGGCACGACGGAAGAGTTAGCAAACCTTGCCGCATTTCTCATCAGCGATGGCTCCTCTTACATCAACGGAGAAGTGATCCGCATGGATGGCGGTGAATTTCTTCAAGGCGCCGGAGAATTCAGCAATCTAGGCCGCGCCCTAACAGAAAAAGACTGGCAATCCCTGAAGCCGCGCAAAAAGTAGTGTGCAGCACAGGCAGGATTTTATCGCGGATGGCTGAGCCCGAACCCGTCCCCCCGCATCCAACCTAACAATGGAGGTCAATTATGTACGTTGTTCTTGGAGCAAGCGGCAACACAGGTCACATCGTGGCGAAGAATCTTCTTGCCCGCCAGCAAAAGGTTCGTGCCGTCGGCAGAAACTCAGCTCATTTACAACCTCTCGCGGCTCAGGGTGCGGAGGTATTCGTCGGCGATGTCACTGATGTCTCCGCCTTAACCAAGGCCTTTCAGCGGGCAGATTCAGCCTATGTGATGATTCCCCCCAACCCCGCCAGCAACGATCCCCTCGGTTATCAGGAACGCGTAAGCGATGCCATTGCCGCCGCCGTCAAAAGCGCGGGAATCAAGAATGTGGTTTCGTTGAGCAGTATTGGAGCAGACAAGACCAGCCGAACTGGACCCGTCCTTGGCCTGCACCACCTCGAGCAAAAGCTCAATCAGATTGATAGCGCAAACATACTCTATCTGCGGGCCGGCTACTTCATGGAAAATACGCTGCCCCAGGTAGGCGCCATTCGCATGACTGGTTCTGTGATCGGGCCGTTTCGGCCCGACCTCAAACTTCCTATGATCGCCACTCGCGACATCGGAGCTGCGGCCGCCGACGCCCTCTTGAGTCTCGGCTTCCACGGCAAGCAAACCCGCGAACTGTTAGGACAGCGCGATCTCGACTACACCGAAATTGCCGCCATCATCGGCAAGGCCATTGGCAAACCCAATCTCGGATACGTTCATGCGCCCGACGATCAGGTTCGATCCGCGATGGTTCAGATGGGAATGTCCGAAAAATTCGCCGGACTACTTCTCGAAATGACTGCCTCACTGAACTCGGGATATATGCGGGCGCTCGAACCTCGCACGCCCCGCAACACAACACCAACGCCGTTCGAGACCTTTGTCGCTGAGTCGTTCGTCCCGGCCTATCAACAACAGGCCGCGGCTTAAGCGCCCTGGGTGCAGAACAAACGAGTGCAGAACAAGTAAGGCCACGCCCATTCCGGGCGTGGCCTTATTCATTTGGCCCCTCTAAACACAAGCGTTCCGCGCGACAGGTCAATTACCGACGTAATTAGAAGCTGCTCATCCGGCTGTGATTAGATGTGACTTAGGGTTGCGGACGGCGACGCAAGCGTATTCCAGGCATTTCAGCGAGTCTTCCGGAACCGGGCTTGGAAAGGCGATTCGCAGAACTCACATTCCGACCTTAGAGCGGTCGTGCACGGGCTTTGGCAAGTGCGGTTCGAGGAAAAACCATGTCAAAAAAGATCCTTGTGGTGGACGACTCCAAGACTGCCTTGATGATGGAGCGCGAGATTCTGGAGAAGCGTACGACCTACGAGTGCGTGACCGCGAGCGACGGCCAGGAAGCCGTTGAGAAAGCCCAGCAGGAGCGCCCCGATCTGATTTTGATGGATGTCGTCATGCCCCGCATGAACGGATTCGAAGCCTGCAAAATGATGCGTCAGCAATCCAGCACGCGCGAGATCCCCATCGTGCTGGTCACCACTCGCGGCGAAGAATCGTACATGGAAGCCGGCTTCCAGAGCGGATGTAATGATTACATCACTAAGCCGGTGAACGGCGCCGAACTCGTGGCCCTTTTACAAAGTTATTTGGGCGAGTAGTGCGAAGTACATGTGGATTTCCGTATCAGTTGAATCAGTGCAGCTTGATCAGGGCAACAGGGACTTCATGAAGAGAGACAAGAGCGATGCATCTGGGGTGAAGCCGCTTGCAGCCGACCCCACGACCGACGTGCGGCTCGAAGCGGCCCGCGAGAGGCTGGCCGAAAGCACAGGTCAAGAGGACGCGATCGACGGTCTGCGCGAGATCGTCGCCAACTTCCTCGGTTCCGAAGAAATTGGTTTGTTCCGGGTTGATCGCGGCGCCTCGACCTTCCATGTTTTCTGGGCCTTCGGAATCGACCTCGATAAATACGACCTGCTGCGAGCTCTAGGCGAGGCTGGACTTCAGCGCGTGATGCGTGGCGAGTGCCACGTTGAACTCGGAACTCGCGACAGCCGCGGCACCATGGCCAAGGCCCAGGCCTTTGTTCCCATTCGTCTAGAGAACCAGACCATAGCGGTACTTGCGATATTACGTTTGCTTCCTCAGAAGCTGGCCTTTGACCGTTCCGACATGGAACTGTTCAAACTTCTTTCCGAAAAGGCGGCTCAGCCGTTGTTTGGCCCAAGCCCCTATCCGAAGCCCGCGTCCGAGGGATCAGGAATGAGTGCATGAGCGAAAACTCCCCCAAATTTAATCCTGCTGTCCTGCCCGCGGAGTACATGGAGAAGTTCGAGCGGCCGAAAGCCAAAGAACCGCGCTACTTCCTTTATCCCGGACAAGTCTTTGTAACCAGCGATCCCATTACCATCTCAACCATCCTCGGATCCTGCGCCGCCGTCTGTCTCTGGGACCGGCACAAGCGAGCCGGAGGAATGAACCACTACCTCCTGCCCGAAGGACTTGACGAAGGACCGAACCGCCTGCGCTACGGCAATGTCGCCAATCAAGAACTGCTGAACCAGGTCCTGGCTCTGGGTTGCGAAGTTCGAAATATGCAGGCCAAGATTTTTGGCGGCTCCAGCGCTTTCGGCGCCGACCCGTCGCAGTCGGTGGGATCAAGAAACGTGGAACTCGCCGAAAAATTTCTTCGCGCCGCTGGTATTCGCGTAGTTGAAAAAGAAGTTTCAGGGAAGCGCGGCCGCCGGTTGGCCTTTCAGATTTCCGATGGCGTGACCACCATCAAGAATTTCGACCAGGTGTAGCAGTGAAGCTAGGCGCAGCGAATTAGAAGCTATGTTCGGGAAGGGCACGACTTCAGTCGTGCCGTCGATAGCCAGAATAAGTTTCGGGCTTTAGCCCGATTAGTCTCGAAAGGAGGAACAATGGATTTAGCAGATTTTGATCGTGACGCAGTGCTCGCGTCGTTCCTCGTCGAGTCCGAAGAGGGCCTGGATGTGATGGAGCAGGCACTGGTCCAGATGGAATCGAATCCTTCTGATTCCGAACTCCTGCCCAGTATTTTCCGCGTCGCTCATAGTCTCAAAGGAAACGCAACCTCCTTGGGCCTGAGTGATCTGGCCGGCTTCGCCCACGTCGTAGAGGATTTGCTTGACGTCTTTCGCGAGCAGCAGGCGCTGCCCAGCCCAGACTTGATTTCCCTGCTGCTGAAGGCAGCAGACGAACTTCGCGCCATGGTTGCCGCTGCGAAATCTGGGCCCCAGCCACTGACTGCGAAGCAACAGAAGATCAGAAAAGAAATTGCGCAGGAAGTCGAAAAGCGGTCGAAGAGAATCCTCGCCACGAGCGGAGCATCCGGGGAATCAGGCTCAGGCGCGAAGATGGACGCGCTCCCAGGCGCTAGTCCCCGCACCCTCCGCGCTGATGTCGACAAACTCGACCACATGTTGAACCTGACCGGCGAAATTGTCATCGCGCAAGGCCGCCTGCGCCAGATGATCGAAAAGCTCGGCACCGAGCAGGGCCGCACTCTCTTGGAAATGCATCGCGAGGCCGAACGCCTCTACATGGACCTGCAGAATGAAGTAATGAGCATCCGCATGGTGCCCGTCGGTCCTCTGTTTCGCCAGTTCGTTCGCTCCGTGAGAGACCTCGCCCGCAGCCACGGCAAAATGGCCCGTCTCGAAGTCATTGGCGGAGACGTCGAAGTCGACACCACCGTGCTCGAACAGTTGAAAGATCCTCTGCTGCACTTGCTGCGCAACGCCGTCGATCACGGCCTCGAAAAGCCCGCCGACCGCGAAAGCCAGGGCAAGAATCCCTGCGGAGTGATCCGCCTCTCGGCCGCTCATAGCGGCGGCAACATTATCGTGAAGCTGCAGGATGATGGTGCCGGCTTCGACCGCGCACGCATCCTCGAAAAGGCAAAACGCCTGGGCCTCTTGTCCGGCAAAGACAAGGATAAAACCGAACTTAATGACCAGGATCTCTACGATCTCGTCTTTCAGGCGGGATTCTCAACCGCCGAATCGGTCACCGATCTTTCTGGCCGCGGAGTCGGCCTCGACGTCGTCCGCCGCAATATCGATCTCTTGCGTGGTACTGCTGAGATATCGAGTGTCGCCGGAAAGGGCAGCACCATCACCATCCGCCTGCCTTTGACCCTCGCCATCATTGAAGGGTTCTCGGTCCGGGTGGGCGAGGAAACTTTTATCGTTCCTCTCGAGCATGTCACCGAATGTACGGAATTGCCCGCGGAACAGCGCAGTCCCGAGGCCAGCGGAATCCTCAGCCTTCGCGGAAACGCCGTTCCCTACATCCGGTTGCGGCGTGTGTTCAGCGTCGCAGGTGAGACCCCGAAGAGGGAAAACGTAGTAGTCGTCAAGATCAACGAATTCCATGCCGGCATCGCCGTCGATGAATTGCTCGGCGGCATGCAGACGGTCGTCAAGCCTCTAGGCAGGGCTTTCCGAGCCGTTTCCGGCATCGCTGGTTCCACAGTTCTAGGGGATGGACGCGTTGGTTTGATTATCGACGTGCCCACTCTTCTGCGCGGAGTGATGCAGTCAGCTCTGCAGGCACAAGCTTAGTTACAAGGCAGTCATTAGAGATGGAGAGAGGTGAGGGACAATGAATACTTGGCAAGATCAAAAAATCGGCACGCGACTCGGCGTCGTCTTCGGCGCCATTCTGCTGTGCGTGATCGTCGTGGGTGGATTCGGATTGACCTGGCTTGGGCGCCTGAACTCCGAGATGGCGGCTTCGATTCAGAAGCGTTACAACACGGTTGAGTTAACTCGCCAGACCATCGAGCACTCAATCACCAACGCCCGCATCACTTTTCAACTGTTCGAGACTACGGATCCCGACCAAGAGAAGAAGCTGAACGTGCAAAACGACGCGATCAGCGCCGAAATCGGCACCCAGGTTGCCGAAATCCAAAAGACTCTCAGCTCTACCCAGGAGCGAGAGCTTTTCGAAGTCGTCACCCATGACCGCGACGCCTACAAAGAGGCACGGTCAAAAGCCAAGAAGCTGTTGCTGGACAAGAAACGTGACGAGGCGATGACGGCGTTGAGCGAAGACGTGATCCCAGCCCTCGACAAGTATCGTGCCACTTGGCAGAAGTTCATTGACCTTCAGACCGCTGCCATGCAGCAAACCATGAAAGAAAGTCAGCAAGCCTACGCCGTGGGGCGCAGCGTTGCATTGGTGATCCTGATTGTCACTCTTATTCTGGCCACCTTCGCAGCCATCAGCGTTACTAAGAGCATCACGACGCCGATCCAGCGTGCTGTCGAGCACGCACAGCGTATCGCCGCTGGCGATTTGACCCGCGAGATTGAAATCACGAACCGTTCCGAGACCGGCCAATTGCAGATGGCTATGCAGGAAATGAGCGGCCGTCTCTCGGGCATCATTCGCGACGTCCGCGAAGGCTCTGCGGCAGTGGCCTCTGCCGCCCAGCAGGTCTCCGCCTCTTCGCAGAATCTTTCTCAGGGAACCAGCGAACAAGCTGCTTCGGTTGAGGAAATGAGCTCCAGCCTGGAAGAGATGAACGCGTCCATCACTCAGAATGCCGACAACAGCCGGCAAGTTGAGCAGGCCGCTGCCAAGGGAGCGCTCTCTGCGGAAGAAAGCGGCACCGCCGTCAAAGAGACGGTCGAGGCTATGAAACAGATCGCCGCCAAGATCTCGGTGATCGAAGAAATCGCCTACCAGACCAACCTTCTCGCCCTCAATGCCGCCATCGAAGCGGCCCGTGCGGGCGATCAGGGCCGCGGTTTTGCCGTGGTCGCAGTCGAGGTCCGAAAGTTGGCCGAGCGCAGCCAGTTAGCTGCCCAGGAAATCGGCGGCCTCGCCGGCAAGAGTGTCAGCGTAGCGGAACGCTCCGGTCGCTTGCTCTCTGACCTTGTGCCTTCCATCAAGAAGACCGCGGAGTTGGTGCAGGACGTTACTGCCGCTTCCACCGAACAGTCCAGCGGCGTAACCCAGATCAACCAGGCCATGGCCCAGGTCGACACCGTCACCCAGCGCAACGCTTCCTCAGCGGAAGAGCTTTCCAGCACCGCGGAAGAATTAGCGGCGCAGTCCGAACAACTGCAGCAGTTGATGACTTTCTTCCGGGTTGCCGGGGAAAAGTTCGCCGGAGAGCAGTTCGGCCAGCGCGGCGACGGCAAACAGCAGCGCGTGATCATGCCCCTGAAGCCAGCATTCAAAAACGATCCTGCGCAGCCGGGCCACACCCGGCCAAACAACGGCAAGGTAACGGAAGAAGCAAACTTCTCTCCGTTCTAGGGAGCCGCCGGAAAAGCCGGGCACACGCAACGATGCCAACGGCAGAAATGTGAGGAGTCAGACTATGCGAGCGTCGGATCAGGGGAAGAAACAACTCCCCATAAGCACCGTGCAGTACCTTACCTTCTTGACTGCGGGCGAGGAGTACGCCATCGCAATCGTGAAGGTCAGGGAGATCATCGAGTACGAAGCGGTCACCACCGTGCCCAACACTCCGGTCTGGATCCGTGGGGTCACCAACCTGCGCGGCAAGGTTGTCCCCGTGGTCGACCTCGCCGTAAAGTTTGGCATGCCGGCGGCAAGCATTTCCAAATTCTCTTGCATCATCATCACCGAGGTGATGTTCCAGGGCGAAAGCCTCATCATGGGAGTTCTGGCCGACGCTGTGAGCCAGGTCATTGAGCTGTCTGCCGACGATATCGAAGCCACCCCGCCGTTCGGTACTCGTGTGAAAACCGAATATCTTCTCGGCATGGGGGCGCTGGGCAAGAAGTTTTGTCTCATCCTTGACATCGACAAGGTGCTCTCCGCCGATGAAGTGCTCGCCGTAACTGAGTCCACCGCCGGCGAAGAAACTTCAGACGCCGCGGTCATCAATGCACCTGCCAAAGCGGCCAACCGGATCGGGACTGGGGCGTAACCGTGAGCGCCGGATCCGGTGCGGGCGCTTCTCGTCAGATTGACCCCAGCCTTGAGCAGCCACCTCAGCTCTCGGTCAGCCCCGCTCTGTTCCAGAAATTTCAGAAACTGATCTACTCCGAAACCGGCATCTGGCTGGGAAACTCGAAAACTGCGTTGCTGTGCGGACGCCTCTTTCGCCGCCTTCGCGCGCTCGAAATTACTTCTCTCGAAACCTACTACGAACGCGTTTCCCATCCCGATCAGTATGAGGAACGCACCCGGATGATCGACGCGATCACCACCAACGAGACCCGTTTCTTTCGCGAGCCGCGGCAGTTCGAGTTCATGGTGCAGCAAGTGTTACCGCGTTGGCGTGCCCAGGCCGAACACCGCTTGCGCCCTAAGCGAGTGCGGATCTGGAGCGCCGGATGTTCTTCCGGCGAAGAGCCCTACTCCATCGCCATGCTGCTCGCCAAGCATCTTCCCGCCGAGCAAGGCTGGGACGTTCGCCTTCTCGCCACTGACATCTCCAACCGCGTGCTCGAAAAAGCGCGCCAGGGCGTTTACCCCATCACAAAATCAGCCGAACTCCCCGCCGACTTGCTGCACACTTTCATGCTACGCGGAATTGCCGATCGCCAAGCCGACATGAAAGTAAAGATCGAAATCCAGCAGATGATCGAGTTCCGCCGCTTGAATCTGAACCAGGAATCCAATCTCCCGGAAGGCCCGTTCGACGCCATCTTCTGCCGCAATGTTCTGATTTATTTTGATATGGCTTCGAAACGCCGAGTGGTGGCCAATCTCGCCCATAATCTTGTGGCCAACGGTTTTCTTTTCGTAGGCCACGCCGAGAACCTGAACAGCATGTTCCCCGAACTGCGGAGCATCGAGCCGACCATTCTCATTAAAACGGAAGACACGAACTAGACGACCAGGACCATTAGATCGGGAGAAGCGAAGCGTGCCTCATATGATTGAAGAAAGTCTGCAAGTCCTGGTCGTCGATGACTCCGCAATGGTGCGCCAGGTCATGCAGGCCATCCTCGGCACCGACCGCAGAATCAGTGTTAAAGCCGCTGCCGACCCTCTGATTGCCTGGGGAAAGATGCAGAAAGACCCTCCCGACGTCGTCATCACCGACCTCGAAATGCCCCGCATGGATGGCGTCACCTTCATCCGAAAAATCATGGCCGAGATGCCCACTCCTGTGGTCGTCTGCTCCGGCCTCGCTGCCCGCGGCACCGAACTCGCGCTTCGCGCCCTCGAAGAGGGCGCAGTCGAAGTCATCACCAAGCCCAAGGTTGGAGTGCGTGACTTCCTGCACGAATCGGCCGTCACTCTGCTCGATGCCGTCTGGAGCGCGTCTCACGCCCAAATCGCGCGCCGCTCAAAGCCCACGTTTCCGCCTGTATCTCAGGTGCATGTTGCCCAGGTGACGTCCCCTCGCCTCACCGCCGATGCCGTCCTCCCACGCAAGGGCAGGCATCACTCATCCACCGCCCACACCGGAGTGATTGCCGTCGGTGCCTCCACCGGCGGAACCGAAGCTCTTCGCGTTTTGCTCGCAGCCCTGCCCACCGACTGCCCACCGGTCGTGATCGTGCAGCACATGCCTGAGGTCTTCACCCGAGCCTTCGCCGAACGCCTCAACCGCGAATGCGCAATCGAAGTTCAGGAGGCCCGCGATGGCGATCTGCTGCAAACCGGCCAGGCACTCATCGCTCCCGGCAACCGCCACATGCTGGTCGATCGCAGCGGCGGAGAACTTGTCGCCCGCATCACCGACGGTCCTCTGGTCTCCCGCCATCGTCCCAGCGTTGACGTTCTTTTCCGTTCCGTCGCGACCTGCGTCGGCTCCAAAGCAGTCGGCGTCATCATGACCGGCATGGGCGACGACGGCGCTCAGGGACTCTATGAGATGAAGGAAGCCGGAGCCGACACCATCGCCCAGGACGAAGCCACCAGCATCGTGTTCGGAATGCCCAAGAGCGCAATTTCCTGCGGCGCCGTGGATATCGTTGTGCCTCTCGGGCAGATCGCCAGCGCCGTTCTTAACCTGCGGAGTCGATCAGTAGGGAGGTAAGCGGGCCGGCAGGAAAGCGTTAAGAGCTGAGAGCTGAGCGTTAAGGGCTAAGACAAGAGCTATCGAAACACGAGCGCGACAAGCGCGCGCTTACTGGCGCCAACCCAGGTGGTCTTCGCGTCCTTCGAAAATCTCAGAAAGCAACCGCATGAAGCGCTGCTTCAGCGTCGCGGGCTGCGCCTTGCTTGCTTTCACAGTCTCGGTTTTCGTTTCGATCTTTCGTTCGGGGGCGGGAGCAGCACCAGCAGCCATGAATAGGATCTCCTTAAAAGACTAGTTCTCAGAAAATCCATTCTAAGTTGCCTCTAATGCCGGCAGCAGATCACCAACGGCATAGCACCAAAGCGTCCTGGCTTGCAGGGCTCCGCCTTCAGAACTCGAACCGCGCCCCAAGCTGGAAGTACCGAGGCAATTCTCCCCCAGCGCCGCCGGAAATCGTCCCGAAGAACGGATTTGCTCCCTCCGCACCTCCAACAGCCGAATTCGGCTGCCCAAAGCGTGGATGATTGGTAAAGTTGAAGATCTCCGCTCGCACTTCCAGCCGCATCCCTTCTTTGGGCACGAACGACTTGTAAAAGTTCAGATCCCCATTGTGGATGCCGTCTACGCGTAAGCCGGAAAAATACCGTGGCGCGTTGCCCGGAATCTGGTCTCCAGGGTCTGCAAAACAATTCGCATTGAAGAAGGTGGCCACGGGATTATTGCCATTGCTTATAGCGGCGGCGTTCGTTTGCCAGTTCAAGGCTACGTCGTGCATGCTGGTCCCGCTCTTGAGCTGGGAACAGACGGTGTTTGGGCGCTGGCTGCCGTTGGCCAGGCGCGCGTTGGCCAGACCGAGGTTCATGGGCTGCCCTGATTGTTGGGTGATCAGAGTCGCGATCGACCAGCCTCCCACGACCGCGTCCACCGCTCGGTTCATGTTTCCGCCAATCCATTGGTTGCGGCCGAACGGCAGGTCCACAACCACGGCTCCCGCCAGCCGCTGGGGCGTGTCGCTCGCACCGATGCTATGCTCCGCAGACAGATTGTCCAGTTGCTGCGGAAGGCCCGCACCGAGCGCTCCCACCCAGTTGTTCCGGCCTGCTGAAGAATAGTCTGTTTCCTTCGATATCGTGTAGCTGCCCTCAAAGCTGACATGGTGCGTGGTGCGCTTCTGAAAGCGAATCTGCAGCGCGTTGTACCAGGAATTCGCGCTCTCCAGCATCAGGCCCTCGAAGTCACCGGCAAATTGCGGGTACTTATTCAACAGATACGACAAGGGCAGGGTCGATTGGCCGTAGTTGGAATTCACTTCATTGAAGCAAGGGTTGGAAGCGGTCGGTGTGCAAGGCGTATTGAACATGGAGTAAAACGGGTTGCCGACCGGGGTCTGAAGAAAGTTACTGACGCAGCTGTCCGTTTGACAGGTCGGGTCCGTCGGAGTCACAGCCGTCGCAACCTGTGCCACCACAGACGATGGGATAAACGCCCGGTTGTTTGTGCCGGACCAGGGCAGATGCGTGCTGCGGTTGGCCACGTAGTCGGCGCCGACCACGATCTCGCTGGGCAGCTCTCGCTGCACTCCCAGGTTCCACTGGTAAATATCGGCATCTCGCGCTGCTGTATTGCCCAGATCGTTCGGGTTTTGATAGCCCCAGTTCGCTAACTGGCCGTACTGCGTACCCTGCGGACCAGTAAAGCCGCCGGGAAACGGGTTTGCCAGAGTTGCAGTCCCGGGACAGCTGCCATCGCCACACCCAAAATCGTTGTTGGTGAAAAACAGGTTGGCCGTCTTGCGGAACGCTGAGCCGGGATACTGGAAGTTTGTGGCCGGGCTCATTCCAAAATAAATACCGACTCCCCCGCGCACCACCGTCTTCTGATCGAACGCATAGGCAAAACCCACCCTCGGTCCGATGTCCTTGCGATAGGTTGGAACCGTCCTCATGCTGGAACTCGCGAACTGAGTCGTACCGTACAACTCCTGCGTCGTCGGAAGATTCAGTCCCACGCTCTGCATCGTCGCTTGTGCGCTCAAATACCCCGCCGCTTGGGCAGCGGCCGGGAGGCTGGTAAGGTTGATGCCCACCCCAGTATCCGCCGTGAAATTGCTGAATTCGAGGTGGTTGTCGCGCGAGGTGTAGGGCGAACTCCACTCGTAGCGCAGGCCCAGATTCACCGTGAGTTTCGAATTTACCTTCCAGTCATCTTGGATGTAGAACCCTGTCTCCAGCGACCGGTTGGCCACCGAGGGAGTAACTAACAACGCAGTCGTGGCATTGACGTTGTCGCCGTAACCAAAAGCTAGGCTGGCAAGCGGGTTGCCCGTCGTAATCGTCTCGATATTGTTGGGGTTGCTGCAGGGTCCGTTGCAAATCTGCGTAGTGTCGCTGCTTCCGGGACTCGGAGATGTGACGTCATCCGTAAAGGTCAGGAGGCCGGTCGGATTATTCGGCTGCCAGAAATTGTTGTAGAAAATCCTCTGTTCCCCGCCAATCTTGATCAGATGCGATCCCCGGGAAATCACCAGCTGTGACGAATAGCTCACCAGCGTGTGGCCAAATTTCGTGTAGATGCAGCATTGATCGTAAAGGTCATTCCACGGCAGATTCCCCTGCATCATAAACGTCGGCATCTCGTCGATCCCGTTGGCCTGCTGGAACACCGACGGCAATCCTTGAGTGCCAGCAGGCAGTGAAGCGTTGAAGCTGGAAATCGTAGGGATACCCGGCAGCGACAGTTCATGCACCCGGTCGATCGCCGCGTGGCTCGTCCAGATGATCCGTGGGTTCACTGTCCAGGAATATTCGAATGAGCCGTTTTGCGCCAGCGTCACACCGCTCGCGATTCCGTCGTTATCGAAGCTGTCGCCTAAGGTAAGCGGCGTTGTGTAGTTGCTCCAACCTCGGCTGTAGCGGCCGCTCACCCGGTTCCTGTCGTTAATCTGGTGATCTAGCTTGATGTCGAACTGGTAATCCGGCGCGTTCGCTATCGTCGTGTAGTTATAGTTATCGAATTCGTTCGAGTTGGTGGGCTGCGGGTAGAGATTCAGCACAGCCATTCCGATGGGATCCTGTTCCCCCACCGGGATGATCCCTCCATTCGCCACCGGCGGCCGGCACATCGAGCCGGCTGTTGCTGGCGGCGGACAGGCAACAAGAGCTTGCTTCGGATCGTAAATGGGATTCGTAAGTCCTGAGAAATCGCCTTGCCGTTCTGCCACGGTTGGTACGGTCACCACCCCACTAGACGCGGCCAAGCTCCTCACTTTCTCGAAGTCAACAAAAAAGAATGTTCTGTTCTTCACGATCGGCCCGCCCAGCGAAAACCCACCCTGGTCGCGCTTGCTGTCTGGCTTGGGGTTGGGCACGGTATCACCCAACGGATATTTGGGATTAAAGAAGTCGCGAGCGTCCATCTGCGAACGCTGCAGGAAATACCAGCCTGTGCCATGAAAGGCGTTGGTGCCGCCCTTCAGCACCATATTCACCACAGTGCCCCCGTTGTTGCCGAACTCCGCCGAGAAGCTGTTGTTCTGCACTTTGAATTCCTGCACGCTGTCAATCAGCGGCTCGTAGTACACGTTGGTGTTTCCGCCCTCGCCCTGTTCTGGCGCGCTGATCAAGGCCCCGTCCAGCCGCACCTCGGCCGTCGCGTTGCGCTGCCCGTTGGAAGTGAAGTTTGTTCCCGAGGGATAGTTATCCGAAGTGCCCGACCCCGCCACTTCGGTCACCCCCGCTGCCAGGAACGTCAAGCCGAAGAAGTCGCGGCCCATCAACGGGATTTCGTTTATGTACTCGTGGGTGATGTCCGTGCCTAGCGTCGCGTTGTCCGTATCCATCAGCGGCGCCGTCGTCGTCACGATGACGCTCTCACTCACGCCCGCCGGGGTCAGAGTGAAATTGAGCGAGGCCTCCTGATCCACAGCCAGCACCACGTCCGTCCTCTCTTCCGTCCGAAAACCTTTCAGCTCAGCCTTCACCGAATACGTCGACGGCCGCAACCCGGTGAAGTAGTATTCACCCTTGTCGTCGGTGTGTGCGACGCTGGAGATATTCGTCCCCGTGTCTGTGATCGTCACCGTCGCATTGTGCACCACCGCGCCCGTGGCATCGGAGACCGTGCCTCGTAACTGGGCCCGGTAGCTGCCTTGGGCCGCAACAAAAGTTCCCAAGCCTCCGCAAAAGCACGCCACCAATACGCTGGACAAGAAAAGTCGTCCCGGTTTCATGAGAATCCTCCGTCTGTTTGAGGGAAGCGCGCTGTCCGCATTCCTCACGAATGAATATTCACGTTCTGTACCACGCGGCTGATGGCGCCATTCGGACTCGGAGAATCCGGCCGCAAATTCCACCGCAACGAACCGAACAAACCCAGCAACTGCCCAAAAATTATGTCGACCGGCGTCCGGTAATCATCGGCAATGCCGCTCATCGCACTGGGCGCCAGATAATGTTCGGCCAATGAATCTTTGCCGATTTCACTCCCGCCCACCACCACTCTGCATTCCACCAGTCGCTTCTTTCCAATCTCATCCAGCAAATCCCGCTCATAGGCCTGCACCCGCCGGCTGCTCGAAAGAAAACAAACGAACAGCGTATCCTGATCCAGAGCCGCCATTGGACCATGGCGCAACCCCAGAACCGATTCCGACATAGTCAAAGTCTTTCCCGCCGTCAGCTCCGAAAGCTTCAGCGCAGATTCCTTCGCCACCGCCCTCAGCGCCCCCGACCCCACGAAGCAAGCTTTGGTGTAGGCTTCCTTCGCCAGCGCCGAGGCGCAATCCGCCGCGCGCGGCAGAAAATCCCGCCCCGCCTCGACCAGTTGCGGCAGAACTTCCTCATACGCCCCAACGTCATTGACATGCGCCAGGCATTGCCCGAAAACCACCATGTTCGAAAACGAACTGGTCATCGCCAGTCCGCGGTCATTCACCGCATCATCCAGACAAATTCCCAACACGCGCGGATCGTCGGCGCTCTCCCGGATCATCCGCCCCTTCGCGTTGCACGACACCACCACGTGATGAATGTCCGGATGGCGTTTGCGCGCCCCCTCGAGAACCGCAACCCCCTCCGGACTCTCCCCAGAACGCGAAAACGAGATCCAGAGATATTTCTTCTCTGGAATCATCCACTCATCCATGTGCGTCAGCAGATCGGTGCTCGGCACCGCCATCACTTCGCAGTTCCAGCAACGGCGAAGCAGGAAGGTAAGCGACTGCCCAATGTAGTCCGACGTCCCGGCCCCGATAAGAAAAACGGTCGGCCGCGGTCGCGGACTGGCGCCGATTCCCGCCAGCGCCAAAAATTCCGCGATCTGCTCCCGTTTTCTCCGAAAGAGTTCAAACGTCGAGAGCCACGCCTCAGGCTGCTGCGCAATTTCCGCCGGAGTATGCTCCAGCCCGCGAGCCGCCTTCTCGCTCCCCGGTAGACTCAATAATTCTGACAACGCACTCACGTGCAATTCCCTCCCCGATCCCTTTTCATCCTGAGCAAGCGTTCTTACGTGGGACAGCCGCCCTCGGCTGTCCAGTCGAGCGCAGCTCGACTTCACGGCTCAACCCAGAACACCGCACCCTTCTCAATCGCCGGCAGCTTGTATACCAAACCACCGTCTCCGGCAGTTCCCGCAACCGGCTGCACCTCACCCAGAAACGGCAGAAAGAATCCGTGCCCGCCTCCTGCGCCAACTACCGTAACCTGCACCCCGGTCTGCGGCGTCTGCACCGGATTCACTCCGCCCTCAAGCCCTGCAAAATTCGCAAAAAAAACATGCGTCTTCCCATCCACCCGCGCAATCGACGTCGCGATCATATGCGAAGCCGCCACGCGCACCGGCGTCTCCGCCTTCAGGCTCTCCAGAAACTCACGCTCCAGATCCGGGCTCGTATCGGCCACGCTCTTCTCTAACGCCGCGTAGTAATCCTTCCCCGGACATTTCCCGAACCGCACCACTCCCGCGGCCGGGCCCAACTCCGTGTCATCTTCCCCCGTGATCACCAGCCGCTTACCACTCTCCACATACTTCCGAACCGAAGCCTTTTCGCCGGCATTCATCACCCGCGCATCAGGAAGAATCAACGTCTCTCCCCGAAACTCAGCGAGCGTTCGCGGTGTCACGATCTGAAACTCCAAATGCTTCTGCATCAGAAGAATAAGAACGCCGCGATACGAAGAGATAAATTCGTCGGCGTAATAATTCCGCGTCTCAGGAGAAAAATAAACTCCAATCGGAGCAATCGCCGTCCGCGGCTTGTAGAAAGTATCTTCGTGAGCCTTGATCCACGCAAAAATCCGTTTCCGCGTCTCCCGATCGTTCGATCCGGCCATCGAATGTCCGGGTGCATCCCAGAAATTCGATCCCGTCATGATTTCCGACGCGGCCAGGTTCATCATGGCCTCACGCTTGTCAACTTTCTTGTCGCCGTCCCACGAGTAATTCAGTATCCAGGTAGCTTTACCCTGCGCAAACGCCCGAAAGGAGTGCATCCCCACCTGATAATTAAACCAACCCAGCGGCGTCCGCTCCGACGCCATGTGGCCGCCTTCCCCGAATTCATATTCATGAGCGATCGCGTCGACAACTCCATACATGCTGTAAACATCCGCTCCAACCCGAACCGCCTCCTTCTCAATCCCCGGATAAATCTCCGGAATGGTCTTGATCGCCGGATTCACCGACTTCGCATTCCGGTCAATCTCCGCCATGAAATCGGTGAACGTCCTAATCCTGAAGTCCACCCACTTCCGAAAATTCCCATCCGAAAAATCCCCCAGCTTCAAATCTTTCCGGGCATCAAGCCCAGTCTCTTTCTTGAAAGCCGCCACGGTGTAATCGTCAAAGCTGGCCCAGGTGTCCTCCCACCCCTCGAAATGCGTCATCCAGTACGGGATATCAACATAAATCCCATCAATCCCCGTGCCTGCAATCTGCCGCACATGTTCCATGTAAATCTTCCGCCACGCCGGCGCGTAAGGACTCACCCAGACATCCTCATCCCCCTTGCGAATCCAGAAAGCCGTCCCGCCGCCAAACAGCGCCGGCTCTCCCTTGATGTTCCTCTGCACCCAATCCGGATGTTCCTTGAACAACGTATGCGGAGTCTCAGCCGCGTTAGCCGTAATGCACTCCGTCCCCGCGATATAAACGAAAGCGTAATTCCCCGCCGCATGCGCCTTCTCCGCCACAGCGTGAATCGCCTTCAGCTTCTCCGTGGGATCGACAAAACTCTCATACCGCCCCTCGATATCGTTGTCGACCTCAATCCCAAACACTCCATCTTCCTGCGCGCTCTCGACGATCCGCTCCGCATTGTCGCTCCGCAGCCCATAAGCCCCAATGCGCACATAGTTTGTCCAATTCTGGTTCGTCCAATTCTGTTCGGTCGAATAAGGACTAGCCAGCAGCGCCGCGGAAAAGAGCACGAAAACAACCAAGGTGGATTTCATGACGGCAGACCAAACCATGGACCGCAAAGCAGCCCGCGCGACTTCCGTATTGTTTCGTATCATTGCGTCCCATAACTTTTACTTTCGCCCGTGCTCGCCTGTCAAGTCTAAAAGTGTGGAGCGCAGGAGTTCCCGGAAAAACACCACAAATGCTTGGAATACCGTGGAAGAGCGGCGCTTCAGCGCCACGTTAGCGCCACAAAAGGGTGGGGGGCTTCAGCCCCTGTGGTCGTAAGGACCTCCTCTCGCGCTTTGTTACCTCTTGACAATCTCAATCAAACAAAATTAAAAGTAATAGCTCGTAATATCAGACAGGATGACCATCCGATTCCAATCTTCCGCTGGTATTCTCAGATCATGACTCGTCCTCCGGCTCTAGCTCTAACCACCCTGACCCTGCTCACCCTGTCGTTCGGCTGGAGTCCCGGACAGACAAACAAAGCCGCGCATCCGCCAACCGCCGTCGACTCTTCTGCCAAGCCGCAAATCGAAAGCAAGATCCTGCGCATAGAATTCGACCGCAACCTCCACACCCGAGTAGTCCCACTCTTCACCGCCACGAAATCGCTAACCCAGTTCTCCGCCTCAGAAACTCTGGAAGGCGCAACCCGCACCTTCACCGACTTCGCCCTAACCTCCGCCCAAACCGAGAAGATATCCGACGCGTTCGGCCCCGGCCAGCGCCTGACCGTAACCGGCAACGACGGCACTCTACGCAAGAAGGTCGAGGTCACCATCTACAACGATTTCCCCTCGATCGCAGTTTTCGAAGTCGAATATACGAACCAGGGATCCTCGCCGCTAACCATCCGCGGGTGGTCCAATGATCACTACCGCCTCCGCGCTTCCGCTCCCGCAACCACACCAGCGTTCTGGTCCTATCAAAGCGGCTCCTACGAAAAGCGCCCCAACTGGATCGTCCCACTCCACGCCGGATTCCGTCAGCAAAACTACTTAGGTATGAACGCCAGCGACTACGGTGGAGGCACTCCCATCATCGATGTCTGGAGAAAAGACGTTGGCCTAGCCGTAGGCCACATCGAGCCAGTCCCGCGGCTGATCGAACTGCCAGTTGCCATGCCCGACGCAACTCACGCCACAGTAGCCGTGAGTATGAAGCACGAACAAACGCTTGATCCCGGCGAAAGCTTCCACACCCTCCACACTTTCGTCTCCGTGCATCAAGGCGACTACTTCCGCACCCTGATCGAATACCGCCGCCTGATGATCCGCCAGGGATTCCAAATGGCCACCGCGCCTGACAGCGCTTTCGGCCCCATCTGGTGCGCCTGGGGATACGGCCGCAACGTCCAGCTGAAGCAGGTCTACGACACGCTACCCACAGCTAAGAAGCTAGGCTTCTCCTGGGTAACGCTCGACGACGGCTGGCAAAATAACTACGGCGACTGGCAACTCGATCCCAAAAAATTCCCCAACGGCGACGCCGACATGAAAGCCCTGGTCGACCGCATCCATCAAGAAGGATTCCACGCCCAACTCTGGTGGTCCCCGCTAAGCGCAGTCCCCGATTCGAAGCTAATGAAAGATCATCCCGACTATGCGCTGCTGAATCGCGACGGCACCCGCCGCAAAATTTCCTGGTGGGACTCTGACTATCTCTGCCCCGCCGACAAAGACGTAGTCGAGTATCACAAAGCGTTAGTAAGAAAAATTCTAGGCGACTGGGGATTCGACGGCCTCAAGCTAGACGGCCAGCACATGAACGCCGTCCCAGAATGCTTCAATCCAGCCCATCATCACAAAAGCCCGGAAGACTCGGTAGAAGCCCTTCCAGATTTCTTCCGCGAGATCTACGAAACTGCGCGTAGCGTAAAGCCCGACGCCCTCGTAGAATTCTGCCCCTGCGGCACCGCCTATTCCTTCTTCACCATGCCGCACTTCAACATGTCAGTAGCCTCCGACCCCGAAAGCTCCTTCCAGATTCGCTCCAAAGGCAAAACCCTGAAAGCCCTCATGGGCGACAACATCCCCTACTTCGGCGACCACGTAGAAGAAAGCGACGGCCACAACGACTTCGCCTCCACCATAGGCGTTGGAGGAGTAGTCGGCACCCAATTCGTCCTCCCCGCAGAAGTAAAAAAGCACACCAGCTCCGACCTCACTCCCGAACGCGAAAAAGCCATGGCGAAGTGGGTCAGCATCTACAAAGAAAAAATGCTCTCTCGCGGAGAATATCTCGGCGAACTCTACGACATAGGTTTCGACCGCCCCGAAGCCCACGCCATCCGCAAAGGAAAAGAAATGTACTACGCCTTCTACGCGAAACAGTGGACGGGCTCAGTAGAACTGCGTGGTTTAGAGAACCGCGACTACCGCATAGTAGATTACGAAACCGGCAAAGACCTGGGCGAAGTCCACGGCCCGAAAGCCACCATCCCGGCCAACTTCCACCAACACCTCCTCCTCGAAGCCCAACCGCAGTGATCCTTCTCCGCCCTGTCATCCTGAGCGAAGGTTGCGCCTCGCGGAACGCGAGGCGCAACCGCAGTCGAAGGACCCCACAAAAGCCGGCGCGACGAAAAGCCCCGAAAGGAGTTCCCCTCACTGCCGCTGCGTACACCATTTCTCCGACTTCGCCGCAATCAAGAATCGCCGAGCGGGTTCTCGAAGCCGTCATCCCAGAATCGCGTGCGTGATCCCCTGCCACCACGAAGGATCACTCCGCCACAGGTATACCGCAAGGCTCTGCCCCACAATCAACACCGGCAGCGCGTAGCGATACACCTTGTTCACCCGCCCCTCCACCAGCAGATCGCGCACCACTCCGAAAACCATCAGCAAGTCCAGCAGAGGATAGAAAAGATTATGGTTGAACACGTAGTCAAAGCGGGCAACAGGAGCGTCCATAAGCCCGCAAGTTGCGATGAAGATCAGCCGCCGATGCAGCTCCGGCTTCGTCCGCCAATAAATGGCCAGCCCAATCAGCACGCCAAAGGCGATCATGTCATAAAACGGAATGCTCAGAAAGGCATGCGCGTCCCTCTCGTCCTGATGCAGCCGCGCGATATCAAACCGCGCCATGATGATCGCCGTCGTCACGCCCAGCGGAACCATCACCGCAGCCAGCCCGGCGCCAAACCATCCAATCGACCGGTGCCAACTGACTTTGTGCACCCGCACCAGCGTCGACTGAAAAATAAAGAAAGCAATCCACCCGGCGAACGCCGCCCCATGCATCCACAGAATCAACGGCCGCGGCACCGCAGGATGGAACAGGTTTGCGTTCACCGTCCGCTGGAAGCCGCCAACCACAATCGCCGCCAGCACCAGCGACATCGCAAAATAAAAATACCGTTTCAAAAACCCGTTCCCAGTCAAAATTCCGCTGCGAACGGGCACGGTCATAGTGCTCATTGATTTTCTCCAGGCTCACCGCAGAGGCAGCGGCCACAAAGCCCAAGCCAGGACGTCCATTGCGTTTCCCAGCCCACGCGAGGATATACCCGGAGGACACGGCAAGCCATCTTTTTCAGGACTACGTAGAGCGGGCGCCCTCGCCCGCTGCCTTTGACCTTGATTTTCATCCGCTGCGGTCGCCATTTTCTCTGACTGCGGCGGCGATGGCGGGGAGCGCTTTTCTGATTTGAGCGGTGACACTTTTTCTCACCTCATCCAGGCTGACGTTGGATGGGGGACGCTTGCCCTGATGGGGCGCGGGTTTTGCGGGGATTGCGTTTTCTGGGGTGGCGGCCGCGGCGCGTTCTTCTGCGTCTTGCTTGAGTTCGGCCTGGCGTTCGGCTTCGCGCTGGCGGGCTCCGTCTTTGGTGAGGCGGTTGGCTTCGGCTTCGGCCCAGCGGTCTAGTTCGGCTTTCTTTCTGGCTTTGCGTTGGGCTTCTTCGAGAGCCTGGACTTGCATGACCGCTTCATCCTCTTCTTCGTCTTCGGCGGTGCGGAAGTCGGAATCTTCCCAGACGTGGGCGCTCAGTGGAGTTTCGTTTACCGTCTTCGGATCGAGAACTACGTCGTGCATGAAGGGGTCGAAGCGCACGCGCGGCAGATTGGCGCTGGCGGTTTGCAGAGCGTAGAGCAGGAGGCCGGCGGTTTTGCCGTCGATCTGGCCGGAGATGATCAGGCGCATGATCTGCATGAGCGAGACCTGAATGGAATTGGCGTCCTCGAGGACGGGGAGTTCCATGACGACCTTGCGGCGACGGGCGTGGGCGTTTTTTAGTCGATCAAGGTCGAGTTCTATGCGCTCTTCGTGATTGCGTTTGTGGAAGTAGCAGAGTTTGTTGTGGCGCAGGGCGGGACATCCGCACTGAGTGCCGTTGACCTTGATGTGCTGACATCGATTTGGGAAATTTGCCATGGTGGTCTCCTACCCCCTCCCCCCTGATTCAGTGGAATCTTGGGTTTGGCGGGATTTTGCGAATTGAACTCTTGGTTGCAATGAGTTAGGGGGAAAAACTTGAGCCCCAACGGGTTAGCAGAGTGGGGGTGCATTTTGTAGTGATGTAATCAGTATTTGATATTGCATGGAGCTAGTGAAGGTTGGGTGAACAACGGGGGTGTGGAAATCGTCCGGGAATGGGAACTGTGGCTTGGATACGAACAGGTTCAGCTAGAATAGGCCAAGCGAGGTCCACATGGCACAGATGACACCGGAAGTTTCCAAGCTGCTGGAGCGGGCACTGTCACTGTCGGTTGAGGAACAGGAAGCGTTGGCCGACTCCCTGATCTCGAACCTCGGCGGCAAGGTGGATGAAGGCGTACAGGCGGATTGGGAAGCCGAGATCGGGAAGCGCATCGCTGAACTGGATTCGGGCAAGGCTAAGACAACGCTATGGGGAGAAGTGCGCAGACGCAATCTAGCGAAGTTGTCCCGTGCCCACTGATGCCGCGGAGTTTCGTCACGAAGCTACCGCCAAGTATGATGCCGCGTTCGACTGATACCTCGAGCGCAAAACGTTGTCCGGCTCTAGAACGGAAGCAGCAGCTTGTCCGGGCCTTCGATTTCGCCCTTGGCCTCCAGGAATTCTTCGCTCCATGGTTTGGCCGCGCACTCGGGGCACTCATCGATCGTGTTGCCAATAGCGAAACAGTGATAGCAGGTTCCTTCGGAGCTGGCGCCAGGGAACTTGTTGCACTCTTGCAAGGCTTGAACAACTCGCGCTCGAGCGCCCGGTGCTCGTCCCATAGTTCGTGCTCACAGGTGATGCACATAATCTGCTCCTGACGGCCGATTCTCTGCGTCGGGGCAAGTCTTTCAGTGGGGATAGTTTTCTTAGCCGCTAATATAGCTCCATCGCCTTCTCCCCTATTCTCCGAATAGAGTCGGTAACTGCTTTATTGCAGGCATCTATCCCAAAACGGAAGGCCGTCGAGACTCTCTCGACGGCCTTAACTGATGCCGGCAACGACCGGAGTTTATCCTGAGCTTGCCGAAGGACTCCCACACATCTGGCGGTTGACGGGGAGGAAGCCTTCGCCAACCTCCGGCGTGAGAGCCGCGCGCGCCGTGCCCCGTTCAACCCCTAGCCCACTCATCCAAATTGACGCTGTTTCTTCTCGGTCCGCCGGGCGCATAGATAGTAAAGAGCGGCTTGATGCATTCTCCTTCACCGCAAATCGTGAAGGAGTCGAAAAAACTGTGCCAGCCCTCCGGAGCCTCTTTAAGGTCCGGAGCCTCCGGCCCGCTCTTGAGCCATTCGTCGAGTTCTATCGCCATCGGCGCAAGGAAGTGTCGTTTCTCCACTCGATCCGGAAGATGTTCGCGGAAGGCACGGCATCGGGCACCTGTCTTGGTTCAGCGTGAAATGGAGAAGCGACGTTCTCCGTTAGTGTAGGGTCCGCCCCTTCGGGGCGGGGATTTTCAAGGCATGGGGGTCTATCGTCCGATGACTTTCTCCCGTCAACGTGCAACGCGGGAGAAGGACCTCCCGCGCTGCTGAGCATCGGCTCGATGAGCCCTCCGGGTTATCCCTCAGCATGGTTGCATCCCTGCAGAGCCTGCCTCCGTTTCACCCGGCAGGTTCATTGTAGCTCCGCAACGACCTGCCGTTTCTCAACATCCGCTTTGGCCCTGATTCCGCCAGAACCCAGACCGGGCCAGACCCGAATCGTGAATGTAATCGCTTGCTTTCGTCACTTGTGCTGGGAACTCAGGGACTTTCGGTGGGGTCTAGACTATTTGATGTGATCGACACCTGCTCAACGAGAACTGATACCCACCCTCGATTTCGCGCCACCTTGCGCTGGGCGGCTCGACTGATCCTCGTATCGATTGCTGGTAGCTGGCTCTTCTTGTATATCGACTCCGTCTATCAGCGTCGGCGCGCGGAGTCCCTGTTTGCTGACTTGAGATCCCTTGACTTCTCGACCGCTGGCTTTACTGAAGTTCGGGACATCATGGTTCGTAACGGGGCAAGGCCGGGGGCCACGTGCAACCCACAGAATCGCACGTTTCGACTTCAGATCATGACTCAGCTTCCGCGGATTCCGCTACTAGGCAGAAAGGCAGTATTTCTTTATACGACTCTTCCTTACATTGGGCTCCGTTCGTGGGTTGTTTATGCGCAGTTTGATGTGCGAGACGGAAAGCTGGACAAAAGCGGAGCGAGCGTCTGGGAATACAGGATGAAACGTGTGGACTACACCGCGTATCGTCAGTTAATTCCACTGGGATATGCAGTCGAGACTCAGCGAGACGCAGCGAGCTTTGCTTACCGCCCGTGCCGCGGTCAGGAATACCAGGTATCGGTTAGTCACGGTGTTTTCAAGATTCCCTCAGATGTGCTCGGCACTTGCGTTGTGCAGTCCGCCGGTACGTCCGTGAAGCGGGCGTTTGATGTTCACCTGAGCTGTCTCAACAACCCTTTTCGCAACTGTAAATTCAACGAACTCGCGCCATCGGCATGGGCTGACTATTCCGCGATGGATGGCACAGAAGCTCGTGACCCCTACAAGTATCGTTGAGTAGGCTTGTAAGAATCGGCTGGCTTTGACGTTAGTCGGTGAAACACGGATATCGCTCATTTGCTGTGCGTCAAAATAGCGTTCCTTGGCTGTCCAGCATTCGCGGCGTCTGGTCGCTTGCTTTCACGCAGCTTGCTGGCGGCGACTCTGACGTTCGTGTCTGGCGGCTTCCAGCTTGCGGTCCGCTCGCTGTGAATCTCGACCTGTCGGCCTGCAAGCATATCGTTTGGCGTCACATATCCGATGGCGCTGTGCAGCCGGACGTAGTTATAACGGTCCACATACTGTTGGATCAGGCGTTTTGCATCTTCGAGCGAAAGCGGCGTTCCCGGTCGAATGCATTCGCTTTTCAGCGACTTGTGCTAGCGTTCCAGCTTTCCGTTCGACTGCGGATAAGTAGGCGAGGTGCGGACATGCGTCATGCCCGAGGTTTCCAACTGAGGCGGGACACATCTCGCGGCGGCCTGATCTTGACAGCCGCCATGGTCTAGCCAATGGCGTCGACAATCTGCTCAGAAATGCGCTTCGACTCCTCAGAGCCAGGTTGGGGTTTTTCAAGGCGGGCGTAAAGCTGCCGCAGGGCCTTCTCCGAAGTCCGAGTTTTGCGGCCTTCAGGGGAAGGCGTGGTTTCAGTTCGACGGCTCTGAGTTTGCTTCGCCGTTGCCATGCCTAAAATCCCAGCAGAAGGCGGGAAGGATGAAAGATTACCGGCGCACCAAAAGGAAAAGGCCAATCTGATTTCTCAGACTGGCCTTTATTTATGCCGGCAACGACCTACGCTCCCACACACTTGGCGCGTGCAGTACCATCGGCCCTGCGGGGCTTAACTTCCGTGTTCGGGATGGGAACGGGTGGATCCCCCGCGGTAAGATCACCGACAAGTCGTAGCTGTCAGCTATCAGCGGCCAGCTCTCAGCTTGTTGCCGGAGCGGACGTTTTGTGCTGATGGACAGCAAACTTGGTGGCTTCAGCGGACAGCAGGTTCCTCGCTTCGCTCGGAATGACAAAGTCATTTTACGAATGACAACGTCATTTTATGAATGACAACGTCGAACGAACAATAAACGTTCAATGACTGCGTCACTCGTGGAAGCTGAGAGCTGACAGCTGAAAGCTTAGCTTTCAAAGATCGTGAGGACGATGCCTCACAACTGAATAGATTGGGTGTGGCTTACTTTCTTATTGTTTACTTCCAATTTCAGCCACCGTACATCGGCTTTGCTTTTCTTTTCAAAAAGCGTCGGCGCACAGTTGTCAGCGTGTTTCATCTTTCCGCCCAAGTTCAAGCGGGTGGAGAAGAAACGTTGCTTTCGCTCCAGCTCAGATTCTAGCCGGAGGCCGAAAGCTGATAGCTGGCAACTGTATCTGCACCGAGTAAATTTTATGGTCAAGCCGAACGGGCGATTAGTACTGGTAAGCTACGAGTGTTACCACTCTTCCACCTCCAGCCTATCAACCAGGTAGTCTTCCTGGGCCCTTCTTATCCCTTACGGGTTGGGAGATCTCATCTTGAGGAGTGCTTCCCGCTTATATGCATTCAGCGGTTATCACTACCGAACTTCGCTACCGAGCGGTGCCATTGGCATGACAGCTCGAACACAAGAGGTTCGTCCATCCCGGTCCTCTCGTACTAAGGACAGGTCCTCTCAAATCTCCTGCGCCCACAACAGATAGGGACCGAACTGTCTCGCGACGTTCTGAACCCAGCTCACGTACCGCTTTAATAGGCGAACAGCCTAACCCTTGGAACCTTCTACAGCTCCAGGATGCGATGAGCCGACATCGAGGTGCCAAACCGGAGCGTCGATATGAACTCTTGGCTCCGATCAGCCTGTTATCCCCGGCGTACCTTTTATCCGTTGAGCGATGGCCCTTCCATGCAGAACCACCGGATCACTAAAGCCTACTTTCGTACCTGCTCGACTTGTAGGTCTCGCAGTCAACCACGCTTATGCTTTTGCACTCGTCGGCTGATTTCCAAACAGCCTGAGCGTAGCTTCGCGCGCCTCCGTTACCGTTTAGGAGGCGACCGCCCCAGTCAAACTACCCGCCTTAGTATGTCCTTGTCCCGGGTTACGGGACTAAGTTAGAACCACAGATCTCGCAGGGTGGTATCTCACCGTTGGCTCCTCCAAGCCCGAGAGCCTGGAATCAAAGCCTCCCACCTATCCTGCGCAGCAAGGGCCATAGTTCATACTAAAGGTATAGTAAAGGTGCACGGGGTCTTTCCGTCTAGTTGCGGGCAACCGGCATCTTCACCGGCACTACAAGTTCGCCGTGTCAGTCGGCAAGACAGTCGCACTTTCGTTACGCCATTCGTGCAGGTCGGAACTTACCCGACAAGGAATTTCGCTACCTTAGGACCGTTATAGTTACGGCCGCCGTTCACCGGGGCTTCAGTTCGAAGCTTCGCTTGCGCTGACCTCTCCCTTTAACCTTCCGGCACCGGGCAGGCGTCAGCCCCTATACGTCGTTTTCGACTTTGCAGAGACCTGTGTTTTTGTTAAACAGTCGCAGTGCGCATTTCGCTGCGGCCCCCTCGAGCTATGAACTCTACCGGGGCACCCCTTCTCCCGAAGTTACGGGGTTATATTGCCGAGTTCCTTACCAACTGTTCTCACGAGCGCCTTTGGATATTCTCCTCGTCTACCTGTGTCGGTTTGAGGTACGGTTTCCTAATGTTCTCCTTAGAGGTTTTTCTTGGCAGCGTGGAATCGGCAGCTTTCCTCCATACGGAGTACTGCTTTGCGCCTCAGTGATAACTCTCCAACGGATTTACCTATCGGAGACACCTTACGCGCATCGACCGTCATAGCCATAGGACGGCCTGCTTATCCTCCTGCGTCACCCCATCGTAATAACGAACACAAGGAAGGTCCGGAATATTAACCGGATGTCCATCGGTTACGCCTTTCGGCCTCACCTTAGGGACCGCCTGACCCTGAGCGGATTAACCTTTCTCAGGAAACCTTAGACTTTCGGCGCGGAGGGTTCCCACCTCCGTTATCGCTACTTATGCCGGCAGGGTCTCTTCTCAACCGTCCACCAGTGCTTTCGCTCTAGCTTCAAACTGTTGAGAATGCTCTCCTACCACGCACCACAATGAAGTGATGCATTCGCTGCTTCGGTAACAAGCTTAAGCCCCGTTAAATTGTCGGCACCGGACCGCTTGACCAGTGAGCTATTACGCTTTCTTTAAAGGATGGCTGCTTCTAAGCCAACCTCCTGGCTGTCTGGGCGTTCCGACTTCCTTTCCCACTTAGCTTGTATTTTGGGACCTTAGCAGGCGATCTGGACTGTTTTCCTCTCGACGACGAAGCTTAGCCCCCGCCGTCTGACTCCCGTATTGGTTGTTCTATGGCATTCGAAGTTTGATTGGATTCAGTAAGCTGGAAAGCCCCCTAGTCCATTCAGTTCTCTACCACCACGACAAATCATACGAGGCTAGCCCTAAAGCTATTTCGGAGAGAACGAGCAATCACGGAATTTGATTAGCCTTTCACCCCTACCCTCAGCTCATCGGAGCTTTTTTCAACAAACACCCGTTCGGCCCTCCAGTGGATGTTACTCCACTTTCAGCCTGGCCAAGGGTAGATCATCCCGCTTCGCGTCTATTCCTGCCAACTGATTCGCCCTATTAGGACTCGCTTTCGCTGCGGCTCGCTTTCGCTTAACCTTGCTGACAAGAATAACTAGCCGGCTCATTATGCAATAGGCACGCGGTCAGACTTTCGGCTTGCGCCGCATAGTCCTCCCACCGTTTGTAGGCACACGGTTTCAGGTACTATTTCACTCCCCTCGCAGGGGTTCTTTTCGCCTTTCCCTCACGGTACTGGTTCACTATCGGTCAGAAGCTA
>CAWAYA010000029.1:0-37500 GCA_963786075.1 uncultured Acidobacteriaceae bacterium | reverse complement strand
TCGTTGACTACATCGGTTGCGCCCAGGGTTACGTAGATGTAGTCGTGGCGGTGCCAGTGCATCAGGGTGTCGGAGTGGGGTGGGACTTCTACGTTGTAGACGCGGACGTATTTGTTTTCTAGCGTGAGGTGGTGGTGGGGCTCGGCGTTGAGTTCGACTTCGGGGGCTATGGCTTGGGCAGCTAGGAGGGTGGTGAAGAGGCAGAGCAGTGCGCGGCGCTTCATGCGGCGAATTGTAGCATTGGCCGAGTGACGGTACCTCGGGGGCTAAAGCCCTCCTAACTTTCTGGCATTGTGACACAGGCCTGGAAGGCCTGCTCCACCCGCGCTGTGCCGCCGCGTCGCGCCTCGCTGCGCTCGGCTGGACGGCCGAGGCGGCCGTCCCCACATAAACCTTTCGCTCTTGGATCTGTCTCCACATTGCGACGGTTCAGGTTTTCTGGCTGGGTTATAATCGGGCGCTCATGAATCTGACTTCTGGCGCGCGGCTTGGTCCTTATGAAATTGTCTCGCCTTTGGGGGCGGGGGGGATGGGTGAGGTTTATCGGGCGCGCGATACTCGCCTTAAGCGGGAAGTGGCGATCAAAGTTTTGCCTCCGGCATTTTCTCTCGACGGGGACCGGTTGCGCCGGTTTGAGCAAGAGGCGCTGGCTACTGCGGCCCTGAATCATCCCAACATTCTGGCGGTGTTTGATATTGGCACGTATGAGGGCTCGCCTTACGTGGTTTCGGAATTGCTTGAGGGCGAGACGCTGCGCGAGCGGTTGCGGGGCGGGGCGATCGTAGTGCGCAAGACTCTGGACTATGCGTTGCAGATCGCGCATGGGCTGGCTGCGGCGCATGAAAAAGGAATTATTCATCGCGACCTGAAGCCGGAGAATCTTTTTCTCACGAAAGATGGGCGGGTGAAGATTCTGGATTTCGGGCTGGCGAAACTGACGCAGCCTGATTCCGGAACGCACACGTCGCTGCCCACGCAGACGCAGGCCACGGAAGCCGGCGTGGTGATGGGGACGGCGGGATATATGTCGCCGGAGCAGGTGCGCGGGACGGCGGTCGATCCGCGATCTGACATATTCAGCTTTGGGGCGATCCTCTACGAAATGCTTTCGGGGAAGCGGGCGTTTCATGGCGAGACGGCCGCGGACACGATGAGCGCGATTCTGCGGGAAGAGCCTCCGGAGTTGAACGAGACGAATCGGAATGTTTCTCCGGCGCTGGAGAGGATGGTGCAGCACTGCCTGGAGAAAAATCCAGAGCAGCGTTTTCATTCGGCCAGCGATATTGCGTTCGACCTCGAGCATCTGACGGGAGTTTCGGGGACGACAGCGCGAGCCGCGGTTGCGGCGGCGGGGGGTGGGCGGCCGCGAGGCAAGTTGCTGGCAACGATTGCGGGAGGTCTGGCAATCGCGTTGGTGATGCTTGGTTTGGGGTGGTGGCTGGGGAGTCGAGGACACAGTCCTGCGGCGATGGCCGAGTACCAGCAGATTACTTTTCGGACGGGAGCGATTGGGAATGCGCGGTTCACGCCGGACGGCAGCATTGTTTACAGCGCTGCGTGGGATGGCGGCACATTTGAGCTTTATATGTCGCGGACGGATGATCCGGGGTCGCGCGAACTGGGAATCAAGGATGCGGAACTGCTTTCGATCTCGAAAGGCGGAGAACTGGCAATTCGGGTCAACACGGCATTTCATGGCGGCTACGCGCGAAGCGGGACGCTGGCGCGGGTTCCGCTGAGCGGAGGAACTCCGCGAGAAGTGCTGGACAATGTAGGAGACGCCGACTGGTCGCCGAACGGCGAGAGTCTGGCGATCATTCACTACATTCCGGAAAACAATCACTGGCGGCTGGAATATCCCATCGGCAAGGTTCTGCTGGACACCATCAACTGGATCAGCCATCCGAAGATTTCGCCGGACGGGAAGTGGATCGCTTTTGCCGATCATGAAAACCCGGGCGGAGACGACGAGGGTTCGCTGGCGGTAATTGGCGCGGATGGCAAGGAACCCGAGCGGAAACTTTCTTCGGGCTGGACTTCGCTGCAAGGCATCCTCTGGTCCCCGGCGGGCGATGAGATCTGGTTCACATCCACGAACACGGGCCAGGCCTCGAACCCGCGCGCCGTTACGCTTGCGGGCAAGCTGCGGACAATCACGAACGTGCCCGGAGGCATGTGGCTTGAAGACCTGCGCAACGGAACGGTGCTGACGGTGGCGAATCACGAACGGCTCGATATTCGGGGCATGGCTCCGGGTGGGAAAGAAGAGCATGAGCTGGGATGGTTTGGATGGTCGGAACTGCGTGACATCAGCCGCGACGGACGGAAGATTCTGTTTGAGGAAGAAGGCGACGGCGGAGGTCCAAATTACACGGTGTATCTGCGCGACACGGATGGGTCGCCTCCAGCGCGCATTGGCGAGGGCGTCGCGATGGCCATCTCGCCGGACGCAAAATGGGCGATTACAAGACGGGCCAAGGGCGGACCGCTGAACCTGGTGCCGACAGGAGCGGGCGAAACGAGACAACTCACGCACGATGCCGTCACCTACGACGGGGCCCGGTTTTTTCCGGATGGCAAGCACCTGCTGGCTTATGGGATTGAAGCGGGGCATGGTGGGCGCGACTATCTGATTGATTTGAGCAACGGAGATTCTAAACCCGTAACACCCGAAGGCATGTCTGGGGTGGTGATCTCGCCCGATGGCAAGAGCGTCGCAGTGCGCGCGGCGGATGGAAAGCGCGGCATTTGGTCGCTGGAGAAGAGCGAGTTTCGTCCGATACCGGGGCTTGAATCGAATGACTATGTGATTGGCTGGACGCAGGACGGGGAGTCGGTATATGTCGCTCCTCTCAAACGTGGCGCGAAGGCGGTGCAGGTCTATCGGGCGAATATACAGACCGGGAAAATGGAGCCGTGGAAAAGCTTCGGGGCGGAGATGGGAGCGCAGGGCGCAACGGTGGTGGCGCCTCATCTGTCGAGCGACGGCAGTGCGTACGCATATCTTTATGTGCGGACCTTGTCGGAAGCGTACGTAGTGACGGGGCTGAAGTAGGGGTTTCCGCTGATATAGAGAGCCTGCCGAAAAATCAAAATTTTGGGGCCTGGAGCGTCGATGCATTCATGCGATTACTAAGAGCGCATGCACGCGACAGGGATGCGGCTGTTTCTGTTGAATCTTGCTCTGCTTGAGAAAGGTTATCTCGTGAGGCGATTCTTTGCGCGTTGTCTGATTCTCTTGTGGTTCACGGCATGCTTTTTTGTGGCAGGTTCTTCGATTTCGGCGCAGGAGAATTCCGGGGACCGGATTTTCTTTAACGCCAAGGTGTTCACCGGCGATCCGCAGAACCCTTATGCGGAGGCGGTCGCGATTCGCGGGGAAAAGATCGTCGCAGTCGGGAACCTGACTGAGGTGCTGAAAGCGGCGTCTGCGAAGGCGGAGCACATTGATCTGGAAGGGAAGAGTCTTTTCCCTGGGTTCATTGATTCGCACAGTCACTCGATCGATGGCGGCCTCAGCCTGATTTCGGCCGACGCCAGCGATAAGGTGGAGACTCTCGATCAGCTGGCGCCTTTTGTCGCGGACGCGAGGAAGACAGGCAAGGGCATGCGCGGCGACATTCTTGAGATTCTCGGACTGCCGCTTGAGTTCTGGTCGCATCCGGATGTGCTCAATGCCGAGTTCAGCACCGGGGCTTACGAAAAGCAGAGCGTCCTTTTGCGCGGGATGGATGGGCACACGGCCTGGGCGAATCAGGAAATGTTGCTGCGCGCGGGTATCACGGCTGAATTTCTGCAGAAGCTTTCGGTTGAGGAGCGCGGTTATTACGGCGTGGACAAAGAGGGGCGGCCGAACGGATTTCTGGTGGACGCGGGCATGGAGAAAATCGAGCCGCTGCTGCCTGAGTTCACCGCCGATCAGTTGCTGGCGGCGGGGCGGGCTGCTCTCGAATATAACCACAGCCTCGGGATCACGGCTTGGCTTGATCCGCTGGCGAAGGATTATGTTTTGCGAGCGTACAAAATGCTGGCCGACCGGGGCGAGCTGAATTCGGAGGTGGTGGCGTTTCCCCAGGTGTTTGCGAAGGATCCGGCGGGGGAACTGGCTGGCGTGCAGAAGACGCGGGCGGCTTATAAGGATGTGCCTCACTTGCACGTAACTGGGATCAAAGTGTTTGCCGACGGCGTGGTGGAGTTTCCGTCGCAGACGGCACATCTCGGCAAGCCGTACCGGAATACGGGGCGCAATGGGGATCTGCTGTTTGAGCCGAAGAAGTTTGCCGAGCTTTGTATAGCGGCGGACAAACAAGGATTGATTATTCATGTGCACGCCATTGGCGACGGGGCGGTGACGGCGGCGCTGGATGGGATCGCGGCGGCGCGCAGAGCGAATGGGAATTCCGGGTTGCCGCATACGATTACGCATGAACAGTTCGTGCAGCCGGAGGATTTTCCGCGGTTCAAGGAGTTGGGCGTGGTGAGCGCGCTGCAGCTTTTTTGGGCGGAGGCGAGTCCGGACACGATTGAGATTCTGAAGCCTTATCTGGATCCGGAGATTTATGAGTGGCAATATCCGGCGCGGTCGATTTTGGATAGCGGTGGGATTATTTCGGGGGCGAGCGACTGGCCGGTTTCGACGGCGAACGTGTTTCGGGCGATCTATCAGGCGGAGACGCGTCGGGGGTCGGAGGGAGTTTTGGATGCATCGCAGGATATGCCGCGCGAGTCGATGTTTTACGCCTATACGCGGAATTCGGCGCGGGCTATGAATATGGAGGGTTCCATTGGGACCATTGCTGCGGGAAAACGCGCGGACCTGGTTTTGCTGGATCGCGATGTGTTGACGGTTTCTCCGGAGGAGATGCGGGATACGAAAGTTTTGTGGACGATGGTGGCGGGGAAGACGGTATATCGGGCGAAGTAGGATTAGGTTATGACTGAGTTGGGTAAGGTGCTGGTTGGGTTGGGAGCGTTGATTGTGGTGGCGGGGATTGTGCTGATGCTGCTGGGGCGGACGAACTTGCCTTTGGGGCGGCTGCCGGGGGATTTTTTGTATCGCGGAAAGAATACTACGGTGTATTTTCCGCTGGCTACTTCGGTGGTGTTGAGTGTGGTGCTTTCGGTGGTGCTGTATTTGGTTAGCCGGTGGCGGCGGTGAGGCTGTGGCGCGCAAAGTTGGGGCGGCAGGTGGGGCGGCTTCCCTAGTCATCCGCGAATAGCTGACAGCCTCCGATATCACCTGGCCCCAAGTCTTCACCTGAACCGCATTGGTGGTGCCGGGAATCGTAGCCGCTGGCTTTTGTGTGAATTTGATAGCGCCCTTTGGACAGACCAGCTATTTCATAGATTCCCTCTTTGTCTGTGGTGACGGTCACCATTCCGGCAGGCCCCTCGATCACCACCTCGATTCCCGGAGCAGGTTCCCGTTTCTTTCCGTTGTATCGGGTGACCTCGCCGATGATCCGGACGCCGGTTATCGGGATTCCTGACCTGAGCACGCGCAGGTTCACGGCTGAGTCTTCAACACGGGCGGTTTTGTTGCAAGGCCGGAATCGAACTAGCGGTATGAGACGGGTCAGTGGTCCATCGGCGCGCACACCATCGATGAGGTATCTTTCGCCGTCTTCGAAGAAGCCTCCGGTGAGCAGCACGAGTTTCGACCGGACGCCCCAGAACCTCTCGCTCACAAGAGCCACTGCGCCGTTGCAATAACGGCGTCCCGAGTAGCTCTGGCAGGGTCCAAGGGTGCTTATGACCCTTCCGACGAAAACCATCTGGCCCGGGCCGAACCTCGAGATGGGTCCGCCTTTGGCGCAGTCGAAGCCGATGGGAACGATGAGAATATTCAATACCAGGCTTGCCGCCAGTACCAAGACCAACACCGTAGCGACGGTCCGTGCGAATCTAGGGATCTTTCGTTTGGGAGAGAAGGCTTCACTTTGGGACATCACCGGCGCCCACTTCAGTCTGTACATTCCCAACCAAAACAGTGCTGGAGCTAGAAGAAGAGTGAGTGTCGCCAGGAATGAGTACCAGACCAACACATACCACACAATCATCTCATTGCGGAGCCGGTCGATCTGGGTAAGGAACGAGGCTGCGAACCCGAAAGGAGTCAGGAGGAGAAGCAGCAATCCTGCCCGCTTCGGATTTCTAATCGCAGTGGCGGAGGCAATGACGGAGGCGAATCCGAACAGAGCAATGGCGGCGAGAAAAAACCGCTCGGAGGCCGAAGCTGTATAGCCCCACATGCGGTCCAGGTCGGCAAGGAGCAGTATGCCAACCAGCGCCTCTAGTGCGATGGCGGACCAGTTGAGGGCCGTTTTCGTTAGTGACATTAGCGACACAGGGCGACCAGAGACCGAACTGCCTTATACGAAGACAATCTCCTCAGATTAGACACCGGAAGCGCGGCGCGGAGCCAGCTGCCATCAGTAATGAAGTGCCTAGGCCAAGGCGCGATACCTTCTTCGTTTTGGAAACCTCTCCCCGGCAGTCTAAACTGCACTCAGCATGTCAGTCACCGATCAGCTCGGGTTTCGGTTTGCTCCGCCGGAGCGGCGGGTTTGGACTGTGCGCGCGCTTGTGGCGGCGGTGCGGACTCATGTGGAGCGGGAGTATTCCGATGCCTGGGTGGAGGGGGAGATTTCGAATTTCCGGGCGCCGGATTCGGGGCATCTTTATTTCACGCTGAAGGATGGGAACGCGCAGATTCGGGTGGTGATGTTCAGTTCGAAGGCGCGGCTGCTGCGATTTCGTCCGGCGGATGGGATGCAGGTGGTGGTGCGGGGGCGGGTGACGATTTATGAAGACCGCGGGGAGTTGCAGATTGCGGCGGAATATCTCGAGCCGAAAGGCGCGGGAGGGTTGCAGGTTGCGTTCGAGCAACTGAAGGCGAAGCTGGAGGCGGAGGGATTGTTTGCGGCGGAGCGGAAGAAAGCGATTCCGACTCTGCCGTCGCGGATTGGGATTGTGACTTCGCCGCAGGCGGCGGCGCTGCGCGACATTCTGAATATTTTGCAGCGGCGGCATCACTCGGCGAATGCGGTGATTTATCCGGCGCAGGTGCAGGGGGATTTGGCGGCTGCTGAGGTTGCGGCTGGAGTGCGGTATTTCAATGACGTTCGCGGCGATGAGGGCCGCAGCGTGGAAGTGATTATTGTGGGGCGCGGCGGAGGGTCGGCGGAAGATCTGGCGGCGTTCAATGATGAAGGGCTGGCGCGGACGGTGGCGGCTTCGGAGATTCCGGTGATTTCGGCGGTGGGGCATGAGACGGATTTCACCATTGTGGATTTTGTGGCGGACCTGCGGGCGGCAACGCCTTCGGCGGCGGCGGAGTTGGTGATCCGGTCGCGGGTGGAAGTGGAGACGCAGGCAGAGGCGGCGCGGGAGCGACTGGTGCGAGCGATGGAGCGGCAACTGCTCGAGGCGCGGCATGCGCTGATGGAGCGGGCGCAGGACGGGGCGTTCGCGCGCATGATGGACTTGATCCGGCAGCGGCAGCAGAAGCTGGACGATCTGACTTTCCGGCTGGAGCGCGGGGAGCGGCAGGCGCTGGAGTTGATGCGGCGGCGTTGGGAAACGCTGGCGGCGGCGGTGCGGCATTACGATTTGCGGCGGGTGCTGGCGGGAATTCGCGGAGAACTTGCGGCGGGGACTGCGGCGTTGGCGGCTGCGATGCGGAATCAGCTTTTGCAGAATAAGGTGCGGCTGGAACGCATGGGCCGGGCGTTGGAGGCGTTGTCTCCACTGGCGATTCTCGAACGCGGATATGCTTTGGTGTTTGATGGGGCGGGGCAGTTGGTGAAGGATGCTGGGCTGGTGAAGGCAGGGGATGAGATTCGTGCCCGCGTGGCTCGGGGAGAGATTCGGGCGGTGGTGAAGAAGAGGGACGAAGGCGGGCGCAAGCCGGAACCGTAGACGAAACGCCTCGCCGAGGCGCTGGCAGTCTGTAAGGCGCAAGGGGTCCTTCGACTTCGGAGGTGCGTCGCTTCGTGACGCACCTCCTACGCTCAGGATGACAGAGCAGAACGTGCATTAGAATACTCAGTTCCGACGTTTGGAAATGTGCGGAGAGATCCGGCGATGCATCTGATGGCGTCATGGTCGCGAGTGTCGTTTACGGTGCTCGACATTTTGCTGGTGGCGCTGATCATCTACGAAGTGCTGGTGATGATCCGGGGGACGCGGGCGGCGCCGATGCTGGCCGGATTGGCCGCTGTTGCGGCGGCATTTTATCTGGCGCGGATTGGCGAGCTGGTTACCTTGAACTGGCTGGTCAGCCATTTGCTGCCTTATGTGGTGTTTGCTTTGATTGTGGTGTTTCAGTCGGAGATCCGGCACGTGTTGTCGGATGTGGGGCGGCGGGTCAGTTTTCTGCGCGGGCCGGCGGTAGAAGGCGATTCGTACGACGACATCGTGCTGGCCGCGAATCTGTTTTCGCAACATCAGACTGGCGCATTGATCGTGATCGAGCGCGAGATTGGATTGCGGACATACATCGAGAGCGGCGTGGCGATGGATGCGCGGCTTTCCTACGATCTGCTGGCCACAATTTTCCGGCCGAGCGCTCCGTTGCATGATGGAGCGGTGATCATTCAGAAAGACCGGCTGGCGGCGGCGGCTTGCTTTCTCCCGCTGTCGATGAATCCGGTGCTCTCGACGCAGATGGGGACGCGGCACCGTGCGGGGATTGGAATCACGGAGGAAACGGACGCGATTGCGGTGATTGTGTCGGAAGAAACGGGCGCGATCAGCATGGCCGTGGGAGGCAAGATCGAGCGGGACCTCACGGTGGAACAATTGCGCGAGCGGCTGGGCGCTGAGCTGCGGCGGTACATGTCTCCGGTAGCGTTGCCGACGGTGGTGGCGCAAGGCGATGATTCGGATTCGGAAAATGAATCTCCGCTGCGGGCGGGAGCGCAGGTGGGTGCGGATGGCGACCCAGAGCCTGAGACGGAGCGCCCGCTATGATGAGCTTTTTGCGGCGCTGGGTGCTGCATAACTTCTGGCTGAAGGTTTTGTCGCTGGTGCTGGCGACGGGGCTGTGGCTGGCGATTGCGCCCGACCAGGAACCGGCGGAAGTGGCGTTGCAGGTACCGATTGAGTTTCAGCACGTTCCGCCGCACCTGGAGATCAGCTCGATGACAATACCCAACGCGGAGATCCGGGTACGCGGGCCGGAGCGGCTGATCCGGGAACTGCGCCCGGGGGACATCCACGCGGAGATTGAACTGGGAGACGCCAAGCCGGGCGAGCGCACTTTTGATCTGACGGCGCAGCAAATTCGACTCTCGCGGGACTTGCATGTGGTACAGGTGGTGCCGGGGCAGGTGCATCTAAGCTTCGATGTGCGGCTGACGCGCAATGATGTGGAGATTCATCCGCGGGTGATCGTGGATTCTGCGGCGGGAGAGCAGATCGCCAAGGTGCTGGTGGATCCCGACAGAATTGCAATTACCGGGCCGCGGAATCACGTGGAAAAGGTGGACGCGGCGACGACTGATCCGGTGGATGCTTCGGGAACTCGGACCCAGGCTACGTTTGTAACGAATGTGTACGTGCCGGATCCGCTGGTGCAGGTGGTACAGCCAACGCCGGTGAGAGTGACCGTGATCATGGCAAACCCTGCGGTGAGCGGGCACTGAGGCGATGTCCTGAGCATGTCCTGACAGGAATCTGGTTCGACGTGCGGCTCTTCTTATGAATCCGCTCAATCGATGAGCACTCCCGTATGAGTAATCTTCAATGAGTAATCCTCTATGAGTAATCAAGGCAGACAATTATTTGGCACGGACGGGATACGCGGCGTGGCCGGGGAATTTCCGTTGACGTTGGAGAGCACATATCTGATCGGGCGCGCGCTGGGACATGAACTGATTCGCGCGACGCCCAGGGCGCGGGCAGTGATGGGGCAGGATACGCGGGAGTCGAGCGGGTGGATCGCGGACCGCGTCGCGGGAGGACTGGCGGCGGTGGGAGTGGAGGTGCACAGCGCGGGCGTGATTACGACACCTGGGATTGCGTATCTGGCGCGGACGCGCGGGTTTGCGGCTGGCGTGGTGATTTCAGCTTCGCATAATCCGTGGACGGACAACGGGATCAAAGTTTTTTCTGCGGACGGATTCAAGCTCAGCGATGCGCGCGAGCTGGCGATTGAACGGGAAATCTTTGCGCTGCTGGCGAAGCCGGGAGTGGTGGACGATACCGCGTTGAAAGTCGCTGGGCCGTCTTTGCCGGGAGAGGCCGCGCTGCGCAAGGCTTACATCGAGTCGTTGGCGGGGAGTGTTTCATCGGACTTGAGCCGGATGCGGGTGCTGGTGGATTGCGCCAATGGGGCGGCTACGGCTGAGGCTCCGGAGCTGTTTCGCGGCTTGGGAATCCAGGCTACATTTATTCATGTGACGCCGGATGGGAGAAATATTAATCAAGGTTGCGGGGCGCTGCATCCCGAGACCTTGGGTAAGACTGTGGCCGCTTCTGGTGGGAAGTTTGATCTGGGCGTGACGTTTGATGGCGACGCTGACAGGGCTTTGTTTTGCGATGACGCCGGGCGCGTAGTGAATGGCGACGGCGTGCTGCTGCTGGCGGCGCGTGATTTGCAGGCGCGGGGGAAACTGAACGGGTCGACTGTGGTGGCTACGACCATGTCGAATATGGGAGTGGAGATTGCGTTGAAGAAAGCGGGCATCCGCATGTTGCGGGCGAATGTGGGCGATAAATACGTTCTTGAAGAGATGCTGAAGACCGGGGCTACTTTGGGCGGGGAGCAGTCGGGGCACATTATTTTTCGCGATGGCGACGCTACCACTGGCGACGGTTTGCTGACTGCTTTGCGGGTGATGGATGTGATTGTGCGTTCTGGTAAGACACTGGCGGAGTTGGTTAGCGACCTGAAAGTTTTTCCGCAGAAGATTCAGAATGTGCGGGTACGAGAGAAGATTCCGTTCGCGCAGGTGCCGGAGGTGCAGCGGGCTATTGATGCTGCTGAGCGGGAGCTGGATGGGAACGGTCGCGTTGTGGTGCGGTATTCAGGAACGGAGGCTTTGGCTCGGGTGATGGTGGAGGCGGAGTCGGAGGAGAAGGTGTTGGCGCTTGCGGCGGGGATTGCTGGGGAGATTCAGAAGAGGCTGGGGATCTAGGCGCTGCAGCGCCTCGCTGCGCTCGGCTGGACCCTTCGGCTTCGCTCAGGGCAGGCTCACGAGGCACCGGTCCCCAAGTGCCGATCGTCCTAATCCAAGTCTCTCCAGTTGGGGCCTATTTCCATTTCTACCAGCAGGGGGATTGCGAGCTCTTGGACTTTTTCCATTTGCTCGCGAACCAGGGACTGCATGGTTTCCACTTCTTTCTCGGGGACTTCGAAAACCAGCTCGTCGTGGACTTGCAGCGTCATTCTGGATTTTAAACCGCGCTCTCGGACAATCTTGTCGATTTTGATCATGGCAATTTTGATCAGGTCTGCCGCCGTGCCTTGCAGCGGGGTGTTTACGGCGGTGCGTTCGGCGAAGCCGCGCTGGGTGAAATTTTTGCTGTTGATGTCGGGGATGGGACGGATGCGGCCGTGGAGGGTTTTTACTTTCAGGTTTTGGCGGGCTTCTTCTAACGTCCTGTCGATGAAGGCGCGGACGCCTTTGTATTTTTCGAAATAGTTGGCGATGAATAGTTTTGCTTCCGCGGTTTCGATGCCTAGATTTTGCGAGAGGCCGAAGGCAGACAAGCCGTAGACTATGCCGAAATTTACTACTTTCGCCTGGCGGCGGTGGTCGGGCGTGACCATTAACGGCGGGACTCCGAAGACTTGGGATGCGGTGAGGGTGTGGATGTCGTCGCCGCGGCGGAAGGCTTCGACCAGGAGCGGGTCGCGGGAGAAGTGGGCTAGAAGACGGAGTTCGATCTGCGAATAGTCGGCGGTTAGAAGAACGTGGCCGGGTTCGGCAATGAAGGCGGCGCGGATGCCGCGTCCCAATTCTGTGCGGATGGGAATGTTTTGCAGATTCGGATTGGCGGACGAAAGTCGGCCCGTTGCCGTGCCTGCTTGATAGAAAGTCGTGTGCAGGCGTCCGGTAGCCGGGTTGATCAATGCTGGCAGTGTGTCGACGTAGGTGGACTTCAGCTTGGTTAGCTGGCGGTAGTCGAGAACTTTTCTGGCGATGGGATGTTCTTCCGCCAGGGCTTCGAGGACATCGACAGCTGTGGATGTAACACGTCCTCGGCCGTACTTTACTGGTTTCGGAAGGTTCAAGCGATTGAAGAGTACGTCGGCTAGTTGCTTGGGAGAGCTGACATTGAATTTGGTTCCGGCAAGCTCGTAGATTTCTTTCGCTTTGGCAGCGCTCTCGCGCTCGAGTTCGGTCGACATTTTGGCTAGCGCGGCGGTGTCGATTTTTACTCCGGCTTGCTCCATACGGGCCAGAACGGGGACTAGCGGGAGATCGATTTCTTCGTAGAGCTTTGTGAGGCCTGCCTGCTTGACGTCTTCGCGTAGAGCGGTCGTCAGCCTTCCGGTCACGTCGGCGGCCTCGGCTAGATCGTTATTGGTTTGGAGCTGGCTCAGCTTGAGATTGAAGCGGCGGAGTGCTACATCTGCGAGGCGATGTGAGGAATAGGTGGGATCGAGAAGGTAGGAGTAGAGCATGGGATCGTGCTCGACGCCTTGCAGGCTGATGCCCGAGAGAGCTAGCGCGTGAATTGCGGCTTTGTAATCGTGGATTGCTTTGGGCGTGCTGTCGGTGAGGATGGTGCGTAGCTTCGCTGCTGCGCTGGCGGCGTCCAGCTTCACGATCGTGGCGAAACCTGCGGCTGCGGAGATGGCGACGCGGCGAGCCGCGGCCTCGGGTGCGGTGATCGGCGATGAATCGTCGGTCAGCGCAAGCATTCCGGATTGCGGTTCCTCTTCAACAGCTTCTTCCTCGGTCTCCGAAATTGATTCTGCTTGTTCTAGCTCGACCGCGATAGCTAGCGAGCCTTCCCGGGTGATGAAATTCAACACACTGTCTACATCTGCGGCAGATTGAGCTTCGCTGTAATGAGATTCGGTGACTTGGACATCCGGCAGCAGCTCTTTCAATAGCGAGGTGAATTCGAGTTCGGTGAAGAGCTGGCGGAGTAGATCGAGATCGGGCTGGCCGGCGCGCATGGCTTCGACGTTCAGCTCGACCGGGACGTTCGTGTCGATGGTCGCCATACTCTTGCTGAAGAGGATGATGTCGCGATTGTTCTGAAGGGATTCGCGGTAGGTTTTCTTTTCTACTTCGTTGGCGCGGTCGAGAGCCTGCTCGACCGAGCCGAAGCGCTTGATGATTTCGACCGAACCTTTTTCGCCGATGCCGGGGGCGCCGGGGATGTTGTCAATGGCATCGCCGCGCAGGGCCATGATATCGACTACGCGTTCGGGAGGAACTCCTAGAATTTCTTCGACCTTGGCGGCGTCGCAGATGAGATTGTCTTTGGGTGGGTTCAGGATATGAACGTCGTCGTTGACGAGCTGCATCATGTCTTTATCGCTGGAGACTACGTAGACGGGATGCTTCGCGGTTGCGGCCTTGCGCGCCAGAGTGCCGATCACGTCGTCGGCTTCGAAGCCGGCTAGTTCGAGGATGGGGATGCGGTAGGCTTCTAGGGCGCGACGGATGTAGGGGATTTGCTGGGCTAGATCCTCGGGCATGGCGGCGCGGTTGGCCTTGTAGCCTTTGTATTCGACTTCGGTGAAGGTTTGAGTTTTGATGTCGAACTTGCGGATGGTCGTGATGGCTTCGGCTTGAGCATCGCGGAAAGTGGGCGCGGCTACGTCGAAGACCGCGGCTAGGTAGTTCGGGGAGAAATCGTCGCGCAGTTTGCGCAGCATGTTGACGAAGACGTAGACGGCGGCGGTGGGAAGTCCGGCTTTGGTGGACATGGAACGCTGGCGAGCCATGGCGTGATAGGCGCGGAAGATGAACGACATGGTGTCGATCAGGAAGATGCGGTCTTCGGCGGCTGGCGCTGAGGAGGGCGCGGGGGCAGTTTGCGGAGATTTTGTTCGCGGGGGCAAGGCAGTAGTTTAGCAGCCGGAGCGGGTCGCGGAGGCCGTCGCTTGGGGCACTGCCCGACGCCTCGCTGCGCTTGGCTGGACCCTTCGGCTTCGCTCAGGGCAGGCTCACGAGGCGGCCGTCCCCACACGAACTGGCGAGCTAGAAATCTACCCGGAAGTCGGCTTGCACTACTTTTTTCCCTGCTCGGCTGGAGTTGTTGCGGAAGACCAGGTAGTACCTCACCGGCTGGTCAAGAGTAGCGGGAAGGCCGAGGCTCACATCCTGATCATGGGACGAGTCGACCGAATAAACCACGCCGGCGGGATTGCCATTAAGAAAATCTGCGTACTGCTGCTCGTTGATCAGGAGAAGATCGATGTCTCCGTTTTCATCGCCGGATTGCGCGGCCGAATTTTTCGCAGACGAGTGGTAGGTTCCGTGCAGTTGGGGGCTGGCGGCGTGTGCCGGAACTTCGAAGACAAATTTTGCAGTGGAAGTGACGGCAAACGTTTTGTTCACGATGGTGGTGCTGGTGCCTACGGGTGAGGGAGCAACGTGGTCGGTGGGATGTGCCTTCCAGGGCCGCGCCGGCTCTTCCTTGCCTTCTGGTTCAGTGGTCTGGGGCGTGGTGGCCGCCCCCATCAAGGCCTCAAGTGGGCTCACAATCGTGGTGACCGGGGCCTGATCTGGAGCCGCAGGTTTAGCTTCCAGCGCTCGCAATTTTTCGCCGGTCCATCCCTTCAGCTGGGGAGGGTGGTTCTGGTAATAGACGCAGGCCGCCACCAAAGCCACGCCCACCAGCATCCATGAAACGATCCTGTGCATACTTCCCGAGCCCTACTCCATAAATACCGCCGGAAGAGCTCTGTAACCAAGAGTTACTTGGCGGCGGAAGTTACCTTGGTTTCCCGTATTCGGTTGTGTAGTGGAGCTGGATTTCGCCGCAGGTGCCCTGCTCGGCGGAGTAGACGACGCAGGTATCGAAAGGGCGGGAATACACGTGGAGGCTGACAGCGCGCTGATTGAATTCGCGTGGGTTGAGGACGCGATGCACAGGCGCGAGCGGGTCGACGGCGCAGGGGCGGGTCACATTCATCTCAACCGTGTCGGTGGGCTCGATGGTGGATTTGCCTTTAGCTAGATCCTGGTCGATCACGTGAAAGTTCTCTACCAGCAAACGGCCGATGGGGACGGCCATCCAGCAGTTCTGGTCGCGGTGGTTGTGCACGGAGCTGACCTGGCCGATCTCCCAGCAAACGGCGATTAGTTCGTAGAGAGGATTTTTGTCGATCAGGTTGCGGGTGTAGTGCTGGCGGTCCCAGGTTAGATAGGGTGCCAGCGAGTCGGGGTTGAGCGGGTTGTCTTGGAGGAATCTGCGGAGTTGTTCGGTCTGATCGAACGCGGCTTCGGGAAACTTGCGGAGTTGGGCGACGAAATCTTGGATTGGGACTTGGTTTACCGCGGTGGCCATGAGGTGCTCCCGGAAAAGTATAACGCAGGGGCCGGTCGGGCGAACGATGTAAAGCCCTTAACCAAGGGGCACTGGGCACCACAGGGTAGAGCAGAATCATTCGAGGAACATGCAGTCTCCGTAAGAATAGAAGCGGTAGCGTTCGGTGACTGCATGTTCATAGGCTGCGAGGACTTTTTCGCGTCCGCCGAAGGCGCTGACGAGCATGAGCAAGGTGGATTGTGGCAGGTGGAAGTTCGTCAGCAGCGCCTTCACCACTTTGAATTCGAAGCCTATTTCTGGATCTGGATAGATGAAAAGGTCGGCTGCGGCTGGGCCGGCGACGATGGTTCCTCCGCCAGCACGGATCGCGTGTTCGAGAGTGCGAACCGTGGTGGTGCCGACGGCGATGATTCGGCGCCCGCTGTGGAGCGCGTGATTGATGGCGGAGGCGGCGCTGGCGGAAATGGAATACGGCTCGGAGTGGAGTTTGTGATCCTCAACACGATCGACGCGGACTGGCTGGAAAGTTCCGAGGCCGACGTGCAGCGTGATCTCGGCAGTCTCGATGCCGCGCTGACGAATTCGGTCGAGAATCTCTGGAGTGAAATGGAGACCGGCAGTGGGCGCCGCTACCGATCCGCGCTGCTGGGCATAAACGGTTTGATAGCGCTCGCGATCGCGGAAAGAATCCGGGCGCGCGATGTAGGGCGGGAGCGGGACGTGGCCGATGCGATCGAGCACGGCGAAAAAGTCATCGTTATTCTTGAGGAGGTGAAAGCGAATGTGGCGCTCGCCGAATTCAGCGCGTGTGAGGACCTCGGCTTGCAGTTCATTGGCGTGCAGTTCATTTTGATCGCCGAAAAAGAGGCGTTCGCCGACTCCGATCTTGCGGCCGGGACGAACCAGGCACTCCCAGTCGTTGGGATCGATGGAGAGCTGGCGGGTCAGAAGAACTTCGATGCGGCCGTGAAGGAAATCGCGAGCGGCAGGATTGCGCGGGCTAATCGCCTGGGCGTGAGTGCCTTCGCGGCGGCCGAAGAGCCGCGCTGGAAAGACGCGGGTGTTGTTGAAAACGATGAGATCGCCGGGTTGCAGAAGGTCGGGAAATTCACGGAACAAGCGATCAGAATAATCGCCGCTGGTTCGCTGCAAGCGCAGCATGCGGGAGCCGTCGCGGGCGGCGAGGGGTTCCTGGGCGATGAGTTCGCTGGGAAGGTGGAAGTGGAAATCGGAAACCCGCACGGGTCCGATTATAAGGGGTAGTGCAGGCGGATATTGCTATGCAAACTAGGGCGGTTTATCGTTTATTCGTTGGCAATTTGTTGATCTGTTTTCGTAAATTTGTTTGTCTGTACGGGCCAAGTGCGGTAGTATGCGGGGGCTGAAGCTTTAGCCGCTTTTTCGTCGCTCCCCCGAGAGTGTACTTCCATGTCCGCTGAACGGAAACACAGGGAAGAAATTGTCCGCTACGGGCGGATGCTGCACGAGCGCGGGTTCGTGGCGGCGATGGATGGGAACTTGTCGGTCCGGCTGGATGATAAGAGAATTCTGGTGACCCCCACTTGTGTGAGCAAAGGGGCGATGCGCGCGGGGGACATGGTGATCGTGGACCTGCAGGGCAGGCGGGTGGCGGGACGACGGAATGTGACCAGCGAAATTGGGATGCACTTGCTGATCTACCGGACCCGGACTGACATCCAGGCGATTGTGCATGCGCATCCGCCGACCGCGACGGGATTCGCAGCCGCTGGCATGGCGCTGACCGAGCCGCTGGTTTGTGAAGTGGTGATGGGTTTGGGATGCATTCCGCTGGCGCGATACGGCACGCCGGGGACGTCGGAGTTGGCGAAGACGCTGGAACCGTATGTGCCGCACTACGATGCCATTCTAATGTCCAATCACGGCGTGGTGACCTACGGGGACACGATCGAACACGCCTATATGAAGATGGAGACGGTGGAACACTTCGCGCAGATTGCGCTGGTCACGCACCTGCTGGGCCGGCAGCAGCCGCTGACCGGGGTTGACATCGAGAAGCTGATGCTGGCGCGGACGAAATATTTCGGCGGAAAAATGGCTGCCTCGATGATGCCGATGGCGATCGTGAGGGAGCCCGAAAAGGTGAGTTGAGCGAATTAGCTACGGCTTTCTGCAGGTCTATTCTCGATTCCAAAGCAAAATCCTAAGCTTGCGGTAGTGTGAAGAATGCGCCTTGCTGCGCTCGGCGGGACGGGCGAATGCGCCCGTCTCCACAAGAGCTCCTGATCTCCCTGATTTCTTCTGGTTATTCCCCTCCTATGCGGAAGCGAAATCCGGCGCGGAAGTTTATGGGCAGAGCGGGATAGCCGACCACTTCGTTGTAGCGGCGGTCGAGGGCGTTTTCGATATTCGCATAAGCGGTTAGGCGTCGATTGATCGCGTGCCATCCCCCGAGATCGACGCGCACGTAGCCGGCGGCGTGGTCGATGTGGAAGCCGTCGAAATCGGAATCGGGGCGCGGGCCCACGAAACTTCCAGCCAGATTCCCGCCCCAGCGGGCACCCAGATAGCTGAGGAGTATGGTCGCAGAGTGTTTAGGACGACGGAGCAAGGGATCTCCCGGGGCATACGGATAGCTACACGGAGTTGCGGGAGTGCACTCCGGATTTTCAAGTATCTGGGTCGAGGTATAGGTATAAGCCGCAGTCAGCAACAATCTTGGGCGGATTCTGCCCTGCAGTTCGACTTCGGCACCTTGAGCAAAAGACTGTTCCAGATTGAAGAACTGGTATGCGCCTGACGAGGTGGGCACAGCCTCAATCTGATCGTGGAAAAGATTGTTGAAGTAGGTTGCGTTGAGGGCCCAGCGGCCGGCAAATAGCTTTTGCTCGAAGCCGGCTTCGAAGGCTCGGGTGCGCACCGGCAACAAGCCACGGTTTGAGGTGTAGCCGTAAGCAATCTCGCCGAAAGCCTGGTAGAGGGCGGGTTCCATGTATCCCACGGCGTAGGAAAAACACAGGCGTGTTCCGGAAAATAGTTCACGGCCACGTAACGCGAGCAAAGTGAGCGCGACCCGCGGCACACCAATGTTGCCGTACGCGCTACTATGAACAAAGCGGCCGCCCGCGATCGCCGAGAGCCGGCCCAGCGTGAATTGTTGTTGCAGGTATGCGTCTTGATCCAAGCGCTGGCCCGACGCAGGAGGCGGGGAATTCTGGTCGTTTATGACGCCATTTTCGCTCTCGATCCGATAGCCGAAGGTGCTATGCGTCCAGCTCCGTTCCGAGTAGTCACCCTGATATTCGGATCCCACGTGGTTGATGCGGGTCATGTAGAGATCCGCATAGTTGTCATAGCTGCCAGGGGGAGGGTTCAGGTTTGAATCAGTGTAGCGATAGAGGGAGTCGAAGACGGTGAAGCGATGCTGCCATCCCGAAGGGGCGGCGACGGTAAGCTCCAAGCTTCCCAGAATATTATTCAGATGCGCGTATTCGCTGGAATCGGGGAGCAGGAGTGGATCGCCGTTGAAGTTCCATTCCCCGGGCAACCCGGTATAGCTATTGGAGTGGCGACCGCGGACGCGCAGTGTGACTTTGTCGGTGATCGCCATGCCGAGGTTAGCGCCCTCGAGCGAATCCGAGTAAGCGTCGTTCACGCTCAGCCCGGTGCTGTTGAATTGATCGCCGAACAGGTTGTAGTCGAAGCGTCCTTTGGCGCCGGCCAGTGACAGGTCGCCATTGGCGGTTCCGAAGTTTCCTCCATCGGCGCCAAAACGCAGTTCGGGTGTAGGAGTGCTTCCGGTGCGCGTCCATATCTGCACCACGCTGGTCATGGCATCGGAGCCGTACAAGGTACTCTGCGCGCCCCGTAGAAATTCCACGCGATCGGCTTGGGTCAGTGGCAGAGTGCCGAAGTCAAAGGTCTCACCTGGGTTGTCTACGGTGACGCCATCGACAATCACTTTGTTGTAGGTGGACTCACCGCCGCGCACGAACAGAGACGATAGGCCTCCACGCTGGCCGGCGGTGTTCACGACTGCGCCGGGAAGAAAGCGGACGGCATCGTCGGCGGCGATGGGCTGCATAGTTTCTAGTTGAGCGCTCTCCAGAGTGGAAATGCTGGCGCCGCTTTCTTCGGCTGGGAGTGGAGTTCTGGTTGCGGTCACGACTACGGTTTCTGATGCCGTGGCGACGTTTAGTTGGATCGTGATGACATAAGAATTGGGCGCGACATCCTGGGTCTGCGCTGCGAAGCCTGGAGCCAGGACTTGAATCTGGTAACTGCCGCTGGGTAACTGGTTGAACGTCGCGATTCCCTCTGCGGAGGAAGTGGCGGTCTTCAGAGCAGCGTTGCTTCCCTTTGAAAGCAAGGAAACTTGAGCACCGGCGACGGCGGCGGATTGGGGGTCGATCACTTTGACCTTGAGGTCGGCAGCGGATGCAGCCGAGAGAAATACAAGAACCAAGAACGAAGCGCAGAGTGCGCGCATAACCATCCTCCTTTTCACGCGAAAGGGGTTGAGGTGGACGGTTTACGCCGGTCTCCTGGCTTTGCGAGTAAGGACGAAGAAGCAATTGGCAATCAGCCATTGGCTCTGGCATCCGGAATTTGCAGGCGGCCTTCCCGGGATTCGTCCCAGTGACCGGCTGCGGTTTTCTCGCTTACAGTTGCGCGGCAGCGCGGGAATTGCACCCGCTTCCCTGTCTTTGCGAAGGGGCAAAGACGCGCAAACCGAAGGACATTTCAAAGAGCAAAATGGTGAGCAAGAAATTTAACGGGTGAGAGCAGTGGAAGTCAACCGGGTCTCCGCGGACGAATCATAATAGGGGAACTCCATGGCACCGACCCTGCTCACATTTTTCTCTGCGAATTCGCAGGCCCGGTCGAGAGAATCCTGCAGTTCCTGTTGATAGCGTTCGAGGTCTTCGTCGCTGGCTTCCGCTGGAACCGGGATGAGTTTACCGAAGCGCAGTAGGACGCGGGAAAACGGTTTCGGGATGATGAGGCGGTCCCAGGTGTTGAGCACCCAAGCACGCTCGACTGCGATGTGAAACATGCTCATCGGAACGCTGGAGGAACGCGCCAAAGCTACGGGACCGGGTTTTACTTTATAACGCGGGCCGCGGGGACCGTCGATGCTGAAGGCTACAGTCCAGCCTTCCTGCAGGGCGCGGCGCAGGCCGAGCAGGGCGCGGACGGCGTTGCGGCTGCTCGAACCTTTGACGGCTACGAATCCGAATTTGTGGATGATGCGCCCCATGTATTCGCCGTCGTAGCTGTTACTGCTCATCACCCGGATTCCGAAGTCGCGGAAGAGATAAGTCGCGGGAATGATACAGGCGTGCCAGAACGAGGTGATGAGCGGGCGCTCGTCCAGCGTTTTTTCTGCGCCTTCTTCACGCGAAACACAGACGCGCAGGGTGGGACCGATCAGGCCGATAAACCAGTATCCGGCGGCGATGATGATGCGGAGGATGATTCTCTGGCGGAGGGTGAAACGGTTGGGACCGGCGACCTCTGTTGCTGGAGTTTCAGTTGTGCCGGCTTCGGTCACGTCAGTTATTGTAATGGGAAGGTCGTGGAAGCGGGTCTCGCTCTGCTTATGCTTTAGCCTTCCAGGTAGGTGTCGATCCAGGTTTTGACTTTTTGGCGGCGGTCGTCGGCGGGATCGAAACGGATGCCGAAAGACTTGCTCTTGTGCCAGGTCACGACGCCACGGACATTGACGCGCGGCAGAGTGAGCAGGGAAAAGGAAACCTCGACGTTAGTTCCGGAAGGTATTTCTTCGGCGCTTTTCAGCGACATACCACCGGAGCTGACCTCGAGGCTGGAGGCGACGAAGCGGTGGCTGTCCGGGCTGACCACGTTGACTTCAGTCATGATCGGAATGCGCGCGTAGCGGCGGAATTCGTGGAGCACGAGCATGTGCGTGGCGCGAACCAGTTTGAGAGTCGCGGGCCGCTCCAGAGGCTCCTGAAACATGGCGTTGATGCCGAACTTGGAATAGCGCATGGCTTCCTGCGCGTTCCCGCCCAGACCATAGAGCACCATGCGGCTATTGGAAGGCGAAGTGCGCGCCGCTTCCATAACGGTTTCGGCGCCAGACCCGAGAGGAACCACGCAGGCCTCAAACTTTTCCTGGCGCACGCGCTCCGCCGCGCCGGAGGATACCAGCACTGTCGCGATGCCGAACTGACGGAAACACTCGTGCAGCAGGGCACGCGCGGAATCTTTTAGGTCGACCAGGGCAACGCGAGCGGCTGCTTTCTTGGTGGGAATGGGTGCCGGGGCAGTACCGAAGGCTTTTTCCATGTCAGGGGACCGGTCTTCCGTACGAAACTTTATTGTGGCGCGCCTGAGAAAAGATGGAAAGACCCTAAGGGGCAACGCGGGAGTACAAAGGTGTCATTACCTGAGTTGGACTGGTGGGTGCGAGGGCCGGAGCGCAGGCACTCCGCCTAGGCATGGGCAACGGCGGCCATAAATGGCTGTGGCGAGGCATCGGCAGCCGGCAACTCGATGGTGACACGCGCGCCGTGGGGCTCGACGTTCTCGATTCTGAGGTCTCCGCCGCGTTCCTTGACGATTCCATAGCAGACGCTCAAGCCCAGCCCTGTTCCTTTACCCACTGGCTTAGTCGTGTAGAAGGGATCGAGGGCGCGGTTCAGATTGCCGAAGCCCGGACCCGAATCTTCTACTTCGATTACCGCGCGATCGCCGCTGCGGTGGGCACGAATGCTGATTTGCTTGCTGCCGGCCATGCTCTCGAGAGCGTCGCTGGAATTGTTGAACAGGTTGAGCAGGATCTGTTTGATTTCATCTTCGTTGACGGCCAGCAACGGCAGATCGGGCGCAATGTCGAGCACAACTCGAACACTGTGCCTGCGCGTGTAGTATTCGCGCAGAGCCAGCACTTCCTGCACCACGGATGAGAGCTGCACAGCGTGAGTGTCGCGCGTGCTCTGCCGCGAAAAGCGCAGCAGGTTGTCTGTGATCCGCTTCATGCGCCGGGCTTCGCCGACCAGCTTGGTGAGTTGATCCCGAGTCTTCGGCCCGGCGATGGCTTCGCTGATCAGTTCGCTGTAACCCATGATCACGGTGAGAGGATTGTTGAGTTCATGCGCCACTCCGGCCAACAGTTGCCCCAGGGCAGCCAACTTTTCCGACCAGACCAGCTGTGTGTGCAACGCCTTCAGTTCGACGGCTACGGCAAGGTCACCGGCGAGCATTTCGATGCGGGAAAGTTCGAGGGCATCGATGGTGCTTGCGTCTCGGGGCGCGGCTAAGCGGATGCAGCCGAGGTACGCGCCTCCGGCCGAGCAGAGTGGAATCAATAGCTCTTCGCGGCTTTTCCAATGTGCATTCGGTTTCACGCATTCCGGAAACGGAATCGCATCCTGCGGAGGCAACACGTAGGAATTCTTTCCCATGAGCCGGGACTGCGAACACAGAGCCTTAATATGGTCGAGCGTCCAGTCCTGGGTTTGCGCTTGCAATCTCTGCAACGACGCGGGCGAGAGTCCGCTCGAGCCCGCGACACGCAGCCTGCGTTCGGCATCTTCGAGTTGCACCACGGCCACGCTGAAGTTGCTGACTTCGGTGATGGCGGAAGCAATGGCCGGACAAATGGCATCGGGCCTCCCACCACCGAGCAGGCGGGAAGTCAACGCCGAGAAGCGTTCCAGTTGGCGGTTCAGCACGGCGGCCTTGAGTTGCATGCCGGCGATCGATTCCGACTTGTCCTCGACTACGGCCAGAATCATTCCGAAGGCAACGAAGAACTTGGGAGTATTCCAGAGTTCTCCGGGAATAATCAGATTCGGAGCGAGACGATCGACCAGCAGGCCGAGAGGAAACACCGCGCCCCAGCAGAAGAATCCGCCAGCGATGGTCAGCACGGCCGGCGATGCCCGCCAGTAGTTGCGGCAGATGAAGACGCCGGACAAAGCAAATCCGATTCCGAGCAGCACGATCGCTCCTTCATCAAAGGAGCCGCGCAGAGCAGCGCGAATCGCCCATGCTCCGGCAAACGAACACAGAAAAGTGGTCGTCGCCAGAAACAACGACAATTTGCGGCTTACCCCGAAAAAGAAGCAGGCTGCACCGCCGAAGCAGGTTAGCAGACACAACACATAAGGCCAGCGGGCGTGGACGTCGTAGCAGGTGCAGGCCACGTACACCACAGAAGGTATGCCCAATACAAACAGCAAGAGAACGCGCTTGACTGAGTCTTCCACCACGCAGGAAACCGATACCAAGAAGGCAACGGCCGCTGCTTGTAATGACCCGGAATCGGCGGCCAACAGGAGGGAGCTGACCGGGCCGCGATCCGGCTCGAGCAGTTGGGCCAGGAAATGCACGAATACCAGCGCCCATCCTATCGTCCAAAGTGTGAGGCGGGCGCTGCGCGCTTGGCGCTTGAGACACACGAAGATGATAACGAGCACGCCAACGGTTAAAAATGTCGGGATTTTTTCAACGACACCCATGCAAGATTACTTTTGGGGGGAGCATTTCGATTGCGACAGTAACTAAGGGTAACCAGCTGAACGCCTTAGTACAACGCCAGAACGTGCCATGAGAGTGGCACCAAGGTCGGGCATAGCATTCGGAAGCGAGTGAAAGAATAAGGAAGGTGCGGCCGCTAATTCGGAACGGCCAATCGGCTGCTCACGCTGTTCAGAAGTTTTTCTGCTGCCTCTCCCGGATCTTGCGTGGCAAAGTTCTCGTCCAAAACGAGCACGGAGACGGCCGGATCGATTTCTTCCAGTACCTTGGCGGTGGGCTTTCCATGCATGGTTTGCATCCGTGCAGAAAGTACCACGAGCTTCGCCTTGGTTGCCTTGAGCAGGATGCGAGCGTCATTGACGCTTAGAGTGGTCATGGCGTTGTATCCGGCGCTGCACAGCACTTCCCGCAGAAACGTACATACATCGGTCGACTCGAAAACGCACAGCAGGCGCGGCCTCGCATCGCCGGCTTTTCCCCGCGAATACTTGGAGCCCAGGTAGGCAGCGGTAATGGCTTCTTCCACCGAATCGTAAGTTTCAAATTGTGCGAGCAGATTGGTGAGCTGCAGCACTTTGCGGATATTGGGCGGCACGCCGCTGAGCTTGAGGTCTCCGCCTTTCGAGCGTGCGGCTTGCATCAGACGCACCAACGCTCCCAATCCGCTGCTGTCGACGAACTCTACGTTGTCGAGCTGCAGCACGACATCGCCGTGCTTGTCGATGGAGTCTCCGACCTGGGAGTGCAGCGTGAAAACTTCATTGCCGGCCACGATGCGTCCGTGGCATTGAACAATGAGGACCTCCCCAACCGGGCGGCTCTCCAACCGCAGCTGCATCCCGCCTCCTCGTATTTCGTGGCGAATCTTACGTGGATGAAACCGCCAAGTCAATGTGGCGGCCCCGCCTAAAGCTGCGCCCGGATCTGCCGATGAAGAGATGAGAAACTATGGGCACTAAAGCGCAAGCCTCTCCTGTTGAAAAATCCAGTCCGTGTATAGCCCGGCAGCCGATTCTCACCGCCGACGAAAAGGTCGTGGGCTACGAACTATTCTTTCGCGAAGGCCATGACGAGCGCCGTTTTGCTTCCGACAGCGAGAACGCAACGTCGGCGACGATCGATACCTTAAATTTAGTCGGGCTTGAAATCCTATGCGATGGACGTATGGCGTTCATCAACTGCACGCACCAGGGGCTGTTGGCGGATAGCTTTGCGCTGCTGCCCCCGGGCGACGTCGTGGTTGAGATACAAGAAACAGTGCCGGCAGATGAAGAAGCGGTGCAGGCTTGCCAGCGTCTTAAGCAGCGGGGATTTTCGATAGCTCTGGACAATTTTGTGCCGCGGGATTCCAGGGAAGCGCTGGTTCCTTACGCGGACTACATCAAGATCGACATCACCCGAGTCCCACCCATGCAGTGCGCTTCGCTGGTTGCCGAATATGCGAGCGATACCCGCCTGATGCTGGCGCACAAAGTGGAAACCCGGCAACACTTCGTGACCGCAGGGAAGAACGGATTTACTCGGTTTCAGGGGTATTTCTTCCGCCGTCCGGAGAATCTGCAGGTCCGGCAGATTCCGGCGAATCAGGCTACGTACTTGCGGCTGCTGAGTGCCGTCTCCAAATCGGAAATAGATTTACTCGAGGTGGAGGGGCTGATCAAGCACGAGCCTGCGCTGTGCTATCGCTTGCTGCGATATTTGAACTCCCCTCTTCTGGGGTTGTCGTCGCCGGTGCTATCGGTGCGGAATGCCTTGAATCTGATGGGGGAGAAAGAGTCGGTTAAGTGGATACGAATGGCTACCACGGTAAGCATGGGGCAGGCCAAGACCTCCGATCTGGTTCTGTCGTCGCTGGTGCGGGCCCGTTTCTGCGAGCTTATCGCGCCCCGGGTCGAACACGGTACCGCCGACCTTTTCCTGCTGGGCATGCTCTCGTTGATCGACGCAATCCTGTCCGTGCCCATGGGCATGGTGGTCGAGCAATTGTGCCTGGATCCCGTCATCAAGGAGCAGCTTCTGGCGGTTAAGATGGACAAGAAAACCTCGCTTTCGCCGATTTACGATCTGATGGTGGCGCGAGAAGTTGGCGACTGGGGACTGGTCACGAGCCTGGGGAAAAAGCTTAATTTGTCTTTGTCTTTCGTGGCCGAGACCTCAAACGCAGCCATGAAATGGGCGCACGAAATCACGAGCACGGCAGGCGCTAGCGCGCCGAAGTGACTTGCAAGCCGTGGTTTCTACTCTGACCATCTCCGGAACAGCAGCGCGCCGTTGGTCCCGCCGAAGCCGAAAGAATTCGACATAGCGTATTCAACTTTGGCCTTTCGCGCGTGGTTGGGGACGAAATCCATACTGCCGGTTCCGGGATCCTGGCTGACGAGGTTGATGGTGGGCGGCAGGATCTGATCGCGCAAGGCCAGCACCGTGATGCCAGCCTCAAGGCCGCCGGCACCACCGAGCAGATGGCCGGTCATGGATTTTGTGGAGCTCACGGGAATTTTGCGCTCGCCAAAGAAGTTGCGGATGGCGTGCGCCTCCAGAGTATCGCCGATAGGCGTCGAGGTTCCGTGCGCGTTGACATAATCGACCTTGTCGGGGCTGATGCCGGCGTCGCGCGTGGCGTTGCGCATCACGCGGAATCCGCCTTCGTGTTCGGGCGCGGGCTGCGTCATGTGGTAGGCGTCGCCAGACATTCCGTAACCGGCAATCTCGGCGAGAATCGGCGCGCCGCGCCGTTGGGCATGATCGAGTTCTTCAAGCACCAGAATGCCCGCGCCTTCACCCATCACAAAGCCATCGCGATCTTTGTCCCAGGGACGGCTGGCTTTTTCAGGATCGTCATTGCGCGTAGAAAGAGCGCGCATGGCGGCGAACCCGCCGACACCCATCGGAGTAATGGCGGCCTCAGAACCGCCGGCGATCATCACATCGGCGTCATTGTGCTGAATAATGCGGAAGGAGTCGCCGATGGAGTGGGCGCTGGTGGTGCAAGCGGTCGCTGTGGCCTCATTGGGCCCCTTGGCGCCCAGCCGCATGGAAACGTGGCCGGCAGCTAGATTAATGATGGCCGCAGGAATAAAAAACGGTGAAATCTTGCGCGGGCCGCCTTCGAACAGAGCGGTGTGTTCACGTTCGATGATGTCGAATCCGCCGATGCCGGAGCCGATGTGCACGCCAACGCGTTCGTCGTTCTCGGGTGTGATTTGCAGACCGGACATCTTGAACGCTTCATCGGCAGCAGCGATAGCCAGGTGGATGAAGCGTCCCATCTTCTTGACTTCTTTTTTCTCGATGAAGTTCAGCGGGTCGAAGTTCTTGACCTCAGCGGCGATCTGGCAGGCGAAATTACTGGAGTCGAACTGGGTGATGCGGGCTACGCCGCTTTTACCGGCGAGCACGGCCTTCCACACTTCTCCGGTGGTGTTGCCAACGCCGCAGATCAGGCCGATGCCGGTAACTACGACCCTGCGTCCCAAACTACTTGCCGCCTTTCGAATGCTTCCCGATGTAGTCGATGGCGTCCTGCACGGTGCGGATCTTTTCCGCGTCCTCGTCAGGGATTTCGATGTCGAAACCTTCTTCGAAGGCCATGACCAGTTCGACTGTGTCCAGTGAATCGGCGCCCAGGTCGTCTACGAACGATGCGCTGGAGGTCACTTCGCCCTCGTCCACGCCCAACTGCTCTACGATGATCTGCTTTACTTTCTCGTCAACGGCTGCCATGTTTCTCCTCGCTTTAGCTCGATTTGATTTTGAAATTCGATGCCAGGATGCGGGGATCGCCGTCTCCGCTTCCCGTCCGGTCTTCGCCCGGACCCTGCGCGATTTCACTCCTCGCAGGTGATACCTCATTGAAAATAGGCGAACGTGTAGTGTAATTGCCCCGGTGAATTAGTGTAAAGGAAAGGGATCGCGACATAGGGCAAACCCTTGGCCAACTTTGGATCGGGACAGTTGATCCTAACGGTTGGAAGTTCTCGTGGTCAAACTGCCGGCAAGTTATGATTGGACGGTTCACAGCTCGGTTTGATGGGAGTTCATAGTGAAGCGCGTGTCGGTGTGGCTCTTGATATTATGCTCGACGGCGCTTGCGGCGCCTTGTCCGACTGGGCAGAGGAAGGATGGGAGCGCGCTGGTCCAGAGCGAACAGACGTGGGCCAAGGCGCTGGAACAACGCGACTCCGTCGCCCTGAGTTGCCTGCTGGCCGCGGAGTTTGAAGACGCCGGACCAGACGGAACGCTGCAGGATCGCGACGCAACCCTCGCCAAAGCTGCCCGGCATCAACCGGTGCATCATGAATTAACGGAAATGCACGCACAAGTGCAAGGAAATTTCGGCTACATCCGCGGATTGGCGACGGCAGTTGACGAACAGGGCAAGGTTCTGATGAGAGTTCGCTTTACTGATATTTATGTTTATCGAGATGGGCGATGGCAGGCAGTGGCTGCGCATGAATCAATAGTTGCAGGCACGCCATAAGTAGAAGAGCCTGAGAAATCTATGCGTGCCGTCGTGCAGCGGGTAAGCCGGGCCCAGGTTGCAGTGAACGGCGAGATCGCTGGCCAGATTGGCCTGGGACTATTGGTCTTGCTGGGCGTCGGTCGCGACGATACGGAGGCCGATGCAATCTATCTGGCGGAAAAAATCGCCGGCTTGCGAGTGTTCGAAGACGCCGAGGGAAAAATGAATCGAAGCGTGCGAGATGTCGGCGGCAGCGTGCTGGCGGTTTCGCAGTTCACACTTTACGGAGACGTAAGGCGCGGCAAGCGGCCGTCATTCGACGCAGCGGCGCCGCCGGAGAAAGCGCGCCAACTCTACACCTTCTTCGTGGAGCAGATCCGCTCCGCTGAATTAACGTGCGAGACCGGGCGCTTTCAGAAAATGATGAAGGTGGAACTGGTGAACGAGGGCCCGGTCACGATTCTGCTGGATTCCGCCAAGGAGTTTTAGAGAACGGTACAATCCACCGGGAGGTGAAACATGCGTAAGGCCAATGCGATTGCACTCTTCGTGCTGGCGTTTGCAATTACAGCCGCAGCGGGACCGAAGATCGAGGGCACAACCACGCTCAAGGATTTCCAACCCTTTGGAACGATCGACAAGAAGACCCACAAGCATCAGCAGTACGATCTCTCTTTTGCTGCTATGGGTAAGCTCTACACCTGCCGATCGGTCGAGAAAGAGTCCCTCAAAGCCACCGATTTCGTCGTGGGCAGCGACGTCAGTTACCACATCAACGGCGACAAGGGGAAAGTGAAAAACGCCAGCGGCAAGGAAGTGGAATGCACCGTGATGCGGGTTGCAGAAGTGCCGGCCGCGGCTCCGCCAGCCTCACCGCAGTGAACGTTGTTTCTGCCAAACGTGCTTCCGGCTAGAGATTCGTCACCGCGCGTCGAGGATCGCGTCGGCTACGCGCGCGGCATCGACTGCGGCTCTTACATCGTGCGTCCGTAAGATGTGCGCGCCTTTCAGAATCAAAGCCGTGTGCGCGGCGAGATTTCCGTGGAGGCGATCGGCGGCGGGGACGTCTTTGCCATCTTTTGCCAGGGTGCGGCCGAGGAACGATTTCCTCGAGGTTCCCGCCACCAGGGGAAAGCCAAGGGACTGTAAGTCCTGAAAACGCGCCAGCAGGGGGTAGTTCTGTTCGAAGTTTTTTCCGAAGCCAAAACCAGGATCAAGCGCGATCCTTTCCCGGCGCACGCCCGCCAGGACCGCCGCTTCCGCCCATTCTCTGAGTTCGCGCTTGACCTGCAGAAGAATATCGCCGGGAGACGGCAAGGTACGCCACTCTTCAGGACGGTCGCGCGTGTGCATCAGAACGACAGCACATTTTATTTCGGCAATGGTGCTGGCCATCTGCGCGTCCCAACGCAGCCCGCTGATATCGTTGACGATCTCGGCTCCCGCCGCCGCGGCGGCACGGGCCACGCTGGCTTTGTACGTATCGACGGAGATCACGGTATCCGGGCGCTGTTTCTTGAGCGCGGTGATCACGGGCAATACGCGCCGAAGTTCCTCTTCAGCGCTCACGGCGACTTTGGCCCCGGGGCGGGTCGATTCTCCGCCGATGTCAATGATGTCGGCGCCTTCGTCAAGCAACTGTACGGCGTGCACTGTGGCCTTTTCGGGATCGAGATAGAGGCCGCCGTCAGAAAAAGAATCGGGGGTCACGTTGACGATGCCCATGATCAGCGTGCGTTTGCCGAGTTCCAACGTGCGCGTCCCGAGGCTCCATTGAAAGACAGCTCTCATGCGGCAGATTCTAAACGAAAGAAGAAGGCAGAGGAGCCCAAGCGAATCGTGCTAGCGTCGCCGGACGGCCGCATCCCGCTTGCCCATAGTGCGAAGCGCGCCGGGGCCGGTGCCGGTCGGCGGTTTGCGCATTCCGTCGAGCAAGTCCTTGAGCACGATTGCGTTGTTGCGCGTTTCGTTCTTCGAGGCATAGAGGAGCGTCAGGCGCCGCTTCTTGTGGGCCAGAGAGTAAAGCTTCTGCAAATCCTTCCCGGCTTCGGGACGGGCCAATTCCTTCAAGTAGCGCTTGCGAAACGCCGCCCACTGTTCCGGCTGGGTGTGAAACCACTTTCTCAGTTCGTCGGAGGGAGCCAGATCGCGCAGCCATTCCTGCATCGCGATCTCAGTTTTTGAGATGCCACGAGGCCATAGCCGGTCGACGAGAACGCGCGCTCCATCGGAGCGCGACGCGGATTCATACACCCGCTTCACCGCAACTGGCATGGCTTCGCCGCTTTCCCCTATATTGTAAGTCGAGTGCGATTGGGGCGGCTGTGGGAAACTGGGCATAAATGTCTGCAGTCGCTGATCGTGACAAAAATGCGGAGGATGAAAGTGGCTGACCGCCAGGAGCAAAGACGGGCGTTGCATCACGGAGTGATGAATAACCGGTGCTGGATTGGAGCGGCGATGGCCGTACTTCTGACACTGTCTGCTCTTGCCGGTTGCGATGTGGAGCGCCGCAAGTCAGACGCCGAACTTGGTCTCAACCCCCAGCAGGCCGCCGGACGCAAGCTCTATGACAACTACTGCGACCGCTGCCACCGGCCCTATTCCACGAAAGGGAAAAAGGGGCCGGGATTGAAAGGGCATGTTCCAGCACCAATATCTTCCTCAGACCGGCCTGCCGGCGAATGACGAGCGCGTCACTGACATTATTCGCAACGGCCGTCCCGACATGCCGGGTTACAGTCAGGTGCTGAGCGCGCAAGACATGCAGGATCTGCTGTCCTATCTGCACACACTGTGACGCGGAGCAATATGAGAGTTCACCTTAAATTCCTCCTGATCGCTCTGATGCTTCAAGCCGGTCATTCAGTCTCGGCGGCTGACGACGCCGAGGGCTGGTTTGAAGAAGACTGCAGCGGCACCACATTTCATGTCACCAAATTCGGCGGGGCGTCCTCAGGCTAGGAACTTATCTTACGTTTTGGCAGCGGCACGCCAATCCCCACTGAACTATTTGAGGGCGCTGGCTGGCTGGACGTTCAGGGCAAGCGTTGTTCCAGCGCTGGTAAGTGCGAGGACGCTACACAGGCAAAGGTCTGGCTGAACGAAACGAAAGGAAGCACCAAGCGCATCTCGGGGAAATACACCGCCGATTTTGGCAGCCGGCACTTTGAGCGACAGTTCCGAGTCAAGTACCGGCGAAAGAATCCTCCTGCTATTTGTGAATAACAATGCTGGGTCAATCTGTGATGGGAAATTACTTGGCCTTCCGTGGGATAATCTCCGGGTGAAAACCGCTGCGCCATCGGAACTTTTTCGCAAGCTGCCCTCCGTCGACGACGTGATGCGCGTTTCTGCAGTTTGCACACTCGCGGCGAGTTACGGCCACGATTCCGCAGTGGACGCGGTGCGCGCCGTATTGTCCCGGCTGCGGCAGGAGATTACATCAGGACTGCTGGATGCGAATGCGCTGGAGCTTGCGCTTTCTGGCTTAGCAGGGGCCGTGGAGAATCAACTTCGCCAGGCACTGCGTTATTCTCTACGACCGTTGATCAACGCCACCGGCGTGGTCCTTCACACCAACCTCGGCCGCGCCCCGCTAGGCGATGCAGCGTTGGAGCATATCCGCGAGACCGCTGCCAGTTATTCCAATCTGGAGTTTGACCTCGCCGCAGGTGGGCGTGGCAAACGTGATGTCCACGTCGATCGATTGTTCCAGCGCTTGCTGGATGAAGAATTGAAGAGCGCCGAGCTTCGCTCGGCGGGACGGGCAAGAGTGCCCGCCCCCACCCGGGCTGTCTCCACACGAGCAGTCTCGACCATCGTCGTCAACAACAATGCGGCTGCTGTACTGCTTGCACTGAACACCGTGGCGGATGGCGGAGAAGTCATTGTCTCGCGCGGCGAACTCGTTGAGATCGGCGGATCGTTCCGCATTCCCGACGTGATGGCCAAGTCGGGCGGGATCCTGCGCGAGGTGGGCACGACCAACCGCACCCGCACCGCCGACTATGAGCGCGCTATCACGGACCGGACGCGCCTTCTGCTGCGCGTGCACCGCTCAAACTTCGAGATCACGGGTTTCACCGAACAGGCTTCCACGGCGGATCTCGCGGCCTTAGCTCGCAAACGCGGCATTCCGCTGATGGAAGACCTGGGTAGCGGCGCGCTGTTTGATCTGCGGTCGATCGGAATCGGCGGCGAGCCCGGCGTACTCGACAGCCTGCGCAGCGGCGTCGACATTGTTACGTATAGCGGTGACAAACTGCTCGGCGGTCCGCAGGCGGGATTGATCAGCGGGAGTTCGGAGTTGGTCGCGCGCATGCGGTCGAATTCGCTGTTCCGCGCGTTGCGCGTGGACAAGCTGATCTATGCCGCGCTGGAAGCCATTCTTCTCGCATATGTCCGGCGAGATCACGACGCCATTCCCGCGCTGCGCATGATGAGGCTCACGAAAGAAGCGATCGGTGAGCGGGCTCAAGCGCTGTCGGCGCGAGTTGTAACGCCGAAGTTAAAGCTTGAAATTGTGGATGGTGAATCGCTCCTCGGCGGCGGCGCGGCCCCGTCATCAGTTCTGCCGACTCGTCTGCTGGCGCTGACTTGCGAAGGCTCCAGTGCTGACGAGCTAGCCACGCTGCTGCGCGGTTCAGAGCCGCCGATTATCGCCCGAGTCGAGGAAGGCTGCGTGCTGCTGGATTTGCGGACGGTATTTCCGGAACAGGATGCTGCGGTGGTCGCGGCTCTCAATCGCATCCTTGCATGATCGCCTCGCATCGAAACAGCATTGGCCCTCCTCTACACTGTCGGACATTCGACCCGCTCCCTCGACGACTTAATCGAGACGCTTCAGGCTCACGGGATTGAAACTCTGGTGGATATCCGCGCCTTTCCCATGTCGCGGCGGCTGCCGCAATTTAATCGGGAATCTCTTGACAAAAGTTTGCCCGCGGCCCGAATTAACTATGTCTGGATGAAAGCCCTTGGCGGCTATCGCAAGAAGAGCCGCGATGACTCCCCGAACATCGGGCTTCGCAACGCGAGCTTCCGCAATTATGCCGACTACATGCTGACCCCGGAATTCGAAAACGCGATGGCCGAACTGGTGGCGCTGGCTGAGCGTTCCCGCACCGCTTATATGTGTGCCGAGCGCGTATACTTCCGCTGCCACCGCATGCTGGTCTCCGACTGGCTGGTCGCGCACGGGCATGAAGTGCTCCACATTGACGGGACCGGCCCTGTCAAGCCACATCACCTGACCACGGAAGCTCGCATGATCGACGGCGCGTTGATTTACCGCGGAGACCGCCTGCTGTAAGGCGTCCGTAAGGTGTCCAGAATATGATCATCGGCACGGGCATTGACATCGCGGAAGTTCCGCGCATCCGGCAATCGATTGCACGCTTTGGCGACCGTTTTCTGCAGCGCGTCTACACCGAGGGGGAAATCCGCTACTGTGATTCCAAGGCCAACCGCGCAGAGCGCTACGCTGCCCGCTTCGCCGCTAAGGAAGCGGCGATGAAGGCTCTGGGCACGGGCTGGAGCCACGGCGTCCGCTGGCGGGATTGCGAAGTGACGCGCCTGCCGGGCGGACGCCCGACCATCACGTTCCACGGAACTGCCAGCGAGATTGCCGCCCGGCTGGGCGTGAAGCATGCCGCACTTTCGCTCTCGCATACAGCTGAGCAGGCCATCGCGCAAGTCATTCTCGAAAGTTAAACCCAGGCTCGAATGTTAAACCGAGGCGCGCCGAACTCCTGCTCCTTCTGCTAGACTGGCGCATTCCATACATTTCATGTCTGTGACCATTCAAGCTGCCGCGCCAGTTTCTTCCTCCACTGAGATTCCCGAACGTACTCTTCTCGCCGGTTTGGGGCTGACCAGCTTCGCCGCATTGTTGCTGGAACTCGCGCTCACGCGATTGTTTTCGGTGGTGCTGTTCTATCACTTCGCGTTTCTTGCGATTTCGATTGCGCTGCTGGGGCTGGGCGCTGGCGGAGTCTTCGCCTATCTATTCAAGAATCGCCTCGCCCGAACCGGCACGCGTATGCTGGCCGCGCGCCTGTGCCTGGAAAGCTCGATCCTGGTGCTGATCGCGCTCGAAGTTATCCTGTATATCCCGGTTGCACTCACCATCACGTGGAGAAACTTCCTGCACTTGACCGCCATTTACGTGGCGGCGGCGCTGCCTTTTTTTCTGACTGGGTTGCTGTTGTCCGTGGTCTTCGCCCGGGAGACGCGGCGCATTCCACTGCTTTACGCGGCCGACCTGGGCGGCGGGGCGCTGGCCTGCCTGGCCACGGTCCCGCTGCTCAACTGGATTGGCGGGCCGAACACGATTCTCATGGCCAGTGTGGCGCTCACGGCGGCGGCGGCGGTCTGGGCGCCGTCGCGCGTCTGGCGCCGGGTGGCGGGCGGCGCGCTCGCGTTATTCCTGATGCTGATTGCCGGCAATCTTTCTGACCGGTTGTTCGATGTGGTCTACGCCAAGGGAATCTTCCGCGATCCCGCCTGGGTCGAGTTTGCCCGTTGGAATGCTCTGTCGCGCGTGGAAGTGGATCGTCAGGGTCAGTCCAAGACGGTTGTCATTGACGCCGACGCTTCCACCTACATCATGAATGTCGAACCAGAGCACGTGCGCGGTACGCCCTGGCAAAACATTCTGATGTCCAGACCGCCGGCGTTGGCGAACGTTCTGCGGCCCCACGGGGAGTTCGCAATCATCGGACCGGGCGGCGGGATCGACGTGCTGAGCGCCTTGGCCACCGGCAGCCCCAGCGTGACCGGCATCGAGATCAATCCGCTCATCGCCAACACCATCATGCGCGGGCGCTACGCCACTTATTCTAAACACCTCTACCAGCGTCCCGATGTGCACATGAATGTGACCGACGGCAGATCCTATCTACGTTCCACGCCGCAACAGTTCGACGTCGTGCAGATGACCCTGGTCGATACGTGGGCTTCCACCGCGGCAGGCGCTTTTGCATTGAGTGAAAACAATCTATACACGGTGCAAGCATTCCAGGAATATTTTGAGCATCTCAAACCGGACGGCATGATCGCCATTACTCGCTGGGAATTCCGCGAGCCTCGCGAGGCCCTGCGTATCGTTTCGGTCGCGATGGAAGCGTTGCATCGTCTCGGAGTGGCAAATCCGGCGAGGAATTTTATGGTCGCTTCGCAAGGACCGCTCAATGAAGATGGAATTCCCGTAGTCGTGCTGGCCAAGAAAACTGCCTTTACCGACCAAGAGGAGTCCGCAGTACGGGCTCATCTCGACGAGTATCACGACCTTGTTGCGCTTTATCTGCCTTCACATCCGGAAGTATGGCAAGCGGGTCATAATCCCTTTGCCGATTTGATCGCGAGCAACAATCCTTACGAGTTCGCGCAGAGTTATGCCTACAACGTCTCGCCGGTCACCGACAACGCGCCGTTTTTCTTCTTCACGCTCAAACCCGGACAAATCCTGGGCCAGCACGGACTGCGGCACAGCGTTGACTGGAAGGTTAACCTGGGAGTGCTGGTTCTGATTCTGGTGCTCATCATCTCTTTCGTTGCGGTTCTCGGCTTCCTGATTCTGCCGCTGGCGCTTCATGGCGGCCGCCAGTCGCCCGTTCCGCTGCTTTATTTCGTGGCGGTGGGGTTGGGTTACATCCTGGTAGAGATCGCATTTATTCAGCGCTTCGTGCTTTTTCTGGGGCATCCGACCTACGCGCTGACCGTTGTGATCTTTCTGCTGATGCTGTCGAGCGGCGCTGGCAGCCTGTTTTCGCGGCGCTGGCTACCTCGTACTCAAATGGCCTGGATGCCACTGGTGCTCGTGATCCTGGCCCTGGCGGGCAATGTATTCTTACTGCCTCGCGCTCTTCCTGCCTGGGTAGGCCTCGCATTTGACTACCGCCTGCTTGTGAGCGGCCTGCTGCTCGCGCCACTCGGCTTTGTAATGGGAATGCCGTTCCCCACCGGCTTGCGCGCACTCGCGGCGCGCCCGGTCTTCGAAGTTCCCTCGGGAGCGAGTGAGGCGGACAATGCCGTGGAGTGGGCCTGGGCGATGAACGCCGCCGCCAGCGTGCTGGGGTCCGTTTTGGCGATGGTGATCGCGATCCAATTTGGCTTGACCGTGACCCTGGCCTGCGGGGTAGCAGCCTACCTGCTCGCGCTGATGCTGCTGCCGACCCTTCGCCCGCAACGCGCTTAAGAATGGCCCCGGGTTTGTTATGATGCTGCGAGGGGCGGCGGCCGGTCGGGCTGTTCCGGGAGCAGCGAATACCCCAGATTGCGCTTTGAGGAAATCATTTGCCGAGCCAAAAGCAACTCAAATGGTCGCAACTTCGGGTAGGGATCACGGTGATCATTGCGAGCCTCGTGCTCGGGCTGCTTCTGTTTCTAATGTCCGGAACCGGCGGCTTCTTCACCAAGCGAATCACGCTGGTCTCCTACTTCGACAATGCGGAGGGGCTGCGGGTGGGCGCGCCGGTGCGGCTCAGCGGCGTCGACATCGGCAACGTTTCGAAGATTCTCATTGTCCGCGACAAAGACAGGCAGCTCACTCCCGTGAAAGTACTCATGAAGGTGAGCACGAAATACGACTTCAACCTCCGCCGCGATTCGGTTACGTCCCTCGATACGGCCGGTGTGCTCGGCGAAACCTACCTGGATATCGACAGCTCGCAGGCCGTCGGCCCAGTAGCGCGGAACGGTGACACGCTTCCCACTCACGTGCATCCCGATTTCAACGAAGTCGTGCGCTCCAGCCAGAGCACGCTGCAAAACATGGATGCTCTGCTCAAGCGCGCCGACCGCATCATGGCCTTCGTGGAAAGCGGCAAAGGTTCGATTGGCAAATTGATCTACGATCCCACGCTGTACGACCGCTTCTCGCAGACCGTTGCAGAGCTCAAAACCGTTGTCGATGAGATTGCCAAGGGACAAGGCAGCCTGGGCCAGCTGATCAATAGCAACGACGCCTACAACAAGTTCGTTGCTACCCTCGACAAAATGAATGCCGTGGTGGACGACCTGCAACAGGGCAAAGGCACAGCCGGAAAATTCTTAAAAGACCCCAGTCTCTACAACAATGCCAACGA
>CAWAYA010000028.1:0-17526 GCA_963786075.1 uncultured Acidobacteriaceae bacterium | reverse complement strand
CAGTTGGTTAGAGCGCTACCTTGACACGGTAGAGGTCAGGAGTTCGAGTCTCCTCGTGCCTACCATTTATCTTGACTGCTTCCCGACTTGATCATGTCCGACCCGGGCGTTCCAGAATCCCAACTCACTGCCGAGTCGTCCGCCGAAACTGGCGAGTCGTTCGGCGACCTCCTTTCCCAGTATGACAAGAGCCATTCGCGCAAGAGCGCAGACGGCGGGAAACAAATCGTGGGCACCGTGATCGTTGTCACCGGGGACTCGGTATTTCTCGACATCGGATTCAAGAGCGAGGGCATTCTGCCGCTGGCCGTGTTGCAGGGTGCTGGGGAAACGGCGAAGCCGGGTGACAAACTGCCGGTCTCGGTGAAAGGCCGGGATCCGGAGGGCTACTACCAGCTCACGCGCGCGAAAGTCGAGCGGCCGAAGGACTGGTCAGCGCTGGAAAGGGCTTTCGCCGATAAAGCCACAATCGTGGGCACGGTGACCGGCGTGATCAAAGGCGGGCTCAGCGTGGACGTGGGAGTGCGCGCCTTCATGCCCGCCTCGCGCAGCGGAGCGCACGACGCCGCTGAAATGGAGAAGTTGGTCGAGCAGGAGATTCTCTGCCGCATTATCAAGCTCGACATGACAGAGGAAGACGTCGTAGTCGACCGGCGCGCCGTGGCCGAAGAGGAAGAGCGCTCGGTGAAAGAGCGCCGCTATTCGGAGATGAAGGAAGGCGACACCGTGACTGGCACGGTTCGCACTCTCACCGATTACGGTGCGTTCGTCGACCTGGGCGGCGTGGATGCATTGTTGCATGTGAGCGATATCTCCTGGAGCCGCGTGGGAAAACCGGCGGATATGCTCTCGGTGGGGCAGCAGCTCGAAGTCAAGGTGCTCAAGATCTCGAATGATTCCGGCAAGCGTCGCATTTCGGTCGGCCTGAAGCAGTTGCAAGCGCATCCTTGGGATGCGGGGGCGGCCAAATATAAAGTCGGAGAACGGGTGCGCGGCGCGGTGACGCGCGTGCTCGAGTTCGGAGCCTTCGTGGAACTCGAGCCTGGGATTGAAGGACTGATCCACGTTTCGGAAATGTCGTGGGGAAAGAAGTTGCGGAGTGCCAACACCCTAGTGAAGCCGGGAGAGATTGTTGACGCTGTGATTCTGGGCGTGAATGCCGGCGAGCGCCGCATCTCCCTGGGCCTGAAGCAGGCGCTGGGCGACCCGTGGGCGGAGGTGGCGCAGCGCTTCGCGGCGGGCTCAGTGGTCGAAGGTCCGGTCGTCAGCATCACGAAGTTCGGCGCCTTCGTGCAGCTTTCCGAGGGCGTAGAGGGCATGATTCACATCAGCGAGATGAGCGCTGATAAGAGCATCAACCATCCTCAGGAAGTGCTGAAGATAGGACAACTGGTCACGGCTCAGGTGCTAGCGGTCGATATTGAGAAGCGGCAGTTGCGGCTGAGCATCAAGCAGTTGGTCCCCAGCGGACTGGATGAATACATCGCCGAACACAAGGAAGGCGATGTGGTCACCGGCCGCATGATGGGAGTTTCGGAGGGACGTGCGCAGGTGGAACTGGGCGAGGGCATCCTGGCCAAGTGCCGCATCGATGCGGCTGGCGCAGGTGCGGAAAAGCTGGGCAAACCAGATCTGTCGTCTTCTAACGCGAACTCGAAACCCAGCTCGAAACCTGATTTGTCTTCGCTCGGCTCTATGCTGCAGGCCCGCTGGAAGAATGGAGCGCCCGCGGGCGAGGCCAAGCCGGAAGGCCTCCGCGCCGGACAGATTCGCAGGTTTCGGATTGCGAAGCTGGATCAGGCGGCGAAGAAAATCGAATTAGAGTTAGCGTAGAAGCGGCGCGGCTCCAACTCTAATCCATCTCCCGCATCTGACTTTCAGCCGCCCGCATTCCTGCGCCCGCAGCGGCCGCGGATCCTGCCTGCTTCTTCTGCCAGTCCGCCTCGGCCAGCACGCTGATGGCTTCCAGTTTCTTCTTTTTCAAGCCCGCATTGATGCCCGCCAGTTCTTTTTGCGTCAATTTCTGGAAGTCGTCGATCACATCTTGCAGTTCATGACCCAGCGACTCGGTCCGCGCCACCTGGTAATCCGTAGGCTTGCCGTCATATCCGGTCACCGCACCATACAGTTGTCCCAGCAGTTCGCGGATGCGTTCTTCGCCGGTAATCATTCCCCCTTCCTTAGTGGCCACGATCTTCGAGCGCAGCGCGTCACACTCTGCAGCTAGACTCTGCAGTTGCTTGCGCAAAGGATCTTTCTCCTTCAGCTTGGCCGCCCGCGCGTTCGCGCTGTCGCGCACCCCTTCAATCGCATCCACGCCGTACGTCATGTGCTCGAGCTCTTTGTAGACCTTCATCGACAGGTCGTATTCCGCCTTGCGCTCGTCGAGCGAATATTTGGCCCGCGGATCCATCGCAACATCGAGTTGTTCGGTGTAGGTTTTATCGCCTTTAGTCAGTTTCACCGTGTAAGTGCCGGGCAGCACACGCGGCCCTTGCGCCGCTTCAAACAGCGCCGACGCCGCCGGAGCAACCGCCGGAGGCTTCACGCGCATTCCCCAGCTGGCGCGATTCAATCCGCGATGCTTGCTGCCGGCTACCGTGTCGACCAACTTGCCGTCCTGATCAAAAATCTCAATCTTCAAATCACCGAAGATGTGCCGGCCCTTCTGGTAATACGTAATCTGCGCGTCTCCCGGCCGGCTCCGCCCATGGAAGCTTTCGTCACCTTCCGGCCATCCTCCGAACACATCAAAATACTGAATTGACGGCCGCCCAGGCAGCAGCGTCGCTTCCTTGGACATCACTTCCGGCGTGAGCGAGCGCAGCGGCGAAATGTCATCCACAATCCAGATGCCGCGGCCATGCGTGGCCAGCACCAGGTCAGATTCCCGCGCCTGCACCACAATGTCGTCCACGGGCACCGCCGGGAAGTCGGTCCCCTTGTATTGCGCCCAGCGCTGCCCGCCGTCCACCGAAATCCACAGCCCGAACTCCGTGCCCAGGAAAAGAACATTACGGTTGACCGTGTCTTCCTTGATCACGTGAGCAAAGCCACGGACGCCACTTTCTTGCGCCGGAAGCTGCGTCCAGGTTTGGCCGTAATCTGTGGTCCGGTAAACATACGGCTTCATATCGCCGAACGTGTGCCGGTCGAACGTGGCATATGCGGTAGCTTCGTCGAAGCGGCTGGCTTCGATGGTCGTCACCCAAGAATTTTTTCCCAGCCCGCTGACGTTCCCCACCACATTCGTCCAGGTCTTCGCTCCGTCGCGCGTGATCTGCACATTTCCATCATCGGTGCCAACCCAGATGATCTGACCATTCTTCGGCGATTCCGAAATCGAGTAGATCGTCGTGTACATCTCCGCGGACGAGTTATCGATGGTCACGCCACCGGATTCTTCCTGCTTCTGTTTTTCCGGGTCGTTGGTCGTCAGATCCGGAGAAATACGGTCCCAGGACTGCCCGTGATCGCGCGAGCGGAACAGGTACTGCGCTCCGATGTAAATCGTCCCCTTCTCATTGGGACTCATGTGAATCGGCGTGTTCCAGTTGAAACGCAGCTTCTTCTCGCCATAATTCGGCCAGGGTTTGAGAAAGCGAGTCTCATGCGTATATCGATTCACGCGCCCAATCTCGCCACCCTGCGCTTCGGCGTAGAGGTAGTCGGGATCGGACGTGTCTTCGAACATCCAGAAGCCGTCGCCGCCAAACATGTTTTCCCATTGCGCATTGCCGATGCCGCCCGGATACGATGAATCGCCCACCCACGAACTGTTGTCCTGCAAGCCGCCGTACACGTGATACGGATCGGAATTGTCGGTGCTTACGTGATAGAACTGCGAAACCGGCAGGTTCATCTGGTGCTTCCAGCGGTTACCGCCGTCTTCGCTGCGCCACAGTCCGCCGTCGTCTCCGGCAATTACGATGTTCGGATTCTTCGGGTTAATCCACACGTCGTGGAAGTCGCCATGCGCCGCGCTCGAAACTACGTTGAAGGTTTTCCCGCCATCGTTGCTCAGCAGCAGAATAAGATCGGGTTTGAAAATCTTGTTTTCATTTTTGGGATCGACGATCAGGTTGCCGAAATAAAAAGGACGCCACACCATGTAGTTGCTGGCATCCAGCTTGGTCCAGGTCGCGCCGCTGTCGTCAGACCGGTACAGCCCTCTTCCTTTTTCCGCTTCAACATTGGCATACACCACCTGCGGTTTCGACGGCGCCACCTGCACCGCCACACGGCCCCACGGCTTCGGCGGCAGCCCCTTGTTGCTGCTGACTTCATTCCAGTGCGCGCCACCGTCAGTGGATTTAAACAACCCGCTACCCGGCCCTCCCGAGCGGAATGTCCAGCCTTGCCGCCGGAAATCCCACATCGCTGCGTAGACGGTCTTCGGTTCCTGCGTGCTGCGCGCAATCATGGCGCAGCCGCTCGATCCATTCACCCCCGCCAGAACTTTATTCCACGTCTTACCCCCGTCGGTGGTCTGAAAGACTCCGCGCTCGTCGTTGTCGTCCCACAAGTGCCCAGTCGCGCAAGCCAGCACGTTGTTGCTGTCGCTGGGATTCACCAGGATCTTGGCAATGTGCTCGCTATCTTTCAAGCCGACGTTGGTCCAGTTCTCGCCGCCGTCGGTCGACTTGTACACGCCGTCGCCCACCGACACGCTGTTTCGCGTCCACGCTTCGCCGGTGCCCACCCACACAATTTTCGAGTTCGACGGATCAATCGCAACCGCTCCAATCGACTGCACATCTTCCCGGTCGAACACCGGCTTGTAAGTCGTGCCGCCGTTGACCGACTTCCACACTCCACCGCTGGCCGCGCCCACGAACACGGTGATGCGGCCGTCTTCCTCCACCGCATCGACCGCGGCGATGCGTCCGCTCATGGTCGCTGAGCCAATGTTTCGCGCCGGCAATCCTGAAACCGTTGCCGCATCAAAGCGGTACGGCGCTTGCCCTGCGGCCGGCAAAGGTGCCCACAGCAAGATTCCGGCGAACAACACAGTCACTGCCCAATAATTGCGAGCGGATGCTTTCATGTTTACGAGTCCTTTTCCACGTCAATGATTTTCATCGCCGTCTTCATCCCAGCGAATCGTCGATTCTTAGTTCAGGGAATCAGTGAATGCCAACCAACCCGGACTTCTTCTCCTCAGTCTTCAATGAAGCCGGAAGCATAAAGTCCGCGGGATCGATGGTTACATTTGCTTCCATCTTCCGTATCGTGACTGTCTGCGCGTCGGGATTATTCTTCGGCCCTTGCGAAATCGAGAAGGGATACATCACTCCCGCCACCGGCTTATACGACCCGAGACCCAGCACGCGATCACGCACCGAGCCCCGGATAAACTGCTGGATCTCCTTGCGGATCTCGATAAAAGTATCCGGGTCGAGATAGTCATAAATAATGTCGCCATTTTTCAGCGTGATCTTCAGCCGCAACGCGTCATCTCCATCCACCACGTCGTGTCCCAGATACTCCACCGTGCTGCCTTTTTCTTTGTAGTCGACCAGAGGCCCGTCAAAGTCGGCGTCCAGCAGCAGGTCGCGCATGTCGTCCTCGCCCATCAACTCTGGATCTTTTTTCCCGTTGAAGGGCTGGATCTGCCAGCCGGTCGCGCCATCATAAGCCTGCACTGCCGTCATCCCCTGCAGCGAGAATGTCTCTCGAACCAGGTCAGGCCGCTCATTCTCCTGGCCCACGGACGCGGTGAAGCCGTCGCCGCCTTCGAACTTGCCCGTCACGCGGAGGGTCTTGATGGCCTTCATTTTCTCGATCCCGCCCCGCGCCTCAATGTTCCTGGCAATCAGTTCGTCCGCGGTTTGCGAGTAGGAAAATACACCGAAGCAGCAGACAGCAATCAGCAAAATCAAGGCATGACGCATCGAGCAGACTCCTGTGTGTGAGGGACTTTTAAGAACCGGGAAACGAGAAACAGTACTCTACTCGGTAGTAGACGCATCTTTCAAGTTTTGGTGAGCGGAGGTGGTAGTTCAGTTCGAGTCCGTCTACTTCGTAGGGGGCGTCATCCCGAAGACCGGCGCAGTTCAGCCGGGCGAAGGATCTCCCATGGACAGGCGCATGCTCATGGGAGGTACTTCGCTCCGCCTGAAAGGCGGCTCGGCTCGGCATGACGCCACAGAAAGAAGTTCAAACTGAGCCGCTACTCGAGCGGAGCCGGGGCGGGAGATCAGCCAGGACCAGGCTTCCCGAAAACAAAAAGAGCCGCTCTCGCGAGCGGCTTGCGCGCTCTCAGGCTCAAAAAGCCTTCAGTGCGTGAACGTGAAATTCAGTCCGGTCGTCAGGACAACATCATTCTGCTTTGTGCCCTCTGGCGGGTTCGAGACATAGATATCGTTGAACGCGTTTTGCCACCCCAGCCATTTGCTGATCTTCGTGACCCACCCTAGATCAAATGTTCCGCGATACTGACCGGTCTGCGTCAGGTCCGGGAAGATATACAGCTTCTCGGTGAGTACGGTGCTCTTGCCCAGCTTGTGCGTCAACTCCTCGCCCAGAGTAAGAGCGCCGTAATTGTGAACCAGCTTTGTGGAATAAGAGTAGGCAGGGGTGGTACCCACGGCCGCAACCGTCACAGTTTCGGTGTAGTTCTCGTCCGTGAAGTTGCCGCCCGCCAGTAAGTCTAGTGTGGTCCGGTCGTTCTTGATGGCGTGGTACCCAAGACCAATGCTTCCCACCGAGCGCAGATTCAAGTCCTGCAGCGCGTTGCTCATGAAGTCAGCTGCAACAAACCCAAACGCGCGGGGATTGATGTTCCGGTCGTAACGAATGCCGCCGGTTTCAATGTTGGCCGTCGTGCTGGGAGTGGCCAATTGGTTCGTCCCGTACACTATGGTCGAATACAGGCTGAGCTTGTCGTTCTTCGTAGCACGTGCGGCGTTGAAAGCAATCGAAAGATTCTCCGTTTGGCTGTTGCCCCCGGTTAACGAAAAGCCCACGTTTAATCCTCCATTCCAGCCGTTTAACAGGTTAGGATGCAGAGCCTTCTCGTAAGCAATTTGGTCAGCATCGTTGCGGATCGCCACCACATTTTCCTTGGGCGCCTCCACCGAGGTTCCGGTCTTGGTGGCAACTTCCACCTTGCCGTCGCTGGTGGTGATCGGCCCGACGACGGTCTGGCCATTTTTCAAGGCGACGTGCATCGGCTTTTCGGTCGTGATCTGCGTGATCGCGGCAAACTGCAGGGTAACGTCTCCGGCGAACTCGGTATGCAGCACCAGAATCTTGCCGTCAGACTTCACGACTGTGCCGGTCAGTCGGTCACCGTTCTTCAACGTGATCTGATCAGCGAAAACTGCGGAAGATAATCCCAAGAACAGGATGAGGGCAACAACTTCCATTTTACGCAACACTACCTACCTCCAGATTTAAGAGTTAGTCTCACAACCAAAATGCTATCTAGAGCCCGGAACTACGCGGAACGGGACAGAAAACGGCGACGAAGTGGCGGTGGAAACAAAGAAGATTGCTGCCCGCGAAGAGGACTCGGTCAGGCCTTGGTTTCCTTGGATTCGACGGTCTTGCTCGCTTCAGACGAAGCCGGCGGTGCAGGGTCCTTCATTCCCTCTTTCAGGGCACGATATCCTTCGCCCAGCCCTTTGCCCAGCTCAGGCAATTTCTTGGGACCGAAAATCAGCAGGGCAATGGCAAAAATGATGATCAGGTGCCACGGTTGGAACAAGCCTTCCACGGGGAACCTCCTGAGAAGACACTACTACCAAGTCTTCCTGTTAATACGGTACCGGAGGGGTAAGGGGAAGTCAAACCGCGCCCCGGCAACCCTGCCTATTACTTCCGTGACCTTACCTTCGGTTCTGCCCGGGGGCTAAAGTGGAAAGTATGGTTCGGGCCAAACACCTTGCCCCGCGCCGCAATCAGCGCCACCAGCAAGCCAAACCGTCCACCGGAGAGTCGAGTGAAGCGCAAGGGCCCGTCAGTTCTCTTAGTGCTCTTTACAGTTGTTTTAATAAGGGTGGTCTTGACTGCCCAGTCGAGCCAGGGTCAGCCGGTGAACTCTACCCAGTTGATGGCTTGGCTGACGGCCGGCGTGCCCGCCAACCGACTCGTCCGCATTGTTCAGGAGCGGGGAATCGCCAATGTCCCCGGCAAAGAACTAATTCGCCAGCTCGAAGCCGCCGGCGCCGATGCTAATCTGATCCACACCCTGAAGAACTTGAAGCGGTTCGCCGCCGCTGATTCCTCAGCTTCTGAGATTCCCATGGTCTTGGTGCAGGCCGCGACCGATGCGCGAGCTCAACGCTTCCACGAAGCCGAAATCGCCCTGCGCCAGGCCATAATCGCCGATCCTCAAAACGCCGCGCTGCACTTCGCCCTCGGCACCATGCTGCGGCAGCAGGAACTCTGGGACGACGCCATCGACGAGATCACGCTCTCCGCGCAGCTTATGCCGGATTTCCCCGAGAACCACAGCAGCCTGGCCTACATCTTCTATCGCCTGGATGATCCTTCCGACTCGATCGCGGAGGCTCGCACTGCGCTCAGCATGGATCCGCAGAACGCCGAGGCTTACCAGTTTCTTGGTCTCGCCTTTTTCTCCGACGGACAATACGGCGCATCGGCTAACGCATTCGCCGAGTCGCTCGCCCGCGACGCCGATAATCCCGATACCTATTACGATTTGGGCATCACTCTACACGCCGATGGAAACCTGCCCGCCGCCATCGCCGCCTATCGCCACGCTATTGGTCTGAACTCGCGTTTCTGGCAGGCTCACTCCAACCTCGCGCTGATCTTGCACGAGCAAAACAAACTGGATGAAGCCATCGCCGAATATCGCGAAGCCAAAAAGCTCGCGCCTGAAGAGGCTTCGGTGCGCAACAATCTGGGCAACACTTATTGCGACAAAGGCGACTTCGATGGGGCCATCCGCGAACTGCGCGAACTTTACCGCCAGCATCCCGAATGGGAGCAGGGACACGGTTGCCTGGCCCGCGCCTACATGGCGAAGAAGGATTACGCCAGCGCCGTCTCTGAATTGGAACTCGCGGTTCGCGAGAATCCCACCGGTTCCGCCGAGCACCGCGTCCTCGGCGAAGCCCTGTTGCTCGATGACAAGCTGGACGAAAGCGTCCGCGAGTTGCGCCTTGCGGTTGCGCTCAATCCCGATTCCGACGCGGCTCACCACGTTCTCGGCACGGCGCTATTCCAGCAGCACCAGCTGCAGGCGGCAGAAAAGGAATTCCGCGAGGCGCTGCGCCTCAATGCTTCTCCCGACAACCACTACGCTCTTGCAGCCTGCCTCATGACCATGAACCGTTATGAGGAAGCTTTGTCGGAACTGGAGACCGCGGCGCGGCTCGATCCCGAGCGCCAACTCTATCGCGCCCGCCGCGACGAACTTCTCAAACTAATGCAGATGAAGGACACAACCTCCCGCTAATAGCTCCGCAGGGACAGTACCTGGAAGTGTACTCCCGGCATGTTCGCCGGGCCGCGGGACTGCTTACACTGGAATGCAAGGGCTGCGCCGGAGTCACGCTCAGGCGAAAAGATGAAGCTACGCGCCCCCACATTTTTCAGGTGATTGATCATGGACCTCACAAGATCCACACCATCGGTATCCGCCAAGCCTGCACAGTCCGTTCCGCCCCTTGAAACCAACGTCCGGAACGTTGCTAAGAACGCTACTCAGAACGACGTCAGAAACGAGATGCGCAGTGAGGTCAGGAACGATCTGCGGAACGCGGTTCGACGTGATGCCAAGGCCGAACAGTCCTCAGGTTTTGGCCTGCCTTGTTCCAACTGCCGTCTCTATTATCCCGCTAACCTCGACGTATGCCCGGCCTGCAACAGCCACGTGCGGGTCTCACCCCGCGCTGTTCCTCCTGTTCCCAAGACGCAGCCTGCCACCGAGTCTTCGCCGGACGGCGCTGTCGTCGAGCGGGAGAGAGAGGCGTTCCTGAAAGAGCTTGAATCGAAAATTTCGGCAACTCCTGAAGACGTCCCCGGCTCGACTGCTGTCTGCAGTCTGGAAAATCACCGCGCTCAAGATGACGAGTCAGCCTCAATTTGCAAACCGTGTTACGCGCGTCTGCAGGAACGTGTCGATGTTTTCGAGGCCGCTCTGCACATGGATCTCAAAGAAGCGGCGCAGATCATCTACGACGCCGTCTGGGCCGATCCCTCCGATCCCAGCAAGACCTACACCAACGCCGCCAGCGCGCTGCTCAGCGAATTACGCAAGCGCTCCGGAGTTTCCAGCGTGCTCGGCCCCTTCCATCCGCGAGGCAACTAAGGCCGGGAGACGAACAAGCCCCGGCGGACCACGATTTCACTTTGCCCGCAAGATTCGGATAGTCCGTTAATCCTCTTCGCCATACGCTGTTCCTATCATGACTTCCACAAACCTGACTTTCCCAAGGATCACTGCGAGTGCCATACTCACCAAGGAACCCTTGAGCGAAATGCCGGCGCGCTCCAATTCGACGAAACTCAGCGAACTCCGGTCAGGCGATGCGCAATCAGGCAAAGCCCGATCAAGCGAAGACCCGCGTTGGGATGCAGTCGTCGCCCGCGACTCCGCGCACGATGGAGAATTCGTTTTCGCCGTCTCCAGCACCGGCGTCTATTGCCGCCCCTCGTGTGCGGCACGCCGCCCCCGGCGTGCGAATGTGACATTCTTTTCGCAGCCCGAGCAAGCCGAGAAAGCCGGTTTTCGCGCCTGCCTGCGATGCCGGCCGCGGTCGGTCAGCGGTAATCCGCAATCCGACTGGGCCAAAGAAGTCTGCCGCTATATCGAGCAGCACCTCGATGAGCCCATCACCCTTGAGCGCCTCGGCAAAGCGTTTCGCCAGAGCGCTTTCCATTTGCAGCGGCGCTTCAAAGCCGCGCTCGGAATCACTCCGCGCGAATACGCCGACACCTGCCGCCTGCGCCTGCTCAAGCGCAATCTACAGGCGGGAGACAATGTGACCCGCGCCATGTATGACGCCGGTTACGGCTCCAGCAGCCGCCTCTATGAAAAGACTGCATCGCAACTCGGCATGACGCCCGACAAATATCGCCGCGGCGCGATCGCTGCCACGGTTCGCTATGCCATCGCCGATTCGCCGCTCGGACGCATGCTGGTCGCGGCCACCGACAAGGGAGTTTGCGCCATCCAGTTCGCGACTACCGATGACGAGTTGATCGAAGGTTTGAAACACGAATTTCCCTTTGCCCTGCGCAAGCCCGACCAGGGCGGATTGCAAGCCTGGGTGGAAACCTTGCTCGCAACCATGACCGGTCACGAGTCGAACGCCGCCCTGCCTTTGGATATCCGCGCCACTGCATTCCAGCGCCGCGTCTGGACCTATCTGCAGTCGATCCCGTTCGGCGCGACGCGGTCCTACAGCCAGGTAGCAAAAGCGATTGGCCGGCCGAGCGCGAGCCGCGCCGTGGCCCGAGCCTGCGCCACAAACCCAGTCGCAGTTGCGATTCCCTGCCATCGCGTAGTTCGCAAAGATGGCGACGCCAGCGGTTATCGCTGGGGCATGGAGCGCAAGAAGGCGCTGCTGCAGATTGAGCAGCGGGGACTCTAGCGATACGCATCCCTCCAAAGTCTTGTCATTCCGACGCGCGAGCGAAGCGAGACAGGAGAGCCTGCCCTGAGCGAAGCCGAAGGGAATCCGCTTCCCGCGGCAAACCGACGCAACCGCACCTGCGCGTCCGGAGACCGGGAAGGGCACGACTTCAGTCGTGCCGCAAAAAGCCAAAGAAAGGAACCCGGCTTCAGCCGCGGAGGTGGCACACATTCGCCACATGTTCGCCGACATTTGACAGATCCACAAGACCAGAAACGTCTATAAGTACAAGAAAAGGCGACTACAACCTTGGTTCGGTAATTGACGCAGGCCAGCACGCGGAGTACCATCTCCACGTCGAATATTCCGAATAGATTCTGCCGGAGAATCGGAGCGGAGGCATCTGTCTGGATATCCTGTCGAGAGCTTGGGATTTTGTTTCGGGTTGGATCGAGCGAAACGTTTCCTGGAGAGGCCTGGCAGCTGGAATTGGATGGATCATCATCAACCTTCCAGATTGGGTCGGTCGGAAGGAGTTTTGGCAATCGCACGTACGGGACGTTTACAAATTCGGATCAGCGAACAAGACGGTGGTTACGCTTTTGATCTGTGCGCTGGTAATTTGGTTAGATCACCGCTCGCTCGTGAAGAAACATCAAAGGGCGCTCGCTAGCCCAACCGCTATGCTATCGGGCGATTCTCAGTCGCTCACGGACCGCATAGGAGCATTGGCCAAGAATTTGTTCGGATTCCTGGCGGAGGTCGGCGACGAGAATCCACCATCCATCGGATACATAATGAGAGTCCACGGTCTGTTCCTGCGAGATTGGTATCCGGAAGTTGAAGCAGTTGCCAACGAAATCGGCATCGTTGGCTATGTTGATTTCAAGTTTGGGACGCTCGTCGGGAATCATCACGAGGCCTTCGGCAGGAGGCGCATTCAAGAGATTGCCGAGTACCTGTTGAAAATCAAGAGCGACATAGAATTGAAGGGGTATAGGAAAGCAACGCTTACTCAAGTGGAAGTGGACAACATGACATCCACGGAACTAAGAAAGCTTTTCGCCGACCCGCTATCTCAGGGCCAAATTGAATTGCTGCACCGTTTCAAGCAACCCTCGTGAGTTCCTTGTATTAGGGTCGTCGGAGTGAATAAGTTTAGGCACTGCATGGCCGAACCGGCTCTTCCGATTCTTAAATCGCCACGTGGCGCCGCGCTGTTTTCCACACTCACCATGTTCACCTAACCTTTACTCCCTCCCCGCAATACCCAATACTGACCCCATACCCACAAAATGCACCCCCAATCCCCTAACCCGTTGGGGCTCAAGATTTTGCCCCTAACTCATTGCAACCAAGAGATCAAATCGCAAAATCCCGCTAAACCCATAATTCCAATAGACCGTGGGGGAGGGGGGAGGGAGCAGGTTCCAGGCTTCAAAGTTTCAAGGTCTCGGGGTTTTGTCTTTGAAACTTTGAAACCTTGAAACTCTGAAACGTTGAACCATCCAAGGAGACCACAATGCCCAACTACCCAAATCGCTGTCAGCACCTCAAGGTAAACGGCACCCAGTGCGGATCGCCCGCCCTGCGCCGCAATCGCTTCTGCTACTTCCACAAACTCCACCACGAAGAACGGGTCGAACTGAATCTCGACCGCCTGAAAACCGCCCGCCGCAGCCGCCCCGCCACCATCGACCTCCCGGTCCTCGAGGACGCCAACTCAATCCAGGTCTCGCTGATGCAGATCATGCGCCTCATCGTAGCCGGCCAGATCGACCACAAAACCGCCGGCCTCCTCCTCTACGCCCTGCAAACCGCCAGCGCAGTCCTCCCCCGCCTGCGCTTCGACCCCTTCATCCACGACGTAGTCCTCGACCCGAAAACCGTAAACGAAACCCCGCTCAGCGCCCACATCTGGGACGACTCCGATTTCGACAGCGCAGAAGATGACGACGATGAAGAAGCCATGCGCCTGCAAGCCCTAGAAGAAGCCCAGCGCAAAGCCAGAAAGAAGACCGAACTCGACCGCTGGGCCGAAGCCGAAGCCAACCGCCTCGCCGCCCGCCAGCGCGAAGCCGAACGGAAGGCAGAGATCAAACAAGAAGCAGAAGAACGCGCCGCCGCAACCGCCCCGAAAGAAACAACCCCGGCCCCAGCCGTAACCCCCGCCGGACGCGCCGTCCTGCCACCATCCGCTCAACCACAAGCGAAGCGCCCCTCAGCCAACGTGAGCATGGACGAAGTCAGAAAGCAGATCACCGCCCAAATCAGAAAAGCACTCCCCGAAATCGCCGCCGCACAGTCAGTCAGAGAAAGGTCAAGCCGGGGAAATGGCAAGAGCGCCGGATGAACCGATCGTTACACACTGAAGCCGCTGCTGCGGCATTTTGGAAAGGCCAGCAGAGCCGCAAAAGCGCGGAACGGGCTCGCCGACTATCAACCGGCGACTCTCTTTCGGGCGACCAAGGCCCAATTCACCAACGCCAGCACGATAGTCGCGACCAGAATCAACGACTGGCCAAAATCCACGCGCGTCACCAGAATCGCGCACAGGATGATTCCCAGCACCGCGAAGAAATTTCCCGCGGGCAGCTTGAACATCGCGCTCGCTCCTTCCGGCTGTGTGCGGCGAAGCATGAGCAGAGCCGCACAGGCTACGCCGTAGTAGAGAAGCCGAGCCACGGCAGAAAGCGTTACATTCCATTTGAAGTCGCCGATCAAAGCCAATCCCCAGATCATGCCGGCGAACACGAGAATCGAGACGTAGGGCGTGTGAAAACGGCGATGAACGTCGGCGAAGACTTTGGGGAAGTCTCCTTGTTCAGCGAGGGCGAACACAACGCGCGGCATGGCCAGAATTTTTGCGCTGAGGTATCCATAGAAAGAAATGAGCGCGCCGATGGCAACCAGAGCTGCGCCTACGGGACCGGCCGCCAGCCGCGCCACGTCGGCCAAGGGGCGCTGGCTGTGCGCGGCGTCGGGCAGCACTCCGACGACCACCCACTGGATCAGTGCGTAGATTGCGGTACAGAGAAGAAGAGCGGTGAAGAGTGCGAAAGGAGCATCGCGCCGCGGATTTTTCGCTTCGCTCATGGGAGCGAGCGCAGTCTCGAATCCGCCGTAGGCAAAAACCAGAAGCAGCACGGCTTTCAGCCACTGGTTGGTGCTGGCCGATGCGACGGGCGCAGAGGCGATGGTCCAGTGCTGATGTTGAAGCACAAGCAAACCGAGAACGATCACCGCGAACAGCGGCACCAGCTTTGCTGCCGTGAACAAATTGCTCACCTGCGTTCCAGCGCGCACGCCGCGAATATTGATAAAAGTCAACAAGCCCACCAGCGCGGTGAGAATGATGGTGCGGGGCAAGGGATCTTTGGCGTGCGGAAAGAACTCGCCCACATAAATCACAAACAAATTGGCGTTCGCCGCGGGCGCAGCCACTTGCCCCAGCCAGAGCATCCACGCGGTTTGAATCCCCATGAAGCGCCCGAAGGCAACGCGAGCGTAAAGATAAGGACCACCGGCTTGCTGAAAGCGCGACGCAACTTCGGCAAAACAGCCCATAATCACGCTCATTCCAGCCCCGGCCGCGAGCACGGCATAGGGGCTGTGGTTGCCGATCAGCGCGGCTACGGTAGAGGGCAAGCCAAAGACTCCGCTGCCAATGATGGAGTTCACCACCAGCGCGACCAGGCTCCAGCGGCCGATGGCGCGGACCAGGTCGCCGCGAGGCGGGTTTGGCAAAGGCGATTCCATCCGCGCGTTTGTATCACATGTCGCGGACTTCCCCACAGTGAATTCTCGGTTGAGTTTCCGTAACCATGGCTTCGGTAACTATGGGTGGTGACTTTGGAGCGCTCGAAGAACCTTCGCGCGACTTGTTCTTTGATGACGCGAAAAGCCTTGCCAGTAGCGGGTTTCAGCGTAATCGAGTGCTGGGCATGAGTCTCCCGACCAAAGTAATGGCTTGAATTACGAAAGCGCATGATCGTGGGATATCTATCCGCTGGGCGGTCACGATGAGATGTTGAAAGGCACGCGAACATCGCTTTGAAGGTCGCTTCAACATATGGGGAACGACACTCAGATGGACGATCTACACACGCGGATGGCGCGAGTTACTGAAGATTTGCGCGCGATTCAGCGAGAGCTGAACTACGCGGCCATGCAGGCGCCGAGCGATCCGGAATTGATGGAAGCCCTGAGTGCGCTGCCCGAGACCGAAGCCATCCAGATTCTGTGCAAGGCGCTCGACCAGATGCGGCACTTCCTCTGGTTCTACACGCAGGTGATGAGCAACGAGCCTGAGCTGGGCGATAAGCTCCGTCAGTCGAACGCCGTGAAAACCGTCGAAGACAGCAAGGTGGATACTTCCTTCCTCGATCAGCTCACGCGGGCCGATGAGGCCGTGCTTTTGCGCTACCTGGTGGACGCAAAAGAGCGCAAGCCGAACTAACAAGAAACCATTTGCCACGGATCTACGCGGATTCCCGCCGATCTAAAGGCAAACTTTCCCTTGGATGTTCTGCTCAGCAATGGCCGCGGACGATTGTTCGGCGCACTTCTCCGTCTGGACTCAACACAATAATGTTGGCTTCCGCGCCGGGAGCGAGCTCGCCGTGTTGCGCGAGGCCGACGGCCCGCGAGGCATTTAGCGTTGCGGCGCGCACTGCTTCCCGCAGGGTCCAGTGGGAGAAGCGGGTTATATTGCGAACGGCGCGGTCCATGGTCAGGACGCTGCCGGCGAGGGTTCCGTTGTTCGTGGCTTTTCCATCTTTCACCTCGACCTGAATGGGGCCGAGTTGGTAGGTGCCGTCGGGCATGCCTGCGGCGGCCATGGCGTCGGTGATCAGCACCGAGCGTTCCAGGCCGACCGACCGCAGGAAAATCTGAATGACTTCGGGCGCGACGTGAATTCCATCCGCGATAATATCGGCGCTCAGTTGGGGGTCGGTGAGCACTTCGCCGAGGATGCCAGGATCGCGATGATCCAGCGGCCGCATGGCGTTGAAAGTGTGAGTGGCGTGGCGGGCACCGGCGCGGACCCCGGCGCGAGCGGCTTCCAACACGGCGTCGGAGTGGCCGATGCTCACGCAAACCTTGCGCCGGGCGGCTTCGGCGATGACCTCGAGAGCGCCGGGAAGCTCCGGTGCGATGGTCATCATGCGCACGTGGCCGCGCGCGGCCTGCCATAGACGATCGAAGATTCCGAGTGTGGGCTCGACGAGGTATTCGGGGGGATGCACGCCGCGGCGCTTGTGACTGAGAAACGGACCTTCGAGATGGATACCGAGCGGCCGAGCCTCGATGGCATCGGTTTCAGCGTGGGAACCTTCTGCGTCTTCGATGGCGTCGGCTAGCCGCTCCAGAGCGGCGCAGGTCTGATCGAGCGGCGCGGCGACAGTGGTAGGAAAGTATCCAGTAACGCCGTGCGTGGTCAGGAATTTGTTCAGACGCGGTAACTCGCCCGGGGCGGCCCGCATGACATCGAGGCCAGCGCCGCCGTGCATGTGAATGTCGACGAAACCAGGCGCCAGAATGGCCTCGGCGAGGCCGTTCGCGAGATCGACCACGGACGCGTTCTTCGGAATTTCCCGCTCAGCGCGCGAGGAGACGGCGGAGATGAGTCCGTCCTCAATAAAAAGAAGCGGGTCCTTTATTTCTTCTCGTGGCGTATAAAGACGATTAGCGCAGAGAACGATCATATTGCGTTCGTATCAACTCGCGTTAAAGCCTTGCGGGGCTCGATCACAGTGCGTCATCAAGTGTAGCGCGAAAGAGGGATCGGACGAACGGAGGCAACCGTTTACAGGCGCGATGTATAATGGTGCAGCCCATCAAGCAGCAGATCGTGCGGGTGGATGGCCTTCCTAATCGCCGCCCGCGTTAGCGTCGGGGAGTGGCTCAGCCTGGTAGAGCACCTGGTTCGGGACCAGGGGGTCGGAGGTTCAAATCCTCTCTCCCCGACCAA
>CAWAYA010000027.1:0-123102 GCA_963786075.1 uncultured Acidobacteriaceae bacterium | reverse complement strand
AGTGTTCGTCGAGAAGCTGGAAATGGCGTTTGGCGGCGGCAGCACGGAAGCGGGCGGCAGCGCGTTTCTGGCGACGCGCGCTGTACGACTTGGCGGCAAACAGCAACTCGGAAATCGCAATGCTTATGCACGACCATGATCAGTATTCGAATCATCTGCTTTTGTTCACTCGCTTTCTTTTAGATCGGTTTGCTCTATCGCCGTTTCTGCCTTGCTCTGATCTTCTCCGCCGACAGCCGTTTAGCTCTGCCTTGTTCGTTTTGCGGAATGCTCAAGCTTTGGCTTTCCTCGTGACGCGCATACGGATCCGGATTGCACAGTCCGCAAGAACAGAAAGCCGTATGAAACTGCTGTTCGTTTTGCAGATAACTACGCACGCTTCGATTACGGCGTCTTTCCAATCGTTTTTAGTGGTCATGCGCGAATGCGATCTTCTCTAACTTTGTCATTGTTTCCACCCTTTCTTGATGTTCGAGGTCGAACGCAGCCAAACGAGAACTTCTTCACGGCTGAAGCGTAGATATTTTCCGGGCCGAAAGCAGGGCAGCGGATTGCGCGATCGCGCGCGCGTCTTCGCGTGAATCCAGCCGACGCTGACTTTCAAAAGCTCAGCAGTCTCTTCAGCAGTGAGAATGTCGTTGGTGTCCATATTCACCTCTTCACTGTGTCACGAGAACTGTTTAGGGCGAGCCCGTATTAAATCGTTTCCTTAGCCTTTTCTTCTCCAAGTTTTCTTGGGTGTTTCTCAGAGAATCGACCGCGTTTTAGGTCTGTTTTGGCCGCGCTTCTCCGCTTTTCACAGAGGGTTCTGGACGAGCGTCTGCAAGTCTTTGATTCAAAACCGAAAACAAATTTCGAGGCAGAGGGGAGAAAGTTCGCGAAAATCAGGCATTAGGCGTAGAGAGCCTGCTCATATAATGATGCCCATGCAGAGAGGATCTGTTGATCAGAAATCCGGCGCATGGTATGTCCGCTTCCGCATTACGGAAATAGACAGCGACGGCAAGATGCGACGCCGCCTCATCCGCAAGCGGCTTGCCCCCATTAATGATGAATATCGGTCTGCGCGTGACGTATGGCCGCTGGCCGATATCGAACTCGCCAAGGAAACAAAGGGTGGCGCTGCCGAGGGTTCTCTCTCTGTTGCTGATTTCGTTGAGAAGTTCTACCTGCCGTTCGTAGAAGCGAAAAAGAAAGCCTCCACTTTGCGCTTCTACCGGGACACGATACAGGGAAGTGTGACACCTGTCATCGGCCAACTCCGCCTTCGAGATGTTCAGACGGTCCACATTCAGCGGCTGCTCGATGCGAAGGACTTGTCTCACGGCTCACTGCTTCGAATCAAGTCAGCAGCATCGGCAATCTTCTCGCATGCGAAGCGACTCGGGTTTATCAACGGCGTGAATCCAGTGCAAGGCGCGAGAGCCGAGGGGCGCCGTTCCGACTTTGAAGGGCATGCCTACTCACTCGCCGATCTTCAGTTCTTTCTAGAAAAGCTGGACGAGCCTGCACGAACTGTCGTCGGCACTGCTGCATTCTCAGGTTTGCGCGAGTCTGAGTTGCGCGGCTTGCAATGGCCGGATTACAACGGAGCTGAGCTGCTCGTGCGACGCGCTGTATGGAGAACGGCAGTCGATCAAACGAAGACACAGGAGAGCAAGTCTGTAGTGCCTGTCATCAGCCCCTTGAAGAAGATGCTCAATGCCCACCGTAAGCGAAACGGAGACGGCGCGTGGATTTTCGCCGGGGAGAAGAAAGGCTTCGCGCTGAACTTGGACAACCTCGCTCGGCGTTCTATAATTCCGGCAGTCGGAGAGCGCTGGCACGGCTGGCATGGCTGGCGGCGCGGACTTGCGACGATCTTGTTCGACCTGGGTGTTGATCCAGAGATTGCGTCCAAGATTCTCCGCCATGCTGACAGCGCGGTCACGCGCAGGCACTATATAATGCTGGAATCACGCAAACAGGGGCGCAAAGCCATGCGGAAACTAGAGTCTCTGGTGACCAAAACCGTGAAGACTAGAAAGAAGAAACGCTGATGCTTGTGACCTTTGTGTGACACAGGCCAATGCAAGCGAAAGCGTCAAAAGCCGCGTAAACACCAATCAAGCCGACGTAGCTCAGTTGGTAGAGCAGTCGATTCGTAATCGACAGGTCATCGGTTCAAGTCCGATCGTCGGCTCCATCACTTGCACGGTTTTCATATATCCCATCTCATATCCGATAAAGCCGGGTCATTCGCACGTCAAAAGGGGCCCAAAACCCCATCAGAATGTCGCGACAGTCGCATTGATTGCGGCATAAGATCGAGTGGCTACTCGCAAGGCTCTGGGAGTAGCATGGCAGACAATGAAGAGGAACAAAAAAATTGTTCTTTCCGTGACCGCTGGCCTTGCACTGCTAGTCCTATGCTTGGTTGTGTCCGCCTACTACAACTTCAAGCACAACTTGTTCGCTTTCAGCCCTCAACAAGTCTCCGACATGCAGATCGCGTTGAAGGGGGCAATGGCCGAGGCGATTTTCGAAGGTCAACGCGGACAGGCGGAAGTAGTCCCAGCGGCGGAACTCAAGGGCAAAGTTGGCTTGGATGCGTTGTTTGCGTCCACTCCGGCGGGTAAGGAGGGCGAAGGCCTGATTGAGGCGTACCGACGAGACCCTGAGAAGTTCAAGCGGTATGCGGAAATGTTCGACACTGCAATGAATGCCAAGCAGGTGGGCGACGCGGTGCTCAAGCAAAACATCTCGCACCTTCCTGCAACCAGCGAGTCACTTCAGATGGAACCCAAGTTGAAAGTTGATGCTTGGGGCAACCCATTCTGCATCATTTCTGCGACCTCAAGGGTCGCAATCGTTAGCGGCGGACCGTCACACCTCTCATGCGACAACCTGCCCGTGACTAAAGAGCAAATCGCGCAATCCCACCGGAGTCTGTACGCCGGGACCTCTGACGTTGTGATCGTGATTGCCCGACGCTAGGGCTCAAATCCGCTCGTCGGCTCCAGCTTTCAAAACTCCGGTCGTCTTATGGAGAATCCCGAATCGAAGTCAGCCTTCGTAAAGTTATGCAAAGATTGTCCGAATCCTGGTTTCTTGCGCAACTCTCGGTTCATAATTCTGTTCATAGGTGTAGCTCGAATCGTTTTGAAAAGGAGATCCCTATGCTCAAACAATCCCTGCTTATTCTTGCCGCGGCTGGTCTTATCTCGATCGCGGCGCCTCTTGCGGGCGCTCAAGATGCCAACAGCCAGCAGTCCGCGCCCATGCAGGAGAACGGCGGGCGGCATCACGGTCCGCCGGACCCCGCCAAGCGCACGGCCGAACTGACCAAAGAACTCAACCTCACCTCCGATCAGCAGCCCAAAGTGCTGGCTGCCCTGCAATCGGAGCACTCGCAGATGGAGAGCCTGCACCAGGACTCTTCTCTCTCCCGCGAGGATCGCCATGCCAAGATGATGGATATCCACAAGGGCACCGACGACCAGATCCGCGGGCTGCTCGACGCCACGCAGCAGAAAAAGTGGGATGAGATGCAAGCCAAGCATGAGCAATGGCACAACCATCATGGAGGTGCGCCGGAAGGCCGGAGCACGCCACCTCAGCAGTAGCAATCTGAAAGACGAAGGCCGGTCGTTCTCTCGCGGTGACCACTCGGAGAAGCGGCCGGCTTTTCACTTTAGTGTCTAACGAGCAAAATCCTCTCGCAGAGTTGGACGTTTTGAAGAATTTCCTTTCTAAGCGCAGCGCTTTCAGGTTCTCCGTGGTTTCTGGTACTGTTTTGGGTTCGTCGGGATACTGATTCCGGTACTATGTGATAGGCGTCACAGTCGCTTCTGGATTCGGTTCTGTAGTATTCGCATTTGGCTGAAAGGCAGGGATGATTCTCCCCGGGGAAAGGACAACTGCGTGATTGTTGGAGTTCCTAAGGAAAGCTATCCAGGAGAGCGCCGGGTTGCGCTGGTTCCCGCAATCATTCCGATGCTGGCTAAGGCGGGGCTGGAAGTGGTTGTGGAATCGGGTGCGGGCGAGGCAGCTGGCTATCCTGATTCGACTTACATCGAGAAGGGCGGAAAAATTCTTGCCGACCGCGCCGCCGTGTTCGGCACTGCCGACATTATTGTGCAGGTGCTCTGCTACGGCTCCAATGACGTGACCGGCAAGGCCGACCTCCCTCTGCTGCGGCGCGATCAGGTGTTGATTGGATTTCTGCGCCCCTTCGGCTCTGCCGAGGTAGTCGGGCAGATTGCGGCCGCTGGCGTCACTTCGTTTTCGGTCGAACTGGTGCCGCGCACTACGCGCGCGCAAAGCATGGATGCGCTTTCCTCGATGGGGACGATCTGCGGTTACAAAGCGGTGCTGCTGGCTGCGGAAACGGCGATCAGAATCTTTCCCATGATGACGACCGCAGCCGGGACCATTACGCCGGCGCGCGTATTTGTGATCGGCGCGGGAGTGGCGGGACTGCAGGCCATCTCGACTGCGCGCCGGTTGGGTGCTGTGGCTTCGGCTTATGACATGCGCCCCGCCGCGAAGGAGCAGGTGCAGAGCCTCGGCGGACGATTCGTCGAGCTTCCGCTCGAAGCTCAGAACGCGCAGGATGCCCGCGGCTACGGTACCGCCCAGGATGAAACTTTCTACGCCCGGCAGCGCGAACTTCTCACTCGCGTGGTGGCGGAGAGCGATGTGGTGATCACCGCTGCCGTGATTCCCGGCAAGAAGTCGCCCGTGCTGATCACCGCCGAGATGGTCAAAGGGATGGCGCCGGGATCGGTGATTGTTGATCTGGCTTCCGAGCGGGGGGGCAACTGCGAACTTACCCGCACCGGAGAAACGGTAAAGGTCGACGACGTAACGATCATCGGCGCCATCAATCTGGCCAGCAGCGTCCCTTACCATGCCAGCCAGATGTACGCCCGAAACGTGGCAACGTTTCTTGCCTACATGGTGAAAGACGGCAAGCTGCAACTCAACCTGCAGGATGAGATCATTCGCGAGACCATGGTCACGCGCGGCGGTGAGATCGTGAACGCGCGGGTGCGGGAATTTTTCAAATTGCCGACTAGCCAGTGATTGGGTATCGCCACAGGAAATAAAAGGAGCAAGCATGCCAGCAGATTTCATTTCCAACCTTTATGTCTTTATCCTGGCGGGATTCGTCGGGTTTGGATTGATCAAGGGTGTTTCTCCACTGCTCCACACGCCCCTAATGTCGCTCACCAACGCCCTAGACGCGATCGTCGTCGTGGCGGCCATCATCATCGCCGGACGGCACGAAACCCCGCTGACCACGGCGCTGGGAGCGATCGCGGTTGCAGCATCGTTTAGCAACATGGTGGGCGGATTCCTCATTACTGACCGTATGCTGCGCATGTTCAAGTCCCCCAGGTCGAAACAACAATGAACGCGTCAGAGCTGCAGCAGTATCTCGATTTCGCCTACATTGTCGCGGTCGTACTATTTATTCTTTCTCTCAAATTCCTGAGTTCGCCCAAAAGCGCGCGCTGGGGTGTTCTCGCCGGAGAAATCGGCGCTGCACTGGCGGTCGTCGTCACTTTGTTCAACCCCGAGGTGGTGCAGTACAAGTGGGTCCTCATCCCGCTGATCATCGGCGCCGGAGTCGGCGTGCCACTGGGCATGGTGCATATGACGGCGGTGCCGCAGCGGACCGCCTTGAGCCATGCTTTCGGCGCGCTGTCGGCGGCGCTGATCGGCATTGCCGAGTATTACGTGGGCACCGCTCCGGTCACGCGGTTTCAAATGGGCGAAATCGCGCTGGAAGTGATCATCGGGTCACTCACGTTTACGGGCAGCGTGATCGCCGCGGGAAAGCTGCAGGAAATATTGCCGCAGCGGCCCATCGTCTATCGCGGGCAGAATATCGTGAGTCTTTCTGTTCTTGCAGGAGCCCTCGGTCTGGCGGTGGCGCTGGTGGTGAATCCCGCGCATGGGGTGCTGTTTCCCGTGATGGTGATTGTGGCGCTGATTTTCGGCGTGCTGCTGGTTACGCCGATTGGCGGCGCGGACATGCCGACGGTCATCTCGCTGTTGAATTCCTATGCAGGCTTTTCGGCAGCGCTGCTGGGATTTGTTCTGAATAGTAAGGTGCTGGTGGTGGCCGGTGCGCTCGATGGATCTTCGGGCTTCGTTCTATCCGTGATCATGTGCAAGGCCATGAACCGGTCTTTCACGAACGTTATGTTCGGAGCGTTTGGCCAGGTGCAGGCGTCGGCAGCGGCCAGCAAGGAAGAGCGAGTCGTGCGCAGCGCGAGTGCCGAGGATGCCGCGTCGATTCTGGAAGCGGCGAACAGCGTCGTCATCGTGCCCGGTTACGGCATGGCCGTAGCGCAAGCGCAGCACAAGGTGCGCGAGCTTTACGACGTGCTCACCAAGAAGGGAGTCAATGTTCGCTTCGCAATCCATCCCGTCGCTGGTCGTATGCCTGGTCACATGAACGTGCTGTTGGCCGAGGCTGACATTCCCTACGACCGGCTCATTGAGATGGATGAAATCAACGGCGACTTTCCACAAACGGATGTCGCACTGGTGATCGGCGCGAACGATGTGACCAATCCGGCTGCGCGCACGGACGCTTCCAGCCCTATCTACGGCATGCCAATCCTCGATGTGGATAAAGCCCACACGGTGATGGTGATTAAGCGCAGTATGAGTCCGGGGTTTGCCGGCATTGATAATCCGCTCTACTACCTCCCGAACACTCTGATGCTCTTCGGCGATGCCAAACAGTTCGTCGGAGCGATCGTTCGCGAACTCAGCGGCGGACACTGAGTTGGACTTCGCTCCCCCCTCACCTCATCCGATCGTCGGTTACTTATGTAACCATCCGGTACCAGGTATCCAGCTACCCCAACCGTTCGATCATCAATAATAGATATTCAGCGGGCGGGTTTGCCCGGGCGGGACCAGTCTCTTCCATCACCTTCAAAGGAAGCTACAGCGGCAGTATGTCTACGGGAGTGCAGAAGGCAGTCGAAGGAGCACAACAATCACCGGAAGCCTTAGCGCGCCTGGACGTAAAAGTTCTGGCCATGGTCATGGCCCACGCACCCCTTGCTGAAATCCTGGAAACCTTGTGCACCAACATCGAGAAGCAACATAGCGGGTTGTTGTGCTCGGTACTGCTGCTGGATGCCGACGGCAAGACCTTGCGCCACGGTGCTGGGCCTTCTTTGCCGCGGGAATACACACAGATTATTGACGGCACCCAGATCGGCCCCTGCGCGGGATCTTGTGGCACTGCCGCTTACCGACGCCAGCCGGTTATCGTTTCGGATATTGCCGCCGACCCACTGTGGGCCGACTACCGCCATCTGGCGCTGCCTCATGGGTTACGGGCTTGCTGGTCTACACCGATCGACTCGCAGGATGGCGGCATCCTGGGAACGTTTGCCGTCTACTATCGCGAACCTCGAACGCCTGACGGAGCGCATCTGCAACTCATCGCTCACGCCACGCATCTGGCTGCGGTCGCCCTGGAGTGGGATCGAGCGCAGGCGGAACTCAAATCGGCGGAGAGCCGTTATCGCACGCTGGTCGAGCGACTGCCGGCCGTCACCTACGTCGCCGAACTCGGCCCTTTAGGTCGCTGGCACTATGTGAGCCCGCAGATTGAGTCGATGCTCGGGTTCTCGCCCGCGGACTGGCTCTCTGATTCCGCGAACTGGATCGATCGCATCCATGTCGAAGATCGCGACAGTGTTCTTGCAGTAGAAGAGACCTTCCAGAAAAACCGCGACCTGTTTCAGGCAGAATACCGCATGTTTGCTCGCGACGGCCGAGTGCTTTGGTTCCGCGATGAGGCCGTCATGTTGCCCACAGCTGAGGACCAGCCATGCCTCATGCAAGGGGTCATGTATGACATCACGGAGCGGAAACGCCTGGAAGATCAGCTTCTGCATTCGCAGAAAATGGAAGCTGTGGGACTTTTGGCAGGAGGAGTCGCTCACGACTTCAATAATCTTCTCATGCTCATTCAGGCTCACAATGAGCGGCTGCGCCGCGGACTTGCTCCGGACGCGCTATCGCAAAAAGAATCGCTGGGCATTGAGCATGCGGTGACTCGTGCGGCAAGCCTTACCGGCCGGCTGCTGGCCTTCAGCCGCAAGCAGGTATTGCAGCCCAAGGTTATGGACTTGAACGGAGTCCTGGCGGAAGTGGCCAAGATGCTGGAGCGCCTGATCGAAAAAAATATAGCCTTGCGCGTAGTGCCAGCTCCACGGCTTTGGCCGGTCAAGGTTGATCCGGGACAAATGGAGCAACTGATCATGAACCTCGCGGTCAACGCGAGAGACGCGATGCCGCAGGGAGGACAGTTGGTCATTGAAACCAGGAACGCGGAGATCGGCGACAGCCATCCGCAGCTTAGAGATGACGTGCTGCCGGGCCGCTACGTGATGCTGATTGTCAGCGATACCGGAGTCGGAATGGACAGTGAAACGCAAGCCCACATGTTCGAGCCCTTTTTTACCACCAAAGAACCAGGGAAAGGTACCGGGTTGGGGCTGCCCATTGTCTATGGAGTGGTTAAGCAGACGGGCGGCTGGACCCATGTCGATAGCCAGCCGGGGAAGGGCACGACTTTCGAAATCTATATTCCCTGCGCAGAAGAGGCCTTGACGGAAGAAGAGACCAAGATAGCGCCACAGGTTTCACAGATACGAGAGGATCTGGCCGCTGCTCCCAGGGGTACGGAGACCGTTCTTCTTGTGGAAGACGAGGCCGGCATTCGTGAGTTGGCTTGTGAATTTCTTCAGCGCCAAGGTTACAAGGTGCTGCACGGAATGGATGGCGACGAAGCTCTCCGAATCGCCGAAGGACACGAAGACCTGATCCACCTTCTAGTGACCGACATGGCCATGCCCAACGTCGGAGGGAAAGAGTTGGCGGACCGGCTGAGAAAAGTGCGTCCTCAAATCAAAGTTTTGTTCATGTCCGGCTATCCCGACCACGAAGCTTTAGGCGGCGCGGAGATCGGCGTGCAAAACGCGGTCCTACAGAAACCCTTTTCCCTGGATACGCTGGCGCACAAGGTGCGGACACTGCTTGACCAGAAGTAAGTCGCGGACTCAGCGCAGCATGTTATTCTAGTATTACCAGCTGCGTACCGTCTTGGCGGAAATTCCTCGCAGTCCTAAGAAGAGTTGCACAACTAATCATGCTTTCAGTCAGTAATGTTTCCATGCGCTACGGCGCCAAAATACTGTTCGACGAGGTCTCTACCGCATTTACGCCGGGCAAACGCTATGGCCTGACCGGGCCCAATGGCTCTGGCAAGTCGACGTTTATGAAGCTGCTGAGCGGCGAACTGGAGCCGCAAAAAGGGACTGTGGTGCGTCCGCGCAAGCTCGGGGTTTTGAGCCAGGACCAATTTGCCTTCGACGACTACAGCGCGATAGACACGGTCATTATGGGCAACAAGCGCCTGTGGGCGGCCATGCAGGAGCGTGACGCGATTTACGCCAAGCACGACATGACCGACGAAGACGGGATGAAGCTCGGCGAACTGGAAGGCATTGTTGGAGAAGAAGACGGCTACACGGCCGAGAGCGACGCTGCGATTCTGCTCGATGGTCTGGATATTCCCGAAGAAGTCCACAGCCGGAAGATGAGTGAACTGCAGGGCGGACAGAAAGTGCGCGTGCTGCTGGCGCAGGCCTTGTTCGGGCATCCGCAGGCGCTGCTGCTGGATGAGCCCACCAACAACCTGGATTTGGATTCGATCCACTGGCTGCAGGGATTTCTGAATGCCTACGACGGTGTTGTGATCGCCATCTCGCACGACCGTCACTTCCTCAACAGCATCTGCACGCACATCGCCGACATCGACTACGAGACCATCATCACTTACACCGGATCGTACGACGAGATGGTGCTGGCTAAGACGCAGGTGCGTTCGCAGATTGAATCGCAGAACGCACAGCGCGAGAAAAAGATTTCACAGCTGAACGAGTTTATTGCGCGCTTCTCCGCCGGCACGCGGTCGAGCCAGGTACAGTCGCGGCGCAAGGAAGTCGAGCGACTGCAGGTGACGGAGCTGGCGAAGTCGAACATCCAGCGGCCCTACATCAAGTTCGAGCAGAAGCGGCCTTCGGGCAAACACATTCTTGAGGTCGAGCACCTGGGCAAGGCTTACGCCGACAAGCAGGTTATTCGCGACTTCACGGCCAGCATCACACGAGGAGAGAGAATCGCGCTCATGGGGCGCAACGGGGCAGGGAAGACCACGCTGGTGAACGCGCTGCTGGCGAATTCGCCAACCACGCCGGAAGCGGAGTTGCGCAAGACCAGCGGCTACGACGGGCCCTTCGTCGATTCCGGCAAAGTGATCTGGGGACACGAGGCTTCGATTGGATATTTTGCTCAGGACCATCGCAGCTTGATCGAAGGCGGCACGACGGTGCTGGAGTGGCTGCATCAATGGAATCCCGCGGCAGTCAGCGAAGAAATTCGCGGCTTGCTGGGGCAGATGTTGTTTGCCCGCGACGAAGCCACGAAGTCCACGAGTGTTCTTTCCGGCGGCGAAGCGGCGAGGCTGCTTTTCTGCAAGCTCATGCTGCAGAAGCCGAATGTGCTTGTACTCGATGAGCCCACGAACCATCTGGATCTTGAGGCCATCAACGCTTTGAATATCTCTCTGCAGCGGTATCAGGGGACTGTGTTCCTGGTTTCGCACGATCACGACCTGATCGACGAGGTCGCGACTCGCATCTGGCATTTCGAGAGCGATCACAAGGTCACCGACTTCAAGGGGACTTACGAGGAGTATCAGGCGGCGGTGGTGGTGTAGGCCGAAAAGCAGGTTCCTCACCCGGCCTTCGGCCGCTGATCGGAATGACAAGCCGTATTAAGGACTATGTGGGACAGCCGCTGTTGGCTGTCCGTCGAGCGATGCTCGACTGCACCATTCCCGCTGCATGTAAATCAACCAGGTTCTCCTCAGATTTCCACAAGGTTTGCTGTTGCGTTTACGTCCGCAAGTTGCGGATAATGGCGCGTAACCTCTTGCGCAGCGGAACCGGCGCGAGACGCTGCATAAAGTCGTGTACAGTCGAGCCGATTTACTTAGGATTCTTCATCTCACACCGCGCCAGTTGGCCAACTGGGAGCGCGCTGAGTTGATTGCTGCCTCTACCACCTACTCTTTTTCCGACCTGCTGAAAGTCAAGAAAGTCCGCGACCTGTGCGCCATGCGGGTACGGCCCGCGGTGATCCGGCAGTCGCTTGAGGCCATGCAGAAGCAGGCGTCGGGCATGGGAAATCCGTTGCTCGAGGCTGGGGCTTCGTCCACTAACAAGCATCGCGTGGCGTTCCGCCATGAAGGCAAGCTGCTCGAGCCAATCGCGGGACAGTTCGTGATGGACTTTGCAGCTCGGGAAAAAGTTGTAACGAGCACGCCGATTCCGACTCCAGAATCGAGTCCGCAGGAAAACGACGCTGCAGCCTGGTTCGCACGTGGCATTGCCTTTGAAGAGGATCCAGCCACGCAGACCGAGGCACTGGCGGCTTATCAGAAAGTGCTCGAGTTTGAGTCCGGCCACGCGGCTGCCCACATTAATCTCGGCACGCTCTACTACAACCGGCAGGATTTCGCGCTCGCAGAAAAACACTACCGCGCTGCCTTGCAGGCCGATCCTCGCTATGCTCTCGCCTATTTCGACCTGGGCAACGTTCTAGATGAGACCGGACGTGTGCAAGAGGCTATCCAAACCTACAAGATGGCGATTCAACTCGCTCCCACCTACGCCGACGCGCACTACAACCTCGCGCTCGCGTACGAAAAAACTCGCGAGCCGCGAAAGGCGCTGAAACACTGGCAGGCGTACATCAAGCTCGATACCACCGGACCGTGGTCGGTGCATGCGCGCAATCAGATCCAGCGCATTCTACAGGCGGACACGCTGAAGCTGGTGCATTCTCGCCGCAGCTGAGCATCAGGGCTCTTCCAGCCATTCCAAGGGTGCTAGAATCCAGAGTTTGCTATTTCTTCGTTTGAAGGTATTCGTATGGCCGAGACCGCGCTGCAGCCCGCCCCTCCCACGCCGCTAACCACCCTAACCGATGATGAAGTTCTTTTTCGCGACAACATCCGCCAGTTTGCCGACGAGAGACTCCGCCCGCTGGTGAAGGAGATGGATGAGAAAGGCATTTTCAATAAAGAACTCATCCACCAATTCTTCCAGCTCGGGCTGATGGGGATCGAAATCCCGGAGCAATACGGCGGAGGCGGCGCCAAATTCTTTGAAGCGATCCTAGCTGTCGAGGAACTCTCGCGCGTCGATGCATCCGCCGGCGTGGTGGTCGACGTACAGAACACGCTGGTCAACAATGCCTTGCTGCGATGGGGTAATGCTGAGCAGAAGAAGCGCTATCTGCCGAAGATGGCGGCCGACACCTGCGGCGCCTACGCGTTAAGTGAGGCTGGCTCAGGATCTGACGCGTTTGCCCTGCAGACCCGCGCCGAACTGAAAGGCAGCGATTATGTTCTTAACGGGCGCAAACTGTGGATCACGAACAGCAAAGAAGCAGGCTTGTTCGTTCTGTTCGCCACGCTCGACCCCGCCGCCGGATACAAAGGCATCACCGCGTTCTTAGTGGAAAAAGACTTCCCGGGATTCAGCGTGGGCAAGAAAGAAGACAAGCTGGGGATTCGCGCCTCATCGACCTGCGAACTGATTCTGGAAGACTGCCGCGTGCCCAAAGAAAACGTGCTGGGGGAAACCGGGAAAGGTTACAAGATTGCGATCGAAACTCTCAACGAAGGCCGCATTGGCATTGGCGCGCAGATGATCGGTCTGGCGCGCGGGGCCTGGGAATTCGCCGCCAAGTACACTCTGGAGCGCAAGGCATTCGGCAAGGCCATCGCGGAGTTTCAGGGCATCCAGTTTCAGATTGCGCAGATGGCAACCGAGATTGAAGCCGCGCGTCTTATGGTCTATAACGCGGCCCGCATGAAGGATGCTGGCGTGAACTTCGTGAAGGAAGCGGCGATGACCAAGCTTTTCGCCTCCCAAGTTGCCGAGCGCGTGACTTCGCTGGCCATCGAAATCTACGGCGGCTACGGGTTTACCAAGGATTATCCGGTCGAGAAATACTGGCGCGATGCCAAGATCGGCAAGATTTACGAGGGCACGTCTAACATGCAGCTGGCGACCATCGCCAAGCTTTTGTTGGCTGGAAAATAAGAGCGACAGATGGGCTCAGTACGGTGCCATCTCGCTCGGAAACCCGCGTCTGGCGGTCGTTTCGGGCCCACAAACCCCATCCGGTAACGGTTACCCTGCTCATTATATGCATTCAGTTGCACTTTGGGTTGGCAACGTGCAGTAAGGAAATCTGTCTAAACCAAGTGGATTCAATCTCTTCCGGCCGCTCGTGTCATTGGCTGACAAGCTGCAATCCCCTCTATGCCTGCCTTTGTGAGGCCAGGCCGGGGTGCTACCTTGACTACTTTGTTCGGTTCCACAGCGGTGATGCCGATCACAGTTCCGAACGCGGTTCCAAAAAAGAAACGAACCCTTGTGCCGTTGCTCACCGTGGTGTTCCTGCTTTCCTACGGACTGATGACCATGTTGATCGTCGAACAAGGTTCGGTCATTCAATCGCAGCGCAATCTCATCAAGATCCTGATGAGCGACAGTGCAGAACTGTGGAGCATGAAGGGAAAGGCCATCGCCGATCAGCAAACGGCCCGGACGAAAGGTCAGGGCCACGGGCTAGCTCCCTCAGTTCAGACTCCGTCCAGCCAGACTCCGTCGACCCAGGCTCCCTCAACCGAGGCGGCGCCGCAGCTCCATGCCCAAGGCCATACCGGCAGGATCGGGAAGCCCCAGCCCCTGCATCCTCCCGTACCCGCTGCGGATTTGATAGATCAACGTCGTGCTTTGCGAACGATTTAGTGCCCAGGTAGAAGTAAAGCGTTTTAGAAGATTTGGCAACGATGAAGGTTCTGACCCTAGCCCTGATGTTTAGTCTGACTGGTGCCAATCCAACGTCGCCCGTGCGCCGCCCATCCGGCCACCTGGAGCAGCATTCCAAGGGTGGACGCTGGTACTTCGCTGCCAACGGCCACGCGGTGTACTGCTATGGACCGGTGATGACCCTGCCCCAGGCAAACGGCGATCTGCAAAAAGTCGCCACCTTCTGCCGCGACGGCAAAACCGTTGTGCCGCTGAAAGACTAGCTTTTCTCCGCAAACCGCTTCGATGCGGAGCACACCGAGATCGCCGAGAAAACCAGCCCGGCGGTCTTTGTGTTTGTGCCGGTGGTTGTCACTCTCAGGACAATCCTCGGTGCGCCTAGTAAACTGATGTTTCATGCCCGAACTCCCCGAAGTTGAAACCATCGCCCGCGGACTGTCCAGCCGGGTCTCCGGCGACGTAATCGAATCGATCTGGCTCGGCCAGAAGCCGGAGCCCCTGAAGTCCTCAGCGCGCGAAATCGCCGCTGCCCTTGAACACAGCCGCATCTCGACCGTGCGCCGCATGGGAAAGCATATCGTCTTCGACCTTGAACAGGATCGTGTGGGGCGGATGCCCTCGCCCGCCAAACGCCGGGACCCTAGAACGCCGCCGCCGAGATCCAGAGCGAGATCGCACGAAATTTCATCGGCGCCGCACGCAGGGGCGGACGAGGGCGTCCGCCCCACACAAGCCCAGTGGATCGTCCACCTGGGCATGACCGGACGCTTGCAGGTCTGTGAGCCGCAGGCTGAAATTCTCAAGCACACGCACGCGATTCTGAAGCTGAAGTCAGGCAGGGAACTGCGCTTTGTCGATCCCCGCCGCTTCGGACGCTTGAGCGTTGCCCGCGCCGGCGGCTTCGACGCGGGGGGTATCGAGCCGCTGGAAGCCGATCTCGATAGCTTCCTCCGATTGTTTCGTGGCCGCAAAACTCCCATCAAGAGCGCGTTGCTGAATCAGAAACTGCTGCGCGGCGTGGGCAACATTTATGCCGATGAATCCCTGTTCCGCGCCGGGATTCGCCCCCGCCACCGCGCCTCTACCATCGCGCGGGACCAGATGGCTAAACTGCTCGCGTCAGTGAAGGAAGTTCTTCGGCAGGCGATTGCCCTGGGCGGCTCGTCCATCTCAGATTATGTAGACGCCGACGGCGAAGAAGGCTTCTTCCAACTACAACACCGTGTCTACGGCCGCGAAGGAGAGCCCTGCCTGGTCTGCAAGACTCCCATCAAACGCATCGTGATTGCCGGCCGCAGCAGCCACTACTGCCCCAGGTGCCAGAAGTGACGAGTCAATCGTCAAAGATCAGCTCTTGCTCGTTGATGGAATCCTCTAGTTAAGTTATTCTCCTCAGGTCGCCGATTCTGCGAATGCAAGATATGGCCGCAGCCTCGCTCCCTGCCGAACGGCAGCTTTCCGCTCGCGACCGCTGGGTTTCTTTCGCCGAGTTCGCGCTCGGAACCTTTCTCGTCATTGGCCACAACATATTTCATATTGTGCCGAACGAAGTACCGTTTCTGTTCGTATTGTTTTGGGCTTCGGCACTTCTACGGGGCGGCCAATGGAAGGGGGTCGGACTTAAGCGGCCGAGCTCGTGGCTGAAAACTGTGCTCCTGGCGGTCGCTGCAGCTGCGGTCTTGCAACTCGGCAGTGAATTTGTCGTCGAGCCGCTGGCTAGTTATCTTTGGCACACTCCGGAAAATGTTTCTTCGCTGTTAAAGATACCGCTTCACGACTGGAAGGTTGGCTTGCGCAGTCTAGTCATCGTTTGGATTTTTGCGGGATTCGGCGAGGAGATCGGCTATCGCGGCTATCTGCTCACGCGCGCAGCGGACCTCGGCAACCGGTCGAAGATCGCCTATGTCGTCGCGATGTTGTATGTCGCCGCGCTCTTCGGTTTTGGACACTTCTACAAAGGCCCAGCCGGCGTTATGGACTCCACTTACTCCGGCCTGGTACTCGGAAGTGTTTACCTTCTCTCGGGCCGCAATTTGTGGGTTCCGATCCTGGCGCACGGATTGACCGACACTTTCGCCGTCGTAGCGATATTCATGGGTTGGGCAACGTAGAGGATAATCGCAATTTACAATCAGAAAACTCCTCCACGGTTCTGATAACCTCTCCACCATGCCTGACTTCTCAATCGGCGTCGACCTTGGTGGCACCAACCTGCGCGTTGCCGCCGTCAGCGTCCTCGGTGAGCTGCTTGAAAAAGTGACGCTCGGCACGAAACTCGCTTTGGGCCGCGACCACGTCATCGACGAAATGTGCGCTGCCATTCAACGTCTATCGGGCAAGTACAAAGCGACGGGAGAGTTCCTCGGAGCAGGCATCGGCCTTCCCGGCCTCATCGACCTGCAAACCGGAATGATGCGGAAGGCGGCAAACCTTCCGGGTTGGGAAAACTATCCGGCGGGTGCCGAAATCGAGCGCCGCTTGGGAGCGCGGGTGGTGCTCGAAAACGATGCCCGCGTTGCTGCTCTCGGCGAGCAGTGGCTGGGCGCTGCCCGCGGCGTCGCGAATATGGCGGTGCTTACTCTGGGAACCGGCATCGGCGGTGGCATCGTACTCGGAGGGAAAGTCTGGCGCGGCATGAACGGCATGGCCGGGGAGTTCGGACATATTACAGTCGAGCCGGAAGGCTATCCCTGTGGCTGCGGCAACCGGGGATGCGCCGAGCGGTATGCTTCGGCCAGCGCCCTCGTGCGCATGGCTCGCGAGGCGGTGGCGAACGGGCAGGCGCCGTCTCTGGCCAAAGCCGCATCAGGGGATGCAGAGTTCGGTGCGAAGTCGATCTATAACCTCGCGATCGAGGGAGATGAGCCAGCCCGCCATATCTTCCGCAGTTTCGGACGCTACCTTGGCATCCTCCTCGCCGACCTGGTCAACGTTTTGAATCTTGAGATGTATGTGATCGGCGGGGGCGCGTCGAGTGCGTGGGATGTTTTCGCCCCGGCTATGTTCGAAGAGCTGCGCGAGCGCTCGATCGTCTATGCGGCGACAGCTCCGATCGACCCGTTGGGCAGTAATTCTTCAGGGGAAAAAAACGACGTATCGACGAAAAACAAAGGACCGATCGAACGAAAAACCGTCGTGACTCGGGCTCTGCTGGGAAGCGATGCGGGATTGTACGGAGCTGCGCGAATCTCCATGCTGGGTGGTTAATGCGTCGCAGCCTGGCCAACCCGCCGCGCCGCCTGCAATAAAACGCGGTTCTGTTCGGGCGTTCCAATCGTTATGCGAATACAATTCGGCGCTCCCCAATGCCCCAGCGGACGCACCGCCACGCCTTCATCTTGCAAGCGATTGGCGACAGGCGCGGCCTCTTCCCCAAGATCGCAGAACAGAAAATTTGCTGTGGTTGGTACAACCCGATAGCCGAGTGCCGACAATCCTTGACTGACCGCGCCTGACTGCTGCGCGTTGTTCTCGACTACGCGCTGAATGTGGAGGTAGTCGTCGAGCGCGGCCGCCGCCGCTACTTGCGCGACCGACGAAACCGAAAACGTATTGCGCATGCGCGCGCAATATCCCAGTAATTCCGCAGGTCCCAAACCGTACCCCACGCGCAGGCCGGCGAGTCCGTGAGCTTTCGAAAAAGTTCGCAGCACCACCGCGCTTGCACCCTGGCGAACATATTCCAGCGAGTTCGAATATTTAATTCTTTGCAGCGTCGCGAAATGCAGTGCGAATTCGTAGTAAGCCTCATCAAGAATCGCGACTACGTGCCCGGGAAGCCGTGCCAGAAAGCGCTCCACGACATCGGCTTCGAGCATCGTGCCCGTGGGATTATTGGGGTTCGCGAGGAACACAATGCGCGTATTCGAATCGATCGCGGCGAGAATTGCTTCCAGATCGAAGCTGTCGTTGTACATGGGCGTTTCGAGCAGACGCCCGCCCGCCGTCTGCACGGCCATCGAATAAACAATGAATGAGCGTTCGCTGGTCACCGCATTCAGCCCGGGCGCGAGCAGAGTTTGGCAGAGCAGGCTCAACATGCCGGTCGAGCCTGCGGTTACCAGCACTTGCTCCGGCGGCAGCCCGTGGTGCGTGGCCAGCTTCAGCCGCAGTGGACTGCAATCGTCGTCGGGATACGAGTTCGCTGTGCCCAGCGCGTTCGTCATGGCATTGAGAGCCAGCGCCGACGGTCCAAAGGGATTTTCGTTGGAATCGAGTCTGATCAGCCGGGACCGGCGCTCCAGAGTCGCCGGCGTCGAACTGGGAAGAGTCGCTGCTCCCATGTTGCGGGCCGGCTTGGAGACGATATCGAAAAAACGGCTCATGCTTCGCCGCTCATGATGACACGGAGGTCTTCGTCCCCGCCATGGGTTTATTGCAGATCGTGCGCAGGCGATCGACTTCCTGCAAGGTCAGGGCGCGGAATTGCCCAGGCGGAACGTCGAGGGTGAGCGGCCCGTAGCGGACGCGCTTAATCTTTTCCACGTGGTGTCCGACCTTTTCAAACATGCGCCGGATCTCCCGATTGCGGCCTTCGATTAAAGTGACTTCGTACCAGGGATTCGTGGCCTCCTTAATCAGGCGAATTGCCGCCGGCGCGGTCCGCACGCGGCGGCCATCTTCGGTGGCAATCGAAACTCCTCCGCGCAATTTCTCCAGCGCTTCGCTGGTCGGAGTACCCGCAACCTTCACCACGTATGTCTTCGGCACCTGCGACGCGGCTTTCATCAACTTGTTCGCTAGGCCGCCATCATTGGTTAAAAGCAGAAGGCCCTCGCTCGCGTAATCCAGCCTTCCTACCGGATACACGCGTTTTTTCACGCCGCGAATCAGCTGCATCACCGTCGGCCGGTTTTCCGGATCGCTTACGGTGGTGACATAGCCTTTCGGTTTATTCAGCAGCAAGTAGACATGCTGTTGCGCCCCCTGCAGCAACTTGCCATCGACGCGAATGTGATCGGTCTCCGGGTCGGCCTTGCTGCCCAGTTCCGTCACCACGGTTCCGTTCACCTTCACGTGGCCGGCGCTGATCAACTCCTCGGCCTTGCGCCGGGACGCAATGCCAGCAGCAGCAATGACTTTTTGCAGGCGTTCAGCAGGCATGTATCAGGAACTATTCTTTCTGAGCTGCGGACTCCGCGATTTCTTCCGCCGGAGGAGAATCTGTCTCTTGCGCTTCTGCCGCGTCCTCCGCCGAAATCAACTCCCCCTGAAACGATTCTGCCACCAGCTTCTCGAACTCTTCCATGCTGGGCAGTTCGTTGACGTCCTTCAATCCGAAGCGCATCAGGAATTCTTTGGTCGTCTTGTAGAGAATGGGACGCCCAATCACTTGCTTGCGGCCCGCGGTGGTGATCAGCTTACGATCGAGCAGGGTAGCAATCACGCCGCCTGAATCCACGCCGCGAATTTCGTTAATCTCCGGCACCGTGGCCGGCTGCTTATAGGCAATCACGGCCAGCGTCTCCAGTGCCGGCAGCGACAGCCGCACCGGCGGCTTCAGGCTCTTGGCAAAGCTGCGCACCATCTCATGCTGCTCAGGCTTGGTCGACATGCGATAGCCGCCAGCTACTTGGCGAATCTCGATACCGTGTTCGGGACCGCCGTAGTCGGCAACCAGTTCTTCCAGTGACGCGCGCACCCGCGATTTCACTTCAGCGTCATCCGCGGCGCCCTCGGCAATCTCGGATTCTTTGACGAGCTGCACCATCTGCTCGACGGTGATCGGCGTCTCCGCCGCATAAATAATGGCTTCGAGTTGAGCTCTTAAACCCATAAGTGGCCAGTGGTCAGTGGCCAGTGGTCAGTAAAATGGTGGCTTTGGCTGGCCACTGATCACTGGACACTGACCACTGTTCTATCTCCAATCATCGCGCACTGCCGCCTGCTCGTTCATGATTGCGTCGAATCCAATATGTTTGCGAACTGCAATCTCGCCGAACATCTGGTCCTGCCGCACCTGAATCGCCTGCAGCCGCACCATCTCGAGCAACGCCAGAAACATGCAAACCAGCGCCTGCCGTGAGGGCACGCGCATCAGAAGCTGCTTCAGCCGTATGGGCCGCGATTCGAGCTCCAGCCGCCGGCGAAGATAATCGATCATCTGGCCCACCGTGACCGTTTCCTCGTCCACGTTGATCACCGGCCGGGTGCGCACCCGCTCCAGAATTTGCTGGAAGGTCTTGACCAGGTCGATCACATCTGCAGCCATCTCCGGCTCGGTGCCTTCGGCGTCGACGAACTCCTTCAGCGACGGATTGCTCAGCACCGCATCTTCGATCTGCTGCTTTTGCAAAAGCATTTGCGCTGCCGACTTAAACTTTTCGTGTTCCAGCAGGCGGTTCACCAGCTCGGTGCGCGGATCTTCCAACTCCTCCGCCTTGGCTGAAGGATCGCGCGGCAAGAGCATCTTCGATTTGATGTGAATCAGCACCGCGGCCATGTAAATAAAATCGGCCGCGACATTCACATCCAGCTCGCGAATCTTTTCCACGTAAGCCAGGTACTGTGCCGTAATGCGGGCGATGGGAATGTCGTAGATGTCAATATCTTGCTTGCGGATCAGATCGAGCAGCAAATCCAGCGGCCCTTCGTAAACGTCGCTCACCGAAACCGCAAACGGAGAATCGCTCTCTTCTTTATTCGGGGCCCGCGAATCTGATTGTTTAACCGACGCCGGGTGCGGATCAGCGACGAGCACGTGGGAGACGGACTCCGGCGCGTTCTCCCCGGACGTAATAATTCCGTGCTCCACTCTGCTTTCCATCTTTACCCTGCTTAAATCCTACTTTGCATCATCCGCCGCCGGCGGCTCATACGCAAGTGACATTCCCATGGCGTCGCGCACACCGTCCATGGTCTCAGCGGCAACCTTGCGCGCACGTTCGCTGCCAGCCTCCAGAATATCCCAAGCCAGGCGCGGATTCTCCTCAAATTTCTTGCGCCGCTCTTGCATCGGATTCAGCAGTCGCACCAGCCCATCCGCCGCCCAGCCCTTGCACTCTATGCACCCAATACCCGCCGAGCGGCAGCCGACGCTCACTTTCTCCATCGTCGCGCGATCGCTGAAAATCTTGTGCAGATCGCCCACCGGGCACACATCGGGATTCCCTGGGTCCGACCGCCTTACGCGGGCCGGATCCGTCACCATCGTCTTCAGCTTCTGCCTGACCACAGGCTCCGGGTCGGTCAGCAGGATGGTGTTGCCATACGACTTCGACATTTTGCGGCCGTCAGTGCCCGGCAGCTTGGGCGCGGGCGTGAGCAGAGACTGCGGCTCGGGGAAAACATCTCCGCGCTTTCCGTAAAATCCGTTGAACCGCCGCGCAATCTCCCTCGTAAGCTCTACATGCGCGACTTGATCTTCGCCAACCGGAACAACATCGGCCTTGTACATCAAAATGTCCGCCGCCTGCAGCACGGGATAGCCGAGAAACCCATACGTACCCAGGTCTTTGTCGCGGATGTTTTCCCGCTGCTCCTTGTAGGTGGGAACACGCTCCAGCCAGCCCAGGGGCGTGATCATCGAAAGCAGCAAGTGCAGCTCGGCGTGAGCCGGAACATGGGACTGAATGAAAAGCACAGACTTTTCCGGATCGAGCCCGGCTGCCAGCCAGTCCAGCGCCACCTCGAGCGAATTTTCTTTCACGCGGGATGTGTCAGCATAGTCAGTCGTGAGCGCGTGCCAGTCGACCACGCAGAAGAAGCATTGATACTGATCCTGCATGCGCACCCAGTTTTCGAGCGCGCCCACATAATTTCCCAAGTGCAGTTTTCCGGTTGGGCGCATGCCGCTGAGCACGCGCTTCCGCAAGTTGGTCGAAGGTGTCATCGGTTTTTCAACGAGTCGCAGAAGTAGAAATCAAGAGGCACAACGGCGCCACAACGTCCAAATTCACAGCTAGCAGCATCATGCGAGGGTACATCGATACTACCACGCAGGCCGCGGATTTCGGAGTGAAAGCAGAACTCCCGCTCTCGCGATGCTTTATAATTCGCGCTCTACTCCGAGGCGCCGGATTGAACTCGTCGGCATGTCAAATTTAGCCCGCAAACTCCGCCTCACCGACTACTTCACACTGGCTTGGGGCAGCATGGTCGGCGTCGGCTGGCTGGTGGTCATGGACGACTGGCTTTTGCGCGGCGGCTCCCTGGGCGCTGTGCTCGGCTTCGCCATCGGCGGCGCGCTGCTGTTCCCCATCGGCTGGGTTTATGGCCAGCTCGTGGCCGCCATGCCCGATGCCGCAGGCGAGATCGCTTACACCGCAGCGGCTTTTTCCCGGCCGGTCAGCTTCTCCACCGGATGGATGATGATGCTCGCGTACTTCATTGTTTGCCCCTGGGAAGCTGTGGCTGTCGGCCGCATCGCCGGCTATATTATTCCGGCGCTCGATTCGATCGAAATCTACCGCGTCGCCGGACGCCCGGTTTATCTCCCGCACCTGATCGTCGGTCTCAGCCTGACCGCGTTGCTCACCACGCTGAACTATCGCGGCATCCGCCTCAGCGCCACCTTCCAGAACTGGACGTCATTCGGCACTCTACTGTTGTTTGTCGTCTTTGTCGCGGTCGGCGCAAGCCAGGGTTCGCTTCACCATTTACCGCCACTTTTTAGACACACGCCGTTCGTTTCCGTGCTGCTGGTGCTGCAGATCGTCCCGTACTTCATGACTGGATTCGAATCCGTAAGCAAGGCTGCCGAAGAATCCACACCCGAATTTCGCGGTCGAGGATTTCTCCAGGCCATCTGGATGGCCATTCTGGTTGGCATTGTTTTCTACACAGTTATCATCGCCGCAGTAGCGTTCGTCGCTCCCTGGCACGAATTGACCTACGAGAAGTTCATGACCGCAGTAGCTTTCCAGCGCGCCCTTGGCTCGCGCTGGATCGTCAACATAATCCTGGCGGCAGCGTTGCTCTCGCTGTTCAAGTGCTTCAACGGAAATTTTATAGCCGCCAGCCGCCTGTTGTTTGCCTTGGGACGCCGCGGCCTCGTCGATCCGCGAGCCGGCCAGATTCATCCCCAACATCAAACACCGTCAATCGCGGTTCTCTGCATCGGGCTGGTTACCGCCGCATGTATGCTCCTGGGTGACGCGATTCTCGTGCCGATCACCGAGGTTGGCTCGGTAGCCTGCGCCATCGGATGGGCCGCCACCTGTGCTGCCTATCTCTCTATGGGGCGCTCGGGAAAGTTGCCCGGCCACTCGATTCTGTCGCCGGTCGAATGGGCAGTCGCTGGTTTTGGATTACTAGTAGCCGTCGCGATGATGTTGATGAAGGTCGTCCCTGCAATCCCCGGCCATTTCAGCGTGTACGAATGGTTGGCGCTGGGAATTTGGATTCTTCTCGGTGCGATCGCAAGGCGTCGCGCGCACCCAGTTTCGTAAAACCTGCTTCGTAGAAAAGGAAAACCGATGAAGCTTCATACCGCGCATCTCATAGCCGTGATCGCACTTTCGCTCGCCGCATCGTCGTCATCGCCCGCTCAATCGCCAGCCGCTTTCGACCTGGTCATTACCAACGGCCATATTATCGATGGTACCGGTTCCCCTTGGTATTCCGGCGATGTCGGCATCCGAGACGGAAAAGTGGCCGCCATCGGCAACCTCGCAACCGCGCCCCGCAAGCGGACCATCGATGCTGCCGGCAAAGTTATCGCTCCCGGTTTCATCGACATGCTCGGCCAATCCGAACTGTCCATTCTCGTCGAGCCACGCCTGCCTTCGAAAATTTATCAGGGCATCACGACCGAAATCACCGGCGAAGGCGGTTCCATCGCCCCGCTTAACGACGCCATCATTCAGCTTGATCGACCGGGCTACGAACATTACAAAATCACTCCCGACTGGCGAACCTTCCGCCAATATTTCGCGCGCCTCGAAAAACAAGGCATGGGAATCAATCTAGCCAGCTACGTCGGCGCGACGCAGGTCCGCCGCATGGTACTCGGTGACGATGACAAACAACCGACGCCCGAGCAACTCGAACAAATGAAAGCGCTGGTGCGCCAAGCCATGAAAGACGGCGCGGTCGGAGTTTCCACTGCGCTCGAATATGCTCCCGCGCCCTATGCAAAAACCGAGGAACTGATCGCGCTCGCCGCCGAAGGCGGGAAATTCGGCGGTATTTACTCCACGCACATGCGCAACGAAAGTGACTCCGTGCTCGAATCCATCGACGAAGCCCTGCGCATTGGCCGCGAAGCCCACGTGCCCGTCGAAATCTGGCACATAAAAGTCGCCGGGAAAAACAACTGGGGACGGATGCCCGAAGTCGTCGCCAAGATCAATGCTGCGCGCGCCGCCGGCGCCGACGTTACTGCCGACACTTACGCATATACCGCCTGGTTCAATTCATTTTCGGCATTCATTCCCGCGTGGGCGCATGACGGCGGTGACGCAAAAATGGTTGAACGCCTGAAAGATCCTGCCGCTCGCGAACGCATACGCAAAGACATGCTCACACCTTCCAAAAATTGGGATAACGAATGGCAGGAAATCCCCGGACCCGATGCCATCATGATCGGCGTGGTGCAGAACCCCAAGCTTCTTCCCCTGCAAGGTAAGCGCCTCTCCGAGATTGCGAAACTCTGGAACAAGGATCCGATGGATACTCTGTTCGATTTCCTCATCGAAGATCCCGACTCCGAGGTCGCGGTCTTTGGTATGTCACAACCTGACGTCACGCTCGCGCTGCAGCAGCCCTGGGTCGCCATCGACAACGATTCTTCCGGAACTTCACCCGAGGGAATTCTGGGCCAGGAGCATCCTCATCCCCGCGCCTACGGAACGTTTCCGCGCATTCTGCGAAAGTACGTACGCGAAGAAAAAGCTTTGACGCTTGAAGATGCGATTCGTAAATTCTCCGCCTTGCCGGCTCAGCGCATGCGCCTTACCGATCGCGGCGTCCTCAAGGCGGACATGTGGGCTGACATCGTCATCTTCGATCCGGCAACCGTGCGCGATCTGGCTACGTTCGACAATCCAAACCAGCTTTCCGAAGGGATGGAGTACGTCCTCGTGAACGGCGTGCCCGTCATCGACCACGGGAAAATGACGGGAGCCTTGCCTGGAAAGGTTCTGCGAGGCGCAGGATACGTGCCATAACGAGAGTGGAGCAAGCCTAAGGTTTCAGCCGCGCCTGGGTTACGGGGCTGGTCAGCGCGACCTGCGGTTCCGCGACAGTGCCGGTGATGCTATAAACCACAGAACCTGCGCGAGACGCCGTTACATCTGTGCTTCGCGCCAGCTTCAGATCTAGGACTCGCCCCAAAGAAGCGGTGCCGCTGATTTCGTAAGTTCCGCCGCCGGCAGAAACCAGTTTCCCATTCTCAATCTGGATCTTCCCGCTCCGCAGGAGCGCCCGCCCTTGCCAGCGCGCCACGCGGAGCGGCCCCTCATCACTCGCCAGCGAAATGTGCGACAAAACGCCGTCTCGCATATCGAACTGCAGGCCACCTTCGGCCGACTGCCAGAATGCAGTCGAATCCTTGCCCGACGCCGTGATCTGATAAGTGCCAACAGCAGTTCCCGAAATCCACGGGTCGTGCATCGCCTTGGCCATCTGCCCCAGCGAAATTCCCGTTAGTGTCCCACTCGCGGTGTAGACCGGAGACACGGCCGTAAAATCCACCTGCCAATCGCCGTGATGCCTTCCGCCCAGCAGATCGGCACGCAGGTTCGAAACCTTCAGCCTCCCGCGCTCCAGGTCAAGGGAGGCGGATACCCGGTCCGCAACCAGGTTGTGAATTCGGAAACGTCCGATGCTTACTTTCCCAGATGCCCTCAGGTTTTCCAGAAACGTTGGTGCCTTGGTCTCTTCAGACGTAAGCATCTGGTACCAGCGGCGCTGGTCCGGTCGCGAACTCAGCCACTTCGATAGATCGCTCAACCCAACGTCTTCGCTATTCAAACTGAAGAGCACCAGGCATGCGCCGGGCATTCCACAGCCGCGCGGCAAAGACACAGATCCCGTCCAGTGCGCATTCGCAGCCTGCGCGTTCAAGTTCCCCACGCGCACCTCATCGGACAAAAGCTGTAGTCCCCCCGAGGAGATTTCAACCGGCCCACTCAAGCCTCGCACTGCGGCGCGCACGTTGTGCAGTTGCACTGCCCCGGTCACTTGCGGCAGAGAAAAGCCGGAGGAACTGCCAGAAATGTTTCCCGCCCACGATCCGGCGATCTGCAGGTTCATGTCAGCCACGCCCTCCACAGTGGCGTTCATCGCGGGAAGACCCAACAGACTGGCCAAGCGCAAAGCGCGCGACACTTCCCCGTCTCCGAGGATCACCAGGCCATAACCCGAGCGTGCCACCCAGCCCAGCGCTTGCGCTGGCAAGGGACGTCCGAGCGCGACCGGGAAAGGGCCGAACGCGACGTGCAGTTCGTCGGGAGCCGGCAAACCATCAGCGTTCAATAGGCGAGCTAGCGTACCCGGCGTAGCCGCATGAACCCCTGCCTGTCCAGAGCTGAGCACAAACGGGATGCTCCTCGGAGCGAATTCCACTTTGGTGATCGCTGACCGCAGGCGAAGGTTGGTAATCTCACCGCGGCCCTGAAACTCGGGTCCGGCGGGCGCAGCGCCTGCTTCCTTCACAGTAAAATTGCCCTCTACATTTCCCGCAGACACCAAGTCAGGCGGAAGGTTCTTCTTGGCGCGTCGAGCGAGTTGCGCAACCGCGCTCATGGGAACGCTTGCCAGCTTCATCGCCAAATCAATCCGATGCACTCCCGGCAGTCCGGCGTCGCCGTGCAGCGTGATCGTGCCGTCAGCCACCGGCGCGCTACAGGAAATTTCATGCAACATCGCTTCGACCGAATTGTAACGGCCGTCGCAGTGCGCCGCCATCCGCAATCCCTCGCTGCTTGAAATGTCATAGCGGCGGAAATCCTCGATCGACGCATCAACCACGACCCGCATCGCCGCCGGGATGCCGCTCAAGGTTGCGTCCAACCGAACTTCTCCCCGCCAGCCCTTGTCGTTTCCCGACACCAGCTTCGTGAGTTGTCCTAACTGCGCGCGGTCCCACTCCAGGCTGAACTGCAGGGGCGTTTCACGCAAGCTCCCGGCCCGCCGCCATGTTCCGTTCATCCGTAACAAGCCTGCGTCATTCAAACTCATATCGGTGCGCAGCGGTTCTGCTTTGAGCCGCGCTCCCCACGTATCCTCTGATTCCTGCCACAACGCAAAGTCCGCATTCAGCAGCGCATAAGGCTTTTTCTCCTGCCCTGTCTTCAAATTGATGCGCCCCGAACTCGCTTCAATGTAAGGAAAGCCAGGGCGCGCTTCCGACTTCGGTTTAGCCGTGGGGGCCAGAGGCGTGCGCTCCGTGCGTTCCAGCAGCGCTTGCCAATTCCAGCGGCCATCTGCCAGGCGCACCAGATTCAGGCTAGGCTCGGTCAGTTCCAGCCGGGAGATGTCCAAACGTCCTCGTACCAGCGACGTGAGCCGCACCACTGCCGTCACTTCAGGAGCGCGCAGCATGGGTTCCGCACCGAACGCCGGGTCTTCATCGATAACCAGGTTTTCCAGGTCGAACCCGGGCTGGGGTAGGAATCGAAGGTGTACCGAACCAATCTCGACTGGACGCGCCACCGCGCGGCTGATCGAATTTGCAATGCGGACCTTCAGTCGGGCGGCGCCGGGACGCACCAGGAATAGACCCAGCAGAATTACCGCTGTCGCGGTCACCACCCGCCGCTTGGAAGAGAGAAGCTTCACCGTACCACTTTCAGTGTTCGCCCCCAGCGCGTGTCATCGAAGAAGTGCAACACCACATGCGCCAGAAATCCCAACCGGTCAGCCATCCCCGTCTTGGTGTACTGGTCGGCCGGGGTATCAAATGACCAGTAGATAAACATGGGCCGCCCAATAATATTTGCCTGCGGAATGAAGCCCCAGTAGCGGCTGTCGAGGCTTACGCCCCGGTGATCGCCCATCGCAAAATAGTGCCCGGGGGGTACCACCAAATCTCCGCCTTCGACGTGCGAGGCCAGGGTATCGATCCAGTTCGGATAAACTCCATTCTCGTCGGATGGAGGGACCGCGGGGAAGTCGTTGCGGTAGGAATCGTTGAGATTGTCCGCATCGTGATCTATGTAAGGCTCGGTCAGCGCTTCGCCATTTCGATAGACCACACCGTTGCGCAGATGGATGCGATCTCCCGGCACGCCCATGATCCGCTTCACTACATAAAGCCCCGCGTCGTGCGGATCGGGATGTAGAAACACAACGACATCGCCGCGCCGCACAGCACGATAGGGAAGCAATGGACCGACCCACGAGGTCTTCGGCGCAAACACGATGCGGTTGACAAACACGTGATCGCCAATCAGCAACGTGTTCTCCATTGAACTGGAGGGGATCTCGAAGGCCTGCACCACAAATGTGATAATGAACAATCCAGTCACCAGCACGGCTGCCAGCGACGCCAGAAACTCCACCGGAGTCTCGTGCGCTTTCTCCTCGACCTCGTTCTGCTCTTTCTTGTCTTTTTTAGCCAATGTGGTCAATCCGTCCCGTCTTGTGTTCGAGCTCCTGCGAATTTCGCGAACCAGCAGCTTCAATTTACCAGCCGCAGCGTCCGGTGCCACCGCGTGATCTGAAAGATGTGCGAGACGGCGTAGGCGAAGTGGTAAAGTTTAGCACTCACCGAAGACGGCGGTGTTCCATCGCCCTCACCGCCTTGCACCGACCAGTAAATCACCAGCGGCCGCCCGATAATATTGGCCCGCGGCACAAATCCCCAGTACCGGCTGTCAGAACTATTGTCGCGATTGTCTCCCATCACAAAATAATGCCCCTCGGGAACAATCAATTGTCCGTCCTCGACCAGTTTGCGCAACTGCAGCCACCACTCCGGAGTGGGGCCCGACATCACATCCAGCCGCGGAAAATTATCCCGGAACACATCATCTGCCGGCCGGGTGAAGTGCGCGTAAGGCTCCTTCAACGGCACTCCATCGACCAGCACTTGTTTGTTGACCAGCCGCACACGGTCGCCCGGCAAACCAATCACTCGTTTCACAAAATGCTGCGCCGGATCTACCGGGTAATGAAACACCACAATGTCACCGCGCTGCACGCGGCGATAGGGCATCAAATAGTCTCCCACGCTGCCTCCGCCATAGGTCAGCTTATTCACCAGCAGGTAATCGCCCACCAGCAGCGTGTTCTCCATTGACGGAGAAGGAATCTGAAATGCCTGCACGATGAATGTGATGACGAACACCGCAATCACCACGGTTCCCAGCAGCGACTGTATCGAGCTGGTCACGTCGGTTCCAGGCGCCCACACGGTTGTTCGATCGCCCGAGAAACCATCGCCGGACGAGGGAATGTCGGGTGGACTACCTTCTGTGGGATCATTGTTCGGGAAAGGCTTGTCCAGAGAATGCCCGGCTGGGCAGGGGTCATCCGTGCTGCGTTCGCTTGAAACCTGTTCGCTCGACAAATCTTCCTGGGGATTCATGTACTTCACTTATCCAGCGTCTCTACTTGTCCGCGGATCGCGCTCCCTTCGCCCCTGCCGATTGCGGCCGAGAAGCCAGATAAGACAGCAACTGCCTAGCCGCATCTTGCTCCGCCGTCTTCTTCGTTGTGCCTTGCGCTCGTCCCACAAATTCCGCGCGCCCTTCACCGTTCTTATTGTTCAGACGGACTTCCACCGTAAACGTCTTGCTGTGTTCCGGTCCGGCTTCCTGCACCAGCACATACGAAGGCTGCGCCATCCCCAGCCCCTGCAAAGTTTCCTGCAGCGCCGACTTGAAGTCGGTCATGGGCAGCGAACCGCCCTCGCGTTCCATCCGCTCCAACTCGGGCGCTAGAATTTCCCGCAGGATAAATTCGCGGGCCGGTTCCATTCCGCCATCGAGGTAGATCGCCGCTAGAATCGCCTCGAGCGCGTCCACGAGCAGCGCCGTTTTGCTGCGGCCTCCGCTCTTCTCTTCCCCTCGCCCCAGCCGTAGATAGTGTCCCAGCTCCAGCCGCTGCGCCACCCGGATCAGGTGCCGCTCGCTCACCACATGGGCACGCAATTTTGAGAGTTCACCCTCGCGAAACTGCGGAAAGCGCTGGAACAATTCCTCGCTGGTCACCAGCGCCAGAATCGCGTCTCCCAGAAACTCCAGCTGTTCATTGTCGTTGACTCTGTACTTGCTTTCTCCTGCCTGTTGCGCCTCCTGCTCCCGGGCCTGCGAGCTGTGGGTCAGCGCCTGTTCGATCATCGCCCGGCGACGGAAGTGGTAGTTCAACGCCGTCTCCAGCGCGGTGATTTCCCGTTCTTTCATGATTGCATCCCGGGGTATACGGAATCAATTCTTCGGAGACGCAGGCGCCGGAGCACTGCCGCCGATCAATTGCGTCAGGCGGTCTTTCTCATCCCGCGCAGCCTTGCCCGCGGCAGTGCCTTCCTTGGTCATGCTCACCGCCTGGTTGGCATATTTCATGGCTTCGGGATATTTACTCTGCATATCCAACGCCACCGAGAGCCGGAAGACCGCGATCGGATCTGGTTCCTGCGGGAACGCATCGATCGACTTCTTCAAATTCCCTTCTGCATCCGCCCACGCTTTGGCGTTGAAATCAATCGTCCCGAGAATCGCATAGGCCTCAGAACGCACATATCCCTTGAACGCGTTTAGTTGCTCGGCGGGGTAGGCTGAGGGAACATCCGTATCCACGGTGACCAGTGCGCGCTGGGCATCTTTTCTCGCTTCTGCCAGCCGTTGATCCTTGTCCAGGTCGGTATCCCGCGTCCGCTCGACCACTACTTGCGATACGGTCAGCAAAGCCTCCGGATCGTCCGGATCGTAAGTCAAGATTTTCTGTGCCATCTCCATCATCTTGTCGAGATTGTTGGCCTGCTGGTAGCGGTGCATCACCGCGGTATAGAGCAGTTGCCGCAATTCGCTATCTGGAAACTTTGTGGCGAAATCGTTGGCAGCCTTCTCCTGTGCAACCGGATCCGTCAATGCCGCCGCCGCGTTGTAGGCGGCGAACTCCTCTTGCGTCTTGGCCATCGGTTTACGCTTGCCTGCCGGCGCTTCCGTTTGTCCGGCCGCTTGTCCAGTCGCCTGTCCCGCCGGCGGATTCTGCGCCGCGGGCTTGCCGCTGCTCTGTCCAAAACCGTTCGCCGCGAAACCCCAGACCGATATTCCCAGCACTGCGGTAATAATCGCTGCTCGCTTCATGCTTTCTCCTTGGCGTGTCCCGCCTGATTCAAACTCGCCCGCTTCCAATTTCTGCAACTCCAGTCTACCGGTGGCATTGTAGCCGTACTCGAATTGTAACCGCGAGGCCCCTCCTATTGCGGCTTGGCCGGAGGCTCATATGCCTGCTGCAACCCACGCTCTGCAGCCGCCTTGATCTCCGGCAATCCTCCCCCCGCGTTCAAGGCCGCCCGGTACTCCTGCAACGCGGCCTCCCGATCCTCTTTCATATCCAGAATCCTACCCAGATACACATGCGACCATCCCACTACCTTGGGATCCTGCGTCGCGGCAATCGCCTTCTGGAAGTTGTCCTGTGCTCCGTCCCGGTTCTTGGTGGCCACGGCTACTTCCGCCAGAATGAACAGCGCCCGGCCCTGGTCGCCGATTTTCTTATCGAGCGCCTGCTGCGCCAGTTCTTGTGCTCCTTTGGGATCGCCAGCCGCCAGCCGTTTTTCCGCCGTTATCAGCATCCGCCGATCTTCCGGACGCGACAACTGCACCAGTTCCGGCGACGTCGCACTGGCAAACTGCACCGCCGCTGCGGCTTTCTGTTCTCTACCCAGGTCCAAGTTCGCGAGAAGATCACCGTACGCTTCTCGAATGCCCGTAGGATCTTTTTCAAACGCGACCACCGCGTCATAAAAGTATTTAGTCAGAATGTATCCCTGCTTCACCGCATCGTCCACGGCCTGCGCGCGCATCGCCTCCTGCGCCGGTTGCTTGCCTCCCGTGGTACGGATCTCGATCGCCCGTATCAAACATTCCGTTACCAGCAGCGAGATGTCGGTCTTGAAGCTCTCTTCCAGCGGCGCGCGCTTCACCGATTGAAGCAGCGGTTCCAGCCGCTCGATGGAGCTGTAATGCTTCTCCGCCAGCGGATCCAGTTCGTAATGGAGAAATGTGTGCCGGATCTGTTCCATCTTCAGCGCCGACTTCGACGCTTCGCCCGAAACCACGTTCGGCGCCGGGAACACGACCACGTAATAATCCGTCCCGTAGTTCCGCGCATCCGTCTCGTTCGGTGAGCCCATGAAGTCCAGATAAATCGTGAACCTCCGCCCCAGATATTGCGACGAAGGCATCTTTAGATAGATCTCGGTATCGAACACCATCTTTTGCAGCGGCTCGTGGTAGCGCCTCATGGCCGCCGTGTAATCGTTGCGGTGCCGCTCCCAGATCGAATGCAAGCCGGCCTTCTCGTAAAAAGGTTCCAGGAGCTTTCCGAAAAGAGCAACCGCGGATGCATCTGGAGGCAGATCCTCCTCCTTCGTTCGCGGCAGAAAATGAGGCGGTCCATCCACGTATAACGCCAGCGAGATGTATTGCGACAGGTTGCGGTTCGGATCATTCGACGCCATGTGCCCCTGGTAGAACTCGCATAGCGCCTCCCGCGCTGCCTCGGCCTCCGGAGAATTCAGCAAATTTTTCTGTAGCTCCGCCCGCACCGTGCTCCGGACGGGGTCTGAGATGGTCAAGTCCTGATCGTAGCCACACGTGTTGAGCGCCGCCAGCATCGAAAAAATGGTCTCGTTGCTGTCCAACGTGATCAGAGACTGGCTCTGCGGAACTTGATTCTGCGCCGCCCGATTTTGCTGAGTCTGGTTCGCCGGAGCCTGTCCCTGCGGAGCTTGAGTTGGCGCCGCCGGCTTCCGTGGAACCTCTTCCTCAGTAGACGACTGATCTTTGGAAGACGACTGCCCCTGGGAAGACTGGTCTTGCGAAGACGATTGATTCGGCGCAGCTTGCCCTTGCGGAGCCGGGTTCTGGGCAGCCGGTTTCTGCGGAAGCGGAACCGGATCCTGTCCGGCGCAAAATGGTGCCAGCAGCCCCAACAGGGCCGCAAACCACAGACTGCGGAATCGCAGACTCAGGAAACCCTCCACGGGATTACCGGTGTGCCGAGCGGAGAACAACCTCAAGTGTAAGGACTTCCGCGCAGAGGGTCAAACCCGAACACGCGTGCAAGACGAGGACTATAACCCTGCCCCTTGGAACGTGTGCGGGTGGTGAAAGATTTGGGGGCCCCTTTTCTCTCGTCGTTTGCGAGATAGCCCGCCCTGTTTTGCCGAAGCCCCCGATCGAAGCTGAGGGTTGGGCTTTTTCAGGCAGCGCGAATCTTCATCTTCAGTGCGCTCTACCCTCGCACGCTAATTCTCGAGAACGACAGCACTGCCCGCGAGGAAATGGGCCGTCCCATCGACATCGCTGGACGGAACGTCGTAAAGATCAGCATCCGCTTCACCTGCGGCAGCAGTTCCTGAGATTCCCCCGGATCGGAAAGGATCTTGTAATCGTCCACGCGGCCGCGCGAATCCACGTAGGCTTCAATCACCAGCGAATCGGTGTTCATTGCGCTCAGCGTGGTGCCAAAGGCGCTCTGCTGCAGTTCCGGCCCGGTATTCAACACCAGCGGCACATCTTGATTGTTCGCCTGTACTTCTCCTGGCATCGCCAGAATCGCAGTCACTAAGCCGAAGATCAGCAAGGCGCAGACCAGGCCGGCAGTAGCTGGAACCATGAACGCGTTCACGGCATTTTCCAACCGCATGCGCAAACCCTCATACCGTGGTCGCCGGCCCTCCGCCGCTTCGCGCGAAATAGCCAGCCGCAGCTTCAGTCCAAGGTCGGTTGGCAGCTGCACACGCTTCACGCTCATCAGCAGTTGCTGCGTCTGCCGCAGCATTCGGTACTCCTGCATGCACCCGGGACATTCCTCCAGATGCGCCTGCAACCCCTGCATCTCAGTCCCCGTCACCGCCCCATCCAGATACGGCGACAGCAATCCCTTCACGTCCGTGCACTGCATCGTTGCCTTTGCCGAAACGGACTTCATGGCCATATACCTCATGGCATCACCTCGACCCTTCTTCCCCCTCCAGCAACCTGGTTCTGCAAACTTTGGGATCGCAAACTCGTTTCTTCCTTATCTTCGTCCGGCGCGGCGAGTCCCCATTCTCCGCCCACCTCTCGCACGTACGGCGCCAGCCGCTGCTTCAGCGCCTGCCGCCCGCGCGTGATTCTCGATTTCACCGTCCCCAGCGAAATCTGCAGAACCTCCGCAATTTCCTCATAGGACATTTCTTCCAGATCGCGCAGAATCAGGGCCGTCCGGTACGGCTCGGCCACCCGCCGCAACTCCGCATCCACGCGTTTCTGCACTTCCCGGTGCGCCACATTATCGAACGGTGAATCGTTTTGGTCGGTCAGCGCGTTCTGCATCGCTGTGTTCTGCATCGACCCATCCCCGCTCGCCAACCCGTCCGACTCCATCGGCTCAATCGAAGTTTCCTGCGCCTTATGCCGGAACCACCATCGCTTCCGGTTCGCCGCTTCATGCAATGCGATCCGATAGATCCAGGTCTTCAAGCTCGATTCGCCATGGAAGCTCTTCATCCCACGAAACACTTTCAGGAAAACATCCTGCGTGGTATCCGCCGCATCCGCCGGATCGCTCACCACGCGGTACACCAACCCGTATACCGGCCGTTGAAATTCACCAATCAGCCACGCGTAGGCTTCTTCCGATCCCGCCTTCAGGTCCGCGACAATCGTCGCCTCCTGTGCCCGTGCTCCGATTGCGCTCGCCAGATCTCCCAAGGTGGTCACTCCCGCCTTACTTCGCGCATAACGTAACTAAACAATGATTATAGAATTTCCCACCTCATCCCCAACCAAAAAATCGCCCACCAGCCCCTGGTTTGCGGATTAGAGGTCACCGCCGCGTGTTACCGGTACACACCCTAACCAGAATAGACTCCGCCCTGCCATTCCAGGTTCCCGCCAGTAAGTGGTTTATTTACAGGTGACTAACTAGTTGTGGTCTTCATCGACTGGGGCTGGCGGCTTCGTCCTTCTTCCGCGGCGATTTCTCTGCGACTCTGAAACCGGCGTGCCGGGGGGATTGAAGTAAGCATCGCTGAAGACGACGTCACCCTGAAAACTCTTCATGCTGTCACGATAGCGCTGGCTGGAAATCGCCGTGCGCATTTCCGTTTTCGCCTCTTCCAGCGTCAAGGTGCGCTTGCCGATCATTTTGTAGATGAAGTGGGCGCCCCCCGGGTCGGAGAATACTTCGGAAACTTCTCCCGGCTTCAGGTCCATCACGGACTCATGCTGCGGAGGCAGCGTGTTACGGCGCACTTTCTCCATCTTTGTATTGGAGCTGGTTCGCGGAATTCCGGCTTCCGTGTAAGCCTCGATTTGTAACTTATCGGGATCTTCCCCATGAACCGCCCGGGCGCGGAGATCGGCCGCGGCCTTCGTCATCGCTTCTTCATCAGCCTTTCTTTGCGCGTCTTCACCGTCCTCGTGCGCTGCCGCGGCTTGCTTTGTGTGAGGAATAAAAATCCGCGCCAGAGTTGCTTCCTCAAAGGAAGCCTCATTTTTTTTGTAATAGTCCGTGAGATCTGCGTCGCTGATGTTGTTGGCCTCGGCTTGCAGTGCGCGGGTCAAGTCCTGGGAAAGCAGCTGCAAGCGCGCGTAACGCATCGCTTCTTCGAATGCTGGCGTTTTATCGAGGCCCCGCTTTTCCGCTGCCGCAGCCATTCTCAGATTGCGCGCATAAGCGTTCGCCACATTCAGACGAAGAGACAGTGACATGCCCGGCTGCAGCGCCTCACACAGCTTTTCAAATTGCGCTCGAGTGATCACGGTTTTGCATCCGTTGCCCGGCGGAGACGCTTCCGCGCAGAAATCATTCACCGTAATCACCGGATCATCGGGCCCAACCGCGATCTCCGGAGCTTCACCGGTTGCTTCAACTCCGGCTGGCGGCACAGTTTGTCCGTGGGCCAGGCTGGCGAGCAGAAGACAGATCAGACCTGCAAAATACGGGAAGCGCATGCTTCAGTATCCCCGGTGCCGATGTTGCCACGCAAATAAAACGGGCACGTAGCCTGGCTGCGTGCCCCGTTGAACTTATTGTTCAACCACCGATCATTGCTCATAGGCTCCCATGTTGATTTGCCCGTTGGCATTGACCCGCGGATTGCCGTTGAAGTCCACCGTGCCGAAGTCGGCCGAACCCAGACTGGCGTTGCCCGTGTTTTCTGCCGGGGAACTGGTTGAGATGTCAAAATTTGGCGTCGGCGAGCAACTGGTGAGCGGCGTCGGAGGCCCGCTTTCCTTGGTCGAGGTGCACGTGGTTAGAGTGAGGTAGTCGGGGTTGGCAAACACCGAATTCGCGTCCTGCCCCGTCTTCGACTGGTAGGACGCGAACGACGAATAGCTTTTTCCGTTCAGCTCGAAGGTCGTGGTCGAGCTGGTGGTGTAGAAATCGTTGTAATTGGAAGTTACTCCGCTGCCCGACACGTAACCGTACATGAACAGACCCTCGGCGCCGGTATAGACAATGTTGTTCTCGAACACGATCCCCGTCGCGCGGTACTGAATCTGGAATTCGCCACTGCCGGTCTTCTGCGTGTCGTTGTCGTAAAGACTGTTGTTCACAATGGTGATATCGGTGCTTCCGCCCGTTCCGGTCTTGGCATATCCGCCCACGGAGACGCCGCACGAATTCGCCGCGTATATCAGGTTGTTGCGGATGATCACGTTGCTCGAGACTTCACCCGCAGTCTCGCTCGCGGCCTCAATATTGAGGTCATTGCCGTAAAGCGTGTTGCGCTCGAACGTGACCTCCGTGCAGCCGTCGCAGTACAGGCCATCCTCATCGTAGGAATTACCTTCCCCTGGATTCTTGAAGGCGCTGTTGTTGTAGATGAGGTTGCCGTAGACGTCTCCGTTCTTTGCCTGATCGTAGCCCGTCGGACCTACTCCTTCGAAGCCAATTGCATCCATGCCAATGTTGTCGTTGTCATAAATCGTGTTGTTCGACACGACAAAGTTCTGCACGTTCCCGTTATAGGTAGTCGTTTCGCTTTCCCCTGTGAGGCACCCCGTCACTGTGTTCCCGCTAACGGTCACGCTAAGCGGCGTGGAACCGGTACCGAAAACCCCGATGCCATAGGCGTTCCCATCCTTCCCCGCCGTGGTTTGAATGTTCTTCACCGTGTTGTTCAGTATGTTGATCCCGCTTCCGCTGCCGGCAATGAGAATTCCGGCCGGAACATCCGCCTTCTTCGAAGTCTTGTAGTTTTGGACGGTGAACCCTTCGATGGTCAGGTAACTTACCCCGCTCGCAGCCCCAATCGTAAACAGGCCTTCCGTATTGCAACAAAGGAAGCCGTTGCTGGTTTCGAAACTGGGCGTGGTACAACAGGCCACGCTCGTCCCATCCACGATCGCTACACCCTGTCCGTTGAAGACGATGGGGGCCGAGGACGTTCCCGAGTTGGCGAACAACACGCCCTCGCTGTAGGTTCCAGCTCCCACATAGACGGTGCTGCCCGCCTTCGCTTCCAGCGCCGCGTGTCCGATGGTGAGCCATGGTGCGCTCGCACTGCCGCTATTGGAGTCGCTGCCGTTTTTGGCAACGTAATATGTCTGCGCCTGCGCGCAACAGCAAAGCGCGAGCCAGCAGGACAAGAAGAGGAACGGAGCGCGCATCAACTCACGCTTCAATAAGGGCTGCAGGTTGCGGTGAAAGCGATTAGTCATTGAAAGGCCTCCTGATGGGTTTCTGAGTTTTTCCCCTTGAGAATCGGACCCTCCGCGCCGTAACAACGGTTGGGTGATTACGATTTATTATTTTTACTTTCGTTTATTGAGGTCTGTCAAGGAAAAAGAAACAAATAGAAGGGAGGAAGGGCAATAGGTCCGATCTGGGAATGAGGAGTGAACCAGGACTTAGCTGCCCGATGGAGCCTATGCCGTGGTGGTTCGCGTGCGTTCGGGAAGTTTCTTGAGAATCTCCTGCACCGCCGCCAATAACCTCTCCGATCCTTTATCCAAATCGAGAACGGATTTTTCCAAAAACGCGATGGCTCCATCTCCCTGCAACCGGGCCGCATTCTTTTGCGACAGGCCTGTCATCACCACGACCGGGATCGCCTTGGTCGCAGGGTCTTTCTTCAACGCTAGGAGGACATCCCGACCGCTTATCTTCGGCAGCAATATATCCATCAGAATCAGATCCGGCAATTCCTCCCGCGCCATGCGCAAAGCCTTTTCACCGTCGGTGGCGCTGCTTACCTCATAGCCGGCACGCGCCAGCGCGCGCTCCGCCGTCAGTCTCAGAAACTTGCTGTCGTCCACTAGCAGAATCTTGGTCATCACCCGCAACCCTTTCGATCCGGTCTCCTTAGATACTGGTTCTATCGGCAGATTCCGAATTCGAATAAAAACCGAAGGGCCTACCAAAGATTCACAAAGTGAGAGTTGTCTAAGCAACCGGAACGAGGAAGGGGGAAGTGCACACTAAATTTCGCGAACACGAGGAGTAATTCGCAAGCACGCCGACCCAGACGCCTTCACTTCACTTCTTCAACATCTTTTCGATCGCTGCGACCAGCGAAACCGGACCCGATCCCAGCATCAAATCGGACTTCTCAAAGAATCCGGCAGCGCCGTCCTTCTCGAGCGCCTTCGCATTTTTCTGCGAGAGACTGGTCAACACCATCACCGCAATCCCAGCCGTCGCCGGATCTTTTTTCAAAGCCTTCAACACATCCGGCCCGCTCACCTTGGGTAGCATGATGTCGAGCAGCACCAGCCCGGGCGAGTGCTCGCGGGCCAGCCGCAGCGCTTCTTCCCCGTCCGCGGCGCAGACTACTTCATATCCTGCCTGGCTCAGGGTCCGCTCCGTCGCCACCCGCAGGAACTTGCTGTCCTCCACCAAGAGTACCTTCATCCCAAACCCGTCCCTTCGAAAACAGCTGCCCGGCTGATCGCAATTATGCGCTAGCTCATGAGGAATGTCGCTGCTGAATCCCGCCTCGCTATTGGCGTCTCCGGTGCGAAGGTGTACCATTCTCCTGTTTTTCTGCAGAGAGCGAAGATCGACTGAGTGAAGCGGCCTAATCGTTAGCGAAACTGTCAGGCAACTCGAGGAGAACCGTGCCGCATCGTCGGGAGGCCTCCATCTTGCCGCGCCCTGCTGCCAAGGCGGCGCTTTTCTACACTCCTATACTTCTGCTTTTGTGTCTAACTTCGGCGCTCGCGCAAAAGACAGAACAAAAAGACACCCCTCCCAAGTACGACCTTCATACCGAGACAAAGACCAAAGGAGTAGTAGATGAAGTAAACCTCCTACCGTTCGGGTCCAGGAAAGACTTCACCGAACTCGTCCTCAAGAGTGAGGACGACAAGATCCACGTCTACCTCTGTCCCAAACCGTTTCAGGACGAGATGGGGATCACGTTCACCAAGGGTGACGAGATTGCCGTTACCGGTTCCAAAGTCAAGCAGGACGGGTCAGACATAATCCTCGTGCGCGAACTCGTAAAAGGCACGGACACCCTCATGTTCCGCGATGACAAAGGCAATCCGGTATGGGATCCGCGCACCGGCAAGTGACCGCATCACTTGGAGCAACATTCGTTGACTAGCCAGTGCCGCGTCCGTAAGATGGGGCGATGCGAACCCAGGTTCCTTGCGCGATCGACTGAGCTGGTCCACTGAACCAAACATCGACCAAACTAAACATCGACCAAACCAAAAAATGATCGGCCAAACCATTTCCCACTACCGCATCGTCGAGAAGCTCGGTGGCGGCGGCATGGGCGTGGTTTACAAGGCCGAGGACACGCGGCTGCACCGCTTCGTCGCTCTGAAATTCCTTCCCGACGAAGTCGCTCGCGACCCCCAGGCGCTCAGCCGTTTTCAGCGCGAAGCTCAGGCAGCTTCGGCTCTGAATCATCCCAACATCTGTACGATTTACGATATCGGCGAGCAGGACGGCCAGGCCTTCATCGCCATGGAGTTTCTGGATGGCGTAACCCTCAAGCACCGCATTGCCGGCCGTCCCATGGAAGCGAGCCAGATTCTTTCCCTGGCTATTGAAATTGCCGATGCCCTCGACGCGGCTCACGCCAAAGGCATCGTTCACCGCGACATCAAGCCGGCCAACATCTTTGTCACCGAACGCGGACACGCCAAGATTCTCGACTTTGGACTGGCCAAGGTCACGCTCGCCGGCAGTTCCACCAGCCAGATCGCCGCGCTGAACACCGTCACCGGCACGGTTGACGAACAACTGACCAACCCGGGAACGGCCGTCGGAACCATTTCCTACATGTCTCCCGAGCAGGCTAAAGGCAAAGAACTCGATCCTCGTACCGATCTCTTTTCTTTCGGCGCCGTCCTCTACGAAATGGCGACGGGAACACTGCCTTTCCGCGGAGAAAGCTCAGCCACGATTTTCGAAGCGATTCTCAACCGCGCTCCAGCTCCCGCCATCCGCATAAATCCCGATCTGCCGCCCAAGCTCGAAGACATCATCAACAAAGCTCTGGAGAAGGATCGCGATCTGCGCTATCAGCACGCCTCCGACATGCGCACCGACCTGCAACGTCTGAAGCGCGATACCGATTCCAGCCGCCAGATGCCGGCGGCCAGCGCCGAGCCGGTAAGCTCAGCCTCAGTTGCCGCCCAGCCCGCGCATACCTCCAGCAGTTCCGCCGTAGTCGCCGTCGCTAAGCAGCACAAGCTAGGACTCGGCATCACTAGCCTGGTTGCAATTCTTCTGGTCGGCGCGGCTTCCTACGGCGTCTATGCTTTCCTCTCGCGCTCGAAGCCTGCTCCTTTCCAGAACTTTTCCGTCAGCAAAATAACCCAGACCGGCAAAGCCACGCTGGTTGCCATCTCGCCCGACGGCAAGTACGTCCTCAACGTGATGAACGATAACGGGCAGCAAAGCTTGTGGCTGCGCAACATCCCGACCGGCAGCAACACCCAGGTGGTGGCGCCTGCGCCTGTGGGTTACATCGGTCTGCGCTTTTCTCCCGACGGTAATTACTTATATTTCGTTCGTACGGAAGCCGGTAGCCTCTCGCTGAAGTATCTCTATCGCGCGCCCGTGCTCGGCGGCACTCCAGAGAAGCTGGTCACAGACATTGATTCCAACATCAGCTTCTCTCCCGATGGCAAGAAATTTGTCTACATGCTCGCCAACAATCCGAAGGTTGGCGAAGTCCGTTTGATCATCCGCTCGCTCGAAGGAGGCGAAGAAAGAACCCTGGCCACAAGCCCCGTCAGCGAACAGCAATTCGATCCCGCCTGGTCTCCGGACGGCAAAACCGTCGTGAGCGCGGTTTCTCAGCCGGGGGACAAGCTTTCTGGCCTGGTTGCGATCGATGTCGAAAGCGGCAAGCAAAACTTGTTCGTGACCACGAATGATATGTACTTCCAAAAGCCAGTCTGGCTGCCCGATGGTAGTGGCTTGCTGGTTTTGGGCGCCGGTCCTTATTTCACCCAGGTGCAGATCGTTTTTGTTTCATTTCCTTCGGGCAAAATCTCAGCGGTCACGCGCGACGCCAACTCATATGTCGACCTCAGCGTGGCCGCCGAAGGCCAGGCTTTGGCAACTGTCCTGAGCCAGACCCATCTCACACCTTACGTCACGCCCGAGGGCGCCAGCGGTTCTCAGGCCCGGCAACTCACCACCGGATCGCCGGTTACCAGTGTCTCCTGGACTCGGGACGGCCAGCTCATGACTTCAGCCGGGGCCAACGGTCTTACACTGCTCAATCCCGACTCTGGAACTAAGACTCCCTTTCTCTCGCAGCTTCTGTTCGCAAATTTTGCTCGCGCCTGCTCTGACGGACATATTGTCTTCTCAGCCGAGCCGGCTGGCGGAAAAATCCAGAACAACGTCTGGGTTGCTGATGCCGACGGAGCGAACTCCAGAAGGCTTACCAGTGGAAAGTACGACTATCTTCCCATCTGCACTCCCGATGCCCAGACTGTGCTCTACGTGGGTGCGGATGGAAAGCTGGAGAAGGTTCCGCTGCAGGGAGGGGTTTCACAAAAAGGTCCAGATCTCGAGGTTTTCAGCCGCGTCGCAGCTTCCCCCGATGGCAAGCTCGTGGCTTTCGTCACCTTTCGCCTGGGCGATCCCAAAGAAAAGTTGGCCTTGCTGTCTCTCGATTCCAGCCAGCCTCCGCGGTTCCTGGAATTCGAACGGCCCCGGGTGGAGTCCCTCGCGTCTTTGGGTGATGGGCCAGTCGGCTTCACCCGTGACGGCAAAAGCGTTGTCTACCCCGTGCGCGACGGCGATGTCGATAATCTCTGGCTCCAAAATTTAGATGGTTCGCCTGGAAAAGAAATCACCGACTTCAAGTCGGAACTCATACGCGATTTCGACTGGTCCTTTGATGGCAAACAACTCGCCGTGATCCGCGGCCATCGCGACTCCGATGTAGTCCTCATCCGTAATTCCGAGAAGTGACGCCTTACGCCGCAGTCCCACCTAGCGGCAGCCAAACTTGAAACCGCGTCTCACCCGGCTTCGAAGTGACCTGAATATTCCCCCGGTGCTTCCTAACGATTCGCTGGACCGTGTCCAGGCCAAGTCCCGTGCCTTCCCCCACTCCTTTCGTCGTAAAGAAAGGCTCGAAGATGTGGGGCTGCACCTCTTCGGGAATTCCCGGACCGTTGTCGGTAATCTCAACCACGGCGCAGCCGTCCTCACTGTAGGTTCGGACGCGCAGCTGGCCCTTTCCATGCATCGCGTCAATCGCGTTATCAATAATGTTGGTCCACACCTGATTGAGCTCGCTGCCAAACGAATTCACCAGCAGAGGAGCGGCCTGGTAATCGCGCTGCACCGCAACCCCTTGCTTCAACTTGTGGTTCAGAATCGTAAGCGTAGTTTCCAGGCTCTTCACCACGTCCACATTCAAAACCGGAGCCTGGTCCATGTGCGTGTATTCTTTGATAGCGCCCACCAGATCCGATATCCGCGAAGTGCTGCTCTCGATTTCGTGCAGCAGACTGGCGATCTCAACCGATGCGGCGATACGAACCAGCGCAGCTCGAGCCGTCTCCGCATCGAGGATCGCAAACAGCGATTCCACCGTTTCCGGCTTGACGTTCCGTCGCGCCAGCCCGGCCGCCAGCATCCACAAATCGTTCTGTCCATGGCTGCGCAACAAAGAATCGATCTGGTCTTCCAGGTCGCTGATGGTCAGCGCATCCGGCGGAACAACATCCGGCACTGTGAACGAAATTTCCAGTTTTTCGATTTCCGATTTTTGTGCGGCAGAAAGATCGCGCCTTCCCAGCTCGAGACTCGCATCCCTGATCTTCTTTAGAATCTCGCGCAGCTGGCTGGCCGCGCGTTTCGCAGCCGACGCGGGATTATTGAGTTCATGCGCCAGTCCCGCCGAAAGCTTTCCCAAAGAAGCCAACCGGTCGCGCTGTTGCTCGAGCCGCGTGGTCTCACGAATCCGGTCCGACATCAGGCCCACCAGTCGCTGGGTCAGCACCGGCATTTTTTGTATAAGTTCCGGAAACTTCGACTTCGAAAATCGCAACGCAAGCCCGTCCGTCATGGCTCGCCCGCTCACCGTAAAGTGCGTCATTCTCGAAAAAGGCAGCACTCCAGTAACGTCGCCGGGCTGGAGTTCAAAAACAAAGGTTTCTCCCGCACGCTCCCCCCGCCATTGACCCCTTCCCTCAAGAATCACAAACATCGCGTCCGCCGGATCCCCCTGCCGCGAATACACATCACCCGCCTTGATGTTCATTTCCTGCGATTGGCTGAGGAACCAGTCAAGTTGATCATCCGGCAAATCAGCGAATACGGGCACGCGCCGCAATTGTGATTTCTCGACCATTTAGACCTTGCTCAAGTATTGATGAATGAACTGAACCCCAACCGATCCTTCACCTACTCCGGAAGCCACGCGTTTTATTGAACCATGCCGCACATCGCCGACGGCAAAGATGCCGGGAACATTGGTCTCGAGCAGAAACGGATCGCGGTCCAGCGCCCATCCCTTGGGGCGTTGCCCGTCCCTCATCAGGTCAGGACCCGTCAACACGAAACCGCGCTCATCCCGCTCCACGATGCCCAGCCACTCCGTCCGCGGCAGTGCTCCAATAAAAATAAACATTGCACTCGCCGGCACCCGCTCAGTCTTGCCGGTATCAGAACACAGCACAGAAATCTCCTCCAGATGAGTGTCGCCGTGCGCTTCAGACAAGCTCGCATGCGTCCAAAGCTGAATGTTGGGCGTCTCTTTAATCTGGTCGATCAGGTATTGCGACATCGTGCTGGAGAGCGATTCACCGCGCACCAGAATAATCACGCGCTCCGCGTATTTCGCGAAGTTCATCGCCGCCTGACCCGCCGAGTTCGCCCCGCCGACCACATAGACAATCTCACCCTTGCAAGACAAAGCCTCGGTAGCGCCGCCGCCGTAATAAATTCCCGCACCCTGTAACCGGTCGACGCCCGGAGCTTCCAGTCGTCTCCACTGCACTCCAGTCGCGATCATCAGCGCGTGACAAGAGATCTCATTCCCATCCGCCATCTTAATGATCCGGTAAGGCCCTTCCGCTCTGACGCCAACCACTTCCTGCGCCAGAATTTCCACTCCGAAACGTTGCGCCTGCACCACCGCCCGTCGCGCCAGGTCTGCGCCGCTAAGCCCGGTCGGAAATCCCAGATAGTTCTCGATGCGCGAACTCATTCCCGCCTGACCGCCGGGCGCTTCCCGCTCAATCATCACCGTATGCAAACCTTCGGAGGCTCCATAGACGGCGGCGGCCAAACCGGCTGGCCCCCCTCCTACAATCGCCAGATCGTAGAAGTCAGTTTGAGCCCGCGTGCGCAACCCGACTTTCTGCGCGACTTCCGCAGGCACTCCTTCAAGCAACTTCGTTCCATCCGGAAACAGCACCACCGGAAGATTCGCCGCCTCCGGCCCCAGAGCTTCCAGCAACTGCTTGGTTTCCGGATCGTTGGCCGAAAGCTCCACATCCGTCCACTGATAAGGAACGCGGTTGCGCGCCAGAAAATCCCGCAACTCATACGACTTAGGCGACCAGCGCGTGCCCAGCACCCGGATTCCCTGAAACGTGGGACGGTACGAAGCCTGCCAGTCATCAAGCAAATCATCGAGCTGCGGATACAAGTGCTCCGCCGGAGGGTCCCACGGCTTGAGAAAAAAGAAATTGACGCTGGCCTGATTGATGGCGCTGATCGCGGCGTTCGTGTCCGCATAAGCAGTCAGCAACGCGCGCTTCGCGCTGGGGAAGACTTCCATCGCCTGCTGCAGAAATTCCACTCCATCCATTCGCGGCATGCGCTGGTCGGCCAGCAGCAAAGCCACGCTGTCATTGCGCACCTTCAACTGCTTCAGCAGGTCGAGCGCCCCCTCGGGCGAATCGCTTCCGATCACGCGATACTCCGCACCGTAGTGCGACCGCAAATCGCGCTCGATCGCCCGCAACACATCGGTGTCGTCATCCACGCTCAGCAAAATTGGTTTCGCCATGCTCGGTCCCAATCCCAGGAAAAGTGCCAGGCAAATCTCCCGCAAGGAGATGAAAAAGATGATGCTACACCCGGCATTCACCGGTCGAAGTTGCCCATGTGAAATTAGTTAGATACCGAAAGTTGACATTCGGTCGCGCAATTCGTTGATGGCCCTCCAGCCGCATAACATGGAGCAGTCATGCCACTGCGAAAGCATGGGAATAAACCGCGACATCGAACACACTGCAGTCTGGCGCGAGCATAGTTATCATGGTTTACCCGCGGGGCGCCCGCCGTCTGGGCGCGATCCCGCGTGGGGATGAATCGCATTCGACCGCCTTCCGAGTAGCAGCATGATCAGCCCGAAGACCAGTAATACCGTCCCCCAAGCCAGATTCACGTTGAGGCCAAGCGAGCGCTGGTAAATGTGCGTGTCGCCGAAAGCGCCAAATCCCACCAGCAATAAACCAATCACACTGAAAAGCAAACCGATCGGCAAACGAATATCCAGACCCATTGCAGCTCCTACCAGAAAATAATGTTGAGTATCAACGCCAACACGAGGACGACAATCGCTAATGCTTCCGGCCTCTTGTACCACGGTAAATGATCTTCGGAAGTCCGCGGGGTCAAAGAATAGACGAGTCCAACGAGTTCCTCTTCTTTGCGAGGCTGGGTTACCAGACTGATTAGAATGGTGACCGCCATACAAACAGACCATGCCCAGATGGCCGTCCAGAAGTTCTGGGCCATTTCGCTGGGATAAACGTGGACAGTCGCTAGCCAACCACCCTTGATCCCAGCCACCGCTCCCACAGGGAGGGTCACGGCGTGGTGAATGGCCGCAGCGACCGTACCTGCTAGTAATCCTCCGAACGCGGCATGCCCGGTTGTGCGCTTCCAGAACATCCCCAGCAAAAACGTGGCGAACAGGGGAGCATTCACGAAGGCGAACACGAGCTGCAGAAAATCCATGATGTTGTTGAAGCGGGTGGCGGCGTAGGCGGCAGCAACCGAAAGTGCGATTCCAAATACCGTCGCCATTCGACCTACCCACAGATAGTGCTGATCGGTTGCGCCTCTGTGGATGTAGGCTTGGTAAATGTCATACGTCCAGACGGTGTTGAATGCGGTCACGTTACCCGCCATGCCCGACATGAAACTGGCGAGCAGCGCTGTTATGCCCAAGCCTAACAACCCAGTCGGAAGGTAGTGCACGAGCATGTTAGGGACAGCGAGATCATAGTCAAGCAGAGGCTTACCGTTTGCGTCCAACATTGGCTGTCCGGTGGTTTCATTTATTTTTGGAGGAATGAGGCCGCGGCCAGCTATGGTCATCTCGCCCTGCATTGCGTCTACCCCGTGCGCACTTGGGAGAAGACCGGGTCGTTGAGCGGGGAGCGAGATCGCAATTAGTCCCGGAAGGACGACGAGGAACGGAAACACCATCTTCGGAATAGCGGCGATTAATGGCGTGCGGCGCGCCGCACTCATGGATTCTGCGGCCATGGCACGCTGCACCACCAGAAAATCCGTGCACCAATAACCGAAGGAGGAAACAAACCCTAGTCCCATCACCAGACCAAACCACTCAACGCCGAGCGGGTTGGTGTGGGGGTTGCTCATGCCTTGCCAGGAGTGGGTGTAGGCCGTGGGAAGTTGTTGCTTGATTCCGCTCCATCCTCCTACATCTTTCAGACCCAAAAGAACCAGAGGCAGAAAGCCGGCCACGATCAGAAAAAATTGCAGCACCTCGTTGTATATTGCGCTGACCAGTCCCCCCAGCAAGATATAGGCCAGCACGACGATCGCCGAGATGATTATGCTGATGTGAAAACCTGCCGACAAGGGCAGTCCCATTCTCCTGAGAGGAGAATCGAGAATATGCAGCGTCTGCATGAGTTTCGCCATGGCGTACACCGAAATGCCAGACGAAAAAATCGTCATCGTGGCAAAAGAGATGGCGTTGAGCCCGCGAGTCTTTTCATCGAAACGCAGCCGCAGGTATTCCGGCACCGAGCGAGCCCGCGATCCGTAATAGAACGGCATCATGAAGATGCCGACGAATACCATGGCGGGAATCGCGCCGATCCAATAGAAGTGGCTGGTGGCGATGCCGTACTTGGCGCCAGACGCCCCCATGCCGATAACTTCCTGCGCCCCCAGGTTGGCCGAGATAAAAGCCAGGCCGCAAACCCACGCCGGCATCGACCGTCCCGCAAGAAAAAAGTCGGTGCTCGTCTTCAAGTAGCGTTTCAGCGCTACACCGATCCCAAGAACAAAGACGGAATACACCGCCATGATCGCCCAGTCGATGCTGGTTAGCCTCATTCTTGAATCTCCCCAAACGTGATGATCGGTCGCTGTCGGAGCACAGACGCCCGCAGTCCAGCGGGTTGATGCCCCCTTGACAAACATAATGATCGAAGACTAGAAGATTTAAAAGCCGCTCGACTCTCGGACAAGCGTGGAGATCATTTCAATGCCACAGTCGCGCAGAGATTTCTTCAGAACCGCAACGGTCGGCGCCGTCGGCGCCACCATCTTTGGATTCGATCTTCAGCCCGCCTACGCACAACTCAAAGAGTTAAAGATTGCGCGCGCTGCGGAAACCCGCTCGACGTGTCCCTATTGTGCGGTAGGATGCGGCGTCCTTATCTACACCATCGGCGATCGGGCAAAAAATGTCACGCCGGAAGTGATCCACGTCGAAGGCGATCCTGATCATCCCACCAACCGCGGAACTCTGTGCCCCAAGGGCTCTTCCCTCGAACAGGACATGCTGAATCCGCGGCGGCTCACCAAGCCGCAGGTTCGGCGCCCGGGCGCGACGGACTGGGAAAATATTTCCTGGGACGACGCTCTGAATGAGATTGCGCGCTGGACCAAGAAAACACGCGACAGCTCCTTTGTGGAAAAAGACGCGCAAGGCCGCACCGTGAACCGGTGCGAGGGTATCTCGTTCATCGGCGGCTGCACTGACACCAATGAATTCAATTTTTTGGCCGTCAAGGCCATGAGGGGGTTGGGCTTGGTTTATTTAGAAAACCAAGCCCGTGTTTGACACGGCCCCACGGTCTCAAGTTTGGGACCAACATTCGGACGCGGGGCCATGACCAATGGCTGGATCGACATCAAGAACACCGACATGATGTTGATCATGGGTGGCAACCCTGCCGAAAACCACCCCTGCGGTTTCAAGTGGGCGATGGAGGCGAAGCGTAATCGCAACGCCAAGCTCATTTCCGTTGACCCGCGATTCACGCGCACATCCGCGACCGCCGACCTCTTCCTACAAATTCGCGCCGGCACTGACATTGCATTCCTCGGCGGCTTGATCCGCTACGCCATCGAGAACAACCGCGTCGCCAAGGAATATCTCGTCAACTACACCAACGCAGCCTTCATCGTGAAGGAGGGTTTCAAACTTCCCGAAGACGGCCTGTACTCTGGATTTAACGCCGCCTCGGGCAGCTACGATAAAACCACGTGGAATTACGAGGAAGGCGGAGACTTCAGCGGCAAAACGGACATCGCGCACGCGGCAGCCGCGCCTTCGCACCCGGCGGCTCCCGCACCCCCGCCTGCATTACCCCCGAATGTCGCCTACGACCTCACGCTCCAGCATCCACGCTGCGTCTTTCAGTTGATGAAGCGGCAGTATTCCCGATACACGCCCGAAACCGTCGAGCGCATCACAGGCATCCCGAAGGACCAGTATCTGAAGGCCGTCGATTTATTTACTTCGGTCCGCAAAGACGGCGACATGAAGAAAGTCGCAACCATCATCTACGCCGTCGGATGGACACAGCACACTTTCGGAACGCAAATCATCCGCACTGCCGCCATGATCCAACTCTTGCTCGGTAATGTGGGCAGAGCAGGCGGTGGCGTGAACGCCCTTCGCGGCCACTCAAATATCCAGGGTGCTACGGATATGGCAGGCCTCTTTGATTCGCTTCCTGGCTACCTGAAAGCGCCAGTTCCCGACGACAAAGATTTGGCCACTTTTCTGAAACGCACCACGCCGACAGCGTCTAAACCCTCGCCCTGGAATTCGATGAACTACTACGCGAACACTCCGAAATTCATGGTGTCGCTGCTCAAGTCGTTCTACGGGGGCGCTGCTAAAAAGGAAAACGATTTTGCCTTCGATTACTTGCCCAAATTCGGACAGGATTGCTCGTGGACACATATCTGGGACGACATGTACAACGACAAGGTCAAGGGCATGTTCGCCTTCGGCATGAACGGAGTAATGATTGGCCCGGACACGACCAAGAACATCAACGCGCTGAAGAGGGCTGACTGGCTCGTGGTTGGCGAGATTTATCCAGATGAGACCAGCGAATTCTGGAAAGCCCCTGGCATTTCGACAGACGAGCAGAAGAAAATCAACACCACAGTCTACCGCCTGCCCTGCGCTGGCTTTGCCGAAAAAGATGGCAGCATGACCAACTCGGCGCGCTGGGTCACTTGGAAATACGCCGCGGTTCCGCCTCCGGGACAAGCCCGTCTCGACCAGGACATCGTCGCGCAGATTTTCCTGCGGGTTCGCGACCTGTACAAGAAAGAAGGCGGAAAATTCCCCGATCCCATTCTGAATCTGAGTTGGGCCTATGCGGACTCGGCTCATCCTCCTCTTTCCCAAGTGGCCATGGAGCTTAATGGCAAAGCTTTAGCCGACTTGAAGGATGACGCAACCGGACAAGTGATCAAGGCCGGCCAGCAGTTAGCCGGATTTGCCTGGTTGAAAGACGACGGCACAACCATGTGCGGCAATTGGATTTACTCCGGCATGTGGACTGAGGCCGGATCGCAAATCCAGCGCCGAGGCACAGAGGATCCATCCGGAATGGGCGTTTATCCCAACTGGGCGTGGTCGTGGCCAGCCAACCGGCGCGTGCTTTACAACCGCGCTTCTTGCGATCCCGATGGCGAGCCTTGGGATCCCTCGCGCAAGCAGGTCTGGTGGAATGAAGCCGCCGGAAAATGGGTGGGTAATGACGTACCTGATTTCAAACCAGACTCCCATCCTAAAGATCATCTTGGCCCCTTCATCATGAATCCCGAAGGTGTCGGGCGATTATTCGCTCCAATCGGCGTGCTCGCCGACGGTCCGTTCCCCGAACATTACGAGCCGATCGAAAGCCCGATCAAGAATCCTTTCCACCCCGATCAGTCGAATAATCCGCTGGTAAAGAAGTTCAAGACGCCATACGACACGTTTGGATCGCCCGAGGAGTACAGCATCGTCTGCACCACTTACCGGCTCACCGAGCAGTATCACTACTGGACAAAAAATAACCCCATGAACGTCCAGCTGATCCCGGAACCGTTCGTGGAAATTCCGGTGGAACTGGCCGACGAAAAAGGAATTCGCGGAACAGACAAGATCAAAGTCATCAGTGCGCGCGGAACCTATATCGCGAAGGCCTTTGTCACTCGCCGGCTTAAACCGATGATGATTGACGGCAAGAAGGTCTATCAGATCGGGTTGCCGATTCACCAGGGGTTCCGCGGCATCGATGAGGATGAAGGAAGAAATGCGCGAACGCCGGCAAATTTGCTGACGCCTACTGTCACCGATCCGAATGCCCACACTCCAGAATCCAAAGGCTTCTTAGTGAAAGTTGAGAAGGCATAAGGAGCGACCATGAGCCAGGCCGCAACAGAGCTGATCCGAATCTCCGGTCACGCCGGGCCAGTCCCGGGCAAAGGTCTGAACCGTGAATTCCAGGTCTGCAAGCTGGTCGACACGACCACTTGCATTGGCTGCAAAGCCTGCGAAGTCGCTTGCCTCGAATGGAACGGTTACACCTTCACTGAAACCACCTTCGATAACACCTACCAGACGATGCCCGAGACGGCATGGAATTACTGGAACCTGATCAAGTTCAACGAGCACGAACGCGCCGACGGCACCATGATGCTGCTCATGCGCAAGGACCAATGCATGCACTGCGCCGACCCCGGCTGCCTCGCTGCCTGCCCGGCGGACGCCGCCATCGTCCAGTATGCCAACGGCATCGTCGATTTCCAGGAGGCCAATTGCATCGGTTGCGGCTATTGCATGACGGGCTGCCCCTTCAACATTCCGAAATTCGATCCGCCATCGCGGAAAGTTTTCAAGTGCACTTTGTGCAATGACCGCGTCTCAGTGGGCCTGGAGCCAGCCTGCATCAAGGCCTGCCCTACGGGCTGCCTGCATTTTGGAACGAAGTCGGAGATGAAAGGATTGGCGGAGACTCGCGCCGCGCAGCTTCGCCAAAACTCCGGTTTCGAGGATGCCGGAGTCTACGATCCGCCTGGGGTAGGCGGGACCAACGTGATCTACGTTCTGCACGATGCCAAGAATCCAGAGTTGTACGGCGGACTTCCGAAGGATCCGCACATCCCTCTGTCGGTGCGGCTATGGAAGCATCCGCTGAAATGGATTGGGAACTTTGGCATTATCTTCGGCGTCGTCGGTGTTTTCGTTCACTACTTGCGGTTCGGCCCTAAGGTCGTAAAAGAAGACGAGCACCAGTCTCACGGAGGAGCCCAATGAACCGCGAACCCTATCTGCTCCCCAACGGACGCGTGCTGCGCTATTCGTTCCACGAGCGGCTCGTGCACTGGTTGACGGGCGTTTCCTACGTATACCTCATGCTGACCGGTCTCGCTTTCTGGAGCCCTTGGCTCTTTTGGATCGCCGTCATCCTCGGCGGGGCAACGATTTCGCGCGAGTTGCATTCCTGGTTCGGCCTCGTCTTCATCGTCGGGGTCGCGCTGATGTACCGCATGTGGCACCGGCAGATGAAAGAAACGCCCTCCGACAAGGCTTGGTGGGCCGCCATCGGACATTACATCCGCAACGAAGACGATCAGGTTCCTTCCGCCGACCGCTTCAACCCGGGCCAGAAGTTTCTGTTCTGGGGCTTCTTCTGGAATGGCATCCTCCTTCTGCTTACCGGCTTGATTCTCTGGTTCCCGCAATACATTCCCTGGAACCTGCGTTTCCTGCGCCTCGCCGCCGTGTTCATACATCCCGTGTGCGCGCTGGCTACCATTGCGCTCTTTATCATTCACGTCTATATGGGCACTGCGATGGAGCGTGGCGCTTTCGGCTCCGTCATTCGCGGCGACGTTTCGCGTGCCTGGGCCGACCAGCACCATCACACCTGGTATGAGCAGATCCTTCGCGACTCGGCTGCGCGAAAGTGACAGTCAACGATGCGAAGTGGGATCGCCGCATTCGCCGCGCCAACGAACTAGCTTCGTCTTACCCATTCTCTGCCGAAGGCCTGCATTACTACGCCCGCGTTGCAACATTTCAGAAGGGCATTTACGGTGAAATCGAGAAAGCTCTCGCGGATTCGCCAAAGATTTCCTCCGATCGCCCCCTGCGCGATGAATTGGATTTTTTTCTCCTGCTCCCGAAGTTTCCCGGATTTCTCTCGGTGATTCAGCAGATCGCGCCCGCACCCCTTGCCCAGGCCGCTGCCGCTCTAGCGACTAAGGGATCGGCGGCTTGGCAGCGTGCGATTGAAGACTTCTGGTACGGAGATCCAGATTCAATTGCGGGCGAGGATGGCCCCGAAGAACTAGGGCCCAACGATCTTGGCACTGCAACTCATTCCGATCGCGCGCTCGCCTGGATTTTTCTTCAGCCGTACGCCGAATATCTGGCGGATCATCGCGAAGTCGCGATTCTCGACGGAACTCCATCGACCTGCCCGCTTTGCGGCGGCAAGCCTGCTGTCGGCGTATTGCGCGCTGAAGGCGATGGGGCAAAAAAATCCCTCATTTGCATGCTCTGTGCCCATGAATGGCTTTTCCGAAGAATCTATTGTCCGGCCTGCGGAGAGGAACGAGAACCGCAGATGGCATTTTATTCGGCGCCCGAGATCGCGCACGTCCGCGTAGATGTCTGCGACACCTGCCACACTTATCTGAAGAGCATCGACTTGACGAAAACAGGCCTGGCAGTCGCCGTCGTAGATGAACTGGCGACCATCCCCTTGGATCTATGGGCGCGCGAACACGGCTACCAGAAATTACAAATCAACCTGCTGGGAACCTGACCAGAGACAAGGTCACTCGGCAACGCCCACCGTATAACCCATATCGCCTTCAGCGCCGTAGTGCACGCTTCTGAAGCCGGCGGTTCTCAGTTCGGCCTCCACTTCGCCGCTGCTGAACCAACGAACAAATCGCGCATAGCTAATGCGATCCCCCACCTCCAACGGTTCCTTCCTCCCGCGCAAAAGAAAACGGCAAAGTCTTGCCGTCCGGTGGACGAGAACATCCTCGCGTGAACCACTGTGCCGAGCAAAAAACGAAATCAACAGCGGAGATCCCGGCAAAGCGCGCTGGCTCAGCGCCTGAAGGAAGGCAACCCGGCGCGCCTTGGTGGGAATGTGCGTATATACGGTCCAGCCCACAACCAGCCCCTCATAAATCCGCGGACCTGGTGGAACGCTGTCCGGCTCGCAAAGGGTCACGTATTTCGATTCACCCACTCGGTCGAAAATCTTCTCGCTGGCCCGCACCAGTGGCGCGCTGCATTCGAATCCTTCCGCATCGAACCCAGCCTTGCGCAGAGCCAGAACCTCCCGGCCCCCGCCTGCGCCGGCAACTAAAATGCGGGACCCTCGCCGAAAGAACCGGTCCAGAACAGACTTTTCCCAACCGAAAAAGCCGCTCAGATTATGCTCGGTCGATGCGTAGAACTGTGATCGATCAAAGTGCTCCGCCGTGACGGCATTGAGTTCGTCAGCGTTCAGGCAACCCAGCCAAAAACCCTCGTGCATTGCACTCGCAAATCTGGCCAGGCGATTCAACCAGCGATCCGCCAGATCGAAGCCCTTCACCCTCGACGTTCGCACCGACGGAGCGGTCCCTTCGATCACCCCGTTCTTTTTTGTCGCTAGAACTTCCGCGCTAGAGCTTTCCATCGGAAATTATCAGTATAAAAAGTATCGGTATAGGAGGATAATACCGGCATTTGTTCCCCGACTGCGGAGAACAAGGGGCGTAGCCGATTTTCCTGTCGTCATACCTGCGCAATCCGTTGATCGGGATTGTTACAGGCGACGCGAGAATTCCACACCCCTACCCTCCCTCCAAAGGGCGAATTGTGGCAATATTGCTCATCAAGAGGTGATCCCCCATGTTCCCGGTTCGCGTAATTCTCTGGACGGCAGCGATGGCATACACCGGATTCATTCTGGCCAACCAGGGGTTGCGAACGTTCAACAGCCTCTCCCTCACAGAAGCATTTCTGGGGGCTTTAACGGGATTTCTCCTTGCCATCATGTTCACTCTCCGAGAAAAGCGCCGGCCAAGGCCCGCCTTCATCGCGCAGTCCATTGCACAAATGTTCCCGGACTGGCGCACATCCCGCGAAAACCGCGACTCGCGTCCAAAGCCAAAGCGCTAATGGCAACCGGCAGGCTGAGCCCGCGCTGATCGTGCTTAATCAGTCCACGTGAATCAAATTCCAGTTGACGATATGTCCCCATTTCACTCATTGAGGGTCAATGAGTGATAACGCCTGTTAACAACAGTCAGCGCAAGACACTAAGTGGGAAGCAAGGATTCTTTCAGCTACTGCAACTTCGCGTGCACAGCCTTGGCCTGCTTCAGGACAGGAATGTCGGGGTAGGCGTCTTTCATTGTGGACTCTGGTCTCGCTTCGCCAAGAACCTTGTTCTGGCACTCTTTCGCTGCCGATAGCAATTTGCTGAACTCAGGAGTTCCACGGAGCTTCGCGAGTAGTGGGTCGGTTTGCAAAGCCTCGTAGGCACAATAGTTCTGTTCAATGGCTGCTGTCAGCAAGCGTATGGCGGCATCCTTCTGCCTGCAATACATCATCGGCTCCGCCAAATGAAACCACGCTTCCGGATCGGGTTCCATCATGACCGACAATTCCGCCTCCCGGGCAATTTTGTCCATGTCAGAGGGTCTCTGTGCTTGGGTGCATGCCACCATCAGCTCGCGGTGGTAGTAGGGATTCTTCGAGATGTGCTTCGCTCCTTCTTGCGCCTCGGCAAGGTTGCCCTCTGCCAAATGAACGTAAGGAGTCACCCACGCCGCCCACTCCGATCCTGCATCTGGGTGCACAAAGTCCATCGCCCGGTCCGTCTTGCCCATTTCCAGAAATGCCCACGCACACGAACGGAAATGGAAGTTCCCCGGATCGAGTCGCCGCGCCGAGTCGCACTCCTGCGTCGACCGGCCCAGCATACCTGCATAGCGCAGCACATAGCTGAGCGCGAAATGTGCCTCGGCGCTCTGGGGTCGACGGCGTACCAGATCCTTGGCTGCATCATAGGCCCGGCGTAGTTCGCCCCGCTCCACCCGGTTCGTAATTAATCCGCTAGCCGCCCACACCCGGTCGGGGTCCAGCGATAGTGCCCGCTCAAATGCCGCATCCGAGCGTTGGAACATTGCTTCGCCACCCCCGCCGTAGATCGAGTCGAAGTAATACCTCACGCCCAGAGCTTCCCACGCCGGTGCATAGCTCGGGTCGATGGCGACTGCCTGCTCCAGCATCTTGATCGCTTCCTTGTTCGGCAGTCGATCATGTGGCACCGCCACACTTCGCAAGAACACGCTGTAGGCCTCTTCGCTCTTGGGTTGAGTCCCTGCTTCCCCAGAGACCGATGATCCTCCAAGCACGGGCACAAGGCCTAGCCGAACTCTCGACATGATTTGTTCCCGCATCGCTATCTTGTCCGCCAACGCAACATTGATCGTGTCTCGCCAAACACTGCGGTTATTGGCGACATCCACTGCCTCCAGTGTGACCTCCAACTGGTTACCCTCCGTGAAGTAGTGTCCCGTTACGATGGAGGTCACCCCCATCTCTCGACCAGCCTGCTGCAAATCCAAGTTCTGCCCACTGTATCGGCTCGTTGTGGCAAATGGACGGATCGCGAACGTCGGCACATAGCTCAACGCATTCGCAATTTCATCTGGCAAGGCGAGCCGTAGAAAATCATTGCTCTTGTCGGAGCTTGCATTCTGGAACGGCAAAACCGCGATCACCCTTGGGTTTGCAGAATCAACAGGGGCGACTGTGGAATGCCGAGATTGCCGGAGGAAGAGTCCCGTCGCGATTACGACGGCAATCCCAACAGCCCCCGCAGCGACCCAGCGGAACCATCTTTTGCGAGAAACGGGCACCGACTCAAGCACCGCCGCCGACTTGTGGGATTCCGTGTCCCGCTTCAGCCGTTGAAGGTCGGCTCGCATCTCAGAAGCGTGCTGGTATCGAAGGATTCGATCTTTCTCCAGACACTTGTTGATGATCCTTTCCAGTTCGGCGGAGAGGTCTGGATTGAGCCGGACAGCGGGCGTAGGAGCCGCGTCCAGAATGGCTTTGAAAATGACTCCTGAGCTTTCCCCACGGAAGGGCAGCGTGCCTGTAGCCATCTCATAGAGCACTGCGCCAAAGGAGAACAAATCCGTTCGGGCGTCCAACTCCTTGGCACGGACTTGCTCCGGTGACATATAGGCGACCGTCCCCAGCGTCATTCCCGGACTGGTGAGATGTTCTTCGGCAAGAGTTGTAGCTGTCTGAGTATTCTGTGCGGCTACCTGGCTGGCAGAACTCGCTGAAGTCACGACTTTCGCCAGCCCAAAGTCCAGAATCTTGGCGTGTCCTCGCTTTGTGACAAAGATGTTGGCGGGTTTAATGTCGCGGTGGACGATCCCTTCCGCGTGCGCTGCATCGAGTGCGTCGGCGATCTCGATGGCCAACGACAGAATCAACTCGGTTTCCATCGGTCGGCCAGCAATACGATGCTTCAGCGTCAGGCCGTCCAGAAACTCCATGGCAATGAAGGCTTCGCCGTGCTGGTCGTCAATTTCGTAGATGGTGCAGATGTTCGGATGATTCAGTGCGGAGGCCGCCTTGGCTTCGCGCTGAAAGCGGCTTAGTGCCTGCGGGTCTTTGGCTACATCGTCTGGCAGGAACTTCAGGGCAACGAAGCGGTCAAGCTTGATGTCCTCGGCCTTGTAAACTACACCCATGCCACCACCGCCCAGTTTCTCGACGATGCGGTAGTGCGAGATGGTTTCGCCGACCATGGAATCGCACAATGGTAGGCATGATGCGAGGGCAAGTCAATGAAAGCCCGAGCGTTGGCGCGATCCCAAGAGATTGTTGTCGTAACATCCCCATATCACTCATTGACTCCCGTCGGGCACGCCGCCCGCGCTGGCGCTCTGCGAGCCCGGCCAGCGCGCTCGATCGGGCCAAAGCCAAAACAAGCCCGGTGGTGGATGGGGGCTGCAGGAATTTTCAAGTCGCCTATAACGATCCCTCACAATTCGTTGACTGCATCGAGCCACGTCCGTAAGATGAAGCGACCCGAAAACGAGGCATCTGTGTAATCGCTAAACGCGTAATCGACCAACAATGCTCGACCAAGAATGATCGAGCGACAATGATCAACCAAGAATGATCGACGGAAAATGATCGGCCAAACCATCTCGCACTACCGCATCATCGAAAAGCTCGGCGGCGGCGGCATGGGCGTCGTCTACAAAGCAGAAGACACGCGCCTTCACCGCTTCGTCGCCCTCAAGTTCCTTCCCGATTCCGTAGCCCGCGATCCGCAAGCTCTCACCCGTTTTCAGCGCGAAGCCCAGGCCGCCTCCGCACTGAACCACCCCAACATTTGCACCATTCACGATATCGGCGAAGAAGACGGCCAGGCCTTCATCGCCATGGAGTTTCTCGACGGCGAGACCCTGAAACACCTCATCGGTGTTCGACCTCTCGAGTTGGATACCTTGCTCTCCCTAGCCATCCAGATCGCAGACGCCCTCGACGCCGCTCACGCCAAAGGCATCGTGCACCGTGATATCAAGCCCGCGAACATTTTCGTAACCGAGCGCGGCAACGCCAAGGTGCTCGATTTCGGCCTCGCCAAAGTAGCGGCCTCGCCCGCCACCGGACAAAATGAAGCCACGCGAACCCAGGCGATCGAACAGCACTTGACCAGTCCCGGCACCGCGGTCGGCACCGCCGCCTACATGTCGCCCGAGCAAGCCCGCGGCCGCGACCTCGATATCCGTACGGATCTGTTTTCCTTCGGCGCGGTCCTCTACGAGATGGCCACCGCCCAGTTGCCCTTTCGCGGCGCCACCACCACCGACTTGTTCGATTCCATCCTCCACAAAGCGCCCGCGCCCGCCGCGCGCCTGAACCCCGATCTCCCACCCAAGCTCGAAGAGATCATCACCAAGGCGTTGGAGAAAGATCGCGAACTCCGTTATCAGGTTGCAGCGGAAATGCGCGCCGATCTGAAACGCCTGAAGCGCGAGATCGAATCGAGCAAGTCAGGAATTCCAGCCGCTGTCGACGATTCCAGCCGTTTGCCAACCGGCACCGGCGTCGCAAGCACATCCACATCGACCAGCAAACAGCAGTTGGCGGTTTCTTCCAGTCAAATCTCTTCAGCCACCCCGCCACTCGCCCGCTGGAAGTTCTTACTCCCGGCCGCGGTGGTCGTCGTCGCCCTCATCGCCGCAGGCCTCTACTGGCGCTCGCGTCCCGCCGCCCCTGTCGCCACACCTGCGACCCTCACCGAAAAAGACACGGTAGTCCTCGCCGACTTCGACAACAAAACTGCGGACTCCGTCTTCGACGACGCCCTCAAGCAAGCTCTCGCCGTGCAACTCGGACAGTCCCCCTTCATCAACATTCTCTCCGATCGTAAGGTCGGCGAGACTCTGCGCCTCATGGGCAGTCAACCCAGCACTCGCATCACTCCCGAAGTTGCCAAGGAACTCTGCGTGCGCACCGGCAGCAAGGCCATCGTGCTCGGTTCCATTTCAAATCTCGGCGGCCAGTACGTGATCGGCATAAACGCCGTAGGCTGCAGCAGTGGAGACAGTCTCGCTGAGGAACAGGTCGAGGCGGCCGGCAAGCCCGACGTGCTGAAGGCATTGGATAAAGCCGCCGCCAGCCTGCGCACCAAACTCGGCGAGTCGCTGGCCTCGGTGCAAAAGTTCGATGTGCCCGTCGAAGCGACCACTCCCTCCCTCGAAGCTCTCAAAGCCTACAGCATGGGCATCACCACCGGACGCACCAAGGGTGACGCCGAAGCCATTCCCTTCATGAAGCGAGCCATCGAACTCGACCCCAACTTCGCCATGGCCTACGTAGGTCTCGCCGTCGAGTACGCGAATCTTGGCCGCGCCAGCCTGGCTGCGGAAAACGCCAAGAAGGCTTACGACCTGCGCGACCGTGTCAGCGAGCGCGAGCGCTACCGCATCTCTGCGTTCTATTTCCAATACGTCACCGGAGAAGTTGAAAAGGCCACCGAAGCCTACGAACTCTGGGCAAAAAGTTATCCCAACGACCCCATCCCTCACGGCAATCTTGGTTTCATCTACTCCGCTCTCGGCCAGTATGACAAGTCGATCGTCGAAACCCAAGCCCAGCAGCGCTTGGAAGGCTCGATTGTCGGCTACGGAAACCTCGCCGGCACCTACATCAACCTCGGTCGCCTGCAGGAAGCCCGCCAGACTCTCGCCGAAGCCCAGCAGAAAAACTTCGACGGCTTCGTCATTCGCGGCGATCTGTATTCCCTGGCATTTCTCTCCGGGGATGCCGCGGGCATGGAACGTCAGGTCGCATGGGCCGCAGGCCGCCCCGGCGAAGAAGACCAACTCCTCAGCAACCATGCCGACACTCAGGCTTACTACGGCCGCCTGGAACAAGCCCGTGACCTGGCCCGCCGCGCCGCCGATTCCGCCGTCCGCGCCGACGCCAAAGAGACCGGCGCCCAGTGGATCGCCTTTCAAGCGCTGCGCGAGGCCGAAATGGGCAACGTCGCCCCCGCCCGGCAAGACATCACGCGGGCGTTAGCCCTGGCTCCCGGCCGCGACGTGAAAGTAGTAGCCGCCGTCGCCCTTGCCCGCACCGGCGAAACTTCTCAATCCCGATCCATCTTCGAATCCCTGCAAAAGTCCGAACCCAGCAACACTTATTTAAAAGTCTATTGGTTTCCCGTGATCGAGGCCTCCATCGACATGGCAGAACACGCACCCGACCGCGCCGTCATCGCCCTCGAACCCTCTCAGCCCTACGAACTAGGAGCACCTCCGCCCGGAATTTCCATGTATCCACCCTACATTCGCGGCCTGGCGTTCCTCGCGCAAAAGAACGGCCCCGCAGCCGCCGCCGAATTCCAGAAATTCCTCGACCATCCTGGAGTCATCCAGAACTTCCTGTTAGGCTCCCTCGCGCACCTCCAACTAGGTCGCGCCTACGCCATCTCCGGCAACACCGCAAAAGCCAAAGCCGCGTACCAGGATTTCCTTACTCTCTGGAAAAATGCCGACCCCGGCATCCCCATCCTCACCGAAGCCAAAGCAGAATACGCAAAACTGCAATAGGACTGCTCTCGAATCTTGCACTCGCCACTATCGCGCCCGCGGCTTGTGCCCGCGCGGCCTGAGGCTGCTGCAGCGGTGAGGTCGCGGACGGCCCCCGTCGTCGCTGCAACCGCATTGCTCGATCGACCGTTACTGCGTCGTATTCGACTGGCGCAGGAGCACGACGTCGGCGTCAATGCGTCGGCTGAGTAAGCCGATGTTCTTCGCGTCGGGCGACCACTGAAGGCCCAGGATCAGATCGCTCGTGAAATTGTTCGTGATCTGACGGCCGGGCGAACCGTCTAGCGGCTGCAGCCACAGGTTTTCGATGCGATTCTGTGTAATCGGATAAACCAGCGCTTTCCCGTCCGGGGTAAATCTTAGGGGATACCAAATGGCGGGATGAGGATCGAGCCACCGAACCGGCGGTTGATTTCCCGCCTCGAGAGGTACCAGCGCAATCTTATGAACGGGGCTTGCTCCGCCCAGTGAAATAAGGAAAGCCGCCGTTCTGCCATCGGGCGAAAGATCAAAGTAGCGGTCGAGGATCAGCGCGTGGGGAATCGGCGTTCCAGCCAGAGCCTCGGGTGTCCCGCCGTCAACCGGCACGCGTTCGACGCGACTGGCGTTCGCATTAACGTAGTAGGCCCACTTAGAATCCTTAGAGCACTCAGGGCTGCGATCGCGTTGTCCATGGGAGAGCTGCTTCAGGTTCGCACCATCTGCGCTTACTCGCCAGATATTGGTTCCGGTTCCGCCGCCCTGGCCGATCAAACTGAGAAGCAAAGTCCGCCCGTCCGGACACACCGAGAGAGAAGTAATGGAAGTGTTGTTGAGGAGCGTCGTCTTGTTACTTCCGTCGGAAGAAACCCGCACCAGCTGCCGGTCTTCGGCCATGTAGAAGTTATCGTTGCCCGCCCAATTGAAGGTCAACGATCCTTTCTGTTGTTGCGGCATGGCGGGGGTGGGAGAGTTGGCTCCCGTTCCTGCAGCCGGGATGACATACAACGTGAACAGCCGCTTCAACTGAACCGTAGCCAGAGTTTTCGCGTCTGCCGAGAGCGACAACGATTCGTAGCTGTTCGTATCCTTTGTGATCGTGTGGAATTGACCATTCGGGTAGGAGATAAATCCGATTTGATTGTGATTCATGCCGGCGCTCACGTCCTGATACTGAACGAGAAGGCCGTGCCCATCGGGCAACCAGATTGATTTTAAGAATACGAATCCGTTGATCGCCGCCAAGTCCCGCGTCTTGCGCGAAGCAACCTCCATCAGTTGGATTGGAGCCGGAGCATCCCCGACCACATCCGTCAAGGCAAATCGCTCACCATCGGGCGACAGTGCAACGTAACGGTGCAACGAGCCAATGGGACCTCCGGCGACCACTTTCTCATTCGTGCCATCCGCGTTAGCTATCAGGAGCTGGAATTTGCCCACGTCTGGATCGTTGCCGCGCTCGTACGCAATGTGTTTGCCGTCAGGGGAAAACCCAGTGTCAGAATCCGTATCGCGCACGACGACCCGCGGATTACCCCCGAGCACGGGCGCTCGGTAAAGGTCAAACTCATCAAGCGTGGAGTTCCGCGCCTTACGGAAATAGAAGTAATTTCCGTCCGGGGAAAAATCGAAATTCGTATAAAACACCTCCGACGGCGCAACCACTTGCGTGTCGCTGTTCGTCGGAATGTGGTGTAGCCACAGACTGGACATTCCAGCGTCAACGATTTCGCTCAAGATATATTTCCCGTCGGGGGAGATGATCGCCGCCTGTGTCTTGGCGTTGTCCGTGATTTGCGAGATGGTGTAATTCTGGAATGGCACTGCGGCCCTGCCGCGCGTAAAGACAGCGTAGACGCCGTAGCCGGCCGCGGTCAGCAAAACAAGCCCAACCACCAGCCCTGCGGTCAGGCCCAATTTGTGCTGCTTCACCCCTTCTAGAACCGAACCGCCAAATCGGCGGGTCGGCTGCGTTTGCACGATGGGCAACTCAGCGGTTCCCGAGGCGCCAGACATTGATGGTGCGGTCGTCGGATGCTCAGTTTCGCGCGACGCCGAGGGTACGGCGGGAGCGATGAAGCGGTACCCCCGACGTGGAATTGTCTCGATGAAGCGAGGATTATCAGCCGAGTCGCCGAAGACAATGCGCAGCTTTCGGATGGCGGTATTGATGCCTTCATCGAATCCGACGAAGGTGTCCGCAGGCCAGAGCCTGGCCTGCAACTCTTCGCGCGTGACGATTTCGCCGGGACGTTCCAGCAGCATCGCCAGCACTCGAAAGGGTTGTTCCTGCAGCGGAACTTTTCTTCCACTCTTGTGGACTTCGCCCGAGCCCAGATCTACTTCGAACAATCCCGCCCGGACACGCCGGCCGAAACCAGTGGGCGCTTCCATATTCTTCACCCAAGCCTATCCTTGGAATGCACTGATGCGGCGTACTAAATCCGCGAAGCGCGGGTCCGAACGCAGGCTGTCAAAAACGGGCTCAATCTGAACAAAGACCATCGAAGGATACCGCTCGTCGAAAGCCTCCTGCAGGTGTTGCAGCGCTCGATCCCTTTCCCCCATGCGCGCGTAAGATACCGCGAAGGACCACGGAGAAACGTACTGCTTTTCCGACTGCCGCTTGAGCATGACCAGCCGCTCTCGCCAATAACCCTTCATCCCGGAGGCACGATATGCGGCGCGAGTTGCTGCGGCCTGTACCCGGTCCGAGGGGCCGGGCGGCGCCTTCAAGAAATCGTCGAAGGCTTGGTCAAACGCGCCTTTTTGTTCCAACAACAGACCGAGATACCAATAAGCTTGGCCGAATTCTGGATCCAATCCTATCGCCTTTTGACACTGCGCGATGGCCTCATCAGGACGTCGCGCGAGCAGCAGAATCTGCCCTGCATCGGTGTTGATAATGGACGAGAGGGGATCAAGCTCGAGTGCCCGCCGAATCTCGGCCACGGCTTCTTCTGAGCGTTTCATGGCTGCGAGATCGTAAGCATACCAGTGATGGGCAGTTGGATAGTTCGCGTCGAGTTCGATGGCGCGCCGGAACTCCTTCTCCGCCTGAACAGGATTCCAATCGTAAAGCAACATCACAAAACCTAACGACGCATGGGCGTCCGCGAGTCCATCGTCGAGCTGTAGCGCTTTCAGCGCCGCCGCCTTCGCCACGGGATAGACCTGCCTAGCGGGCAGGACGTCGTTCGGCCCAAGCAAGATGTAGCAATCTGCCAGGCCCGCATAGGCCCGTGCGTAGGTCGGGTCTTTTTCAATAGCCTGATTGAAGGCCTCGATTCCCTTCGAGAACCCCGCCTGTGTGCGCTGATTCCAGTAGTAACGTCCCTTTAGATACAGATCGTAGGCGTCGGGGTCTACGGGACGCGAGTTGGGGCGGCGGGCCAGCGGGCGCGGAGACGAGAGCGTCCGCTCGACCTGACCAGTAATAGCGTTGGCGACGACAGTCTCCAAAGAAAGGGTGTCGTTCGCGTCGCGCTCGTAGGTCTCAGCCCAAAGATGGGTCTGGTCTCGCACCTGGATAAGTTGCGCGCTGATGCGCACGCGATCACCCGCGCGGCGCACACTGCCTTCCAAAATGTAGTTCACGCCCAGCTCGCGACCAATTTCCTGCACATCCTTCCGGGTGTTCTTATACTTCATTGCCGAGGTTCGCGCGATCACGCCGAGGCGTTGCGGATCCGTGCTTCCCAGTTGGGTGATCATCTCTTCGGTCAACCCGTCATTGAAATACTCCTGGCTCGCGTCGCCGCTGAAGTTCAGGAAAGGCAGCACCGCCAGCATGACTCTCTCGTCGGAAGGATGGTCGCGACGCGCGAAGCGCCGGTGTGCAAAGTAGGCGGCCGGCATCAGCAGGGCCACAATAACGACCGCGGCGATACCGTACTCGGTCTTACGCCACCACGACGCTGAGACGGCCGCTTCCGCCGGCGAGCCCGCAGCGGAATGAGGCTCTTCCTGCTCTCTTAGGGACGCGATGAAGCGGTACCCCCGCCGTGGAATTGTCTCGATGAAGCGAGGATTATCAGCCGAGTCGCCGAAGACAATGCGCAGCTTTCGAATGGCGGTGTTGATGCCTTCATCGAATCCGACGAAGGTGTCCGCAGGCCAGAGCCTGGCCTGCAACTCTTCGCGCGTGACGATTTCGCCGGGACGTTCCAGCAGCATCGCCAGCACTCGAAAGGGTTGTTCCTGCAGCGGAACTTTTCTTCCACTCTTGTGGACTTCGCCCGAGCCCAGATCCACTTCGAACAATCCCGCCCGGACACGCCGGCCGAAACCAGTGGGCGCTTCCATATTCTTCACCCAAGCGGGGATGATTTTACCTCAGGAATCCCGTTCAGGGAAACCAATAACTCCTTCGCACACCTTGTCTTAGCAAGTCAGGAGCAATCTAGGGCTGGTCAATTGACGGTGCCGGTGCCATGCGCTAAGAACAAGCCCACTGTGATAAGGGAGAGAAGTATGAAACCCATCCTGATCTTGATCCTGCTAGCTTTCGCTGCTGGCTGTAGCTCGGCCAAGAACGCTGGAAGCGGGGCAACGACTTCGATGCCGGGGATGTGGACTGTAACTGGGAAACTCGGTTCGCAGGGCGGACCCGGTTCTTACCAGGTTTCGTTGGTTTCAAGTCCTTGCAGCGTGACTACGCCGGTGGGCATGTTCTCAGTGCAAGGCCCCGTTTGCTTTATCGCTAACAATAACACCGGTCAGGGCTCCATCTCCGGATCAGGACTACCGAGCACCTCGAAGAATACGGGCCAAGGAGTCCTGATCGGCGTGGCCGTCAACCCCGTTCCCGCCAACGGCACATTTAACCTGCTTTTCGTGGCCGGCGACGCGATCGGAAACTTTGTTGAGTTCACGGGCAGCGGCACAGTTTCGAATGGCAAGATGATGGGCACTGGATCCTGCAGCGCAAGCACGCCCATGTGTCAGGGCATGAGTGGCACATTCTCAGGAACCTTGCAGCCGTAGCTTTGCCTTACCGAAGACATCGTTCGATCTTGGAGGCTTGTTAATGACTTCGCGGCTCTGCCTGGTTCTTGTGTTCGTCCTCGGGATCTCTGCCGCGCTCAGCGCTCAGAAGCAGCAAGGTTCGTGGTCCGACTTGGGTGGCCTCAGAGTTGGCCAAGGCATTGTCGTGGTCGAAGCAAGCATGAAAAGCCACGGCGGACAATTCGTCAGCGTGAGCGATGATGTGCTCACTCTGCAAGAAAAAGGTTCCGACGTCTCGGTCAAGCGCGAAGATGTAGTGCGCGTCTCGACCGCTTCCGGCGCCAGGCGCGGCGAGCACGCCGTGATCGGCCTGGTAGTCGGCGGGCTCGCCGGAGCAGGCATCGGCGCCGCCGCTGGCTCCCGATCGACAGGCTGGGTAGGGGTGTCGGAAGCAGTTGGCGCTGTGATTGGAGTTGCAATTGGTGCCACGGGGGGCGCGATCATGGGAGCTGTGATCCCCGCCCACACAACCATTTACCGCGCCGCCCCTGCTGCTGCCGTGCACTAGACGATATCGACCTAGATAGTGGGATTTCGACGTTGGGGAAATTCGATCCTAGGCTTCGAAACTACGACTGAGGAGCACTCTCATGACGCGCAACATTGCACGCGTAATACTTGTGATCGCTTCCGTCGCCGGGATTTGGCCGGCAATGGCTGTTTCTGCCATAGCCCAATCCTTTCCGGGCGCCGGCACTGTGATGACGTACAACGTCAACGAAGGAACCGACTTCCTGCAGGTAGTGAGCGCCACGACCGAGCTGCAATTCTTGGTCGGCGTCGGCCAGATTCTTACGCAGGTCCAGGGCACCAATCCTCCGGAACGGATGCAGGCGGTGGCACGAGAAATCCTCGACGTCCAGCCGGAGCTGCTAAGCCTGCAGGAAGTAGACCAGTGGTATACCGGAACCTTCGACCCGATTGCGGGCACCTGCGGAACCATGACCCTGCAGTACGACATGTTGCAGGAACTTCTCAGTGCGTTGGCCGCGCAGGGAGGGCACTACGAAGTTGCCGTGCAAGTCACCCAAAATGCATTTCCACCTACACCTGGATTGATTCTGCCCTCTACTTACGTTTGCGTTGCCCTGAACGATTACAACATTGTCCTGGCCCGTACGGACCTTCCTTCCTGGGTCTTCCAGTGGAGTAACCCGCAATCCGGACAGTTCGTGAATGAACTCGTTCTGCCAACTCCCCTCGGCTCAGTGCCGTATCCAAGAGCGTGGGCCTCTGTCGATGCGCAGTTTTTCGGGCACTCTTTCCATTACATCAACACCCATCTAGAGTCCTTCGACGCGGATATCCGGGAATTGCAAGGTGATGAACTGCGTGCAGGTCCGGCAAACACTTCCTTGCCGCTGATCATCGCGATGGATTCAAATGCGCAAGCATTCCCCCAGCCACAAGACCCAACCTACGTGGATTTTATGTCTGCCGGCTATCACGACGTGTGGTCCAAACTCTTTCCGAAGAGCGCAGGATTCACGTGTTGTCAGGATGAAGCCGACAGCAACCCCGTCTCGCAACTTTATCAGCGGATCGACTTGGTGTTGACACGCGGCAGAGTAAGCCCGTGGGGAGCCGTGTTGATCGGAAACAATCCGCGAAGCCGGCTGCCCGACGGATTGTGGCCCTCCGATCACGCGGCGCTAGCGGCAGGTGTGTTGGTGGGAAGCAACTAGATGAGAAAGAAGGGGGAAGCTATGCGAACAAAATGTTTGCGAGCTGCGGTTGTTAGGGATGAGTCGGGCTGCGGCGGTTTTGTGGCGAAGCCAGAAATGCTAACACCCACAGCAAAGCTGCTGAGCATCCTGGCGGCGGTTGTGTTTTTGCTGGGCTTGATCGGATGCAATCCCCTGAAGGGGCTTTCGTTTGGGTCCGGCTGCACGACAAATTGCCAGTCGCCGCCTCCGCCTCCCGAGTATCTCTACGCCACCAGTACCAACCATATTCTTGCTTTCACCATTAATCAGTCTTCCGGAGCCTTGAGTGCGCCAACAGTAGCGCCGGGGCCGAACCAAAGTACCGGGATGGTCGCGTCCATGAACGGCCAGTTGTATGTTTCCGATTTCTTGAACGATGTAGTGGATGGTTACTCGATTTCGAGTTCAGGTGCACTCACTGCCCTCGCAAGCTCGCCATTTTCCCTGGAAGGCACGCCTCCCGGAGCGGGCGGCTTGACTGCTTTTGTCGAAAGCGGCACTTATCTATACGCCACTGACCTGAATGCCGGGACCGTAGCTGGGTTTCTCTTTGATTCAACCAGCGGAATGCTCACGCCAGTTCCAGGATCGCCCTTTGCCGCGGGCGACACTCCCGTGCAAGCGGCGCTGGCCGAGCCCCAGGCCGGCGGCCCGCAATTCTTATACGTAAGCAATCTGAATGACCCGGTCGGCGGCATTTCAGCCTACGCCGTTAACCAGCAGAACGGATCGCTGTCTGCCGTCCTCGGTTCTCCCTTTCCCACCGGCGCACCCGGCTCTTACCCGGGACCATCGGCAATGGTGGTCAGCTACGGCAACAATTTTCTTTATGTCGCTCTGGCCGGGACCGCCAATGCAAATAACCAGATTGTAGCGTTCTCCATCAACCCAACTACCGGCGGCCTTACGACACTGCCCCAGTCCCCTTTCACCACTGGCAACGACCCATTGCAGATGGCCTATGTGCCAATTACGGCCAATGGGCAAGGCTTCCTCTACACCGCCAATATTCAGGATGGCACGATTTCCGCATTCACTGCGGACGATTCTACCGGCGTCTTAACGCAGGTAAATGGATCCCCCTACACCTCCGGAACATCCGTCTGGGGTTTGAGTCAGATCTTGACGTCTTCGGGAAGCTTTTTTCTGTATGCCGCCGACCCTCAAGCGGAGACGGTCGTAGCCTACACAATTAACCCAAACACTGGAGCGCTCACTACAGTTCAGAATTCGCCATTCGCCGCTGGAAGCGCACCCATGCTGCTCACAATCACAACACAGTGATGCTTTCGAGCAATTACGCACAAGCGGGTCCGCGGAATCTCCCCGAATCTTTCCGAGCACTCTAGGCGTTTCGCACCTTCACAATCCATCAGCCGCGCTCAGCAGCGCCGCCACCGAAGCCTTCAGCACTGCCCGCGCCTCCGCCGCATCCTCCGGCAGGATCGCTTTTTCGATCAGCAGCATCGCCGCCCCATGCACCACCATCCGCAAAGCCATCACCACCCGCTCGTGATCGCCCGAAACTCCACCCAGCCGTTCCGCCACCTTCTGCCGCATCACGTCCCGCACCGGCAACACCGTAGGCTTGAATCCGGCGCGGAGGGATCGCGCCGAATAAAATAGTTCATATTCTTTCTGGAAAAACAGCGCGTACTCCCGGGGATGGCTCAGCGCATACTCCAGATACCGCTCGCACCCTTCCTCCGGTGAAGAAATACCCTCCAATTGCGCCGCAATCTCCCACCGGATCCGCTGCAGCAGCCCGCGCAGAATATCGTCCCGGTCGCGAAACCGCCGGTACACCGCCGGCGTATTCGTCCCCGCCGCCCGCGCCACCGTCCGCATGGTCAGCGCCTTCTCCCCTCCCTTCTTCCACAACTTCTGCGCTGCATCCAGAATCTTGTCTTCCAACTCAGGGTCAGCTCGCCGCGGCACAGGTTCTCCTCCCCGAAGGAACGAAACATCGAAGATTATGTATACACCGTAAACATAACCATGTACAGGAAATACCAGCCTCGCTCTCCCGCCTCCATTACCAAAGATTATTCTCTCAAGAATTATGTTGACAGCGTTAACATAACGGTGTATAAAGTATGAATAGCCGGGCCCCCTCTGCGGTAGCCAAGAGCTTTCAGGAGTAGATGAAGATGTATTCGTGGGATAACCCCGACGATAGACTCTCTATCGTCCAGATGAATTCAGAGCTCCAGCACGCCCAGCTGGAGCTCCTAAGCGCCCATTGCGCCACACATCAATTGCGGTTGCGGTTTTCTACCGAGGATTTGGCGCGGTTTGGGCAACGCGACATTTTGCGCAAGTCGGTGCAGTCGGCGGCGGCGCTCAGCGAATTTTATTCGTCCATTGAAAAGAAAATCCCGGCCATCGAGGCCGGCCCCGACGCTGCGCCCCAGGTCACCGAAGAGCAGATCGCCGAAGCCGTCAAGCGAGTTGTCGCATACTTCAAGGAGCAGCGCGAGCACTATCTTGCCTCCGCGGTGCCGCTCAGTAATCACGAGAAAGCGCTGATGTGGCCGTTTTTTTCTGCCGCTCTGCTTGACCGGACCAGGATTGTCGAACTTCGCGGAGTGCGCATTCCGAATCCTTCTTTTTATGAGGAATACAAGGCCCTGGGATTCGTGAACCTGCCCGAGGTTACTCATATGCACTCGCTCACCTTTCTCGACGTAGTCGTGTTCAACGAGAAAATGACGGAGCGCGCGCTGTTCCACGGCCTGGTACATGCGGTCCAGTTTGACACTCTGGGAGTGGAGCGCTACAGCGACATCTTCGTGCGCAGCTTTGTGCGGACCAAGCTTCATTTCTCGGTGCCGCTCGAAGCCCACGCCTTCGCGCTGGAGTCGAAGTTTGCCGGTACGCCCACCAGCCGGTTTTCCGTTGAAGACAAAGTCCGGCTCTGGATCGACCAGGGCCGCTACTAGCCGCATTGTGTTTTGAGATGTCCGGAGGGGAGTTCTCTTCGGATGCGCGGGCCTCCCCCGTCGCGGTCTCCGGGACGGCGCAAGCTGTCCCGGGGACCTATAAAGTTTTGTTTGTCCCCCAACGCTGGACGGGGACGGCGCGAGCCGTCCCCGTTTTTTGTTTCGCTGCCAACGTTTTAAATCCTGATTTGTGTTTAGCAAGAAAGTAATGCAGTATAAAGGGCAACCAGACAGTTGCATATTGCGGCGGGTTGAATTAACATGCAACCTGGAGGTTGCTTAACATGAACGACCGCATTGAGAAGCGCATCGAACTCAAAGCGCCGGTTTCGCGGGTGTGGCGCGCTCTGACTGATTACCGCGAGTTTGGCGAGTGGTTTCGCGTGAAGCTGGATGGGCCATTTGTGCCCGGGCAGATCTCGCGCGGCCGCATCACTCATCCCGGCTATGAACACATCAAGTGGGAAGCGACGGTGCAGAAGATGGAGCACGAGCGGCTTTTTTCTTTCACCTGGCCTCATCCCAAATCCATCGAAAAAGCGGACTACCCCGCGGACTGCTCGAACGAGCCGACTACGCTCGTCGAATTCCGTCTGGAGAAAACTGCCAGTGGTACGCTCCTCGTGGTGACCGAATCCGGTTTCGACAAGCTTCCCGGTGATCGCCGTCTCGATGCGTTCCGAAGAAACGACGGTGGCTGGACCGAACAAATGAAGAACATCGAAAAATATGTCACACAAAAACCGTAGCCGCACGTTTCTTAACCGGCGGCCGCGTGCGGCCGTATTTGCTGCGCTCGGCGACGAGATGCGGCTGGCGCTGGTGGCGAAGCTCTCGGCCGGGCAGCCTCGCTCGATCTCTCAGTTGACGGAGGGTTCGAGGCTGACCCGGCAAGCCGTTACCAAACATCTTCGAGTGCTCGAGCGCGTGGGAATCGTGCGCAGCAATCATCGGGGCCGCGAGACCCGCTTCGAATTCGATCCGCGGCCCATTGAAGGAATGAAGCAATACCTCGAATTCGTTTCTGAGCAGTGGGATCAGGCGTTGGGCAGGCTGAAGGCGATGGTTGAAAAGTGACCTCGGCAAAATCTTGCTCTGCGCATGCCTCGATTCGCGCAACGCGCCCGGGCGTTTCTTCGCGCAGCAGGTGCCAGGCTTCCTGATACTCGCGATACTTCGCCGTCTCCAGCTTCGGATAAAGTCCCACGCTCCACATCCCCCGCACCACCTTCTCCGGCAGGATGAACCACACATCCTCCGGAATCACATAAGCCGCCACAAAATCAAACGTGTTCTTCTTATACGGACCTTTGCTGTCCTTCAGCGTGCACGAATATCCCGACACTCCTTCCTTGAATATCGTGGACTTCACCTGCACCCGCACAATCCGCGCCCCCTGATCCACCGTAAAATCATATCCCGAAGACTCTCCCCAAGGCCGCGCCAGCAGCAGCCCCAGCTCCATAGCCCGCACCGCAAATACCAACTCCACCCACTCCCCGCGCTTCTTGCAATTCTTGATGATCTTCATCCCAGTAAATCGATTTTTCTTCATACCGCTCCTCCACGACATCACCGCCCGCCGTGAAAATAGGATTGTCATCCTGAGGCGCGTCCTTTGCGCCGAAGGACCCCTGCACTCCATGCCCTCTCTACCGCAGTCTCAGGGAGCTCTCCCCAAGACCGCGCGATCTAGGATCTAGTCGCAACAAAAAACGCGGCCAGTAGTGGTGGCCGCGCTATTTTTGGAACATAGTCCACTTTCACATGCTCTTTAGCGAACGTAAAGTCTACTAAAGTAGACGTCTACTTTGGTGGGTACGCACAAGCCCGCGGCGATTCGGGGAGAACTCCCTGAGACGTCAGAGATGCCAGCAGCAGTGCAGGGGTCCTTCGACTGCGCATGACCGTCCTATCGGACGATCATGCTTCGCTCAGGATGACAGGGCTTAGGACAGCAGATTCCTCCTGTCTCGCTTCGCTCGGGCGTCGGAATGACAAGGGGTTTGGGTGGGCTTATGCAAAAACAAAGCGGGGCGGCTTGCGCCGCCCCGCTTCAAAGTCAAAAGCAGAGGGCGAGGGCGCCCGCTCCACACTCACACTGGCTACGTTCCTTCCGACCAGCCGGCCAGATACTCTTCCTGCTCCGGAGTCAGGCGGTCGATCTTGATTCCCATGGACTCGAGCTTGAGCTTGGCTACGCGCTTGTCTAATTCATCGGGGACGCGATAGACCTTTTTGTCGAGGGTCTTGAAATTCTTGACCATGTACTCGACTGACAGCGCCTGGTCGGCGAAGCTCATATCCATCACCGAGGCGGGATGGCCTTCGGCGGCGGCGAGGTTGATTAGGCGGCCTTCGCCGAGGAGATTGATCTTGCGGCCGTCCTTCAAGGAATATTCGTCGACGAAGGTGCGGGTGGTGCGCTTTGAGGATGACATATTCTCGAGTGCGGGAATGTCGATTTCGACGTTGAAGTGGCCGGAGTTCGAAATGATGGCTCCGTCTTTCATCAGGGCGAAATGTTCTTTGGTGAGCACGCTCTTGTTGCCGGTGACGGTGCAGAACACGTCGCCGATCTTGGCGGCTTCGGGCATGGACATGACGCGGAAGCCATCCATGACGGCTTCGAGGGCCTTGGTGGGATCGACTTCGGTGATGATGACTTCAGCGCCGTTGCCGCGGGCGCGGCTGGCGAGTCCGCGGCCGCACCAGCCGTAGCCGGCCACTACGAACTTTGAACCGGCGAGCAGGAAGTTGGTGGCGCGGATGATGCCGTCGATGGTCGACTGTCCGGTGCCGTAGCGGTTGTCGAATAAATGTTTAGTGTCGGCGTCGTTCACGGCGACGATGGGATACTTCAGCACGCCTTCCTTCGCCATGGCGTGCAGGCGGATTACGCCGGTGGTGGTTTCTTCGGTGCCTCCGATCACGCCTTCGAGAGCGTCGGTGCGCTTGGTGTGAAGAATGGTGACGAGGTCGGCGCCATCGTCCATGGTGATGTGCGGCTTGTGATCGATGGCGGCGAGGATGTGGTTGTAGTACGTGTCGTTGTCTTCACCCTTGATGGCGTAGACGGGAATGCTTTGATCGCGGACCAGGCTGGCCGAGACGTCATCTTGCGTGGAGAGTGGATTGGAAGCGCAGAGGACTACATCGGCTCCGCCGTCGCGCAGGCAGATGGCTAGGTTCGCAGTTTCTGCAGTGACGTGCAGGCAGGCGGAGATGCGAATGCCTTTGAGCGGCTGGTTCTTGATGAATTCTTTGCGAATAATTTGCAGCACCTTCATGGACTGGTTTGCCCACTCGATGCGCTTCTTGCCCAGTTCGGCCAGTTCCAGGCTTTTGATATCGCTGTTGATCTGTGCTGCTGTTGACATACGCCTCCTGTGGCGCTTTGCTGCTGAAAATTTTGTTTGGTTACCTGGGTTACTCTGTTTCGATTCGCTCGTTTGATTGCTTGCTGCTTTTTCAGAATACACGAACCGGGGGAAAGATCAGCATGCCTAAATACTCTTCGGGGAGTGGCACTTTCGGACTAGTTCCGAAGTTGCACCTTGGTTAGCCCCAGGGTTCGTATCAGGGTGCCCCATTTCTCGCGTCTTGTGCGAGAAGTGGGGTCTTTGCCGAAGCCCGCTACTTCCTCGCCGCGACCGGTTCACGCACGCCTGCATCGCTTGCCAGCTTAGCCGCTTTGTCGGTCGCTTCCCAGGTGAAGTCGGGATCATTGCGTCCGAAGTGACCGTAGGCTGCCGTCTTCTTATAGATGGGACGGCGCAGATCGAGCGACTCGATGATGCCGCGCGGAGTTAGCTTGAAGTGGGCGCGAATCAAATCGGGGATGATCGCGGGATCGACTTTTTCGGTGCCGAAGGTATCCACGCGGACGCTTACGGGATCGGCAACGCCGATGGCGTAGGCGAGCTGCACTTCGCAGCGGTCGGCGAGTTTTGCGGCGACAATGTTTTTGGCAATGTGGCGCGCCATGTAGGCTGCGGAGCGGTCGACCTTGGTCGGATCTTTGCCGCTGAACGCGCCGCCGCCGTGGCGGCCCATGCCGCCGTAGGTGTCGACAATAATCTTGCGGCCGGTGAGGCCTGTGTCGCCCATGGGGCCGCCGATGACGAAGCGTCCCGTAGGATTGATGTGGTACTTGGTGTCTTCATCGAGCAGGTGCGCAGGAATCACGGCCTGGATCACGTGCTTCAGAATGCCGGCGCGCAGTTCGTCGTTGCTGACGGTCTCGGCATGCTGGGTGGAAATCACAACCGCATCGACGCGCCGCACTTTGCCTGTGGAATCATATTCAACGGTTACCTGGGATTTGCCGTCGGGACGAAGGAAGGGAAGAGTTCCGTTCTTGCGAACCTGCGAGAGCCGCATGGTCAGCTTGTGCGCCAGCGAGATGGGAGTGGGCATGAGATCCTCATTCTCGTTGCAGGCATAACCGAACATCATGCCCTGATCGCCGGCGCCGCCGGTGTCTACACCCATGGCGATGTCGCCGGACTGCTTGTTGATGCTGGAGATTACGGCGCAGGTGTTGCAGTCGAAGCCGTAGACGGCGTTGTCGTAGCCGATGGCGCCGACGGTGCCGCGGACTACGTTTTGGAAATCAACGTAGGCTTTGGTGGTGATTTCTCCGGCGATGACGACGAGGCCGGTGGCGGTGAGGGTTTCGCAGGCTACGCGGCTGGCGGTGTCTTCGGCCAGGCAGGCGTCGAGGATGGCATCGGAAATCTGGTCGGCGATCTTATCGGGATGGCCTTCGGTCACGGATTCGGAAGTAAATAAAATGCGGTTCTTTGTTGCTGCGGCTGCTGCCAAGATTTGTTCTCCTTAGGAAACTGCTTTGGTCCTTATTTCTGGCGACGGTAGGGGGTATTGCTCGCGGTCACTAGGATCCTACGAAAGACTAACCACCATCATACTATTGCGATCAATCGGGAACAAGATCCGCCGAAAGAAGTCCTTGAGAACGCTAACAGACGGTCTGCGGCCGCGCAATGGTTTTGGGGCTAAATGCTGCAGGATGAATTCAATAGCGGAATTGAGGGGGTGGATGGAAGGACTCGGGCGGCGAGCAGATTCGGGCATGCGACACGAAAGAGGATGCTGATACGCGGCCGACCATTCTCACGATGCCCACTGCGTGGGGAGAATTCCCTGAGGCAGCATGAGAGGCACCGGCAGTAATGGGCGTCCTTCGACTTCGGAACTGCTTCGCTGGGCGAAGCAGTTCCTTCGCTCAGGATGACAGAGCTAATAGCACGCTGAGTTCGGTCACTTCTTCCTCATCCAGACGCGCCAGGTGAGCGGGCCGGCTTCCTTGTTGGTTAGGGGTCTGCCGGCCAGCTTGAGGGCGAGTTTGATCTGACCGTGATGGTAGCCTTCGTGCCAGATCATGTGCTGGAGCATGAGGATCGGGTGATCGTAGTGCAGATTCATTTCCTGGCCTGCCTCCACTCTACCTTTTACTGCGTCCCGCACTGCGCGGGCGCTGTCCTTCAGCATCTCGGCCATGCGGCTGCGGTCAGGCTCGACCGCCCATTCTTGCTCGGGCACGTTACTGGCGAATTTCGGAGCGTCTTCGGAGACGAACATCAGTCGTACGTAATGGATATGTGCGAACAGCTGTGCGATGGAGGGGCTGCCCTGCATGGCGCTGATGTCGAGCGTATCTTCGGGGAGGGCGCGGAGCAGGTTGACGAGTATGGTGTTGTTGCGGTCCCAGGAATCGAGCAGGACTTCGAGCAGGTTTTGATCTGGTGCTTCCGGCATCATCACACTCCGTTTCAGATTCGGAAATTGTAACGAATTTTCGCGCGGCGAACTTTTGCGCTGCCCCCACTCAAGCCAAAACCCGGCTTGAATGGGCCACCCGTCGGCCACCCGCTTCCCAGTCAAGCTTTAGGCTCGCTCGGGGTGTAGAATGCTGGACGTTTCCACGCCACGAGGAAGTCTGGGCCAATGGATTTCCGATTCGAGATCGACCGAGGGAACAAAATCCTGCTGGTGCGGGTTGAGGGACGGTTGACGGATGAAGTGCTGGCGGAAATTTACCGAGCGGTTCGGACGCACTCGAGCGCGTTGGATATTGTGGCGGGGATCGTCGACTTCTCAGCTGTTACGGATTGGGAGCTATCCTCGGTATTTTTGCAGGAGCTGGCGAGGCGTGAACCAGCGATGGCGGACGCGGCGCGGCGCCGTCTGATCCTCGTTGCCCCGGCTGCGGTGGGATTCGGTCTGGCGCGCATGTTCCAGATGCTGGGAGAATCTACGCGGCCGCTGCTGGAAGTGATGCGCACGCGGGATGAGGCGCTGGCGGCTCTGGGCGCGGAGTCGGGGAAGTTCGAAGCTTTGGAGTAAGCGGCAGTCGCGGCGTGAATCTGCGCAGCTTGGCTCAGGGGCGCTGGCCCTGCGTCGGATTTTCCCCGGGGTAGCCTCAGTTGAGATAGCGCCCCGGCAAATGTGGGCCAGCGACGTATGTAACGGATGAACATGGGGGCGAGGTCCGTGATGCCCAGCTTTGCAAAACCGGCAAAGCTGGGGCAGCCTCAGTTGGGATGGCGCTCGGCAAGCTTGGGCTGGCCCGCCTGCAAGATCTCCGATTTCTAGCGAGCTGTGGGGGTGGCTGGGGTTGGCGGGAGGACGCGAAAGCCGGTGGGATCGAAGACGTAGGTTTTTACTTCGCCTTCGTTCCCCTGGGCGGGGATGTCCTTGCCGTTCAACTCGAAGCTGATGCCTGCAGCGTTTCCCGCCTTGACTACGACTTGTCCGGTGGCGCGAACCGAAGTGTGCGCCGGCGCGATCAGGGTCTCATGGGCTACGGGTTTGCCGTCAGCCGTGATCGAGACCCAGCTGGTTTCGTCGGCGCGGATCAGCACGCTGAAAGTGTTGGTCGGGGCGGCTGGAACGGAAGGGGCGGTGCTCTCTTCGGCCGCGAGATTGACCGGGGACGAGTTTGTGGGAGGCGTGGTGGCGGCGCTGCTGGCGGAGTCTGTCGAGATTGTTCCTGCGGAAAGTTTCGCTGACGATGATCTTTCAGCGAGCAACTTTTTTTCTACTTTCAGTGAGGCGGCAGCGCTGGGCGGCTGCTTCGAATGCGACGCCGGCGCCGGGACTGGGGCGGCGGGCGGAGCTTGATTGGAAGCGAGCGCGGGCGACGGCGCGGGTCCGGCCTCGCGGTGACGGCGAGAATTCCAAAGCGCAAGGGTAAGGGTGACGAGCAACAATGCGACGGCGAGTTTGCCCCACGGAATTTCTGCTGTTGCGGCCGAGGCTGCGGAATCGGGTGATGAGGAAGAATCCTGACGGGGAGCAGCCTCGTTAAAGCGATCTTCATTGCGACGATCTTCTTTACGACGAAACTGCCTGCGCCGATCCTGGGTGAGAAGCTGGTCGCCGGTGTGGTTGCCGGGATGATCGTGAACTGGAGGATGGTGGTCGACACGATCGCGCATATCGGGCGAGCTGGAGTGCTCCTGGATTTGATTCTCGCGCGACTGATTTTCTCGCGACTGGTTTTCGCGCACAGCGGCCAAGTAGTCGGCTATGGCTTCTTCTTCGTTAAGCCCAACCTGGCGGGCGTAGGCGCGCACAAAACCTTTGTTGAAGACGCCGCCGGGAAGTTGGTCGAAGTGCTCGTCTTCGAGGGCGCGTAGCATGCGCGTGCTGATTTTGGTGGTATAGGAGATGGCATCGAGCTCGATGCCTTGCTGCTCGCGCTGCTTGCGAAGTTTTTCTCCAAATACACCCAAGGCCGGCTCCGGCGGGCTAGATTTCCGTCCGCATCCTGATGGAATAATCATAGGCGAAGGCGGGGGACGATGCCAGAAGAGGGTGAGGGCGCGATGTTACTGTCGAGTGCAGAAGTACCTCAGGGGCTAAAGCCCTGATCAAATTGGGGCCCCTTAACGCAGGCCTGAAGGCCTGCTCCACTCGCTTTGGGGCGGCTCCATCCGCCTGGAGGCCTGATGCACAGGGCCCTGCTCCACCTGCTCCGGCTGCTGAGCTGGCGGGTTGTCCCGTTTCCCTCTAGTTCCCGGACTCCATCTGCGAGCGCTCCTGCTGGAGTTGCTTCTCGTAGGCGGCGCGGTCGGGCTTGACCCATTCGTCCAGCCAGTCCAGCACATTGTGATACCAGAAGATGTCGTCGGCGGGCTTGAGCACCCAGTGATTTTCATCCTCGAAGAGCAGCAGTTTGGAGGGGATATGCATGGCCTGGAGAACCTGGAACATAGCGTAGCCTTCGCTGGGATCGACGCGGTAGTCGTGCTCTCCGTGGATGATCAGCATGGGGGTCTTGAAGTTCTTGGCAAAGGTGGAGGGCGCCTGATCGATTAACGGCTGCTGGTTTCCCCAGGGCGAGCCTTTGAACTCGGGCTGGACCCCGCCCGCGAGATCGGAGGAGTAGAACATCGTGATTATGTCAAACAGGCCATCGTGGCAGACGAGGGTGCGGAAGCGGTCAGTGTGACCCTCCACCCAATTCGCCATGTAGCCGCCGTAACTGCCGCCCGCGGCTGCGAGGCGCGTGGTATCGACATAGGGCCAGGTGAGCGCGGTGTCGACGGCCTTCATTTGATCTTCGTAGGGCGCGCCGCCCCACTGGCCTTTGATAGCGTCCATGAACTTGATGCCGAAGCCGGACGAGCCGTGGAAGTTCGGCATGATCACGACGTAGCCGGCGGCGGCGAAGAGTTGCGCGTTCCAGCGGTAGTGGAAAAGATTCGTCCAGGAACTTTCCGGGCCGCCGTGCATCAGCAGGAGCAGCGGATATTTCTTGTTGGGGTCGAAGTTCGGCGGCTTCACTTCCCAGGACTGGACGTTTTCGCCGTTCCAGCCGCGGAAGGTGAAGCTGGAAAACTCGCCGAATTCGATGTCTTGTAATACCTGGGCGTTCATGTGAGTGAGAGGCGTGGGCGATGCGGCGCTGGCGCCGAAATTGAGCCGGAAGATATCCGCGGGGTGGGAGAAATCTGTTTTGGTGAAGATGAGGAACGTACCGTCGCGGGAGACTTCTGCTCCGTCGACCGCGCCGGTGGTTTCCAGAGGAGTTAATTTCAAGGTGTCGAGGTCGAGGCGGGCCAGTGGCTGCTGGCCGCGGTCCTCGAAAGTTATATACAGACTCCTGCTGTCGGGCGCCCACACGTAGGAACCGACGGAGCGATCGGTGGCTTCGAAAATGTTTTTGTGCTCGCCGGTCTTGCGGTCGTAAAGGAAAAGACGGGTGAGGTCGGTCTCCTGCATGGGACGCAGCGTGGCGCTGTAGGCGATGTAGCGGCCGTCGGGAGAATAGAGCGGCGTGCTGTCGGTGGATTTGTTGGTGGTGATGGCTTTTGGTGCGCCTCCGTCAACCGGGATCACGAACAGGTCGCTGTTGCCGGTTAGCGCTTCATTCTCGACATAGCGGGAAAAACAGATTTCGCGGCTGTCGGGAGAAAACGCGACCTCCTCGCTGCCGCTCTCAGTCCAGATTGGGGAATCGACATCGCCGGGCGTGATGTCCTTGGCCGCGCCTCCTTCAGCGGACATCACGAAGATGTGATTGCGCATGCCATCGACCCAGGTGTCCCATCGGCGGAACGGGATATCGGTTATGACGCGGACCTTCACGGGATTTTCGGCGTGCTGCTTCTCCATTTTCTCGTTGCAAGCCATGTCGGTGCAGGAGGGGAATACGGTAGCAGTGATGGCGATGGTCTTGCCGTCGGGAGACAGGAAGAATGAGTCAACGCCGGTGGGAACATTCGTTATTTGTTTGGCTTCGCCGCCTTCGACCGGCAGGCGGAAGATTTGCCGCTTGTTCTCGACGCGGTTGCTTACGAAATAGAGGTAGCGGCCGTCGGGCGACCAGCGTTGGTCGCCGTTGAATCCCTGGTCGGCAAAGGTGATTTGCTGGGGATCGCCTCCGGTGGCTGCGACCCTCCAGATATTCGTGATCGTTTTATTCTTCTCGACGTTACTGCGCACGACGGTGAAGGCGATCCATTTTCCGTCGGGTGACACGCGAGGGTTGCCGACGCGCGCCAGGCGCTGCATGTCTTCGACGTGGAAGGGATGGGCAGCCCAGGCCGTAAGGGTGCACGACAACAGCGCAAGTGAAACAAGGAGAGCCTTCATGATGTCCTCGCAATTTTATTGAGATTTTTTCTCGAGTTGGATGGTGAGGTCGGCCTTGCAGGTTTTGGCGGGGTCGACGAACGCGGTGCCTTCGCGGCTGCCTTCGGAGGCGCGGAAGAACAGGCCTCGCTTGGTTCGGTCGGGCAGTCCGGTGAAGCGGGCCTGGCCGCTGGCGCTGGTGCCGATTTGGAGATCCAGCTTGCGGAGGTACATGAATCCGTAGCCGATGTGGACGCTGATGTTGGCGGCGTAGATAGGCGCGCCGGCATTATCGATGACCTTGAAGTCGGCGGAACAGGGGCCGATGCCGCCATCGATCACGGGAACGGCTTTGGAGTCGGCGGGAGCGGGGTTCTGGGTTTGTGCCGCGGAAAAGGATACGGCCGTTAGCAGGAACGCGCAGAGAGCGATTTTTAGGGGCGTAATGATTGGCATTGTATTGCTAAGAATACTCCCATGGCTTTGGAGGCGGTAGAGTGAGAAAGTGAGCCATAAATTGGAAATCAGGGACGCCTCGCTGCGCTCGGCTGGACCCTTCGACTTCGCTCAGGGCAGGCTCTTAAGGCGGCCGTCCCCACGGGGCTGCGCTAAGCTTCGGGTGGGATTGGCTTTAAGGGTTCCGGTTACCAACGTTCATTGCCCCGGCGGCGGTGCGCTCCTATAATTTTTGGAACTGTCACTCCGTCCAGCTGAAGATCAGGGAATTTAGCGTCAGGAAATCAGCATCAGGAAAGCCAGATCAGTAAACAAGGATCAGAGAATCAGGCATGCCCGAGGCCACCGGCACACAATTGACGCGCCATAGCCAGGAGATGACCATCTTCCACGACGTGGCGAAGGCGCTTACGTCGTCGCTGGACCTCGACTCGATTCTGCAGACCATCATGGAAAAGATGGCGGAGTATTTCCGTCCTGATACCTGGTCGCTGCTGATGGTGGATGAGCAGCATAATGAACTTTACTTTGCGATTGCGGTGGGCGACGCGGCCGAGGCGCTGAAGAATGTTCGGCTAAAGGTGGGCGAGGGCATTGCCGGCTGGGTGGCGAAGCATGGCGAACAGGTGATATCTGCGGACGTGGAAAGCGATCCGCGGTTTGCCAAGCGGGTGGATGAGACTACGCAGTGGGAAACACATTCGGTGATTTGCGTGCCGCTGAAGTCGCGGCTGCGGGTGCTGGGCGTGATCCAGTTGGTGAATGTCGATATGGCGCAGTTCAACGAGCCGGAGGTTTTCTTTCTCCAGGCGCTTTGCGACTATGCCGCCATCGCCATTGAGAATGCGCGCTGGGTGGAAAAGATCCAGGAACTGACGATCACCGACGACTGCACCGGGCTTTACAACGCGCGGCACCTTTATAAGACGCTGGAGACTGAGGTTTACCGGTCTTCACGCTTCGGCTACGAGTTCAGCGTGCTGTTTATCGATCTCGACCATTTCAAGTCAGTCAACGACACGCATGGCCACCTGATTGGCAGCAAGCTGCTGGCGGAGATTGGTTATCTGGTGAAGGCGCAACTGCGGTTGATTGACTTTGCATATCGCTATGGTGGCGACGAATTTGTGGTGTTGTTGCCGCAGACGGGAAAAGATCAGGCGCTGGTGGTGGCGAAACGGTTGCGCGACGCGCTGCGCGCCAGCAGCTTTTGCCGCGATGAAGGTTTGAATTTGAATGTTAGGGCTTCGATTGGACTGGCTACCTATCCGCACGATGCGCGCGACGCGCATGACATCATCCGGCAGGCTGACGAGATGATGTATCTGGTGAAGAACACGACCCGGGATAATATTGGGATTGCGCAGCGCGGAGTGATGAAATGACATTCAGTCATTGAGTGATCGGGTCATTGAGTGACTTAGAACCTGCCGAGTACAGGCCCTGCGCGCTGGGTTCGGGTTCGCGGCCGGGGGTCAATGAGTGAAATCGGGATATTACGCCAGCTAATGTTCACGGAAACTCAGCTAAAAGCTTTTGGCGAATTTCATCTCGATACAACACTTCAACCGCAGCAATTCTATCGGCTTGTACGTCAAGTATCAGCATCCCTACCTGTGGCTCAAGAGCTACGTTCCGATGCGTTGGGCCGTATGTTCCAACAGGCTTCGGTAACACGTAAAACATGCCGCAGAAATCATCGCCGCAACGGCAACGATCGACGAGGGTCAAGTCCGGCACCTGTTCGGCTAACTTGGATTCGCCACGTGCTGCCAGCAGTTGCTGAAGCCCCCCTGCCAGCTCCGGGAAGATCACCACAAGCCGCTTTGGTTCGCTTGCCGTCATCGAATCGCCAGTATAACTGTTGAAAGCAGGCGATAGCACTCATTGAGAATTGCCCGGCCGGAGGGAGCCGACGTGGAGTTCGGCCATATGCCCTGCCGCCCGGTTTCTGTGCGAATTAGGCACTAAAGGCGACATCATTTGATGCTATAATCAGTGCCTGGAGTTTTTATGAGAACAACCCTTGCGCTTGACGACGATCTCGTACGCATCGCCCAGGAGTTCACTGGAGTAGAAGAGAAGACAGCATTGGTTCGAGAAGCGCTCAAGGCTCTTATCGAGCGCGAGAGCGCGCGCAGGCTGGCGTTGTTGGGAGGCTCGATGCCCAGGTTGAAAGAGATTCCGCGCCGCAGGCGGCCGAATTGATTCTCGCTGACACCTCGGTTTGGATCGACCACCTTCGTTCCGAAAACAGGGAAATGCGCAAGCATCTTGAGCAAGGGAACATACTGATCCATCCGTTCGTTATTGCGGAACTTGCCCTTGGATCTTTGCGGCGGCGCGCGGAAACTCTTGCGCTGCTGGACTTGTTGCCGCAGGTGCTCGTCCCAAACTTGGCTGAGGTGCGGCTCATGATTGAGGCTCGCCGTTTATACAGCGAGGGGATCGGTCTGATCGACGCGCACCTGATAGCGTCTGTCTTTGTCAATTCGCCGACCGTTTTGTGGACGCGAGACAAACCTCTCCGCAAGGTCGCCGAAAATCTCGGCATTCACGCCAAAATGAATTGAGTGATTGAAGAAGGACTTCCAATCGCACAATCACCCAATCGCTCAATTGCTCAATTGCTCAATTGCTCAATTTTTTCTCCGGCTCGGCGGGCTTCGTGTCTGGCTTCCATGGATTTGCGTTCGCGGGCGCTGTGGGGTTTACGTTGAAGTCCCAGACGTAGAGGTTCATGCCTTCGTTGCCTTTCATCTCAATCAGGGCGTACTCGCCGGGGGCCAGATCTTCCGTGGGAGTTAGTTTTAGCCAGCCGCCGCTCACGCGGTCGATGGTGGCCTTCACGAAATTCTGGTCCTGACTGATCTTGCCGTTGGTCGCGCGCTTCAGTTCGCCGACGATGCGCTTGCCGCTTTTTACTTTGGTGTGGACGATGCGGAAGCGATCAAAGGGAACCAGCGGCTGCTCGCGCTGCTGTGGCTGCTCCGGGCCCTGCCTCTCGGAGCCTTGTTGTTCGGGGCGGGGAGCGTCGAGGCTGGGCTGGGACATTTGTGCCGACGAGGTTTGACCGCTGGGCGGTTGAGCCGAGTCATCGTCCACATTAATGTAGATCGAGGGCACGGCGACGTGGGCGTGGACGCTGGCGTGTTCGCCCTCGAGTTCGACGGTCTGCTTGGCGCCGGCCATGGGAATGACTCCGCGCAGTAGGTTTGCCTTGGTGTCGTGGTTGATATCTCCTTCGCTTTGCTGTAACTCGACCAGCTGCGGGTGGCCTTGAAAGTTATCGAGCAGGAAGACGCCGGAATATTCCGGCAGGCGCAGGCCGGGGGCGACTTGCGGAAGGTGGGAGAGTTCGGCCTCGGCTGCATTTTCCTTGTCGATTTCTTTGTCGATCGCAGCGGCTTCGGGGATGGCGGAAGCAGCGCGGTCTTTTTCGCACTTTTCGGTGGCCGGCCAGTCTACGAGCGCGGAGGGAAGTTCCTCCCACTCGTCGCGTTCGGCGCTCTTGTAGCGCACGCGGTCGCCCTTGACCTCATAGGTTGTGACCAGTTGGTAGGAGCCGTCTTTAAGGATGAGACGGCGGGCGAGTTCCTGTGCGTGGGTTTGGGCGTCAGGAGCAAGGACTAAGGCGAGGACGAACAAGAGCAGGAGGATTCGACGGGACATAGGATGATCTGATTATCATCTTAATTATCATCCCAGCGAGGCAATCTTCGCCAACGGTCTGATCCGGCTCTGAGTTAAAAGCCCCACTTCTCGCGCAAAGAGCGCGCGAGAAATGGGGCACCCGCTTTTTTACTTGACGTTGATTCGCTGACCTCTACTTCTCCTTCTTGCTTATCTTTTCCTTTTGAGCCGCCATTTCGACGCTGCCGGGTTTCGCTGGGCCGTTACGGTCGACCAGCCGGGCGAAGTCCTCGGCCTTGAAGGGATACTCGCGCGCTGACTCTTGCCCCGTCGGTTTCGAGGTGATGTCCACGCGGCGGTTGTAGGCGAGCACGATCGTTTGTATTTTCTTGAGAGCCTTTTGCCGGTCTTCCGGGCTCAGGCTGGCATCCTGTTCCACCTGCTGCTTCACTTGATCGACGCTCAGGTTCTTCTCCTTGCCAAAAGCCTGAGTCTCAATCTTGTCTTCGGGAACTCCTTGTTCCACGAGGAACTTTTTGGCCAGCTCGGCGCGCCTTTCCGAGAGCGGCTGGTTGTAGGCCTCGGGTCCGCGCTTGTCGGCGTGTCCGGAGAGAACCAGGCGGGCATCGGGTTGGTCCGCCAGGTATTGAGTGAAGGCGGTCGCAATGGCTTTCAGAGTCTCCTTTTCACTGGGCAGGAGAGCGTTTTCTGACTTGAGCGATCGCGGCCGGTCGGTTGGGAAATAAACGCTGCGCGCGAGTTTAATCTCGGGTTGAACAATCGAGCCCGTGATGTGCAGAGTGGCAGTCTTGGTTTCAGATCCGCCGCAGCCATTGGTCGCGTTGAGCGTGTAGGTAACATTTTCATCGACGGCGCCGGGATCGGTCTTCTTGGGAGTGATCTGCAAAGTCCGGCTGCCGCTCGGATCGACTGCGCCCAATCCTTCGATCGACACATTCGAAGCGTTCTTCGCGGTCCAATTCAGAGCCGTGCTGTCGTCGACGACGACCTTGTCGCCGACCTTCTTGTAGTGGACTTCGGCTGGCGCAAGATCTAGATTGGCTTGGACGGCTGTGTTCACATTGACGGTGGCGGTGGAAGTGACGGTGCCGCCGGGCCCCGTTGCAGTCAGGTTATAGGTAGTGTTCTGCGTGGGCTTAACGGACTCCTGACCCGAACTTGCCACGGGCCCGACCGGGGTAATTTCGACGCGGGGTGCATCCGTCGAGGTCCAAGTGATTTGTGAAGCATCCCCGCAGTTCACCTGCGCCGCAGTCACCGATAACTGTGCCGTCGGCTTGGCGACCGCGACGGTCGCACTGGCCGTGCCAACGGTGAAGCGCGGAATGGAGCTGAGTTTCTCTCCGCGGGACCAGGGAACCGTTTTGCGCACGCCCTTCGGGATGTCGATTACGACGCGCTGATTCGCGGGTACCTCGACCGAACCCGACCAAGCTTCTTTATCACCGGATAGAACCGTAACCTGATAAGTGCCGGGTGGAACGACGAGTTCCTGCTTCCAGATCCAGTCGTTATTAAACTCGTCGACATGCCCAACAAAATAGTCGGGAGTCTTCCCGTTGAGCAGTACCGCGTCTCGAGGAGGTCCCCCGATTGAGATGGCGCCGAAGGGGCCGGAAACGGTTCCGCTGACCGGCGTCAGGGCGACGTCGAGCTTAGTATCTTTGCCGGCGGTGATGGTGACGGTTTGGGTTGATGGAGTATAGCCGTAGTTGGCCAGCTCAATTTTGTGTTCACCCGGGCTGAGGCTCAGGGAGTGGTGTTCGCTGGCTTCACTGATGGCGCGGCCATCCACGAAGATGTAGGCCTGTTTGGGAGTGACATGAAGGACGAGTTTACCGTCCTGAGCGAAGCTTAAGGTTCCACCCACCAGCAGGAGCAGAGCGGCGGATAGAAAGAAACGGGATAGCAGGGTGTGAACTTTCATAGCGGTCTCCTTATCCCGAGATTAGATCTGGGCACGATTCGAAAGAGGAGGTGATCCGAATCCTCTCTACGACGGAGTCCATTGATGCTGGCGGGTTTGGTGCGTTTCGCCCGCGTTTCATCCCGGGCTACTTCAGCGGACGGCAAGGATTATAACGCCAAAACAGCGCAGAAATAAGGGGTTGGTGTTCAGGAACCTGCCGCACGGAAGCGGCAGCTTGTAGAATTATGGCGTTATCTATATTCTGTTGCACGCGCGACGCCACCGACTCCAGACGCAATGAGCCCTAAATCTATCCTTTGCTGTTACGTATGTTGTTACGTACTGATTGCGTTATCCGGCAGTATGGCCGCCTTCGGTCAGACTTCTGCGGCGCCGGCTCAGGCCAGCCCGCAATATTCGGTGCAGGGAACGGTTGCTTCCGCAGCATCGCCGCAGGGAGAGCCGGTTTCTTACACGTCGGTGACCCAGGTAAACGGATTGCTGGCGCAGTTGGAGGCGACCTCCAAGAGCACGCAGGACGACCTTACGAGGCTGCGCATCGAGCACTGGAAGACTGACAATTCCTCCAAGAGGCAGGCGCTGGGGAACGTTGAATCCATCCAGCGCAATCTGCAGAATGCATTGCCGGAAATGATCGGGCAATTGCGCAATTCGCCGGAAGACCTGCCGGCGACGTTCAAGCTGTACCGGAATCTGGACGCGCTGTATGACGTGCTGGGAAGCGTGGTGGAGTCAGCCGGAGCGTTCGGACCGAAGGACGACTTCCAGGGTCTGGCGAATGATCTCACCAGCTTTGAGGGCACACGCAAGCAGATCGCAGAGCGTTTGGAGAACCTGGCGGCATTGAAGGAGCAGGAGATTGTGCGCCTGCGCACAGAGTTGAAAACCGCGCAGGCGGCAGTTCCGGCTCCGCCCCCGAAGAAAATCATAGTCGACGACACCGAGCCGGTGAAGAAGCCGGTGGTGAAGAAGAAGAGGCCGGTCGCGAAGAAGCCGGCGACGACACCGAGTACGCCGCCGGCGCAGAATCCTCCGACGCAACCTAAGCCGCAATAGGCTGGTTGGACCCGCGGGCTGAAGCCCGAACCGATTGGCGCAAGGCGTAGGCCAAACCCATCCCGAATCTGTTAACCTTCCTTCCGCATCAAGATTTCATCTGAGACGATCTCGCCTGGAAACGATATCGTCTAAGAACCTGGCATGAACCATCACGGCAGCATTCTTGCGGCAATCTTCGGCATCGTGGTCATCGGCATCGTGCTGTTAGATGCGTTCGAGACGGTGGTGCTGCCACGCCGCGTGACTCGGCATTTCAAGCTGACTGCATGGTTCTATCGCCGCACTTGGATTCCGTGGAGAGGCATTGCCCGCCGCATCCGGACGTTTTCCCGGCAGCAGAGTTTTCTGGGATACTTTGGCCCGCTGTCGCTCATCACGCTGCTGGTGTTCTGGGCGACGACGCTGATCCTGGGCTTCGCTCTGGTGCAATATGGTATCGGCGAGCATGAACAACTGAGTGGCGAGCCGATCACGTTTGGCAGGCTGGTCTACCACAGTGGACAGACCTTCTTTACGCTCGGCTATGGCGACATTCTGCCTACGTCGAGGGCGGCGCGCGCGCTTTCAGTGATCGAAGCGGGCATGGGCTTCGCATTTCTGGGAGTAGTGATCGGCTATCTCCCGGTGGTGTACGGTTCATTTTCCCGGCGTGAGATTCAGATCTCGATGCTGGACGCGCGAGCCGGATCTCCTCCCACCGCCAGCGAGTTGCTGGTCCGGCTGGCGGGCAGTTCGGAGATCGACCAGACGGTGCTCGATGGATGTCTCCGAGACTGGGAACGCTGGTCCAGCGAGTTGCTGGAGAGCCATATTTCTTACCCGGTATTGAGTTTCTTTCGGTCGCAGCACAGCAACCAGTCGTGGCTGGGCGCGCTGCAAACCATGCTGGACGTGACTTCGCTCTTGATCACCGGCATTGACGGAATTCATCCCGGGCAGGCGAAGCTGACGTTTGCCATGGCTCGTCATGCGGCGGTGGACTTGGCGCAGGTGGTGAATGCCCGCTACGATCCGCAGGAAGCGGAACGGCTGACTGACGCGGAATTCGACACCCTGCGAGAAACCCTGGCGGCTGCGGGATTGCAACTGCGAGGGGGAGATGACGCGCGCCAGAAGTTGAACAACTTGCGCTCGATGTACGAACCTTACATCCACTCGATAGCGCGGAATCTGATGGTGAGTTTGCCGCCGTGGCAGCTTCCGGCGAAGAGTAGAGACAACTGGCAGGCGGGGCCGTGGGACCGGGTGATCCAGGCCAAGGGGCTGGCTGTGCTGGGGCAAAAGCCGGTCACGCCTCTGGGCAACGAGGACCATTTCTAGAAATTTGGCAATTGGGTAATTACCAAATTACAGAATTGCCCAATCACTGCTAGGATCGCGTTTTCATGAAACATATTGGCGAGAACGTGGTGCGTATTGAAGCGGAGGCGCTGCGCGCGCTCGCTGACCGCATCGGCGGGTCTATGGCCGCCGCGTTTCAGCGCGCGGTGGACTTGATGTCCTCCTGCGCGGGACGCGTCGTGGTCACGGGGATGGGGAAGAGCGGGCTGATTGCGCGCAAGATTGCGGCCACGCTGAGTTCGACCGGGACTCCGGCGTTGTACCTGCATCCCGTGGAGGCGCTGCACGGGGACTTGGGGATGATGGTTCGCGGAGATGTGGTGCTGGCGCTGTCTGCTTCCGGAGAGACGGAGGAAATTCTGGCGCTGCTGGCCACGATCAAGCGGCTGCGGGTCCCGCTGATTGCGATGACCGGGGATGCGGCCAGTGTGGCGCGGGCGCCCTCGCCCGCGAATGCCACCGGCGGCAGGGGATCGAGGGCAGCGGGCAAGTCTGCAGCTAAGTCGGAAGCGCGATTTGAGGTGAGAGGCGGATCTAAGTCAAAGTCAGCGGGCGGGGGCGCCCGCTCCACATCTCCTTCGACGTTGGCAGCGGCGGCGGATGTGGCTTTGGATTGCTCGATCGCCGAGGAGGCCTGCGCGCTGGGTTTGGCGCCTACTGCTTCAACCACCACAATGCTGGCTTTGGGCGACGCGCTAGCGGTTACGCTGAGCGAGAAGCGCGGATTCAGGGAAGAAGATTTCGCCAACCTGCATCCCGGAGGGAAATTAGGCAAGAGACTGGCCCGGGTGGAATCGTTGATGCATTCAGGTGAGGCACTGCCGCGGGTTGCTCCGAACACGAAAATGCCCGACGTGATCTACGAAATGTCGCGCAAGAAGCTGGGCGTGACCGCGGTGGTGGAAGGCGAACGGCTGGTGGGCATCATCAGCGACGGAGATCTACGGCGGCTGCTCGAAAAGCGAGGGAAAGACGTGCTTGATCTGACGGCCGGCGAGTGCATGACGAAGACTCCGCGCACCATTGCAGCTGGAGAATTTGCTGCCACCGCGCTGGCGATGATGGAAGAGAAGAAGATTACTTCTCTGATGGTGGTCGACAGAAGTGGAAAACTGGACGGGATCGTGCACCTGCACGATCTGTGGAGCACGGAATTAGTGTAGCGCCAACAGTCGCCGGGACGGCGGCGCTACAATCATCTTATGTATCACTACGACCCTAATACGGCGCTGGAAGAATTGACCGAAGATGCGACCCTGCCGAACCCGGTGCACGTGCGCGACATGCTGCTGCGCAAGAAGCTCACAGCCGACAAATCGCTGGAGATGAACCGGCTGTTCGTCGAGTATCAGAAGTTTTTCGGGGAAACGCAGAAGCTGGGCAAAGAGATTCTAAAGCGGCTGACTTCCTAAACGAGTGCCGAGTTGCGAGTAGCGGGTACCGAGTTAATCCCGGACTGTTCCTGCTTACGGACTTGGTTCGCGCCATCATTTACAATAACCGATTCCCCGAGAGATCGGCGAGTTGCCGGCGCTCGCTACACGGTACTAAAACTTTATGCATCGATGGTCAGAACTGTTCATTCCTACACTGCGCGAGGCTCCCGCCGACGCCGAAGTGGCCAGTCACAAATTTCTGGTGCGGGCGGGCTACATTCGACAGTTGGCGGCGGGGATTTACTCGTACCTTTTTCTGGGCAACCGGTCGTTCAACAAAATTATCGGCATCGTTCGCGAGGAGATGGACAGGATCGGCCAGGAGTTTTTTCTGCCCGCCCTGCATCCACGGGAAATTTGGGACGCCAGTGGCCGATGGACTCTCATGGGCGACAATTTGTTTCGGCTGAAGGACCGCAAAGGCGCCGACCTTGCCCTCGGCATGACCGAAGAAGAAGTGATGACCTCGATTGCGATGAAGGAACTGCGCAGCTACAAGCAGTTGCCGCAGATCTGGTACCAGATTGCTCCGAAGTTTCGCGACGAGCCGCGGCCGAAGTCGGGCCTGCTGCGGGTGCGCCAGTTCATGATGAAGGACGCTTACTCGTTCGACATCGACGCTGCTGGCCTCGACGTCTCCTACAAAAAGCATTACGACACTTACTGCCGCATTTTCGACCGCTGCGGATTGAAGTACATGGTGGTGGAGGCAGATTCGGGAGCGATGGGCGGCAAAGAGTCGCACGAGTTCATGGTGCGCACGCCAGCCGGTGAAGATCAGATTGTGAGCTGCGACGGCTGCAACTACGCCGCGAACATGGAGAAAGCTACGTCGAAGCTGGAGGCAGTTGAAGATCTGAAGCCCGAAGGCGATGGAAGTCCGCTCCCGGTGCACACTCCGGAGCAGAAAACGATTGAAGATGTGGCGCGGTTTCTGGGAGTCTCGCCGAAGAACAAGATCAAGACGCTGGCTTACATAACGGATGAGCCAGTGCCGGACAAGCAGGCGTCGGATAAAAAAGACGAGAAGACCAAGACGAAGTCACGGCCGATTGTGGTGCTGATGCGCGGCGATCATCAGCTCAATGAAGCGAAGTTCAACGCTACCGTGGGGGTCGCGACGCGGCCTATGGAGGAAAGCGAAATCAAAGCATTGTTCAGCTCGCCGGCAGGATATTTGGGGCCGGTGGGAATTGACTGGGCCAAGGATTTTAAAAAAGATGCGGGACTGCCGGTGCTGCTGGTCGACAAGGCTCTCGAAGGCCGCGCGAATCTGATCGGCGGCGCGAATAAAGAGAACTATCACCTGAAGAATCTCACGCCAGGGAAGGACTTTCATCCTACGGCGTACGCCGATCTGCGCTCAGTTACGGCGGGCGAAGGTTGTCCGAATTGCGAAAAGGCGCTGCGCATCGACACGGCAGTCGAGATTGGTCACATCTTCAAGCTGGGTTACCGGTATTCAGAGGCGATGGGCGCCCGTGTGCTCGATAAGAACGGCAAAGAAGTTACTCCCATCATGGGCAGCTACGGCATCGGCATCGAGCGCATTCTCACGGCCGCGATCGAACAGAGCAACGACGAAAACGGATTCTGGCTGCCGTCATCGATTGCGCCGTTTGAAATCGTGGTTACTCCTGTCAATGTGAAGGATGAGCCCGTGCTGAAGGCCGCCGTCGACATAGCAAGCCGGCTGGAATCGGCCGGTTTTGACGTGATCCTCGATGACCGCGACGAACGGCCGGGGGTGAAGTTCAAGGATGCCGATCTGGTCGGAATCCCCTTTAGAATCACGGTCGGAAAGAAGGTTACCGAAGGTACTGTGGAAGTGGTTCTACGCTCGACTCGCGAAGTACGCGATGTTACGATCGCCAAGGTAGTGGAATATTTTCAAGGAGTGCTGCCAGCCAGGACTTGAAAGTTGCGTCGCTGGCGGGCGGCGCAGTTTTGAGACTATGGGAACCTTCAAAGCGCTGGTTGGATTTGCGGCAGTCATTTTTGTGGTGATCGCGCTGTTTCAGGTGCTTCCGCCCGTCATGGCAAATTTCAGCTTTCAGGACGACCTCAGGCAGGTCGCGATGATGGCGGGGGCGAATCCGCAAAAAACCGACGATGACGTCCGCAACGATGTGCTTCGCAAGGCCAAGGAGCACGACCTGCCGATCAGTGACAAGCAGGTGACGGTGCAGCGCATCCTTACGCCTGGCCTGATGGCAGTTTACGTTGCCGCGGATTACACTGTGCCGGTCAACCTGCCCGGTTATTCCTTTGAACTCCACTTCAATCCATCGAGCGAAAATAAGTAAGTAGCAGTTGCCGACTGCCAGCGGCCAGTTACCAGTACGGCTGCGGCTCGCCTGACCACCTTCCTACGGTGCGGAACCTGTTACACATTCTCTCTTGAAGCTCAAGCCTTACACACAGGTGTAAGTACGGACTCATCCCTTCGCCGTAGCGTACGGTTAGGCGCCGTGCTGCGCCTTAACTGCCGGTGTCCCAATTTGCGAGGCCTTGCGAAGATCATAGCCGTATCCCGAACCCCTTTGTGAGAAGACGTAATGGGTAGCCTCGGTGCGCTGTGTGGGAGGAATGTATCTAGGATCGAGGCTCGATGCTGAGTGAGGTTGAAAACGAAAGCTGCGCGGCCGGTGGCCGCGCAGCTTCAGAGGATGACCAAAGACAAATTACTGGAACCAACGTCGCATCAGGACCGGGTCTGCCAGGGGGAGCAGACGCGAACCTCAAGAAGTAAAGGTCTACGACGGGCCGCAGGTGCCATCCGGAGCGTTGCCCGCTGCCGAACCCACGCCGATCGCGACCGGCTGCGATACCATGCCATTATAGGTCGACGTCACTTGATAGTATCCGGTGTATTCCCAGTTATATTGCGGCGGCGTCGGCAGCACGGCCGGGTTCCCGGAAGGAAGGTCAATCCAGGTGCACAGAGAACCCACAGCGGTCATCAGGCCGGTTGAATTAATCGGAACGGTAGTCGGACCATAAGCAGGCAGCGCGGCACCGCACGGGTCACCTGGAGGCGGGGTTCCGCTGGATTGGCAGCCTACTGGCACAACCGTGTAGGTGACTGAGTTAGTGATGGGGACGGTTTTGCCACTGTGGTAAACCGTCATCGTCTGCAGCTGCAGCGTGCCATCGACTCCCGCAAGGTTGAAAAATCCGCCACTCGATGCTCCGGTAGACGTGATCTCGATCGACTGAACATAATCCGAAGTGCCGCATCCGGTTGAGATGAGCGACAAGGCAACGAGCAATGCGGCCAGAATGTTTGTGCGTTTCACGTGAGAGAATCCTCCTGAAGAAATCCCCGCTGATTCCAATCCGAATGTTGTCAGCTTCTAATAATGGAGGCAAGAGAAATGTGTGGTTACTATGCAAACCATTGGTCACGTCCAATAGTCACAGTGAGAGTTTTTTTGCGCGCAGCGGAAGCATTTTTATCTTCAGATTTAGGTTTCAGTAAGTGCGATTCGTATCGACTTTCATGCGGTCAGATAGAAAGTATTCAGCCATGAAACCCCAAGCCCCTCGCGCCTTTGCGAGGTTTCCTGATCGCTCCCTCGAATCGACGGCGGCCCCGAGTCTAAATCTGTCGGTCTAAATCAAAACGACAACCTCTTTCTCAGGAATTGACCCGGCTTCCGCGCAATCTTAGAAGACAGTACCGAACCCGGACTCAGTGTCGCGGTCCTCGGTCGATTAGTACTCACAGTTCCCGCTCGAGGGCCAGTGACATTCGTAACGTTGCCACTAAGTTACCTTCCACCTACTATCGCAATTAGGTTAAGAGCTTTATCACGCGTTGGCCGCTGATCAGGCCCTTGCGGGCAAGCGCTGACGCGCCAGTGGAGCGGCTTGGGACGGGCGAGAAGGGGATTCGCATCGTTTCCTCAGCGCTTGCAGCCAGGGTGTCCGCAACCAGTGAAGCTTAGGTGGAGGCAGTTCATGAAGATGCAAGTTCGAGTGCTACTCAGTTTGCTGGTGGCGCTGGCATTGATGTTTCTGGCCGGTTGCGGCGGCTCCTACGATTGCGCCGTTACCTTCGGCAGTTCCAGCTGCACGCCTTCGGGCTCCGGCCTTGGCGGCGGTGGCGGCACCGGCGGTGGTGGCGGCGGCGGCGGGGGCAGAGGGGCAACGGCTTTTGTTTATGCCGTGGATCAGATCGGCGGGACCACTACTGGCACCATGGATGGTTTTGAGTTGAACGCGAGCGCGGGAACGTTCGCGCCGATCAATGGCTACAGCGCGCCGCTGATTCCACCCACCGATCCAAGCATTGGAGTGGTGGTGGCACAGCAGCAGTTTCTCTACACTGCGTTCTCTACAACTCAGCAGATCTACGGATGGTCCGTCGATAAGACCTCCGGAGCGTTGACCGCGGTCAGCGGCAGTCCTTACAACGCGTCCTATCTTGGATTTGTCGGCGTGAGCGGATTCAATCAACTCAGCATGATCACCAATCCCGCGGGTACGCTTTTGTTCGTCGCCGATACGCTTGAAGACGAGATATGGGTTTATGAGATAGCGCCGCCCACCAGCACAACGCCGGGCGCGCTGACGCTCGCTCCAAATTCTCCGTTCTCGACCGGAACCTTCCAGCCCTGGAACATGACTACCGACGGCCTGGGAAAGTATTTGTATGTGACCTCCATTGCGGCCGATCACCAAGGCGTCAGCGTGGCGGCATACAGCATCGGGGCGTCCGGAGCCAGTGCGGGCACTTTAGCGGCAGTGGCGGGCAGCCCATTCGCGTATCCCATGTGGGCAGTGCAGGGCGAGCCGACCGGAACCTTTCTGATTGGGATCACCGGCAAGAGTGTAGCCGCGGGGGCGGCTACCGATGACAAGAATCTCTATGTTTTTTACATTGAGCAAAGTGGGACCGCTCCGGGCTCGATCAAGCCGGTTGCCAACTCGCCATTTGCCACGACGTATGCGCCGTTCAATATCGCAGTCCAACCCGTCGAAGCAAACGGGGAGTTTGTCTATTCGTTCGGCGTCAACGATGTCGGCCAGGCATACAATCCGGTGGAAGGCTACTTGCTAAACACCACCACTGGTGCCCTGACTGCTATTAGCCCCGGCTCGCCGTTCAGCGGCGTAACTTTTGCGCTGTTCGGCCAATTCGACCAGAGCGGCGACTATCTGTTTTCTTACGGAGACACCGCCACTCCCCAGCTTGCGGTGATGGACGTCGCCGCCGGCACAGGCTTGCTTACGGAGACGCTCGCGCCGACTCCGCTGGTGACTCCCGGCTATTGGGCGGTGACCGATCCGCAATAAGCGCACCTGTCCGGCTGGCTTCGCGAAATCAGCATCCCAAACTGTTAACAGCTTAGAGACCCGCATGAACTGCGGGTCTCTTTTTGTTAGCGCGCGCGGCGGTACAATGGAGGCATCGCATCCTGACATTGTCATGGCGCAGAACGGCGGCAGGGAAGCGGCAAAGGGTGAGCCGAGAGCAACCTTTTGGTGCAATCCATTCTCTGAGAAGCACGTCTGAGCAATAGGCAGTCTTATCAGCGGGCGTTGAGTTTAAACCGTGGCCATTAAGATCAAGATTCCGAGAAAAGGAAACGGCGGAGCCGGCAACGGCGCTCCGGCCCGGCGCAGGCTCACGCGCGACCCGGTGGTTCGAGCCGCGCTCGTCATTTTCCTGATCGTGGCGATCGGCCTCGGCGGGGCGTTTTGCTATTACTACATTAAGTACGACCGGATCATCGCGCAACGCTTCCGCAGCCCGGTGTTCGGAAATTCTGCCAAAATCTATGCTCTTCCGCGAACCGTGCACGACGGCGACAAAATAGAGGCCAAGCAGATCGCCGCGCTGCTTGTCCGCGCCGGTTATTCCGACAAAGACGGGCAATCGCCGCTCGGCACCTTTCACCTGGTAAGCGACGGCATCGAGATCACGCCGGGGCCGGAGAGCTACCACAGCCCCGAGGCGGCGCACATTGCGATCGAAGACGGCCAGGTGGATAAGATCGTCAGCCGCGGCAATGAGCTTTCCGCCTACGAACTGGAACCGCAGCTGGTGACTGCGCTATTCGATTCCGAACAGCGCTCCAAGCGCGAGGTGGTGAAGTACTCAGACATTCCCAAAGTAATGATCGACGCGGTGCTGGCGATCGAAGACCGGCGATTCTTCGAGCACAGCGGGGTGAACTTCATCCGCATGTTCGAAGCGGGCTGGATCGATCTGACCCGGCAACGCCACGAGCAGGGCGGTTCCACCATCACCATGCAGCTCTCGCGCGGTTTCTTTCTAACGCCGGAAAAAACCGTCCGCCGCAAGCTCACCGAGATGCTAATTGCCGAGTTGATGGAGCAGAAGTTCAGCAAGCAGCAGATTCTTGAGTTCTACGCCAACTGGGTAAACCTGGGCCAGCGCGGATCGTTCGCCATCAGCGGCTTCGGCGAAGCCTCACAATCCTATTTCAATAAAGACTTGAAAGACATCACGCTGCCCGAAGCAGCGCTGCTCGCAGGCATCATCCAGGGACCGAGCCGCCTGTCCCCCTACCGGCATCCCGAACGCGCTTTGGAGCGCCGCAACCTGGTGCTGGATTCCATGGTCGAAACCCATGCCATCACCAGAGAGCAGGCTGAAAAAGCCAAGGCCACTCCGCTCAAGCTGGCGCCTCCTAACGTGGAAGCCGCCGACGCGCCGTATTTCGTCGATATGGTGCGCGACACCCTGATCAACAAGTTCAGTGAGCATGACCTGAATGACGAGTCCTACCGCATTTACACCACGCTCGATCCCGATCTGCAGAAGGCCGCGGCGCAGTCGGTTGAGATGGGAATGAAGCTGGTGGATGAGCAAGTCACAAAGTTGCGCACCAAGCGCGTGAAGGTGGGCAAGAAAATTGAAACGACAGTGGCGCCGGGGCCGCAGGCCCAGGTCGCGATGGTCGTGCTCGATCCGCACACCGGAGCGGTGCTGGCTTTAGTGGGAGGACGCGATTACGGTTTCAGCCAACTGAATCACGCTTTGTCGAAACGGCCCACCGGCTCCATCTTCAAGCCCTTCGTTTATGCCGCGGCCATGAACACCGCGCTCGACGGCTCAACCAATGTGATCACGCCGGCTTCGACGGTGACCGATGCGCCCACCAGCTTCGCCTATGGCGACCAGATCTACGAGCCGCGCAACTATAAAGAGGAATACCACGGCGATGTGACGCTGCGTTACGCGCTGGCCATGTCGCTGAACAATGCCACCGTCAAAGTCGCGGAAGAGGTCGGCTACGACAAAGTGGCGGACCTGGCAAAGTCGGCGGGAATCATTTCCGTGAAAGCGACGCCGGCCATGGCTCTGGGCTCGTACGAGGCCTCGCCGGTCGATATGGCGGGAGCCTACACGTCGTTCGCCAACAACGGCGAGCACCTATCTCCCATTCTTGTGAACTCGGTGCGCAACGCCAAGGGCGACGTGGTAGCGAATTTCAAAACCGACCAGCGCCAGGTGCTTGATCCCCGCATCGCCTATGTGATGACCAACATGATGGAGGGCGTGATCAACAACGGCCTCGGCTACACTGCCGTTCGCCTGCGCGGATTTGCTCTGCCCGCCGCGGGCAAGACCGGCACTTCGCACGACGGCTGGTTCGCGGGATATACCTCGAACCTGTTATGCATCGTCTGGGTCGGCTACGACGACTACAGCGATATTCGCCTCAGCGGAGCGATGACGGCCGCGCCCATCTGGACCGAGTTCATGAAGAAGGCGTCGGCGCTGCCGCAGTATGCCGACATGAAGGAATTTTCCCAGCCCAACGGCGTGGTCGACGTGGAACTGGACAAGGCTACCAACCGCCTGGCTACCTCTTCCTGTCCGGACGATTACACAGCGGCCTTCGTAGCGGGCACGGAACCGCGCGAAACTTGCGATCAACAGGCCGGAGTGACCGGATTCCTCTCCCGCTTCTTCGGCGGAGCCCAGAAGCCACTGCCGCCTCCGAACTCGGCGAACGCACCAGACCAGCAGAACGCCGACGCACAAAAGAAGAAGGGCTTCTTCGGCAAGATCGCAGGAATCTTCAAAGACGACAAGTCGTCAACGCCGCCGCCCAAGCCGCCAGACACCACCCAGACCACACCGCACTGAACGCTTAGTGTTCCAGTGAAGTCAAAATCCCCGTCCTGTCGCAAAGGACGCGACTAGGACGGGGCACCCGCTGAGGCTGCGACGATGTTTACAGGGTTACGGCCACGGCGACGGCCAGCGGCCCGTCGGCAGGTTTGCCAGCGTTGATGGTGATCGGCTGAGTGTGCTCCCGCACAAAATCTGCAGCTAATTCCGCAGTCACCGTCGCGGTTGGTGAAAACATAATCACCTCCAGGCCACCCTGGAGGCCGTCGATGACGGTGGTCGAAGGCGTGAATAGCACCCAGGAAAAGGGGATGTTCACTTTGCAAGTCGCCGTGGAACCGGATACCGTGGCAATGCTAGATGCGGTTTCGTCATAGTCGAAAACCGTACCCGCCGTCTCGTTTTCGGAACTTGCGTCCGCGGTTACAGTGCAAACGATTTTGTCCCCTGTTGGAAGGGCTGTTTTTAACGTGATCGTAACCGTGGCTTCGACCGTGCCGGTGTAAGTTGTGGTTGCAGCGGCAGCGTCAGTTATGTCTGCCGAATTCCCCAGAGGATGAAAGACTCCGGTCTTGGAATCCTGAAACCCGAAGACCTTTCTTGCAGAAGGCCGATCTGCGGTTTGCGCCAGAGCAAGGACTGATCCACCCAGGGTCACAAGCGCGATCGTGGCAACGACAGCGATGAATTGTTTACGCATAGTAGTTTCCTTTCGGAGGGAATATCGGGGGAGAGCAGTGTACGATAACTCAGCCAATTTGCGCGAGGCTTTTTCCCAAGGTTTCCAACAGCTAGAGTAGAAAGTCCCGCTTCTACGAATTAAGCTTGAATGGCACAAATCTCGGGCGTGAGTAGAATTCCGTGCCCGCAAGGCACCCGCATTCGAACGAAATCCACAACAGCATGTGACATCCAACCTTGTACTGGATATCGAAGTTGCGCGATCATAGGCGAGGAGAACGGGGTAGGGACGGCCGGACCGTCTCACCTCCAACTCCTTTGCTCTCAAGATTTTGACCTCTAAGCTCTTTGACATCAAGACTTTGCAGACACTTTTTGCAGAACCCGCGCCCCGCAAGACTTTCTGAGGGTATGGGGGGAGGGGGGTACCCTGGTTTTTGTCTCCAGACCAGACAAAACATCCTGTTCTGGCAAGGCCGCCGAAGCTTTATTTCCGCGGGAAATCAACAGCCCTATGCTGGGCTCGCGGACGCAGATTTCTTCGCCATCTAGCGAAAAGTGTGGCAGAATGGGCGCGTGGGAGTTGGTCGCTTTGGGGGTGTGTATGTCCTACCGAAAGGCCTGCCTGGTCCTTCTTCTTGTTGTAATCCCTTTCACTGCCGCACAGACGCAAGTTTCTCAGGAGCAGGTGCAGATCGCACCGCCTCTGATTCGCGCCATCGACCCTCCGGCCCCTGACGCAACCGCGGCCGCTCTGGAACAGCAGGGCGATGCCTTGCACGCGGCGAAGCTCTATTTGGACGCGCTGGATTATTATCGCGCAGCTTTGCTCAAGTCACCCAATAACGCCCCGGTGCTGAATAAAATGTGCCGCAGCGAACTGCTGATGAACCGCTGGAAGGATGCGCGCAAGAGCTGCGAGCGGGCGATCAAGGCGAATCGTACCTTCGCCGAAGCCTATGGCAACCTGGCAGTCGCCTATTACGGTGCGCGGAAATATGGCTCCGCCATCAAGCAATGCAACAAAGCTATCGCGATCGACAATAGTTCCGCGGCGTTTTTCAACAATCTGGGAGCCGCCTATTTCGCCGAGAAAAAGTTTGAGCCCGCAGTCGCCGCTTATCAGCACGCTTTGCAACTCGATCCGGACGTCTTTGGGAGAAGTTCACGCACCGGCATCGAGGCCCAACTGGCCGGCCCGGAAGATCGCGCCCGCTTCGACTACACGGTCGCGAAGTTGTACGCCAAGATGGGCTTCTCCGACCAATCGCTCGAGTACCTGAAGAAGGCGATGGAGGATGGCTATAAAGATCTGAAGAATGTGTACAAAGACGAAGAGTTTACGGCCCTGCGGAAAAATCCCCGCTTCGTGGAGTTGATGGCCTCGAAGACGGCGGCGATTACGGACTAGGACAGCGATTGACAGTGATTAGGCGGTTTTCGCGGAGCGATTTTCCTACAGGGTAATCGGCAGACGTCTACAGCATTTACCCGATTGATCGTTAGAAAGATTGCTCTGATTGCGCGAAAATTACAAAGTTTTACAAAATTTGACGGAACTTCGCCGGGTTCTAGGGTTTAATCAGGTTAAATACTCCTGAAAACAACAGGGTGAGTAAGGAGAAACGGTAGCCCATCGGATGCTGACCCGAGCACGCCCCAAGCAAGCATCCGGTGGGTTTTTTTCTGATCTGCTCACCAGCAGGATCAAGAAACGCTCATATTTATTTCTTTGCCCCCAACGCAGCATCTAAGCCTTCCGCAGCTTTGCTGATGCCGCCCGCGATGTTCTCAACCACTTGCGCGACCATCGGAATCTGAGCGTCGGCTTCCTTCCACTTCTTTTCGTCCATGTATTCGCGTACCGCGGCGATCGGTTTGGCGCCGTATCCGGTGTAAGCGCCGGGAGCGTAAATCTGATTCTTGAACCAGGGACGCTCGGGCAGACCTTTCTCATTCAGGAACAGGCGCGAGATGCCAATCAGATCGGCGTTCACCGCATCAAGCGTTTGCGGAGAAATCGTCGCGCCGCTGCTCTTGAACTTAGCCAGAGCCTTGGAGTAATCATCTGCGCTCTTCTTCAGTAATTCGATGGAATTCTTTAGGGGAGCGAAGTTCATGAACGGCGGCACGATTTCGACCGGAGGTGGAACGTAGGTTTTGTGCGGATCGGAAGTCGCGGTGAACACTCCCTCCTTAAGTTCGAGATTGCGCTCGGTGAACTCGTCTTGCTTCTCCTTCAAGAACTTTTCCAGTTCCGTTTCATACTTGGCGATAGCTTCGGCCTGCGGAGTGTAGTCGTAGGGAAGCAGATCGGCGTCGGCAATGCGCATCATCGCGGTGCCCGCGGTCTGGGCCAACGCGCGTCCGTATGCGAAGTCCGTGTCCCCGAAGTGCGTGTACCAGTAGAAATCGTCATAAATGGAGTGGTACTGAGTGCCGTCGTTTTCGCCGCCGAAACCAATATCCAGCGCGGAAATTCCGGCATGGTCTTGAAACGCGGTGTAGTCTGATCCATCGCCGAGGGCCTCGACGTCTAGATCGGCGCTCTTGCGAATCTTGCCGCGCTCCTCAGCGTCTTTGGCTTTCAGGATGGCGCGTAAATGGGCTCGCTCGCGCACCGGAATATTCTTCTCGGGATCATTGATGTCGGCAGCAACGGCGCTGATCACTGTCTGCAAATCCTGAGTTCCACCCGCGAAGAGAAAGCCGCGGCCGTTGCCGTCGGTGTTGAGGTAAGAGACGGTATGCTTGCGCAGTTCATCGAGGTGCGTCTCAACCCATTCCGTGGAGCCGAGCAAGCCTGGTTCTTCGCCGTCCCATGCGCAGTAGATGATGGTGCGCTTGGGCGACCATCCCTGCTTGTGCAGTTCGCCGAGCATACGAGCCTCTTCGAGCTCGGGAGACATGCCCGCAAGCGGATCGTCGGCGCCATTCACCCAGGCATCGTGATGGTTCCCGCGAATCACCCATTCATTGGGAGTGGTCGAACCGCGCAACGTCGCGATTACGTCGTTCACGGGTTTAGTGTCCCAGTTCGACATGACTTTAAGATGAACGCGCGCTGGGCCGGGACCGACGTGATACGTGATGGGCAGCGCTCCACGCCAGTTTTCCGGCGCGACCGGCCCGTGCAGGGCTGAGAGAAAAGGGAGCGCATCGGCGTAGGAGATTGGGAGCACCGGAATTTTTGTGATGGTCTTCGCATCTTTGATGGCGAGCCGCTTTGCGCCGGGAACCGCGCCAACGCCTGGAGTCAGAGGATCACCGGGATAATCAGTGTCCATGACGCTGCCGCGCTGCACGCCTTCGCGCGGACGCCAGCCGCCTTCGGGATAATCTTCGCCGTGGAAATAACCATCACCTTTGGGGTCGGAATAGATGATGCAGCCGATGGCTCCGTGCTCGCCAGCGACTTTGGGCTTGATGCCGCGCCAGCCTTCGCCATAGCGCGCAATCACGATCGCGCCCTTGACGGAAACGCCGAGGCGGTCGAGCTGTTCGTAGTCGTCGCGGTTGCCGTAATTCACGTATACCAGCGGCGCGGTTACGTCGCCGTCGATGGAATAGGCGTTGTAGGTGGGGAGTTGTTCGGAAGTCTGATTCGAAGTTGGATCGATGGCGAGAGCAGGTTCTTGCAGCTTGGCGCGGAACTTTGTAGGCTCGATGAGTTCGAGCACGCGCTCTTTCGGCGTGGGGAATAATACGTCGAAGGTTTCGATGTGGGCGTCGAATCCCCATTCCTTGAAGCGGGCGAGCATCCACTCGGCGTTGTCTTTGTCATAAGGCGAGCCGACGTGGTGAGGACGCGCGCTCAGCCGGCGATCGTTCTCGCGGACGTTGGCGGCGACGATGCCCTCCTGAAATTTCTTTTCCCAATCGCGCTCGGCGCTGGAAGTTTGTGCGGTGTAGCCGAGAAGCTGCGCCGGGGCTGCGGACGAGGCGGCCATTTCCGAAGAAGATTGGGCTACCGTGAATTGCGTGAAGGCGAAGAGTAGTACGTAGCAGGTGAGCGAGCGCAACGTGGTCAAGTTGGTTCTCCTAGGTTCGGGGATGGACGGAGAATTCTAACACCGAGGGTTCGGAAAAACCTTATCGAGCGGACGCGGGGGATACGCTGTGCCGCTGCCGCCCGGGCCGGCCGTGAGGCGAATGTTTTGCGAAAGCGAGCGTGATAGAATATTTCGGTTGTGACCTCTTTCCCTTCCTCTCTCGCTTGGGCTCATCCTCTCGTTGCGGAGTGGTTTGTCGGGCGGTTTGGCACGCCCACAGAGCCGCAGGAGCAAGGATGGCCTCACATTCTGGCGGGGCGGACTACGTTGATCTCCGCGCCTACTGGGTCGGGCAAGACGCTGGCTGCGTTTCTTGCCTGCATCGACCGGCTGGTGCGCAAGGCTTTGGCTGGGGATCTAGCTGATCGGACTGAAGTCCTCTACGTTTCTCCGCTGAAGGCGCTGGGCAACGACATTCAGAAAAATCTGGAAGTGCCGCTGGGGGAAATCCTGGCGATGGCCGGGGAGCGTGGCTTGCTCATGCCGGAAATTCGCACTGCGGTGCGGACCGGCGACACGCTGATGCCCGAGCGGCGGGCCATGCTGAAGCGGCCGCCGCACATTCTGGTGACCACGCCGGAGTCACTCTACATTTTGCTGACTGCGGATAAGAGCCGGGCGATTCTGCGCGATGTTGAAACCGTGATTGTGGATGAGATCCATGCTGTGGCCGACGACAAGCGCGGGGCTCATTTGACTTTGTCGTTGGAGCGGCTGGAGGCCCTGACTCACAAGCCACCGGTGCGGATTGGGCTTTCTGCTACACAGAAACCGATTGAAGAAGTTGCGCACTTTCTGACGGGAAATCGAGGCTGCGGGAAAACGACCTCAGCGGCTGAAGCCGCTCTTGATTCGAACAGGTCTGCGGCGCGGCTGGAAGCCGCGCCCTTTCAAAACTCCGATCGGCGCTCCGATGTCGTCATCGTCAATATTGGGCACAAGCGGACGCTTGATCTCGCCGTCGAAGTTCCTGCCATGCCTTTGGGGCCGGTGGCTTCGAACGAAATGTGGGACGAGGTTTACAACCGGCTGGTGACGCTCGTTGAGCAGCACCGGTCGACGCTGGTGTTTGTGAATACGCGGCGGATGGCGGAGCGCGTGGCGCACAATCTCGGCGAACGGATTGGGGAAGAGAATGTGGCGGCGCACCACGGGAGCTTGTCACGCAAGCTGCGTCTGGCGGCGGAGAAGAAATTGAAAGAAGGCCAGGTACGGGTGCTGGTGGCGACTGCGTCGCTCGAACTTGGCATTGACGTGGGAACGGTGGATCTGGTGGTGCAGATCAATTCTCCGCGGGCGATTGCGGTGACGCTGCAGCGCGTGGGACGGTCGGGACACTGGCGCGGCGCGGTGCCGAAGGGACGGCTTTTCTGTACGACGCGCGACGATTTGCTGGAGTGCGCGGCTTTGGTGCGGGCGATTCGGCACGGAGACCTGGACCGGTTGATGATTCCGGAAGCGCCGCTTGATGTGCTGGCGCAGCAGATTGTGGCGGCTTGCGCTGCCGAGGAGTGGAGCGAGGATGCGATACTTGCGCTGGTGCGGCGGGCTTATCCGTATCGCAATCTGGAGCGTGCTACCTTCGACGCGATTCTGGAGATGCTGAGCGAGGGTATCGCCTCGCGGCGCGGGCGTTATGGCGCATACCTGCACCGCGATCGAGTGAACGGGAAGCTGCGAGCGCGGCGCGGGGCGCGGCTCGCGGCCATTACCAGCGGGGGTGCGATTCCAGACAATTCGCTTTACGCCGTAGTCGCAGAGCCTGATGGCATTGTGGTGGGAACGGTCGATGAAGATTTTGCTGTAGAAAGCAATCGCGGCGACATCATGCTGTTGGGGAATACGTCGTGGATGATCCGGCGGATCGAAACCAACGCCGGCCGCGTGCTGGTGCTGGATGCGCATGGCGCGCCGCCTAGCGTTCCTTTCTGGCGCGGGGAAGCGCCGGCGCGAACTCAGGAACTTTCGGAGCATATTGGAACTCTGCGGGAAAAAATCAGCGAGATGTTGCCGCATACCTCTCCCGTCGGATTTTCGGCTACGCAGCCCGAGGTTGCGCGCGCGGTAGACTGGCTCAAAGACGAGTGCGGGCTCGATGATTCCGGGGCGGAGCAGGCGATTGAATACATTCTGCAGGGGCGCGCGGTGCTGGGTGCGGTGCCCACGCAGACGACCGTGATTGCGGAGCGCTTCTTCGATGAAGGCGGCGGGATGCAGTTGGTGATCCACGCGCCGTTTGGAGGGCGCATCAACAAGGCCTGGGGACTGGCGCTACGCAAGCGATTCTGTGTTGGGTTCAACTTCGAGTTGCAGGCTGCGGCTACTGACAACGGATTGAACATCGCACTGGCTGAGCAGCACAGCTTTCCCCTAGCAGACGTTTTTAATTTTCTGCAGGCGGCGACCGTGCAGCCGATTCTGGAGCAGGCGGCGCTGGATTCTCCGATTTTTGCCACACGCTGGCGCTGGGATGCGAACCGGGCTCTGGCTCTGTTGCGCTTTCAAAACGGAAAGAAAGTTCCGCCGCAGATTCAGCGCATGCGGAGCGATGATCTGCTGGCTTCGGTTTTTCCCGATGCGGCGGCTTGCTTTGAAAATATTCAGGGTGAGCGGCAGATTCCGGATCATCCGCTGGTGAATGAAGTAATGAAGGATGTGCTCACCGAGGCGATGGATATTGATGGGCTGAAGTCTGTGCTGAGCGGGCTGGCGGATGGACGGATTCGTTGTATCGCGGTCGATACGCCGGTGCCATCGCAATTTTCGCACGAGATTCTGAATGCGAATCCGTATGCGTTTCTGGACGATGCACCCCTGGAGGAGCGGCGGGCGCGTGCGGTGCAAATGCGGAGGATGCTGCCGGAATCTGTGCTTGAGGAAGTGGGAGGGCTGGATCCGGCGGCGATTGCGCAGGTACGAGAGGAAGCCTGGCCGGATGTGCGGGATGCAGATGACCTGCACGATGTGCTGCATACGCTGGTGGCGGTGCCGGAGAGCGGGCACGATTTCAGTACGGAGCAATGGAAGTTTTATTTTGACCGATTGGTCCTAGAAGGTCGCGCCGCGGCCGCGGTTTCGGACGGACGGAGCTATTGGGTCTCGGCCGAGCGTGCCAAGACTTTTTCAGTGCTGTTCCCTGAGGCGCGATTTGAGAGTGCGTTGGCGGGAGTGGAAACTACGGCGCCTTCGCGTGACGATGCTTTGCTTACGACGGTTACGGGATGGATGTCGCATTTGGGGCCGATTACGGCTACGCAACTTGGAGAGACTTTAGAGATCGGCGCTTCTGAGATCTCGAATGCTTTGCTTCGCATGGAAGCTAGCGGGACTGTTCTGCGGGGAAACTTTAGTGGCACCGTCCAGCGGGCGGGGGCGCCCGCTCCACATGAGCCATCACATGAGAACGAGACGGAATGGTGTGAGCGGCGGTTGCTGGCTCGCATACATCGATTGACAGTTGCTACGTTGCGCAGACAAATCGAGCCGGTTACGGCAGCGCAATTCATGCAGTGGCTGCTGCGCTGGCAGCACGTGGCCGCGGGGACGCAGGTTGCGGGCGAGCGGGGCACGCTCGAAGTGCTGCGGCAACTGCAGGGGTTTGAAATTCCGGCGAATGCCTGGGAACGGCAGGTGCTGGCGCGGCGAATTGTGGATTACGATCCCAAATGGCTTGACCAGCTTTGCCTGACTGGGGCGGTGGGTTGGGGACGGTTGTCTCCGCATCCGGCGACGCTCGATTCGAATGCGGGTCGGGGATCGGAGACGGGCGTGGCTTCTCGCCAGCGGCGGGTGATTCCTACCAGCGTTGCGCCGATTACATTTTTTGTCCGCGAAGATTCTGACTGGATGACGCCGCGGCATCCGGGCGCGGAACCGGGCGACAATAATGGCCTGAGCCATGTCGCGCAGAAGGTCCTGGAGTTTCTGCGGCAGCGGGGCGCGTCGTTTTTTACCGACATCGTGCGCGGCACCGATAAGTTAAAAGCGGAGATCGAGACTGCGCTCTGGGAGTTGGTGGCGGCGGGGCTGGTTACCGCCGACGGCTTCGACAATCTGCGTTCACTGATCGATCCCAAAAGGCGGGCGGGGCAGGGCAGCGGGCGCACCACGCGTCCGCGGCACAACGCCGGGCGGTGGGTCCTGCTGCATACCGACGATGTTGTCGAGCGTCCGCGACATGTAGAAGCAGCGTGCTGGATGCTGTTGCGCCGTTACGGGATTGTGGTGCGCGACGTGCTGGCGCGGGAAGCGAACTTGCCGCCGTGGCGCGAGTTGCTGGCAGGTTTCCGCCGTTTGGAGGATCGAGGCGAGATTCGCGGCGGCCGATTCGTGGATGGATTTCTAGGCGAGCAATTTGCCTTGCCGGTTGCTGTGGAATCGGTGCGAGCGATGCGCAAGCTTGATCCTGCTTCGGGAACGATTACGCTCTCGGCTGCCGATCCGCTGAATTTGGTGGGAATTCTGGTTCCGGGCGAGCGTGTGCCAGCGATTTCCGGGAACAGCGTTACGTTTCGCGACGGAGCGGAGGTTGCGATACCTGCGCTTGCTTCGGCGGGGGATGAAGCAGTCGCCAGTTGAGATTTGGCCGGCGGTCAAAAAACCAGGGATCCGATGAGGGGGCCCTTCGGATCCCCGATTTGCGCCATCTCGACAAGGAATACTGCAAAAGCGCTTCCCCCATCGCTTTTTGCCGAGCAGTAGCGCACTTTCGGGAATGCATGCCGTGTGCCAATTGTTTCCGCCTTGGTAAGGACTGTCGGCATTCCGCCAACATGCTGTGGGCAAAGCGCTTAATGCCACGCTGCGGCTAGACGGTTGAGACCGCTCTGCTGCCGGCGGGGTCCAGATGCTATCCGATCGGATAGCTCTCTCTATCTGTTCGGATAACGGAAAAACTTCAGATCGGGAATGAATCTGGGGCGGAAGTGTGATAAGAAGGGCGCGAGGTGAGGCGCTTGCATCCCCGACTTCTGGCGGTTTCCGGACCCTTGAAAGACTCGACGATTCCTCTGGCCGAGGGGGAAATCACGATTGGGCGAGAGGCGTCGAATGGGATCGCGATCAGCGACCCCTCGGTCTCTCGAAAACATTGTTTGCTGAGCGGGCAGCACGGAAGATTCCTGGTGCGAGACCTTGACAGCCGCAATGGAACCCTGGTGAACGGCACCGGCGTTGAAGAGCAATGGCTGCAACATGGAGATGAGATTGCCGCCGGCGACTCTTCTTTTCTGTTTCTGCTGGAAGACGAAGAGGTGGCGCCGGCAGCGGGCCGGGTGGAATTCGAGGAGGCGCAGTACACGGCAGAGACCACCGTCCTCAATCCCCGGGACGTGATTTATCTGCAGCCGGACCGGCTGTTGCACGAGCTGCCCGCGAGTTCACGCCTGGCCCGGAATTTGAACGCACTGCTAAAGATCAGCCGCATCATACACGCCATTCGCGACCTGAACGAACTGCAAAGCCAGTTACTGGAGTTGATATTTGAAATTGTTCCTGCGGGCCGGGGCGCGATTTTGCTGGCGGATAAGGAAGGCGAGCAATTTAATTCGACGTTCGTGCGCATGCGGCAGGCGGGAGAGCCCCAACTGGTGAAGGTGAGCCGCACGATTGCCCGTCAGGTGCTGGAGCAAAGGATTGGCATTCTGGGCAGCGATGTTCCGGGCAGCGAGGAGTTGCGGGAGATTGAGAGCCTGGCGGCGTCTCAGGTGCGCTCGTTGCTGTGCGTGCCCTTGACTGTGTTTGAACAAGTGATCGGATGCGTCTATCTGGACAGCGACAGTGTCAGGAACCGTCTCAACGAAGAGCACCTGCAACTGGTAACTGCGATCGCGGCTATCTCTGCCGTCGCGCTGGATAGCGCTCGCCGCCTAAATTGGCTGGAGCAGGAGAATGCGCGCTTAACGATGGAGATCAGCCAGGAACGAAGTTTGGTGGGCGACGGCGAGCGCATGAAAGAGGTTTATCAATTCCTGAAGCGCGCGGCGCCCACAGATTCGACAGTATTGCTCGAGGGCGAGAGCGGAACTGGCAAGGAGCTAGCGGCGCGGGCATTGCACCGCAACAGTCCGCGGGCGAACAAGCCATTTGTGGCCATCAATTGCTCCGCGATTCCTGAGACGCTTCTGGAAAGCGATCTGTTCGGCCACGAGCGTGGGGCCTTTACCGGGGCCGCTTCTCTGAAGAAAGGCCGGCTCGAAGTGGCGGATGGGGGAGTGGTATTTCTCGACGAGATTGGCGAACTGGCTCCTACTTTGCAGGTCAAGCTGTTGCGCGTGCTGCAGGAACGTGAGTTCGAACGAGTCGGCGGAATCCAGCCCATTAAAGTGGATATCCGGCTGATCGCCGCCACCAACTGCAATTTGGAGCAGGCCGTGCGCGACGGTAATTTCCGTCAGGATTTGTATTACCGCCTGGCAGTGTTGAAGATCACGATGCCTGCGCTGCGGGACCGGAAGGAAGATATTCCCATGCTGGTGCGCCATTTCGTGCAGAAGCATGCGAAGCGCTGCAAGGTGAAGGCGCGCCCGATTTCACACGAAGCCCTAGCTTGCATGAAGAATTATGATTGGCCGGGCAACGTGCGAGAACTGGAAAACGCCATCGAGCGGGCTCTGGTGCTGGCGTCTTCGGATGTGATTCTGCCGGAGGATCTGCCGGAGTCGCTGCTGGAACGGCCTGCGGTGCCGGAGATGATCGAGGCGAAATATCACTTGGCGGTGAAAGAATTGAAGAAGCAACTGATTCTTAACGCCGTGGAGCAGACGCAAGGCAGCTATGCCGATGCGGCTCGCATTCTGGGTGTGCATCCCAATTATCTGCACCGGTTAATCCGCAACCTGGAATTGAAAGAGATTCTAAAAGAGGCGCTACGGGATATTCCGGAGCGCGGATTGAGCGGGCTTTCGCGCGGGAACGCGTAGGTGGTTACGGCAGTCGCAGGCGCATCAGGCTCGCGGGATCGAGATAGGTTCCTTGCCAGCGCACCGCGACATGGAGATGCGGGCCTGTGGCGCGGCCGGTGCCGCCGCTCAATCCGACGATCTGGCCTCGCTTTACCTGATCGCCTTCCTTCACTTTGAACTCCGAAAGATGCAGGTAGAGCGTGAGCAATCCCTGGCCGTGATCGAGCACCACGAAGTTGCCCTCGAAATAAAGTGGCCGCGCCAATAGCACCGTGCCATCATTCATGGCGGCGACGGGAGTGCCGCTGGGGACGCGGAAGTCCAGGCCGAAGTGCGTACTCTGCGTCTTGCCGTTGAAGACGCGTTCGGCGCCGAAGACGTCAGAGATTTCAGCTTCGGCGGGTGCGGTGAATTGTCCAGACCACTCGCGCTCTGGAGTAATGCGATTCAGATAGTCCTTCTTCACCTCGACGCCTTCTTCAATTTGTTTCTGTTGCTCGGGGCTGGGCTCGGTGAACTTGCTTTCAACATTCAGCTTGACTTCGATTTTGGGATACTTGCCGCGGGCGACGGCGAACTTGCGCGCGAAAGAGATCTTCCTACCCGGCATTTTCCCAGGTGTGGTTTCGCCGGTCAGTTCGATGGGATAAGTTCCGGGAACAGTTTCGAGGCTGACGCCAGCCAGCGCGAACCAGGTTTTACTCGCGGGATCGAAGCTGAAAGAAAGTTCATGTCCCAGCCAGGTTCCGCTCAGAGATTCCAGCCGCGCCGGGGGCTTCACCTGAAACAATACCGGACCGCCATTGACCATCCGTATAGGCTGCGCGCGCATAGTCCATGCGGCGGCCGAGGCGGGACGGACTTCGTTGAATAATAACCACGGCAAGAGAACGAGCGCGAATGTAACGCGCAAGAAGGGGAGAGTGGATTGCCGGTTCACAGAACTAGCCTAGCATTCCTTTGCGCTGGGCATGGCTATAATCCGTCCCAGACTGCCCTCAGGTTTTCGCAGCAACCAAACAGCAAATATCAAGAACGAGATTAGAGTCTTGCCCTGCTCACTGGGCCGACACCAGTACCGCCAACTGGACGTTGTGGACAACACCATTCGATGTCGCCGTGACCAGAACGCTATATGCACCCGGGGGGGTAGGATTTGTACTCGGCGGCGGGGGAGCGCTGCTGGATCCTCCACCGCAGCTGGTCGCTACAAAAAGGATAGTGAAAAACAGAAAGATGACTTGCGTTCTCTGTTTGCGCCGGCCGATCGGAACAGTCAGGATCGCGCCAAAGGCGAAAGCAAAACTGCATGTGGCAACGAACCATCGAATCGGACTGTGGTCGCGCGGAGGGAACACTCTTGCGGTCATGCCGGGGACGCTGGCGGCGATGGTCAGAGTGGCCGTGCCAGAACCAGTCACCGTGGGAGATGCGGGGTTCACGCTGCACGTGAAAAGGCTGGACGAAGGCGCACACGCGAGCGAGACCGGAACCCCGATTCCGTATGGCCCACCGAGCAGAAGCGGAACGGTGCCGGTCTGACCTGATTTCACGGTAAGGCTCGATGCACCGGTGGAGAAAGTAAAGTCGCTGGCGGTGACATTGAGTTGGACCGGGGCGCTGACGGAAGATGCGACTCCAACGGCGCCGGAATAGACCGCCGTCACGTTCAGTTGTCCGATGGGGAGTGCTGTTGCTGGGACGACTATCGTTGCCGACTCGGTGGTGGAGGTGGTAACGACTCCAGAGCCCAGAAGGCCTCCCGCGAACTCGGTACCATTTCCAAGTAGGAACACAATGCCAACCGGAGTGCCATATTGATCGGTGCTGGCGGTGACGGTAACGTTGAAGGTGACGCTTCCCGAGCTATTCACGCTTGAAGGAGAGGCCGTCAGGGTTGTGGTCGAAGTAGCGACCGCGCTGTTTGCGACGAAGGTCAGCGGCGGCGGATAAGTATAAGACACTGCGTTCCAGTTGGCGTCACCGGAATAATTCGCGGTCAACGAATAGGTTCCCGCGGGCACGTCATTAAGCGTCGCATACGCCGTAGACAGGCCATCATTAATATAGGACTCTGCAACCACTGGAACCGTCTGCGTGAGTGTGCCCAAAGTGACCGTCACCGTTCCCGTTGGCGGCACATTTGCATTGGGCCCGCGCAGGACAACGTGCACCACGACATTCGATCCTGCGACATAATTTATGCTGCAAGTTCCGCCTACGATGCAGACCGCCGGGGGCTGGTCGAGTACTTCGGTCTCAATTGATGGCGTTCCCTGGACTACTGTGAAAGTCAGCGGACCGCCGGTTGATGGGGTGTAGCTGGCATCGCCCGAGTAACTCGCGGTGACTGAATGCGGTCCCAGAGCGAGAACCTGCGGCGACCAGTTTGCCACCCCATTCACGTTGAGCGGAACCGTGGCCGATGCATTGCCGTCGGTGAGGGTCACCGAGCCGGTGGCAAGCCCAGATGAATTCGTGTTTAGCCCGGTGGGCGTGGCCTCATAGGTCAAGGCACTGCCGAAAGGAACCGTTCCCGTCGGGACGCCGACGCCGCTGTAAGTCAGCGAGGTGACGCTCGGCTCAGGTTTGATCGTCACCAAAATAGGAGACGACGCACTGGCGCCGTACACCCCATCGCCTCCATATTGAGCCAACACCTGATAGGAACCTCCGGGCAGCGTAGTGACGCTGGCCGAAGCCGTGCCGCTAGAGAGCGCGATCAGTCCATTGCCGCGCATGGCTGATGCAGGATCGGTCTGGAGCACAATGTCGCCCGTGGGTACGACAGACCCCGAGACCGGTGTCACCGAAGCGGCGAGGGAAATCGCAGAACCGTGTGTGGTAGTTGTCGGAGAAAGCTGGAGCAGGGTCGTAGTCGGAAGCAAGGCCACCTTGGTCCAGTTGGAGATCAACTCACTGGCGTCGAGGGACCCAAGGCCAGTGGCGAGATCGTATCCGGTTCCCGCCGCGTAGACGCCAAAAGAGTATACCTCTGGAAAGATATTCGGGTAGGCAATCGTGCAATTTGGAACAGGCGGGATCCCAGGTATGTTGGCTAACATGCACAGCACATCGTTGGTTCCGATCGTGATGTCGTGAAAGACGCCAGATTGCTGTCGCGCCAAAGCATACAACGTATAGTCGGCCTGGCCCTGACGGCCGTACTTCTGATTGACCAGAGCCATGATCCCGGCCATTGCGGGAGTGGAAGTTGAAGTTCCACCTACTAGAGTGATCGCCGAGGTCGCCCCCGCAGCGCAATCTCCCGGCTCGGCGCAAATCGGCCAGGCGCTCAGGTTTGGTCCGTTAGCGGCGAAAAGAGAGACGTCCGGCAAATCGCGAACTCCGTCATTCGGAACACCCGTATCCTGCTGCCATATCGGCTTTGGATAGCCCGCGATGCAAGTCGGCAAAGACGTTAGCGAACGCGGGGTTTCTTGCGCGCAGTTGCTGCTGGCCCCTCCGCCTGCGACGGAGGGAACAGGACCGTTCAATCCAGAATCGCCATTACTCAGCGGGGTGAAGTATGGAACGATGTTGAATCCGAGAGCGTCATTCCAGGGCTGCTCCGGAAGTAAAGCCTTCAAAGATCCGAGATTGGCATCGTTGCTCTGGTTCCAGAGCGAGGAGATGCTCGAGCCTCCGGTCGCGTAATCGGAATAATAGAAGTCAGTTCCCCCCACCGAAACATTCCAAGGCGTGGAGCTGAGGCCATTGGCGGTCAGGCCGAAGGTTTCTTCAGTGCCGTTCGGACCGAGCAGTATGATGCCGAGGCACGCCGCCGGGCCGGTGTCGCCGCTGGCCACCAGAACGGACTGACCTTGTGCCGCAGCCTGCTCCCAAAGTCCCGCCCAGAGCTGGTTTCCGGCGTCGCCGAGCAAGGGCTCGCATTCGCCATAACTCAGGCTGAGCACAGATGCCTGGTCGTCTTCGACAGCGCGCAACGCCGCGAGCGCCAGATTATCCTGAAGAGGCTGTCCGCCGGCAACGTAGAAATTGACTGTCGCGTTGGGCGCGACCGCGCCGCTCAGCTCAATATCGAGGAGTGCCTCAACGTTCGGAGCCAAACCGTCTCCGGGGTCCTCGCCGTCGACCACGATCTGCGTGTTGTCGCCAGGCAGATTAAATAACTCGCGATAGGCATTCACTAACGCCAGATTCACGTTAGAGGCTCCAATGATTCCAATGGTCTCGCCCGAACCGTCGGTTCCCGCCGAGTAGATGGGGCTCAAATCATACTGGGTGGCGAAATCCTCCGGAGCGAGCGCATAAAAAGGAGCGCCGTTCGCCGTCAAGGTGAATGCCGGCGCACCGCCGTGTGCGTCACGGGAGAACTTGGCCTTGCCGGCCTGGGCAACATAGCTGGTGAGCGGGTAGGTATTTAACGGAGCAAAGTTGCGAATGAGCGAAAGAATGCCTTCCGGAACGCTAATTTCTCTGTCGTTCGCATAAAAACTTCTGCCGTTTGCAGCATATTCATGAATCTCAGTGTGCAGCGCCTCGCGCACTTGGCCGGCGGTGCCGGAGAACTCGATTATTGCTTTGCTTCTGGTCACGCGAGCGACGGAAAATCCGTGAGCCTGAAGCCACGCGGCCACGGTCTGAACATCTTCATCTCTAGCGCCGAATTGCCGGCCGTATTCCTTGGAACTCAGCCACTGATGAAACATTGCGGAGCCTGGGGTGTGTACGTCTCGCAAGAACCGTTGCCGCGCGGCCTCACGTTCCGGCGGGCGTTGCAGCATCACCAACATTCGCCGCACAGGGAAGTCATCGGGGACCGCGCCCTGATCGAATTCCGGCCGCGCGAGCGGATGCACGGAGCCGCGCATCGTGGCCAGGAGATTCTCATCCACAGGAGACGCCGGGGCGTGATTGGATGATTGCGAAAGCAGCAGGGGAGGGAGGGAAAACGCTAAAGCCAGAAAAAGGAATAGCGGGAAACGAGCCGGTCGCACGACTTACCCCCGGAAGGAACTTCCTGCCTCGATGAGATTGGAGCGCAAACCGATGTGGATGCTGCCCTGCCGAGCATATGCTCAGGCGCGGCCCACATCGCCCGACACTATAGCATATCGCGGCGGCGTTTTTGCCGGACGCTAGACGACCGGTCTTCTTTGCGGAAAGAATGTTGTGGGAAAGAATGCTGTGCGCAGAGAGATTTGGTGGACCTGGTCGGGATCGAACCGACGACCTCTTCCATGCCATGGAAGCGCGCTCCCAGCTGCGCCACAGGCCCACGATTGAAGACAAAAAGCCGAAAGCCCGATAAATCGGGGTTGAGGAAAGTACTTCCGAGGGAAGTGCTCAAATCATTTTCGCCCACATTACCGGGATAGTCAACGCGCGCATTCTTCTGTTTGTTTCCACAGGCATGTTCTGGCATAATTGATCGTGCACCCCACCTGCACAATTTTTCAAACACAATTTAGAGCGAGGAACAGATGCCAGCGAAGTACATCTTTGTAACGGGCGGAGTTGTGTCTTCCCTGGGCAAGGGATTGGCTGCGGCTTCGATCGGTTGCCTGCTGGAAAGCCGCGGGCTGAAGGTCAACCTGATGAAGTTTGATCCTTATCTCAACGTGGACCCGGGAACGATGTCGCCGTTTCAACATGGCGAGGTATTCGTAACCGACGACGGTGCCGAAACCGATCTCGACCTTGGCCATTACGAGCGCTTCACTCACGCCAAACTTTCTCGCGACAACAACTGGACCACTGGTCGCCTCTACGAGCAGATCATCGCCAAAGAGCGTCGCGGGGATTATCTGGGCAAGACGGTGCAGGTGATTCCGCACGTGACGAATGAAATCAAGGCGGCAATGAAGAAGGTGGCGCAGGACGTGGATGTGGCGATTGTGGAAATCGGCGGCACGGTAGGAGACATCGAGTCGCTGCCCTTCATGGAAGCGATCCGCCAGATGCGCCAGGAACTGGGGCGCGACGATACGTTGTTCGTCCACGTGACGCTGGTGCCGTTCATCGCCGCTGCGCAGGAACTGAAAACCAAACCGACACAACACTCCGTCAAGGAACTGCTGAGCATTGGAATTCAGCCTGACATTTTGCTTTGCCGCACTGACCGATTTCTCGCCAAGGAGCTGAAATCGAAGATTGCGCTTTTCTGCAACGTGCAGGAAGAAGCCGTAATCACAGCCAAAGACGTGGCTTCGGTGTATGAAGTGCCGCTGGTGTTCGCAAATGAAGGCGTCGACACGCTGGCCCTCAAATATCTGCGGATGGAGGCGAAGGATCGCGACCTCTCCAAGTGGGAAGACATTGTGCATCGCGTCTACAACCCGAAGGACACGGTTACGATCGGGATCGTCGGCAAGTATGTCGAGTATGAGGATTCCTATAAATCGCTGAAGGAGGCGCTGGTGCATGGAGCGCTGGCACACAATCTGAAACTTCAGTTGAACTGGATTGAAGCCGAGGGCTTGGAGAATGGCGACCAGAGCAGCATCGAAGCGCAGCTCGAGGGTTATAACGGGTTGCTGGTTCCCGGCGGTTTCGGCAAGCGCGGGATCGAGGGGATGCTGATCGCGATTCGGTATGCTCGCGAGAATAAGGTTCCGTACTTTGGCATTTGCCTGGGAATGCAGACCGCTTGCGTGGAGTTTGCCCGCAACGTTGTGGGATTGGCGGATGCGAATTCGAGCGAGTTCGATCAGGCAACTCCGCATCGAGTGATCTACAAGCTTCGCGAGTTACGCGGCGTGGAAGAACTTGGCGGCACCATGCGTCTAGGCGCTTGGACTTGCAAGATTGAACCTAACACTCTCGCCCACAAGATCTATGGCAAGCTTGAAATCAGCGAGCGCCACCGCCATCGTTACGAATTCAATCGCGAATACGAGGAGCCCATGGCGGCCGCGGGACTGCGAATCTCCGGCTCGACCCCGGACGGCACTTACGTCGAGATGATCGAACTGCCGGACCATCCCCATTTCATCGGCTGCCAGTTTCATCCCGAGTTCAAATCGAAGCCGCTCGAGCCGCATCCGCTGTTCAGCACGTTTATTGCGGCGGCCTATGAGCACGGCTCGAAGCGGCGGGCGCAGAAGGAGACTGCGGCGGTTGAAATGTTTCATCGCCCAGAGAAAGTGACCCGCAGATAGGCAAGACGATTTACCGCGGAGATCGCCGAGCCCGCCGAGAAAGGCAATAGCGATCAAGTGTTCTCAGTTTTATCTCGGCGCTCTCTGCGTGCCCGGCGGCGACAGGTTTTCGCTCTTGATTTCTTCCTTCCAAGTCGGCGATGTGCACATCGGCTCGGGGAATCTCTTTCTTATCGCCGGCCCCTGCGTGATCGAGAGCGAGGAGCACGCCATTCGTATGGCGGAGATCATCAAGGGCGTGACCCGGGCGCTCGGTTTTCCCTTCATCTTTAAAGCCAGCTACGACAAAGCCAATCGCACATCGATTCGCAGCTATCGCGGACCCGGAATCAAGGAGGGTCTGCGCATTCTAAGAAAGATCAAAGAGGATATTCAGTTGCCGGTGCTGACCGACGTTCACGAAGTGGCGGATGTGGCCAAGGTTGCTGAAGTGGTCGACGTGCTGCAGATTCCTGCGTTTCTGTGTCGCCAAACCGATCTCGTCGTCGCGGCGGCACTCAGCGGCCGCGCGGTCAACATTAAGAAAGGACAATTCGTTTCGCCGTGGGACATGCGGCACGCGGTGGAGAAGTGCCGTGAAGCAGGCAACCCGCAAGTCTTTCTCACCGAGCGCGGCACCAGCTTTGGTTATAACAACTTGGTCGTCGATATGCGCTCGCTCTCGATCATGCGCAAGTTTGCGCCGGTGGTTTTCGACGCGACGCATTCCGTTCAGCTGCCTTCTGCTCAGACCGACGATGGCAATGTCGCGGTCGCAGTGAGTGGCGGGCAACCCGAGTTCATCCCGGTGCTGGCGCGCGCTGCAGTTGCCTCCGGGGTCGATGGCATCTTTCTGGAAGTGCACGACAGACCCAAAGAAGCGAAGTCCGACGGAGCCAACGCGCTGGAGTCCACCAAGCTGCGCGAAGTGTTGAAAGAACTGCTCGCCGTGAGGAAGGCGCTGGATGTAGCGCGCGCCACGCCCTAGCTCTCAGCTGCCCTTCCCGTATTTCTCCATCTCCGTGGTAAATTTGAATCTCCGCATGAAGGAAATTGTCAGCTGGGCTTTGAACGTCGCCACGATGCGCGGCGCGAGCTACGCCGATGCGCGCAACGTCAACCAGAGAAGCCGCACGCTCACTACGAAAAACGGCAAGGTCGGCAGCGCGTCTGACGCCGAGTCTGCCGGGATGAGCGTGCGCGTGCTTGCCGATGGCGCGTGGGGATTTGCCGCCTCCGAAGATCTGTCGCGCGCTGGGGTTGAAGCTACCGCAGCCCGTGCGGTTGAAATTGCCCGTGCGTCGGCCCAAGTGAAGCAAAAGGATGTCCTCCTCGCTCCTGAAAAGCCCATCATTGCGGAGTGGACCACGCCGCACGTGATCGATCCGTTCTCAATCTCAGTTGAGCAAAACATTGCCCTTCTGCTGAATATCGATTCCGAACTGCGTGCCGTTGCCGGCATTACGCTGGCCGAAAGCAACCTCAATTTCAATCGCGAGGAGCAATGGTTCGTATCGTCGGAGGGGACCGATATTCATCAGACGAAATATTCGGCAGGCGCGGGTTACGCAGCGTACGCCTTTGCGAACAACGAGATTCAGAAACGGTCTTATCCCAATTCTTATGGGGGTCAATGGCAGAACAAGGGCTATGAACTGATCGATGAGCTGAAGCTGGTCGAGAACGCGCGCCGCATCGCCGAAGAAGCGGTTGCGCTGCATAAAGCTGAACAATGCCCCGAAGGCACGTTCGACATCATTCTCGACAGCTCTCAGCTGGGCCTGCAGATTCATGAATCGATCGGTCATCCCATCGAGCTCGATCGCGTGCTCGGCATGGAGGCGAATTTCGCAGGCACTTCGTTCCTCACGCTCGACAAATTGCGCACCCTGCGGTATGGCAGCGAGATGGTGAACGTGGTCGCGGACGCGCGCCAGGAGCACGGTCCGGGCCTGGGAACTTTTGGTTTCGATGACGAAGGTGTTCCTGCGCAGTGCACGCCGATCATCACCAATGGATTGTTCACCGGCTACCTCAGTTCGCGCGAGACGGCCCACACTATTGGCGAGAATCGCTCCGGCGGAACTCTGCGGGCCGAAGGCTGGAACCGGTTGCCGATGATTCGCATGACCAATATCAGCCTCTTGCCCGGCGTAAAGCCGCTGACACTCGAGCAACTGATTGCCGCAACCGATCACGGCATCCTGATGCAGACCAATCGTTCGTGGTCGATTGACGACCGCCGCTACAACTTTCAATTCGGCTGCGAGATTGGCTGGGAGATCAAGCACGGCAAGCGGGTGCGCATGGTGAAGAACCCGTCGTACTCCGGCATCACGACCGAGTTCTGGAATTCTCTGGATGCGATCTGCTCGCGCGATGAGTGGACGCTCTGGGGCACGCCGAATTGCGGCAAAGGCCAGCCGCAGCAGGTGATGGGCACGGGTCATGGGGCAGCGCCGTCCAGGTTCAGGCACATCAAGGTTGGGAGTGCTTATAAAGGAAGCTAGTTCAAAAGCTACTTCACCACCGAGACGCAGAGACACGGAGAGGTAACAAAGCCAATCTAAATGCTCACCAGAGAACAAGCCGCTGAGATCTTTGATCGCATCAAGAAATTCTCGTCTGCTGATGAAACTGAAGTGCTGATCTCTGGCGGAAGATTCGCACTCACGCGATTTGCCAATAACACGATTCATCAAAATGTTGAGGACGAGAACCATACGATCTCCGTGCGCACGGCGTTTGGCGGGCGAACGGCTCGCGCCTCCACCAACAAGTTTGACGACGAGAGCTTGCGGCGGGTGGTTGAATCTTCGGAAGCTCTGGCGAAGGTGCAACAGCCTGATCCTGACCTTTTGCCCATGCCCGACGGTAGCGAAGCCGCTGGCAGAGCCCTTCGGCTTCGCTCAGGGCAGGCTACCGAGGGCGTCCGCTCCACGAAAGTCCCCTCGCGCCACTTTGCCGCGACTGCGGCCATCACTCCCCAGCTACGCTCCGCCGGCGTCAAGAAGATCGTCGAGGTGGCGCAAAAGCACAAACTCACCACCGCCGGCATTTTTTCCAGTTCTGAATCGGTCGAGGGTATTTTCAATTCGCGCGGCCTGAGCGACTGGCACACGCAAACCTTGGCCGAAGTTTCCATCACCATGCTGGGAGCCGACTCCTCGGGCTGGCAGAAAGCCAACTCGCCCGATGTGACCAAGCTTGATCCGCTTGCTCTGGCCGAGATTGCGGCGAAGAAGGCGCTCGACTCCGCACATCCCGCGGAGATTCCAGCAGGGAAGTGCACGGTGATCCTCGAGCCGGCTGCCGTGCTCGACATCGTCGGCTTCATGTTCTGGGATTACTCGGGCACGGCCATCCTCGACGAGCGCTCATTCCTCAGCGGCCGCATCGGCAGCCAGCTTTTCGGAGAGAACATCACCATCTGGGACGATGTCACCCATCCTCTGCAAACCGGCTCTCCCTTTGACGGCGAAGGCGTGCGGCGGTTGACTTTGCCGCTGGTTGAGAACGGAGTCGTGAAGCGAGTCGTCTATGCCCGGGGAACGGCTGCGCGCATGAAGAATTCGGAATTCAAAGACAAAGTTGGGCCGGTCGAAGCCACCGGCCACGGATTCGCGCTGCCCAACGAAATCGGTGAGATGCCGCTCAACATTGTGTTTGCAGCTCCGCAGAATCCGCAAACTCTTGATCAGATGATCGCCTCCACCGAGCGCGGCGTACTAGTCACGCGCCTGTGGTACATCCGCGAAGTCGATCCCTACGAGAAGATCGTCACCGGCATGACCCGCGACGGCACCTTCCTCGTGGAAAACGGGAAAGTGCAACGCGGCCTGCGCAACTTCCGCTTCAACCAAAGTTTGATGCATATGCTCTCCGGGGTCGAAGCTATGAGCGTGCCCGTTCGGTCGTGCGGAGAAGAGTCATTCGACATGGTTGTGCCTGCAATGAAGGTCCGCGATTTCAATTTCACGGAAGTGACTAAGTTCTAGAGCTCACTGGTATTGGTCTATCTGGCAGCGTCTGAGGCCCAGCGCACAAAGCACTCGGGCCGATCCTGCCCCTGCACACTTGTCCACAGCCCTAGTTATCCTCGGTAAAATCCTTCTAATTCGCTCATCTACAAGCAGTTAGCACCCTTTTGTTCCATGACTTCGGTAACTTTGCACACCTGATTCCTGGGTGTAGGCTGCCCATAAGTTCCGCAAAAATCCGGATGCGCCCAGCGGCTTCAGCGCACTGGAAAAAGGCTGGTTAGAGACAGTGTCCGACGAAGCGGCAGAGGAGCAACTGACGGTGGACCCGCAGTCACAGCAAACTGCGATTAAGCACTATGCCTCCATGCAGAGTGCTCCGCGGTTTCCGCTGCATCTGCCGGTCGAGGTGAACTCGGCGGGCGGGGCGTGTTCCGCGGAGACGCAAAATATCTCCGCCAACGGCGTGCTGTTCGCGATGGATCGCGACGTCCCGGTCGGTTCGGTGGTGGACTTCACAATTCTGCTTCCGGGAGAAGTTGTGGGTTCGCGTCGCGATGTGCAGATTGATTGCCACGGCCGTGTGGTTCGCAGCTTCGAAGACCAGGGCCGGCGCGGCGTGGGCGTAGTGATCGACGAATACCATTTTGAGCGGGCATAGGTGCAAAGAAACTGATGGCAAGCACTTCAGTCAGCGTGGGAGAAAATAACGGCGTTCCCGAGAATACTGGCACCGGCCAGTTCATTCGCGTGATCCTGGCCGATACCCAGGCTATTTTCCGCGCCGGACTGCGCAAAATCTTCGCGCTCGAAGACGACATTCGCGTGGTGGGGCAGGCCGAGACTTTGCCTCAGACGCAATCTGCTGTGACCAAGTTTTCCGCCGACATCCTGATTTTTGAGTCCGCGCTGGCGCCGAATCCCGTCGAAGCAGTGACGGAACTCCTGCGTCAGGCGCCACAACTCAAGATCGTGGTGGTCACCCCCGCTTCCGACGAACAACTCACTCTTGAACTCTTCCGCCGCGGAGCACATGGCATCCTCTCGCGCGAAGTGGAGCCGGAGATCCTGGTCGATTGCTTGCGCAAAGTTGCTGCCGGCGAACCATGGCTTGAGACTCAGGCCATTCATTGGGTGATGGAAGCGTACCGCGGCCACAACTTGCGGCCCTCTGGAGCTCGCCCGAAAGTTCAGCTCACGCCCAAGGAGACGCTGATCGTCTCTTGCGTCACGCAGGGCATGAAGAACAAAGAAATCGCAGTTCGCGTAGGCACGACGGAGCAGGTCGTAAAGAACTACCTGCGCAAGGTGTATGACAAGCTGGGCGTCGCCGACCGGCTAGAACTCGCGCTCTATTGCCTGAGCCACCACGTAGTCGACGGGGTCAAGCCGCCTCCGATTCCCGCAACCGTTCCTCTGAATGGTGATGGAGTCAACGGCGCCGCCGCCGCAGCGGCCGCGGGTGTGGCTGCTTCAAGTACAGCTGCGAAGCCCGCGAATTCAGACGCTCCCAACCACACCCCGCCGCCGAAGATCTCTTAGGTTTTTCTGTTTTATATCCAGCCCCATTGGTCCCGGCGCCCGCTGTCCCACAATGCTGCCGATTTGCTCTGGCGCGGGTCTGACCATAGAATGAAGCAAAGCTGAGTCGGCGATAATTTCAGCTGACTGGACGTGCTGCGATGGCCTCCCGGAGAGCTATCGTCGCGCGCAAATGTTCGCCGGAGAGATGGCCGAGTGGCTGAAGGCGCACGCTTGGAAAGCGTGTTTACTCGAAAGGGTAACGTGGGTTCG
>CAWAYA010000026.1:0-30032 GCA_963786075.1 uncultured Acidobacteriaceae bacterium | reverse complement strand
TATTGGATCTCGAGAGAGATCACGCTGCCTTCTCCCTCCGATGTTTCTCGATAGTTCACTGCCACCTTCTGCTTGGTCCATGCGCAGGAGAACTGGTCAGCTCCGATCAGAATGATGTGGTTGGTGTCGGCCACTTTCATCTTCCAGGCTCTTGCTGCTGCGAGCACGGTCAAGGTAGCGAGGGGCGGGGTCGAGCAATCCACATTGGTGAGCGTGCCGCGGAGAAATTTCGCCGCGCCGAGGTTTGCCTGCGCGTTTGCCTGCCGCTCGGGAGAGGTTTGGCTGGCACTCGCGGGATCACTCTTGCCTTCCGAGGTTTCACCTCGGAGAAGTGACATACCCAAACCGGGCCCTGCCCCTGCTCCTGCTTGCAACATCTGCCGGAACTGCTGCGCCTGCGCCAGCATGGCGGCGACGCGCGGGCGAAGTTCGGGAGTGTCGACAGCCTGCAGCGACTGCAGCACGGCGATCGCCTGATCGGGCTGGCGGTTGGCCAGGTAGAGATTCGCCAGATTGAGGCGGTAATTCGGGTCGCGCGGGCTGATCATAATCGCCTTCCGCATAGTGACCAGGGCTTTTGCCGGATCTCCTGATGTGGATTGCGCAAACGCCAAAAGGGAATAAGAATCGGCGAAATTTGGATCCAGGCTGATTGAGGTCTCCAATTCCGCAGTCATGGCAGGCAGGTCGGCGGTGCTGCTGAAGCCGCCTTCACGAGCCATCAGCAGGGCGTTGTAGTAGTGCACCCGCGGATCCTTGGAGTCCAATTGTGAGGCCTGTTTAAAATACTGCGCCGCCTGGGCAAAATCCTGCTTCTGCAAGTAGGCGTAGCCGAGCCCGCGGCAGGCCGCCGCGTTCTTAGGATCAGACTTTAGAATGTCCTGAAACTCGTTCATCGCCCGCTCTTGATAGCCGCGAGAATGCAGATGGATGTCCGCCAGCACAGCATTGCTGGCTGCGAGGCTCAGGGGCGTTGCAGTGAAATTCTTTTCCGAAATGTTGGGCGGCGTAGGAATCGGATAATACTTGTAATGGCCACCGCTCACATAGTTGCGCAACGTCTTGTCAAACTGCGCCGAGCTCATCCCGAAGGCTTGTTGGATGGCGTCCTCGACTGGCATGTGCTTGTTTTCCTGCAGATCAAAGTAAGTCCCAACGTTTGGCAGGAGTTTGTTGTCATAGATGTAATGCATGAGCATGCCCGACTCGGCATAGAAGGTGGTCCGATGGTCACCGCTCTCGTTGTAGGTCTGAGAATTCTGGCGTACCCGGAGCAAATCGGCGATCTTCATCATTCCCAGTTGTTCCAGGATCACATAATCGTCATTGGGAATCTTTCCTACTCGGGCTTCTTTGCTATCGACCTCGATGCTCTGGAAATAGACGGCGAATCCCTCTTCAAACCAAGGAGCGAATTCACCTTGAAGGTTGCCATTCATTAACTGATGGGCGTATTCGTGGAACACCACAACCCAGGGATTCTCCACCGACATATCGAGCATGATGAAACTGCGGTCGTTTCCTCCTTGAAAAAGTCCTGCTACCTGCGTCGGCTTGCCGTTAAACAGCGGCGCAACCTGCCGCATCTCCTTTGTGTTTCGGAAAGCCACGATCTGCAGCGGGATGGGCAGGTTTACGTTCGCCTTGGTCATCAAAGCGCCAAAAACCGCGCGCATCTGCTCGAAGCGCATCGCAACTTCTCGGCCCCGCTTCTCACCCGCATCGGTGACCACCGAAAAATTCGGCGAGCGCACTTCTACCCATTGGGATTCGCCCGCGTAAACTGCCGGTGCGGCGCAAGAAGTGATAGTCAGCATGACCGCGAGCTGACAGATAAAGCCGGAGGGGAAACGGCTGTGACCAAGACTCATGGGGCGACCTCCTCCCGTCCAGTCGGCGCTATCCTACACCCAAGACTTGTATCAATTCAGTCCCAGACCGTGCCCCGGCATCAGCCGGATGATCACGCCTAGCGCAGTCAGGACGGCTATAAAGTAAACGGTTGTGGCGCGGCTGGGGTGCGCCGGAAAATCCGTGGCGAAGAATGCTCGATATCCCGCGCCCAACCCGACAAGGAGGAACAACCGTTGACCGAGCGCCAGCCCGAGAACGCCACACGCAGCCATCAGAACAAGTCGTTCCGACTTGCTCAGAGCGAGCGCGGCCTGCCCGCCATCCAGCACCCAGACGGGAATTAGATTCAGCAAATTCAGAATCGCGCCGACACGCGCCAGCGAGGACCAGAGCGGGTTTCCGGTCTGATACCAGATCACCGCACACGCGACCGAAGCGAAAAACCCGGCCAGCGGCCCGGCCAAGCTGACCGCTGCCCGCGTTTCGATCGACACGCCCATGGCTTGCCAGCGCACGTAGGCTCCCAGGCCCGGCAGAAATACTGGCATATCCGCGGGCAAGCCGCGGCGCTTGATATCGACGAAGTGGCCCATCTCATGGATCAGAATCAGCACTGCAAAGCCGATCCCGAACTTTAATCCGGAGCCGACTGAATAGATCGCAATGAAAGCTAAAAAGCTCAGGATGGAAGTCAGCTTCACCGGAGATTGGTTCCTTCCGGCCTGTGTTGCGATCGGACCTACGAGTTCACGCTGTTGCACCCACGGGTTATTGCCGGGCTCACCTGCTGGCGGCGGATGCCCGCCGGCGTTGAGTACCTCTGCGTGGTGCTTAATCCAATCGGCTTGTGTGGAGGTCGGCGGCAGTAAAGGAAGTGTGCTGAGCCACTTCTCTCGCGCCTGCCGCAGGTCACCCCTGGCTTCGAGCGCCTTCGCTTCCGCCGACATGCGCTCCAATTCCTCGGAGTGCACCAACGCATGGCAGTGGTCGCACACCAAAGCTCCGGGTGCCAGTTCCTGCGAACAGCGCTTGCAGTTACGAATCAGTTCTGGAGTGGTTGTCGACACGGATTAGAAAGCCGCCTCTGCGTCAATGGTGGTTCCAGTCAATGATGGTTCAAGAAGAAGCTGGCGGAGAATCGGCGAACGGACCGTAGATTTCAAACTGCCGGCCGGCAGTTATTCGCCACGCGATTCTGATCCCCCAGAAAAGAATTAACAGGCCAATGACCCCCCAGAGAAGATTTCCCGTCAGCTGAATGAACGGAGACGCCAGCCCGAGCAATACTACCGTTCCCAACCACGTCCCGAAGCTCATCCGAGGTTTCTCCGCTCTGGGGGCCGGTTGCGCGTCTGCTGGCTGCTGTTCTGCATCGTTTCCGAACTTCCGCTCTTGTTCCTCAAACCTTTGATCCTGTGTTTGCTTTTGCGGGTGCCCGACAGGGGCAAAGTGAATCCAGATGGGAATCGCCGCCATCGACACGGCCGCATAGGTCAGCGCTGCTGCGGCAATCTGATAGCGTCTGCCGCCTATTCCGTTGGATCCTTTGATCATGGCCGTACCCACGATCCATCCCACCCCAATCGACATATAGCTGATTACCCAGCCCTGCAGCAGGATGGCGATTAGCGCATATCCGGCCAAGCCGGCGACGGCGGCGCCGGTGCCGTACGCCAGGGCCCGTACAAATGCGGCATGATCATTCACGGCGATTGCGCCGCGCATCTTTTGCGCACAACTCGGACACACCACCGAGGCTTTCACACGATAGTATGTTCCTCCGGTCGGCTGCTGACAGATCCGGCAGCGATTGCCGGGCGAGTACTCAACCGTGCCGAACTGCGGCACCGGACTATTTAAACCATCAGTCATGCTTTATCTCTGGTGGTCCGGAACGATAGCACGGCATGAAGCGCCAAGGAAGAGGGAATTGGGAAGGGAGAAGCAATCACAACCGTCTACTGCCGGTGAGCCGAGACCCCTGCGGCGATCTCGCGCAGAGCGCTGACAAAGGTCGCGGCGGCAGCCGGGTCGGCCAATGCCTCCAGCGGGACTGTAGCCGAGAACTGCGGCGATTCCGGGCGGAAGTGCACCTCCAGAAAGTCTTGCCGCCGCGCCGACATCAGGGCGTTCAACTCCGCCGTGGGATCCTGCTTCCAGTGCGTCCGCGTGGTCAGGATAATGGGGCCGGGTTCGTAGAGGTCCCATTCCCGCCCATCGCTCTTGCGCGGTGTAATGCCTCGGTTATGGGCGGACCAGCGATGCCGCACCACTTCCAGATGAAAGCTGGGAGAACCGCCCAGGTCGGCCTCGAAGATCAGAGTCTCCTTCTGCCGGTGCCAGCAACTGAGGAGCCAATGTAGAGGCGACGAACGAGGGCGGAACTTCACGGTGACGCGCGCGTTTTCGAACCAGCGGGAAGCAAAATGAAGTCGGGCCTGCAGGTGGGAACTACCCAGCCCTATCCAGTGCGACTCTAAAATTCGTCCCTTGCCGGCGCAGGCTGTCTGCACCCAGCGCAAGGCCGACGCTCCCTTCCTCCGATTGTAGGTGGCAAACACGAGGTACCACAGCCCCAGCACGGCGACCGAACTGGCCACGTCGATCAGCAGAAGGCGTCCCACAGCGCTTCCCCTTACGCCCATGGTACGTCCGCAGATGCGGCGAAGCAAGAGGGGAGAGGTCACAATTCAGCGGTCCAAGGGGCCAAACTTGGATTAGTTGTGGAAAACTCGGAGCGATCCAGTTCAGAATGGTCCTATTGGCGACTCCATCAGCGGCAATCCACCCCTGTGCAATCCGGGGCAACCGCTCCCGCTACAATGACGATGTGCCCTTCAAGGTTCGCACCTTTCAGCCGGCCGACTTCGAAACCCTTTGGCGCGTCGACCAGGAGTGCTTTCCGCCCGGCATTTCTTATTCGCGGGCCGAGCTCAAGCTCTACATGCGGCGCAGCAGGTCCTTCACGCTGGTGGCGGTAGGGTTTGCGCCGTCGTCTACCGTCGTTCCTGATTCGGGTAACAGCGCGAAACATTTTCCTGCGACCGCGCCCGCCAACGTCGCGGGCTTCATCGTTGCGGAAGCGGATGGCCGGGGTCACGGTCACATCATTACCATAGACGTAATCGCCTCCGCCCGGCGCTCTGGCGTGGGATCGCTGCTGCTGGGCGCTGCCGAGGATCGTTTACGCGGTGCGGGATGCCGCTCCATCGAGCTGGAAACCGCTGTGGACAACTCTTCCGCCCTGGCGTTCTACAAGCGCCACGGGTACAGCGTCATCAAAACGTTCCCCCACTACTACTCGAACGGTGTGGATGCGTTGGTGCTGCAAAAAGATCACCCCTAACGTTCCTGTTAAGAATTTGTACTAGAGTGGGCCTTCAGGCAGACCGCGCCCGCAGCACTGTTAGGCGTGTCTTCAAACGTCGCAGGCGCAGAATCGGTTTGCACTCAGCTGCCTTCTCCCGTTACCTTGCCATGTAATGAAACCCGCCGCCATCAAAGTCGCAATCCAGGGCGAACTCGGTTCCTTCAGCCACGAAGCGGCGGAGCGCATGCTGCGGCGCTGCATTGTGGTTCCGTGCGCGCGTTCCCTCGAAGTATTCGACCGCGTGCAGCGAGGGTCGGTCTCTGCCGCCGTTATCCCGATCGAGAACTCGCTGGCTGGCACAGTGGCTGAACATGCTGATCTGCTTGTAACGCGTGATGTTTTTGTCCAGGGAGAATTCCTGCTGCGCATTGTTCATAACTTGATCGCTGCCCCCGGAGTGAGGCTGAACTCGCTCCGCAAGGTGCTCTCGCACCCGGTGGCGCTCGACCAGTGCCGCGAATTCTTCCGCCACCATCCCCGCATTGAGCCGGTCCCGTTCTACGACACCGCGGGCAGCGTGAAGCACGTCGTCGCTCATCGCCTTCCCGACGCCGCCGGCATCGCCGGACGCCACGCCGCGCGCGAATACTCCGGCAAGATTCTCCAGGCTGGAATCGAGGACGACAAACGTAACTTCACCCGCTTTTTTCTGATTCGCAAGTCGACGGGGAGACGGCGGGACGCCTCGCCTGGCTACCAGCGCCTGATCCCGCCGGGCGCCAACAAGACTTCAATCGCGTTCAAGGTGAAGAACCTGCCGGGAGCGCTCTTCAAGTCGCTCAGCGTTTTCGCCCTGCGCGACATCAGCCTCAGCAAGATCGAGTCGCGCCCCATGCGTGGACGCCCCTGGGAATATGTCTTCTACGTGGACTTCCTCCGTGGTGATGACGAGCCTGCCCGCAATGCGCTCCACCATCTGGGCGAAGTCGCAGAGTTCGTCAAGGTGCTGGGAATTTACCGGGCTGCATGAGCGAGCAAACCTGTGTCGCGCCTGCGCGTCAAAACTAAATGCCTAAGGAGCCGACGATGCCTAACTTGCCTTCAAACCGCCGCCGTTTCCTTCAACAAACTTCCATCGCTAGCGCCGGGTTGCTCGCACCCGCAGTCACCTTCGCGTACCCGGGGGAATCCGAGAAGAAGAGCGCCGAAGACATTTCCCCCGCCGAAGATCTTATGCGCGAGCACGGCGTGCTGAACCGCATCCTGCTGATTTACGACGATCACCTGCGCATGCTCGCAGCGAAACAGACGTTCGATGGATCGATCCTGGTCAATGCCGCCGACATCATTCGTCATTTCGTTGAGGAGTACCACGAGAAGCTCGAAGAAGAGTTCCTGTTCCCACGCTTTCGCAAAGCCGGCAAGCTGGTCAGCCTGGTGGATACTCTCTTAGCGCAACACAAGGCCGGCCGCCTGTTGACCGCACAGATCAGGGAACTGGCGGCCCTTCCCACTTTCAAGTACGTCTCTGATAAAGGTGCCTCTGACGCGGAAAAGCTGGCGGATGCTTTGCGAGCTTTCCTGCGCATGTACCGGCCTCACGAAGCCCGGGAAGATACGGTTTTGTTTCCCGCCTTTCGCTCTATCGTTTCCCCGCACGAATACGATGCCCTGGGAGATGATTTCGAAAAGAAAGAAGATGAACTCTTCGGCGACGAAGGCTTTTTCAAGGTCGTCGACCAGGTCGCGGAGCTCGAGAAAAAGCTGGGCATTTACGATCTTTCCCAGTTCACCCCATCCCCTTCGTTCAGAAGTGAGACCGTAAGACCTTGAACAAGCGTCACAACCTTCGGTGACGCGCGACATATTCATCGGGAAGTTTTCCTTCTAGACTTTTCTGTGGTGTCCCACCGGCGTGCCTCACCGGGGGTGCACACCTGATCCTTGATGGAGGGTATATGCGTCTAATGAAAGTCCTTGGAATCGTTTCTTTGTGCCTGCTCAGCCTCACTCTAATCGCTACTGCCGCACCCAACAATCTCGGCATTTCAAACGTCGGCCACGTCACGTTTGTCGCCCCGGTTCGTGTCGGAACCGCTCTGCTTCCTGCAGGAGATTATCAGGTTCGCCACGTCATGCAGGGCGAGGATCACATCATGATTTTCAAACACCTCAAAAGCAACGACCCTGAGGTCAAGGTAAGCTGCAAGCTCGTTCCACTTCCCGAAAAGGCTGCCCATGCTTCCGTGGCCTACGAGGTGAACGCGGCCAACGAGAGGGTGTTGCGGGAGCTGATTTTCCGGGGCGATTCCGCCAAGCACGTTTTCTGAGAGATCTGCTCGGAGAGAACCGGGTCTGTGAGTTTGGCTTGAGAAGCCTGGGCATCGGCGCGGCTGCTGCGTCGCTCCGTAGACCGTAATCTCGATCCCCAGGGCAGCCGCGCGGCGCCACCGGTGGCTGCCCCGTTTCGTCATTTGATCTCTTCATCACTTCACCGCTTTTCACCCGCATTAGCTGCAGCACCTTTGATACAGTGCGAAGCGTGCGTGATAGGCATAGAATCCAGTTCGCGGGAACTACCGGGAGCCTGAAACCTTTCCGGCGGAGTAACATCTAAAGTTGAGTGAGTTACACTCAAGGAGAGCCAATGAGCGAACAGCCGCTTTCCGAGCAAGTTCCTAAGCATCGGGAAACAAACGACGTACGGGCTTTGCCCGTGCTTCCTGTGCGGGATACAGTTCTGTTTCCGCACGCCGTCCTGCCGCTTACCGTAGGCCGGGAGAGTTCTGTCCAGCTGATTAATTCGCTGGGCGAAGACAAGACCATCGTGGTGGTGGCGCAGCGGGAAGCCCGCGTCGACACCCCTCAAGCTAGTGATCTTTATACCGTAGGCACGTCCGCGGTCGTCCACAAAGTCGTCAAGATGCCCAACCAGAGCCTCTTCGTATTTGCCGAGGGTCTGGAGCGGGTGCGTCTTGGCGAGTTCACGCAATTAGCTCCATTCATGCGGGCCAAGGTCTCGGTTATTCCGGAGCCGACGCAGCCGGAAAGCTCCGAAATCGAGGCGCTGCAGCGCAACGTCCTTACGCTGTTCCAGCAGATCGTTTCCGGTTCGCCCACGCTTTCCGACGAGCTTTCCACGGTGGCGCTCAACATCGACGAACCCGGTAGGCTCGTGGATTTTATTGCGTCATCTTTGCCGTCGCTCTCGACTCCCGACAAACAAGACACGCTTGAGACTCTCGACATCCGCGTGCGTCTGGAGAAGATCAACCAGCATCTCGCCAAGGAACTCGAAGTGCAGCAACTGCGCAACAAGATCCAGAGCGAAGTGCAGGACCGGGTACAGCAGACTCAGCGCGAGTATTACCTGCGCGAGCAGATGAAGGCCATTCAGAAAGAACTGGGCGAGCAGGATGAAGGCGCGCGCGACGTCGATGACCTTAAAAAGAAAATCGACGATGCGGGCATGCCGGATGAGGTAAAGAAAGAAGCGCTCAAGGAATTGGGACGGCTTTCGCGCATGTCTCCCATGGCCGCCGACTATTCACTCACACGCAATTATGTTGAGTGGTTGGCTGTGTTGCCGTGGAACAAGACTTCCGGGCAGGAGATCGAAATTCCCAAGGCCAAAGAGATTCTGGATACCGATCACTATGACCTCGAGAAGGTCAAGGATCGCATCCTCGATTATCTTTCCGTCCGGCGCTTGAAGCCGAATATGAAGGGTCCGATCCTTTGCTTCGTGGGACCTCCGGGCGTGGGCAAGACTTCGCTCGGCAAGTCGATCGCGCGGGCGCTGGGCCGCAAGTTCGTGCGGCTGTCGCTTGGCGGAGTGCACGATGAAGCTGAAATTCGCGGTCATCGCCGCACCTATATCGGTGCATTGCCTGGACAAATCATCCAGGGCATTCGTCGCGCCGAAACCAAGGATCCGGTTTTCATGCTCGATGAAATCGACAAGGTAGGCCGCGACTTCCGTGGTGATCCCGCTTCGGCCCTGCTCGAAGCGCTCGATCCGGAGCAGAACTCAACTTTCCGCGACAACTATCTCGACGTGACGTTCGATTTGTCGAAAGTTCTCTTCATCACGACCGCGAACATGCTAGACCCCATCGCCGAGCCGCTGCGCGATCGCATGGAGATCATCGAACTGCAGGGCTACAGCGAGGAAGAAAAGCTGCACATCGCGCGGCGGTACCTGGTTCCGCGTCAGGTGGAAGAGAACGGCATCACGGCTGAGCAGATCGAGTTTCCGGACGAAGCGCTGCGTTATGTGATTCGTCACTATACGCGCGAAGCGGGCGTTCGGAGTCTCGAACGCACCATCGGAACCATCTGCCGCAAGCAGGCGCGGCGGCTCGCCGAGGGTAAGACCGAGAAGCTGGTGGTGACCCAGGAAGTCATTCAGGAATTTCTGGGCGGCATCAAGATCCGCGTAGAAGGCGAAATCGAGGAGCGCACCGAGCGTCCCGGAGTGGCGGTTGGTCTAGCCTGGACCCCCTCGGGCGGCGACGTTCTTTTCGTGGAAGCCAATGCCATGAAGGGCAAAGGTGGATTCACCATGACCGGGCAGATTGGCCAGGTGATGCAGGAATCCATGCAGGCCGCCCTGACCTGGGTGCGCTCGAACGCAGAACAGCTTGGCATTGCGGAAAGTTTCTTCGCCGACCATGACATTCACATGCATGTGCCGGCGGGAGCGATCCCGAAGGATGGTCCGTCGGCGGGCGTAACCATGGCGACGACTTTGGTCTCGCTGCTGTCGGGGCACCGCATCCGGCCGCTCACCGCGATGACGGGCGAGATTACGCTCAGCGGCAATGTGCTTCCGGTGGGAGGCATTAAAGAAAAGGTGCTGGCCGCGAAACGCGCTGGAGTCACAACTGTGATTTTGCCTGCGGAAAACAAGATGAATGTTGAGGAGGATCTCACGCCTGAACAGCTAGAGAACCTTACCATTCACTATGTTAAGACTATTGAAGAGGCGCTACGGGTGTCTCTGCCGGTAGTGGCGGAGGCACTGGCTGCGAAGGACTACCTGGAGTCGGAGGTGAACGGTTCCAAGCCGGAAGGTAAGGCTGCCAAGCCCATCCAAGCTCCGGTAGTGACTCACGACAAGGTTGTCACCTGGCAGTCTTAAAGCAGTGGCCAGTGGCCAGTTGCCAGTAATCAGTTGCAAGCCGCCGGTTCCTGACTGGCGGCTATTTTTTTGCGAATCTCTCCCAGGGCCTTCCCTCGCGGAATCGAATTATGAGAACTTGTTGTGCAGCTTTACTACTAGCAACAGTTCCCCATGCGAGTGCGTGTTCTCTTTTTCGGCGGATTGAAAGATCTGGCAGGCAAATCCAGCGACTCGCTGGAGCTGCCGGATGGGGCGTCGGTGCGCGATGTGTTGGCGCACTACCTGGAGCAGGTCCCGGGGATGAGGGACATGGCGGCTTCACTGGCTGTGGCGGTGAACGAGGAATATGCGGGAGCGGGGACGAGGTTGAAATCCGATGACGAGGTAGCGTTGCTGCCGCCGGTGAGTGGCGGGTCGGGGCGCGCCTTAATTGTCCGCAAACCCATTGACACGCAGGGTGTGCTGGCTCGCATGAAGCAGGGCGGGGACGGAGCTGCGGTTGTCTTCGAGGGGATCGTGCGCAACCAGTCGCGGGGGCGCAAGACGCTCTACCTCGATTACGAGGCTTATGAGGAGATGGCGCGGCGGCAGATGGAAACTCTGGCCGAGCAGGCGCTGAAACAATTTCAAGTGCGCGACGTCGTGCTGGTGCACCGGCTGGGGCGATTGGAGATCGGTGAAACCAGCGTATTGATTGTGGTCGCGTCGGCACACCGCGCGGCGGCTTTCGATGCTTGCCGGTGGCTGATCGATACCCTCAAGCGCACCGTGCCGATCTGGAAGAAAGAATACTTCGAGGACGGAGCCGTGTGGGCTGACGGCGAGCCGTTTCCTGCAGAAATTCCACAGGCTCAGGGCAGCCCCGGTGCAGACCTCGCATCTAAGTGACCGAGCCTGCATGTTGTAGCGCCGCACTCTGCACAGGGGCCAACGTGCACAGGTATACTTCTTTATTACTGAATGAGAAAATCCGCCACCGTGATGCTGCTGCTTCTCGCCTGCGCTATGTCGTATGCGCGGCAGCCCGTGGCCCAGAGCCAATCGCCGACCGAAGCGGAGAGTACGCTCAAGGTTGACGTCAAACTGGTGAATGTTTATGTCACCGTGACTGACGCTCATGGAGCGCCCGTGGCCGGGCTCAAGAAAGAGAATTTTGTAGTGCGGGAAGATGGCCGGGAGCAAAAGATTTCGGTTTTTGACAAAGAATCCGCGCTGCCGATTTCGATTGCATTGGCCATTGACACCAGCCTCAGCACGCGTCATGACCTGCCGCTGGAGCAGGCTTCAGCCAAACGCTTTGTCCATGACATTGTGCGGCCGGTGGATGCACTGTCGGTGTTTAGTTTTAGTGAAGCCGTGTCGCAATCTCCTTTTGGGTACACCGCGGATATGAAGCGCATCGACGAAGGGATCGACCATATCCGTCTGGGTGCGGCCACGGCGCTGTTCGATGCAGTTTATCTGGCCTCGCGTTCGCTTGACCGCCGCCAGGGACGGAAAGTTTTGGTGCTGATCACCGACGGTGGAGACACGATCAGTAGAATCGACTACAAAGGGGCGGTGCGTGCCGCTGAAGAGGCTGAAGCTTTGGTCTACAGCATTATCGTGGTGCCCATCGAGAACAGCGCAGGACGGGAAATCGGCGGTGAACATGCGCTCATCCAGCTCTCCGAGGATACGGGTGGCAAATATTATTACGCGACTTCCGTATCCCAACTCGATGACGCCTTCCACCAGATCAGCGAAGAACTCCGCAACCAATATCTGCTGGCCTATTATCCGTCACAACGCACGTCGAACTCCGAGTTTCGGCGCATTCAGGTGGGAGTTTCCGGGCCCGCAGATGCGTCCTCTTACCACGTGAGACACCGGGTCGGGTACTACACGACGAAGTCGAACTTCTGAGAGTTCTCTCTTGAATGGTATCTTGAAGGCCTGGGCTACAAGGCAAAGTGCTGCCGGGACTTGCTAAGCGAGAATAACGAAGACTGTTGAGAGAGGTTCTGTGAAGATTCCGAAGGGAAGGTTTGCGATTTTGAACTTTAACTCCGCACTTTGTTTAGCTGTACGATTCGGGCTATTCGCCGCGGCGGTCTTGCTGTGTGCTCCGCCGTTGGCCCAAGCCCAGACTGTGGGGACGGGCAGCATCGTAGGCATCGTCACCGACCCAGCGCATAAGGTGATTCCTGGAGCCAAAGTGGAAATCACCAATAAAGCTACGAGTGCGCGGATCCATGTGACGACTTCCCCGGCGGGGCTTTACTCGTCGGGACCGATTCAGCCTGGAGACTACGTGCTAGCGGCGGAAATCAAGGGATTCAATCCGACAAAGCTACCTGTGACAGTTCAGGTCGGCAATGTGACGAGCGGCGATGTGAAGATGATGATCGGGGAGAAGCCGCAGGTTGAGGTTCCGGGCGGCACGACCGTCAACATTGAACAAGCCACGGTGCAGAGTGTAGTCAGCGGCGACCAGATGGAAAAACTGCCCGTCAATGAGCGGAATTTTCTTGATCTTGCACAGCTCGAGCCCGGAGTGCAGATGCAGGATGGAGGCCTCTTCGCGGGCAAGGACGGGCTCTCGTCGATTTCATTCCTCAACCAGTATGGCCGTTCGGAGAGAATCGAGCTGGATGGAGTCGACATCAGCGATGAAACGGTCGGCGGCACCACGCAGAACATTCCAGCGAGCGCGATTCAGGAGTTTCAGCTGGGCCAGTCGTTGCTCGATCTCTCAACCGGGCTAACTTCCTCAGGAGCGGTTAATGTTATTACCCGGTCGGGCAGCGATCAGATCCACGGAGCAGCGTTTGGAGTGTTCCGCGGGAATCAAGGTGCGGCCGATCTGCCCGGCAACACGGCGTCTTCGTTTCAGCGGGAACTGTACGGTGCCGATGCGGGAGGGGCGATCATCAAGGGTAAGGTGTTCTGGTTCGTCGACGCTGAACGCGCGCAACAGAATCTTACGGCGGCCGAGCCTTTTACTTATCCCTTTGATGGGCTGGGCGCTATGCTCAGCGAACCCTACCGCGAGTTCAACACGGATGGGCGCGTGGACTGGAACATGAGGGGTAGCACGCGGGCGTTCTATCGTTTCAATTTCTTCCAGAACAGCGATCTTCGCCCCTACGGTTCGGCCAGCTCCACGCAGCAATTCCGCGACATCAACGACACTGCGACGAACGCGTTGGGCGTCGACTTCAACACTGGGGTGTACACGCATAGTCTTCGATTTGAATATCTCAAGCTGCGAAATGAAATGGAGGATGCCACGGGCAGTCTCGCCGGGGCCGAGAATCCCATTCCTGGGTTAGGCATTAATATTGGCGCGTCTACTGCGGGGAATTGCGTTCTTAGCGAAGGTGGCAGCTATTGCGGCGGGCCGGGTTGGTTGGGGCCGCAGCAAACCGTTCAATCGGACAAACTGGCGAGGTATGACGGCAGCCGGGTCATGGGTGCGCATATTATTCGCTACGGGTTTGCGTTTAATCGTATCGACGCTGCACGCTTGTCGGCCTACTCCGCGTTTCCGCAGGTCGGCACGACTTCGCTTGTGGGATCGACATCTTCCGATCCGACCTCCTATCCAGCGGATTGGGTGAGCTTGGGGAACGGGATTGCGTTCTCCACTGCCAAGTCTTCGTTTGGCTTTCCTGGCGGAGGGCTGGGTCCCGACAACCGCATAGAAATGTACGTTGGAGATGCGTGGAAGGCCAGGCCGAGATTGACGCTGAATTACGGTTTGCACTACGTGCGCGACAGCGGGCGCACGGATAGCGGTCTGGGTGCGTTGCCGGACTTGAATCAGTGGGACGCGGGATTGGGCGAAAGGATTCGAAATCCGAATGTGAACTTCGCGCCACAACTGGGATTCGCCTGGGATGCGGGCGGCAACGGGAAGACCGTAATCCGCGGCGGTGGCGCGTTATTTTATGAGAACCTGCTCTGGAACAACGCGTTATTGGACAACCCCTCCCGACTGAGCACAGGAATATTTTCCGATGCTCCCGAGGTTTGTCAGGGTGGCGTTGCGAATGCGTTCAATTGGCCCAGCAATCCTGGAGTGGCGGGAACCCCGATTGCGGGAACGGCCGCTACGGTCGTGACCAACGCCACTACCGGAGAGCAGCAGGTGTTGCCGAACTTTTGCGGGGGGACGATTTCGGCAATCGCTCCGCAAATTCTGGCGCTGAGCAGCGCTTTTCAATCGGCGGCTGCGGGTGTGACGAGGTCGCAGCCGAATAGCAACTTCCTGGGCACCACGTTGTCAGCTTTGAATCCCAGTTATAATCTCCTCTACCCGGGGTTCCGCACGCCGCGTGTGTGGCAGATGAATCTCGGCATCGAGAAGGAGATTCGCCCGGGAACGGTGCTTAGTGTCGATTACATCCGCAACATCGGCGAGCACTACCTCATCGGCCAGGACATCAATCATAGCGGAGCGGCGCGCAGCTTCAACCAGGCCAACGCGGTTGCCGCTCGTGACGCGGCTCAGGTGGCCAATGGATGCCCTGTCGGTTACGGCCAAGCTACCTGCATGATCAACTCGACCGTGGCGAGTGGTGGAACTACTCCGTTGGGAGTAGCGGGAGCTCAGGCAGCGTATTCGAAAGCGGGACTAGATTCGAATCTGCAGGTAGCGGGTGGTGGCCCTTGCCCGTACTGCGCCTTTCCTGGCACGAACCCCATTATCGGGAACACCGGAGCGGTGGGAGGAGTCGATATGCTCTTTCCTGATGGGAGGTCAGTTTACAGCGGGGTGCAGATGAAAGTGGTGACGCACGTCGACAAACCCATGCGCGGCGTGAAGACTGGGAACTTCCAGTTTTCCTATACGCTGTCCCGCTTAGTCAGCCAGGTACAGGACCAGGATTTTACCAACCTGGCGATCGACAATGACGACCCGCTGCGCTTCACAGGGCCGAGCGCTTTGGACCGCAAAGAGCAGTTTTCTTTTAGCGGGACGTTCGATCTGCCATTGTATTTAAAGTTGAGCATGATCGGACATTTCTACAGCCCGCTTCCGCAGAGCCTACTGCTTCCAGAACTGACCAATGGGGGCGAAATCTTTGCGACCGATTGGCTGGGCTCTGGACTGGGCTCGGCGGGATCTCCGGAGCCGGTGCCGGGAACCCAGATCGGCGAGTACGATCACAGCGTAAATATCGGCAACCTACAAAATGTAATCAACACCTACAACCATACCTTCGCCTCATCGCTTACTCCCGCGGGGGATTGCCTTGTAGGCAATCACACTGGTTGTCCGGGGCTGATCAGTGGCACAATGGTGATGACCACGCAGGACATGGTTGCTTTGGGGTGGATCATGCCTACAATCGATTCCGTAGCGAACCATGCTCTGGCCACCCCCTGGCTGAAAACGATGGACTTGAGACTATCCTGGCCAATCAAAATTAAAGATCGTGTGACCATCGAGCCGAGCGCTAGCGTCTTCAACGTATTCAATTTCGCGAATGCATTCTCCGCCGGGAACCTGCCAGGCGCTTCCCTGGTGCCGGGCCCGAACGGAGTGTTGGCGCCGAATGTTGTGGGCGGCGTCGCTTCGGGCTCGAGCTATACGCCGTTCCGGACGAGTTTCCAGTCGGGAACGTTTGCACTGGGGGCTCCTCGCCAATTCGAGTTCGGATTGCGCATCAGCTTCTAGAGTTAGAGCTCGAAAGCCGGTTCTGGCGTTCAACGGGACGGCTTTTCGGCGCGCGCGAGCAAATCAACCCGTGGCGGCTGCGTGTACAATGCCTGCATGACTTTCCGTCCGCAGGGAAACTCCAACGCCGCCAAACGCGGCCGGACTCCCCCTCCTGAGGAGACTTTTGAAGAAGCCGGATTCCTCAAAACTCTGGGTGAGAAACAGAAATCAGTGAGCGTCAAGCTGATGGATGGTCAGACGGTGAGTGGCTGGATCGAGTATTACGACAAGCACATGGTGCGCTTGACGCGCGAAGGCGCTCCTAACCTTTTTATTTTCAAGCACGAGATTATGTACATCGCTGAAGACGGTGGAAAGAAGAAGTGAGGCGGGCTTCACGCTTCGGCTTTCGGGCTTCAGCCATCCGGTGGTGCCCCGCTTTATTTTCGAACTTGAGGCGTGATAGCCGAAGCCCGAAGCCCGGGATTCAGACCTGTGCCTAACTCCAACGAAAGTTTCCTCCCGGCCATGTCCGCCATCGCCCGCGAAGCGGGCGCTTTGCTGATGCATCATTTCCACCAGCACTTGAAGATCGAATACAAAGGAGAGGCTGATCTGGTGACGGCGGCGGACCGCGCGGCCGAAGTATTGATCCGGGAACGCATTCGTCAACATTGGCCTACGCACGACGTTCTGGGCGAAGAGCAGGGACTCAGCGATCAGGGCAGCGAGTATCGCTGGTACGTCGATCCCCTCGACGGCACGACGAACTTCGCGCATGGATTTCCTGTTTTCTGCGTGTCGATTGCTCTCGAACACCATACAAGCGAACATGAGGGCCGGCGCATTGCTGCAGTCATCTACGATCCTACGCGCGACGAACTGTTTTCCGCGGAGCAGGGAAGAGGCGCGCAGCTCAACGGCGAGAGCATCCATGTTTCGAAAACGGCCGCGCTGAAGGAGAGCCTTCTGGCTACCGGCTTTCCCAGCCGGAAGCGGCACAAGAACCCGAATATTTACTTTTATCACCAGATCACGTTGCACTCGCATGGAGTGCGACGGGCGGGATCGGCGGCACTTGATTTGTGCAACGTGGCTGCGGGCCGCTTCGACGGATTCTGGGAATTTAACCTGAACCCCTGGGACACGGCGGCGGGCGTACTGATCGTCGAAGAAGCTGGTGGGAAAGTGACGCGCTTCGATGGGTCACCGTTCGAGATCGACAGCCGCGAGACGGTGGCCTCGAACGGGCTGATTCACGAAGCGTTGCTCAGAGAGTTTCAGGATGTCTTTGCGGGGCGAGGGTTGGAGCGGCTGCCCGATCCTAGGGTCTACCAGGGATGACCAACATAGGATGAGCCAAAACCGCAGTGGATATGGAGGTGCAAGACATGCTTAAGAAAACCATGCTGCTGTTTCCAGTCGCAATCATCCTGCTGGGATCGGCAGTTCTGCTCGTCGGTGCGTCCAACTCTTCGCCGGCTGCCCCTGATGCGGCCTACGTGCAAGCGTTTGAGAAGTGGAAGGCGGAACAGATTGACGACCTGAAACAGAACTGGCTGCCGCTGGCCGGACTGTTCTGGCTGAAGCCGGGCGTCAATAGTTTTGGTACGTCGCAAGACAACGCGATCGTGTTTCCCAAAGGCCCGGCGCACGCTGGAGAGTTCGATCTTGAGGGCAAAGACGTAACCACTAAGGTCCTTCCGGATGCGCACGCCGTGTTAGCCGGTGCGCCGCTGACAACCGCAAAGCTGGCTCCTGACGTTTCGGGCCACGCATCGGTGGTGAAAATGGGTACGCTGCGCTTTCACGTGATTGTGCGTGGAGAACGCGTGGGAATTCGCGTGAAGGATTTGGAGAGCCCGTCCGTCACCAACTTTAAGGGACTAATATTTTATCCCCTCGATCTAAACTATCGCGTGACGGCCAGGTGGGAACCCTCCGATGGCAAGAAGACGATCGACGTGCCCAATGTTCTGGGTGACGTGACTCCGGTACCGGTTGCGGGGACGGTGGTGTTCAAGATCGATGGCCAGGAGCAGAGGCTGACGGCGCTGGGCGGAGATCCATCGGTCGGACTGTCATTCGTGTTCAACGATCTGACGGCCAAGAGCGATACCTATCCCGGGGGACGCTTTCTCGACAGCGAGCCGGTGGTGAACGGAACGGTGGTTCTGGACTTTAACCGTGCCTACAATCCTCCCTGTGCGGTGACTCCTTATGCCACGTGTCCGTTGGCTCCGAAGGAGAACCGGCTGGCTGTCGCAATTCCCGCGGGCGAGAAGTTTGATAAGGCTGCACACGGACACCACTGAGCCTCGTGCGCAGCGAAGGAGCTGTCCAATGCGGTCCGTGATCTATTACCTAGCTTTCACGATGACGAGCGTGCTTTGTGCATATCCAGTTGCCTGGGTAGCTACGAGGATACGCACATCGCTTTTTCTGGGAGGTTACTACTCCACGGACCCTGTGCAACTGCGATACCTGTGGGTCTTTTTTTCGCTGCTTCTTCTGGCAGGTGGTTGGATACAGATCGTTCCGCCGTCGTCGCGGTAAGTCGTTGGTCGGCTTGCGGCCAGATCGAGGGATCGCGCCTCCTGCGCCGAGTTACAATAAGTAAGGATGGCTGTGCCCGCTCTTCCGGCTGTCCCTAAGTTCTCTGAGTCCCACAGGCCTAACGTGATCAACTCTCTGCTGGAACGCAAGATCGAAAAGCGGCCCGACCGAGTACGGCTGCAAGGACGTATTCTCTTCCTCACGGAAGATCCGGAACTGATCAAGCGACAACTCGCGGGCGAAGACCTGCCGTGGGATACGAAGGATCCTGCGAATAATCCCAAGCTGCGCGACGATATCTCGACCGACGAGATCACTCCGGCACACTACTGCTTTTATTTCGACGAGACCCTGGGCGAGATTCCTTACCTTGGACTGAAGTGCGGCAGCGTGACGCCGATCGGGCGCGGCGAAGTGAAGCGCGGCGGATTTGTGTGCGCAGTGAGCGGGAAACGGCGCGGCAAAGGATCGAGCCGCGAGCAGTCGCCCTACGCCGAGATGTGCGCCGGTATTCGTGTGGTGATTGCGGAAAATATAGAGCGCATCTACAAGCAGAATTGCCAGAACCTTGGAGTGCTGACTTCGACAGATTTTTCGTTGATTGACAGGATTCGCGGTGGGGAAGAGATTGCGCTCTCCGAGTTTACCGCTGGGGAAGATGAGATCACGCGGCAGGTGATTGAATACGGTGGACTGTTTCCGTTCAATGTGGCCAGGATGCAGGGGAAAGTGTTCCTGCCCCCAGTGAAGACCGCGAAGCGTCCCATGACCTTGGCGGAGAAAATTTTCGCGCGGCACATGGTGAACGAAACCGGTGGAGTTGGTGTCGCATACGTGAAACCAGGAGACACTGGATTCGCTCGGGCCGACCTGCGCTTCAGCCATGAATACGTCACGCCGATGGCGGCTATTTTTTTTGAGCGCTACGTCGGGAAAGACGCGAAGGTCAACGATGCTTCGAGCATTATTTTCTTCCGGGACCACCTCACGTTTCTCGATGAAGTGATTTCAGAAGAGAAGAAGAAGCTTGGACTGCTCGATCTGGCGACCCAGCTCAAGCTCAAACAGCAGGACTTCGCGACGAAGCAGGGAATCAAACTGCACGGCGAGTTGAAAGATCGCAAGGGCTCGGAGGGCATTTGCCACTCGATCGTGCTGGAAAGCTACGCGCTCCCGGGGCAGTTGAACATTGGCTCGGACTCGCATACTCCGCACGTGGGCGCGATTGGCTGCGTGGCCTTCGGCATTGGCACTACTGACGTGTTCAATAGCTGGATCACGAAAGATGTGCGGGTGAAGGTTCCGGAGTCGGTGAAGATTGTGATCCGCGGCAAGAGGCAGCCAAATGCCACAGCGAAAGATTTCATCCTTAAGATTTTGAGCCTCGATTACGTGCGCAGCGGCAAGGCGCTAGCCAAAGTGATGGAGTACGCGGGCGAGGCGATTGAGGAACTCAGCGTGGATGAGCGTGCCACCATGACGAACATGGCGGCCGAGATCGGTGGATTCACCGGTATTGTTGCGCCGGACAAGAAAGCAGTCGATTTTCTGATCGAGCGGCGCGGGATGGATCGAAAGAAAGCCGAGGCCATGATTGCGGGCTTGTACAGCGATCCGGATGCGCAGTATGCGCACGTGATCGAACTCGATGCGGCGGAGATTACGCCGATGGTTGCCACTCCGGGCGATCCCGGCAATGGAAAATATGTGCGCGAGCTGAACACGCCTGTGCCCATTGAGATTGCTTACGGTGGCACCTGCACGGCGGGCAAAAACGAAGACATGGATATGTACGCTGCTGTGCTATCGGATGCGCTGAAGCAGGGCAAGCGCGTGGCCGATTCAGTGAAGTTCTACATCCAGTTTGGATCTCAGGAGACGCGCGAGTATTGCTTGCGCAAAGGCTACCTGGATGTGTTTCGGAAGGCTGGAGCGATCGTGATCGAGCCCAGTTGCGGCGCCTGCATCAACGCCGGACCGGGAGTTTCGACGCGTCCCGATCAGGTGGTGATCAGCGCGCAGAATCGCAACTTCCCGGGCCGCAGCGGTCCGGGGCAGATGTATCTTGCTTCGCCCTTGACCGTCGCGGCTAGCGCCGTTGCGGGCTACATTGTGGAGTATGAGCCGAGTGAGGCGCTGGTGGGGGTCTGAGGGCCCTCCCGGAGCAAAGCTGCTCGCAAGTGGTTGAATTCAGGCGGGGTGGCTGAAATCAGCCACCGGAGGATTGCAACTTTTTTCCTGGGTCCGAGTTCAAATAAGTAGGCGCTTCGGATCGAAAGCAAGATCTGGAAGACCTGGCAGATCCGGTAGGGATGAGCGGTGGATCTGAAAAGGGAGATGGATATGCGGTACGTAAAATATTTGGCTTTGGTGGGGGCTCTGATGCTGCCGCTGACTTATTCTCAAGCCCAAGTCGGCGTGGGAATCGGAATCGGTCCAGGCTACGTTGATGAGCCACCAGTATGCGCCTACGGCTACTACGGATATTACCCTTACGCTTGCGCGCCCTACGGCTACTACGGACCTGACTGGTTTGCAGGTGGAGTGTTTATCGGCGCCGGCCCATGGTATGGCTGGGGCGGTTATGGTTGGGGTGGTTGGGGCCGTGGCTACTATGGTCGCGGCGGCTGGGGTGGATACGGTCGTGGCGGCTGGGGCTACGGACATGGCTATTATGGGGGCCGCAGCTTTGCCGGAAATCGCGGCTTTGCGGGCGGACGCGGGTATGGGCGTGGTGCTGCGGGCTTCCGTGGCGGCGCTGGCGGTGGATTTCGTGGTGGCGCGGCCGGCGGAGGGTTTCACGGCGGCGGCGGATTCCACGGTGGCGGTGGTGGGTTCCACGGCGGCGGTGGTGGACACGGCGGTGGCGGCGGACACCGATAACCTTGATGGATCAGCTTCCTAATCCGGCAATGAAAGAGGCAAGAAGAACGGCTGGCAGCAGACGCTATCGGCCGTTTGCTTTTCCCCCTGGACTTATCTAGCGGAAGGCGGGCTGACAGCCCGCTTTGCCGGGCGCGGTTCAATAAACTTGTACCACGGGATGCGTTTCTTGCTAGAATGTGCGGTTCGCGGAGATGGGCTGTAGTAGTAAAATATCTGCATAGTTTCTCAGGAGACAGACACCCTTATGGCCTACGTGATTGCAGAGCCTTGCATCAACACCAAAGACACGGCGTGCGTGGATGCGTGTCCGGTGGATTGCATTCATCCCAAGAAAGATGATCCCAAGTATGCGACCGAACCCTTGCTCTATATCGATCCCGTAGAGTGCATCGATTGCGGCGCGTGCGTACCAGTGTGCCCGGTATCAGCCATCTTCGCGCTCGACGATCTGCCGGAGAAGTGGAACGAATTCACTGCCAAGAACGCCGCCTACTACGGGCGGTAGAGAGGCTATCAGCAGCTACCAGAAAGACCTCTTCCAGGGCTTGAGGCGGAAACAACAGGCGTGCGTCCATTTGGATGCGCGCCTTTGCTTTTTAGGTCGCGAATTGCGACCTCAAAGTTTCGCGCGATCGGTCTCCGCCCAAGGATTGGTGACGGCTGACAGCTCTTCCATTAGAATCATCGCTTCACACGCTGGGCACTCATGGCATTGATGGAGTCGGAGGCGATCGTGCTGCGCACGTATCCGCTGCGCGAGGCCGACCTGCTGGTCACACTATTTACGCGCGCCGAGGGCAAGGTCCGCGGGGTGGCGCGGTCGGCAAAGAAGTCGAAGCGGCGCTTTGGTGGGGCGTTGGAGCCGATGACCTATGTGCGCGCGTTTTACGATGTTCGCGAGCGACAGGAGTTGGTGCGGCTGGATGCCTGCGAGGTGCTGGAGTCACCGCTGGCAACTGAAGTTAGCTATGCACGGGCGGTGGCGCTGGGGCATGTGGCCGAGTTACTTGACGAACTGCTGCCTGATCGCGAAGCCAACGATGCCATCTTCCGGCTGACGCTTTCGGTGCTGCATGCGCTGCAGGGTCCCGAGGTTTGGATGCCGGTCACCTACTTTGAGTTGTGGCTGACGCGGCTGGTAGGATTTCTGCCCGAGTTGACCGAGTGCATTGTCTGCGGCCGAGCTCTGAACGGAAGCCGGGCTTATTTTCACGCGCTGGCCGACGGACTGATGTGCGCGGACGATAAGCGGCTGGCGTCATCCGAGATTTCGAAGGAGTCGCGGGAATTGGCGGCCTTGATGTTTCGCGCTCCAGTGGAGAGTTTTGCAGCGATGCCGTGGCCTAAAACGCGGGGCGCCGATCTGCGGAAGTTTCTGATTCAGACCCTACAGCGGCATATTGAGAAGAAGCTGGCGACCGCAGGGATGATTGAGAAGGGCGGGTTCTAGTGCGGCGCCGAATTACCAGCTGACACGGACTTGGATGGATGACCGATAGCTGACGGGTCACGCCGCTTCCGCTACAATAAATGATTAACCTTCGGGTTCCCGAACAAGCCTGTGAATCCATCCAAACCCAATTCGCTCACCTTCCAAGAACTGATCCTGCGGCTGCAGGCGTTTTGGGCCGAGCGCGGGTGTGTTTTGCAGCAACCCTACGACGTAGAAGTGGGAGCTGGCACGATGGCGCCGGAGACCTTCCTGGGCGTGCTGGGGCCGAAGCCTTACAAGGTTGCTTACGTGCAGCCTTCGCGGCGTCCGGCGGATGGGCGCTACGGAGAAAATCCGAATCGGCTGTTCAAGCACACGCAGTTGCAAGTGATCCTGAAGCCTCCGCCAGAAAATGTGCAGGAATTGTATTTAGAGTCGTTGGGAGCGATCGGCATTGACCTGGGACAGCATGACATCAAGTTTGAGGAAGACAACTGGGAAGCCCCGACTCTGAGCGCGTGGGGCGTGGGCTGGCAGGTGATGCTCGATGGATTGGAGATTACGCAGTTCACTTACTTCCAGCAGTGTGGCGGGCTGGACTTGTTTCCGATTTCCGCCGAGCTGACGTATGGTCTGGAACGCATCTGCGCGTTTCTGCAGGATGTGGATTCGATTTACGACATCGTGTGGGCCCGCGATCCCGAGACAGGGCTGGCGACGACGTATGGTGATGTGCGGCTGGCCGATGAGTTGCAGTTTTCTGTCTACAACTTCGAAGCGGCGGATGTCGAGAAGACCTGGAAACACTTCGCACTCTATGAAGCGGAGTGTCAGGAGTTGCTGGGGCGCTACGCAGCGCTGGAAAGAAATAAAGTTGAGGGCGACGGGATTGTGCGCGAGAAGTCGCGCTTCCCCCTGTTAGCGGCCTATGATCTTTGCCTGAAGTGTTCCAACCTGTTCAACATCCTCGATGCTCGAGGAGCGATCTCCGTGACTGAGCGCGTGGGCGTGATCGCCCGTGTGCGGGCGCTGGCTGTAGGCATCGCAAAGGCTTGGGTGGATCAGCAGAAGAGCGGGTCTGCCGCGGCGGGCGACAGGGCCGACGAGGAAGAACCTGCTCGCGAGAAGAGAGCGATCAAGAAGATACTGTCGCCGGTTGGATCGTGAGTCTTGTGATGTGATGCGCATCACATTTGTTTGAGTGGGGTTTTGGGAAGCTAAGGGTTTCAGGGCATGCCAGATTTTCTGCTAGAGATCGGGTGCGAAGAGATTCCGGCGCGAATGATTGACGCCGCTTCCGAGGAGCTGCGGGAGCGCGTCCGCGCCCTGCTGAGCCGGGAGCGGCTGCCCCCGAACGAAATCACACATTTCGATACACCACGGCGATTGGCAGTGATTGCAGCCGGCATCCCGGTGGCTCAACCGGACATCACCGAGCAAGTGACCGGCCCCTCGGCGACTGTCGCTTATAAGGATGGTCAGCCTACGTCCGCGGCGCATGCGTTTGCCAAGAAGGCTGGAGTCGACGTATCTCAACTAGAGAAGATTACAACTGCAAAGGGCGAATACCTGGCGGCCAAGGTTACCAAGAAGGGCCGAAGCGCGACCGATCTTCTTGCGGAGACATTGCCGAAGGAGCTTTCCACGATCTACTGGCCTAAGAGTATGTACTGGCGCAAGCCGCATGAGCGCTTTGTGCGGCCAGTGCGCTGGCTGGTGGCAATGCTCGACGGCGAGACCATTCCGCTCGAGTTTGACGGGATCTGGGCAGGAAAGACTTCGCGCGGGCACCGGATTTTGTTCCAAGGGAACGTCACGATTCCGCGAGCTGGGTCTGCCTATGTGGAAGCTCTGCGCGCGGCCAAGGTTCTGGGACGTGCAGAACGTGAGCAACAGATTCGCAAAGCACTGGACGCCGCCACGCGCACGATTCCCGGGGCGCGGTGGCGGGAAGACCAGTCCCTGCTCGATACCGTCGTGAACCTGACGGAATTTCCCTCAGCAATTTTGGGCGGATTCGATCGGCAGTTTCTGGTCCTGCCAGAGGAAGTTCTGGTTACGGTGATGCGGGACCATCAGAAATATTTTGCCGTGGAAGATGCGGAGCGCAAGCTGCTGCCGCATTTTCTGGCGGTGTTGAATACCGATGGCGATGCGCAGGGATTGATCCGGCATGGCAACGAGCGGGTGCTGCGGGCGCGTTTCAGCGATGCCAAATTCTTCTGGGAGACAGATCAAAAACGTTCATTGCTGGAGCGGCTCGAATTGCTGCGGCACGTTACTTTTCAGAAAGACCTCGGCAGCTACTATGAGAAGACGCGGCGCGTACAGCGTTTGTGCAGCTGGCTGAGTGAGATCATCAAGCAGAACGGGATGGCAGTGCGTCCGGGGGTGATCCACAAGGCGGCGTGCCTGGCGAAGACCGACCTGACCGCCGAGTTGGTGAAAGAATTTACCGAACTGCAGGGCATAGTCGGTGGGCTTTACGCGCGGGCGCAGGAGCTTGATTCGAGCTTACCGGAGGCGACGCGCTTCGCGATTGCCGACGCGATTTACGATCAGTACAAGCCCGAGTCAGCCGATGATGACGTGCCGCGATCGATGGAGGGCGCAGTGCTTTCGATCGGCGACAAGGCAGACACGATTGCGGGGATGTTTGCTCTGGGGCTGGTGCCGAGCGGGTCGAAGGATCCGTTTGCCCTGCGGCGGCAGGCGAATGGGATTGTGAAGGTGATCGCAGAGAAAAAGCTCCCTCTGCATTTGACGGATTTGATGCGGGATGCGCGGGCTGGCTACGAGGGGTCAGAAGCGGAGAAAAAGTTTGTCGAAGATGAGAAGTTTGTCGAGTCCGTGAAAACGTTCTTTCGCGAGCGTCTGGAGTTTTATTTGAAGGATGTTCGCGGATATACGTATGACGTTGTAAAGGCGGTGCTGGCGGCCGATGCTGATGACGTAGTGGATGCGGTAGCTCGGGCGGAGGCGGTAAAACAGGTTTTGCATATGCCTGAGTTCCTGGCGATTGGCGCCGCTTGCAAGCGCATGCGGAATATTTTGAGGCAGGCGGAAGAGAAGGGAATTACTCCGGCGGCGACCTTCGAGAGCTTGCCAGATTCAGCTCCTGAAGAAAAAAATCTCGCGACTTATATCCGTATCAATGGACCTCGGGTCGAGGCGCTTCGAAAGAAAAGAGAGTACGGCGGCGCGCTGATGCTGCTCTCGACGGCGCGAGAACCCGTCGATGCTTTTTTCGACAAAGTCATGGTCATGGTAGAAGATGAGAAGGTACGGGCGAACCGCTTGGCGCTGCTCCGCACTCTGCTGAAAGAGTTTTCGACGATCGCCGATTTTTCTGAGATCGTTACGGAAGGGAACGGGATGACCAACCGAAATTCCGATCCTCGAGTCTAGATCTACGCACCGCCGGCGGGACGCCGGTGCTACGAAATTAAAACACAAAGGACTAATCATCATGGCGACAATTACTCTCCCCGAAGCTGGAATTCAGGAAAATAAGAAGGCCGCAACCAAGTACGTTTACTTTTTCGGCGGCGGCAAGGCGGATGGCAACGGCAAGATGAAAGATGATCTGGGCGGCAAGGGTGCGGGCCTGGCAGAGATGACTAATGCTGGGCTGCCCGTGCCTCCGGGATTCACCATTCAGACCGAAGCTTGCCGGGAGTACATGCGGAATGGCGGCGTCTCGAAAGAAGTCGACCGGCAGATGGAAGATGCCCTGGCCAAGCTCGAAGCGCTGCAAGGGCAGAAACTCGGAACGGGCGAGAATCCCCTGCTGGTGAGCGTGCGTTCAGGCGCGAAGTTTTCGATGCCGGGCATGATGGATACGATCCTCAATCTCGGCTTGAACGATAAGAGTGTGGAGGCGCTGGCCAAACGCAGCAACAATCCGCGGTTCGCGGCGGATTCCTATCGGCGGCTGATTCAGATGTTTGGCAACGTTGTGCTTGAGATTCCAAAGTCCGCATTTGACGAGGTGTTTGACGCGAAGAAAAAGAAGAAAAAAGCCAAACTCGACACCGATCTTGACGCTAAGGCGCTGAAAGAAGTGATTGAGGAGTACAAGAAAGTAGTCAAGAAGCATGCCAAGCAAGATTTTCCGCAAGACCCGCATGAGCAGCTGGTCATGGCGCGGGACGCGGTTTTCCGGTCGTGGCAGAACGACCGGGCCAAGCATTATCGCCGCATCAACAATATCGATGACATGCTAGGGACCGCGGTGAATGTGCAGGCGATGGTGTACGGCAACCTCGGCGACACCAGCGGCACGGGTGTGGGCTTCACGCGCAATCCTGCGACCGGCGCGAAGGAGTTCTACGGTGAGTTTCTGATGAACGCGCAAGGTGAAGATGTGGTCTCAGGCGTCCGCACCCCGGTGCATATTTCCGAGCTGCACAAGATCATGCCGCATGTCTACGACCAGTTGCGCGACATTACAACGCGCCTGGAGAAACATTACAAAGACATGCAGGATTTCGAGTTCACCATCCAGGATGGCAAGCTCTACATGCTGCAGACGCGGAACGGCAAGCGGACCGGTCTCGCCGCAGTGCAGGTGGCGCTTGACATAGTGGACGAAGGACTCATCAGCAAAGAAGATGCGATCTTTCGCCTCGATCCCAACCAAGTCGTAGATTTCATGGTGGCGCGACTGGATGAGAAGGACGTGAAACCAGAGGACCTGCTTACGGCGACGGGCATCCCAGCGTCGCCGGGCGCAGTCGTCGGTCAAATAGTTTTTACTGCTGATGACGCGGTCGAGAAGGCTGGGCACGGCGCTGAAAAGAACCCGGTGATTTTGGTTCGCGCCGAAACCACTCCGGAAGATATCCACGGTATGGAGGTTGCGATTGGGATTCTGACATCGCAGGGTGGTTCAACCAGCCATGCGGCGGTCGTTACTCGTGGCATGGGAAAAACCTGCGTTGCCGGCGCAGGCGATATCGCGGTTGATGAAAGATCACGCCAGATGCGGGTGCGAGGGCAAGTGTTCAAGGAGGGGGACTGGATAACGCTCGACGGCACCACTGGCCGGGTGTTGAGAGGCAAGAGAAAACTACTACCGCCGGACCCGGAGAATTTGGCGAAACTCGACAAGTTCATGAGTTGGGCAGAGCCCTTCCGAAAGATCGGCGTGCGCGCTAATGCTGATATCCCGCGCGATGCCAAGAAGGCGCGCGAGTTCGGCGCCCAGGGCATCGGACTGTGCCGTACCGAGCACATGTTTTTTGCTCCGGATCGCATCCCGCATATGCGGGAGATGATTCTTGCTCGGGAAGAAGAATATATCCCGGCTGCCCTCAGGGAACACAATCGAGAAAACGGCACGCGTCTCGGTCTCGGAGAGCTTGATCCGAGTGCGCAGGCCGAAGTGAAGAAGCGTGGGCAAGAACTCGCCCGCCGTGCTGCCCTCAAGAAACTGCTGCCCTACCAAAGAAGAGACTTCGAGGGCCTCTTCAAGGCGATGGACGGGTTGCCGGTAACGATCCGCCTGCTCGATCCGCCGCTCCACGAGTTTTTGCCCAAGCGTGAAAAACTCATGGTCGATATTGCCACCCTGCCCAGTGCCGGCGCGAAGCAGAAAAGAGCTCTCGTCGAGGAATACAAAGAATACGGTGCGAAAGGGGCGGGCGATCTGAAGAAGATTCTTCCCATCCTGCTGGCGCGGGTGGAGGAGTTGCATGAGTTTAATCCGATGCTAGGGCACCGCGGATGCAGGTTGGGGATTACCTATCCAGAGATCACTGAGATGCAGGCGCGGGCCATCCTCGAAGCGGCCGTGGCGGTCGAGAAGGAAGGCATCAAGACCTATGCGGAAGTGATGATCCCGCTGATCGCGACGGTGAAAGAGATGGAGAACCAAGGGACGATTGTGCGGCGGGTGGCCGAAGAAGTGTTCGAAGAAAAGGGAAAGAGCGTGCACTATCACGTGGGCACGATGATTGAGTTGCCCCGCGCCTGTCTGGTCGCGGACGAGATCGCCAAGGATGCAGAGTTCTTCTCATTTGGCACCAACGACCTGACGCAAACCACGTTCGGCTTCTCGCGAGACGACGTCAACAAAGTTCTCCCGACCTATCTGGCGGAAGGGATTCTGAAGCAGGATCCGTTTGCCGCGATCGACCAGGTAGGCGTGGGTGAGCTAGTGAAAATTGGGATCGAGCGGGGCCGAAAGACGCGTCCCAAGTTGGAGGTTGGGATCTGCGGCGAACACGGTGGCGAGCCGGAGTCAGTCAAGTTTTGCCATCAGGTGGGCATGGATTACGTTTCTTGCTCGCCGTTCCGCGTCCTGACAGCGCGTTTGGCTGCGGCCCAGGCGGGAGCGTCGGATACGCTGAAGGTTGAGGGCGGCCGAACAAAATAGATTGCAAACGGCAGCCGCAGAGGAGGCCTCTGCTTCCTCTGCGCTCGTGAGCTACTGCACTTTCTGCAGGCGTGCGATCAGTTTCTGCGCCAGGCTCTCTTCCGAATCCGACCAGAGCAGCCGCGAGCTGGTGCCACTATTTTTCTCCACGTTCACCGAGAACTCCACCAGCTTCGCGACGTTGTCGCGAATCTTGGCGCGAGTCTGGTCAGTGAGCGAAGTCTCGGGCTGCAGAAAATACGAATCCGGACCAAAATCCACCTGGATGTGTCCCGTCTGCCGATAAGCTCCTTCGTCAAAATCTTCTCCTTGGACGATGAACTTCACCATCGCGGGTTCGAGCACCCAGTTCTCGTTCGTTGCATCAGGCGTCCACAAATCCCAATGAGCTTCGAAAACGTAAGCGTAATCGTCGTGCACCTGCTCGGCGGCGATCAGCGTGGCCTGCCCGGGGTCGATTCCCGCGGGAAACCGCCGCTCCAGCACGGTGGCCTCGTCCCAGGAAATAGGATGGAGAGCGAAGTAAGTGATCCCCGGACGCTGCGCCGAGAAAGGAAACTGCTGCAATACCGCGAAGGCATGCGGCAACATCTCCGGGCCGGAAAAATCGGAAAACCAAAGACTGAGATAAACTGGATCGGACACAATCGCCTCGAAAGGCGGTGAGCGTCACCCGCCGTTACGATTATTATTCTAAATCGCCTGGCGATCGCGCGAAAGGCAGCAACTCCTCGCTTTGACAGGGTCGCGAAAGGCTTGTTACGATCAACCCGTGCCTCGAGCATCCCGCCTTACATCCGTCCCCGTCGTCTAGCCTGGCCTAGGACATCGCCCTTTCACGGC
>CAWAYA010000025.1:0-174598 GCA_963786075.1 uncultured Acidobacteriaceae bacterium | reverse complement strand
TCCGGTTTGCGATCATTGGGACCTGCTGGAGAAGCGTCCTCGCCCACCAGCACCGTATTTGATCCAGGGCATTCGTCATCCCAGCACCGCTGGCATTCAGACCATTCGTAGCCGTATCCGCGAGATCTCGATCGCCGCGGAAGCCCGCCGCTCTGATGGCTCCGCTCTCGTGTTGCTGCCGCACGATTGCCGGCGAGTCTTTGCATCCGAACATTTGAACAACAACACGCCCGTGCACATCATTCAAGCGCTGCTCGGGCACGCCTCTCCCGACACCGTGATGATCTACGCCAAGCTCTACCCCAGTCAGCTCATCGAGGAGTATCGCAAGACCGTGCGCAGTCTCTACAACGCCCACTATGGTGAAACTGCATCAAAGAATCCGACTGCGGAAGAATGGAGTGCCTTCGCGGCGAACTGCAACCTGCGAGACATGGGCACGCACCTCTGCGCTCTGCCCACCGGAGAGCATTGCCCAAAGGGATTGATCTGCCTCGGCTGTGCGCACGCTCAGCCGAAAAAGAGTGCTGTGCCGATCTTTCGGCGCATGCTGGCCAGCCACGAGCGCAGCCTGGTGGCTGCGCAAGGTCACAGCGAACCCGCCGGACAGATCGCGGCGCGCGAGATGGAGATTGTCAGGATTAAGGGAGCGTTGCAGAGGGCGGAGGAATTGAGCGATGACGTGGCCGCTGCTATCGAAAGGGCTCTCTAAAGTCGGATAACTGTCGACTCTGCGCGTAAGGGACTGGCGCAGAAACAGCGTTGAAACTAGGTTTGCAGGGAGTCGGATCCGCGCGGCATCCACTTTCCTTTGTATGCCTTTGTAAGGCCAATTCGCAGCAACCAGAAAATCATCATTACAATTGGCAGGAAAGTGAGGATAGGAAGTATGGGCGTGTTGCGAACGGCCGCCGGAAATACTTGTTGCTGTCCCAGGAAAAAGGATCCCGAGGCGACAAACAACGCAATGCACATGCGCCAGACATGTCGCGCGATGCGCTGAGCACCGACAATGCCACCACGCACGATCATACGAACATCGCCCACCACGGCAAGCAGAGCCACAAACCCAGAGCCAAAGTACACCCCGGGGGAGTAGCCATCCTTCAATCCGGTTGAGCTAAGCGCTGCTTCTGACCCATAGGTCATCTCGCAGACCCCGACCGCCAACGCAACCAGAAGAGCAACGTAATCGAACACGCCCGTTCCTCCCTCTCTACGCCTGGCAGTCAACCATGCCGTTGCAACCATGTAGAAGGTTAGAGTGCCGCCAAAAACATTGCTGATTTGGTGCTTCATGAACGACAGGTACACCGCGCTAACGGCCAAGCTCAGCATGGAGACAAAAAATACGTTGCCAGCCACACGATGCTGGCGGGAACCTTTGCGGACGGCCATCCCGACGGCGCCAGACAGCAGCCCTATGGTCCCAGCGCAAATATGAAACACCAGTATTGGCAATCGCATTCTTCCCCCTCAACTCTGACTGGTAACCGGCACGGAAACAGGGTTGACACTAGCCCCAAAGTCGCAGCCGCAATAGGGGCAAAATTTGTCACTGGCATTCACGCTGCGCTGGCACTTCGGACACACGGCATTTAATCGGCACCGGCATCGAGGACAGAAACCAAAGCCGAGTTCGACGGTCGCGCTGCATTGTGGGCAGTTCAAAGTCCGGGGTTTCCGCAGAACGAAGTACAGAACGATACCGAGAGCGTGAGGGATGAAAATTGCGAGCAGGGTCCAACCCAGACGGCTCATGCCGCGGCGAGCGGCGTCGCCGTTGACGTAACCGATGAGCAGGACGTAACAGGCAATGATAATTCCTCCGAGGAGTCCGAGCGGCAGCAACACCGGCAGCGTATAAAAACGATCGCCGGTTTTATTGGTGAGAGTAGCAAAGACGATCGCCGCCCCCGCTGCGGCAAAGCCGAGAAATGCGAAGAAGTAAGCCCACCGCGAGATGATTCGGATCTCATCCATGAAGCACGTCGAAGTTTCATTTTTGACTGGCATTTCAAACCTCCAAAGTTCGTTCCCCCCCGCAAATCAACTGCGCTCTTGTGCAGCTCGCGGGTGATGCATGCTACGACCAATCCTGAGATGAGCCGTTGTAATCTGCCAGGAAGGTTCCCCGCGCCAAGAGGAGAATTCCCACCAGAACCGCGGGCATTAGATAGATCACGAGAAAGCCACCTTCCCAAAGCGGCGCGGGCAAGCGGGCCTGCTGGCCCATCCAGGCAAACCCGCGCCACAGTGCGGCCGCGGTAATGGCGCTGCAGAAAGTTACCGCTGCACAGCAAGTGCAGATCATCCAGAACCGTTCTTGCCGGCGCTGCAAGTCCAGCGCCCGCTGGCGCACGCGCAATTGGGTCGTGGACACGAGACGTGCGCCGGCGGTAATGGAGAGCCCGCGCAGCGAGCGAATGGTCTGGCCCGTGCTGTCGGCGAACTCGCGACAGGATGGGCAGGACTCCAGATGTGCGGCAAGCCATGATCGCTCTGGATTTGAGGCTTCTGGGCCAGACAGAGAGATGAGAAGTCGCGCCCGTTGATGAGGATCGGAATTCATAGCATCATTGTTTATAAAATCAGAGTTCACAAGCGGGCTCCTTTCACCCACGGTTCCAGAGCGGTCAGGCCGCGATAGATGCGCGATTTCACCGTGCCGAAAGGAGCGCCGGTTACGGTAGCAATTTCTTCCAGGGACATCCCTTCCTGAAAACGAAGCAACAGACTTTCGCGGTATTCGGCTGAGATGTGCTGCATACCTCCAGAAATCTGTTCGTTCTGCTCGCGTTGAACCGTCGCATCAAACGCAGAAGGCTGCCCGGTGGCGGGAAGGTCGAACGGGGCGGCAGCGTCTTCATCCGCCAGGCTGTCGAGGCTGGCTGGCCGCTTGCGGCGGAGGTCGTCGATGACCAGATTGCGGGCGATGGTGAAAAGCCAGGTGCTGAATTCATGGCGGCCGTCGTACTGGCTGCCGCGTTCCAGCACGCGAATCCAAGTTTCCTGGAAGAAGTCCTCGGCCATCTCGCGGCGCCCGGTCAGGTATAGGAGATAGCGCAGAAGGCGGTGTTGGTACTTCTCGATGAGGTGGTCGAGGAGGTCAGGATCGCGACGTCGAAGGCCACGAGCGATCTCAGTGTTTTCGTTGGCCATCGCACTCACGAAATAGCAGGCAGTCGCGTTCATGCTACCGATACATACGCGGCAATGCCAAGAAAAGACGCAGGGCGGCGATATATATTTCTTCTTCTAAGTCATTGATGAGATTGAAGAACTGATGCGGCGTCGGTGCATGAGGCCAGCGGAAATACCAACTGGAAAGCCGATAGCTGGAACCCCTGCATCAGGGAGCATTGCACAGTGCGGAGGAATTGAGCGATGATGTGCTTGCTGCTATCGAGGAGACTTCCTAGAGTGGCACTCGCGGCATACATCGAGCGCGCAAAGGCTCGGCCACAAATCACGAGATAATCTGTCGAAAACATAGACGGCCCGGAATCCGTACAGCGTCCGCTGACCCTCCGTTGTTGCGTCTTCACTCGGCTCGTCGGTCGCTACATCCTTCGTGCTTCGTCTTCCGACCATCGGAGCGAGAATGAAAATTCCTTTTTCTCCCCGTTTAACGAAGCGGCCAAGCGAGTTCCATGTCCGAAGTCCGGCAACGTTAGTAGCATCGGGCTTCTGCCGTGCGATGAGCATGATGTTGCCGAAGCTGTAGGTGTGAAACTTCGCCATTGCTCCGAGGTAGGCAGTGAGGACTTCACTGTGACCGGACTCCAATGCTGCGACGAGGAAATCCACGGCCTCTTTGGTGCGTGTGTTGACTTCTTCTAATTTCATGTTTTTTCCCTTTCTGCCGTTTCCGGCTTGTTTCTTTCTTCACTTGAGCGGCAGCGGGAAGAAACAAGCCGGGAACGGTGAAAGGGACAGAACGGAGGCCGGAGGAGGGTGGCAGGGCGTGAGTGAAAGCGCGGTGAGTGCCAAACGGGGTTGCGGTTAGTTTGGCGCGAAACCGGCGCAGTCCGAAACGCCCGTCGGAGCCGCGGCCAAGCGGCGTCCACCCGGCGGAGGGCGAAGTGGCAGAAAAGATGCGAAGCTACCTGAAGTGGTGAGTGGGGGACATTGTTACGTGACGGAAGTAACCATTGCGAGGAGCAGCGACGCACTTAGAATGCTCGCAGGAGGTAACGGCAATGGCAGATTCGCCGGATCTCGTTTCTTCGAACAGCACGGGTGCGAAGTCGCCCTTATCAATAAATGCGGTCGTCGCAAGCACCGAAAACGCGATTGCACTTGAGCTCCTGATCGAGGACCGAGAAGTCGTGGCGGAACTGAAGAAATATTCGGATGGGAGTGCTCGTATCGCATTCGCGCTGTCGGCTTTGCGGATCGGAATTCTCGCTCTGCGTCAGGCGCAGGGACAACTGGATGCCGAAACGCTTCGAAGCGAGGGTGACCACCTCCTGTCAGAGATGAAACAAGAGTTGCAGTCCCGCGTGAGTGAGATTGACACGAGGGTAGCGTCAACCTTGAAGCAATATTTTGATCCGCAGAGTGGCTATTTCACCGAACGGGTTGAACGCCTTGTCAAGAAAGACGGGGATCTCGAAAGAGTTCTGCGCGATCAGATTGGTGACGCGGAGAACTCCGAATTGGCGAGAACTCTTGCGAAGCGTATCGGAGAAACGAGCCCTCTGATGCGGAGACTAGACCCTGAAGACGCAGAGAGTATCACTAAATCAATTGAAGCGTCGGTAAAAGAAGTGCTCGAACAAGAGCAGATCAACATTCTTACTGAGTTCTCGCTCGACAACCCGAATGGCGCGCTTAGTCGCGTCGTGCAGCAACTTGAAGAAAAGAACGGGAAGCTCGGAGGAAATATTGAGAAGCAGATTAAAGAAGCGGTCAGGGAGTTCTCATTGGACGATGAGAACTCAGCACTGAGTCGGCTGGTCAAGAAAGTCGAGGACGCCAAGAATCGGATTACGGACGAATTCTCTGAGGCGAATCAGCACTCCGCGATCAACAAGCTAAATTCTGCGCTTACCGCTACGAAGAACTCCATTGAAGAAAATCTCACTCTTGATAACGAGCACTCAGCTCTGGCTCGGATGAAGAAACAGCTCAACGACGTGCTGGACGACATGCGTACCAAGAATGCGCAGTTTCAGGAGGATGTCAGCACGAAGCTGGGTGCTCTGATTGCGAAGCGCCAAGAAGCACAGCGCTCAACCGCCCACGGCAATGAGTTCGAAAAAGACTTCTGTAGTTTCATTCAGAACGAGGTTCAGAAAACCGGGGATATCTTCACCGCAGTTGGGGAAAAGGTTGGGACGATTCCAAAGTGCAAGAAAGGCGATGGTGTCATCGAAATTAACCCAGAGTCCGCGGCAGCAGGCGAGAAGATCGTTCTTGAGGCCAAAGAGGACAAGAGTTATACGTTGGAAGACGCTCGTGTCGAGATAGATGAAGCTCGAAAGAACAGGGAAGCAAGTGTCGGAGTGTTTGTGTTTGCCAGGAGCCGAGCTCCAGAAGGATTGCCGCCCTTTACAAGAATCGATAAAGACATATTTGTAATCTGGGATGCAGTGGACGCGTCTACAGACGTGTACCTTTCGGCCTCAATTAGCGTCGCGAAGGCGTTGGTATTTCGCCAAAAGTCCCTGGACAAGAAGACAGATGGAGATCTCAAGGGAATTGAGGCGTCGGTCAACATTATTGAGAAGCACTTAAAGACTCTGGAAGAAATGGAAACGTGGACCACGACGATTCAGACGAACAGCGGAAAGATTCTCAAAGGGATTAAGAGCCTTCGCGAAAAAGCCGCTGAGGAGATTGCCAAGCTTCGAGGTTGCATGGAAGCGCTAAGGGCTGCAGATTGACCTTTCGGCGCGCGATTCAGAAATGTGAGGTCGCTTAATGGCACAGCCTGCATCCAAACTCGACCCACTGTTGAAGCAGGTGGATGATATCCGACTCTTTCTTGACGCGGAGAAGATGCCTATGTTTCTCGCATCATTGTCGGGACACGAGGGTGCCAGCGCTAGCTGGGATGAAGCGCTAGGGGGCGATTGGAAAAAGTTCGTTGGAGCGGCGAAATCGATGGGCGCGAAGAGCATCTATTTGAATTGGGAACGATTTCAAGAAGCCCAGTTTATTGACGCCCTCGCGACAATAGAGGCAGGGTTTGTAAACAGCTCAGGAATGGACGTCGAGGCCAAGGATGTTGAGAAGTTTAGGGCTTTCATCGGATTGACGGCTGTATTTGAAATCGCGTTCATTGTTGATGGCGTTGCTCATTGGTATGAACAGGTGGCGGACTGGTTCAAGACATTTGAGGAATTGACAGAGGAATCAGAGCCTTCCGATCAGGATGACGCTGATGATTCCGTGGACAAAGCGGCGGTCCAAAAATGGGCTAGTGAACTTGCTAATGATCCTCGCTTCCGAACATGCAAGAACTATGATCAGCGCGAATACCTCTTAGAACAAATTGCAGGAGACAACCTCGGCGATTTGCCGGCCTATGACGTGCTCAGTCGCGCCGAGAGTATATTTCAGCTGGAGATCAAGCCCATGCTTGATGAACGGCTCACGGAGGAGGCTCGGGCTTTGAGGAAGAAGGGTATGCCGCTTACTGGAATTGCTCAGAAGCTCGGATTGCCCAAGGACAAAGTGAGCGGAATGCTGAGTGAGTAACCTCGTAAACTTGGTCAGGTTCGATGCTGGGCGAGTCCGGCCGGACTGGATTCAGGTAAGGATGGACGGGAGCGTTTAGCTGCAGAATCCACCCTTTACGGGAAAGCACCAATGTGGTTCAGCCCATCGTTGTGAACAACGCAACTCTTTGGAGCAAAAGGGTGCGCAGCCATCACTTTCCGCCTCAGCAATCAGGTGCGAGAAATAGTGATCTCCGTACATCGCGTCGCATTCTGGACAGCCAAAAGACCAATAGGACCTCCCGACGGTGTCGCTCCATCGACGCTTAATTGAAAATCGTAGCTGTTTTTCCTCAGCCGCGAAGATCCTCATTGCAAGGCGCCAGTTACGCCAGGCGCTGTATGGATCATCGTTTAAGCTCACTTGTTCGCCGGGATCTGTCGTCATGCGTTCTGCTCCGCAATTAGATCGCATAATCTCTCGCGTGTAGAACACGTCGTAAGGGGCGCGGCAACGCCGACGCCAGCATTGGACCTTGGAAACTACGAACTGCACCTCTCGCACGACAAAGCTCTTCTGATCGCAAAAGTGAATTTGCCCATGTAAGCGCGCCTTGACGAACTCCCGTAAAGTGATGGCCCTGTCACCTATCGTGACATCGAATCTGGAATCGGCGCGCGATAGACGGAAGATCGGTAGGTTTCGTTCGGCAATGGGACCGGGTTCCCATCGGTTCAACGATGGCACTTGCTTAAAAAGCCAGCAGCATTTGATATCAGTCCCATAGGCCGCGTGACGCTCCCTTGTAGCCTGAAGTGTTTGCTTTGACCATTGGATTTCAAAAGCAAGGCGATAGCGTCCGCGCGTCGCGTAAACATCTGCTCGCCACTGATTTCCGACGTACTCTGAAAGAGCATCCCATCCGAGCTCATGGCACACACGTACTATCTCAGCTTTGGCCGCAAGGTGCTCCGCACATTCCCCTTCGGCTCCACAATGGCTTCTTGGCGAGTGAGCAAAGTGTCGAGTCCCTAACCGACTCGTGCGTCCGTAGGCGGGGGCGTCACAACATGGCATCCGAAGCGATCGTGATCCTTTCAGGGCCTGCCACTGGGTTTCGGATAGGAGGGCTGCGTTTAGCGAATTCCCATTGAGTTGTACACGCAGAGGCATTTCGGATAAGCAAGGTAGCACATATTCGCTCTGACTTCATTCGGTGATCGTTTCGCTTTGCATTTTCCAAGTCGCCCGATCAAGACCCTGCATCGATCCAGCCCTTTTGGGTTTGGGCATTCGGTTAACAGTGAAGCCGCCCGGCGCGGAACGTTGGTGCTGCGACAGGCGGCCTGCCGCACAGAGCGCGACGGGGAGAGAAAGCTCACGCACTCGACGAGGGGAGTATACCTTTCAAGGCATGGCTGCGCCTGTGATTTCGCGCACAGAAAGTTGCAGCCCGAAGTTTCCCCGCGGCCATACGCAACGGGCTCCTAGTCCGCCCGTTTCGTTACCACTGTACTCTTTGATAGCAATTAGTGCTCTTGGTATCGTGGCGGATAAGCGGTTGATAACCATGAGCCTCACGAGTTTCCTTGAACAGAATGCCGACGTGCGAGCTAAGTTTCTCGCCCACTTCACGAAGCCGGAATTCAGGGTCAAGTCGCCGCTCCTGGCTCCTCCGTTAACGACAAGCTACGGACTTGCAGGCACGGCGTTCGACTATCTGCTCCGCTTCGCCGTCGAGAAGCTTAATCCCCAGACAACCGGGAGCGAGTGGGTCGCCGAGCAAGGGCTAGAGGCGGTTTCGGTGTACTGTACTCGCGCAACGGTGAAAAAGGCCAAGGACCGTCTCGATGAAGCCAAGAAGCGCCATGGTGCTTTTCTGAGATCCTCGGGGACGCTGCCGCCACCCGGCATGATCGAGGCTGCGGTTTGGCTCGCGTCTCTCGACACGGTTTTTCGATGCGGCTCAGTTAGTCCCAAGATGTTCGCGCCCGCGCCGCGTACGTTGATTAAGGATCTCCAGACGATGCTATCCGTCATGCCCGCGCAACACTTTCGAGCGAAGAGCCGGTGCGTCCTCAATCCAACTTTCGGGCGTGGGTCTGAGCTGGTTGGTGGCGCGGACGGTGACATCATCGTCGACGACACGCTGATCGACGTGAAGGCAACTAAGCATCTTGTGTTTGATCGGGAGTATTTCAATCAGCTCGCGGGGTATTACGTGCTGTCGTGCATAGGCGGCGTGGACAGTTGCGCGGAGGCCGGGATCAAGCACCTAGCTATCTACTACGCGCGCTACGGTTTCCTTCACCGAATCTCAGTGGCAGACTGCATAGCACAATCCGAATTGCCCGCGTTCCTGAAATGGTTTAAGAAACGCGCTCGCGCGTAAGGAGCGGTTGGGCTGCACTCGTACTTGTATTGCCGAAGCACGCTCAGGTTCGTTTTGGCAATGATATTGTAAGCGCGCAGTCCCCAGCTTAAGGCTTCGCCGAGTTGGTTCTGATTTTGAAGTGGTAGCGGCACTTCCAGATGCTCCCGCCTGTCCTACTTTCCCGCGCTTGCTTTTCTTCTGGGAGAGACTCGGGGCAATATTTGAAGCCGAAATTCACTTGCCGGTAACTTCAATCCTATCCTTAACGCGGTTCCATTCTCGCTTGAACACTTGCCGGGAAAGCTTGATGACCTCTGGGTGAGTCGCTATGAAGGTCTCCCTCGCTTTTTCGTCCCCGTGGTGGAGGGCTTCAATGGCTCTCAACATGTCGTGGATCATCCATTCGAGCTTCTGATGGTCTTCTTCATTTGGATTGAGCATGAGTTGAATCTTGCTTTCTAGGAACGTGAGGCGCTGGAAATTGTCGTAGCCCTTGAAGTCATGACCTGCCTTGAAGTAATGAAAGGTGTTGCTCGTAAGCTCAGCTACAAGGTCTCTAAGGTCATTGATCCACTTTTGTCGCATCGGGGCAGTGACCTGTTTATTTGCAACCTCCGCAGACGCCTCGATTTGGCGTTTTGCGATGCGCCACGAAATCAGCGGCCCGAAAACGACTGCTAGGGCAGCGACTATCAACGACAGGACTGGTATGTTCATAAGGGTCAAAAGGGTTCTCATCTAAAGTCTCCCTTCGCCGCAGATGATAGCAGGGGGAGTGGGACCACACCCAGCACCGTTACAACACGTCTGCCGCTTTCCCGGTAGGTCAACCTCGACGATGATCGCGCGATCTCTTTCGGTTTCCGAGACATACCGCCAGGTAGTGACTTCGGTTATTGGCGGGTTCCTAGCTCCTATCGGTAAAGTTTGAATCTGAGGAGAAAACCATGAGCGACAGGAATCGCTTCCGTGGACATATCCATTTACAAATTGCGCGGACCTAGAGAAAGGAAAGGGAGGGGAGGCCAAATAGCCGTGCCCACGCGAGTTGCAGAACTCCTTGCCAGGTGTCAGTCCGATGCGTCGGTGCTGCCGCCTACCCAGTTGTATAACGAAGGCTGGATGCTCCGACTCGTTCTGGATTGGTTTGACCGATATCGAACCCTCTCCCATCAGCTATCGTTTCTGCCAGAAGCGCGGTGGTACTCCGAGGCGCTGCTGCCCTCCCGATTTCTGCCGCAGTGCCGTGGTGACGAGAGGGCTGAGTCGTTTACTCACGCAGACGGCATCGTAGGTCATTTCTCAATAGCGCCGGGGGAACGTGGCGCGGCCAGATTCTTGCCTCAACCAAAACAGTTCGTGGTTACCGAGGCCAAACTAGGGAGTACCTTGTCTGCTGGAACCAAGAATGCCCCTGAGTACGATCAGGCGGCACGCAACGTCGCGTGCATGGCGCACATGCTCGACGGTGTTGATCTCACAACAATCGAGCGCCTCGGTTTCTACGTGATCGCTCCGGATAATCAGATCAAGGCCGGGGTCTTCGGCAACTTGGTCACCAAAGAAAGTATCTGTCGGAAGGTTGACGGGCGCGTGGCCAAGTACCCAGGTCTGAGGGATACGTGGTTCAAGGGCACATTCGAGCCAGTGCTCAAGCGCATCGATCTCTCGATCCTGTCGTGGGAATCAATCCTGGGGGCCCTGCCCACGGACGAGGAATCAGACGGCATCCGTGAGTTCTATAGGCTTTGCAAACAGTTCAACCCAGCTAGGGTTGAACGAAGCAATTTGACCAATGGCCCTAAAACCGAATCTGGGACCATTTGAAATGAAGCAACAAGCCTCGATAAGTACCGGATCGACGATCTCCCTCAAGACCAACATGAAGCTTCCGGCATTCGCAGAGGTTTTGGCGGAGCTTAGCGAAAAAAGGCCAGCCAGTTTCGAGGAACTCAGCGAGCTTGAGGAAGAACTTCAAGGAGGAGCACATTCAATGGACGACGTGCAAAGAAAAGCCCAAGAAGCAGCCGAACGCCTCAGGGAGCAGATTAAACGAGAGCAAGAACAACAGCCGAACCGGATTCAAGCACCGCCTATTTTTCCACCTTCGCCGAAGGAGCTGACCGATAAAGAGTAACAGGGGCTTTGTGTCGGCGCGGATTAAGATCATCCCGTCATCGCAATCGAATCCGGCAGCAAGGCGTTAACGAAAGGAAGAGAGAACGACATTCGTTGGCGAACCGATATGGAGATGATCGTCCTCGGTACAGACCACGGACTCCAGGCGCATGACCAACGCCTAAGAGCCTTCATCGTGGAACTCGTCGAGCGTAACCGAGTTACGATGATCGCGGAGGAGAATCGGATTTCCTCAGTCACGATTGCACGGGAAGTCTCAGAGTCGATGGGTCTCCCGTGGGTCCAGATCGACATGTCCATCGAAGATCGGATCAAAGCGGGCATTGACGGCAAACTGGCGAACCGAATGCAGATTCGCGGGTACGATGCAGAGGGAGATCCCATCCCGGCGATCCGCTATGCCCCAGTCGAGGACGGAATTAGGGAGGAGTTTTGGTTGGATAGAATCGAGGGGAGTGCAAACGAAGGAAGCGTGCTCGTTATTTGTGGGGCCTTGCACTGCACCCCATTTTCGGAGAAAGCCACGAGGCGAGGGCACACAATCGTGTCCAGAGTCTTCTACCCTGAGAGTCTGTCCGAGATGACGCCGGAACTCTATTAAAGTGGCAGCCAACTGTTGCCTTGGCGGTGCGTTTGATCTTAGGATTTGACATGCGCCTTTTCCTTGCATCGCTCTTCGCCTTCATCGCCGTGAGTGTGGCTACTCCGCAGACGCAGCCAAAGCCAGCGTCCCCGTCCCCTGTCGCTGCAGTTGAAATGAAAGGTCACCATATCGGAGAGAACGTGCTGCAATTCCTCGCTGTAGAGAAAGCCGGAGGAAACCTGACGCACTGTCACGATCAATTGGTAGACTCCGCGCTGACGGCAAGGGCGGCTGAGCTTAAACAATGCAAATCCCGAGCGGACGATGGCAAGCGGTGCCTTAAACTAATGACGGATACCGAACTTCAAATTGCGGCGAACGAGATCGAGGAGTGCCTGCGACTGGCCTCCGCAATCAATGGCGGATCGGAGAAACTTGGTTCTAAGCTGCTCAATATGCCTCTGCCCGGATCGGCCTCCTTCGACCACGGCAAGCTGGTTGAGCTGGATCTTGATTTCTGGAATTTACCCGGCAACGAGAAATCATTTGCGGGTGGTTACGACGACGTGTTGCAGGACTTCATCGCCAAGTTCGGAGCGCCGACCAAAAGCTGGGCTGATGATTTTCAAAATAGTTTCGGCGCAAGATTTAGTTACCGCCGCGCTGCCTGGGAAACGGAAGGCGTAACGATTCTTCTTAGCGAACTCGACGGTCACAACGCATCCTCAATCATGCGGGATCGGGCGTTCTTCTTAAAGGCCGCTCAAGACGCCGCAGCGAAGCATCAGAACGTTCTGGACCGCTAGTTCGCCGGCACTTTGCGCTTTAGAACATTCAGCCACGGCCACCGCTTGTATAAGCTGCCGAATCAGGGCGATAGTAGGATCTTCGCGTAGTGTTGACCTAGACTTGCTGCAGCAGTCTAAACACTTCATAGTAAATGAGTTAGCTGTATTCCAGAGGTAACATTAACCTGCAAATTAGGCTGGTCGATATGGTATACTCAGTGAGTAAATGTCTACTGCCGCGGCACCCAAAGGCATCACGGTTTCGGAAGGTCTTCTCCGGCGTGAAGCCGTCGAGAACTCGATAGCCGACCTCCGTCTGGAAGGTCTCGCTCCCACTGCCGATGCGCAACTCCTGTTTGAACAGTTCGTCCAAGGTGAACTGACCGAAGAACAGTTGGTGAATGCTATTCTCGCTCGATGAGCGATCCCTACCTCGACCCTCTTTCTGGGGTTCTCCGGAACAAGTTTGGTATTAGCGATCAGGAATCGCTTGACAGGGCGGAATCTAACTCGGTCTCGATCCGCTCAGTCCTGCTACAGCTCAATCCCCTGAAGGGGAATTTCGATTCCGAACATCTCAAGCAGATTCATTGGCACCTGTTTCGGGATGTCTACGACTGGGCTGGTCAATTCCGGAGTGTCCCGCTGGCGAAAGCTGACTACGTTCACGGTAGCCAATTAACCAGATTTACACTGCCAGAATTGATCGAAGAGGAATTGGAGAAGGTATTTGGTCAATTGGCCCAGGATCATTATTTCGCTGGGCTGCAACGAAGAGAATTTGCGCGCAAAGTCGCTGCCCTGCTGTCTGAGATAAATCGCATCCATCCGTTCAGGGAAGGAAATGGGCGAGCGCAACGGCAGTTTGTGCGACAGCTAGCCGAGAGTCTGGGCCGCAAACTACATTTCGGGGTAGTGAGCAGAGAGCGCTTCATCCAGGCCAGCATTGTTTCGGCCAAAGGGGATATGACCATGATGGAGCGTTTGCTGGACGAGATCACGGACACGGAGCGTATCCAACCGTTGTCAAAGGTCATCAGCCATTTTGATAAGAACGGATTCAACTGGAACGATATCTATCTTGCTACAACGACCCCGGGACAGACGTATGCTGGAACATTCGCTGGCAGTGATGGAGCCAACTTTTTCTTTCGTGATGGCGAAAACCGTATCTTGGTCGGAAATCTCCGAGATCTGCAGGGGCCGGTCGAATCGGGCGAGAAAATCAGCTTTACAGCATCGTGAACCTGAGATGTTTTTGCCATCGCAAATGTCTCAATACGTCATTACTTCTCAATATCTAATGACGTTTTGCAACACACACAGACATACCTCAAATACCCTGCCCCAGGCTGAGATCTGTCATCGCGTTAGCTGTCGAGTGAGAAATCTCAACAGCAGAACTCTTGGAAACCTCGCCACTCAACTTTTGGCCAAGATCGGCAGCGTCATTGGTGTAGATCTTAGCGTCGTGGCTTGCGCGCGAGATGGAAACGTAGGCGAAGCGGGAGTTGAGCAGGTCTGGGTGGACGCTGGTATCGGCGTGAACGAGGACGCGTTCGGCGGTGAGGCCCTGGGAGCTGTGACTGGTGACGGCGTAGCCGTGGTCGAGATGACGATGCTCGTTGGGGTTGAATTCGATCTGGCGGTTGTTGTCGAGGCGGACGGACAAGCGACCATCGGGGTGGATCGCCTCGATCGCGGCCATGTCGCGATTTGCAACGCCGAGCGATTTGTCGGGGGCAGTAAACTGGATGCGTTCACCTACGGAGAACTCCCGTTGGATCTCTTGGTAGACGCTGACGCCTGTAAGGCGGCGGGGATCGTAGGTCGCAAGCTCTCCGTTCGCTTTCTCGACCGTGAGTTGGTTTGCGGATGGGTTGATCGCGACAACCGATGCGTAGGCGGCAGCTTCGATTCCGATGGCTTTGCTGCCGCGTGTGTAGCGAACTACGTCGTTGATCTCATAGTGGCTTGCCCAGGATCGTTCGGCTCCGGTCATGTCCTGACGCTGAACCAGGACACGGAAAGTATGATCTTCCGGGGCAAGGCTTCCGTTGGCCTTCAACTCCTGGCGAACCGCGACGTTCAGTTCGCGGCGGGAAGCATTGTCCGGTGAAACGATGAGAGTGTTCTCGGGGCGATTCGACGTAGCTCTTGGCGATGGCGCGAACTCGCTCTTCTGCGTTGGGAATTTCCTTCACACGGCCCTGCTGTTGGAGTGCGTCGAGCGCAGCGGAGACTTGGCCTGTCGCCAGCAGTTCGACGGCAGATTTCAGAGCCGGGTCCTTCTGGCGAACGATCTCATCCAGTCTCGCTGTGCGCATTCCGGCTTCCTGCAGTTGCTCGAAGGGGCGGCCCGCTTCGACGCCCTGATGCTGGCGGATATCGCCGATCAGAAGCACGCGGTCATTGGGACCAAGCCGCGAAAGAAACTCGCGCATCTGGTTGGTGCTGGCAAGGCTCGATTCATCGACAAGGTAGAAGTGCTTTTGCTCTCGTAGGTCGGGATTTGCAGCACGGGCGAGGAAGCCTTGCAGGGTTCCCGATTCAATTCCTGCCTCATTCAGTTGGCGCGCGGCGCGGGAGGTCGGGGCGAAGCCCTCAACCTGATAGCCCTGCCTTTCCGCGGCGCTGCGGATGACTGTGAGCGTGGTCGTCTTGCCCGAGCCGGCGAAGCCTTGGATTCCTTGAATGCGGTCCGGCGAACTGAGCACATCTTCGACCACGCTCTTTTGTGCGCGGTTGAGATGCGGGTGCTGGTCGGCAACGGCGATGGCCTGCGGACGCGGAAGAACTGGTTCGATATGGTTTTGTCCCTCACGGACTCTGCGGATAATTTCATGTTCCGCTTCGATGGTTTTGGCGGTGGTGAACTGGCGGCCCGGAACGCCCTGAGTTCGCTCGACGATTTGAAATTCCCCGGAAGCCAAGCGAGCCGTCAAGATTGGCGCGGACCTGGGCATGGGTGATCTCGCCCATGCCACGGCGGAGCCCGTCGCGGATCAGAGCACGTTCATCCACAACCGCCTCGCGCTCGAAGTTCTTGTCGCGGGAAAAGGTGAGAGATTCTCGAACCCGGTCCAACGAGTTGACTGGCTTCTCCTGATGTTGAGACCGTTCACGGGCTGCGCGTACAACAGCGTCGGCTTGGTGCCCAAAGTCTGCCGCCAGCTTCCGGTGCGCGGCCATCACTTCGCCCGGCGAATGAATTTCCTTGCGGTCACGCGTCGAGTGCGCAGCGATCTCGGCAGCTTCCTTCCCCGAGCGGCCCGTGCGTTCGAGGTACTCACGAATCTGCTGGCTGCGGGGACTGGATGCGTCGAGGTATTCCTGTGTGTAGCCCTTGATCTCCGGGGCGCCGCTCCGCCCTGTCGTAATTTCGTAACCGAGTTGGCGCAGTCGGTAGGTCAACTCGGATTGATAGATGGCCGTGGCGAATTGCTGCGAGGCGAAGAGGCTCTGCGGCTGGATGGCGCGAGGCTGGCCGTTGTCGCGCTCCGTAACGTTGAAAACGACGGCGTGGGTATGCAGTTGTGGCGCGACATAGCCATCGACCGGGCGGGCGGTATCGTGCTCAAACTTGGCGGCGATAAACCTGCCTGTGGTCTCGGGCGGATGATTGCCGCCGATGCGGGCTTGCGTGTACTGTTCGAGCTGGTCGAGGGCAACGCGGACGCTCTCCCGGTGGGCTTCTCGGACACGCTCATCGCCGCCGACCAGCGCGGTGAGCGAGACGGATTTGGGCGCGGAAAAGGTCGCATCCCAGCCGGCTCGGTGCTCCATCGTCTTGATGGTCTTGCCATCGGCATCCTGATATTCATACGACGCTCGTTGCCGCACAAGCTGCTCGCCGGTCTGTGGATGCTGGCCCTGGCTGAGTTTCGCGAAGTCCTCGGCAGAGACCAGTCCCGGCAAGGCCGAACTGCTCCGGCCAGTCGCCCTTGCCATTCGCCCGCGATGACGCCGCGTTGCGACCAATAGTTCTGCTCCTTTGCAGTGAATTCCTTCTGGTGGTAGGTCTGCGCCTGGCCAGCGGAAAGTGGCTTGGAAATGCGTCAGCATGGATTAAATCCTCGAACCATAGCTGAGTTCACTCTGGTGCCCGCTTGCTCCTTATCGGGGAGCTTCGTCACGGGATTTTGGTTGTTCCGCCTATCTCTGTGGGCTTCGATTCGGCGGGGCGAGAGGACTCTATACGATCTTCGGTCTTTGCAGCTTGTGGTTGACCCTTCTGCGGTTCGCGCACGATGTAGTCGTCTTCCAGTCGCTCGATGAACTTCGGCTTCGACGGGGAATGTCCAGCAAGGGGAATGAGAACTGCGCGACGTAGTTCTCGATACTTCATATAGGCGTGGAGGTCCGGCAGTCCGGTGATTTCGGACTCCATTACCAGTGGCTCAATCTGCCGGTCCAGCGCGAAGTTTCGGCCACCGCGAGAGCCGTCGAAGTGGGTCTCCGTATCCGCTCGATCTCGACTTTTCCGATGAACTTGCTGACCCACTCGCCAGCATTCGGCTCCTTTGTCTTGAGCCAAATGCTGGTTGCCGGCTGCGACAGCATGACCTCGGCCAAGTGGCCGTAAAGGTACTTCCAACTGGGCCTTGCCCTGGAAACCCAGAATCAGTGGGTTGCTGCTCTTCCGATTTTCGGTAATGGCGGTGTGGAACTGGGGGAGCTTCTGCAAGCTCGCCAACTCGTCGATCACGAACCAGACCGGACGCTGATCGGGCTTCGGCTCGTTTAGCAGACGCAAGACGAGCAGGTCGATCCATAGACTTTGCAGCGGACGAAGTGCCTCACGTTCGGCGGGCAGTGAAGTAATGAAGATCCATCCCTGCCGATGTCTTGGCCCACTCGCGTGGCCGACCATTCGCCATTGCCTTCGGCCCTTGTTGGGCAAGTAGACGGAGGCTGTCGGCGACGAGTCCAACGAGCCGAGAACGCCAGCCGCTGGTGGTGCGCCCTGGGTCGATCAGCTAGCAAGCTCCGTTCCTTTCACCCTGCGGTCGATCTCCTCCGGGTCGGACATCCACTTCACCAACTGCTCGGGCGTGGGCAGTCGAGAAGCAGGAAAGCGAATATCTTCTGCGGGCTGTCGATGAAAAATTCGCCCTTCTTGTCCTGCGGTCGGCTGGAAGAGAGAGGCAGCAGATCCTTCGAGCCTCAGAGCGCCGGCCAAGCTCCTCCGACGGTCCCCAATAGGGGCACCGGCTATCCAACGGATTGAGGATCAATATCGCCGCTCTTTCGGGTCGTAAAAGCGCTGGACGAATTCCCAGGCTGGGTCGTAGACGATGGCGGAATCGCCACGATGCTGAATCTGCCGCAGTATCTGCAGCATGATCGTCGTTTTGCCGCTGCCGGTATCGCCGATGATCTCGACATGTGCTGATCCTCGGCCCGCTGCGGTATGCGCAATCATCTTGCGGCATTTCGATCCGCTTTGATGCCTATGCCCATCCCTTCGACCCTTTGTTAAACTCCCTCGGCGTGATCATCTCGGGGCCCTTCAGTCGCCGTCCGTACCTCATCTGCTTGCGACGGCGAATGTCCTTGGGGATGGAAAACGGAAGCTGCCTGAGCAAGTGATTGCTCCGAAAAGAAGCGGCCACTGGAAGAGATCAACGATGCTTTCTCCGCCGTAAACCGCTCTTGAGGTAGCTCTCAAGAGCGCGTTTTGGATAGCTCTGCTCCGGAGCGCTACGGTAAAGAGATCATAGCCGTGCTGGCGAGCGGAGTCGCGAGAGCACGAGCGGGATGGGCTTGCCGCCCGGCTTGCGGCGTCGTGCCGTCCGTCACATCCTCGTTCGTCGGGCAGACGCGGTGCGAATTCCGCGTCGCACATCAGAGCATCCGGTACTTGTCCGATGAGCGAAAGCTCGGCGCAATAGAGGTCTCGGATGTAAAGCGGTAGGTAAAATTGTCGAGGGGAGAGAGAGCGAACGTGAAGCGACAGTAAACGAAAAATCCGGTAAGAACGAACGCCATGAAAACCGCGCCGAACGTATAAATCGGGCTGTGCGGCGGCCAGATGATGGTCTCTTTTCTTCCCCACTTTGTTCATTCATGGTGCTTTTCCTCGTCTTCCGCGACGTACTGTGCAATGACCTCGCGTGCCGCTCGTGCTTGTTGGTTTTCAGCAGTTTCGCATCAACGCCTCCGGCGTGAGTCTCTGGCCTGCGGCCAGAGGCCGCAACACGTTCACCAGCAGCAAGCGAACCGGCCAAAGAACTCGGTCAAGAATGGAGTCGCAGGCCGACAATTTCGGTCCTGAGATGATCCGCATCCATCGCCGGCGGATGAAGAGTGAGCCGCCTTGCAAGATGCCTCGCGAACCCATTCGCCTAGCGCGCGCCCGTCGGCCTCAGACGCCGCGGAGATCAGACTCCAATTCTCGTGGCTGATCGTTGGTACTGAGAGTCACAGCGCGCCGCGTGCGGCCTTTCAACTTCCGTGTCGTCATGGGTTCAGCATTGGTCAGAATCGGCATTGGTGCACCTCAACCGCGTGGCTTGCCTGCGGTAGCTCATTAGTTACCGTGTTTCTGCAAGTCGCTGTTTTCAGTGGTAGCCAACGAGCTACAAAAGTAGCTCGGCAGCGACCCTCGCAGGGGTGGAGTGTCAAAATTCTTCCGGTGCGAAGCACCGTTCTTGCACCACCACGAAATTGAATGGACGATCATGCCTTCACTGCGCGCACAGAAGCCGTGGACTCGACCCCGGCTGCAAGCTTCTTTGCAGGCTGCTCCGTCGCACCATTGCTCGGGCCTTTTCGCACACGCAAAGTCGGGGGCAACCTGCTTGGCGTGTGCCGTCTTCAGGAAGTCCTGGAAGTCGCGGTCCTTTGAGAAGACATAGTTGAGCGCCTTGTCCACAACATCATCCGCGGATGCGTGGATGAAGGCGGCATACTGATCGACCTGCGTGGCGGTGACCTCATCGAGTCGGACAGAAGCACAGATGTGGCGGCTCTGGTTGATCTCAAGCAGTGGCATGTGGGTTCTCCTTTATAGGTAGTGGAATCAAGGAATCGTTATGTGCAGAATTGGTTAGCAAGTCAGCAGCAATAGGCGCCGCACTCCGTGCCGATGCTGTGGCATGTTGTACCTCGAAGACGGGCTCAATAAGGAAGCGTTTCGCGTCGCGGTCATAGCCGCGAAGCGCAAGCACCTCGCGGACAACGCGGCGGCCTGGCTGACGTTCAACATGGACGACAAAATCGACAGCTTCTGCGATCTCGGCTTCGGTATCGGCGAACGTGCTTTGCGCGTGACTGCGCATCACGAGATTGGCGAAACGGTGAAGGGCTTTCTCCGCCGAGTTGGCGTGGATCGTAGCCATTGAACCCGCATGGCCCGTGTTGAAGGAATCGAGCAGCGTTCGTGCCTCGATTCCGCGGACTTCCCCGAGAATGATGCGGTCCGGTCGCCAGCGGAGAGCGGACTTTAGAAGGTCGTCGAAAGTTATCTTGGCCTTGAACGTATCAGTCTGGCATTCCGTCGGCAGAATGTTCGGCTTCTGGATCTGAAGTTCGGAGGTGTCCTCGATGACAACGAGGCGATCCTGTTCGGGAATAAAGTCGGCCAGTATCCGCAATAGCGTGGTCTTGCCGGTACCGGTTCCGCCACTGATAAGGAGCGTCTTACCGCTGCGAATCTGCTCGGCTAAGAAGTCCGCAAGCGCCCGCGTCAGCGTGCCGCGAGCGATCAGATCATCAACTGTGTAATGGCGGCTGGTGAATTTCCTGATGATGAGCGCAGGTGTACAGCGCACGACCGGCGGGATGACTGCCGCCAACCGACTCCCGTCCGGGAGTTGTGCGTGCAGAAGTGGGTTGTCCTCGTCGAGCTTCTTACCGAGTTGATTAGCAATAACTTCGAGGCCGGTTTGTAGCTTGCCGGCGTCGAACGAAATGTTCTGCTCTTGGAACATGATGCCGTCGCGTTCGTACCACCACGAGGCGTCGGGATTGCCCATGATTTCGCTGACGTTTTCGTCGAGCAGCAGCGCCTCAATGGGCCGAAGGAATGGAAGGATCAATTCGAAGCTCATAGTGGGAACCTCACAGCGATGGAAGCCCAGCGGATAGCCGGGCTTCCGAGAGTGAAGAGCAAGGGCTTATGCAGCCGTTTCCTCCTGGGGCACTTCATCGTGATCCTGATCTTCCGGGGCGGCCTTTTCGGCGCGGTCCAGCTTCAGGATCGAAGCGACCCGAATTTCCCAGACGCGCTGCTTCGTGTCCGTCTTCTTGCTCTCGTACTCCCGGCTGCGCAGTTCGCCTTCCACCTGGATATGTGCGCCCTTGGTGAGCGTCTTGGCGAACTCCGAGAGCTTGCCGAAGACAACGCAACGGTGCCATTCGGTGTGCGAGATGTACTTGTCGTCCTTCTTGTAGGAGGACTTGGTTGCCAGCGAGAGTGTCGTGAAGCTGCCGTTGTTGGCGGTGCGAACTTCTGGGTTGCTGCCGAGAAAGCCGATGAGGGTTACTTTGTTCTGGTACATGAGAGTGTCTCCGTTTGTTGAATTCGCCCGTTGTTGCTCGGGTCACACTGGGCGGAGCTTAGCGAGTGGGCCCGGCTCCCAAGTGCCGAAGGTCTGCTTTCTGGGAGGGGCCCGAAAGAAGTTTGAGAGGCGTTCTTTGCCGTGGTTCTCAAACTTGTTTTGGGAGGAACCGAGACCCCGAAGGGGCGCGCAATGCGAAGCAGAAGACCGAGTGCCGCCGGGCGCCGGAAAGGCCCCGAAGCTGTGACCGAGCAAAAGACGGGATACATAACGGCAGACACGCTCCAGAGCAAAGTTCTCATCTGCACACTGGCTGCGGAAGTTCACCGCAATTGCAGTGCGATTCGAGCCGGCATGTCCGCCGTAAGAAGGGCGCAATTCGCCACCGTAGTTGCGCGTCGAAAGGCTCTTGTTCGCCTGACTCCACCGGACACGAGGACAGGTAGGAAAAGCCAGCCGGATTAGCAGCATGAAAGGACATGAATAAGCCTCTGGGCAGGTCGATGAATCCCTAGCTGAATGCCTGGTCGGCCCGGAAGCGCACGATGGTCAGACCGAGGGGGTTCACGGCAAGCTCATTGTTCTTCACATTCTCGCGAAAGACATAGGTGACGCTGGCTGTCCATCGCTCCCGCTTGAGTTCGGTATGATCCGCGGGGTTGGTGTACACCTTCTCGAACTCGATGCGCGCCGAATACGGCGACTGTCGCAGGTCGTCAAGGATGACGTTCTTGATCTCCACATCGATATACGGCAAGCTGCTGTCTTTGACGTAATTCTGAATGCTGTTGTCCTTGCGTTCCTGGTCGATCACGGCGCGTTGCACGTCGCTATTGAGGAAGTAGAGCGACTGCGTTTGATCACGTTCGATCGTGAAACGATTGCGGCTGAAATACAGTTCCGCCCAGCGGGTGAGGTAATACTTGTTCTCCGCTTCCTGCGGGCGATACTGAAAGTTCCGATAGTCGATCGCTTCGGCGTGGCCTACGTCGTTGATCCGCACGATCATTGGGTGCATGTTGGCGAGCGCTTGCTGACTCTTGAAGGTGAGTGCCGCCAGCGCGATACAGACGCCGGCGAGCACAAGAATCGTCACCTTCAAGTAGGTATTCATCACCAACGGGTCGCCGTATTGCTCCAGGTAACGCTCTGCGGCTCGGGTGATTTCCGGGGTCGCTTTGGTTTCCATATTCGTTGTTTCTGTGCTCATCTGTGACCTCGTTTTCTCTTGCCGTTTACATCGCGGCCCGTATCGCCATCATCGCCATGCCCAGGCCCCCACCGTGCCCACCAGTACCGCCAGTGAATAAGCTGTGCGTCATGGTCGGAATCTTGAAGAGAATGTAGATGTTGACCAGTACAAGAAGGACCAGAAGCGGCAGCGTCTGAACCATCGTTGAAGGATCCGACACGCTCTGGCCAAGTTGGATGTAGTAGTTGGTCAGAACATGAGACAGAACATTCATCGTGGCTGCGGCGACGACCTTGTAAAAGCTGAATCCGAGATACGCCTTAAGCCAACCCCAGAACAGCCAATCGAGCTTGTCGAAGACAAGAAATGGGATAAAGATCGGCCCGAGTAATCCGATGATCGTTGCCGCAATCGCGCCATAGGCCAGAATTGCGGAAATGATTGCGGCCAGTAGGGCTAACAGGAACTGCACGACAAAGTACACAATCGCGTAGTACGGAGACATCAGGCTATTCAGCATGGATGGTCCTGTCTTTGAGGATGCCGTGTGGATCTCGTTCAGCATGGTGGCGGAACCATCTGCCCCAATCAGGTTCACAAGATTGATTGTGCCTCCGTCGATGAAGCCCTTGATGGAGAAGCCAAGTCCGGGGATGGAACTGTCGTAGTAGTTCACCATCACGTAGGCGAAGGTGAGCAGCATGAAGAGGTTGAGGAACCTCCCCATGCTGAACCCTGGCCCACCGTGCGCCGATGCCAGCGCCTCCTGCACGCCGAACCAAACCAACATGATGGTCGCGAGTGCTATGACGATGTGAATCCCCATCGCTGTAATGGAGGGGGCCGCCGTGGCTGCAAGCGACTGGCACGCCTGAGCGATATAGTCGAAGAGACCTGTACCCATGTTCCATGCCCTCCTGTTTCTTTTGCTTGCGTCTGGTCAGTACGCTTGCGTGAGGAGATTCGCTGCACCGCCGCTGGTTGTCGTTATGTTGGCGTTGTAGTAGCTCTCGTACCCTGCCGAGTCACGAAATGCCGATTTCATCGCGTCCTGCTGCTGCTTTTGGGCAACGATCTGCTGCAGGGCAAGATTGGCGTTGATCTGGTTTGCGTCTTGCAGAGTGCGCAGTTGCAAGAGCAGGGCTTGGTTGATGCGCTGTAGTTCGGCCATGATGGTTTGCTGCGACGGGTCCTGGGTTTGGGTTGCGGCCTCCAGATTCGCAATGTCCGTTTGCCTTGCGGTCTGGTTGGCGCGGATGGTCCCGAGGGCTTGCAGGTTGTTGGTCATTACCGAGTCGGTGATGTCAACAGTGGCGCCCTGCGCGGCAATCTGCAGCTGCCCGGCCATACTCGCGGTGCCGTAGCCGGGAATCATGTTGTTGGTGTTCGGAACGCTAACTTGCTGGTACGCGGATGCGGCCCCCTTCCCGGTGTTTGCCGAATTGAGCCAACCCATCGAATTGCCATAGGTATTCGAGATTTGTTGCAGCAGCAGCAAGTCAGAAGTCGGAGACAGAAATCGCGCATAGAGCATCCGTGGAGCGAGAATCATCTGATGCGTGAGTTCGTATTGTTGCTTTGCGACGTTGTAGGCTTGCAGCGCTGTAGTGGCGATCTTGACGGTGTTCGTGAAGATCTGTTGGCCCTGCTCAATCTGCTGGACTTCGTTGGCGATGGATTGTTCTTCGTGTTCGATTTGCGTAACGGCATGGCCCGACTGTGTAGGATCGAAGACGATGCCGGAACCGAATTGTGCATTCGCGAACGGTTGCAACGCCGCCGCAAACCCAACGGCGAGCACGGTAAGGGTTAGTTTCTTCATTTGTCTCGTCCCTTCGTCGCCGTTGGTTTCGTGATGCTTTACAGCGGTACGGCTTTACTGCTGTGCAGCGAGAATCTCTTTCTGGAGCTGCGCAAGACGGTCGGCCTGTGGCTTGCACCGTGCGTCGCGTTCTTTCTTCTTGGCTTCGAGGTCCGCCATCTGTTCCTTGGTCAGCTTCTCTCCTGTCAGAAGTCTTGTGGCCCCGGAGTTGTCTTCCGTCCAGGCAGTCCTTGGCATAGGCCGGGTATTCGGCGTTGTATTGATCCTGCAACTGCTTCACTTTTGCCGCTTTGCTCTGACAGCCGGCAAGGGTGAGAGTCCACAGAACTAAGAGGGAGAGGGCAACGATTCGCATGGAAAGCCTCCTCAAAACGTCTGTGGAATAGTGTGGTTCGAGTACGCAGGAAGAAGCAAGTCCTGCGTGAAATACACTTTCACGCGGTGGCCCTCCCGGATCGTGATGGTGGGCGGTATCTGTATGAAGCGATCAAGGATCGTGGTGGCAGACTGCGAAACACTGCCCGCCGCCCCGTTGGTGAATGCCTGGGAACCGCTCGTGGTAATGGTGCCGCCACCCTGCGTGATCTGGCTTGCTCCAGCAATCACACCCAAAGCTATCGAGGTGCCGAAGATTTGGAGGTAGTGGTTGTTGACCTTATCTTTCAGCCCTTCCTCTCCGATCTGATCGAGGCCCTGGAACTGGTCGAGATCGACGGAGTAACCGTCCGGCATAATCAGGCGGTGAAAAACCACGGCCATCCGCCGCTGTTGGCCGAAGCCCGCCGCTCCAATCTTCTTTGCCTCGCCCAAAACAACCGTTCCCTCGGGAATGATGACGTGTTGATGATCGTGCGAATACAACGGATTTGAGACCAGGACTTTGACCGGCCCTACGGCGTCTCCATCCAGACGATTCATGAGAACAGTGTCGAGAACCGAACCCTCGTAGACGAGATAGGGCTGACCGACGGCTGAATCGATATTGGCCTCCAGTGGGCGTTTATAGCCTCCGGGCGTGTCCTCCTGTTTTCCTTCGGCTGGTGGGGAGACGAGACTGCTGTTTGTCTGCCGTTCGGCAGGGCCATATTGGGCGGGCATCGTCTGGCCTTGCTGTTGTTGTTGCGGCGGATCGGCAGAGCGGGAGTACACAAGATTGGAAGCGAAACGGGAGTTGTCAGCGCGTTCGCGTTCTTTCGCAGCGATCAACTGTGCCTGCTGTTGCACAGGCGTGAGTTGCATCTGCATGTTGCCCTGCTGCGCTTGCGGGCAGGGCTGGCCCGGAATACAGGGCACGGCAACGCCGGTCGGTCCATAGGCCGCGGCTGCAGCCCGCTGCTGGGGCGTCGCAGACGCAAGCGCTGGATCTCCCATCGCAGCGGCGGCCATTGTCGCCTGCTGTTCTTTCTGACGTTCGGCCTGAAGCTGGTTCTTCAACTCCTGCACGTTGCTGTCGGTGTTGTCCTGCAAGGCTGGTTGCGGTGGTTGCCCTTTCGCGCTGGCCTGTTGTCGCAGGCGTCTTCTTGCCGGACGAACTGAAGAGCGCCGCCACAATCACGAGCAATGCCGCACCCAGATAAACGAAGGTCTTGAGGTTCTTCTGCAAGACACCTTTTGGCAGTTCCAGGTTGCGGCGCAACGTTGGCTCGGCCTGCGGCTCTGTGTGGGGAGTGAAGACGTTCTCGGTCATGACGGTGATCCCTTGCGCGTGAATTCCATCCTCTTTTTGCCCAGCTCCACATATCCGCTGTCCATGATCTTCGGGATGATGTACGTCCCTTCCCGGAGGTCGTAGGTGACGAGGTTGGGTTTGCCGTCCTTCATCTCATAGACACTGAACTTTTCAGGCGCATTCGTCTTGATGTAGGTGAACCTGTCGTCGTGATAGATCGACTGGATATCGAAGGGGGCTTCGTTTGCCTTGTAGGCATAGTCGAACTTGAGCCGTGTCGGATAGGCGCTTTTGTACTCATCCACGGCCTGCTCAACGTGCGATTGCAGAGCGGCAAGCTGCTGCCGCGATTGTTCGAGTTGGGCGGCGGGCACGAACTGCGGAGGGCCGCTGGCGGCAACAATCGCAGAACGATCGGCGGGCTCGACGATCACTTTCAGATCAGGGGTGGTCGATGTGGCAGAGATGTCCTGGAGGGTGAAACTGTAGATGTTCCCCTTGTCCGTAATGAGATTCAAGTTGGAGCTGATGCCTTGTTTCGCCGGATGCACAAAGCAAAAGTTGCCAACCACATCCACGATCCAGAACTCCTTGTCACCCGTGGCGGCTTCCATGATCTTCTCGGTCGTGGGTAGTTCGATAAGGGTCGTATATTTCACCTTGGCGCGGATCGGAACGATGTCCTGCGAGTGATACTGCACCGTGCGCGCAGAGTCTTGGGCGAAAGCACCGATGGAAGAAAAAACCAAAGCGCAATTGACGACGAATTTCAGATGCCGCATAGAGCTCTCCTTAGCGGTTGTTGTTCGAAGTTGATACGGCCAGCGCGCGCGGCTGGAATGGCCACTCTTCCGCGAGATGGCGAAGGCCATCCGCAAAACCGTGGCGGTCGAAATATTCCTGCTTCTTGAGGTTGTCGCGGGCGTTGTTGGTCGCCATCCAGTGCGAGACCGAATCGACGTTCAAATGCACTTTCTTGGAGGTCTGCGCCTTGCGAATCAGCATTTGGCCCGGCGGAACAAGGCCGTCGATAAGGTCCAGTTCGGTGTCGTTCAGATGAAACGCTTCGCGGTAAACTTCCCGGTTCATGTCCGGGTTGGCGAGGAAGATCTTTGTCGGGCAACTCTCGGCCACTATCGCCAGCATCCCCGATTCCTCAAGTTCTTTGATGGATTGCGTCGCCAGGATCATCGCCGCTTTGTGCTTGCGCCAGGTCTTCTGCGCCTGCACCACATAATTGCGAATGGTCTCGTTCTTGATGAAGAGCCACGCCTCGTCGAGCAGGAAGAACTTGGAGGTGCCGAGGTTCTTGGGGTCAGTGATCTCATTCGATGCCCGGTGCAAAACATAAAACAGCAGTGGTTCCAAGACCTCCGGCGCATCGTTCCAGCCGTGGAAATTGAACGTCTGAAAGCTTTTGAACGAAAGCGTGTCCTCGGCGTTGTCGAAGAGGAATCCGTACTGTCCGCCGCGGGTCCAGCGGTGGAGGCGTTCTTTCAACTCGCCAATGATGTTGCCAAAGTTCGAGATCGTGCGCTGGTTCGGCTCCAGTACGTAGATGCGCTCGATCGCATCCCACAGTCGGCGTTCCTCCTTGAAGTCGAGCCGGTAACGTTGCTCGTTACCCTCAATGAGCACGCGGAAGAAGCTGAAGAGAAACTGCAGGTTCTCTTTGGTCTGAGGCAGCGAGAAGGGGTTGATGGTGAAGTCCCGCGCTTCCTGACCCACATTGAGATACGAGCCCTTGAATATCGTCGTAAGCGACTGGAAGCTGCCGCCGATATCGAAGATGAAAGTCAGCGGCTTGTACTTCTGCGCGTTCTGCAGCAGAAAAACGCAGAGATAGGACTTGCCACTGCCTGTCATCCCGAGAATCAGGGTATGGGCAACGTCGCGGGTGTGCAGGTTGAGGAAGTAGGGCGTGCTGTTGTCGGTTTCGACGACTGCCAGGTACTCCGTGCCGAGATGCGCGTTCGTCTTTTCGCCGGGAAGGATCGTAAACAGAAAAGACAGGTCGGCGTAATTCGTGTTCAGCAGATACAGCTGGCGGAGGTTCAGCGCATAGTTGCCCGGCACAGTGGCGAAATAAGCGTTCAGCTGGTTGTAGGTTTCCGCAAACAGATTGCCGTCCGCGTTGGTGAAGACGCCAGTAAACTCGGCCACGAGCTGATCGAGTTCCGTTCGTGACCGGCCATACAGCACAATCGTGAGCGAGAAATCGCCCAGCGATTGACCGTCACCCAGGGCGCGCAGGCAATCGCCAAGATTTTCGATGTCGGCCTGCTTGGACTCGTCCACCAGCACGTCGCGTGGGTTCGTCTTCGTGGCATCGTTGCCCATCTGGGAGACAAACCCTGTCTTGGACATATTGAAGTGGCGGCGGCGCTTGTTCACTTCTTTGCGGGCCTTGTCCGCGGGGAGCGGCGTCCACTCCGTGACCACATAGAAGTTGGCCGGGATCTTCAGCAGCGCGTCCAGTACCAGGGGCCGCGTCTCGGTGATGGCCTCTTTCATCGTCAGCACACGGACGATGTGATCGCCTACGCGCAGATGATCGCGTTCCGCTTCGATGTCGGAGTTGACCACCTGATAGTCGAGAAACTGCGTGGACTGCGGCCTGCCGGCAACACGCCAGTCGTCATAATTCAGCAAGCGGCGGAAAAACGTGAATTGCCCCTGCTGATTCAAGACCTCGATTTGCATGAAATCTGCGAGCTGCCGAGCGAATGCCTGCACGTGCTGGTCGAGCCGTTGAAGATCGCGCTCGATATGCGTCCGCAACAACTTCTTCATGCTGTCGTTGGTGAACTGCGATTTGAGTTCGGCAATCGCGCCCTCTGGATCGCGTAACAGGCGAGCTAGCGCCGTGCCGACGCCGGTCTTCGACCGGGCGCCTTCGAGCAGGATGCAGTAGAAGATTTCAACCTGATAGAGATGGTCCCGCTTCGCTTCAAAGAACTTCCGTCGCTGGTCGATAGCCGCTTCGACAATGGGGTCATCATATGTTGCGAACGGTATGTCGGGGCGGTTCGATTTGAAGAGGTATTGGTAAACATGGAAGCCTGGGCCAAAGGCTTTCAGCGCCGCCTCCAACCGCTTCACCGCATACTCCTGTTCCGAGCGGTCAAGACTTTCGTAGTCCACGCCGGGAACACTGAGAACCATGCCTAGATCGCCGCTTTTGGTAAGGAAGGCCGTCTCATTCCAGAAGCCGTAGAGGTTGATGTGGTCGTTGAGAGCCGCACTCTCTTTCCACGGCTTGATGACTTTATCGAGACGCAGCATCACACTACCTCCACGCGGGGAACTTGCTGCTTCGCGGCGTCATAGCGCAGCTTGTAGCGTTCGGACTTTGCGAGGATGCGGAGGAATGCCGGATCGCTGTTCGTTACCCAATGGCCGAAGGCAAAGCCGCCAATGAAGACGGCGATACCTGCGAGGATGGAATTGAAGAGATTGAAGGCCCCCACGGCGCCACACAGACGAAGTAGAAGAGCGTCCGTTCCACGCCCAAGTAGGTGAGTGGCTTGTGCAGGCTCTTGAAGACTCGATTTGTGCGATGCTTCTGCTGTGCTTTGTCTGGCATAAGTCCCTCGTCTAAGCTGCGGGTTGAAGGTAGCTGGGAAGGGCGCTATACGCCCCAGAGCCAACTCAAGACATTCACTGCCATAACGGCAATGCCCGTTCCGGCGGCAACGCCGGCGAGCGCCTTTTTTGCGCCGGGTTCGCCGTGCGCGAAGCCGTAGCCGCCGATCACGATTGCAACCAGACTTGCAACCTTCGCGATGGTGCCGGTGAAAAGACTTTGGATGGCGTTAAAGCCGGTGTCGAACGGTGAACCCTGTGCCAGCGCGGCCATAGGCATGAGAAGAAGAAGGGCGAGAAGAGCGGCGGTTGGACGCGCCCATTTCGACCGAAGAAGGTTCTGGATTCGGCGGATGAGATGGACTTGGAACCAACGTGGCATATGCACCTCCAGCAGCACGCTCAAAGTCGGCTGCTTTTGGCGCAAAGCTAACCCCACTCAATCACGCTGTCCAATGAATGTTCGGCGGACAGCTATTCCTGGCAGGAATAGCTCGGAAAAATTAGGGTCATTGGCTTTTACCGTTCTTGGCCGGATCTAGACGACTTCCGTGTTTGCGGGCCGCACACCAAGCAGTTTGGCAACGGCATACATCAGGTCGGGTTGCGACTCGGCTTTAAACTTCAAGAGCATACAGATTCCTCGCATACCCCTAGGCCAATCTATTCATAAGGGTACATTCCACAACTCGTGCAATAGCAGGAAGATCCCTCTAGAATTAGGCACGTGAAACGTAAGCTCATTTTGTGCCCCGATATCAATCCCTCCAGCTTCGTTCTGTTGTTTGAGAAAGGCACTAGCGGTGCATCGTGGAGTGTTCGTGATTACTCCGAGCCGGATCGTGTCTCTATCCGTTATGCTCGTGAATTCACGTTCGACCTGGCAGCTTGTATAAGCGGACAATCCAGGCGATTGATGCACCAGCGATCCCAACGAACGATCTGCACTCCTGGCACCAGTTGACGCTTGAGACGAATGCCAAATTTATGGTTGCCAAGAGCAAGAATATTCTTTCGGAAGATGTGCGCAAACGGTCATGGCCTGAGGTCAGGCAACGAGGCGAACCCTACGTTTTGCTGGACTCTGAGCGCTTAATGTCCTTGCCCAAGGCGCGCAAGGAAGAAGATATGAGGCGAATGCTCCATTCGCCCAACAGCGAGGATTGGGTAACTTGGAATGCTTTCGCGATCGTACAGAAGCTGGCTCCGCGAACCTGGTGGAGGCATCTCGTTCATCTGGCGCAAGAGTCGAATCCCATGTTGATCCTCCCGGAGAATGGACAGGCGACGCCTACTGTGTCTTTTTGGCGATGCGTTCTCCGCGCCACGGAATACGAAGCAGCTAGTCGAGAGAGTAATGCGCGGTTCTGCAACCCCCGCAATGGTTTCGCGTAGCCAAAAACCAGGGCCGGTAGAAGGCGAGTCGGAGATCGATATCTCGCTGCGCAGCGATACCTTAACAGTGTTTATCGAAGCAAAGCTTGGATCGGATGTAAGCCTGCGCACTACATACGATCCCTCGCGCAATCAGATTGTCCGTAATATTGATTGTCTGATAGATGAAGCTGGGGTGACGCTTCTCCGTCTTTTGGATGCTGGTGCGAGATTCGGAGCGGGGCGAGCTTACTCGCAACTTCTTGCAACATACCGAGAGGCCCCCCTAAAGCTCGTGGAGGCTCTTCCCCATAGGCGTCCTTCACTGCTCGCGGAGATCGCTCGACGCCTTAGCCTGATTCTCTGGAAAGACTTCTTGACGGTTGTAGCGGAGACTCCAACGACTGACGAACTTGTGGCTAACGTATATCGGGAACTACTTGCTCGGGTTCGATAGTGGTGTGTGCTGTTCCCGAATCAGAGGCAACAAACCGGAAACGACATGCCGCGCAGAGTCGGTGGGCCTTGACCGATAGGAGGGGCGGATGTCAAACTGTTTCTGGCGGGATTGAGAGAAAGCGCTTCGGCACGGTTTTCTCTTCTGCGCGCGTTCGCCGTACAATAAACGTACAATGGAAGCGGGATTATGGGGCATTTGGGCCTTTAGGCCGAATGCAAAATCAATAAGTTACGTGTTATCAACGTGATGGAGTAGTTCAAATCCCCCCTTCCGCACCAATTTAAAGCCTTTAGATTTAATAGGTTACTGGCTGCCTGCCCAGTTTCGTAAAAGATCGCAACATGCTTCCGGCGAATGTTTCTTAAGCGATTCGACGCGGCTCACCTTGTCGAATGCAATTCCAGAACCGAAATCATTGTGATCGTCTTCACTAGCAGGATTTGATTGTGGAGAATGCAATTGTGATCGTCTTCACTAGCAGGATTTGATTGTGGAGAATGCAATTGTGATCGTCTTCACTAGCAGGATTTGGTTGTGGAGAATGCATCTAGAGTATATTTATATCGTTGCACGATACAACAAAACTCCGCTTGCCCTGAATCTAAGGAACTTGGGGCAGTAAACAATTTGCCGGGCTGTCCCGGCCGACGCAGATTTCGGAAACGGAGGAGTGTAATGCGGCGTGTTGGGGTGGTTTCCTTCCTGTTCGCAGCTTTCGCCTGTTGTGGATTCGCCCAGAACTCTGGTGCTGTTGCGAGCAGGGCTCAGAATCTCCGCGATTGTATCGACGGATTCGGAACATGTGATGCTTCACTTCTTACCCAGACACAAGCCAGTCAACTCGCCGATCTGCAGCATGATCAGAATCTCTGGGCATGTTTAACCGGCAATGGCGAATGCAACCATTCTTCCATGACCGCGGCTGAGTCGAAGGAAGTTGCCACCGTGGAACAGCAGCGGAATGCGCTCGCGTGCGAAACGACGATCGGGATCTGTGACCCAGCACGGCTTACACCGGCCGAAGCCAGCGAGGCGGCGCGAGTCCAGGCCGAGCAGAATCGGCTGAATTGCGAGACAGGACTGAATTCCTGTGACTATTCTTCCCTATCGCCGTCGGAGGTTGTCGAAGTGAAACAGCTCGAGCGCGAGCGCAATGTTCTCTCCTGCGAGACAGGCGAGGATCTTTGCGACACGTCGGTGTTGACGCCCTCGGAGGCGCACGACTACGCGTCGGTTAATTATCAACGGAATCTTTTAGCTTGCAGGACAGGCAGTGGCTACTGCGACGAATCTCTATTAAGTCCCGCCGATGAAAAGGCCGTGGCTGTTGCCCAAGGTCAACGAAACGCTTTGGCTTGCGAAGCACAAGACATTACGTGCAACCGGTCCCCTCTGAACGTTGAACAAGCTAAGCGAAACGATGGCCGAGTCTTTCGGGGAACTGTTCTTGCACGTCCGTGACAAATTCTTACGCCGTATGTGAGCGAATTGACAGGCTGCAGTCTCACTTTTTAATATGACGTTAGCCCCGCACCGTTCGAGTGTGGCTCGGTCCAACAGTGGCGCGTTCTCGCTGTTGACAACAAAACTATGATCACAGTCAAAGACCTTACTAAAAGGTACGCCCGCACCATTGCCGTTGATCAAATTTCCTTTGAGGTGGCAAAGGGCCAAATCGTCGGATTTCTTGGCCCCAACGGAGCGGGCAAGACCACAACTATGCGCGTTCTCACCTGCTTTTTGCCGCCTTCGGCGGGGACGGCAAAAGTCGCGGGGTTCGATGTTCTCGAACAGCCGCTTGAGGTCAAGAGGCGAATCGGTTATCTGCCCGAGACCCCGCCCATCTATCCGGAAATGGAAACAAGCGAATATCTGAAATTTGTTGGGAAACTGAAGGGGCTGAGAGGCGCAGACCTGCAGAAGCGGGTCGATTATGTTTGCGCCCGATGCGCTATAGCCGACGTCAAAACCAAGCTCCTCGGTAGGTTGTCGAAAGGCTACCGGCAAAGGGTGGGGCTGGCGCAGGCGATAATCCACAATCCCGAGGTGCTGATTCTCGACGAGCCCACAGCCGGACTGGACCCGAAACAGATCAATGAGACGCGAGACCTGATTAAAGACCTTGCCGGCGAGCACACGATAATCCTGAGCACGCACATTCTTCCCGAAGTCGAGCAGACTTGCGAACAGGTGATCATCATCAACAAAGGGAAGCTGGTGGCAACCGATTCAGTACGGAATCTGCAAGCGCGGGCTCGCGGGGCTGAGTCCGTCGTGGTCGAAATTGCTGGACGCAACGGAAATCTGGAGGCGCCGATTGTGCAACAGAAACTGGAGCGAGTCCCCGGGGTCAGCCGCGTGCTGTGCAAGGAGCGGGTCGACGGTCGCGCTCAGTTTGAAGTAGAGAGCCAGAGGGGGCGACTGGTCCGGGGCGACCTGGCACGCATGGTGGTCGAATCCGGCTGGGACCTCAATGAGCTTCGGCCCGCCGCCATGAGCCTGGAAGAGATCTTCCTTCAACTCACTGGAACTCCATCGGCTGCCGACGATCTGAAGGTCGCGGCAAAGGAGCCACAGCAATGAGAAATGTATGGATCATTTGCCGAAAAGAGTTGCATAGCTACTTCGTCTCTCCCGTCGCCTACATTTTGCTGACCATGTTTGGCGTGATCTTTGGTTTCTTTTTCTGGAATGCGCTGGGCATTTTCGTGATCGAGGGCATGGAGATGCAGATGCGCGGGCAGACGTTTCCCATGGATCTGAATGAGCAGATCATCCGGCCCCTATTGTCGAACGCAGGCGTGATCGGGCTGTTTTTCATTCCCATGATCACGATGCGGCTGTTCGCGGAAGAGAAGCGCACCGGCACGATCGAATTGCTGGCGACCTCTCCGGTCCGCGACCTGGAAATCATCGTTGGGAAATGGCTGGCTGCGCTGGTGCTCTATTCCTGCATGCTCCTGTTTACAGCGCTGAACTTCGCGTTTCTGTTCAAGTACGGCAATCCTGACTGGAAGCCGCTGGCGGTGGGCTATCTCGGTCTGTTGCTGCAGGCGGGGGCGCTGCTGGCGATTGGGACATTCATTTCTACTCTCACCAAGAATCAGATCATCGCCGGCGCCGCAACCTTCGGTGTGGAATTGCTGCTATGGGTGGTTGGCTGGGTCGGCGAGTACGAAACCGCAACCTGGGCGCACGTGCTCTCCTACGTGTCGATCACCTCGCACTTCGATTCATTCGGCCGGGGTGTGCTCGACTCCAAGGACGCAGTCTATTATCTGGCAACGATTTTCCTGGGACTCTTCTTTACGGCGCGTTCCATGGAATCTCTGCGCTGGAGGTCGTAATCATCGGCTCATTCGTCAGCACATCGTAATCGGGAGACCATGATGGCAAGTCAGTGGTTAAGGGCGAGACAAACAAAGTACGCGGTTTACGCGACCAGTTACATTCTTATTGTGATTGCGGCCGTCGTAATTGCGAACATTCTTGCGGACCGGTACAACAAATCGTACGACGCGACGTCGAACAAACGGTATAGCCTCTCCCCGCAGACCGCCAAGATCGTCAAGGGTCTAAAGCAGAATGCAACCATCACCTACTTCAACCAGACCACGCGATTTCGCGAAGGCAAGGATCTGTTGGACGAGTATGCGAACCTCTCGCCGAAGGTCCGCGTGGAATACGTTGACCCCGACAAGAACCCGCAAGCCGCAAGGGAGGCCGGGATCACGGAGTTTGGTACCGCGATCGTCCAGGTCGGCTTGAAGAAAGATGAAGCCAAAAGCATGACGGAAGAGGGCATCACTGGCGCCTTCGTCCGCGACCTGAAGAGCAACACTCGCACGGTCTGTTTCGTGAGCGGGAGCGGCGAGCATCAGCTCGACGATAGTCAGCGCGAGGGCCTTTCGCAATTTAAGACTAACTTGACCAAAGACGATTACGTGAGCAAGAGCATCGATCTTTTGCAGAAAGCAGATGTCCCCAACGACTGCACCGCTTTGGTGGTTGCTGGTCCGACAAAGAATTATCAGCAACCGGAAGTGGATGCGATCAAAAAGTACGTCGAGGGCGGGGGCCGCGCCTTGTTTCTGCTCGATCCGCCGCTGAAACTGGGGCACGAGGAAATCGCCGAAAACGATGCACTCAGCGGCTTGCTGCAAAGCTGGGGCGTGACCATGGACAAGGATCTGATTCTCGACATGAACCCCATTGGCCAGCTGGCCGGAACCGGTCCTGAGGTCGCCCTCGTCACAAACTATGGCGCTCAGCCTATCGTGGAGGATATGAAAGGGATGGCGACCGGATTTCCTTTATCTCGCTCACTCGAGATCAAGAGCACGGACAAAACCAGCGTGCAGAAGCTGTTCGATTCCTCCGGCAGCAGCCTGGCGACCAGTAATCTGAGTTCACCAGCGGTTGACGTGAACGATCCCAAAAACAAAAAAGGACCCTTAACCCTAGCGGCCGCCGGAACCTACAACACCGGGAACGAAAAGTCGCAAGGACGTTTTGTGGTCGTCGGCAGCTCATCCTGGATTGCCAACCGCTTCATCGATTTCAACGGGAACAGCGACTTGGCCTTGAATACTATTAACTGGCTTTCATCTGATGAAGATTTGATTTCGATCCGTCCGAAGCCCCAGGAAGATCGCCGAATTACCATGACTCGCGCACAATTGAGTTGGGTGCGTGCGACCAGCCAATTCCTGCTGCCCGGGATCATTATCGTTGCCGGCATCGGAGTGTGGTGGAAGAGGAGGTAAAGATTTCTCGATTGCAGGCTCGTATCGAGAAGCGCCATGAAACTTCGTAGCTTGATCGTTGCAACGTTTGTGTTCTTTGCGCTTGCTGGTGCTTTGTACTGGTCAGGACACCGAAAGCCGGCGGACGAAATCGCAAAAGCATCGGCTGATACTGCGCCTGCGATCCTCAAGTTGGACGAGGCGTCGATTACCAGATTTGAGGTGAAGGCGAGGAATGCCGAGCCGGTCGTGCTGGAGAAGAGCAATTCCGGCTCTTGGCAGATCGTCGAGCCGAAGCCTTTCAGGGCTGATCAAAGCGCTGTTTCCGGCGCGCTTTCCTCATTGTCTTCGCTGGCCTCAGAGCGCGTGGTTGGAGACAGGGCTTCTGATCTGAAGCAGTTTGGTCTCGATCACCCTGCCGTCGAAATCGACATCACCGAAAAAGATAACGAGAGCCACCAGCTTTTGATCGGCGATGACACGCCCGCGGGAAGCGCAGTTTACGCGATGCTGGCGGGAGATCCACGGGTTTTTACGATGGCCAGCTACAACAAAACCAGCATCGACAAAAGTCTGAATGATCTGCGCGACAAGAGGTTGCTGACGGTTAGCGCAGACAAGGTCAGCCGCCTGGACTTGATCGAAAAGAATCAGGAAATTGAGTTTGGGCGCAATAAAGACGAATGGCAGATTTTGAAGCCCAGACCGCTGCGGGCCAATAGCGTTCAGGTGGGCGAACTGGTTGGAAAACTGACCGATGCCCGTATGGATCTCAGCCGGTCGGATAAGGAAACTGACGAAACCGCATCGGCTTTCACTCACGCTACACCCGTGGCAACTGCAAAAGTAACCGACCCTTCGGGCACGCAGGAGCTTCAAGTTCGGAAAAGCAAGGATACATACTACGCGAAGTCGAGCATGGTGGATGGCATCTATAAGGTTGATTCAAGCCTCGGCCAGGCTCTGGACAAAAAGCTCGACGATTTCCGCGACAAGAACCTTTTTGACTTCGGCTACAACGATCCAACAAAGATCGAAATACACAGCGGCTCCGAGGCTTATTTCCTGACCAAAGGCGGCGCCGATTGGTGGTCGAACGGAAAGAAGATGGACGCGGGCAGCGTCGAAGCACTAATCTCGGACCTGCGCGATCTGTCGGCCAGCAAATTCGTCGATTCCGGTTTCGCCGACCCCACGATCGAACTTACGATCTCCTCTGACGATGGTAAGCGCGTGGAACGGGTTTCGATTGCGAAATCGGGCGACGGGTTCGTCGCCAAACGTGAGAATGAGCCGACTCTTTACTATTTGGACTCAAGCCCGGTCGATGCGCTTCAAAAAGCCGCCAGCGACATCAAGCCGGCCGTGCACGCCTCCAAGTGAGGGCGATACACAATCCGGAAGCGCATAACAAATCGCTTTGATTGAGCACTGGTCCACCGGTCGCTTGACCGATGGGAGGGGCGGATGTCAAACTAGTACTGGTAAGGAATAGGGACTTCGGTGCGCGGCTCTTCTCTGCGGTGGGTTTCCCGTTCCGCAACAATGCACTTATTTTGCACCATGTAGGATTTCTTGATTTCATGATCATTCTTGTCACCATCGTCCACGTGATCGTTTGTCTGTTTCTGATTGTGGTTGTTCTGCTGCAGAGCGGCAAGGCCGGAGACATTTCGGCCGCTTTCGGCGGACAGGGCAGTCAGGCTGCTTTCGGCCCGCGCGGCGCAGCCACCGCGCTCTCTAAAGCGACAACCATTTCTGCGGTTATTTTCATGCTGACTTCAGTCACACTCTCCATCAATGCCATTAAGCAAGGTGGCCCGAAGTCCGTGTTGCAGGGCGTGAAATCCACGCCGGTCAAGACGCAGCCAGCCACGCCTGCGCCAACGCCCGCTAGTCCCCCTACGCAGAAGTAAACGGAATTCCCGAAGGTCTTCAGTCAGGTGCCTCGCAGGCTTGGTGTGGGGTTTTGCTGTAATTGTATTTCCCGCATACGAGTGCTACCATCCGATTATCGGCACTTATAGCCGGGAGGTATCTGCTATGTCGGATCGCGAAAGCAACAGTTTCGTATGGTTCCTGGCCGGGCTGGGTTTGGGCGCGTTGGTGGGAGTTCTATACGCCCCGCGGTCGGGCAGCGAGACGCGGGACGTGCTCCGCTCTCGAGCTGAAGAGGGGCGCGAATACATGCGCACCCGGGCCCGCGACGCTCGCAGCCAAGCTTCGGAGTGGGTCGACCGCGGACGCGACGTCGTGAATCAGCAAAAAGAGCAGTTCCGCGCCGCCTATGAGGCCGGCAGGCAGGCTTATCAGGAAGCTACGACCGAGACCGGAGCACCGAAGGGTCTGTAAGTCTCTTGCACCCGGCAGTCCGGCTCGGGAGAACGCTTTATGGAAAACCTTACTGTATTCGTCGCTCTGACGGGAATAGCCGTCCTGCTGCAGGCGGTCATTCTTGGGGCGTTGTATTTTGCCATGCGCAAGAGCAGCGCCCGCATGGAAGCGTTGGCAGTCGAAATTAAGACCAAAGCTCTGCCTACGCTCGAGACCGCGCAGGCCATGCTGGCCGAACTCCGCCCTCAGCTTACGGTGATTGCCGACAATCTTACTGAGACAACGCACTCAGTGCGTTCGCAGGTGGAACGCGTGGATGCGACGGTGAATGACGTTGTGGATCGAGCGCGCCTGCAGATCATCCGCGCCGATGAACTTCTTAGCCGCACGCTTGACCGCGTAGAAGAGACTTCCGACATGGTGCATAACACCGTGGTCTCGCCCGTACGGCAATTCGCCGGCCTGATTCAGGGCGTCACGGCGGGAATCGAGTTCCTGCTCGGCAACCGCGGTCGCAAGAACGGAAGCGGCCGTGAAGGTCGGCGGCCCGTGCCGCAGGACGAGATGTTCATCTGAGATTCTTGATTGCTGATTTCGATACGCCTGACCATCCGGAACTGTTCATTTAAGTCAGCGATCAATAAATCAAAATTCTTCTTATGCGATATCTGGTTCGAGCCCGCGTTAAACCCTGCCGGGAAGGCGATCTGCTACGGGCCATTGAAAACGAAACCCTCGGGCAAGGCTCGGTCGCCGAAGGGGAATATCTGCGCAACATGAGCGCAGCGCGGGTTTGCGGCGACCAGACCGTGCGCTGGGTGGAAGTCTGCTACTGTCCCACGCCTTTACAAGAAGAGCGGCCCTATTGGGAAAAATACTTCGACTTGGCGCGAGTGCAGGATGCACACGACCGGCGCAAGTGCCGCGACGAAAACGGCAGCGAACCATGGGCGTGCGGCGACTGCGATTGCACTGCCCGCTTAGAGCAGAAACTGAAAGAGGCTGGCACGCCATTCCTTAATTCCCTGCACGCCGGCAACGATTCATCGCTCGACGTTTCACCCTCGAAGGATCCCTCCCCGCCCAAGCTCCACAAAACGTCGCGTCTGTCCTAAGATCGGGAGGGCCCCCAATCGCTTTCATCATGGCGAATACCTATAAACTGACGTTAGACACGCTTCTGGACGCTGTGCGAACCACGGTAGCGGCAGTCGTGTCTATGCTGCTGGCCCGCACGCTAAGACTGCCGGAGTATTACTGGGCACCGATCTCTGCAATCGTCATTATTCAATCGACCGTCGATCCGAGAACCGTTTCATGGCAGCGGTTTGCAGGGACTGCCTTGGGGGCGGCATTAGGAGCATTGATCGCCACATTCTTTTCCGTGAACGCTCTGGTTTACGCGGTTGCAATTTTCTTGTGCGGAGTGTCCTGTGCGCTTCTCCGGCTGCGCGGCGCTTACCGCTTTACAGCCATAACTTTGAGCATCGTTCTTTTAATCGCGCACCAACGCCCGCCGTGGATCGTGGCTACGCATCGCTTTGTGGAAGTGTCGCTGGGAATTGCGGTGGGGCTTGCTGTAGCAGAATTATGGCCCCGGCGCGTGAGTGTCTAGGAGATCCAGCCGCCGCCGACAACGACTTCGTTATCGTAGAACACTGCGGCCTGGCCTGGCGTGATGGCTCGTTGCGGATGATCGAAGGTGACGAGAACTTCGTTGTCGCCGATTTTCTCGAGCACGGCGGGAGCTGGCTCGTGGCGGTGCCGAATCTTTACCGACACCCGCATCGGCTCGCGCACGTCGTCAACGGAGATGAGGTTGACACGATGGGCGCGCAGCGTCCGCGAATAGAGCTGTGCATCGCTGCCAACGATGACCCGCTTATCGGCTCCGTTAATCTGGATCACATAGAGCGGCGATCCGGTCGCTACACCCAATCCCTTGCGCTGGCCGACAGTGAAGTTGTGAATGCCGCTGTGATCGCCGATCACTTCCCCGCTCGCGGTCACCAGCTCGCCTGCAGTGTCAGGCAGGGCCTCGCCGCTCTCGGCGAGATAGGCGTCGATGAAGCGCTTATAATCGCCGCCCGGGACAAAACAGATTTCCTGTGAGTCCGGCTTCTCGGCCAGAGCCAAGCCCTGCTTGCGCGCCAGTTCGCGAACTTCAGGCTTGGTCATACCGCCCAGCGGAAAGAGCGTGCGCCTGAGTTGCTCTTGCGTGAGTCCGAAAAGGAAGTAAGTCTGGTCCTTGCTGCGATCGGCGGGACGCTTGAGCAGCCAGCGTCCGCTTGCATCGTCGTACTCCACGCGGGCGTAGTGGCCGGTGGCAACGTAGTCGGCGCCAATCTGCTGCGCGACGACGAGTAGCTGATCGAACTTCAAATGATTGTTGCACAGGCTGCACGGGATCGGAGTGCGTCCCGAGAGATACTCCGAGACGAAAGGGCGCACGACATCGCGCTCGAAGCGCTCTTCGTGATTCACCACGTAATAGGGAATGCCGATGTGCTCAGCCACGCGGCGGGCGTCGTAAACATCGTCGAGTGAGCAGCAACGTCCGCTTACCTGTTCGGGCATACCTTCATGTCCGGCCAGCCGACGCTGGTTCCAGAGCTGCATGGTTAGCCCGATGACGTTGTGTCCCTCGGCGCACAGCATGGCTGCGACCGCCGAGGAATCGACTCCGCCCGACATGGCTACAGCGATGATCTTCGGGTTCGTCATGCTAAGAGTGAACCACTTGCCTTCGATATGCGGGCGACAGCTCCCGCAACCGCGCCACGGTTTCCGGCACCAACGCAAGCGCCAGATCGATATCTTCGGCCGTGTTCTGCTTGCCCAAACTGAAGCGGATGCTGGCGCGCGCGCGATCGGCTTGCAACCCCATTGCCATGAGCACGTGGGATGGTTCGATCGCACCCGATGAGCATGCAGCACCGGTCGAAACCGCCAGACCTTTGAGGTCAAGCGCGATCACGAACGACTCGCCCTCGATATGATTGAAATAAATGTTCGTCGTGTTCGGGACGCGAGCGGCACCGTTGCCGTTCACTCCCGCCTCTTCCACCTGAGCGAGAATTCCCTGCTGCAGGCGGTCGCGTAATGCTGACGTCTTCTTATCGTCACCGCGCTCGAAGCCTTGCATCGCCAACTCCGCAGCTTTGCCCAGCGCAACAATTCCCGGGACATTCTCCGTTCCGGCGCGCCGCGAGCGTTCGTGCCGTCCGCCATAAAACAGCGGCTGCAGGTGTGTTCCTTTACGCAGGTAGAGCGCGCCCACACCCTGGGGCGCGTGCATCTTGTGCCCCGAAATCGTGAGCGCGTCACAGCCGACCTGCTTCACGTCAATCGGAACCTTGCCCGCAGCCTGCACCGCGTCAGTGTGGAAATAGGCGTCGGCTTCAGCGGCGATCTTTGCAATCTCAACGACCGGCTGTAGAACTCCAGTTTCGTTGTTGGCCATCATGATCGAAATCAACTTGGTGTTAGGCCGCAAAGCACGCCGCACATCATCGGGATCGATCAACCCGCGGGCATCCACAGGCAAATACGTCAGGTCGCAGCCCACATCCTCAAGATGCTTACAGGCATGCAGCACAGCATGGTGCTCGATGCTGGAAGTAACAATGTGGTCGCCCGGACCCGTCAATCCGGCCATTGCCAGATTATCGCCTTCAGTGCCACCGCTGGTGAAGACAACCTCCGATGCCCTGCAGCCAAGCAGCTCGGCCACTGAATCCCGCGCCCGCTCAACTGCACTCCGCGTCTCCTGACCATGGTGGTGGATCGACGACGCATTGCCGAAGTGCTCGCCAAAATACGGGCGCATGGCTTCGAACACCTCCGGCAGAACCGGCGTGCTGGCGTTATTGTCGAGGTAAATCCGGGGCATCGCGCTCACTGTTCCATTCTAGCTGAGGAGTGCGCGGTTGGGCACTTTGAGCACTTGCTACCGCTTTTCCATCGCTACGTAATGGTTGGGATAGTCCGGACCAAGATACTCGGCACGCGGACGAATCAGGCGATTGTCGTCGAGTTGCTCGATGACGTGGGCTGCCCAGCCGCTGATGCGGGAAACGGCGAATACCGGAGTAAACATATCTTCATCGATCCCCAACACATGATAGGTAGAGGCAGAATAGAAATCTACGTTGGCGTTCAGTTTCTTCTCCGCCTTCACGAACTTCTCGATTTTTTCGGACATCTCATACCACTGGGGCTGCCCGCTGGAACGGCCAAGATCGCGCGACATCGCACGCAAATGTGTAGCTCGCGGATCTTCAGTGTGGTACACGCGATGGCCGAAGCCAGGAACCTTCTTCTTTTCGGTCAGCATCTTGCGCACATAATCGACCGGGTCAGTTTTCTTGCTGTCGATCGATTCGAGGATGCGAAAGACCGCTTCATTGGCTCCGCCATGCAGCGGGCCCTTTAGCGTGCCAATCGCCGATGTGACCGCCGAGTGCATGTCGGACAAGGTCGCAGCCGTGATCCGAGCTGCAAACGTAGAAGCATTGAGTTCGTGGTCGGCATGCAGGATTAAAGCGATATCAAGCGCCCGCTCTGCCGTGGCAGAAGGCTTGGTTCCATTCAACTGCCACAGGAAATTGGCAGCGTGCGACAGCGAGCGGTCGGCTTCGACGTAAGGCTTGCCCTTGCGAATCCGGTCATAGGCAGCGACGATCATCGCAATCTGCGAAGTCAGCCGGATGGCTTTGCGGACATTGGCATCGTGATCGTTTTTCTTTTCATCGGCATCGTAGAAAGCCAGCGCAGAGACCGCGGTGCGCAGCACGTCCATGGGTAGAGCAGACTTCGGTGCGCTGCGCAGAAACTGGATGATCGCCGGGTCCAAGTGCCGTTCTTGCGCAAGACGCTCCTGCAGACCCTTTAGCTCACTGCGATTCGGCAATTTTCCGAACCAAAGCAAGTAGCAGGTTTCTTCAAACGTGGAGTGCTCGGCCAGTTCATGAATATCAATGCCGCGATAGGCTAGAACACCACGGTCACCATCGATGTAACAAATGCGGGAATCGGTGGCAACGATGCCTTCCAAGCCTTTCGGAGCAGGGGCGCTGGTCACGCTGGACATATTCTCTCGCTCAGTTGGATTGGTTACCGTTGCGGAACCGCGCCAGGGGTGCGCGGGGCGTGCAACTTTCTTTTATACCCCAAAGGAGGGTTCCGATTCCACACGCTGGCGTGATTTTGGTGAACGGCATTGTCAAACGAATGGCGTCAAAGCTTGGTTTAAAGATTTCGCTGAACTCAAGCGGGCCAAATACCCAGCGCCGTCTTGCTTAGGATTTGTGACTGTAGATCTTCGGTCAACTCCAGAGCGCGGAATTGATCAAGATTCTTCTTAATATCTGGCACCCCGGGACCCGGCCAATCTGTGCCGAATAGAGTCTTGTGAGCGATTTCATCGAGGCGTGGGAAGTACTGGAGCAAAGTCTTGGGCGGGATGCCGCTGATGTCGAGATAAACGTTGGGATGCCGGCGGATGAGAAAAAATGCGGTCTGCATCCACAGGGGGCGGCCGCCGTGTGCCAGCAGGATCTTCAGCCTGGGAAAATCGACGGCTACGTCATCCACATAAATTGGATCGCCATATTTATTGCGCGCGCCCGGAAAGATCGACGTTCCCGTATGAAACATGACGGGGACACCGTTGGCTTCGGCAGCGCGGTAAATAATTTCCAGTTCCTTAACGCCGTTTAAGTAATCGTTGGGGAACAGAAGCTGGTGAGGAGGATGAATCTTGATCATGCGAATTCCCAACCGCAGAATCTGCTCCATATCGGCCAAAACGTTCGTAGTATGCCGCGGATGCAGGCTGCCGCATGAGAGCAACCGTTTGGGATCTTCCTTCACGTAGTCCGCAATAAATTGATTTACGCCGTTGGTGAAGCCGATTACCTCCGGCGCAACATAGTTAATCAGCACCGCGCGGTCGATGCCGCAGACGTCGAGATATTTCAGGAATGCCTTGGGCGAACGGCAGAACTCGGCAATCTGCTCGAAGTTCGGCCGCTTCTTTTTCATGAGTTCCAGCGCCTGGGGTTTAAACATTTCCAGCGGCGAGATGTGAATGTGGCAATCTGTGATCATTCGATCGGTTTCAGTCTTGTGCCCTCGGTCGATCGCAGCAGAAATCGTCGCTTCAGTAAACCGGTACAGTGCCGTCCACACGCCGCGACCAGGCATCGATGCCGCCTCGCATGGACTGCGCCTTCTCGAATCCCTGCTGCCGCAGCCACGCAGTCACGTTCATCGAGCGCACACCGTGATGGCAAACCACCACGATGTGATCCTCCGGATCCAGTTCCTGATGTGCGCGGGAGGGGACATCTCCCATCGGCACTAGCTTCGCCCCAGCCATGTGCACGGTTTCGAACTCCTAGGGCTCGCGCACGTCGAGCAGGGTGAACTCCTCACCCTGATCGAGCTTCATTTTCACTTCTTCGGGAGTGATCTCATAATCCATGATCTCGTCGCTGACTCTACTTCCCCGTCCACTTTGGCGCACGCTTCTCCGTAAAAGCGCGTATGCCTTCCTGCGCGTCCGCCGTCTTCATCAACTCCTCGAGATAAATCTTCTCAGCCCGTGCCAGGCCTTTGTCGAAATGCATCGAGTCCCAAGCGTAGATCGCTTTTTTGGTCACAGCCAACGCCGCAGGACTCAGCTTGATCAGTTCCTGTACGGTCCGGTCGACCGTGGACTCCAACTCCTCGTCAGGGACGGCACGATTCGCCAGACCTATCCCCGCCGCCTCGGCACCGCTAATCGACCGTCCGGTCAGAATCAATTCCGCTGCCCGCTTCTGCCCGACCAGCGCTGCCAGCGCGGTGCACGCCACCGGTGGATAACAGCCCAGCTTGATCTCTGGAAATCCCCATTGCGCTGACGCGGCTGTGCATACAACATCGCAAACCATCGCCAATTCCGCACCACCACCCAGGCAATGCCCGCGCACGGCGGCGATAGTCACCTTCCTGCTCGCAACCAGGCCCCGAATCACGCCGTGAAACTTGAGCAGCATACCCTCGACTTTGTCAGGAGTGTGCGCTGCCACATCGACGCCGGCTGAAAAAGATTTGCCCTCGCCGCTCAGCACGACCACTGAGACATCGGGTCGCGCTTCAATCTCAGCCAGCGCTTGCGCCAAATCCTCCATCATCGGAATATCGATGACATTGAGCGGCGCGTGGTTCAACGCAAGTCGCGCCACCGGCGGGCGCAGGTCATACGAAATCCGTCCAAATGTCGTCGTAACAGTTGTAGCGGTCATCGATCGCGTTCGTTCTTCGCTGTCTCAGTTTCCAATTACAGATTGATGGCTGACTTTCTGACCTCGCCGATGCTGGCCAGCGGATCCCGCGCCCCGGTTTTCTCCGCAATCCACTTCTTCTCCGTGCCAATGATCTCGAGCAGCAGCTTCTTGTCCTCCGCAGACGGCATGTAGTCTTTCAGATGTTCTGCGTAAGCGCGATCGTCAAGCGGTTCGCCCGTCTGCGCGTGGAACTTCTGTCCCGCCCAGCGGCCGATCTCACGATTAAATTTTATGTGCGGCGCATACAACTTCGGCTGGCCCGGCTCCAACGCGAGATTGAAGCGCTCAATCAGGCCCGCCACTTCGTCGCGATACAGGTTGCGGTTGTAATCGTTCAAATCGTCCAGGTTAGGCGCGTGCTCGTTCTTGGGCTCGTCATATCGTCCCTTGACGCCCCACACGTAGGCCCAGTGGGCCGACGAAGAATGGTCGGTGCCAAACAGATCGTAAGAACTTGAAATCCACTTGTTGAGATATTTCTGGATCAGCCAGCCCGGAATCACACCCGCTTCCACAATCCGCCGCAGGCCGTCGTTGCCCGTGCCCATGTGGAACGCCTCTTCGCGTAGCATGTACGACATCGACCGTCCCAGTGGCGCGAAGGCCGAGTACTTCAGCATCTGCAACTGAAACTTTCCGTCGCGATCGACGAAGTCGGTGTAGGTGAAGAAGTCCATCCAATTGTCGACATCGACGTTGAAAGCGCCCAGCAGCCGCTTGTTCTCGAAGGCGCGGCGCTCCAGCATTTTCTGGGCTTCGACCTTCCCTGAGTATCCGAAATGATCCACCAGCAAGGCGCACATCTGCCAGCCGTGGCGCATCTCCTCAATCATGACGCGGGTGATGGCCCGGCGATCCCAGTCGGTCGGAGCATTTTCCAGAAGATTGCGCTGCTGCTCGACGCTAGCGAACTCAGTATCACCCTGATAGACGATCATGTTCATTAGCGCGTCTCGCATTTGCTGCGTCGGCATCTGGCGCAGGTTCTCCCACTTACGCCGCCCCTTGTACGACCCGAATTCGATTTCTTCGGTATCGATCGCGCCATAGAGCGTGTCAAAATGGAAGGCCTCGATATCCGCCGTGTTGACGCCAATGTCCTTGCGCCAATCATTAAACATGCCTTCCCAATCACTGAAGGTTCCGATCTTCGCTACTTTGCCTGGCATAGCAACCTCGATCTGATAACAGGGTTCGACTACTTTGCTTTGAAAACTGCGGGCCGCTTCTCCACGTAAGCAGCTAACCCTTCCTTGGCATCATCACTCTGGAACAGGATCTGCTGATTCTCGCGCTCGACCGCCAGCGCCGACTCCATAGGAATTTCCCATCCGGTCTGCACCGCGCGCTTGATCCGTCCTACGGCCTTGGCAGCCTTGTTCGGCGGACAGAACTGCTTGGCGTACTCCATCATGTTCTCCATGAAGCCATCGCGTTCGTAGATGTCGTTGATGATGCCAATTTCCTGCGCCTCTTCAAACGAGAAGGTATTGCCTGTAACCATCAGCTCGATCGCCTTGCTTTTGCCCACCAGGCGCGACAACCGCTGCGTGCCGCCGGTGCCGGGAAGCACTCCCAGATTCACTTCTGGCAACCCGATCTTGCCCGCATCTTTGCGCGCGATGCGAATGTCGGCAGCCATCGCAATCTCCAGTCCTCCGCCCACGCAGTGGCCGTTGATTGCTGCAATTACCAGTTTGGGCGTGTGCTCCAGCCGCAACAGCATTTCGTTGGCGTGCAGGCAGAAGTAATACTTAAAGGTTGGATCGACGCTGGATAGCATCTTGATATTGGCGCCGGCGGAAAAAAACTTGTCACCCGCTCCGGTCAGCAAAATGACGTAGATGTCGTTCTCCATGCGCGCCCGCAGGATCGCCTCATCGAGTTGCCGGTTCATCTCGTATGTATAGGTGTTGGCCGGCGGATCGCACATTTCGATGACAGCTACGCCGCCGTCGTTGCGGTAGTTGACAAGCTGTTTGGTCGTTTCGCCGGTAGCCGGCTGCGTTGTAGTAGCCATATCTGTAACTCCTTATCTTCTTGTAGATCTCAGTTTACTTGGCATGTCTATCATCTCTCTGCCATACCCAAAATCCCTTTGTCATTCCGAGCGAAGCGAGGAATCTGCTTCCCCTGGCACCCATTACGAACCCAGCATCAGCGCACATCCTTGCGCACCTTAGCACCGTTCATCACACCGCGCAGAAAAATGTCGCTCATCTCACTTGCCAGTTGTTCGGCGTCGGCATCGATCCGCGAGTTGTGCCAGGTATAGATCCAGTTCATCATGCCGAACAGACTCAGTACCGCGATGCGCGTGGAGAACTGCAGTCCGCGCGCGTGTTTCAGTTCGTCCAGCAGCCCCACGCAGATTCGATAGTATTCGCGCTTGATGGCCGCCACTTCCGAGGCGAATCCATTTTTCAGCGCTTCCGCCTCGTGCGACAGCACCTTCATGCTCGCCGGATTGGCCAGAAAATAGTCCAGATGATTGAGAATGAAGATGCGGATTTGCTGCTCCGGATCGCTCACGCCCTCCAGGCGCGATTTTAGCCGCTGCACGACGGTGGTGAACGTGTGTTTCTGGATCAGGAAGAGCAACCGTTCCTTGGACTCGAAGTAGTAATAGAGCCCAGCCAGCGACATTCCGTTGGCGCGCGAAAGGTCGCGCATCGAAGCGCCTTCGTATCCCTTTTCGCAGAAGACGTCGGTCGCGTGGCTGAGAATTTGCGCCAGCCGCCGGTCGAAGCGCGTGGCCGTTGGCGCTGCGGAGCGGTGCCGCCGCGCTGAGACTCGCGCCGCTGCTGAGGGGCTTGCCATGACTTCCACAATTCGAACGTTCGTTCGAATCTATTGTATGGGAACCCGCCCTTCGACCACAAGTTCTGAGACTTGTTTCTTAGTTCCTTACATCTGCCAGCAGTCGCTCGACCTCGCTCTTCAGCTCGCCCGTAAGCGGCAGCAGCGGCAGCCTCGCCGGGCCGCCAAAATAGCCGTTGAAATCCATGCCGTACTTCACACCCGGAATGCCCAGGTCACCCACCACCCGCTGTGCTGCCAAAGCGATGCGTTCCTGCTTCAGCCGTGCCAGTTCGGCGTCACCCTCCTTCCACGCCGCGTAAATCTCATAGCACGACGTCGGCGCCACACAAGCGAAGGCCAGAATCGCGCCCACCGCCCCGGCATCGAGCGACGGATGCAGCCTGTGCGCCGCCCCCACTAACACTTGGAATCCCGCTTCCTTCTGCCGCGTCTTCATTTTGCCCACCATCGAGACGGCCGCGGAAGAAGGCTTCGTCAACGACGATGACGAAGACGCGCCCGCCAATACTCCGACCTGCACGAGTTCTCCGCCTTCTCCACTCGAGCCCGCAGTCGCAGCCGCGAGCATCCGCGGCGTGACTGCTTCAAACGTCTCGGTCACCGTGACGGCGCGCTGAATGTGCCGCGTCCCTTCCACCATCTTCCGCACCTTTTCCACGTCGCCGCTCGATTCCTTGATCCCGATCAGGTTCGGATGCTCCGCCAGCTCAATCACCAGTTCGGCGGGAATGTCGTAGCCAGTAGCCTGCGGAAAGTTGTAAATGATTACGGGCAACGGCGAGCGGTCGGCCACGGTACGGTAAAACGCCAGGATGTTCGCCGTCTGCATCTGCTTCTTGTAGTAATGCGGCGTGCGTACCATGGCAATGTCATAGCCCAACTCGGCCGCGTATTCGGTGAGCCGTAAAGTCTCAATCGCCGACTCGATTCCGGTGCCTGCAATCAGAACCTTGTTGGGTGCAGCCGCGTCGCGCGCGGATTTCAACACATTGCGCCGCTCCTGGTCCGAAAGCAGGATCGCCTCGCCTGTGGAGCCCAGCACAACAATGCCAGCGCAAGGCGTGCGCGAATAGCGCTCAACATTGCTTTCGAGTTTCTTGAAATACACATTGCCGTCCGGATAAAACGGCGTCGTTATGGGAGGGAAAATACCGTAAAGTAGCACAGGAAACCTCGCGCAGCCATTATTACACGCGGCCGAGTCGCGATGTCGGCTCTACCGGCTCTTTACCGCCCGCTCCGCGTGCAACTGCTGGAGCGCCCGGATGTTCACTTCGCCGCGCTGCAAGGCCGCAATACCTTCCGCCGCGGCCCGCGCCGCAGAAAGCGTGGTTATGGTGGGAATGCGCGCCATCACCGCCGCGCGCCGGATCGCCTTCTCGTCGAACCACGGCTCGAGCCCCGTGGGAGTGTTGACGATGAGATGAATGCGCTGGCCCTTGATCAAATCCACTACGTTCGGCCGTCCCTCTTTTACTTTGTAGACGCGCTCCACTTTCATCCCGGCGGCTTCGATCACGTCGCCCGTGCCTGAAGTAGCGACCAGCTTGAAGCCCATGTCCACAAACTTGCGAGCGAGGTCGGCAACGTTGCGCTTGTCATGGTCCGTAACGCTAAGGAACACCGTCCCCTGCGTCGGCAACTTCTGGCCTGCAGCCAACTGCGCCTTGGCGAAGGCTTCTCCGAAACTGTCGCCCACGCCCATTACTTCGCCGGTCGATTTCATCTCCGGCCCAAGCACCGTGTCGACGCCAGGAAACTTGCTCCAAGGGAACACCGGAGATTTCACGTAGTAACAGCTTCCGGTGTCGAGATCGGTGCGCCGGTCGATATTCTCCGGCAGGAATTCTCGCAGCTTGCGCCCTGTCATCAACAGCGCCGCAATCTTCGCTAACGGCACGCCCGTGGCCTTCGAAACATACGGCACCGTGCGCGAGGCCCGCGGGTTCACTTCCAGCACGTAGACTTTTCCTGCCTCCGCGCCGCTGCCCGATCCGCCGTTGCCGCGTGGGATGGCAAATTGAATATTCATCAGCCCAATCACTTTCAGCGCCCGCGCCAGCTTGAAGGTGTAGTCGCGCATGCAATCCATCTGCGCCTGCGGAATATCCACCGCTGGCAGCACGCACGAAGAATCGCCGGAATGAATCCCGGCCTCCTCGATGTGTTGCATGATTCCACCAATCACCACATCTTCGCCGTCCGAGAGCGCATCCACGTCCACTTCAACCGCATCTTCGAGAAAGTGATCAATTAATACCGGCCGATCATGCGAGTACTCGACCGCCTCTTTCATGTACCGCACGACCGATTCTTCGTCATAGGCGATCACCATGGCGCGCCCACCGAGCACATACGAAGGCCGCACCACCACGGGATATCCAACCTGCTTCGCTCCCTCAATGGCTTCTTCCAACGAGGTTGCCATCACGCCCGCTGCCTGCGGAATGTTTAGTTCTTCCAGCAGCTTGTTGAAGTGCTTGCGGTCCTCGGCCAGGTCAATCGACTCCGGCGACGTGCCAATCACGTTCACGCCCGCCGCCTTGAGCGGTAACGCCAGGTTCAGCGGAGTCTGCCCGCCGAACTGTACGATCACGCCACACGGCGCGCCCTTCGAAGTCTCGTGCTGATAAATCGCCCACACATCTTCAAACGTCAGCGGCTCGAAATAGAGCCGGTCGCTGGTGTCGTAATCGGTCGAGACCGTCTCCGGATTGCAGTTGATCATGATCGTCTCGTAGCCGTCTTCGTGCAGTGCAAACGAAGCATGACAGCAGCAGTAATCAAACTCAATTCCCTGCCCGATCCGGTTCGGCCCGCTACCCAGAATGATGATCTTCTTCTTGTCGGTCGGTGCAGCCTCGTCTTCGTCTTCGTAAGTCGAATAGAGATACGGCGTGAAGCTCTCGAATTCCGCCGCGCAAGTGTCCACGCGCTTGTACACGGGCATCACACCATGCTTCTTGCGCAGGTGACGAACTTTCTCTTGCCCCTCCAGCCGCCAAACACTGGCCAGGCGCCCGTCGGAAAATCCCATTCGCTTGGCTTCGCGCAGCACCTCGGTCGGAATCGACTCGATGGGATGCTTTTCCAGCTCAAGCTGCATGTCGTTGATCTCTTTGAGCTGATACAGAAACCACGGATCCATCGAAGTCATCTTCGCAATCTGCTTCACCGTGTGTCCCTGCCGCAAAGCGTACTGCACATAGGCGAGCCGCTCGGGATGCGGCGTCACCAGCCGTTGTGTCAGGATCTTGGGCTCGATTTTCGCGCCGCCCACGCGCTTTCCCGTATCGAGAGAGCGCACACCCTTCATCAGCGCTTCTTTGAAGGTGCGGCCGATCGCCATCACTTCGCCGACCGATTTCATCTGCACCCCAAGGCTTTCGTCGGCTCCGGGAAATTTCTCAAACTGCCACTTCGGAATCTTCACCACCACGTAGTCGAGCGTGGGCTCGAAGCATGCCGGAGTCTTGCGCGTGATGTCGTTGGGAATTTCGTCGAGCGCATAGCCCACCGCAAGTTTCGCTGCGATCTTCGCAATCGGAAAACCTGTGGCCTTCGAGGCCAGCGCCGACGAACGGGAGACGCGCGGGTTCATCTCGATCACCACCATGCGCCCGGTCTCAGGATTCACTGCGAACTGAATATTCGATCCGCCCGTATCCACGCCGATTTCGCGAATCACCGCAATCGAGGCATCACGCATCGCCTGGTACTCGCGGTCAGTGAGCGTCTGTGCCGGCGCCACGGTAATCGAATCGCCGGTGTGCACGCCCATGGGATCGAAATTCTCGATCGAACAGATGATGATGACGTTGTCCTTGGTGTCGCGCATCACCTCGAGCTCAAATTCCTTCCATCCCAGCACCGACTCTTCAATCAGCGCCTCGCGCACGGGAGACATATCCAAACCGCGGCTAAGCACCTCAACCAACTCTTCGCGGTTGAAGGCAATGCCGCCGCCGGTGCCGCCTAACGTGAACGAAGGCCGAATGATGACCGGAAAACCAATCTTGCCGGCAAACTCGAGGCCGTCTTTGGTGCTGTTCACCAGCGCCGACTTGGGCACGTCGAGCCCGATCCGCTGCATCGCGTCCTTGAAAAAGAGCCTGTCTTCAGCCTTCTTGATGGCCTCGACCTTCGCGCCAATCAGGATCACATTGTATTTTTCAAGCACGCCGCCATCGGAAAGCTCAATTGCCAAGTTGAGTGCAGTCTGCCCGCCCACCGTAGGCAGCACGGCGAAACCAGCGCCCGGCGCCATTTCCCGCTCGATGCGAATAATCTCTTCGAGATATTCGAGCGTCAGCGGCTCAATATAAGTGCGGTCGGCAATCTCCGGGTCGGTCATGATGGTCGCCGGATTCGAGTTAGCCAGCACAACCTGATAGCCCTCAGACTTGAGCGCCTTGCAAGCCTGCGTGCCGGAGTAGTCAAACTCCGCCGACTGCCCAATGACGATGGGGCCGGAGCCGAGGATCAAGATTTTCGAGATGTCAGTGCGTTTGGGCATTTAGTTCTTAGTAGCGCCGGCATCCTGCCGGCAGTCGAACCGCCGAGACAGCGGCGCTACCCTTTCCACTCCTCCATCATCGTCACGAAATCCTTGAACAGATAATGCGAGTCATGCGGCCCGGGCGCGGCTTCGGGGTGATACTGCACGCTGAACAGCGGCAGGTTGCGATGCCGCAAGCCTTCCAGAGTGGAGTCGTTCAAGTCGATATGCGTCAGCTCGACTTCACTCTCGGGCAGCGAATCCGGATCTACAGCGAAGTTATGATTGTGCGCCGTGATCTCAATCTTGCCGCTCTTCAACTGTTTCACCGGATGGTTCCCGCCATGGTGCCCAAACTTCAGCTTGAAAGTTTTTCCGCCCAGCGCAATGCCGACAAGTTGATGTCCCAAGCAAATGCCAAAGATCGGCATTCTTCCCATCAGCCGACGAATTGAATCCACGGCGTAGGTACACGGCTCAGGGTCGCCTGGACCATTCGACAGAAAAACTCCATCGGGCTTCAGCGCCATCACATCTTCCGCCAGAGTCTGCGCCGGAACCACGGTCACCCGGCAACCTTCACCGCGCAGCTTCCGCAGAATATTTTGCTTAATGCCGAAATCGTAAGCCACCACGTGAAATCGGGCCGGCTCGTCCTTAACGCCCACCTGAGCCACCGGTTCGTGCGAACGCTCGCCCACTTCCCACACGTACGGTCCCTTGGTGCTCACCACTTTCGCTAAGTCCGTCCCGTCCATCTTCGGAATCGAATTCGCCTTGGCCACCAGCTTCTCAGCGTCGCTCTCGAGGGTCGAAACCACGCCGCGCATCACTCCGTGATCGCGCAAGTGCCGCACCAGCGCCCGCGTGTCGATATCCGACAGTACCGGGACCTTGAACTGCTCCAGGTATTCTTCGGCCACCTGCTGCGAACGCCAGTTCGAACTCACTTTCGAGAACTCGCGCACGATCAGGCCTTCGATCCACGGACGCGTGGCTTCGTTGTCTTCCTGATTTGTACCGTAATTGCCGATCTGAGGATTGGTCAGGACAACAATCTGTCCTGAATACGATGGGTCGGTGAAAATTTCCTGGTAGCCGGTGATGGAAGTATTAAAAACGACTTCGCCGTAGCATTCGCCTTTGGCGCCGTAGCCTTTGCCTCGGAAGACTCGCCCGTCTTCCAGCGCAAGGATAGCTTGCATTCTCGCTCCGGGGTGTGGATTTTAGAGATTTTATCAGGGAAACCCTTCAGGGCCAAGTGAGGAAAGACGGTAATGCAGAAATTATGTGTGGAAAAAGTGAATTCATCAGAACACGAAGGGCACGAACCGCTTGGTTCGCCGCATGTACTCCTGATAGCGGCCGCCGAGATTCGCCTGCAAAGCTTTCTCCTCGACATATACGCGATAAATGTAGCCAGCCGCTCCGGAAATCGCCATCAGTAGGGCGCTCAGCCAGTTGGTCAGGGCGAGGCCGGTTCCGAAATACATGAGTATGCCGCCGGTGTAGGAGGGATGCCGGACCCAGCGATAGGCGCCCTTATCGATGACCGGTTGATCGGCCGAGGCCTTCACGTCGCCCGTAAAGTGCAGGCCCAGCATCTTCCAGCAGTGTTTTCTCAGGAGCCGTCCAAGCAACAATACGGCGAGGCCAATCGCAAACCATGCCTTTCGGTTCTGTGTAATCGCAAACCGAGGATTCGAAGCCACGGCAAAAGCTGCGATCGATCCGATCCATCCAGCGAGCATGATGAACGCCATCGAACCGCGATCTGTCCGCTCGCCTTTCACCGGGCGAGAACGCCTGATCAAAGCGAATTCCGGGCCGTAACAATAAAGAAAGATAGCCCAGAACAGCCAGCAGTAGGGCGAAGTGTATGCGAGGGGCTTCACAAAAAAGAGAACGAAAAGTTGGCAACCAGATTTTTTATCGCACTCTGCCCAGCTTATCCATCGGCCAGTAGCCAAATACGGCCTTGCCGTAAATATAGCTTTGATTCACCGGACCGAAGTCCCGGCTGTCGTTCGACATCGACCGGTGATCCCCAAGGACGAAATAGCTGTCCGGGGGCACAACCGTCTCCGGGTACGACCGCGAGTCAGCATAGGCGGGCGGGACATAGTCCTCATCCAGAGCCTCACCATTCACATACACCTGGCCGCCGTCGATACGGATGCGGTCCCCGGCCGCGCCGATCACGCGCTTGATATAGCTCTTCGATGGATCGCGCGGGTAGCGAAACACCACGATATCCCCCCGGGAAATCGGCTCCAACCGGTAGACAAACTTGTTGACGAAGATTCGCTCCTGGTCTTCGAGTGACGGCATCATGCTGGTGCCTTCAACTTTCACAGGCTGGTAGATGAACACGATGATGAAAGCCGAAATCGCCAGGGAAAGAAACAAGTCTCGCAGCCAGACTGCTAGAGCCGGCCGCAGACGCGCTCCAGAGTTTGGTTCGACCGGGTCCATCCGCGGAAGAGACGGTGATGGCGGGTTCCCTGCTGCGTTGTTTGGGCTATCAGGCATGCAGACCTCTATTGTATACAGATCGCCTCTGCTCGGCGGCGAGTTGTGCAAACCAGCTTCCCCCGTAGGGTCGAAAGCAGGTTAGAATACCTCATTCAGGAGACGTGCATGACACCCAGCCGCCTATTCCAGAACAAATACGTCCACCGCGCCCTAACCCTGATTTTTCTTTTGACGGTGACGCTGACCGTGTCGGCGCAATGGCCCGCGCAAGAAGACGAAGGCGGCATCCCCGCCTACAACGCCGGACCACCGCCTAAGGGCACGAAACTCCCAGCCATCCTCACCAAGGCCGATCTCTGGGGAGCGGACGCGCAGTATCCCTACCAGACGCATGCCTATGAGTTGGCAGCGAAGATTCCGATCGTGCTCCACCAGCAGCCGTGCTATTGCTATTGCGACCGCATGGGCCACAACAGCCTGCACAGCTGCTATGAAAACACGCACGGAGCCCGGTGCGCGACCTGCTTGAAAGAGCTCTACTACGCTTATCAGCAGCACCAGAAAGGCAAAACCGCCGCCCAGATTCGCGCCGGCATCATTAGAGGCGAGTGGAAGCAGATCGACCTGAATACGGCCGCCGCGATCAACTAGTCGCTAGTACCAAGTACCCAGTACCCAGAAAACAAACACTTGTGCCTCTCGCCAAGAATCCTACCTTGCTCGTTTTTACTAGGTACTGGGTACTCGGTACTGCCTCCAGCAATTGCCCAATACCCGTCCTTTGAGTGATACTTGTGTGGCGGCTCTTCGAGTTTCAAGAGCTAAGGAGTCCCTATCACAACGAGCACAGGAAAAATTCTCCATATGGCTCAAAAGGCTACCCCAAAGAAGTCATCCATCGTGGACGACCCGCGCGTGACCCAGGCGCTGCAGAATTATGAGGCCGGGCTGCGGGCTTTGCAGGAACACAAGTTCGAGAAGGCGAAACCACTGTTTCAGAAAGTGCTGGCTGGGCCCAGCAAGGAACTGACCGACAGGGCTACGATCCATCTCAGCATCTGCAACCAGCATCTCGAGCGGTCGACGTCCCAGCAGTTCAAGAGCGTTGAGGAGCACTACGACTACGCCGTTTCTCTCATGAACGTCGGGGACTACGTCACCGCGCGCGAGCACATCGAAAAGTTGTTGAAGCAGTCGCCCAAGACTGATTTCGTTATCTACGGTTTAGCCGCGCTGGATTGCCTTACGGGTCATGTGGAGGATTCTCTCAAGCATCTGGACGAGGCCCTGCGCCTGAATTCCGGCTTGCGTTACCAGGCCCGTAACGACTCCGATTTCCACAACCTGGCGGAAGACCCCCGCTTTACCGAGCTCTTGTACCCGGATCCGGCTGCCGACCTTGCTTCGCCGGAAAGCTCGTTCCGGGAAGACGAATCGTTCTGATCGACGCAAACTGATCGATGCAGACTGATCGACGGAAACTGATCGACGGAAATTAGATCGGTACACCCGATCCTCAGATGGAAACCAGAATCGCTGATCTCTTGATCTTGGAGAAAGCCTCGCGCGAGCGTGGCCTCCGCGTGGTTGCGATCGGCGGCGGGACCGGTCTCTCTACTCTGCTCAAAGGACTGAAACGTTTCGCTCTCACCCCGGCTGAGTTGGCCGTGGCCTCGCCCGGTATGCCTGTAATTCGGGACCTTTGCGCCGTAGTCACGGTCAGCGACGACGGCGGCTCCAGCGGACGCCTGCGCAAAGAACTCAACATGCTTCCTCCCGGCGATATCCGCAACTGTATCGTCGCCCTCAGCGAGGACGAAGCTCTGCTTTCCCAGCTCTTCCGCCACCGCTTCGACAAAGGCTCCGGCCTTGAAGGTCACAGCTTCGGCAATCTTTTTCTGGCCGCGCTGACCTCCATCACCCATGACTTCTCCGAAGCGGTCCGCTTGTCTTCGGAGATTCTGGTCACCCGGGGGCACATTCATCCCGCCACGACTTCCAACATCGAACTCGAAGCACTGATGGAAGACGGCACGCGCGTCCGCGGAGAAACCAAAATCACTGCCAGCAAAGGCCGCATCCAGGAACTCTTCCTGGTTCCGCCCAACGTCGATCCTCTGCCGCAGACGCTCGACGCCATCGCCCGTGCCGATATCATCAGCATCGGCCCCGGTTCCCTGTTCACCAGCCTCATCCCGAACCTGCTGGTGCACGGCATCGCCGACGCCATCGTCAGCTCGCCAGCCACCAAGGTTTACATCTGCAATCTGATGACTCAGGCGAACGAGAGTCTGGGCCTTACCGCCGCCGACCACATTCGAGCTCTCAATCGCCACGCCCACCAGCAGCTCTTCGACTATGCGCTGATCAACCGAACACCTGTCTCTAAGGAACTCGGAGCCAAATACGCGCTCGAAGGTGCATGCCAGATCGTTGCCGATCTCGATGCCATCGAGGCTCTGGGTGTAATCCCCGTTCTGGGGGACTACCTGGAAGAGGCCGGCGTCGCCCGCCACAACACCGCCCGGGTCGCCAGCGACTTGGTACAACTTCCAACCCAGAGCAAGGGAGCAGACCGCGAAGGCCGGTCTGATGAGGAAGCTTAAACCCGCTGCCCCACTTCGTACTTTCCGGCACCAGCCACACTCGCTAGAATGTTGAGATATGAAATCGGTCAGGATAAGAACAAACATAAAGATTTGGACGCTGGCCGGCCTGCTGTCGGCTTGCGCGCTTCTCGGCACAGCTGTCGCACAGAACGACGACGCCGAAGAACCAACCGCGACCTTGAATTTTCTTATTATTAAAAACGACAACGGCAAGCCGATTCGCAGCGCCGCCGTTATCATGCACCCGGTGAACTCCCACGGCAAACAGAGCCGGGGGGGACTCGAACTCAAGACCGACGCCGAGGGCAAGACCAGTTTTGATGGCGTTCCGTATGGAACGCTGCGCGTGCAGGTGCTGGCTTCCGGATTCCAGACTTTTGGCGAAGACTACGAAATCGACAAACCCAAGGTGGACTTCACCATCAAGTTGAAACGCCCGCAAGGACAATACTCCATTTATCAAGACCACCCTGAGGAACAAAAGAACGAGAAGAAGGACGACAAGACGCCGCCTCCTGATCCCAACGCCAAACCTCAGTAGCTAGATTACCCTTTCGTTTAATGGCACCGTTCCTGGGAATGGAACAAATTCTCTGGCGGCGCCGTTGGAGGAAATGTTAGTGTCGTACTCCAGCCTTGCCTGGAGGTGACCATGCCATTCCGTCGCAGACTGTTCTTGCTTACGCTCTGCGTAATTCTCTCGACCGCTTTTTCTTCTGCCGCGAATGCGGAATCCACTCCAGTCATTCATGATCGCATCGCTGGCATGAAGGCGGCGGATGGCCTGTTCCCAACCGCATGGGACGCCAAGACCGGAAAACTTTTTTTGCGGATTAACAAATTCGACCAGGATTTTCTGCTGGTGGTTTCCCTGCCTTATGGGCTGGGATCGAATGACATCGGATTGGACCGCGGCAGGTTGGGCGAGGAACGGATCGTGCACTTTACCCGTGTCGGTCCTCGCGTGTTGCTGGTCGCGCCGAATTTGGAATACCGTTCGTCCTCCGCTAATCCCATGGAACAACTGGCCATGAAGCAGTCTTTTGCAGAGTCGGTTCTGGCCGGATTCAAGGTCGAGGCGGAAGAGGACGGAGCAGTGCTCGTCGATGCAACGGACTTTCTTATGGGGGATTCGTTCGGCGTCGCCGAACAACTTGCGGATTTGAAGCAGGGATCCTACAAGCTGGACAAAGAGCGCTGCGCGTTCGCGCTGGAAAACACGAAGAACTTTCCCCTCAACACAGAATTCGAATCGATTCTGACTTTCACCACCGAACACCCGGCCGAGCGCTCGCTGGTAGCCACCGTAACTCCGGACGCGCATGCGGTCACCCTGCGCGAACATTATTCATTCGTGCAGTTGCCGGATGACGGCTACAAGCCGCGCGCTTTCGATCCGCGTTCCGGCTTTTTCGATATCAGCCATCGGGATTATTCCGCGCCACTCGGCTCCGCGCTCGATGTGCGCCTCATTGAGCGTCATCGCTTGATCAAGAAAGACCCGAATGCGGCCATAAGCGAACCGGTAAAGCCTATCGTCTATTACGTCGACCCAGGGGCACCAGAGCCGATTCGCAGTGCGCTGGTCGAAGGCGCAAGCTGGTGGAACCAGGCTTTCGAAGCCGCCGGTTTCAAGAATGCTTTTCGCGTCGAAGTGCTGCCACAGGGCGCCGACCCTATGGACGTGCGCTATAACGTCATCCAGTGGGTGCATCGCTCGACGCGCGGCTGGTCAATGGGAACCACCGTTTCCGATCCTCGCACCGGAGAAATCATCCAGGGCCGCGTAACTCTCGGCTCTTTACGTGCTCGCCAGGATTACCTGATCGCCGAAGCACTGCTCGCGCCCTACAAAAAAGGCAAGCCTGTCTCAACGGAGATGCGCGAGATGGTGCTGGCTCGGCTTCGACAGCTCGCCGCCCATGAAGTCGGTCACACGTTAGGCCTGGCCCACAACTTCGCCGCCAGCTCCATCGCGCAGGGAACTTCGGTGATGGATTATCCCCATCCCTGGATCACGCTCGATGCCAGCGGCAAGCCCGACCTGTCGCACGCTTACGCGACAGGGATCGGCGCATGGGATAAGGTGTCGATCGAATACGGCTATTCGCAGTTCACCGCGGGTACCGATGAGCGTGCAGCCCTCGACAACATCCTGAATACCGCCCAGGCCGGCGGCCTCTATTTCATCACCGACGCCGATGCGCGACCGCTGGGCGGCGCCCACCCTCATGCCCACCTTTGGGACAATGGTCCGGACCCGGCGGCGGAACTCAATCGCATTCTCAAGGTTCGAGCCGCAGCCCTGGCGCGTTTCGGCGAAGACGCGATTCAGCCCGACACGCCTTTTTCTGAACTGCAAGACACTCTCGTTCCTCTTTACCTGCTGCATCGCTACCAGACCGAGGCCGCAGCAAAAGAAATCGGAGGCCTCGACTATCGTTACGCGCTCCGCGGCGACGGCGAGCTGGTAACCAAAATCGTGGATCCGGCAAACCAGCAAAAAGCGCTCGACGCTGTACTGAAGACTCTTGCGCCAGAGACTCTGACCCTCCCCGAATCGTTACTGCGAATCATTCCTCCGCGCGCTTTCGGCTATCCTAGAACCGTCGAATCGTTCGGCGGACACACCGGCCTCACATTTGATCCTGCCGGCGTGGCAGAATCGGCCGCTGGTCTCACCCTCACCCTGCTCTTCGATCCCCAGCGGGCTTCGCGGCTGGTCGAGTATCATGCCCGCAATGCAGCGAATCCCGGTCTCGGTCAGGTCATTGAAGCCGTTTTCCAAGCCACGTGGAAGGCGCCGCGCGCCACCGGCCTGGGAGCTGAGACGCAGCGCATGACCGAAGCTTCAACGGTGGAACATCTACTTGCGTTGGCGGCAAACTCTGGCGCTTCCCCGGAAGCCCGCGCTCAGGCCCGCGCCGAGGCATTGTCTCTACGATCGTGGATGTCCGCCCAAGTGACTAAGGCGCCAGAATCTCCCGAAGAAAAAGGCGTACGGACCGCAGCCATTGCCCGCATCGATGCTTTCGAGAAAGATCCGGAGAAGTTCGTGCCGGCAACCGACGTTGCCGCACCACCAGGGCAGCCGATCGGAGACGACGAGCAGGAATAACCGAGCACAAGTATCCTGCCATCACCGCCTCAACCCGATCGAATTGTTAGGCAGGACACTCCGGCGGTATGATCCGGTTCATGGCTCCCGGACTATTGATCCTCGCCTGTTGGATCGTCCTCGTAGTGTATTGGAACGTCAGCGCACGCTCCATTAAGCCAGCCGCGGAACTGCAGAGCACTACTGGGAAGCTCGCCAGAATGCCGATTTGGCTGGGCTACATCCTGTTTATTGTTGCAGCGGTGCATCCCTTTGGCACCGTCCTAATAGCGCACACTGTAGCCTCGGAATGGCTGGGAGTTGCGGTTTGCGGCCTAGGCCTCTGCGCTGCCATCTGGTCTCGCAAAACGCTAGGAGACGATTGGAGCCGGGATGTCGAGTTCAAGCAGGGGCACAAACTCGTGGAGCGCGGACCCTACCGCTTCGTTCGTCACCCAATCTATACCAGCCATCTGCTCATGGGCCTGGGGACGGCCATCGCGTCCGGCACGGTCGTCGCGTTCGCAGGGCTGTTGCTGTTCATGATTGGCTTTTGGACAAAACTGAAGCAGGAGGAAGATCTCCTCCTGAGGCACTTTCCAGAAGAATATCCCGCCTACAAAGCCCGCGTAAAGGCGCTTGTGCCCTTCTTATTTTAGGCTCTGTGTCAGAATCTGTGTCGAGTAGAATCTTGCTTATGAACTATCTTCTTAAGACCGAACCCACGGTATATTCCTTCGCCGATCTCCAGCGCGACAACACGACGATCTGGGACGGAGTCACCAATCCCGTCGCCGTTAAGAACCTGCGCGGAATGAAACCGGACGATAACTTGATCATTTATCACACTGGAGACGAGAAGAGCGCAATGGGCACCGCGACCGTCGTATCAGTCGACGACAGCGACGCCAGGAATCCTCTGGTGAAGATTAAAGTCGGCAAGCCGATCGCCAAGCCGGTGACGCTGGCCGAGGTGAAGGCAAATAAGCTCTTCGGCGATTCCCCGCTGGTGCGGCAAGGACGGCTCAGCGTCGTTCCTCTGAACGACCCTCAGTACAGGTTTCTCACGGGCCATTAGAGGTGCTTGCTCAACGGACGCGTCAGTGGGCTTTCGCATCCCGCCGAATCAGCGCGTGATCCACAAAGAAACCGATTCCAACTGCCAGCGGAATCACGCCAAACGTGGCTGCGATCATGGCATCGGGCTCCACGCGTCCGATGAGGACGAAGGTCACGATATAGCCAATCGCCCCCGCCACCAGCAGAGTTCCCGCCCTCCGCGAACGTGCCGCTTCTGATAATTCCGCTTGCATCGGAACTTCCATGCCGCGCGCAATCGCCGCCAACCGCTCCTCGCTGCGCAGTTTGCGCACCCGGAAAAACGTATACATCGCTGCCATCGGGATGCCAAAGATCATAACCACCGCCGCCAGTCCCACAATGTTGCCATCCATAAAACGCCTCCTGAGCTTCTACGGAGCCGGTTCCATCGCGGCGCCCGTCATCCCTAGTTACGCGGTCCCCATGAAAAAGTTCCCGGCCCGACCTCATCCTCTTACAAATCTTTGCAAATCTCTCACCTCGCTCTTAGCAACCCAGGCTTAAACTAGTGGTTCTTAGCGATTAGCGGACCAGCCCATGCAGCGTAAAACACTAGCCTCAGAAAGGGTTTCGCAAGATGAGGCCTAAAAGAACGAGAACCAAATTTCGCCGATGGTTCTTGCAGCACCAGATATACGTCACCGTCTGCCTCTCTGCGCTACTGTTCGCGCCGCGTTCGCGGGCCCAGGAAGTGCAAGAGAAAGTCGAGGTCGACAACCTTTCCCGCAATTACGTAGTGCACCTACCCAGGGGCTATGACTCGAAGCAGCACTATCCCGTGGTCGTTCTCTTGCCCGGTCAAAACCAGGAACCCGACGACATGCAGCGGCTCACGCACTTTGACCAACTCATCGCCGATAAGGACGGCATCATTACGGTCTATCCCAACCCCACGCGCGGCCGGTGGAATATTGGAGTGCACCCGGAGCAGCAGGCGGTGATGCCCCGCCGTGGCTACGGACGTCACGGGGGCTACGGCGGCGGAGGCTATCCGGGTGGTGGAGGATATCCCGGCGGTGGCGGCGGTTACCCAGGCGGCGGTGGCGGCGGCTACCCCGGTGGTGGGCAGACCGGAGGACAGAATCCGGATGAGAACAGGAACCGGCCTGAGCCCGCGGACGACATAGCCTTTCTTAACCAGATGCTCGACCAGCTTGCCCTCAAATACTCCGTGGACACTCACCGCATTTACGCGACTGGTCTGGGCGACGGCGGATTCATGGCGCTGCGCATGGGCTGCGAAATGGCCGATCGCGTGGCTGCGATCGCTCCCGTCGGCGCCGCCCTGCCCAAGACGATGATCTGTCTACCGGCGCGACCGGTTTCTGCGCTGTTCTTGAGCGGCACCGACGACCCCATCGTTCCCTACGGCGGCGGCACCTATAAACCGGGCCAGTTCCACGTACTCTCCGCCGAAGACAGCGCCAAGACCTGGGCCAAATTCGACCGCTGTGACGAAAAGCCGGCTCAAGCGAAGATCCCGCCATTGCAGAAAGGCGAGAAGGAAAGCAAGACCTTTACTTTCAATGGATGCCAGGGCAACGCTCAAGTGGTGCTCTATGCCGTCAAGGATGGCGGCAATACCTGGCCCGGCGGCGAGCAGTACATGAGCGAAAAAGAAGTCGGCAAAACCAGCAACGCCCTCAACGCCAACGAAACCATCTGGAGCTTCCTGTCTACGAAGAAAATCGCGGACGAAAGCGGCACAGCAAAGTAGCGTTCCCTCACACCAGATTCGGATGCGCATCCGGATAAAACTTGGCAATCATCCGTCCAGTCATCAAACCGCCTTCATATTCCGGAATGATGACCTCGTCCGCCCCAGAATTCCGCATAGCCTGCGCGTAGCGCGACTGCCCGGCCCGAGTAATGATGCGCGCCTTCGGATTCAGCGCCTTCGCCGTCACCGTGATGTAAAGATTATCTGCATCATTGTCGATCACAATGCACACGCCGCGGGCGTGCTCAATCCCGGCCGACTGCAGCACGTCGTGCCGCTTGGCATCGCCTTGAATGGTGAGCACCTTGTCCTTTAGCAGTTCGCGGCATAGACCTTCATTGGTCTCGATCAGCACAAAGGGAATCTTCAGGCGGTTCAACTGGTCGACCACAGTCCGGCCCACCTGCCCGTAGCCGCAGATGATGAAATGATCGCGCAGTTTTTCGATGCTCACGTCGTTGACCATGGTTCTCCAGGCCTCCATCCCCTGGCGGTTGAAAATCGTAACCGCCACCCGCTCCGCCACCCAGATCTGAAACCCAAACACCCCCGCATACACAAAGATCGAGAACAGCTTGGTCGAATTGTGCACCCGCTTGGCATCAATGGCGTGCGGCTGGATCATCCAGAACAGCGCATCCTGCCAGCTCAGTCCCTCCAGATGCCGGTACACCAGCACGCACATCAGGCTGAAGCCGGCAAACACCACCAGCGGCAGCCATAAGCGGCGCAGGAAAAGCAGCACGATTCGGACCATGGGGCAGCGATACTACAGCAAGTCTACCCGCAGAGCAATGAGACGCAGAACACCAAAGTCGATAGCCAGAATTGCTTTTTTTAATTGTCTATCGGAGACGAAAACACAGTCGGCGGTCAATCCCGCCGGCTCAGCGAATCAACTGCCGCAACTCGCGCCGCAGAATCTTTCCCGAGGCCGTCTTGGGGACGGCTTCCACAAAATGTACTTCCCGCGGCTGCTTGTAATGGGTCAGCCGGTCGGCTACGAATGCGCACAACTCATCCTCCATCATCTTGCAGTTCGCAAATCCGTCTCGCAGGGCAACGAACGCGACGGGGATCTCGCCAGCCGCGGCATCGGACCGGCCGACCACTCCGCATTCCCGCACCGCGGGATGCTCCAGCAGCACCGCTTCCACCTCCGCCGGAGCCACAGGGAATCCTTTGTACTTGATCATCTCCTTACGCCGGTCGACCACCCGGTAAAATCCCTCGGCGTCGCGCGTAACCACGTCCCCCGACCAATACCATCCATCGCGCAACACGGCGGCAGTCGCCTCCGGCTCTTTCCAGTAACCCAGCATCATTTGTGGTCCGCGCATCACCAACTCGCCGGGCTCGCCCGTAGCAACTTCCTCAGCACTCTCCGCCGAAGCCGCCAGATTCTCGGTCCCAATCACTCGGCACTCCGTCAGCGCCAGCGGATGCCCGATCGAATCCGGCCGGTACAGTTCGGGCTCCAGAAAACCAGAATGCGTCACCGGCGAAGCCTCCGTCATGCCGTAGCCCTGAACCACAGAGATTCCCGTAAGCGCCGTGAATCTTCGCGGCAGCTCTGGAGCCAGCGGCGCCGCTCCGGATTTCACCCAGGCCAGTTTATGATTCGTGGGAAACTGTCCCGCTTCCGCAGCCAGGCATAGAGCATTCATCGCCGGGGGGACCAGCGGCATCATCGTGATCGCCTCGTCCGTGATCAACTGGGTGACTTGAGGCACCCCGAAGCGCGGCATCAGCACCAGCGTCGCGCCCAGAATCAACGAAGGGTTGAGCATCACATTCAATCCGTAGATGTGATAAAGCGGGAGAAAACAAAGAATAGTGTCCTGGGAGTTCAGCGGAGTCCCGTGCGGCCCCAGAAACTGATAAACGTTGGCGACCAGGTTGTAATGCGAAAGCATCACGCCCTTGGGCAGTCCCGTCGTGCCGCTCGAATAAGGCAACGCGCCCAGAGTTTTTTCTGATCCTTCACCAGGCTCGGGGAGAACCGCGCTTACTGGTTTCAGCAGATCAGAGAACGGCTCTGCCCCGCTTCCCTGCTCTCGCGTGTAAAACACTCGCCGCAAATTCGGCAGCCCCGCAAGGTTAATGCCAGCAATGGTCGGTCCATCCGTGATCAAAAAAGCAGCGCCCGAATTCCCCAGCTGATACCGCACTTCCCTTTCGCGATAAGAAGGATTCAGCAGTGTCGGAATCCCTCCGGCCAAAGTTGCCGCATGGTAAACCGTGCAGAATTCCCACGAATTGCACAGGAAGATAGCAACCACGTACCCCGGCTTCAATCCGGCCGCCACCAGGCCGCGCGCCAGCGCTTCGACAGTTTCTCCATACTCGGCAAAGCTGAGGCGCCGCCCACTGGAAGTATCCACCAGCGCGGTTTTTTCCGGATGCTTGCGGCACGCTGCCAGAACGGCATCATGCATGAACACATCATGGGGATCAGCCAAAAGCTGAGTGCGCAACATGGCGGGGATGATTGTAGCGGAAAGCACTGAAAGTTCAGATGCCGAGGACTTAGCTCGCGAGCTTCCTCAGAAATTCCTGCTCATCCATGCGGTACTTGAAGGCCTTGCGCCCGTCAATGAACACCACGGGGACTTCATCATTGAACTGCCGCCGCAGTTCGTTGTCGCTATCCACATCCACTTCCTGCCATGTGAAGCCGCCGCGGCGGGAGAGTTTCGTAAGGCTCTCCTTCACCAACTCGCAAAGATGACAGCCCTTCCGCGAGTAAATCACGACTTGGCGTGACTCTGGCACGGCTGGATTGTAGCCTTCTCAAAGGTCCGATTCCACTGGGAAATTGTCTACAAATAAAAAGAGGTGGGGCCGGGAAGAGCAAAGCCCCGGGTTATCAGGCCGGGGCCTTCATCGAAATCCAGCGGGTACGGTTTGCCAAACCACTCTCATTGTCTCGCCTTCCACCATCCCGGTCAAGAGCGAATGGGCGAACGTTAAGTGGTGATCCTACGGAGGGCGGCAGAGTCGAACTGCAATGGCTGATAGGACCACTCAACGGTTTGGCAAACCGTGTCCAGTACCCACTGGCAACGCCCCCAAATCACGGTTCCCATAAACAGCGTAAATGATTACGATCAATCACAAGCAGATAGAAGCCAAAATAGTTTGAATCGGACCCGCATCGGGAAATCCCGAAATGGGCACGCCTTCGCGGTAGAATTCCGCCATGCACACCGATCGCAACAAAAACGATCCCGACAAGCCCCTCCGCGGCAAAACGTGCCTGATCACTGGCGCCGCCATCCGCCTCGGACGCGCCTCCGCACTAGCTCTCGCCCAGGCGGGCGCCGATGTCGCCATCACGTTTCGCACCTCCGCCCGCGAAGCGCAGCGCACGGTCGTCGACCTTGCCAGCCTCGGCGTCCGCGCCTTCGCCCTGCACTGCGACATCACCGACGAAGCCAGCGTCAAATCCATGATGAAAGAGGCTGGACGCGAACTCGGCCGCATCGACATCCTCGTCAACAACGCCGCCAACTACGCCACCGCCGACTTCGATCGCCTGACCACGCGCCAATGGGATGCCATGTTCGCCTCCAACACCCGCGGACCATTCCTCGTCTCGCGCGAAGCCCTGAAGTGGATGCGGAGAAAGCGAACCGGATCGAAGCGATCGGAACCCATCGAGGCCAAAATCATCAACATGGGATCGCTCGGCGGCCTGCGCCCCTGGCCGACGCACGCCCATTACTGCTCTTCGAAAGCGGCCCTGCACATGCTCACCAAGGTGATGGCAAAAGCGCTAGCCCCAGAAATCGCCGTCAACGCGGTCGCGCCCGGCATGATCGATCTAGGCGAAAAATCAGCCGCCGCTTTCTTTCGCCGCATGGCCAAACAAACTCCCATGCTGCGCAATGGTCGGGGCGATGAGATCGCCGCCGCAGTCCTGTTCTTTGCCACCGCCCCGCAATTCATCACCGGACAAATTCTCGCCGTGGATGGCGGACTGGGTCTCTGACCCGTTTTGAAAGGGCGCGGCTTCAAGCCGCGCCGTGAAAGATCCCAAAAGATCAACAGCGGCTTTAGCCGCCGGGTTCAGCGACCTCAACCTTCCGCCGAAGTCGGATCAATAATCCGCTTCACTTCCGAAACCCGATTCGCCGGAAACCCGCCCTGCTTGGCATGTTCCCGCACCATCGCTTCATTGGGAGCGATGTACACGCAATAGATCTTGTCCGCGGTGACGTAGCTCTCGAGCCACTGAATCTGTGGCCCCAGGTTCTTCAGCACGCTGCAGGATTTCTGCGAAATCGCCACAATCTGCTCCGGAGTCACATTTCCCACATCCGGGATCTCCCGCTCAATAACGTATTTGGGCATCTTCTCTTCCCTCGCTTTGAATATTCCACTGTGACGTGATTGACTTGTGCCCGAAAATATTACGCCGCACCGGAAGAAATAGCCACTTGCTCCCGAAGGTGCCACCACTTCTGTCCCGTCCCGGCTCAAGGTATATTGAGGCGAATGAAGAAATCCACCAAACCATCTCCCAGTTCGAAGGGGTCTGCCACAGACGTTTCCTCCCGCGCTCACGATCCTGCGGCAAATCCACCGCGCATAGCGGTTGCCATCATGGCTGCTGGCAAAGGCACGCGGCTCAAGTCACAGCTTGCGAAAGTTCTGCACGAGGTCGGCGGCAAGCCACTGCTAACCAGAGTAATCGCGGCGGCCAGCAGCGTCGTACCGCCCGCGGACATCTTCGTCGTCATCGGTCACGAAGCTGAGCGCGTCCGCTCGGTCGTGGCTCAGACGGGCGTCAACTTCGTCCTGCAGGCCGATCAACGCGGCACCGGACACGCTCTGATGGTCGCGCAGCCCGCACTCTCCGCCTACGATCACGTCATCGTTCTCTCCGGCGACGCTCCGCAGATCACGCCTCAGACCATCGCACGCCTGCTCAATTTCCACCTCGACCAGCAGGCCGCGATGACCCTGCTCAGCGCTGACCTCGACCACCCCAGCGGCTACGGCCGCGTGATTCGCAAAACCGCCCGCAGCGTCGAAGTCGAAGCCATCGTCGAAGAAAAATCCGCCAGCGCCGCACAGAAGGCGATTCACGAAATCAACGCCGGCTTCTACGTTTTCGCTCTGCCCCAGTTGCTTGCACACATCGAGAAACTCTCCACCGCCAACTCCCACGGCGAGTACTATCTCACCGATATGGCCAGTGTCCTGCGCCATTCCAGAGAGCGCGTCGTAGTCTGGAAAACGGAAAACCCCGACGAAGTTCTCGGAGCCAACACCCTGGCCGAACTAGCAGTCATCGACCATCAGATCCGCATGCAAAAGTGCCAGCAGCTCATGTCCGAAGGCGTCACCATCTTCTACCCTGCGACGTGCGTGATCGATGACGAGGTCGAAATCGCTGCCGACACCGTGATCGAACCCTCCGTGCAAATTCTCGGCCGATCGCACATCGGCGCCGCCTGCCACATCAGCTCATTCTCGGTGGTTCGCAACTCAGAGGTCGGCCCCGGCGTTCTCATTCGTCCCGGCTGCATTCTCGAGGAAGCCCACATCGGCCCCGCCGCAATCCTCGGCCCGTATTCCCATCTGCGTCCCGGCAGCGACATTGGAGAAGGGGCACACGTAGGCAACTTCGTCGAAACCAAGAAGATCAAGCTAGGCAAGGGATCGAAGGCCAACCACCTGACCTATCTCGGCGACGCCGAAATCGGCGCGGGCGTCAACATCGGCGCCGGAACCATCACCTGTAATTACGACGGCACCCAGAAGCACACCACAATAATCGGCGACGGAGCTTTCATCGGCAGCGACAGCACCCTGGTCGCGCCAGTGCGCGTGGGCAAGGGCGCCTACGTCGGAGCAGCGTCGTGCATCACCAGCAGCGTCCCCGACGACGCCCTCGCGGTCGGCCGCGCCCGACAGGTTGTAAAGGAAGGCTGGGCTCGTGAAAAACGCGCCGCAAGGAAACCAAAGTAAGCTCACCACGGAGGCACCGAGCCACGGAGAAGAAAAAGCCTTAGAAAAAGAACCAACCCAAAAGGAAAAAGCACCGAGACCCGGCTCTCCGTGTCTCAGTGCCTCGGTGGTAGGTTGGTTTATCTCAATGCGAAATCGCGGCAAACAACGGCGAATGCATCAATGATTGAAACTGCGCATCGCTGTCCTTGAAGTGCACCATAAACTTCGTCCCGTCGGAATCCGCCGTAGCCAGATCCATGGCCGCCTTTTCAACCGGCGAAGCGCTGCTTTTTTTGTACATGATGACAGCCTTCATCATCATGGCCAGCGTCCCGGCAGTGATCGAGTCGGAAGTGACAACCGTCAGATCGAAATTCACTCCGCTGGTAAAATCCATCGTGTAATACGAACCCAGCACTCGCTTCTTGACCGTCTCGTAGTCGGCGATCCTGGCCGCGTCGCCCAGCGCCGATCGCATCATATTCTGCGAGCCCTGCTGATCCAGGATGCTCCAGAAAGCGGCCGCATCCACATCCGACATCATATCGGCCATAGTGGAGTTCGTGTCGATGTTCAGGATCTCTCCATCGCGCGTGTCCAGACCCAGCTTCACCGCTGAAGGTTCCCCGAACAACAGCGTGCTGTCATCGAGAAATGTCATCACGAAGCCGCCGTCCATCGGGTAAAGAATCGAGGTGTGGTACTTCGTGCCCTTGATCTTCTGCAGGGTCAACTTCTTGACCACAGCCTTCATGTTGAAGGGCCCGCTGGCGATAAAGATTATCTTCACCCCTTGCTTGGGGGTGCGGAACGAGGGTAGGGCGAGCGTGTCGATATCCTTATCAGGGTTGATGCCGACACCTCTAAGCGCGCCCTCAGCCTGCTTCACGCTTTCCTGCGAATCCATAATTTGTACCTTCAGCGCGGTCGCCGTCGGCGAGTCTCTCAGCGCCCGGTAATCCACCGAAATCAACTGCTGCAGATCAGCTGGCACCACCGCCCGCGCCGACGAATTCAACGGCATCGCATTCGCCACACCCACAAAAGCCATGGCCAGCACTACACAAGGCATGAGACAAGCCTTCAAAGTTTTCATAAGGTCTCGGTCCTCTTAAAGAATTTTCTGAGCAAATGTTTTCTTACTGCTGTCTGTCTTGCGACGGAACGGAACTCCGCCTGATCTTGCGCATTAGATGCGAGCTTAGGACTTCCTGTTAGCCTCTATCTGTATTTTAAGTCATTGGGCCGGTTCCCTGTTTGGCCAAAAGTGCTAGACCCGTGATCAATTTGGGACAGTTTCTGTCTCCGGGAGAGAAATATTTTATTCCGCACGAGCAATTCCTTGTAAGATGTCCTCTGATCCGCTACTAAACACCCGCTCCCACACAGCTCGTTTCTGGGCGCCGAGAAATCAGGGAAATATTGAAAATCCTCCTGTACAACCCCGACAACGGGGTTACGCGCAATTTTATGCCTCACCTCTGGATGTTCCTGCTACAGTCCCTAACCCCGCCCGGCCACGAAGTTGTCCTTATCGACGGTAATGCTCAACCTATGGACGAAGCTGGAATTGCCAACTACGTCCTCGAACAGAAAATTGATCTGGTCGGCATCGGCGCCATGACCCGCATGATCGCCAAGGCCTATCGCATGGCTGACGCCGTTCGTGCCATAGGCGTGCCCGTGGTGATGGGGGGACCTCACGTCACGGAAATGGCCGACGAAGCTCTGGGCCGCGATGGCGGACCCCGCCACGCCGACGCCGTCGCTCTCGGCGAGGCCGATGACACTTGGCCGCATATCGTCGAAGACGCCGCCCGTGGCGAGCTCAAAGACATTTACGCGCCCGTCGATGCCGCAGGCAAAGAATTAAAGCCGTCACTCAAACCGTATCCCATAATCCCCTGGGACACCATCGATCTTCACCAGTTCAACCTCGTCCCCAAGTCAGCCAAGCACTGGTTGCAGAAGATCGGCGAAGGCTGGGGAACTTTTCGCATCGTTCCCGTCGAATCCGGGCGAGGCTGCCCCTACGGTTGCGAGTTCTGCACCGTGACTGGATTTTTCGGCGACTCCATCCGTTTCCGGACCAACGAAAGTGTGGTCAACGAACTCCTGCTGCTCAAGGCCCGAGCCCGAAAAGAAAAAGGCCAAATCGCCATTTTTTTTATCGACGACAATTTCGCCATCAACCTCAAGCGCACCAAATCCCTGCTGCGCGATATCATCGCCGCCGGCGCACAAGTGAATTGGGTCGCTCAGATCAGCGCCAATCTCTTGCGTGACCAGGAACTCGTCGATCTTATCTCCGCCTCCGGCGGGAAGTGGGTCTTCATCGGCATGGAGTCGATTGATCCCACCAACCTGAAAGACGTCAACAAGGGCTTCAACAAGCCGGAAGAATACGCCGCCGTGCTCCAGCGTCTGGCCCAGCGCAATGTGTATGCCATCACATCATTCATCTTCGGCATGGATAACGACACCGTAGGCGCAGCCGAACGCACTCTCGCGCAAGTCCGGACCTGGCCGCCCGGCTTGCCAATTTTCGGGTTGCTCACACCCTTGCCGGGAACTCCACTCTACAAACGTCTCGAACTCTCCGGCCGCTTAACCAGGCCAAAGCACTGGCAGGAGTTCATTCCTTTCGCTATGGCCCACACGCCGCTCAAGATGACCATCGACGAAGCTCACGCGGAAGTGAACTACGGGTGGTCCCACGCCTACGGCCCCGATGCCATCGCTCAAGCCGTAGACTCCCTCGACGATCAGGCGCTCGGCTATCGCGTCAACATCTTGATCGCACGGCTCTGCTTCCGCGGAATCTATTTTCCTATGCTGGGCCGCTTTGCCTGGTGGAAAGTGATTTCAGAGAATCGCAACACGATTTTCAAACTTGCGGGGCAAGGTTTCGCGGCTTGGTGGGATTCACGAACCAGACCAGAGCCGGCGCCGGCTACCAGCGCGGGAGATTAGCAGCCTCTGGCTTTAGTCATCATCCGGATCCGTCGGCGGGCGTTTATCGTTCATGAAGTAATCCGCCTTCAGCACCGCGGGAATCGTTTTGAAGGTGACCGGAGTCTGGGCGAAATTGAAACAGTCGGAGAGATCGTCGGCAGGCGTGTCCGCATACCCCAGGGACGGCAGATTGTAGTTGGTCTCGATAAATTTCAGAATGCTGCCAAAGTCGTGCGTGACGTGCGAGATGTACGCTGGCTTGGCGTATGGCGAAATCACGATCATCGGCACCCGGAATCCATACACGTATCCGCAACCCCACTGCGCGCAGTTCGGTCCACCCAGCACTTGCGGCGGAACGTGGTCGTACCAGCCGCCCCAGTCGTCCCAGGCAAGAATGATCGCGGTATTCGACCAGTAGGAACTGTTTCCGATTGCGTTAACGATCGAGGCTACATAGGAGGGCCCGGACCCATCGTTGCTCATGGCATGGTCTGATTCCAGGCCGTTGGGAATCACCCAGCTCACCGTAGCAAGATTGCCGTTGATAATATCCGTCAACACCGGCGCTGAGTTCTGCGGAGTAGCCAGTACGACGTTGTTGGTCCAATCGGATCCTGTACACGCCGTGGCATTCGGCGGGGTCGCATTCGGCCCGCACATATGCTGGATCGCATTGGGAGCCGTCCAGATTGATCCGGCAGAAGGCGCGTAATAGCGCCAGCTAATGTTGGCGGTGTTCAGCAGGTCAGTAAGAGTTTGATGCTCGAAGCACGGGTAGATGGGGCTTTCCACGCCCGCAGGATCGATCTGTTCGACGTATTCCGTCGCCGGAGCGGTGCAGCCGGTGTTATTGTCGGCGTTCTTCACCCCAGCCGGATTCTCCGCCTCGAACAAGTTGCTGCCCGCAGACGGCGCCGATGTCCCTGAGATGATGAACTGGTGCGCCGGCATACTTGGGCCCTCGTTGGTCTGGAACATCTGATCGGCGAACGTGTAGGTCTGGGCCATGGTCAGGTAGGGCGCCACGTCATTCGGATACACGTACATAAATTGCGGGTCCGGAGGTGGGGGACAGCCCACTGTTCCTGTCTTGCATGAATACGGGATGAGGTCAGCTCCATTCATCTGGCATGCCCCGGATGCATTCAGGTTGCACATATCCACGAAAGCACTGTGGGCGTGGCTCAGATCGTAGTTGTCGGGGCTCCCGTTGCTGCCGACCGTGCCCAGGTCAATCGGGTTGAGCGTGATGGTCGCACCTGTCGAATCCACCCCGCTGCTGGCGATGTTGTACTGGGAGGCAGTCGGGGTGGTGCTGCAGGCACCGGCGGAGCCGTAAGGCGGAATGCACAATCCCTGAAATAGGTTGTCGGGGGTGCGGTTCTCCTGGAAAATTATCACCACGTGCTGAATCTTTGAAACTGGCGGCGGAACCGTGTGTCGTACCACTTCCGCTACAGCCGTTCATACTCAACAGAAGTCCGGCTACACAAAAGAGCAATATTGAAGCGGATAAAAGTGCCAAGCGCCCCATGGTAGAGTGCCCCCCCGCGACTGTATCGTGTTCCAGCCCTTCCGCCAATAACCCCGCCGCGGAGCTTTCCACTCGGCCAGCTCAGAATTATTTCGAGTATGGAAATGGCTACCTCGTCATCAGCAGCGCCCCGGACACTGCCGTCCGCAAGCGTTACCGTTGCCCCGCAGAGTTTCGGCTTTTGCCGCTGGATGGGGCGCTCAACTCAACACGCACACCATTGCGGCTTCCAACTCAGTCATCATCCGGGTCCGTCGGCGGGCGTTTATCGTTCATGAAGTAATTCGCCTTCAGAGGCGCAGGAATCGTCTGGAACGCGATCGGCTTCTGGGCGAAGTTGAAGCAGTCGGAGAGATTGTCGGCGGGCGTATCCGCATAGCCTAGCGACGGCAGATTGAAGTTGGTCTCGATGAATTTTAATATGCTGCCAAAATCGTGCGTCACGTGCGAGATGTAAGCCGGCTTGGCGTATGGCGAAATCACGATCATCGGCACCCGGAATCCGTACACGTATCCACAACCCCATTGCGCACAGTTCGGCCCCCCAGCACATTCGGCGGAACGTGATCGTACCAGCCGCCCCAGTCGTCCCAGACAAGAAAGATCGCGGTATTTGACCAGTAGGAACTGTTGCCGATCGCGTTAACGATCGAGGCTACATAGGAGGGCCCGGAGCCATCGTTCATCATTGCATGGTCCGATTCCAGTCCCTTGGGGATCACCCAGCTCACAGTCGTGAGATTGCCGTTCATAATATCCGTCAACACCGGCACAGGATTCTGTGCGGTAGCCAGCACCACGTTGTTGACCCAATCGGATCCTGTACACGCGGTGGCGTTCGGCGGGGCCACGTTCGGTCCGCACATATGCTCGATCGCATTGGGAGCTGTCCAGATCGATCCCGCTAAGGGCGCGTAGTAGCGCCAGCTAATGTTGGCGGTGTTCAGCAGGTCAGTAAGAGTTTGATGCTCAAAACACGGGTAGATCGGGCTTTCGACTCCCGCGGGGTTGATCTCGTTGACGTATTCCTCAGCGGGAGCAATGCAACCGGCGTCATTGTTGGGGTTCGGCCCGCCAATCGGAGTGCCCGCCACAAACAAGTTGCTGCCTGGTGACGGCGCCGACGTCCCCGAAATAATAAATTGATGCGCCGGAAAACTTGGTCCCTGGTTGGTCTGGAACATGTGATCGGCGAATGTGTAGGTCTGAGCCATGGTTAGGTATGGCGCAACGTCACCGGGATAAACGTACATATATTCAAAGTACGGAGGTGGCGGGCAGCCCACGGTTCCCTCCGTGCATTGATACGGGATCTGGCTCGCCCCATTCATCTGACATACCCCAGACGCATTCAGGTTGCACATATCCACGAAATCGCCGTGGAGGTGGCTTAGATCGTAGTTGTCCGGGTTCCCGTTAGTGCCCACCGTGCCCAAATCGATAGGTTGGAGCGGGATAGTCGCGCCTGTCAAATCCACCCCGCTGCTGGCAATGTCGTACTGGGAGGCGGTCGGGTTTGTGCTGCAGGCACTCGCGGAGCCGTAAGGCGGAATGCACAGTCCCTGAAACAAATTATCGGGTGTGCGATTCTCCTGGAAAATGATCACCACATGCTGAATTTTCAAGCCAGGGAAGGTGGCATTGCTCTTGCCATTGCTGACTCCGCCGCAGCCGTTCAGACTAAGAAGAAATCCTGCGGCACCAAGAAGCACAATCGATATTGACACCAAGGCCAGACGATTCAAGGGGAGACTTCCTCTTGCGGAAGACAACTCAATCCTAAAGATCCTCAGTAGCGGCCCAGCCCCAGACTCCACTTGGCCAACACAAAATATATTTTGGACTTGGGGGGTGCGCTTCCGCGGCCCTGAAGACTACAACCCGCTACCCCACTTAGTTGCGGTCGGAGCACGAAGCGTTGCCGGCTGCCTTCCTACCCATGACATCAGCTCTTGATAGTAACTGCTCTCTTCCTCACTTCCGCTGCGAAAGCCGGATCCTTAATCGAGGCCAGATTGATCTCCACATTCGCCAGAGCCCCGGTAATCGCCGCCGCAGCCAAAGCCTGAGCGGTAGTCAAGTCCGACTTCATATTAGGATTGCTGACGGCGAACAGGCTCTGCGTAATCTCTCCCACTTCATGCGCCTTCTCGGCCACGCTGAGCGGAACCCCGGTGGCCAACTTCAGACTCGCTTCGATCAGCGCATCGCCATTGACCGGGTCGGTCCTGGCCTGCTTGTAAGCCTTCATCACCGAGTTGTAAGCCTCCGCGTCAGCATCGATCGCGGACTTCAACTCCTCGCGCAACGGTCCTAACCGCCCGATCGCCGCGCTCAACTGTGACTCATATTGCACATAAGCTTTCTTCCCACGCGACATCGACGCCACCATGCTCGCCAGCCCCGCCGCCATCGCCCCCGCCGCCGCCGCCGCGCTGCCGCCGCCAGGTGTAGCCATAGGCGCAGCCAACTGTTCCACAAAAGGCTCGACTCCGGCCCGCAACCCGCCCACCGCCGTCTTCCCACTCATCACCGCCGCCAGACGGTTCTCCAGGATTAAAGAGGAATCAAAATTCTCCACCTGCAAAAACCATTCCGCGGCCGCTTCCAGAGCCTTCTTCGGAATCAATCCCACAATCTCGCTCGACACCGGAGTCACGCCATACCGCGCCGCCTCCCGCTTCACCATTTCAAACACGCGATGCACCGGCGTCTGCTCAAAGTCCGTCAGATTCATCGAGACCTGCGCCAGCCCGCGCACCAGAAATCCCGCACCTTTCACGAACCGCATCCCGCCGCTCGAAAACCGCACCGCCTTCGCCACTTTCTTCGCGATCTCAACATCCGGAGTGTTCAAGAAAACGTTGTAAGCAATCAGAAACTTTCGCGCCCCCACCACTGTCGCGCCTGCCGTCGGATGCACCCGCGCCTCGCCGAAATCCGGCTTCCGCGCCGCATTCGTAGCAATCTCCGCCCGTATCCCTTCAAACTGCCCGCGCCGGATGTTCTCCAGATTCTGCCGCTCCGGCGTCGTGGCCGCCGCCTCATACAAATAAACCGGAATCTGAAACCGCTTCCAGATCTCTTCGCCCACATGTCGCGCCATGGCCACGCAATCTTCTATGGTCACCCCATCAATCGGGATAAAAGGCACCACATCCGCCGCGCCCATTCGCGGATGCGCCCCCTTATGCACGTTCAGATCGATCAATTCCGCAGCCTTCCCCACGCCGCGAATCGCTGCCTCCTGAATTGCCTCCCGCCCACCCACCAGCGTAATCACACACCGGTTGTGGTCCGCGTCCATCTCGCGGTCGAGCAGGTAAACACCATCCATCTTCATGGCGTCAACAATAGCGTCGACCTTGGATTTGTCACGGCCTTCAGAAAAATTAGGAACGCACTCAACCAGCGTAGACATAAGTCAGAAGAATATCCGGGTTACAGCTAGATTGTCATCCTGAGCGGAGACAAGCGCTCCGCGAAGCGGAGCGCGCGTCGGAGTCGAAGGGCCCTTGCGGCTTCCGTTCCGCATCGGCCTAGCAGGATTTTCCACCACGTGCGAACGTTGCGTACGCTACCGTCCCCTCCAAAATCTCCCCACTCCCACTCTCACCTGCACCGTATTCAGCCCCGGATTCGGGTTCGCCAGCCCCGCATTCGAAATATGCAAATACCGCAACTCCACACTCCAGTTATATTTCGGACCCAAAATATGCGTCCCCAGCGCCGCCGCGGAAGTAAAGTTCACCGGGTTCGTATAGGTCGGGACATTGTGATCCGTGAACAGCGTCCCTCCACTCAACTCCAGGTAAGGCGAGAGCCGCCCCCGCCGCTCAAAATTCCACTTCAACCCAAACGGATTGAATCCCACTCCATAAGCCGTATTCGCCGGTTGAAAAATCAGATACGCCGGCTCCGCATCCACCGCGTACTCAAATCGCCCCCGCAAAAATCCCGGCAGATGCGGCCCCGTAATTACCCATCCATACCTCAGGCCCGCATCGAAAATTCCTGTGCTCGAAGTCCCGCCTGGCACCGAGTGCCCACCCCCAGCCCAAACCTGCACCTCGTGCCCGCCTTGTTCCGGACCAATCCCCTCCTGCCCAAAGCCCATCCCGGCGGCCACGATCACAAAGCAGAAAATCAAGAAGGGAAAAAAGAAAAACCTGTTCATCTGCCCCATGCCCTTCGAGGTTGCCCCACCCGCAACGATTTTGCAAGTCCAGACCCGCCCTCTCGCGATTCTGATCTTCTGCGCGTCATTCACGCGAGCACCCCCGTTGTGACCCCGATCACATCCAAGCCGCATCCCCGGCGCTACAATCATCTCGAAATCATCAGTCGCCGCATCGGAGGCTCCGATGTCCAACCAAATTCGCAGATTCGCATTCCTTGCTTCGATCGCCTTCTTCTTCTCGGCCGCACTCTCGGCGCAGCAACCGCCGACCCCGCAGCAAGCGACGTCGCCATCTTATTCCGCCATCCCAGTCGAGGCCGCCAGGCAGGCCAATCCCGTCAAATCGTCGCCGGAATCTCTAGCCCGCGCCAAGAAGTGGTGGGACATGGATTGCACAATGTGCCACGGCAAGGAAGGCAACGGCAAAGGCGACCTCGCCAACGACATGAAGGTGAAAATCGCCGACTTCACCGATCCCGCCACTCTCAAAGACCGCACCGACGGCGAGATCTTCTACATCATCAAGAACGGTCATCAGGACATGCCAGCCGAAGGCGAGCGCGTCAAGCCTGAAGAAAACTGGGACCTGGTCAACTACGTGCGCTCCCTCGCCAAGCCAAAACCAGAGCCGAAGTAGTAGCTAGACCCACTCCGGTCATCATTCCGAACCGGGCGATTATAGGGTCGGCGTTCTGTGCAACCCTAATCGGGTAACCCGATGCGCCGCACTAATTGTCCGAATCGCGGGTCTCCACGCAGTGGCTCGAATCTTCGCCCGGCTTTGAAGTAGGTGAGTTGAGGATCCCTCTCCTGGTAGGCCTTTTCCAACCAGGCAAAAGCTTCGTCAGATTCGCCCAACGCTCCATAGAGGGTCGCCAGTGAAGCGGCCGGAACGATTCCTTGCCGGTGCAACTGCTGCAGGTTCGCCAGTATTTTTCTTGCCTCATCCGGGCGTCCCGACACGGCGTAGGCAAAGCCCAAATCCAGCTGCATGTCTGTGTCCGCAGCTCCGGCGAGCGCTAGCGCGTTTTGAAACTCTCGAATGGCATCGTCCTGTTTGCCGCCGCGCAGGTAGACCCAGCCCAGAGTCTGGTGAGCCGGGGCAAAGTGCTCATCCAGTTCCAAGGTTCTCTGCACCTGTTGGAGCGCTTCCTCGTAACGTCCTGCCACCAACAACCTTCCCGCCAGCGCGTTGTTTAGAGGCAGGGACAGAGGGTCGAGTTCCCGGGCACGCATGGCCTCAGCGATCCCCTCATTGAATCGCCCTGTATATGTGAGGTAGCCGCCGTACCAGTTGTGAGCTTGCGCGTAACCTGGGTTCAATTCCAGGGCCTGCTTGTATTCTCGCTCGGCCGCTGGCCAGTCCCACTCATAAGTCTCCAAGATGAACGCTAGAGAAGCGTGCGGTTCAGCCAAGGCGTTATCGAGTTCGATCGCCTTTAGAGCCGCTTTCTTGGCCGCCGAAAGAGCGTCCTTCGATGGAAAACCGCCGCGGAATCCGAGCATGGCATAGGCCTCCGCCAGCCCGCTGTAGGCCGGGGCATAGCCTGGGTCATTCGCGACTGCCTGCTGAAACGAGGCGATGCTTTTGTGGAGCGCATCTTCGGTTCGCTGGCTGAAGTAATAACGGCCCTTCAGGTAATTCTCGTAAGCTTGCGCATCGACCGGAGGCCCGGATGCCAGACGGGCCCGCTCCTCCGGAGTGAGATTCAGTTCGATCTGCTCAACAATATTCCGGGCGACTTCCTCCTGCACCTCAAGAATGCCGTTGTATTCTCGTTGATATTCTCCCGCCCAAATGTGCTCATCCGTCGCGGCACGAATCAATTGCGCGTGGACCCGGATCTGATGCCCCTCTTGCACCAGCGACCCTTCAACGATCGCATCCACCGCCAGTATCTTCGCAATTTCTGGCACTGAAAGCTGCGTGTTCTTGAAGTGCATGGTCGAAGTACGGGATATAACTCGTAATCCGTGAATTCCGGAAAGTCGCCCGATGAGTTCCTCGGTCATGCCATCGGCGACGTAGTCCTGCGACGGATCGCCACTCAAGTTCTGCAAGGGAAGCACTGCCAGAGACCGAATTTTCGCCCGGCTTGCATCCTTGGGTCGCGTCCGTGTCGCGAAGTAAGCGAGTGAAACGATGGCAGCGAGTACCACCACTGAGGAGCCAAGAATGAGCCAGCGACGTCCGCGGGGAACGGTCGTTTGCGTGGGACCCGCGTCGCCAGTTTCGGGGGCGAGCTCCTGTTCCTCTTCTGACCGGAGTTTCCGGCCTTGCCGCCAGGCATCGAGCTCCGAACTCAAGGCATAGACCGAGCCTCGCTTGTGGTGCAGGTGGCGATGGACAGGCATTCCCTCTTGCCTCTCCCAGCGCTGGACAGTCGTCACGTCCCGGCCCAGGTACGTGGCAATCTCTTTCCAGGAATCAAGGCGACGCTCGGACAATGTCTGGGACGGTGTCTCGGACAGCGTTTTGTTGGGGAACGGTTCGCCCATTCGCCCTCCCCTGAGCGGTCAGGAGACGATCGCCCCGATTGTAATGCCCCGGATGAGAACTGCAAAACGCGGCATTTGGCCGCAAATGGGCGGTTCCGCTTATTGCTGTTTGCTTAAGTCCTCGACCTCATTCAGCCTGTGCACGGCGTGTCGGGTACGACCGCCGGGGGCGATGATTCGCTGAACAAGATTAATGTTCCAAAAATTTCTGGAGGCGACTATGCAAAGCAAAACCTTCTTCTGCTCGGTAGGGGCGTGGGTTCTCTTGCTCGCGCTGGCGGCAAGTGCGGCGGCGCAAGATTGGCCAGGCTGGCACTACAGTGGCGTGATCAATGACTATCCGTTATCAGCTAACCCAACAGTCGGTCCCTGGGAACTTCGCGGCCCGTGGTCCCTGAGCCTGCAACCGTTCGGAACTGCAGATTTTTCGGCATCTCTGACCATGGAGTTTTCCGATTTAGGATCCGGCACTGGGTACACAACGAACTCCCGAAAACAGCACACCCACCACATAACGATGAAGGGCGCGACCCTAATTTGGAACCCGCCCCAAACCGATTGCCCAACCGGCATCACTCCTTTCCCTACCTACACTTGGGTTCTGGAAGTGAACGGAATGGCGAATGTAGCGGGAAATGGAGGAGCTCCCTTCACCGGGCCAGTTCCGCTACAGGTCTGCCTCGGCGGCGGCCCGGACCTCGAGATCTCGAACATCACGCTGGTGTTTACGAATCTCTCCACCGGCCCATCCCAGGCAACCAATCATTTCGGACCGCAGGCGATCCACGGGGTCGTTCGGCTTCCCAGGGAACTTGAATAGGGTATTCGCAGGGGAGCCCGTCACCGGTTCTTACAAGGTTGACAGGCACTGCTTAGCTCCAGCAGGAAATCTCGCTGGGCGGAATGAGCGTAATCTTACTGGCGGGCACGGATCTCGCCTTCCGTGCCCGTCGCTCGTCACCCGTTCGTCATCTTTCGGCTCTTTCCTTGCAGTCCCTGCAAATTCCGCCCGAGTCACGCGGAAGCCGAAAAACGCCCCATTGCCCCCTACCCCTCTTGACAACCCGCCACTCAAATCCTTATAATTAGCACTCGATAGGCGAGACTGCTAACAGCTCTCACTAACCCTTAGCACTTCATAGGTTTACAGAACATCAACCGTACCATCCAACCTTGAAAGGAGTTGCATCCATGGCTAAATTCACCCCGCTCCACGACCGCATTCTGGTAAAGCGCGTCGAAGAGGCGACCACCACCCGCGGCGGCATTATTATCCCCGACAGCGCCAAAGATAAGCCGCAGGAAGGCGAAGTCATTTCCACCGGCAAAGGGCGCACCAACGATGAAGGCAAGACCTTCCCTCTCGCCGTTAAAGAGGGCGACCGCATCCTATTCGGCAAGTATTCCGGCACCGAGATCAAGATCGATGGCGAAGACTTCATCATCATGAAAGAAGACGAAGTCCTCGGCATCCTGAGCGGCGCCGCCAACACAGCCAAGAAAGAACTAGCCGGCTCCCGCAAGTAGCTAATTTGTTCTCGCCAGGCGTCATCCTGAGCTCAGCCGTTCTTCAGGCGAAGCGAAGGATCTCCCTCAAGAGAACTCAAAGAATTTAGCTAGAAGCTAGCAGCTAGAAGCGGAAAGCCGATAGCTGACAGCACTCAAAGAAATCCAGCGGGTCAATCCCGCAACAGAATCAAGGAGAAAAAGCAATGGCAAAACAAATCGTACACGGCGAAGAGTCCCGCCAGGCAATCCTGCGCGGCGTCAATCTTCTGGCCGACGCAGTAAAAGTCACCCTCGGCCCCAAGGGCCGCAACGTAGTCATCGAAAAGAAATTCGGATCGCCCACCATCACCAAAGACGGCGTAACCGTAGCCAAAGAAATCGAACTGAAGGACGGCCTCGAAAACATGGGCGCCCAGATGGTTCGAGAAGTAGCCAGCAAAACCTCCGACGTAGCCGGCGACGGCACCACCACCGCAACAGTGCTGGCCCAAGCAATCTACCGCGAAGGCGTAAAGACAGTAGCAGCTGGCGCCAATCCAATGGCCATGAAGCGCGGCATCGAGAAAGCCGTCAATGTGGTATGCGGCGCAATCGACAAAAAGACCGGCGAACGCGCTAAAGGCGAACTCGACAAGTTCTCCAAGCCCGTCTCCGGCGAAATGATCGCCCAAGTAGGCACCATCAGCGCGAACAACGATGAAACCATTGGGCACATTATTGCTGAGGCTATGAAGAAGGTCGGCAAGGATGGCGTGATTACCGTTGAGGAGTCGAAGACTCTGGAGACGCAGCTCGAAGTGGTCGAGGGGATGCAGTTCGACCGCGGCTATCTGTCTCCTTACTTTGTTACCGATCCTGAGCGGATGGAAGTTGCTCTGGAGAATGCTTACATTCTGATTAACGAGAAGAAGATCAGCTCTATGAAGGATCTTCTGCCGTTGCTTGAGCAGATTGCGAAGAGCGGCAAGCCGTTGCTCATCATTGCTGAGGACGTTGAAGGCGAAGCACTCGCTACGCTCGTCGTCAACAAGCTGCGTGGAACGCTGCAAGTCGCGGCCGTCAAGGCTCCCGGCTTCGGCGATCGGCGCAAGGCTATGCTGCAGGATATTGCGATCCTCACCGGCGGCAAGGCCATCACGGAAGACCTGGGCATCAAGCTCGAGAACGTGCAGATCAGCGATCTCGGCCAGGTCAAGAAGATCACCATCGACAAGGACAACACCACTCTGGTCGAGGGCAAGGGCAAGCACTCGGAGATCGAAGGCCGCGTGAAGGAAATTCGCAGCCAGATCGACAAGACCACCAGCGACTACGACCGCGAGAAGTTGCAGGAGCGGTTGGCTAAGCTGGTCGGTGGCGTAGCCGTCATCAAAGTCGGCGCCGCAACCGAGACTGAGATGAAGGAAAAGAAAGCCCGCGTCGAGGATGCCATGCATGCAACCCGCGCAGCCGTGGAAGAAGGCATTGTCCCCGGCGGCGGAGTGGCACTGGCCCGCTGCGGTGCGACGCTCGACAAGCTGAAGGTGGAAGATCCGGATGAACAGATCGGGATCAACATCGTGAAGCGCGCGCTGCAGGAGCCGCTGCGCCAGATCGTCGAAAACGCCGGTCAGGAAGGCGCGATCGTGCTTGGCAAAGTGCTCGACTCCAAGGACCCCAACTACGGCTTCAATGCTCTGAACGACGAGTATGAAGACCTGGTCAAGGCGGGCGTGCTCGACCCGACGAAGGTCGTGCGCACTGCCCTCACCAACGCTGGCTCGATCGCAGCGTTGATGCTCACCACCGAAGCCCTGGTCGCGGAGATTCCGGAAAAGAAGGAAGCTCCGATGCCGGGTGGACACGGTGGCGGCGGTATGGAAGGAATGTACTAAAGGCAGTGGCCAGTGGTCAGTTGCCAGTGGCCAGTAAAGTCAAAGGCTCCGCTCTCGCGAGAGTGGGGCCTTTTTTGCTTCCTCGTTGTTTCCCGAATTCGGAAAGCCACAGGCGTCAATGTTCATTGGTCACGGCCACGTGGTGGCGTTGTATGGAATGATTCTGGGGCAAGTCGTGGGTTCGAACGTGGTTGGTGCGAAACAGGTTCTGATGGTTGGGCACGACGCGCGGTGGCCCCGTAGCTCAGCCTGGATAGAGCACTAGGTTCGCACCTTAGAGGTCGTGAGTTCGAGTCCCACCGGGGCCACACTTAAGTTTTCTCATCAAGTTGTGTTGCAGCTTGACACGTGGGGAAGCGAGAGCGAAAATTTAATTGTAAGGTGCGAACCTAGTCGCTTCGACTAGGCTGAGTTTAGGGCGGCCCGCCAAGGCCGCCCTTTCTGTTTTTCCGGGGGGCGTCCCGTCTGTCCCCCGGATTCCCGTCTTCACCTTTCATTCGCCGGAAGAATGCGGGGAAGCTTCCTCGTGATCGGCTCCCCGAATCATTGGTTGCGTGGAGAGCGCAACAATCGCTGTGCTAAACTCGCCACGGTTTACGTCGAAAGTCGACGTGGAGCAGTACCTCGCACCAGAAATGCTCTTGTAGTTGCAAATGATGGCGGGCAGAGTGGGCGTGGGCTGATAGAGGGGTTTCATCCCAGAGAACTGATGTAAAAAGTAGGGCCCACGATCCACTTCCAGATAAGTGATCGTGCCGGACAGGGCCTGCATGGTGGAGAGGTGCCATTCGATTTCCATCGCCGGTCCATTTCCGATGTTCACCAATCTTGGCCAGTCGGCCGTGCTAGCACCCGCTACCGCGACAAGCGCGGGGCGGAATGTCGCCTCAACCTGTTGAACCGATTGCCTTGCGATAACATTGGTGGCCTGCACATACTTAACTAGGAAGTAGAGTGTCGCTGCGGAGATGGCCAACGATACGAGTTGAATCGCAATACCCATGGCGGCGCGGTCACTTCATTGCAGGCTTGCCAGCTTCCTTCAGTTTCAGATCCAGTGCTTCCCTCTTCTTCCTGCGTTGTTCCGGACGGACGAAATAGAAATCGAACAATTCCTCTAACACGTCCAGAGTCCATTCCGCTTCGCCGGGCTCCACATCGAGAATCTCGCCTGACTGAATGCTTTTCATCGGATGCGCGGCGAAGTTGCCGACATTTCTGATGGCGTCGATAGACTCGGTTAGATCGGACGGCAACTTATCGCTGTCAATGACTGCCTGAATCTCATCGGCGAGATTGCCCGACTTAACTCCGACGAAGTCACGGAGTAGGTTCTGTAAACAACGCCTTCCTAGGGCTGCTGAGGCCTTTGCACTATCGGGTAGCACGAGACACGCCTCTGCGTAGTCGCCGCCGAATTGCCTGGGTACTTCGACGGGGCAGGGCGGTCGATTGCTGCCTTTCGGCCTTATCAGGGCTTCGTTGATGTTTCCCGTCACGCCGGCAAAGACGCCAGGCTGATTGGCGTGCGGCGCTTGTAACATCGCACTCCCGTTCTGGAGGGTGAGTGAAATCCTCTTGCAAGAGGGGCACGTGCGTTTGATGATGGCCCAATTCCCGTCAGCGTCCGATCCTATGTAAATGGAGACGGCTTGGTCATGAAATTCGACGAGGCAGTGCGGGCATTTCACACCAGGGATTGTAAATGCCCCTGACCAAAAAGCCTACATTGGGAACGCTCTTACAGCGAATCAAATATATCTAGGTCGGATCTGAGCCGGGTTCCCGGATAGTCTTGGGAGTACTTAGAAAGCGCCGCCCTGTGGAACGCGGCTTCAATTGGCCACCGTTCCAGTGTAGGCGCCGGTGAGAGTTTCATTGCGGCCTCGACCTCGCCAAACCATTTCAGGCTGAGGCGCAAAACTTTGTCGAGTCCTTCTGTGTTGGTTATTACTACGGGCGGCTCCACTGTATGCCGCATCAGTGACCGGCGCAATGAGCCGGGCCAGCCGGGAACACGCACACGTGTCAGGAATGCCGGACACGGCTCAATCGCCGGTTGCTCGTAATGCCAGAGTGAACCATTCAGGCAAAGCACAGGAACGTGGGCCCTTAGACCGTAGTACACCCTTCCGCTGCCCCTTCGTTTGTTGAATTCCTTCGTAATGGCGCTGGTGAGATTCTCCTGGGCCCACTCATGAATAACTGCCCACCAGGCGTATCTCTTTTCGCTCAGGTACTTCTCGAAGCGGTCGGTCAGCCGCATCTCACCAATGATCTGTTGATCGTGGTCCTCGTCCCCATTGTCGTCCTCCTTTAGGTCGAATTTTATGAAGTCGTATAGAGCGCTAGCCGCGTTGTATACAAGGTTTTCTTCGTGGACCTTTTTCGGTGTCTTTCCATCGGTAATCTCCAGGAAAACAGGATGGACCAGCGGAACCTTGTCGAGACGCATTAGGGGTAGGCCGCGCGAGAGCTGGGAGCCGTGGAAATCGCCAGCGAAGGGCATCCTGGGCAGGAATGAATTCGGCGGGTAGTCGATGCCAAAAGACTCAACGTCCTTGCGATACTTGACCTCGATAGGTACGGACAGTATCCACTGAACTCCAGTTCGCTCGTCCAGTGCAAATTCCTTGTGGAACTGGACCCGTTGGTCTATCTGGCGAAGGGGGCTCTCCTCGGTGTCGTTCCCATACGCAACCGATTCTGAAGAGACCCTTGTGCCGCGCTTCTTGTGGGCGTCATTGACGAATCGCCGGCAAGCCTCGGCCGCGTCCGCCTCCAACAGGGCCCCTGAGTGTTGAAGTAGCTGCAGGACGTGGTTCTTGGCGCCTGCGCTGGTCAACCAATGAATAGTCTTGGCGTGCGTGGTGTGAGACATGAATTCTTTGCTCTCCCAGGTCAGTCGTGCAGAGGTTGGGGTACGCTCATGTCGCCCCGCTCGCAATCAGGGCCGCTCGCGCTCGGATTTGTTATTGTACAAGGGCCGGGCGAGCCCGCGCCCGTGCTATCCCAATTGGAGCCAGCTGGCCCGCCTTTCGCGGTTTTCGAACGGTGGGAGTCGATGCTGCGGGGGGGAAGGCCTTTACGCGGCGCTGAAGCGCCGCTCTTCCACGGTACTGCATACGTCCTGCTCGTCCTCCGCAAAGTCTAAGATCAAGGTCAACGGCTTCGGACAGGAGTGTCTGACCCACACTTGCAGTTCTAGGATCTCGGAAGGATTCCCACAGGTTTATTTTTTTTGATGTTCAGGTTACCTTGCTTCCCGTTTTGGGATGGGGATACTGGATATAGGGCGGGTTTTCGCGCGGTCTGAACCTGCAAAACAGCAGGTTCCTCACCCGCGCTTTGCGCGCGTTCGGAATGACAAACCTTAAAAAATCGGGTTCGGAATGACAAACCTTAAAAATCGGGTTCGGAATGACGAACCTTAAAAAATCGTGTTCGGAATGACAAACCTTAAAAAATCGGGTTCGGAACAGCAAGCCTTAACGATCGGGTTCGGAACAACAAGCCTTAACGATCGGGTTCGGAACAGCAAGCCTTAAAGATCGCGTTCGGAACGACAAACCTTAGAACGGACAGGACAGGGGTGGTGGTTATGGGAGTGTTGATTGGGGATTTGATGGCTTCGGCGGATGAGGGCTGTCCGCCGGGCGGGTTCGGGGACGGGCCTCGGAAGAAATCGCTGCGGACTGGGGGGAAGCTTCCGCCTAAGCGGATGGGGGAGCTTTCGGAGCTGGATTTTCTGCGGAAGGCTATGGGGATGGGGATGATTGTGTCGAAGCCTTGGGGAGACAGCTACCGGTATGACTTTGTTTGCGATGCGGGTGGGCGGTTGTGGAGGGCGCAGGTGCGGTCGACGGAGGATCGGTTTGGGGCTCGGGGATATGCGGTGCATGCGTCGGTTTATGTGGGGCGGAAGATTGTGGGGCTGACGAAAAAAGATATTGACGTGCTGATTGGGTACATTGTGTCGCGGGACATCTGGTATGTGGTGCCGGTGCGGGCGTTTGTTCCGCGGAAGAATTTGTGGTTCTATCCGGATGGGAGCAAGAAGGGAGCGCTGTTTGAGAAGTGGCGGGAGGCTTGGTGGGTGATGATGGGGAGGAAATAGAGGGAGTTGGAGATTCGTAGATTCGCGGCCGCAATCCCACTTTTCGCAAAACAGGCGGGAAGTGGGGGTCGCGCCAGGCTGCGGTTAGTGTTACTGATCGAAATCCACCAGCCGCTGGCCGAAATCAACCACTGTAAGTCAATCAAAAGAACGGAACTATCCGCCATCCCTGGGGTTGAATCTGATAGCAGGAATTCTGGGGGTTATTTATGAAAAGCAAAGTTTACAGGACGCTTCTTAACGCTGTGGTAGCAAGCGCAATGGCGCTGGGCGCTGGCACTGCGTTGAGGGCACAGGATGCGTCGATGGACAAGCCCTCGCCGGCTGTGAGCGCGCCGGCGGATCAAGGGCAGTCGAGCGAGCTGAGCGCGTCGCAGTATAACGCGCCGCAATCGAATGCAGCGGAACCGAGCGCGACACAGGATGTCGCGCCTCCGCCTCCACAGGATCCGGGTGCGCCTCAAAATCAGGCGCCGGCACCTGGGCCGGGTCCGGCTCCGAATGCGCAGCAATATTCGCCGCTCTCTGCCGAGCAGTTGCAGCAGTTGGTGGCGCCGATCGCGCTGTATCCGGACGCGCTGGTGGCACAGGTTCTTTCTGCCTCAGCCTATCCCACGCAGATTGTCGAGGCCGATCGCTTTCTCAAGGAGAACCCTAACCTCAAGGGGCAGGAGCTGGGCGCGCAAGTCGACCGCCAGGATTGGGATCCTAGCGTGAAAGCGCTTTGCCAGTTCCCTTCCGTGTTGGCCAATCTGGACCGGGATTTGTCGTGGACCCAGGAGTTGGGCGACGCCAACTACAACCAGTCGGCCGATGTGATGCAGGCCATCCAAACCATGCGCCACAAGGCACAGGACGCGGGCAATTTGCGCACCACGCCGCAGCAGCGCGTTTACGACCAGGACAACCAGGTTCAGATCGAACCGGCGGATCCCGACGTCGTTTATGTCCCGCAATACAATCCTGCGTATGTTTACGGATATCCGGTGGGCTTGTGGCCGGGGTTTTATCCGTGGTGGGGATTTGGCGGTCCTTATATTTCCTTCGGCTTTGGATTTCCCATCGCGCCGTTCTTCGGATTCGGCTGGGGATGGCACGGCTGGGGCATCGGCTGGGGCTTTCATGGTGGAGTGTTCTTTGGTGGCCACCCTTACGCGTTCCACAGCCGCGGGTTCTATAGCCGCAACGCCTATTTCCACGGCAACTATCGGGGCTACTCGTCCTACGGACGCAGCGGTTATGGGGCGCGTGGATTCGCCGGCCGCGACGGCCGTGGCTTCTCCGCTCCCGCAAACCGGGGCTACGCCAGACCTGGCGGCGAGCGAGGCTTCACGGGAAATAGAGGGTTCGCAGGAAATAGAGGCGCAGTGGGCAACAATAGAGGCTATGCCGGCAGCGGCAACCGGGGCTTCGCCAGCCGCGGTCCGGAAGTCGCGCACAACGGCGGTTTCCGCGGAAACAGCCGCGCCAGCAATGGCCGCGGATCTGCGCCGCACGGGGGATCCAGCTTCAGCGGCGGACACGGTCACAGCGCCGGTGGACACAGCAGCGGAGGACACAGTAGCGGCGGTCACGGTCACAGTGGCGGTGGCCACAGCAGCGGTGGCGGACACGGCGGCGGCGGACACGGTCGCGGCCGCTAACCATGCCGTCAGTAAATAGCAAAGGCCTCGCTCGCAAGAGCGAGGCCTTTTTTCGCACAACTCAAACCGCTTTGTCATTCCAAACCGGGCGTCGAACCCGGTGAGAGCCTGCCCTGAGCTAAGCCGAAGGAGAACCTGCTTTTCGCCGACGACCAGCGCGTCACGATTTCGCCGCAGTTCCGCAGCCTACTTCACACCTTTCTCCGGATTCCACGAGCCCTGCAGCTTGCGCACGTAGACGATCTGGCCGATGTGGTAGGCGTTGTGGGTGCAGATATTGGCGATGGTGGGCGCCCATAAGGCCAGGTTCTTGTCGTCGGCGGATTCGACTAGCTTCTCGAGGTCGGTCATCACCTGGTCGAGCTGTTTGACGGTGTCGCTCCACTGCTTAGCGTCGAATTTTTCGAAGGTTTGCTCATTGTCGCCGGCGAATTTGTCGTTCGTTCCGCCCTGGAACTTGATCAGGCTGCGGCGATTCCAGAACAGGAGATGATAGGTGAGCTGACCGGCGGAGTGGCCTCCTGCGGGAGGCTGCCAGCTGGCTTGCTCGGCGGTGAGCCCATCGACCGCGACGCTGATCGGCACAAACCACTGTGCCTGATTGTGGGTAGTGTGCAGCTCTTGCAGCAGGAGGCTGCGCAGGGTCGCGGGCGGCTGCGGCTGATTTTGGGCGTGGGACGGGAGAGAAAACATCAGAACCACAACTGAACTTAGGACTGCGATGGCATGCTTCATCGGATTTGCTCCTTGTGTTGATCGTTGGAGACGGGAAATAGACGCCCTGGGTGCGCCGTGGTTAGCGCGTCTTGGTTAGCATACTTGATTAGCGGACGAGGGAAAGTACGGCCAACAGCCTGATTTCAATGGGGAATTAATAAACGGTGGGTGAGGAAATCTGGGGTATGATCAATACATGCCCTTACTCCTGGAACACCTTACCAGCCTTCGTCAGGAAATCACGGATTTACGGAACATGAACGCTCGCTCGGCGGCTAAGACCGCGGACAGCCAGATCGACCAATCGGCAGTAGAGATGCGCACCAACCGGTTGCTCGAGATCAAAAAGGAACTGTCGCAGATGCTGAATCGCCCGGAGGATCCCAGAGTTTGGTGGGAAAAGGGTGGGCGGCGGAATCGGGTCGCGTAGTTTAAGCGGGACCGCAATAATTTTGTGGGCCTTCATTGGATTCGAGTCCGATGAGGGCTTTTGTTTTCTTGCAAGCAGCGCACGGGCTGAGGCGCTATAGGCAAGTTGCATAGGTCCCCTTCGACTTCGCTCAGGGCAGGCTTTCGCGCAAAGAACGCGCTCAGGATGACAATTCCGAAGAGACCGCTTGCGCAGCGGCGGCGAGGGCGGCGGCGATTCCCTCGGACTTCGGCGCGCCGCCCTGGGCGAGGTCTTTGCTGCCTCCGCCGCGTCCGCCGAGTTTGGCCATGGTTTCTTTCAGCAGCGCGCCCATATCGTACGGTTGCCCTACGGACTGCGCAAATACCAGCGCCGGCTGCGGCGATTCTGTGGCGAGCAGCGCGACTGCGGGAGCTTGCCGCGTCAGTTTCTGCGCCAGCAACTTCAGGGAGTTGAGGTCGCGGTCGGAGAACGTGCGCACCACCAGTTTGCGGCCTTGGCTCTCGGGAGTTTCGGCTAATAGAGTTGCAGCCTGCGCGGCGGCGAGTTCGTCTTGCGACTGCTCGAACTGCTTGCGCAGCGACTTGATTTCATCCAGAGACTTGCGAGCTTGCTGCGGCACGTCGTAAATGCCGGCGGAAAAGAGCGCGGCGGTTTCGGCGAGCGTGGAGAAATCGCGGCGCGCCGCAGCGACCGCGCGCTGGCCGGCTACGAATTCGACGCGATATCCCTGGCGAACTTTTTCCGTCTTGCGGAGCAGGATGCTGCCAATCTGTCCGGTGGTGTTCACGTGCGTGCCGCCGCAAGCGGTAACGTCCCAGTCGCGCATGTCGATTAAGCGCAGCTGGTCGCGCTCAGTGGGTGGGAGTTTTCGCAGGCCGAGCTTTTCTGCTTCGTCTCGCGTCACGTAGCGCACGTCTACGGGACGATCTTCGACAACGACTTCGTTGGCCCGGCGCTCGGCCGCTTCGACTTGCTCTTTATTTAGCGTGGGCGTGTCTAGATCGATGGAACAATAATCGTCGGCCATGTGGAAAGAGACCGTCGTCATGCCGAAGAGGCGTACGAAGGCGGAGGAGAGCACGTGCTGTGCAGAGTGTTGCTGCATGTGGTCGCGGCGGCGGGTGGCGTCGATTTCACCGCGGACGCGGGTTCCGGGCGTCACGTTTTTTAACGGGGTGTCGAGGTAGTGGACGATGTGGCCGTCTTCCGTGTCGGCGACTTCGGTGACGCGGAACTTGGCGTCGGAAAAGACGATCGAGCCGGTGTCGTGAATCTGCCCGCCGCTGGTGGGATAGAACGCGGTGCGGTCGAGAACCAGCGCTGGGCGCGGCGTCTCAACTACCGAGCGAACTTCGGCGTCGAAGTTGTAGAGAAAGGAATCGCGGTAGTAGAGGCGCTCAGTCATGCTTTCCTCAGAATAAGCATGACGGTGACGGTTATCAAGTCGTTGCGCTCCGCGATTTCCGCGGCCTTGGGTTCGAGGGTTCGATGTTATCTTTGAGTCGTTGCGCTTGATTCGTTACGCTTGAGTCGTTGCGCTGATAAGCTCCCCTGACTATGGACGTTCTGCAGAAACTGTTTGAACAGCATTTTCACGCGCCGGCTGCGAAGGTACAGCCGCTTCAGGGCCAACTTGGCGGATCAGGACGGAATATTATCCGGCTCTCTGGCGAACGGCAGAGCGCGATTGGCATTCTGTATAACGTGCGCGAAGAAAACGTCGCCTTCCTAGAGTTTTCCCGCCATTTTCGCAAGCACGGTCTCCCCGTGCCGGAAATCTACGCGGAGGATCTGGACCACGGTGCTTATCTCGAGGAAGACCTCGGCGACACGACGCTGTTCGAGTTTCTCTCGAAGCACCGGACGGGCGAAAGCATCGCACCCGATGTAGTGGAAGCCTATTGCAAAGTTGTGGCCGTATTGCCCCGCTTTCAGATCGAGGCCGGGCGCGATTTGAATTACAAGGTGTGCTATCCGCGAGGCAGCTTCGATCGCCAATCTATCAACTGGGATCTGAATTATTTCAAATATTACTTCCTGCGTCTCGCGGGTATTCCGTTCAACGAGCAAGCGCTCGAAGATGACTTCGACAGTTTGACCAACTTTCTCTTAAGCGCGAATTGCGATTACTTTTTATACCGCGACTTTCAATCGCGAAATATCATGCTCAAGAGTGGGCAGCCGTTTTTTCTGGATTATCAAGGCGGCCGCAAAGGCGCACTCCAGTATGACATCGCTTCCCTTCTCTATGATGCCAAGGCCGATCTGCCTCCGGAACTTCGCCAGAAATTGCTCGACCTCTACATCGACAAGGTTGGCAGCTTCATCGACCTAAGTCGCGAAGCGTTTCTGCATCATTACTATGCTTACGTCTATGTGCGGATCCTGCAGGCGCTGGGGGCTTATGGATTTCGCGGTTTTTACGAGCGCAAGGCTCATTTTCTGCAGAGCGTGCCGTACGCTCTTAAGAACTTGCGCTGGCTGCTGCATAATGTGAAGCTGCCGATTGCGCTGCCCACGCTGATGGAGGCCTTCAACAGCATGCTGGCCTCGGAAAAGCTGCAGGGCCTGGCATCGGAAGCGGACAACCTTACGGTACGGATTTTTAGTTTTTCTTTTCATCGGGGCTGGCCGAAAGATGAAAGTGGAAACGGCGGCGGGTTCGTTTTCGATGGCCGCAGCCTGCCAAACCCCGGTCGCGAAGAACGCTTCAAGGCGCTGACGGGCAAGGATGCCCCCGTAATCGACTATCTCAACCAGCAGGAGAGCGTGCATCAATTCCTGGCCAGCGTTCTGTCGCTGGTGGATGCCAGCGTGAGTAATTATCAGCAGCGCGGCTTCAAGCACTTGATGGTGTCGTTCGGCTGCACCGGCGGGCAGCATCGAAGCGTTTATCTGGCTGAGCAGCTGGCGAAACGATTGCGTGGCAGGAACGGAGTTGAGGTGGTGGTGAGGCATCGGGAGCTGGAGACGCCGGCGCAATGAAGGCCATGATTCTGGCCGCCGGCCTGGGCACGCGTCTGCGGCCGCTTACAGATAATCGTCCCAAGGCCTTAGTGACAGTTGCTGGCCGCACCCTGCTCGAAATCACGCTTTCGCGCTTGCGTAGCTTCGATGTTCGCGAAGTGATCATCAACGCGCATCACTTCGCGGACAAGGTCGTTGATTATCTGAAAGCCAACGACAACTTCGGCATGCGTGTTGAAGTCTCTCGCGAGGAAGTCTTACTCGATACTGGCGGCGGGTTGAAGAAGGCGGCTCATTTTTTTCTCGACGACCCAAGTCGCTTGGACGAGCCCTTCATTCTGCACAATGTGGATGTGATCAGCACAATTGATGTTCAGCGGATGATTCGGTTTCATCGCGAGCATCGGGCTCTGGCTACACTGGCGGTGCAAGAGCGTGAGACATCACGATATCTTCTTTTTAACGAACAGGGCGAACTTCGCGGCAGGGGCGCGGGCCGCGATCGAGAGCCTGACCTGGCGCGGCCCGCCGCGCAGGTGCAAGCGCTGGCTTTTTCCGGCGTCCACATTATCTCCCCGCGAATTTTCCCGCAGATGACGGAAAATGGCGCCTTCTCAATCGTCGACTGCTATTTGCGACTCGCTGCGCAGGGAGAGAAGATCGTTGCATTTTCCGCGGATGAATATTACTGGCGGGATCTCGGGCGGCCGGAGAATATCGCGCGAGTCGAGCAGGATTTCAAGAACAAAGTCCTCTCTTAAGAGGAATTGACTGCGACAAATGCGCTAATCCTATGCATTCGTTGACTTGCCTGTTTCACTTACGTAAGATTTGCCCCTAGTGATTGGCCAGACCATCTCGCGCTATCGCATCGTTGAAAAGCTCGGTGGCGGCGGCATGGGGGTGGTTTATAAGGCCGAGGACACCGAGCTCGGGCGTTTCGTGGCTCTCAAGTTCCTGCCCGATGATGTATCCCAGGATCCACAGGCATTGGAACGCTTCCGGCGCGAAGCTCGTGCCGCTTCTGCGCTCAACCACCCCAACATCTGCACCATCTACGACATCGGAAAGCATGACGATCAGTCCTTCATCGCCATGGAGTTTCTGGAGGGCTCGACGCTGAAATATCGCATCGGCGGGCGGCCGATGGAAACCGAATTGATTCTGTCGCTCGCCATGGAAATCGCCGATGCACTGGATGCGGCGCATTCCAAAGGAATCATTCATCGCGACATCAAGCCGGCAAACCTGTTCGTGACCGAGCGCGGACACGCCAAGATTCTAGACTTTGGATTGGCGAAGGTGAGTCTGACGGGCATTTCTTCCAACAATGTTGCAGCGCTGAACACGCAGACCCGGTCGATGGACCATCTCACCAGTCCGGGCACCATGCTGGGAACCGTGGCCTACATGTCTCCGGAACAGGTTCGTGCCAAGGATCTGGATGCGCGCAGCGATCTGTTCTCGTTCGGGGCCGTGCTGTATGAGATGGCTACCGGGACGTTGCCTTTCCGGGGCGAGACCTCGGGAGTGATCTCGCACGCGATTCTGGACGAGGAGCCCATTCCTGCCGTTCGCCTCAACCCTGACCTTCCGCCCAAGCTGGAAGAGATCATCAACAAGGCGCTGGAGAAGGACCGCGAAATGCGCTACCAGGGCGCAGCGGAAATGCGCGCCGACCTGAAGCGCTTGAAGCGGGAAACGGAATCGCGGCATAGCGCACCTGCCAATTCGGGGGCGGTAACGGCAGTGCAGGACGCGGGGCCGTCTGCAGCGGGAGCGACACCGCAGCCGGGTTCGGGGTCGGGTCCGGCGGTGGCTGCCTCATCGGCTTCCTCTTCCTCGGGTGCCGCGAAGGTCGTCGAGGTTAATGAAGGCGGAAGAAAGAAGTTGTGGCGAATAGTTGTTCCCGTTGCAGCCGCGGTCTTAGCGGCCGCGCTGATCGCCGGCGGCCTTTACTGGCGCTCGCGTTCGGCGTCGCCGGCGGCGAACACTGCACCGCTCACGGAGAAGGATACTGTCGTGCTTGCGGACTTCACCAACTCTACGGGCGATCCCGTCTTCGACGACGCACTGAAGCAGGCGCTGGGCGTCCAGCTCGGACAATCTCCCTTCCTTAATATTTTGTCCGATCGCAGGGTGGAAGAAACATTGCATTTGATGGGACGCCAGTCGAATGACCGCATCACGCGGGACGTAGCGCGGGAACTGTGTGTGCGGACGGGCAGCAAGGCCATCGTGCTGGGGTCGATATCGAACCTTGGCGGGCAATATGTGATTGGCCTGGACGCGGTCGGCTGCAGCAGTGGGGACACGCTGGCACAGGAACAGGAAGAGGCGACAGGCAAGCAGGACGTGCTGCGAGCGCTGGGGAAAGCCGCGTCTAACCTGCGCGCGAAACTGGGCGAGTCGCTGGCTACGATCCAGAAGTTCGATGTGCCGGTCGAGGCCACGACGCCGTCGCTCGAAGCGTTGAAGGCCTTCAGTATGGGCATCACCACCTTTCGCTCCAAGGGGAATGCCGAGGCGATTCCGTTCTATAAACGCGCTCTCGAACTCGATCCGAATTTTGCTGTAGCCTACGCGAGCCTCGGTCTGATTTACGGCAATTTAGGACAAGCCAGTTTAGCGGCGGAGAATATTAAGAAGGCCTATGCTCTGCGGGATCGAGTCAGCGAGCGGGAAAAATATCGTATCTCGGCTTTGTACTACGACAATGTTACCGGCGAACTGGAGCAGGCCACGCAAGTCTACGAGCTGTGGGCCAAAAGCTATCCGCAAGACCCCGTGCCGCCCATCAACCTGGGCGTCATCTATGCCGAGCTCGGACAGTATGAGAAATCTTTGGCGGCGACGCAGGAGAGCCAGCGTTTAGCTGAAGGCGCAATCGGTTATTCGGATCTTGCCGATATCTACCTCGCCCTCAATCGCGTCGACGATGCCGAGAAAGCAATCCAGCAGGCTCAGAAGCACAATCTCGTTGGTGATTTCCTGCACCTGGCAATCTATCAATTAGCGTTTCTCAAAGGCGACACTGCGGAGATGGAGCGGCAGGTAGCCTGGGCGGCCGATAAACCGGGCAGCGAAGACATCTTGCTGTCGTTTCAGTCGGACACGGAAGCTTATTACGGGCGGCTGAGCAAGGCTCGGGACTTTTCCCGGCGCGCGGTAGACGCTGCGGTCCGTGCCGACTCGAAAGAAACGGCCGCCATCTGGCAGATAAATTCTGCGCTGCGCGAGGCGGAGTTTGGCAACCCGGCGACCGCGAAGCAGGATGTTTCCGCAGCGCTGGCCCTGTCCCCGGGACGAGATGTCGAAATGCTGGCTGCTCTGGCTCTGGCGCGGAGTGGTGAAACTGCGAGGGCCAAAACGATTGTTGGAGAGCTCGAAAGGAACTATCCGTCGCATACCGTACTGAAAGTCTACTGGCTGCCCACCATCAAGGCAGCGATCGAACTCGGCGCCAACAATGCTGCGCAATCCCTGGTGTTTCTGGAAGCGGCTGCGCCCTACGATCTGGGTGGACCGCCACAATTTCAGGTGGGGACTCTGTATCCTGCTTACATTCGCGGGCAAGCGTTCCTGGCGGCGCACAACGGAACCGCGGCAGCCGCTGAGTTCCAGAAGTTTCTGGACCATCGCGGCATTGTCATCAACTTTCCGCTGGGCGCGCTGGCGCATCTCGGCCTGGCCCGAGCTTACGCGCTCTCCGGCGACACCGCCAAAGCTAAGACTGCCTACCTGGACTTCTTCACCCTCTGGAAAGACGCTGACCCTGACGTGCCTATCCTGAAAGAAGCCAAAGCCGAATCCGCGAAGCTGCAATAGATAGGGGAAGTCCGCTGTGACGGCGGCTACGCGGGAGAATTGGGACCTGCCAGAAAGCCGCCATCGAGAACCAGGGATTGGCCGGTCATGCAACCACTTTGACTCCGGATCGGGCGAACAGTATGGCAGTATCGCGGCCAATGCCTGAAGTCCCGCCAATTACAATCGCAACTTTGCTGCGCAATTCCGCCGCAATGAATTCTCCTCGAATCTGAGCAGGTCTGAGTACAGATCAAAGAGTATAAATGCTGCGCGACACCAGCAGAGTCCGCCACTTTTTCATTCCAGGCTTGAGTCGGTTCCAACGGAGGCGGGGACGAATCGGGCGGCACTTGGCAACAAGGACCTCACCCTGGCTTATTTTTCTTCTTTCATGGCCTTGCAGATCAGCGTGGTGTGTCCGGTTTTTGAATCGATGACGGTTTTCGCGGGCACGCAACTGCAAGTCACCGTGTTGGCATTTTCCTGCGTGGTTACGACGCAGTGTTCGATGAGTTCGGCTGTGGGCGGAGGAAGCTGGCTTCGGATGGGAGCGGGGGTTGGCGCGATCGTTTGCTTTTTCGCCGCGCAACCGGCCAGAAGCAGACAAAGCAGAAGTCCAACTTTCCTCATGCCTTCTGTTTTCGCTCCGCCGCGCTCGCTTGTCGATGGCAATCTTGGTTACAGGTCTCGGCCGCGGACTGGCTCTAGCCGCCTCGTGGCCATCGAGTTTCGAAGCATTGTTGCGCTGTGAAACCTTTTTGTCCTGCCGCGTTTGACAGGTCGCGGCCGCGCAGCCGACAATCGGCCCTCAAACAGTGTCTACCGTACTCATCCTCGGCCTGGTCGGCGGTCTGCTGATGTTGGCTTTTCTGGCGAACCGCGTCTTCCGCGTGACCCGCGTGCCTGATGTGCTGGTGCTGATGACGCTGGGGCTGGTGCTGGGCCCGGTGCTGGGTTTGGTGAACCCGGCTCATCTTTCCTCAACTACGAACGTACTGGGCACTCTCGCCATCATCCTCGTGCTGTTTGAGGGTGGGCTGGAACTGGACCTGCGCCGCACCCTGCGGCATTTTCCCGGCAGCCTGCTTTTGTCGGTGCTGGCCTATGGCTTCAGCATTACGCTGGTCGGACTTATTGTCCATAAGGGTCTGGGATTGCCCGTCACCACGGCGCTGGCGGTGGGCGCGGTTGTGGGATGCACGAGCAGCACGGTAGTGCTGCCGGTTCTGCAACAACTCCAGGCGCGTGAGCCGGTGAAGGTCACGCTGATGCTGGAAGCTTCGTGGGGAGATGTTCTGGCGGTGCTGACCGTAGGTCTGTTGCTGGGCGTGGGGAGCCAGGGCGGTGCCGTGGCTCGGCACGTTCTGCAAGGCTTGCTCACGCAGGTGGGAGTAGCGGTTGTCTTCGCCACGGCAACGGGAATTCTGTGGTCGCGTCTGCTGCCGGCGCTTTCGGACGCGCGCTTCTGGCAGGTGATGACCTTCTCGATTGTGCTTGTCCTCTATGCGGGAACGGAGGCGTTGGGCGCGAGCGGACTGATCGCCGTGCTGGCTTTCGGGCTGACGCTGGCGAACTTTCCTGGAATCGATCCGCGGTTTCGCGCCGTGGAAGAGGAGCTGGTATCTCTTCAGTCGCAGGAGTCGCTGCTGAGTTTTCACTCTGAACTGGCGTTCCTGGTGCGAACTTTCTTTTTCGTGTTGATTGGAGCGATTGCTGACCTGCGAAGTTTTCGCGGCCACACCCTGCTGATGACGGGGATAATGGGCGCCCTATTCCTGGCGCGCTGGCTGGCCTTGCAGGTCAGCCGGCTGGCGTTCCGCGACATTGCTGCGAAAGAGCGAGAGCTGATGTTGTGGATCATGCCCCGTGGTCTGATCACGGTTGTGCTGGCGCTGCAAGTTGTGGCGGCGCGCAGTGAAGTCAGCTTCCTCTCCGCGCTGGCCTTCGCCGTCATCCTGGTGACGAACGTGATGGTGGTGGTTGGAAGCTTGCGAGCCGGGCGTGATGCGTCCGGGATTTCGGTGCCTGTGCAAGCAAGCACGACGGGAGAGATGGCGGAGTCTCGACCCCATAAGGTGTCGGTTATTCCGGCGGCAGCGGTGGCCGCGTCCAGGCGCTGGATATTGGATGCCACGATGCTGGTTCTACTGGGGCTGAGCGCCTGCATCTTGTGGTACGGCAACCAGCCCGTGGAGCAGCGTCCCCGCAGCTTGCAGCACTGGGTGCAACTGCATCTGCGTCGGCCGCACTGATGCGGCGGCGAGGTATGATGCTGGTTTGGGCAGGGCGATGAATTCAGAACTTGATCGCAGATCTGAGCGTTTCGTATTCCGCATCGCGGCTTCTGTGTGCATAGCGCTGCTGCTGACTCCGCTCGCGCTTCCAGCTGCGCGGACGACCGATTCTTCCCAACCCTCCAAGCCGGCGCTCGGACAGATTTCCGGGCGCGTTATCCGCTCCGACACCGGCGAATCCATTCCCAAGGCGGAAGTCGAACTCTACCCTGCCGATCCCGACACCGCGAAAGCTGCCGGGGCCGAGCGCATCGTGCGCTCCGGCCCAGACGGTACCTTTGTGTTTACGGATCTTCCGGCTGGCACCTTTGGGATCTCGGTTTGGCGCAACGGATTTGCAGAAGTCTCGTCGCACGGTGATGAGCGAGGTCGATTCGTCACCCTCCGGCCCGGACAAAGAGTGGATAGCTTAACCCTGCGCCTTCGCCCCACTGGAGTGATCGCCGGACAAGTCTCCGACGAAGACCGGGAGGCAGTTCAGGGCCTTGGGGTCATGGCTCTCCGCATCAAGTTTCGGCCTGGGGGACGAAAACAGGTTTCCGCCGCCGCGCAGACCGTCACCGATGATCTGGGCAACTTCCGCATGGCGAATCTTCAGCCGGGTTCTTATTACGTAAGCGCGGGAGGGTTGATCGAACACCCGATGGGGACAACGGGGCTCAAGCAGAGTCCCGCGGGCGGCATGCAGTATCGCAACACTTTTTATCCCGGGACGCCGGCGCTGGACGAAGCGCAGGTCGTGAAGGTCGGACCCGAGGCGACCACCAACGACATACGATTCACCGTACCGACCGAGAGAAACTATGCGATCACAGGCAAGGTGATCTCCGCAGACGTGCGCCCGGCGCTTAAAGACGCCGAGGTCAGCCGCGAGAGAGTGGATGCCGCGGGGTATACATTTGGACCTGTTGGCGACAACGTACGACTGGAGTCCGATCACTCCTTCAAGTGTTCGTCTCTTGCTCCGGGTGACTACAGGCTCAAGGTGAAGACAACCGACGCGGGCGTCGAGCACGAACTGGGCTTTGCGTCAGTGCGCGTCGTGGACTCCAACGTAAACGCTGACATCGAAGTCGGCCGCGCGGCCGAAGTGCGTGGGAGTGTCGAGATGCCCGCAGCTTTTTCTCCGGCGGGGATGCGCATTACCCTTGAAACCTTCTGGTCGGGCTTTCATCTTCTCTATCAAGCTCCGGGCATCGATGCTGGCGGACGATACGCGATCACTAACATTCCACCCGGTGAATTCACCTTTACTGCTTCCGATGCCCAGGGAGAAGAATCTGTTTACGTGAAGAAGGCGATTTGCGGCGGCCGCGACTATGCGTCCCGCGAGTTGACGTTGGCGGTTGAGAGCGTCCTCGAGTGCGATGTCACTTTGGCCAGCGACACCGGCACGATTCAAGGAAAGGTGGCGGACGGTGAGAAGCCGGCTCGCGGGCGGGTCGTCGCTTTGATCCCGGAGTCGAAGGAGCTGCGCCGGATTCCGCGCTACACCCTGACAGCACGCACCGATGTTGCGGGTCAGTACAAAATCGCGGGCGTAATCCCCGAAGAATATCTGCTGTTTGCCGTCCCACCGAGCGCAGACGACGCTTACTTCGACATCGATTTTCCGGAGAACCATGCCGACATTGCGGAGCACATCAAGGTCGATCCCAGCACAACTCAGGCGGTGAATCTGAAGTCTTCCAAAGTTGAGCAGTGAGTCGATACCTGGCTACCGCTATTCTACGGCGATACAATTGGGCCTCCCCCCGTTGAAAAAAACTTCGCTATGGTCCGCAGGAGGACAAGCCATGAAAATTATCCGGCTCGTGGTATTTGATCTTGTCATCTGTCTTGCTTCGGGTGCTTGGGGGCAGGCTCCAGTCCCTCCGGCGGCCAGTGGTGCCACCGATCGACCCGTCAGGCTTGACGTGGTGGTGACAGACAAGTCCGGGACTCCCGTTTCTGGCTTGCAGCAGTCGGACTTTACTGTTCTCGATGACAAGCAGCCAAAGCCGGTCCTCGCCTTTCGCGCGTTCGACGACACCAGCAAAGATCGGCTGCAGGTGATTTTCCTAATCGATAACGTGAATGCTTCATACCGGGCGGTAGGCTACGCTCGACAGCAGCTGGAAAAATTTCTGCGGCAGGGGGATGGCCCACTTCCTGTGCCGATGTCGCTGCTTCTGTTCGCCGGCAAATCAATTCGCGCCCAGGGGACGGTGACTCGCGACAGAAACGCCTTATTGGATTGGCTGCATTCCGCCGGCTCCGGCCTACGCGATATGGGCAGATCTGGAGGGTTCTATGGCGGTGCGGAAGAAATGCAACTCTCCCTCGGCAATCTCGAAGACTTCATATCGTTTGAATCAAAGCAATCCGGAAGAAAGCTCTTGATTTGGCTCAGTTCGGGATGGCCCCTGCTCTCAGGAATGTTTGCAGAATTGCCCCCGAAAGATCAGGAAATGGCGTTCCATCGCGTTGTTAAATTGTCCACCGAGATGAGAGAGGCTCGGGTCACGCTTTACAGCGTCGATCCACTTGGGATGGACGATGCCGCCGGATTGCAGACGGTTTACTACGAGAACTACCTCAAGGGTGTGATTTCGGCAAATAAGGTAGATAACGGGAACCTGGGGCTGCAGGTAATTGCCACCCAAAGCGGCGGGCTGGTTCTCAATAAAAGCAGTGATGTTGCCGGCCTGATTGCCAAATGCGTTGCAGACACAAAGGCTTATTACACTCTTTTTTTCCAGGCGGCCGACGCTGACCATCCTGATGAGTACCACGATCTTCAGGTGAAGATCGACAAACCCGGCCTCACAGCACGCACCCGGACTGGGTATTACGCACAGCGGCGCGAGGTCGCGAAATAGCGGCTGAGTTTCAGCGGATCCAACGGCTTCACCCGTTTCTTAGTACGGCCCGATGATGCCGGCGATCGCGCGGGTTGCCGGCGGCGCAGCTTCAGCGTCTTCTTTTTTCGTGTCTAGTACATCCAAATACTTCAAGCCGGAGCCGGTGTTGAAGAGCACGACGGTATCGTCGGCGCTGAAGAATCCGCTGGCCAGTAATTTCTGGTAGGCGACCAGAGATGCTGCTCCTTCGGGCGCGGCGAAAATTCCTTCGACCTTTGCCCAGTGGCGTGTGGCCTCGAGAATTTCCGCGTCGGTGGCGGTCAGAGCGAGGCCTCCACTTTTTTTGAGAATGTCAAGGATCAGATAGTCGGCATAGGGTTTCGGTACGCGCAGGCCGGCAGCCAGCGTCGCCGCGTTCGGCCACATTTCTGCTTCCGTGCGGCCTTCATCCCATGCTTTAACAATGGGAGCGCATCCCGCAGATTGCACGCTGATCATGTTTGGACGCTCGGGCCCGATAAAACCCAGCTTTTCCATCTCATCGAAAGCCTTCCACATGCCCAGCAGTCCAACTCCTCCACCCGTGGGATAGATGATTCCATCGGGAAGCTCCCATCCTAGTTGTTCGGCAACTTCGTAGCCCATGGTCTTCTTGCCTTCGACGCGGTAAGGCTCTTTGGTGGTGGAAACGTCGAACCATCCTTCACTCGACCAGGCCAGCGTGTCTTTGAGCTGGGCGATTTTGTGGGCGCAGTCGGAGATGAGTCCATCGACCAGCGTAACCTTCGCGCCGTAGTAGTCGCACTCGACGCGGTTGGCCATGGGAACATCTTGGGGCATGAAGATGTGAGCTTCGATGGAGGCGGCGGCAGCGTAGGCAGCAAGGGCTCCGGCGGCGTTTCCGGCGGAAGGGATGGCTAGCTTCTTCAGGCCGAAATGGCGAGCCATGGTCACCGCGGCGGAAAGCCCGCGAGCTTTGAACGAGCCAGTGGGATTGAGGCCCTCGTCCTTGATAAAGACACTGGGATATTCGCGGCTGCGCAGCATCGGGGTAAAACCCTCGCCGAGCGATACCGGCTCAGCTTCAGGCAGGACGGCATCGTAGCGCCACATGGTAGGCGCCAGCGGCAACAGCGAGGCCGGCGAGAAACTTTTCTTGATGCTCGCCAGATCGTAGCGGGCATACAAAATGCCGCCATCTTTCGGGCAAACCGTTTGCGGACGGTCGGCGGGATAATGCTCGCCGCAACGCGTGCATTCCAGGTGAGTGAGGCGCGACACGCAGAAAGTTTATCAGGCTCGAGGGTGCTGTGGCATCGATCAGGTGCCCCCCAATCTCAAGGGCTTTCGGGAAGTAAATCACTTCCATGGCGCAGTGCGCACGAAGGCAGTCGCGACATCATCGCTGTAGATCCCCCTCCAGCCGGCCGTTTCATCAAGAATGTTGGCCAGAGCAGAATTCTTGGGTACGACTACGCAATGAGCTCGGGACTGCTGAAGAAAGTCCTGCCAGCCCGGCTCCACATGCACCATCTTCAAGTAAGACTTTAAGAATGCCTCGCCGTAGAAATCGTGGCGGTCATCGATCACCATGCGCACCCGCGGGTAAAGCCGGTAAATCAAATATCCTCCCCACTCGTCGGGAGCGACCAACGGCCCCTGCACGTCTTTATCCTGTGCCTCGAGATAATTCACCGCTGCCACCGGAAATCTTTTCGCGTCAAAGTGGGCGTCCATCAACGGTTTTGCGCCCAGTTTGCCGCCATGCACTGCAATCCAGCAGGTAAGTGCAACCATCGCGACGGGCCAAAGATGGCCGCGCAAGCTGAACTCGATCGCCTCCATCCGCTGCAAAAATTGCGGGGATGCGAAACCTCGCCCTCCCCGGCGCCAACCTCGAAATCGCTCCATCGCCTCTGATAGCCAGGGTCCGATCACCAAAATCAATAGCAGCGACGACACGGGAATGTTCCGCGACGCATACAACCCGGAATACACCGCGAACAAAACGACAAGAGCCTGGCTCACGCGAGCCGGGCCTGCCGCGCGCTTCTTCACGGCTAGCGCCACGAGTGTGAGCAGCAATAATCCGGCAAAACACTTCTGCGCCACATAGTGAAAATTCGGGGACTGAAACTCGTTAATGTGATTCATCAGAAAGCGGTTCGTAAGATAGTGGTAGATGTGAACGTGCAAATAAATGCCGTAAGGATTCACCAAAGTCGCCAGCGCGCTCACGATGCCGGCCAGGGTTAGGACTCGAACCAGCCGCCCGGCGCGGATCTGCCGCAAGACGTCGTCGAACCGGTCTCCGGTCGGCCGCAGCCACCGCCATGTCGCGCTGCACCAGTAAATCGCCAGCAGCACGAAACCCACCAGAAATCCACCATGCACATTCACCCACACCAGCATCAAAGGCGGCAGCAGCCATAGCATCCGAACACGCCGGAGTTTGGGCTCAGAAGTCGCGAACGATTTCGAGTCAGAAGCGCAACAGCTTATCTCCGACGAATCGAGGATCCAGAACCACGCCACCGTGAACAGCCAGCTCACCACGTGCGGCCGGGCCAGAAAATGAATCATGGCCGCCGACGCGGCCAGCAGCACCAGAAGCAGTGCCAGCAAAATATTCGTGCCGCGTCGCAGCAGCAGCCGGAAGGTCCACGCAAACACCACTGCAACCACCAGGGCCGTGAACAGCACCACGCCGTTTAGGCCTGCTGCATGATCGAGCCATCCCACAAGGACGTCGTAAAGCCACTCCCAGGCAAACCAGGCTCGGGCAAACCAGGCTCGCCCGGTCGTTGCTGAAAATGCGGTCGCGGAAAAGGGATCGACGCGGGGAATCACATGCGTCGCGAGAATCATTTGCCCGGTGCGAATGTGCCAGCCAATGCCAGCGTCGCCCAACAGCCGCACCGATAAAGTGCTGAACGCGAGCAAGCCCAGCAGCGCCGCGAAAATCAGGTCGCCCACAGACGGCACAACCCACAGCACCCACGACGGACGCATGTCTGCCAATTTCTGTTCAGCCGATCTTCCCTCGCTCGATCTTCCCTTGCTCGATCTTGTGTAGCCGATTGCCATCGCGGTGAATCTTATAGAGTGAGGGCCCGATCAGCAAGAACTGACTCAGCAAAAACTGATCAGCCAGAAGAGGATCAGCACGGGAATGAACGGCCAGAAGTTACGTCGCGTGGTAATCGTGGGTGCCGGCTTCGGCGGGCTGAACGCGGCCCAGTCGCTGGCCAGCGCACCGGTAAGCATCACGGTCATCGACCGGAAAAACCATCACACCTTTCAGCCGTTGCTCTATCAGGTGGCCACGGCCGGTCTCTCTCCCGGTGAGATCGCCGCTCCCATCCGCTCGATTCTGCGCCGTCACAAAAACGTCGAAGTGCTGATGGCCGAGGTTACGGGCTTCGATCTCGAACGTCGTGTTGTGCAAACTGCGGAAGGAAGCGACGCGCAAGCCGACCCACAAGAGATTCCCTACGATTTCCTCATCGTCGCCGCCGGCGCCAGCCACGCCTATTTCGGCCACGACGAATGGGAAGCTTTCGCGCCCGGCCTTAAAACCATTGAGGACGCGCTCGAAATCCGCCGCCGCGTTCTGCTCGCCTTCGAACTAGCCGAACGCCGCGCCAACGCCGACCAGAACCATGATGGCAAGAACCACGCTAACGACCCGCTGAACTTCGTGGTCGTCGGAGCCGGCCCCACCGGAGTTGAACTCGCGGGAACTCTAGCCGAGATTTGCCGCCACGCCCTCGCCCAGGATTTCCGCGCCATCGATCCTCGCCGCGCCCGCATTCATCTCATCGAAGGCGGACCGCGCGTGCTTCCCGCCTATCCCGAAGATCTCTCGCGCAGCGCTCTCGAGCAACTGCAGCGGCTCGGGGTCGAGGTGCTCACTTCGACCATGGTTACTAACGTCGAGGCCGGCGCAATTTACATGAGCGGCAGCGCGAGCAGAACAGAGATGAACGCGGCCGTCATTCTCTGGGCCGCGGGCGTAGCCGCGTCGCCGCTCGGCAAAAAGCTCGGCGTGCCCATCGATCGCGCCGGACGCGTGCTGGTCAATCCCGATCTCAGCCTTCCCAATCATCCCGAAGTTTTCGTGATCGGAGACCTCGCCGCACTGAAAGACGCATCCGGCAAGCTGCTGCCGGGTGTCGCGCCGGTGGCCATCCTCGAAGGCCGGTACGTAGCCAAGCTGATTCGTCGCGAGGTTCGCGGCGAGAATGGAGCCGCGTCCCGTAAGCCTTTTCACTATTTCGACAAAGGCAGCCTGGCCACCATCGGCCGCTCTGCCGCTATTGCGCAGTTCGGCAAGATTCACATTTCCGGTTTCATCGCATGGCTGGCATGGCTGTTCGTCCACATTTTTTTCCTGATTGGCTTCCAGAACCGCGTGCTGGTCTTCATTCAGTGGGCGTGGTCGTATTTCACCTACGAGCGCAGCGCGCGCCTAATCACCGGCAATACCAATCTCCCCGGCTGGAGCGACGCGAACTCCGGGACTCCCAACACCGGCGAAGGCGAAGAAATCTCTGCCGTGAGTCGCAAATAAGAGTAAGAATATTGTTGTAGGTAACCCGTGAAAACTGGCTTCATTTCGCGAATCCTTCTCGGCCTCGTGACGGCACTGTTTCTCTCTTCGATCTCATCCGCCGAAGTCCTCAAGATCGTCGTCAACGACACCATTCAGCCCATCACTGAGGAATACATCGCCCGCGCCATCGATGAAGCCCAGCGTCGCAACGATCAAGCTGTATTGATCGAAATCAATACTCCCGGAGGCCTGGTCGAATCCACGCGTCACATCATCGAGAAGATTACGTCGTCGCAAGTTCCAGTCATCGTTTACGTGGCGCCCAGCGGCAGCCGCGCCGGTTCGGCGGGAATCTTCATTCTCGAAGCGGCCGACGTCGCAGCCATGGCTCCCGGCACCAACGCCGGGGCAGCGCATCCCGTGCTGCTCTTTGGCCCGACCACGGTCAAGCCCGATGACGAAATGAAGCAGAAGATCGAGAACGATGCTGCCGCTTTAATGCGCTCGGTCGTTTCCCGGCGCGGCCGCAATGTTGCGCTCGCCGAAAGCGCCGTGCGCGAATCGAAATCCTTCACCGACCAGGAAGCCCTCGCGCAGCACCTGATCGACTACATCGCATCCAGCCCGGACGATCTTTTCCGGCAGATGGAGGGCAAGAGCTTCAAGCGCTTCAACGGCCAGGAGACTACCGTGAATCTCTCCGGCCAGCCCGTTGTAGCTTTTGGAATGACCCTGAAGGAGCAGATCCTCGACTATCTAATGGATCCCAACATCTCCTTCATCCTGCTCGCCATCGGCGCCCTCGCACTCTACGCGGAATTCAATCACCCTGGCGCGGTGGTTCCCGGCACTGTTGGCGTAGTCTTTATCTTGCTCGCACTCTTTGCCTTGAACTTGCTGCCCACGCGCTTTGCCGCGCTGGGCCTGATTCTTGGCGCGTTCGCACTTTTCGCCGCAGAAGCAAAATTCGCCACTCACGGCGTGCTCACCATTGGCGGCATCGCTCTCTTCACTCTCGGAGGCCTGCTCCTCGTCGACTCGCCCATCCCGGAAATGCGCGTCCACCTGCTCACCGCGCTCGCGGTCAGCATTCCTCTTGGCGTGATCACGGCATTCTTGATGAGCATCGCGCTCAAAGCGCGGCGCAACAAGATGGTCTCCGGCGCGCAAGGAATTATTGGCGAAACCGGCATCGCGCAAACCGATCTCTCCCCGCGCGGAAAAATCTTCGTCCACGGCGAACTCTGGGACGCCGTCTCCTCTTGCGACGTGTCTGCGGGACAGTCCGTGGTGGTGCGGCGCATCGACGGGCTGCTGCTTCAAGTCGAGCCTCTAGCCGCAACTCGACCCGCACCTGCGCCCGCCATTCCCACGTAGACTTTCCCGTGCACCAGCGCAAGCAACGGCCGACGCCGGAATTCCGCGCCCTCGCCGCTCCATTGCGTTACAATCCGCCTCAGCGGCACTTTTGCCTGTTTCAAGCGCGGAGGTTTACCCATGGAAATTCCTTTCGGCATAACTACGATCGTCATCGTCATTGTCGCGCTCTATTTGATCAGTTCGATCAAGATTCTGGCTGAGTATGAACGTGGCGTCATCTTCCGCCTGGGCAGGCTGTTGAGCACCGCCAAGGGCCCGGGCATAGTCCTCGTGTTTGCGCCAATCGACCGCATGGTGCGGGTTTCGCTTCGGCAGGAAGCGCTCGAAGTCCCGCCGCAAGACATCATCACCCGCGACAACGTTACGCTTAAGGTGAATGCCGTTATCTTTCTGCGTGTGATCGATCCCAACAAAGCGGTGGTCGAAGTTTCCAACTACGTTTACCAGACTTCGCAGTTTGCCCAGACCACACTGCGCTCCGTACTCGGTGAGCAGGAACTTGACGAATTGCTTTCCCACCGCGAAAAAATCAACCTGCGGCTGCAAAGCATTCTCGACCAGCACACTTCTCCCTGGGGCGTGAAGGTAACCAACGTCGAAGTGAAGCAGGTCGACATGCCGGAATCCATGCTGCGTGCCATGGCCAAGCAGGCTGAGGCCGAACGCGAAAAGCGTTCCAAGATCATTCACGCCGAAGGCGAGTTCTCAGCCGCGCAGCGACTGGTGGATGCGGCTCACTTGCTCGCTACCGAGCCAGTCAGCGTGCAGCTCCGCTACCTGCAGACCCTGACCGAAATCGGCGTCGAGAAAAATACTACGGTCATCTTCCCTGTTCCTGTGGACTTCTTCTCCGGTCTGCAGAAGCTGCTGGCTAAGGGTGATGACAAGGCGGCAGCATAAAAATCTTGGAGAGCGCGCTTCGGCGCTGCGGAAAGAGATGTGCGATAAGCGGGCTCTAGCCCCGAGGTAACATATTTACGATGGATCCCGAACAGGACACTGAAATCACGTTAGGCACCGCGAAACTCCTCAGCCTGTTCTTCGGCCTGGTGGTGGTCTGCGCGGTTTTCTTCGCGCTCGGCTATACTCTCGGCCGCAAGTCAGACATCGGACTCACCGCCCCCAGCGCTGCAACCCCTATGCAACCCGCGCCGAACGGCCCCAAACCAGCTGGCTCAGCGTCTCCCCAACCCGCTCCTCCCCAGATGACCTTTTACAAAGCGGTTGAGCAGAAGGACGCCAACGCGCAACTGACGCCCGCCTCCGCCGAAGCGAATTCCGCCAATCCCGCGGCAACAGGTCAAGCTACATCTTCGCCGAGTGCGCCTTCCCCCGCGGCTTCCTCTGGGACGCCTGCCTCGGGAACCCAGGCGCAGCCTTCACAGAGCGGCAACCCGCCCGATCCCATGGCAGCAATTCCCAGCACCCCTTACTTCGTACAGGTCGCCGCCGTCACCAAGCAGGAGGATGCTCAGGCTCTGGTCGATGCCCTTAAGAACAAACAGTATCCCGCTTTCGTAGCCACCAACTCTGCCAACGAAAAGTTGTTTCGCGTTCAGGTTGGGCCCTTCGCCGACATCAAAGACGCGGAAGCTACTCGCTCCCGGCTCATCGACGACGGATACAATCCGATCGTCAAGAAGTGAAAGCCTGAAACCATCTGCAGGAAGAAGTCAAGAAGGGAGATCGAAATCCTATGAAGCCCGATCTCCTGTTGAACCGCCGTGTCATCTTCAAGCTGCACGGCATGAACCCGCTCGACGCAATCATTCTCAGGCAAGACGTCACCGGCTATTGGATCCGCGGCGGCACTCTCGCCGCTCAGCTCGACCAATCCAATTGCTCCGAGGACAATGATGTGCGTTTCCTCGAGTTCACCCGCATCGAATGGCTGCGAGCGCCGCGACAGCGCGCCCAATATTGACAATCGTCAATTTAACAGCTATTCCTATTCGACATGACTTCGCCCATATCGCTCGACCACACGCTGCACGCCATTGCCGATCCCACGCGCCGCCGCATCCTCGGAGCTCTTAAGCAACGCGGCCCGGCTGCCACGAGCACTCCCGCAGTGGCAAAGCATGCTGGGCTCTGCGCCGGCGACATCGAAGAACGCGTGCGCCTCACGCAGCCCACCATCTCGCATCACATGGCTATTCTCACTAAGTCCGGCCTGGTCGAGGTAGTTAAGCAGGGCCAATGGCGCTGGTATCGCCGCAATGAAAAAGCCCTTCGCCGATTGGTGAAGAGCCTGCGCACTCAACTTTGATGGATCCTGGCTGAATTGCCGTCGAGCGAAGCGATGGATCTCGGTTCCTAGCTCCCGGACCCCGACGCCCCTTTAGCCTTCTGCAGCAGCCGTCGCGCCTGCGAAATCAATTCCGCTACTTCGAAGGGTTTAACCAGGTAGGGTATGTTGTTCTCCTGCAGAAACGCCCGCTCGTCGCCCTGCTCCACGCCGTTGGAGAACGTAAACAGCACATGTTTTTCCATCTCCGAACAATTCTTCTTGAGCCAGAGGAAAGCTTCCTTCGCGTTCCAGTCGGACGGCATCTTGCCACTCATGATGACCGCATCGAACGGCTCGGAGAGCAACCGAGTCTTCACCTCGTCGCTCCGGCTGGCCGCCACCACGTTGGCCCCCGCACCGCTCAACACGTCGCGTTCAAACTCCAGCACCGACTCTTCTTCTTCCACCAGCAGCACCCGGCCCTGAATAGCTCCCTCGCGCTTCGGTGGAGCAGCCACAACCGCTTCCACCACTGCGCCAGCCGTCACTGCCATCGGCAGCCGCACTTCGATCACTGCTCCACCCTCAGCCGCGTTGTGCGCTGTGATGTCGCCGCCGTGCTCCTTCACAATCCCGTAGCAGATGCTCAACCCCAGCCCCGTTCCCTTCCCAACATTTTTCGTGGTGTAGAAAGGATCGAAAATTCTTTTGGGATCTTTAATCCCCGGCCCATCATCGGCAAACTGCGCGCACACATCGCCCTTCTCGCAATACACCCGGATCTTCAGCTTCCCCGCGCGCCCAGTCTCGAGCACCGCATCCACCGCGTTGTTGATGATGTTGAGAAATACCTGTTCAATCTGATGCGGATCGGCCACCACCATCGCCGCATCCCGCCCCAGATCTTTTTGCACGTCGATGTTGTTGACCTTCAAATCGTAGTCGCGCAGCGTCAGCGTCTCTTCCAGCACCCTTCGGATGTCCACTTCCGACCGCTCCGGCTTTCTCTGCCTCGCGAACGAAAGCAGGTTCTGCACCACGCGGTGCGTGCGTTGCGCCTGCTTGAACATCTTGCCTACGTAATCCTGCGCGCGTTCGCTCAATCCTTCGCTCTCAAGCAATTGCGCATAACCCAGAATTGCAGTCAGCGGATTATTCAGCTCATGCGCCACGCCCGCGATCAACTGCCCCACGGCGGACATTTTTTCACTCTGCAAGAGTTGTTCCTGCGTGCGCCTCAAATCTTCGTACGCCTTGCAGGTCTCTTCGTACAGCCGGACTTTTTCAATGGTGGTGGCCAGCTGCCGGCTGATCGCCACCATCAGATTCTCTTCGCCGCTGGAATATTGATACTCGGCGTGGCTGCGCAATCCCATCATGCCGATCGGACTGTCCTTGCCCCAGAACAGCACCCAGATCCACGAACCGTCGGTGTCCGATCGAATGAACTCCGCCACGGTTCCAGTGAGATGCGGCAGGTACTCGGCCGTGATCACTTCGGCACGCGACCGCATCACGAGATCACCGAAACCTTCCGCAAAACTGACTTCCGCCGGCCGCGATTTGTCCCGGCTGCTCGGTCCCCATGCCGCGCGCCGCCGGTAGGTCGGAGCATCCGAATCAGAAAGGTACACCGCACCGCTTTCCGCCCCGAATAACGAAACCACCTGCCGCAGCGTCAGGTTCAAAATTTCATCCAGATCGAAAGACTGCGTCGCCACCACCGCCATCGCATTCAAAGCATTCAATTCGCGATTGCGCCGGCGCATCTCATCTTCGGCGCGGCGCTTCTCCGTCACATCCAGCACAAAACCCTGATAGCGTTCCACCTTGCCCGATGTGTCCCGCGTCGCGAAACTACTTTCCGAAGCCAGCAGCAGCGTTCCATTCTTGCGCCGCATCGTCACTTCAAAATTCCGCACATAATTCTGCAGATCGATGTCCCGGTGAAACGCGTCGCGCTGCCCGGCATCGACACGAATATCCTCGTTGAGGTTCAGCGGCAGCACTTCTTCGCGCTTCTCATAACCCAGCATGCGGACAAACGCATCGTTGCAATCGAGCAACCGCCCGCTCGGCGTCGCCACATAAACGCCTTCCTGCACCTGTTCAAACAGCAGGCGGTATTTCTCTTCCGCCGACCTGCGCTCCGTAATGTCGCGAACGATGTGGATCGTGCCCTTCTGCTTGCTCCCCTGCTCCGCGTACGAAGAAGTGGAGACCATGGAGAATCCGCCAAAACACGGGTCGGCTCCTTCGCTGATTTCCTCGCCTCCGCGCGCGCAGTAAGGACATCCCGTCCACTCACCCAGGCCATGCGGCAATACCGATTCGCAGGTGCTGCCGATCACGTCCGCCGACGCCAGTTGCACCTGCTCCAGCAGAATCTGATTGGCCTTGATGATGCGGAATTCGGCGTCGTGCGCCAGGATAATGTCATGCACCGAGTCAAACGTGTTACGCCACTGCCGCTGCGAGCGCAACGCCTGCTCGAGCAATCGGAAATTCTCGATCGCGATCCCCAGCTGCCGTCCGCAAGTCTCCAGAAAATCCAGTTCCTCGGCCGTCAGCTTCCTCGCCCGGGCACTCGCCAGAACTATCAATCCGATTGACGATTTCTTCCCCACCACCGGCACCATCACCACATAGCGCAGCTTTTCTGAGGCCAACAATCCCGCATCTTCCGCGCTCGCTTCACTCGCCTCGGCCACCACCGGCCTGCAACGCTCCAGCATCTGCGAGACGGTTTCTGTCATCTCCGCAAAACCCGCCTCCCGTAAGAAGTCCGCCGAAACTCCTACTGCATGCGTCGCCACCAGATGCCCGCCCTCGATCAAGCGGAACCACGCCGCCTTGCTCTTGGTGAGCCGCTGCAATTCTCCCAGCGAGTCTTCCATCATGCCGCCCTGCTGCTGCGCCAGCACAATGCTCTCGGTCAAAGCCCGCAACACTTTCAACCGCTGGTCCCGCGCCCGCGTTTCTCCAAACGCAATCAGCAGCATGCTCAGTCCCAGCAGCACATCGGCCGTTACACCAATTCCCGCAGGAATCTGATCCGTGAAAGGCGGCCAATCCAGGTGCTGCGCCAGCAGGCAACTCGCAAGCAGCCATGCGCCCAGCTCCCAACGCCCTTTGCGAGCGCGCAGTAAGGCAATTGCCGCCGTCACTAAAATGATTTGATAGGAGACTTCCAGCGCGAAGCGCAAAGGCAGAGAATCCGGCCACAACACCACCCGCGCCACTGCAAAGCCCGCCACACTTACCGTGATCACAACCAGCGGCACCAGCAGATCCCGTCCTCGGATATAAACCAGGATCGCGCCTGCAAACAATCCAATCGCAACCACGAACGCCGCCTGCACCACCGCCGGAACATATCGTTCCGGAATCCCCATCGCGGCACCGTGCACGCCCGCCAGCCGCGAAGTCACCAGCAGCGCCCACCCCGCCGTCCAGATTAGAAGGTAGCGTTGCCGCAGCGCACACAGCACCACCAGCGACGCTGCCAGCATCAGCAGCAGCGCCCACTCACCCGCTTTCAGTCCAGCCAGCGCCGGCTGTGCGGTAGTGTTCCAGATCGACCAGAGGGAAACGTTCATCTTGATTTCAATGTCATTCCGAACAAGCGTTCTCTGCGCCGTGAGGAAACTGGGTGAGCCGCGCGACGCGTCGCGTTCTGTGCGACGCAATACCCGCGCGTTTGGCTCGCCCCCTTATCCAGACGTAACAGTGCCCTGCTTTTGAATATCATGGTCGAGCCCTTTATCCATGCGTTTTCAGGACCTGTATGGTTACTTTCGGCACCTAGCCGCGGGGCTCAAAATGCCGAGAGTATACTGACTGAGGGTTATGCCAGACCGCATACTCGTAGTTGACGACGAAGAGGCAATCCGGGAGATTGTCTGCGCCATCCTCGCTGCCGCCGGCTACTCCTGGAAGCAGGCTAGTTCCGGCATGGAAGCCCTCGCCCTGCTCAATTCCGGCGAGGAATTCGAACTCATGCTCTCCGACCTGATGATGGCGGATCTCGATGGCATCGGCCTGCTCGAACGCACCAAGGAAAAGTTCCCCGACATGCCGGTGGTAATGGTCACCGCAGTCCACGATATTTCTGTTGCTCTCGCGGCCGTGCGCAACGGCGCCTTCGACTACCTGCTCAAACCCTTCGAGCGCGAACAATTACTAAACGCCGCGGGCCGCGCTCTTGAGAATCGCCGCCTCAAGGTAGAAAACCGCAACTATCAAATCAATTTAGAATCGCTGGTCAAGGCCCGCACCGACCAGTTACAGGAGGCCCTGCGAAATCTCGAGCGCTCTTACGACATCACTCTGGAGGCCTTGGGCGACGCACTCGATTTCAAAGATGCAGAAACCCAGGGACACTCCAAGCGCGTGACCGCGTTTACCATGGCCATTGCGAAAGAAATGGGGTTGCCGAAAGAGCAAATCGACGTCATCGCCCGCGGCGCCTTCCTTCACGACATTGGCAAGATCGCCATCCCGGATCGCATCCTGCTCAAACCCGGAAAGCTGGACGAGAAAGAAAAAGAGATCATGCGCGAGCATTGCTACAACGGCTACCAGATGCTCAAGAAGATCCCGTTCCTCGCGGAAGCTTGCGAGATTGTCTACTCTCACCAGGAACACTTCGACGGCAGCGGTTATCCCCGCGGCCTCAAGGGCGGCGAAATCCCGCTGGGGGCTCGCATCTTCTCCGTTGCCGATACTCTCGATGCCATCATCTCCGACCGCCCTTATCGCGCCGCGAGAACTCTCGCCGAGGCCCGCAAAGAGATACAGGCCTGGAGCGGCCGCCAGTTCGATCCTGAAGTCGTCGAGGTCTTTCTCCGCATGTCCGACGAGATCTTCGAGTATGTCCGCCGTGAGATTAACGGCCCACCTAGCCCACCCAGTTACTCCGCCAGTGCCAAAAGCAACTGACGTTCCGGAAAAAATTATTCTGTCATCCTGGTGAAGTGGCTGGCAAGCGAAGCGCACCGGCCGCGGAGTCGAAGGATCGCTCGCCCGTCTGCGCCACTCCTGGCTGCGCAAAGCGTTTCCTGAAACGCGTTGTTCCTTTACTTAATTTGGAGGAAAAGGATAATGCCCGCAGCTGCTATATATGTTCTGCTTCAACGCCGGTAACGCGTTCTTGATTATTGAGGGCTTCAGCCCCGCCTTCACGACCCAGCCTTCGCCACCGCTATCCTCGCCCCATCCACAGTAATCTCCCGCTGAATCTCCATCTCGATCGACGTTCCCACATCCAGCCTGACGTCATTCCCGCGCTTCAGCAGCGCCCAAGCGATGCCTGCCGCGGCTCCCGCACCCGCTCCGATCCGTGCTCCATTCAACCCTCCGGCCAATCCACCCGCCGTTGCGCCGCCAATGGTTCCGTACGTGCCGTTCTTAGCCGCATCTTCCACTTTCTTCCCGGTGTCGCTGTCCTGCTGAATCGTCCCTTCTGAATCTTTCACCGAATTGTTTTCCGCCCCCGGCGTGTTCTCCACCGACCCCGGAAGCATCACCGTATAGCCACTCGGATAGATCATCGAAGTAAAGTGGATCAGAATCTCCGCCCGCCCGTGCCCATGTCCCGCGCGCTCCACACGCGAAATCTTTCCCTGAATGTAGGTCCCCGCCGGCACAATCACCCGCTCGTTCATCACGAATGGAAACGCCGTCTCCGCATAAACCGCATCCCCCTCGCGCGCATTCTTGGTTGAGATCGCCTGCTTCAGCAACAAGGGAATCTTGGTCCCTGCCGGAATCATAATCGCATTCGAATCGGCAGCCGCCGCCGGCGCGGCACTCGACGCCCCCGCGGCCGGCGTGGAACTCGCGCTCGCGTCGGGCTTTGCGGCATCCGAGCTTTGCCCCAAGGCCATCCCAGACAACAGCAGCAAAGTCCACGCACCCCGCATCACCCACCTCCAGAATCACCAATTCAGCCCGAGAATACCACGCTCATCCGCTAGGATGCCGCCAATCCCTTGCTCTGTCATCCTGAGCGGAGTGGCTGGTGCGCGAAGCGCACCAGCCGCGTAGTCGAAGGACCCCTTGCGCGCCTGATCTTCCTCCGGCCTCCCTAGGAGTTTCTGCCACTGCCTTGCCAGTCCCCGGCCCTCACCAGCGGCAATCTCGCTGGGCTCTGGTCAACGACAATCACTTCGACCATATCGGGTGCAGCGGATCATGCTGCAGAATTTCATTAACTTCCTTCGCTCCAGCCAGCTCAGAGTCCTCCACGCGGCGCGACACGGCAAATGCATACTTGCGGTTGCGCCCAAGCTCGCCGGGAACAATCGCCGCTCCACCAATAAAAAAATCCCCATGCTCCACCGACTCCCACTGTGACAAAGTGAAGATCATGATCGGAATATCCTGCCGCGGATTCTCCTTGGTCCAATCGGGAGGCCTTATATAGACAATCGGCCCCCGTTCCACCACACCCTTCTGCGCGTCGGTAGCTTCCCACTGCTCCGTCACCACGGTGTAGCCCTTCCATCCCTCCGGCAGCGAGAAGGTAAACCCGAACTTCGTATTCTTATAAAGGATGGCATCTGTCGCAGGCTCCGCCGATGCTTTCTCTTTCGTCTGTTGTTCGGATGGAATCGCCGGTCCCGCCGCCACGCTAGTGAGAGCCGGCGAAAGGACGACCCAGGTAATCGGCACGACTAACATCTCAATGGAAAACTTCATTCTTGCAAGTGCTCCTCAACATGTTCTAACGCACATCATTTATAGATTAAATATTTCTGTCGTATCACCTCAAACTTCTCCAGTTCCTCCTGCCAATCCTGCGCAATCCGCCGCGGATCCTCTCCCGCCATCAGGCCATCAAACGCCGCCTGATTCCCCAGCAATTCCGCGACCCGCCCGATCTTGAAATTCGCCGGATACAATTTCTGCAACGCCGTCGCCAGCTCAATCCCCAACTCCGGCCCATCCAGCGCATTCCGCTCGGTAAGAACCAGATTCACACCCTCACACTTCTGCCCGCTGTAAACCGCAGCCGCAGGCGTAAAAGTAACCGGCACAAAACGCACTCCGGAAATCCCGCGAGCATTCAAATAAGCCGCCAGTTCCCTGCTGTCAATCCACGGTGCACCCACAACTTCAAACGGAGTATCCGTCCCCCGCCCCACGGAAACATTCGTGTATTCAATCAAAGCCACGCCCGGATAAAGCATTGCCTCAGTCAAGCTCCGCAAATTCGGTGAAGGATTCACCCACGCGAGCCCGGTGGAATCAAACCAGTCCCCGCGCTGCCATCCCTCCATCGGCACCACCGTCAGCTTGGCATTGATGTTCCGTTCCGCATTAAACATATTTGCCAGCTCGCCCATGGTCATGCCATGCCGCACCGGCACCGTCCAGTAACCCGTAAACTTCTCATGCCCCGCATCTGCCACCGGACCCTGCACATACGACCCGGTAACCGGATTCGGCCGGTCCAGCACAATCACCTCAACCCCAGCCGCAGCCGCCGCTTCCAGAAAATATCCCATCGTAGTCTCGTAGGTATAAAACGGCACTCCCGCATCCTGAATATCGATCACCACCGCATCGAGCGACTTCATCACTTCCGGCGCCGGCCGCCGCTCCGCATCCTTAGCTCCATAAACGCTGTAAACCGGAACCCCAGTAGCCGCGTCCTTGGAATTACCCACGTCGGTAGTATCCAGGGTCCCCGTAACCCCATGCTCCGGACTGAAAATCGCTTCCAGCGAAACTCCGGGAGCTGCAGCCAGTACATCAATCGTCCGCCGCCCCTCCAAATCCACTCCAGTCTGATTGGTCACCACCCCGATCTTTTTCTTGCCCCCCGCAACCTGCAGCACATCGAACCCATGCTCCTCCAGCACATCAATCCCATTCTTCACGCTGCCGTTCCGCACGCTCACATGCCGCGCCGCGCTCAGCGCCTCGTTGTACCCGGTAATGCTCTCCCAGCGCAGCGCCTCTTGCTCGCTCGTAGTTAAATGCAAAGCCGCCGTCACCGCCGTCGCCACTTTCGTCCGCAAAGCGATCGCGTTCCCTCCCCGCGGATGCACCGCATTCGTCAGCAAAATAATGTAAGTCTTGGTTGTTGGATCGATCCAGATCGATGTTCCCGTCCACCCCGTATGTCCATAACTACCCACCGGCAGCAGAACCCCCCGGTTCGACGACAGCGGAGAATCAATGTCCCACCCAAACCCCCGCAGCACCGGAGCCCAGGGCGGCTGCTCCGGACGCGTCATCTTCTCCACCGTCAGCGCCGACAAAATCCCGTCGCCGCCATTCAGCAAAGTTTGCCCAAACTTCGCCAGATCATCCCCAGTAGAAAACAACCCGGCATGCCCGGCTACGCCACCCATCCGCCGCGCCGTAGGATCATGCACCACCCCCCAAAGCATGTGCTGATTCTCGTCATACTGCGTCGGCGCAATCTTAGGCAGCCACGCCACCGGAGGCACAAACCGCGTCCGCGTCATCTTCAGCGGCACAAAAATATGCCTCTGCACATACTCATCGAGCGTCTCGCCCGACACGCGTTCCACCAGCGCACCCAGCACAATAAAATTGACGTCGCTATAGGTGAACTTCGACCCCGGAGCCTCCTGCGGCGCATCCACAAACGCCATTCCGTAAGCCGTCTGCTTCCCTTCCCAAGCCGTCTTCAAATCCAGGTCCGGTTCCAAGCCAGAGAAATGCGTCAGCAGCTGTCGCACCGTAATGTCTTCTTTTCCGTTCTGCGCAAACTCCGGCAAATACTTCGCCACCGGATCATTCAGCCGCACTTCCCCGCGTTCCACAAGCTGCATCACCGCCGTGGTTGTAGCGATCACCTTGGTCAGCGAAGCCAGATCAAACACCGTGTCCAAAGTCATGGCCTCGCGCACCGGCTCCAAAGCCCGCTCCCCGTAAGCCTTCCGGTAGATCACCGCTCCGTCATGGCCAACAATCAGCACAGCTCCCGGAACCTGTTTCTCATCGATCGCCTGCTCAATAGCAGCATCAACATCCGGAAGCGCAACCTTACGTGTGGGGATAGCCGCCCTCGGCTGCCTGCCCTGAGCGGAGCCGAACGGTCCACCCGGGCGCAGCCCGGACTTCTCGCCAGCGCCACCAACCGCGCCCTGCCCGATAGCACTCAGAACGCACCCCAGCACCAAGCTCAGAGCGAACACCACCCCGCGCGCTTTATCCCACGAGTTTGATTCAGAAGGAAGGATGCTCTGACTCTACACAACTCAGACCGTATGACTCAAGAAACTCAAGTAAGGAGGTGCCAGTTATGCCATATCATGAATTTATCGATGACCGCGCCCCTTCCCTCATCAACTCTGCTCGAAGCCTTCGAGCATCAAGACGAAGTCTTCGCCGAAGCCTTTGCCATTCTGCATGAGGCAATCAACCAGCAAGCTTTCCCCGCAGCCTCCGTAGCCGTAACTCATGGCGGAAGCCTAGTAGCGCTCAAAGCCCTGGGGAGTTTCACCTACGACGGAATCGAACCGGGTGCCCCACTTCTCGCGTCCTTTGCGAGAAATGGGGTTTTTCCCGTCCACCCCACCACACTCTTCGATCTAGCCTCTCTAACCAAGGTAGTAGCCACCACAACCACAGCCATGCTCCTCTACGAGCGCGGCCTGCTCGATCTCGAAGCCCCAGTCTCTGCGATAGTCCCCGAATTCACCGCCGACGCTGCAAAGGATCCTCGCCGCCACGAAGTAACCCTGCGCATGTTGCTGGCCCACTCTTCCGGTCTGCCGGCCCATGAAAAGTTTTTTCTAAAAGCCCGCTCCCGCGCCGAACTTCTCCAAGCTGCCTTGACCACGCCCCTAGCCGCAAATCCCGCCACCCGCACCGCCTATAGCGACATCGGATTCATAATCCTCGGCGTCGCCTTCGAACGCCTCGCCGACGAATCCCTAGACCGCTTCTGCCAGCGCGAAATCTTCGCCCCGCTAGCAATGACCCACACCACTTTCAATCCCCCACTGGAAATCCGCGCAAAAATTCCTCCCACCGCCAACGATCAAACTTTCAGAGGAAGAATCATCCAAGGCGAAGTCCAGGACGAAAACGCCAACGTCCTCGGCGGCGTAGCCCCCCACGCGGGACTTTTCTCCACTGCCGAAGACCTGGCCAAATTCGCCCAAGCCCTGCTCAACCAGGGAAGCCCCATTCTCCGCCCTGAAACCGTTGCCCTCTTCATCCGCCGCGAATCCGCGCCCCCGGGTACCACACGCGCCCTCGGCTGGGACACCCCCTCATCTCCATCGCAATCCGGAAAACATTTCTCGCAACAATCCTTCGGCCACCTCGGCTACACCGGAACTTCCCTCTGGATCGATGCCACCCGCCAGCTCTCAATAGCCCTACTAACCAACCGCACCTGGCCCGACTGCTCCAACCAGGCAATCAAACAAATCCGCCCCAACTTCCACGACGCAGTAATCGAAGCCTTGGAAAAGAAAAATTGAGGGTGGAGCAGGCCTTCCAGGCCTGCGTTAAAGCAATCGCTTAGACTCTGGGCTTTAGCCCCTGCGGTATCTTCTTCACCCTCCGCCCGAACCACTGCAAGCGGCATCACGAAAAGCAGTTAGAATGAACACGCCCCTCCAATCCCGAAAGGCCAACTTGAAACCCAAGCCCACCACTCTCCGCCAGCTGAGCACCGAACAATCGAACCAGTCCTCCAACGACCTCGACCGCAAATCGTCCCTCGAGATCGCCCGCCTAATCAATGCCGAAGACGCCACAGTCGCCCTGGCCGTAACCCGCGCCCTCCCCCAAATCGCCCGCGCCATCGATCAAGTAGCCGTCGCCCTCCGACACGGCGGACGCCTCATCTACGTAGGCGCCGGAACCAGCGGCCGCATCGCCGCGCTAGACGCCGTCGAGTGCCCGCCCACCTTCAACACCGACCCGCGCTCCGTCCAGTTCCTCATCGCCGGCGGCAATAAAGCGTTAGCCTCCGAATCCGAAACCAGCGAGGACGACTCCGCAGCCGGCCGCAAAGAAATGTCCCGCCGCAAGCCCACCAAAAAAGACGTAGTCCTGGGCATAGCATCGAGTGGACGCACTCCCTTCACCGTAGCCGCCGTCGCCGAAGCCCGCCGGCGCGGCGCCCAAACCGTCGCGCTAACCTGCAATCCAAACTCTCCGCTAGAACGCGCTGCCCACTTCGCCATCGTCACCCAGGTAGGCCCTGAAGTCTTAGCCGGATCTTCTCGCATGAAGGCTGGCACCGCTCACAAAATGGTTCTCAACATGATCTCCACCGCCGCCATGACGCGACTCGGCTACGTCTACGGCAATCTCATGGTCAACGTAGCCCCGAAAAATTCCAAGCTGCTCGATCGCGCGATAAGAATCCTCGAACAAGCCACCGGAGCCTCCCGCGATTCCGCAGCCAAAGCCCTGAAAGCCTCCGGCAACAAGACGCCAGTAGCCCTCGTAATGCTAGCCGCCGGAGCAACCCGCCCCCAAGCCCAAGCTGCCCTGAAGAAAGCAAAAGGCCACGTCCGTGAGGCCATAGCATTGGCAAAATAGAGCTTATGTGCCACCGCCTGGCGAATTTTCGAATCAATTTTTTTTCGTGTCATCCTGAGCGAAGTTGCCCTGCGCGAAGCGGAGGGCAACGCAGTCGAAGGACCCCTGCAATGCGCGCATAACCAGAGGCGTGTCAAGGCGTTCTCACGACGACGACGGATGCCCATCCTTCCCGCGCTTTTTGCGAGGGGAGCCTGCCCTGAGCTGGTCGAAGGGTGGGGATTTTGATCTCCTTTGCTCCCCCCACAAGCCCGTGCCCACTCGATTACCATCCCGGCGCCAATTCCCCGCTAAAATAACTCGTTACCCCAAGCTCATCACCCAATGGATAAACTAGTAATCCGCGGCGGCTCTCCGCTCCTCGGCACCGTCCGCATCAGCGGAGCAAAAAACGCCGCCCTCCCCTGCATGGCCGCCGCTCTTCTAACCGACGAGCCGGTTATCCTGGAAAATATCCCGCAAGTCCGCGACATCCAAACCACGCGCAACCTCCTGGCCGCCATGGGAGCCGAAGTCGAACTAGGCTATGGAGTGGCCCGGCACCGCACCACCATCCACTGCAAAAATCTGGCCAGCCCCGAAGCCTCCTATGAATTGGTAAAAACCATGCGCGCCTCCACGCTGGTCCTGGGGCCGCTAGTAGCCCGCTGCGGCCACGCCCGCGTCTCCCTCCCCGGCGGCTGCGCCATAGGCCAGCGCCCCATCGACCTCCACATCAAAGGCCTCGAACTCCTCGGATCAAAAATAAAACAGGAGCACGGCTACGTAGAGGCCACGGCCGACCGTCTCCGCGGCACCGAAATCGTCTTCGATAAAATCACCGTCACGGGAACCGAAGACATCCTGATGGCTGCCACCTTAGCCGAAGGCGAAACCATTCTGCAAAACGCCGCCCGCGAGCCCGAAGTAGCCGACCTGGCCGCCCTCCTAAACAAAATGGGAGCGAAGATCCACGGCGCAGGCACCTCCACCATCAAAATAAAAGGCGTGACCAAACTAAAAGGCGCGCGCCATCGCATCATCCCCGACCGCATCGAAGCCGGCACCTTCTTAATCGCCGGAGCCCTGACCGGCGGCGACTTAAACATTTCCAACTGCGACCCCACTCACCTCGTCGCGATCCTCAGCAAGCTAAAAGAGGCAGGAGTCAAAACCAAATCCAACTCCGATTCCGTCCGCGTCATGGGAGACAATCCCTTCACCGCCTCGGATCTGAACACCGAAGAATATCCCGGCTTCCCCACCGACATGCAGGCGCAATTCATGGCCCTGGCCACGCAAGCCGAAGGCACCAGCATCATCACCGAAAACATTTTTGAAAACCGCTTCATGCACGCCCAGGAACTGGTCCGCATGGGCGCCAACATAAAGATTGAAGGCCACCGCGCCGTAGTCCGCGGCAAAACGCAGCTAAGCGCCGCCGCAGTCCTGGCCAGCGACCTGCGCGCCAGCGCGAGCCTAGTTCTGGCCGCATTAGTAGCCGACGGCGAGACGATAATCGACCGCGTCTACCACATCGACCGAGGCTACGAAAAAATCGAAGAAAAACTAAAAGCCGTAGGCGCCCAAATCCGCCGCATCGGCAACATGCTCCCTTAAAGGATTTATAACGATCTATGTGGGTACAGCCGAGCGCAGCGAGCCTCTGCTCGTGTGGAGCGGACACTCCTGTCCGCTGCCTTTGACCTCGATTTTGCCTTTGCTTTTGACCTTCTGGGCGAACAGGCCTGCAAGGAGCGACAGCGATGCAGCCGGCCAGTTCGTGGGGCAAGCGGGCGGGGAGCGCGAAAGCCGTGGGTGCAGGAAGGAGCGAAGCGACGCCTGCACCCACGGCGAAAGCGCTGCCTCCATCTTCCGCGAATTCACCGAAAAGCAAACGGGCCGCCCGCAGGCAGCCCGTTTGCTTTTAACTGATAGCTGAAAGCCGAGACCTAGTCCCCCGCCACCGGCTCCGCCACTTCCGGCTTCGCAGCGCTAGCCTCGTTCCCGTTCGCCTTCCCCAGCGCGCCCAACGGAATGAATCCATTCTCCGCCACCGCCGGCTTTTCTTTCAGCACGACTTCGCGATACAGCGACGCCATGCGCGCGTTGTAAGCCTCATCGTTCTTCTGCGGCCCCCGATGCCCCGCAACCGCAGTTTCCGAATGATCCACCGCCAAAGCCGCCTTCGCATCCCGCGCCCGCTTCTTCTCTTCCCGCGCGTTCTTCGCAATCCCCAGCTTATCCAGATCGTGCTGCAGTTCATTGGTGACGATCTCTTCGCGCAGCTTGAGATAGTCAGCGGTCTCGTCTTCCATCTTCACTTTCTTGCCGCCGGCGAAGATCTCGTGCCGTCCATGCTCTTCATACCACTTGGTCAAGGTCGCGGTCATATGCATCTTCTCGATGATGTTCCGCCAGCCCACGCCCGTGTTGTAAGCACAGAACGAAATCTCGCCTTCCTGGGTAGCGTAAGGAATAATGCACTGCTCCGTCCGCCGGAAGTCATAGTTGAACAGATCCTGGAACCACATGCCGGCGATGAACAGGAAGTTCCAGCGGTCGTTCGTTCGCCGCTTCATCACGTCGTCAACCGTGCGGTCTGGACCAACCTTGCCGTAGTTCGTCCCCGTGACGTTGTAATTCTTGTCAAACTTCTTCAACAGATCCATCATCTTGAAATGCGTAGGCGCCTGATACGGATCGTAATTCTTCATCAAGCACAGCGCCATCCCAAACGCCGTAAGAAACTTCCCCCGCGCCGCATCGTTAACCTTGGCAATATCCTTCGCCAGCTGATCCCCCTTCAAAAACGCAGTGACGGGAACCGCCTCCTTAGTCTCCTTATCAATCATCACCGCCATCCCCGTCCCGCAATTCGGATGGCATCCGCACGATAGTTGGCCCCAGTCGTTTTTTACGTCGTTGGCGTGCATCAGGTCGGCCCAGTCGCTGAATGTTCCCATGAAAGAAATCGGGAACCAGTCGCGGCTTGGTTCGCCCAGGCCGGTTTGATTTTTAACATCGTGAGCCAGATGACTTAACGTGTAGCGCTGAGCTTGGCGGCGGTCGTCGGTCACGGCTTCGTCGCGGCCGGTGAAACTTACTGGCTGGAAGCTTAGGAAGCTGATTGTTTTTGGATTATCTAACGCGAACTTGATGATTCTTCCGACTTGTTCGTTGTTGATGCCGTTTACGATCGTCACTACTGGGACGATTTCTACTCCAGCTTTGTGGAGGTTTTCAATTGCCTTCAACTTCACATCGAACAGGTTGCCTACCATGCGGTGGGCGTTGGCGGCGTTACCGATGCCGTCGAACTGCAGATACGCGTAGCGCATTCCCGCTTCGACTGCCTGCTGGGCGAATTCAAAACTTTTTGCGAATTCGATTCCATTGGTCGCAGCCTGCACGGAGTTGTATCCAACTTTTCTGGCATAGCGGACTGCATCGAGGAAGTACGGGCTCAACGTCGGCTCGCCACCAGAGAACTGAACGCTCATCTGCCGGCGCGGCTTGATGGTGATGGCGTTGTCGAGCATAGTCTTGATTTCTTCCCACGTCAGTTCGTGGACGAAGCCCACCTGGTTCGCGTCCATGAAGCAGGGATCGCACATCATGTTGCAGCGGTTGGTCAGATCGATCGTCAGCACCGAGCCGCGTCCATACTTCACCGTCGAAGATCCGTGATGGTGGAGCTTCTCGTCGTTATGCGCGGCGATGTCGCGGCCGGGGAAAACGTCTTCCAGGTGCTTGGAGAATTCGGTATCGATCGACATCACGTCTTCGAAGTGGCCGTGCTTCGGGCAGTCTTTCACCATCAGAATCTTGCCATCGCGTTCGATGATGGTAGCTTTGATCTCGCCGACTTTTTCGTTCATCAGAACTTCGTGCGGCAGTTTGCCGTCGAGAATCTGCTGGCGGATCTCCGGCACACACTTCGGGCACAGCGAATCAGTGGAGCGCGGCCAGCCGAGTGGCGGCTTCGACTTCTCGTAGGACTTGAGCAGAGGCTTGTCGGACCATTTAGGGGTGGGCGATGGGTTGGGCTTGATGCGATTCACGCGGTCGAAAACGACCCAAGCGCCTTTGGCGGCGACGGTGACTGCTTTCTCTACGTATTTGATCGGCTTGCGCATATTAGCTTCTGGCTCCTAGCGTCTACTCTTAATCTTCTTTGGTTTTGGGTGCTCGGTCTTAGGACAACCTGGCGGAACCTTGCCTTGGCCTTCACCTGAGATCGTTCCCCACAAAACCGACCCACAAAACCCAGACCGTGAACCGACTGCTTGTGGTTCTCCCCGGGAGTTGAACCTGGTTTTTACACTTTTCCCTGGGTATTGGTCTGTTGTGATGCTATTGGAGGGGAAGGGGTTACGCATCTTTATCCCAACGAATGGTGCAAAAATGGGGTTTAGCGGTTGATTGCGGGATTGGGCGGGGGTAAGTTGTTGAAAGGAAACGGGGACAACCGCAGTCCTCTGCCGAGATGTCCTGAGATAACACGGCGGACTGGGCGTCGGGTGAGCAGGCGCTTCGGGTGATGACGCAGCCAGGAGCCCGTCCGAACGCAGCGCCGGCTCTCGAGAACGTGGCACGCCTAGCGAGAATATTCGCGCAGCGAGTTGAAGCTTAGAGGGACCTATTCGTGCCGCTCAGATTCTTGGCAGCTTGTCGGCAGTGTTTCCCAAGAATCTTTGCCGAGGGAAAGCCTTTTCCGCCAACCGCCGTTGCACAAAAGGATTGTTGGGGAGCTTGCGGTCTAACTGTCGCCATATTTCCGCTCGTCGATTCTCAAGTGCGGCGGCCAGGTCAGCATGCCCGGCGCGACTATATAGCGCAGCCAGTGAGCTGCAGATCGTCGATAGATGAACGGCATCCTCGGCATTGAAGTCAGGGTCGGTCTCGACGGGATCGACGCGGTTGAGCAGGTTCTCGTATTGGTCAATGGCGGTGGTCGTGTTGCCACTGTCTGCCTGGTCGTCCGCGATGGCACGGAACGTGACCTCCGCCTCGGACTCAAGGTCGATGCTGTCCGAGGGATAGAGGCCCAGCCGCTTCAAATGATCCGTTGCGTCTGCCAGCCGGCGCTTGGCCTCTTGTCGGCGCCCCAAACTGCGCAGGGCGTAGCTGGAACCGGCAAGTAGGTTCACTTCGAATCGTTCCAGGTGCGTGTCGCCCGGCGCCTCGGCCAGATGGCGGAGCGTGTGGTCATAGACCTCCAGGGCGCGTCGGGGATCAGAATGGCGCAGGAGATCCCCCATCGAGATACCCGCCATTGCGAGATCTCCCCGGAAGGCATGATCATTCACGTCGCGGTGCACAAATGCATCGGCAATTTTGAAGGCCTCTTCCAGAGATTTCACACCCTCTGCGGGCCGGCCCATACTGGGGGAGTTGTCTTCCCCGAGAATCCTGCCCTGGTAAACCAGCGCATGCTGGAAATTAGCGGTCCGTCCCCCTTTCGTGATCCAGTCCGGGCCCGGATCGAGCAGCTTCACCGACTGCTGAATGTCAGAGAAGGCCTGATCGACATTACCACGCGCTTGATAAACCAGTGCCGAGACTATGAGGAAATTACCTTCTTGAGACTGACTATGGAACAACTTCGCGACTTCTGTGCCACGGCTGCTCATGCGAAGCGCATCGTCAAACTGACCGAGGCCCTTGAATTCGTCTGCCACGTTGAAATAGGTATTGAGAATCGCGGAGGATTCGGCCTCATCGCCTTTGCCGGCATGAAACTTGTCCAACCATCCGGCCGACCTCTTTGCATCTTCAAACGCTTCCTCACCGCGGGATTTGAAACGAGCCAGGATCATCTGATCGTGCGCAATCTGCGCCGCCCGCAGCATGGCAATGCGATTCCCCGGCTGTGCTTTTAGAACCGACTGAATGAATCCGTCGGCGATGCGAAGATTCTGTTTGGCCTGATCGGTCTGGCCGAGCGTCGCCGAGATAGGCACACCTTGCACGCGCGCCACCCGCATATAAGCGTTGCCAACCTCCAAGGCGAGTCCGGGGTCTCCCCGAACGTCTGCCGTTAGCCCTCGCAGGTATTGGAGTGCGGTATCCACAATCAGCTGCCGGGTCTTGATGCTCCCTGGCAATTCGCGGACCTGAACGTCGATGTCGAAAAGTTTGTTGGCCAGTTCGCGCACATCCTGAAAGCGTCGCTGGGCAATCATGCGCTCGCGATTGGCGGTATAGAGCCCTGCCACGAGAGTAGCCAGCACCAGCACTGCTGCGGCCACGGGAACCTTATAGCGACGCAAAAATTTGTTCCCGCGATACCAGACCCCAGGCGGGTGAGCTTGCACCGGTTCGTTTTGGAGGTATCGGCGAATATCGGCTGCAAGTTCGGCGGGCGTCGCGTACCTGCGGCTGCGATCTTTATCCAGTGCCTTCATCGTCACCCAGTCCAGGTCTCCCCGCAGGAGGCTCACCAGCTGTCTGGGCATGGTGTCGCGCACATCCGCCACGGCTGCGGACGCCTCCCGTTCTGCGATCACCTTCGCGCTCGGACGCGGCGGATCCTCTTCGCGCAGTTGGCGTAACATCTCGCCGAACCCTTGCTCCTTGCGAGCCTTGGCCTCAAACGGAAGGGACCCGGTTAGCAGGACATAAAGCACCACGCCCAGGGAGTACACATCAGTGCGCGTGTCCACATCCAGTGCTGTCGGATCGCATTGCTCTGGGCTCATGTAACCCGGCGTTCCCACCAAGCTGCCGACCTGCGTGTACAGCGACTCCCCCGCAGGCTGCGGCGCGATCGCCTTGGCCAGGCCGAAATCGATGATCCGGGGAGCAGGGTTCCCGTCGACTTCCTGCACCAGAATGTTGGCTGGCTTGAGATCGCGGTGGATGATGGCCTTCTGATGCGCGTGCTGTACGCCTTCGCAAACCTTGACCATCAGTTCGAGCCGGTCGCGTATCTTCAGGCGCTTTTGATCGCAATAGTTTGTGATGGGCACGCCCGGCACATACTCCATCACGAAATAGGGCTGGCCATCTGGCGTAGCGCCCGCGTCAAACACCTTGGCGATCGAGGGGTGATCCATAATTGCCAGCGATTGCCGCTCCGACTGGAAGCGCCTCAGCATGGAATCATCGTACATTCCGACCCTGATCAGCTTCAGCGCCACTGTTCGCCTTACCGGCTCCGTTTGTTCGGCTAGCCAAACCTGTCCCATGCCCCCCTCACCCAGGCGTCGAGACAGGCGATAAGGGCCAATCGATATAGGTTTTGTGTTAATGGCGCCGCTGAGCGGAGAGATGCCAAACGCCGCTGAGCTATTCACCGTCGCATCGGGGTCGCGGGTAGCGGAAGCGGCATTGTCGGGTTGGGTTTCGGCGCCGAGCCTCGCTCGGTTCGCGGACCGATCTTCCTGGTTCATGTTGCCCCTAGGGTCGAGTCGGCTATGCGCAGAAGTTTACCATGGCAGGAACGAGCTGAATTCAGAGACAGACAAGGCCTGAATTCACCAATGGCGTAAAAGCGCCATTGCACTCGTTGACTTCGGGGCTCGCCCGTCTCCGATTCCTCAATTGCCGTGCCATCACAACTGCGGCTGCCTCACATTCCGCGATTTTCGGAAGGTGGGCACCACGGACGAAGGAAATCTGAAGACCTTACCCAACTGGACGACTGACCTCAAAAAAATCCACAGCTCTTTGTGACATCTGACCTTGCGCACAGCCTCCGACTCGTTCCATCATTGTCCCAGCAAAGGAAGTAGACGCAGCGATCGGCATGGACGCCAGCGGTCAGAAACCGGCCCGTAAGTCCAATGCTCTCAAGATTTTGACCGATAAGATCTTCGTTATGAAGATTTTGGAGGGAATTTCGCAGACCTCCGCCCCTAAGTCGCTGATTCCAGATATTTTGATAAATCGAGGGGGGGAGGGGGGTAGGGTAACTAAAAGATAAACTTACAACCCAAAACGGGAACACCCGAGCCGTTCGCATGGGGAAGTTATGGCTTCATGACTTTTTATTCTTAGGTACCCGTGCTCGAGTACTCGCAGGCTCTTTACTCTTCAATTTGAGCTGATTGAAAAGAATGGCGGCGCGCACGAGATTTTTTAGAGCGCGCTCATTCACGTTATCGCCTTCGAAAAGATCGATGGCTCGCCACTGGTTGCCTCCGAGGCCCGCGTTGAAGAGCTTGTCAGGATCCGGGAGTTGCGCGCCATGGGCAAAGGTAAGCTTCACTTTATCCTTGTGGGCGTTGCCGACCGCGATGATTCCGTCGCGAGACCACACCGGGCTGCCCATCCACTTCCACTCCTCGATGATCTCGCGATCGGCCTCAAGGATAGTCTTGCGGATGCCGCCGAGCGTCTTGCCGCGCCAGTCTGGGAGTTTTGCGATGAGGTGATCAATTCGTTCTGATGGGTTCATGGGATCTTTATACCTCGAATTCTTGTGCCGATTTCATGCGGAATTAGGCGGCCAGTTAGGGGCTTCAATACCGAACTGCTTGGCATACTCCGCGTGCAGGCGCTGCCAGCCGAACTTCAGCGCGTCGGGACCGACGATGCGGCCGAGGGGAGTTCCGCCGAGCAGGTGATCGAGAACATCGAAACAAATGTGCCAGCCCGCAGCGCCCATGGCGATGAAGCGATGGCCGATGTTAGTCCAGAGCGTTAGGCGCGTGCCTTCAGAGGAGGCTTCGAGTTCCCATCGCATGTCGTGTTCACCCCAGTTGTACTCGAGCAGTGTGGGAGCGTCGGCTCGAGTCACCCTGGCTTCGGAGACGTTCAGTCTGGGCGCTGCCACGGTGGTCAGATTCACCTTATTTCCAACCGCGCCAAGACTGCCATCGGCGTCGAAGGGAGCCCACTCCCGCAGCTGCGCCGGATCAGTAAGCGCCTGCCAGACTTTTTCTGGCGAGTGGCGAAGCTCGCGGACGAGGACGAGCGTCCACTTTTCTTCTCCATTTTGTCCCCGGTCTTTTTGTACCCGCGCCAGGTTGGCGGGACCCGGTGTGTACGGCGCGCGATCGAGCATCTTCATTTTCTCCTAGCGTGACCATTTTGCGAGCTGGGTGAGCTGAATGAGGTTGCCGCAGGTGTCGTTCAACATGGCAATGGTCGAGCCGGTCACGTCGGTAGGCGGCATGGTGAACTCGGCGCCGCGAGCCTTGATGCGCTCGTAATCAGCCTTGACGTCGTCGGTAAAGAACATGGCCGCGGGCTGGCGCTGCTGAAAAATCGCCTGCTGATAAGCTTTGGCTGCGGGATTGTTATTCAGCGCCAACTGCAGCTCAGCGCCGTCCGGATCCTCGGGCGAGGCCACGGTCAGCCAGCGATATGGGCCCTGGCTGAAATCGGTCTTTCTAGTGAAACCCAAAACCTCTGTATAAAAGCGCAGGGCCTTGTCCTGGTCGTCGACGTATAAGGTCGTAACTTTGATTTTCATTTCGTTTCTCCTGGGTCACGTTCGCGGTTTGGATCGTCTTCTCGTTGTCTTCCTTTTTGTGGCGGTTGACTTGGTTGGGGTTGAGGGCTGCATGCGGTCGCTATTCGTTCGATCAAGGTGGCGTTCCAGAGCATCTACGTGAGCGGACCAGAAGCGACGGAATTGAGCCAGCCAGGCGTCAACCTGCTGAAGTGGTTCGGGGTTCAGCCGATAGAGACGGCGCTGTGCGGCCACCGTGGATTCTACGAAACCGGCCTCGCGCAGCACTCGCAGGTGCTTGGACACCGTCGGCTGCGGCATGCGGAGCTGACGCTCGATCTCTCCCACCGACCGCTGTGAGGACACCAAGAGGCTTAATATGGCGCGGCGGTTGGGCTCGGCGATGACTTCGAAGATCGATTCCACTGGTTTAATATACTCTACGGAGCATATGCCTTTCAAGGCATATTGCAAAAATAATTTGATCGCTACGAGTTGGCCTTTGCTCAGGACAGGCTGTGCCCTCGCAAAGAACGTCAGGACGAGGACGGCGCGCCTGCGGAGCGGGTGCGTTATCCACTTTCATCCTCAGCTTTTCCACAACTGTTGCGGTGGAAACCTCGAACGCGGCTGGCGTGGAACGCTTCCCTACTCAATAGGATAGAGACTTCTGTCTACGATGTGATCTCTGCCGTTGACAAAAATTTCTGAGGGGCTAAAATACGCCTCGCTCGTTGCCCTGTTAAATTTAAAACATGACTCCTAAACTTCTTGATCCCGTTGTGCTACAGACCGATTTCCCCGATCTTAAACTTCACGCCAGCGGCAAGGTACGCGACGTTTATCAGCTCGACGATGAGCGCCTCCTGTTCGTCGCCACCGACCGCATTTCGGCTTTCGACTATGTACTGGCGACCGGCATCCCGCATAAGGGAAGGGTGCTGACCCAGATTTCTTTGTTCTGGTTTGATTTTCTTTCTGACGTCGTTCCAAACCATCTGATCACGGCCGATGTGGAGCAGTATCCGCAGGCATTGCAGAAATATGCCGATGTGCTCCGCGGGCGGTCGATGATTGTGCAGCGAGCTGAGATGTTTCCGGTGGAGTGCGTGGTGCGGGGATACATTTCAGGGTCGGCGTGGAAGGAATATAAGGCTACCGGCAAAGTATGCGGCATCGAGTTGCCGGCGGGATTGCGCGAGTCGGAGGCGTTTCCGGAGCCGATTTTTACTCCGGCGACGAAGGAAGTGAGCGGGCATGATGAAAATATTTCGTTTGCCCGGATGTGCGAAATTTTGGGATCGGAGACTTCCAGCACGCTTCGCGACCTGACGTTGCGAGTCTATAAGAAAGCTGCCGCGTATGCCCGGCAGAGGGGTATCATTATCGCCGACACGAAGTTTGAGTTTGGACGAACGGCGAAGGGCATCACGCTGGCGGATGAAGTGCTCACGCCGGACTCCTCACGCTTCTGGCCCGCCGACAAGTACGCGCCTGGCCGCGGACAAGAATCGTACGACAAGCAGTATGTTCGCGATTACCTGGAAGAGATTCACTGGAACAAGCAGCCACCTGCGCCGGCTTTGCCTGACGAGGTGGCGCGCCGCACCAGCGAAAAGTATCTCGACGCTTATTTCCAGATTACGGGACACAAGCTGGATGTGTAGGAGCGAGGCCCGGCGAAAAGCCATCCGCGGCTTGACCCGGGGAAAAGCCAGGGGCAGGAGAACGGGATGACCGCGGCGGACTGGCTGATTATCGCGGTCGTGCTGCTGAGCATTATTTCGGCGGCGGTGCACGGCTTCTTTGCCGAGGCGCTGAGCATGGCCGGGCTGGTTATTGGTTATGTGGTTGCCGCCTGGCAGTATCCGGGCCTGTCGGCATGGTTCATGACGTTTTTGAAGAACGGGTGGCTGGCAGATATTTTCAGTTTTCTCATCATCTTTTTTGTGATCCTGCTGCTGTTCAACGTTGCGGCCAGGGTCGCACGCAAGCTGATGAAGGCAGCCGGGCTGAGCGGGTTTGACCGTTTTTTGGGAGCGTTGCTGGGCGTGGTGAAAGGGGTTTTGATTGTGGCCGTAGTGCTGATGGGCATGACGGCCTTTACACCTACATCGATCATGCTCAAGAGGTCGGTGTTGGCGCCGTATTTCCTGGTCGTAGGCAGGGCTGCGATTTGGGTGGCGCCGGCGGAGTTGCGGGCGCGGTTCAATGACGGGTTGGAGTTTCTGCATCGGGCACCGCAGGATTTGACCGGGACTCCGGCGGCGAAACCGAAATAGGTGCGAGGCGAGTAGAGAGTTAAAAAACGACATTAAAGAAAAAAGAGAGAGACCTACCGTGAAAGATCAACTGGAAGCACTCATTCTGCAAATGTATAAGAGCAACATCCTGTATTCCGAGGGTGTGCGCGAATTCAAGAAACGATTTATCCTCACCGTTCTCCAGGAAAACAAGGGCAACCAATGCCGCGCGGCGCGCGAGTTGGGGATGCACCGCAACACGCTGAGCCGGACCATTGATGAATTGAAGATCGACGTACGCCAGCTTCGGGATGGGGCGAAACGGCCGCCGCGGAGCGCGCGGCCGGTGTCTTTGGATCGGGAAAAGAAAGCGGTGCGTTAGGCGAGGCTGCGGTATTCAGTATTCGTATTTCCCGTGTCCCCGGAAAAAGTTAAGAGTCAGGAACGCACCCTGTCGAAGCAGAAAAGCCGCCTGGTAGAAGGCGGCTTCCTACTCCTTTTCGAGCAGTTTCAGAGTATCACGGGGTCACCGTGAAGCTGGTGGCACTGTCACCACTCCCGCCGGGAGTGCAGACGGAGATCTTTCCTGTCTCCGCGCCTGCGGGCACAGTAGCCGTGATCTGGGTGTCGGAATCCACCGTGAAGCTCGTCACTTTGACGTTGCCAAAATGCACATCAATAACTCCGATGAAGCTCTCGCCAGTAATAACGACGCTGGTGCTCACCGGTCCGTTTGCTGGCGAGAAACTCGTGACCTGCGGCACCACCCGGAATGTCTTATTGCTGGTCAGCGTCCCGCTTGGCTCGGTCACGATGATAGAGCCCGTGCTTGCTCCGGCGGGAATGGTAGCCGTCAGGTAAGTGTCGGATTCCGCGGTGAAGGTTGCGGCGGCCCCGTTGAACGAAACGCCGGTGGTTCCCGCGAAACCCTGGCCCAGGATCTCAACCACACCTCCGACCGGACGAGCCGCCGGCAGGAAGCTCACGAAGGGAGCCAGACCGACATTCATGCTGAAGAAGTACCCTCGGTCGGCACTGCCTGCAATCGCATTGTCACTGTAGAGAATGCCATTGGTGTGTTGCAGCATCACCGACTGCGGACTGCCGCCGATATCGGCAAGGTCGGTGAATTCCCCGCTGGGAGTGATGCGGAAAACGTTGCCCCCAAAGACTGTTGTCCCGTAGAAGTTGCCGTCTGTGGCTTGAACCAAACCTCCGACAGGGTCAGAACAGCAGCCGCTGTTTGCGAGGTCATAAACAATCGTCAGCTTCCCTCCGGGAGTGATCTTGAACAATAATCCCGCACCACTCGCCCCGCCTCCGCTGGCCATGCCATAGAAGTTGCCGTCATAGCCCTGGATCAGACCGCCGGCGAATGGATGCGCCCCGTGCGTGCCGTCAAAGGTGTAAAGCAGAGTGAAGTCACCCTCCGTGCTGATCTTGAAGACGGTGCCGACTCCGTGGGCCCCGCCATCCAGCGTAGTCCCGTAGAGATAGCCGTCTGTCCCCTGCACAAGCTGGCCAAAAGGATTGATTCCGTCCGCGCCTTTGAAGGTGTGCAGCACTTTGAATGCGCCTTCGGGCGTGATCCTGTAGATGGAGCCGTAGGTGTCGAACGGGATGCATTGATTCCCGGGAGGAAGACCAGCACAGCTGCTCGCATTTCCGTAGAAGTTGCCCTCGACGCCTTGGATGGGCGGCGCACTGGGATAGGCGCCGTCGGCGCCGTTGGTGAAAGTATGGAGCGTGGTAACGACGCTGCCGGGCGTTACCTTGAACACAGTACCGTAACCGGAGCTGCCGCCCTGGGAGGCCGCGCCGTAGAAATTTCCATCGAGCGCCAGCGTCAGACCGGCTGAAACATATCCGCCATCCGTTCCGTCGAATGTAAAGAGGTCGGTCAAGGTTCCGCCGGGAGTGATTTTGAAGATGTCTCCGGACTGCCCGCTCCAGACTTGAGGTGTGGTGCTGTACATGTCGCCGTCTCGGCCCTGGACGGTGGCGTTCCAATGGGGATCGTTGGGGCCGTTGTCAAAGTTGTGGACGACGGTGAACGTCTGTGCGGGCGCGGCAATCGCCGCCGCGAAACAAAACGCGAAGAAGACGCAGGCGCTCTTTGCTATCGGTAGTTTCGTCATCGGAATCTCCGTCATGCGAGATTGGGAACGCCTTGCTACTCTTGCTTCGAGCACTTTCAACGCATCACGGTGTCACCGTGAAGCTGGTGGCAGTGTCACCACTCCCGCCGGCAGTGCAGACGGAGATCTTTCCGGTCTCCGCGCCTGCGGGCACAGTAGCCGTGATCTGGGTGTCGGAATCCACCGTGAAGCTCGTCACTTTCACGTTGCCAAAATGCACATCGATAACCCCGACGAAGCTCGCTCCAGTAATCACGACGCTGGTGCTGACCGGCCCGCTTGCCGGCGAGAAACTCGTGACCTGCGGCACCACCCGGAATGTCTTATTGCTGGTCAGCGTCCCGCTTGGCTCGGTCACGATGATAGAGCCCGTGCTTGCTTCGGCGGGAATGGTAGCCGTCAGGTAGGTATCGGATTCGACGGTGAAGGTTGCGGCAGTTCCGTTGAAGGAAACGCCGGTGGCTCCCGTGAAACCCTGGCCGAGAATCTCCACCACACCCCCGACCGGACGAGCCGCCGGCAGGAAGGTGACGAAGGGGCCGAGGCCGGTAGACAGGCTGAAGATGGTGCCGTTGCCGCTGGTCCCGCCTGCCAGCGTTGTCCCGTAGAAGGTCCCGTTGGTCGCTTGGAGCAGTGCGCTCTCAGTGTCGGCACCGTCCGTGCCGTCGAAGTTGTGCAGCGTCGTCAGCGTGCCCGCGGGGGTGATTTCGAAGACTGTTCCATCTCCACTAGCGCCGCCTGCAGAGGTTGTCCCGTAGAAATTCCCGTCGGTGGCTAGCACTAGTCCACCGTAAGGGCCGACCCCGTCAGTTCCGTTGAAGCTGTGCAGCGTCGTCACCGCGCCCCCTGGTGTCATTTTGAAGACGGTGCCATCGCCGTTCGCCCCGCCCGAGTAGGTTGCCCCATAAAAGTTGCCGTCGGTGGCTTGAACCAGTCCGCCGGTTGGGTTGTACCCGTCAGTGCCCTTGAAGCTGTGCAGAAGCGTGAAATCGCCATCTGAACCGATCATGAAGACCGTGCCGCAACGGTTAGCGCAGTTGGAATACTTCCCTCCACCGGTAGTTTCCCCGTAGAAGTTTGCGTCGACGCCTTGAGTCAGCACAGTGTTCTGGGGGTCCCAGCCGTCAGTGAAATCAAACTTATGCAACACCGTCAGCGTGCCCCCTGGAGTCATTTTGAAAATCGTGCCACATCCGTCTGCGGTTGGCCCGCAACCGCTGATCCCTCCGTTGACGGTTGTTCCGATCAGGTTCCCGCCGGTCCCCTGAACCAGTGCAGAGTCGGGATTGACGCCTTCGCCGAAAGTGAAATCGAGCAGCGTCGTCAGCGTGCCTCCTGGAGTGACTATGAAGGCCGCGCCGCAGCCAATTCCGAAACAAAAGCTAAGGTTCCCTCCGTTGGAGTTCACTCCATAAAAGTTTCCGTTGGTGGCCAGAACCAGTCCCGAAGCTTGGCCCGACCCGTCTTCACCATTCGTGAAGAAATGCAGCGTGGTCAGCGTGCCCGCTGGGGTAATTTTGAAAACCGTGCCACAGTAACCGTCGGGACTTCTGAAGCAGCCGCTGTTGAAAATGCCGCCTCCGGAGGCTGTTCCGTAGAGGTTCCCGTCGGTGCCTTGAACAAGGGGTGCCCATTGGGGGTTGGCTCCGTTCGTCACATCGAAACTAAGCAGACTCGTGAACGTCTGCGCCGGCGAGGCAATCGCCGTCGCGACACAGAACGCAAAGACAATGCAGGCCGCCTTCGCGAAGCAGGGGCCGCTTGCGCCCACGTGCTTCGGGCTTCGCGTGGTTGCAAGAGAAAATAGCCCAAGACTTCGTAGGCTCGTCATTGGAACCCTCCGTCGTGCGAGATAGGGCCCACGCCGCAAACCTCGGGAGAGATCGCGCACGGCTGGGCTGGGAACCGCGAAGTGGGGAAACGATGCCGCTGGAGCCGAGCAGCGCGATTGTCCTCCCGGGGCGGGGGGCTGTCAAGATGCAAAATCCTTCATATGGCGCCAGTTGCGAGTACCTAGTACCCAGTACCTAGTACCTAGTCAACCCAAGATGGTTTGTGCTCGGTACCGGGTGCTGGGCATTCGGGACGTCCTCTCCGGATCAGAGCGGAGGTTTTGAGCTGCGGCGATAGAGCAGAAGTTTGCTACAAGCTCAAAGGCAGCCCTCACGGGCTGCCTTTGGTTCGACTGAATGATTTAGCGGACGAGCATTAGTTCGAAGCTGGCTTGTGATGAACCGGAGCAGTCTTCGGCTTCGGCAACAAGCCCTTTTCCATGGTCATCATGAATGGACTTGAAGTGTAGGAGGCGGGCTCGCCCTGAAAGTCGAGGCTGGCGCCTTCTTTGGGGATAAGTCTAAGAGGGACTTTCTCTTCAAAGGTAAGCGTGAGGTCGGCTTTCTTGGCGACGATGTCATCCTCGCTGGCGGCGATATCGAACTCGGTCGACGTGGCTTTGATGACTGTGCCGTTCATGTATACGGGTTTGCCTTTGATGGCATTCCAGACGGTGTCCTGGTCTGCCTGGGCGCCGTTGGAAAGGACGAACTCCCAGGTGGCAAAGTCCATTTTGTCGGGCGACGTAGCTACCACCATGTTATGAGCCTGTTCTGCCGGGGTGGGAGCGGGTTTGATGGTAAAACCGGCGGGAGGGGCTGGGTTGGCCTTGGCTTGCGCCAGAACATCATCCCAGCCGTCCTCTCCGGCATGGTACTTCACGTACAAACCTTTGGCGTACTTTTCAATGGATTGTTGATACTGGGCGTTGGGTGCGACGATCGAGGCACGCGCGGTAAACCAGATCGCATTGATAGGATCGGGAGTAAGCTTGGGGTCCGGCGGAGTGGGTCCGGCGTAGGCTAGCGCCAGAGGATAAACCACGCTGAAATCCTTTTGAAAATCAGCGCCGCTGTCGACGGCTGCGCGCAAGTCCTTTCTGGCAGTGTCATAGTCCTTGTCGGTGAGGGCAGCGAGACCGAGAGCGGCGTTAAAGACCCCGGTCATCTGATCTTTCATCTTTTGAAAGTCGGCGTCGGACATGCCTTGGGGCTTGGTGAATTTTGGCATGTCATCGAGTCCCATCTGGCCATATTTCTTTGCATCGTCCAGTTCCTGCTTGGCGTTGGGGTCACCACTTTGCGCCTTCAGGCGATCAAAATAAGCCAGCAAGAACATGGCGCGCTCGTTGGTTGGGTCGGCAGCTAGCAGTTTGGTGGCTGTTTCGATGGTCTTTGCGGTGTTGCCGGCCTGCTGGTAATCCTGCATGAGAGTCTGCAGGGCGGCAGTCTTCATGATGCTATTGGGATACTGGGTGAGAAATGCTTCGAGGCCGCTGATCTGGGCGGCATCCTTCTGCCCGATTGCGCCGACGTAGGCGTTGTACTCAGCTGGGTCTTTAATAACGGGCGCTGCGGTGGGCTGCGATTGCGCGGGCGGGGCAGCTGACTGGGCGGGTGCCGTGGACGGTTGTGACGGTGCCGGCTGAGCGCCCTGGGCGGCCGCCAGCGCAGCAGCCCCAAGCACAACCGTGACCAGAATCTTTTTCATCAGTGTGGCTCCTTGGAATTTACGGGATCGACAATTTGCATCTGCGTGAGACGTATAGCGACTGACCCGTCATTTGGGTTTCGCCGGATTATAAGTACGTCTTGTTCCGAAGGCAAGCAACTTCCTAGTTTGCCCCTGGAGCTATTGTATAAGATGCAGAATTGAGGCTGGCACCACGGGCTCGGATTCTGCTGCGCGGGACGAAACTAGACAGGAAGACTCTTTCATGAACACGGATCGAAAAGATCACGTCGGGGCGGATGCGGCGCACCCGCTGGCGGCGCGGGTAGCCGTGGTTACCGGGGCGGGCCGGGGTATTGGTCTCGCTATCGCAAAGGAGTTGTCGAGTCTGGGCGCGACTGCCGTGCTGTGCGGACGTACGATGGCCGCTCTCGAATCGGGCGCGCAGGCCATCACGCATGCGGGAGGGACGGCCGAAGCCGTCCCTTGTGATGTGACGAGTCTGCAATCGATCGAGGCGGCGGCCGGACGGGTCGAGCGCTTATTTGGGCGGGTTGACATTCTGGTGAACAACGCCGGCATCGGCGGGTTTGGCGGGCCGCTGCACCAACTTGCGGCCGACGCCTGGGATAAGATTTTGAACACGAACCTGCGGGGCGTTTTCTACGCGGTGAGAGCCTTCGCGCCGATGATGATTCGGGCGCGATCCGGGCACATCATCAATATTTCGTCGCTCGCGGGAAAGAATGCGCTGCCGAACGGCGCGGCTTACGCGGCATCGAAATGGGGATTGAATGGACTGAGCTACTCTGTGGCGGAGGAACTACGCGGCTATAACATTCGCGTGGCCGTGATCTGTCCGGGGTCGACTAACACTGAGCTCAGCCCGCATGCGGGAAAAGATCCGGCGAAGATGTTGCAGCCGGAAGACGTGGCCCATGCCGTGGCGATGCTGGTGACGCAGAGTGCGCAGTCCTTTGTAAGTGAGATTTTGATGAGGCCTACGCGGAAACCTTGAATGAGGTCGCAGCCGGGCTTCGCTTTGGCGCGAGAGCCGAGGCGGCTGTCTCCACATAAGGGATTTACTTCTTGAACAGATTTTCGAACGCCTGGCGGGCATCGTTGGGGCGCAGGCTGGCGGGCGTGGAGGTTTCTTTTTCGCGGGTGACACGGATTTCGAAAAACGTGCAATCGTTGCGGGCATCTTTTTTGGCGACGCGCTCTTTGATCGGCTGCATGCATTCAAAGCGGCTGCCGGGGTCGAAATACATGCACTGCTTGCAGGAATGCAGTTCGAATCCGCACTTCGGGCAAAGACCGGTGGGCGGAATTGCCTGCAGCACAGTGCCGCACTGGGCGCAGCGGGAAACGGCGCGGGTGCCGGGCATGTTCACCGGCTTGGGGCCCATGCTGTAGTCGCGTCTGGCCGGCGGTACGTGGGCGGGCTTGTCTCTATGCTCTTTTTCTCGGGACTCGTTTTCCCGCGACCCTTGGCGAGGCCTTTCTTCGCGGTCGCGATCCTGATATCCGTGTTGACGGTATTTGGCCACGGGACCTCCGAGCACGTTGGCGTGTATTGTCTCGCCTGCGGCGCTTTAAGACAAGTCGGAACGCGGTCTTTCCGGTCTTAGCCGGAGCTTCGGGCGCAGGTACTTCAGCACGCGCATCCCAGTACTCGCTAAAATGGATTTATGATTCATGAAATCTTTCCCGTGGGGCCGCTGCAGTGCAATTGCTCGATCATTGGCGACGAGACCACGCGCGAAGCGATGGTCATCGATCCCGGCGACGATATTGCGGATGTGCTTGCGCTCATCCGCAAGCATAACCTGCAAGTCAAGCAAATCGTGATTACGCACGCCCACATTGATCACGTGGGAGGAGCGATGAAGCTGCGCGCGGCTACGGGAGCACCGATCCTTCTCAACCAGAACGATTATGCGCTACTCAAGATGCTCGACGTGCAGGCTACATGGATCGGCGTGGCTGCGCCCGGCGAGGTTAAGATTGACCAAAGCGTAGGCACCGGCGATACGGTGAAGGCCGGGGTTCACGCCGCCAGTATTCTGCATACGCCGGGGCATACGGAGGGCAGCGTCTGCCTTTACTTCCCTGCCGAGAAACTTCTGATTGCCGGTGATACTTTATTCGCCGGATCCATTGGCCGCACTGATTTGCCAGGCGGATCGATGCAGAAGATCATGCAGTCGCTTCAGGGCACTGTGATGGCTTTGCCTGACGAGACCTTGGTTGTGCCGGGGCATGGGCCGTCGACTACTATCGGCGAAGAGCGGGAGAGCAATCCGTTTCTGGTGAAGCGGTGATGGAATCGCGCCCTGCGAAGCTGTTCCGAGCAGCGGATCACCCAGGGCTTGATTCTATTCCGAGTTTGGCACACAGGTGAACTAACCATTCCTTTGTTGTGATGTCCGTCACATCAAGTCGCCCTTCTGTCGATATAGAGATTCGTATCAGGGCACGGCTAAAGCCGTGCCCTGATACGAACCTTCCGTTCTCTGGGCGTCAGGTGCTTACGAGTTCCAGCAACCTCTTGATACCTTCCGTGAATTCATCCTTCCGGGTAATCAGGCTTAGGACCAGATATCCATCGCTGGGAAAATCGTAGAAGTGGCCGGGATGCAAGAGCACGGATTTGCGGCGCAGCAGATCGATAGCCAACTCTTCGTCGGTCTGCGCCACCGGGACGCGCAAGACTGCGTACCATCCGCCTTCGACGTTTAAACGCTGACAACTCTTCTGAGCAGCTAACTGGCGGTCGAGTTCTGTCAAGTTGCCGCGCACGCGATTGAGTAATTGTGGCTGGATGGTTTTGCGTTGATCGAGCAACGCTGGAGTCGCGCACTGGATAGGCGCGTTCAAGGAAAGATAGGTGTCAGCGATCACCTCGAGACGCGCCTGCGCGGCTTCGACGTCGGCCGCCGGGCCACTGGTTACGATCCAGGCTAGTTTCATTTGCGGGAGCGCCGATACTTTTGAAACTCCGCTTAGCGTGAAGGTGAGCACTTCTTGATTCGCGGAGAAGCTTTGCCCCTTTTCTCGGTCGTGGGCGTAGTCGAGGAACACTTCGTCAGCGATTAGCGCGAGTTCGTGTTCCCGGCAAAAACGATTTAAAGATCTCTGTTCTTCCTGGTGCACGTAGGAACCGGTCGGGTTGTTGGGATGGACGACCACTACACCTCGGGTGCACTTGGTCACCGCGTTCTGCAGCGAGGGAAAATCCATTTGCCAGCCGTGATCGTAGATCAGCGGATAAGGCACGAGCTTGACATCCTGCAGGTCGGCGAGGAATTCGAATAACGGATAGCTTGGTTTGGGAACCAGCAATTCATCACCGGGATTGCAGAGCAGGCGGAAGACAAAGGAATAACCTTCGCTGGTGCTGGTGGTGAGAAGCAGGCACTCTGGGTCGAGGTTGATTCCATGCTCGGCGCGGTAATAATCCGCAACGGCGGCGCGAGCGCTGGGCAGGCCGTTGGGCTGGGGGTCGTAATCCATGGCTTGCGGCGAGGCTAACGACTTAAGAATTTGGGACGCGTCGTAGTGCAGCCCGGCGCGGGTTGGATTTGAGATGGTGAGATCGAGCACATGAGCGCCGCTCGATCGCACTTGTTCGAGAGCTTCGGTCAGGCGATTGTGCGTGAGCTTCCAGTTGGTGCGGTTGGAGAACATCTAGGGTGCGATGCTATGGCTGCAGATAGAATCCCAATTCTTCCGGCCGGGTCAGAGTTTTCGTTGCATCGTATTGGCGGTGCGCCTGGCGCACGGCTCCGATTTTTTTCTGGAATTCGCTGGCCAGGTCATCGTAGCGGACCAAAACGTTGTCGAGCCAGTACGGGCCGTATTCCCGCAGGTAGGCTTCGCGGTACATCTCGCCGAGGCGCGTGGTCGCGTCGCGCAAGTCTTCGAGGCGTGCGTTGATGGATGTGATTTCTTCCAGATCACCGCTTACGCGTTCAGCGTCGGCCGGATTCAGAAAAGCGTCCCAGTAAAATTTGTTGATCTCCTGCGTGAACTCGGCCTTCATGCCGAGCGTGTCCCAGCGCCAGGCGGCCAGGGTCATGTCGGCCAGCGTGTCTTGATTGGCGCGAGCTTTGGTGCGATTGCGGCGGAGCGACTCGAGCGCGTGCTCGGCGCCCAGGCGCATTTCGGGAGCGGCGGCGGCCAGCTTCTGCATCATCCTGGCTCCTTCGGGAGTGAAGGGATCGATCCAGAATAAGTCGTCGGTGTCGGTGTCGATTTTTGCTTTGGCCAGCGCTTGATGGCCGTGGTCAAGATTCTCCAGTGCATCGCGGAAAGTCGCGTCGTTTCCGTTGCGGTAGAAGGCCCAGTCGTAGTCGTCTTTGAATTGATCGATGCTCGACTCACCTGACTGCCATCCGGCGGCCGCTCCGTAGATGAGAGTCGGCCACGCCATGCCGTAGATCGCCTCGCCGTCGTCATTCCACGTGGTGTTGAGCATTCCCATCGCGCCCAGATTCTGGCCGTCGCGCACAAAGTTGCGGATGTTGATGTAACCCGCGTCGAGGTCCGGCCACAGTTGATTCCAGGTTTGCGCGCCGGGGGCAACAACCACGCGCAGGCCGGCATCGCGGTAGGGTTTGATGATGTTGGCGTAGCTCGGCTTCGGATCGTAATCCCAAGGGACGGCGATCATGTCCTTGGGCAGGATGCCGAGCAGTTGCGGATATTTTATCGCGATGTCGCCCCAGAACATGAGTTGCTTGTGATAAGGCTCGAGAATGCTGAACACCTTTTGCATGTGGTCGAGATAAACCCGGCCCAGGCCGACTTCTGCGACGCGCTGCGCGGTTTGTCCGCGGCCCAGTTCGAAAGTTTCGTCGCCACCGACGTGCAGGAAGGGTCCGGGAAAGAGCGGGACCAGATCGGCGTACATGGCCTTGATGATTTCGTAGGAGCGCTGGTTGGTCGGGGTGAGCACGTGGCCGTGCGGCCGCTCGGCGACTTCAGAATAAATTTCGTACTTCAACATGTGGTGGAGGTGTCCGAAGGTTTGCTGCTCGGGAAGAATGGTGACGTAGAGCTTTCTGGCGTAGTCGACCAGAGCGTTGACTTCCTTCGGAGTAAGCGCGGCTTCCCGTGGAGCAAGCAAGGGCTGGCTGGCGAAATCAAACACGTGCTCCATATAAAGCCCGAACAGATTCACCTTGTAGGCGGCCAGGGTGCGGATCTGGCGCTTCATGAAATCTTCGGTGGGAATGGGTCCGCGGCTAATGTCATCCTGCACGCCCCGCCACTCCATGCTGGGCCAGTCACGAATAGACACTGCGGGGCAGATTAGTTTTCCATCGTCCTCGTGAAGAAGTTGCCGCAGCGTCTGCACACCGTAAAACAGCCCCTGTCCGGTGTTGGCGGCGACGATCAGATGGGTCTTGTCGGAAAAAAGCAGGTAGCCCTGGTCGCCGATTGAATCTGCTGTGAGGCCTTTCGATGCCAGAAAGTCTCGGACACTGCGGTCCTGCAGGCGGGCCAGCACGATGGCGCTTCGCACCTCTTTTGCTTTCTCTTTCGAGCCGGTGATGCTTATTTTCAATCCAGATTGGTCCTGGATCTCTTCCGCCAGTGTTTCGGCGGCAATGCGGTCTTCCTCCTGATGGCCAAACTCGACGAGAATTCTGGTGGTCGGCCTTACGCGGAAGCCTCCTTGCTGAAGGCGCACTTCCTTGGGTACGGGAATCAACTTGAGTTGATCCTCGTTGCTTTGAGGCTGCTTAAGTTGAGGCTTGTCGAGTTGAGGCCCCGCCGCAGGGGCTTGGGCAAACATGGCCGGCACCAGAAGCAGCAGAACAACGGAAAGCAGGAATCGTTTTTTCATCGCATCCTTAGCGAAATAGACAATACTCCATTTTAACGGGAACCGACCCCTATTTCCCGAACGCTTCCTTATTTACGACGTAGGGCATTTTGGTGAGGTCGCCGCCATAGTTAGCTTCGAGTACGTCGATCAGCCCCTGGACGCAGCGGCCGGCCATGCCTTTGTTGGGATCGGTCGAGAGCCGCGTGATGCGCGCGGCGCTGGCAAAGTGCGGCATGAGGCGGCAGCGGTCGGTAATGGCGGGATCGCGGAGGGGCGAGTCGGCGGGCAGCGGCTCTTTTTCGTAGACATCGAGGGCGGCGCCAGCGATCCAGTTTTCGCGAAGAGCTTTCGCTAGAGCAAGTTCGTCGATGACCGGGCCGCGCGAGTCGTTGACCAGGTAGGCAGTCGGCTTCATCAGCCGGAGGTTTTTTTCGTTGAACAGGTGATAGGTGGGCGTGGTGCTTTCGCCGGGACGCAGCAGGGGCACGTGCACGCTGACGAAATCGGCTTCGCGCAGAGCTGTTTCGAAACCGACGTACTTGATCCAGTTCTTTTCGTGGGAAATGCCGCGGGCGTGGCGCAGGTCCATCGTCTCTTGAATGGCCTTGATGAAGTCGTGATTCTCGTAGGCCGGGTCATAGCACAGCATGTTCATGTCGAAGCCGGCGCATTTTTTGATCATGGCGAGGCCGATGCGTCCGGTGCCGATGATGGCGATGGTCTTGCCCGTCACTTCGTCGCCAAGGAACGGCAGATAAGGATGCCAATATCCCCACTGGTTGTCGCGGGTGAGGTGCTCGGCGGGCCACATTTTGCGGGCGAGCATACCGAGCATGAAGAAGGCGAACTCGGCCGTAGCCTCGGTGAGGACGTCTGGCGTGTTAGTGAAAGGAATCTTGTAACGGTTGGCATCGGCGCGGTTGATGTTGTCGAAACCGACGGCATATTGCGCCACGACTTTGAGCGTGTTTTTGCCGGCCTCATTCTTGCTCGCTTCAAAGACTTCGGCGTCGATGGGATCGCGCAGCGTGGTAATGAGGCCGTCGATACCGGACTTCACCTTGTTGATAATCAGACTTTTCGGCGGCGCTTCCGGCTGGGGATAGACTTCAACCTCGTAGCCGCGATGGCGCAGCAGTTCGATGGCTTCTCCGATGTCGCAGGTGGCAAAGACGCGGAATTTTTTGTTCATGAGTTTTTCTTTGCGTGACGTGGCTGAAACTGAACACCGGCCCCGCTCCTCGCGGCGCGGAACGTTGAAAACGAAAATATCATACGCGCCGTAGCGACATTCTTGTAAGAGCGGGCGGCGCACCGCGGACCATCTCACGGCGTCTCGCGGACAATGCAAATGTACTTCCGGGCCGTTGACCAGATGCCGCATCCGGCCTAGAGTCTCAGCAACGTTTGCTTCTCTTCCTCGCCTGAGGAAAGTTTCTACTGTGGGATTCCGCTCCCGCATTGCTGTCCGGTTCGCGGTGAGGACGGTGTCGGCTTCTTGCGCCGACCCGTAGCCTCAAGCTGAACAGCTAAGACCCAACTTCGCGCCGCGCTTCGCCACAGGAAAAAACCGAGCTAGAAGTGTGTCTCTCACCCTGCACGGAGGTGCAAAATGAAGTGTCGAAGTCTGAATATCGCAGTTGCGTGTCTCGCGCTGGCGGCCATCGGCGTGCCGTTTCTTCACGCTCAAAACGATCCCGGCCCTCGCTCCGGGCCGGCGGCGGCGGGAAGTTTTTATTCAACCCTCAATGCAAATGAGCAAGCCTTCTTCAATCAGGCGCAGCTTCGTTTTCAGGAAATCGATTCAGTTTCCGGCGGCATTGCCGGCGAAACGGGATCGGGTCTTGGTCCCACCTACAACGGCAATAGCTGCGCGCAGTGCCATGCTCAGCCCACGATCGGAGGCGCAAGTCCTGGCCTTCTCAGTCCGCAGAACGCGATTCCAAATCCACAGGTAGCGATGGCCGCACTCGACGGTGCGACTAACGTGGTTCCTTCATTTATTACGGCGAATGGTCCGGTGCTCGAAGCGCGCTTTGTCAAAACGTCCAGCGGCGCTTTGGATGGCGGAGTCCACGACCTCTACACCATCACGGGACGGTCCGACGCTTCGGGATGCACGCTGGCGCAGCCTGACTTTCCTACCGCGCTTTCTACCAACAACGTAATTTTCCGGACACCTACGCCGCTGTTTGGTCTGGGCCTGGTGGAAGCCACTCCTGACGCCAATCTGCAAGCCAACCTGGCGGCTACGCAATCGGCGAGAGCCACGCTGAAAATTGGCGGCGTCTTCAACACCAGCGGAAATGACGGCACGATTACCCGGTTCGGATGGAAGGCACAGAACAAGTCGTTGATGATTTTTGCCGGAGAGGCTTACAACGTGGAGCAGGGAGTGTCGAACGAGAATTTTCCCAACGAGCGCAGCGCCGTTGCAGGATGTGTGTTCAACGGGACTCCGGAGGACGCCACCAACCTGCTGAACCAAAATGCCAGCAGCCCGAACTGGGGCACCAGCCTGGGCACGGAATCAGAAATGTCCTCGGACGTGGTGAACTTTGCCGCGTTCATTCGCCTCTCAGCGCCAGCGGCGCCGGCTGCATCAACGCAATCTACTTTGAATGGAGCGGCTGATTTCAATGCCATCGGCTGCAACCTGTGCCACTCGCCGACGCTCACCACCGGAACTTCAATTTTCACCGGCATGTCGAACGTCACCTACCATCCTTATTCCGACTTTGCTCTGCACGATATGGGTACCGGGCTGGCGGACGGAATCCACCAGGGTTCGGCGGGGCCCAATCAATTCCGAACAGCGCCACTGTGGGGACTGGGACAGCGTTTGTTCTTTCTTCATGACGGCCGGACCTCAGATCTGATTCAGGCCATTCAGGCGCACAGCAGCAGCGGATCCGAAGCGAATATGGTGATCCGCAAATATGATTCGCTTAAGCCATCGCAGGTGCAGGACCTTTTGAATTTCCTGCGCTCGTTGTGAGCGGAGCTCAAATGCTAAAACGAGAACGGCGGAGGGCCTGGTCAGGCTCTCCGCCGGTAAGTTGCCGTCGCAGAATTATTGCTTTTCAAAAGTCCAGCGGGTGGACTTCTCTATGAATTCTTTCTCCCACAGGCCAAAGATCACGCGGGGACGCACGGCGAACACCGGCTCCTTCATGGAGAGGATGTCTGTTTTCATTTTCGACATATCGAATTTGTATTTGCGTTCATAGGTGGGTAGGAACTTGCGGCGCGCGAAAACATCGGCGATTTCCGCCGTGCCCTCAACGATGACAGCTTCGTGCGCGTGTTCCGTACAGACTACGCAGTTCGTGTTTTGCGCGAGGTTGCGCGCTTTGCGCGACTGGCTGCCGGTGCTGAACAGGAAGCAGCCGTCCTGCCACAGGCCCCAGACCACCATGGTATGCGGAGCTACGCACTGCGGAGAATCGTCGCGCGGGGAGCCTCCGGGCTTGACGGTGGTGATCCAGTAGTTGTGAGATTTTCTCAGGCGCTGCTCGGCCCAAGTCCACGGGAGCAATCCCTTGCTGCCTTTGGGCAGGCCGTAGCCGGGCATGAGGGGGCGGCTGGACTTGGGTTTTGCTGATCGTGCTGGAGTCTTTTTCGCCGGCATGAAGGTGGTCTGGTCAGCGCTCGCGCTTCAGAGATTCTTCCGGGTCCACTGGTCGAGGCGGTCGAGTGCCCGCTGCAGATTTTCGAGCGAATTGGCCACGCTGAAGCGCAGGTAGCCTTCCCCGAATTCGCCGAAAGCTGTCCCAGACAGCGCGGCTATACCGGCCTGCTCAAGGAGAGCGTCGGCGAGCGGTTTCGATTTCCACCCGGTCTTGGTGATGTTGGGGAAAACGTAGAATGCGCCTTTGGGCAATCGGCAGGAAAAGCCTTTGATTTTGTTCAAGCCAGCAACGAACACGTCGCGGCGGCGCTTGAACTCGCTGCACATTTGGTCGACCGACTTCTGGTCTCCGCGCAGGGCTTCGATGCCGGCAATCTGGGTGAAACTCGCGGTGCACGAAGTGGAGTTTGTCGACAGCCGGGTAATGTGGGCAGCCAAGTCGGGGCGCATCACGCCGTAGCCCATTCGCCATCCGGTCATGGCGTAGGTTTTCGAGAAACCGTCGAGCAGGATGGTGCGTTCTTGCATGCCCGGTACCGACATGATGGAGAAATGCTCGCCTTCAAAAAGCAAACGGCTGTAGATTTCGTCGGACAAGACCAGGATGTTGCGGTCGCCGATAATCTGCGCAACCTGCTCCACGTCTTTGCGCTGCATCACGCCGCCGGTGGGGTTCTGCGGCGAATTCAGGATGATAAGTCTGGTGCGGTCGGTGATGAGGGATGCGAGTTCATCTACGTCGAGTGAGAAATCTCGCTCCTCACGCAAATGGATGGGCACGGCTTTGCCGCCCACATAGTGGATCATCGATTCGTAGATGGGGAAGCCGGGGTTGGGATAAACGACCTCGTCTCCTTCATCGATCAACGCCAGAATTGTGAAGAAAATGATGGGCTTACCGCCGGGCACAACGACTACTTCGTCGGGAGAAACTTTTACGCTGCGGGTGCGGCTGACGTAATCGGCGATGGTCTGGCGCAGTTCGGGAAGGCCGGCGGAGGGACCGTAGTGGGTCCAACCTTTATGCAGCGCATCAACGCCAGCCTCGATTACGTTGGCGGGGGTGTCGAAATCGGGCTCGCCGATTTCGAGGTGGATGATGCTCTTGCCTTGGCGCTCCAAGGCACGGGCTTTGTTTAGAACTTCGAATGCAGTCTCGGTGCCGAGGCGTGACATGCGGCGAGCTAGTTGCAGTTCGTGCTGCGTGGTTTGGGCCATGATGACCGGACTCCTAGGAAGCCAAACGGCACATTATACGCCGGGGCTGCAGGCGCGAATTGCCCAGGCGCGGGCGGGCAACTCGATCACTCCCTGGGAATCTCCTGGCAGAGCCGCTCTGAGGCGTTCGCGGATCGCCGCTCGGGTGGGTTGATCGCGCGTAGCGATGAAGTTCGGTGCCGACCCTTGCCCGGTCAGCAGCGGCGCCCAGTAATCCTCGAAGGTGGGGAAGCGAGTGACTATTTCGAGCGCATGGAGGGATGCGGGCTTCAATCCTGCCCGCTCGAAGAGAGGTTGCAAATCTTCAGGTGTACACATTGGAAAACGGCGGGCTTGGTCGAAGGTCGCGGCTTGACGATCAACAGCGATGGCTGCATCCCAGAACTCACGCAAGAATCTTGCGCCTTGGGCGTAGTCCCAAACGTAGGCCGCGATGGTGCCACCCGAACGCAGCACACGAACGAGTTCCGCCAGTCCAAGAAGCGGGTTTGGGATGTAATTCAATCCCAGGCCGCACACGGCGACATCGAAACTGGCGTCGGGGAAAGGCAGAGCCATAGCGTCCCCGGTTTGGAAGACGACGTTCGGGTGGGCGCGATGCTGGCGGGCAAAGTTTATCTGCTCGGGCGAGGCGTCGATGGCTACGATTTTGGCGGGTGTGTTCCGTTCGACGATGGCTTCAGTGATGACGCCGCTGCCGCAGCACACATCGAGCCAGCGCAGACCTGCCGGGAGGTTTAGCCAGTTTAGGAATTCATGAACGAGCAATCGGCTCCAGCGGCCCATCCACTGATCGTAATGATAACCCGAGGTCCAGCGATCCATGGTCGGATGAGTTCTACTCCGAGACGCTGTGTTCTTCGTTCTGGGAACGGAGGACGCGGTCGACGGAATAGGGAGCACGGTGACGGGGTTCGTGGTAGTGGCGGACCTGCATTTCGCCTAACAGGCCGATGGCGAGAAGATTCAATCCGCCGAGGAGCAGGCCTAGAGCCAGCATCATCAGCGGGCCGTGAGATGCCATGACGGGAACGTGGCGTAGGAATTTTTCCACTCCCAGCCATGCCACGACGGCGCTGCCGCCGAACATGCTTAGAAGGCCGAAGGTTCCGAAGAAGTGCAGTGGACGAGAAAGATAGCGTAGCAGGAAGCGAATGGTGATGAGATCGAAGAAAACGCGGAAAGTGCGGGAAATCCCGTAGTGCGAAGCGCCGCGTTCTCGGTTTACGTTGCGAATGGGGACTTCGCAGATGGACGCGCCGTACCACGACGCCAGAGCCGGGATGAAGCGGTGCAACTCGCCGTAGAGTGGAACCTGCTCGAGGATTTCGCGGCGATAGGCTTTGAAAGTAGTGCCGAAATCGTGAATGTCGACGCCGCTGAGCTTGGCCATGAGCCAATTCGCCATGCGGGAGGGGATGCGGCGCATCCAAAAATTATCGACGCGAACTTTACGCCAGCCACTGACGATGTCGTAGCCAGCCGCAATCTTCTCCAGGAACAACGGGATGTCGCCCGGATCGTGCTGCAGGTCGCCATCCATGGCGATGATGTATTCGCCGCGGGCGTGGTCGAAACCGGCGGCCAGGCCGGCGGTCTGGCCGAAGTTGCGGCGGAGCTTGACGACCGTGACACGGCTGTCGACGGCTGCGATTTCGCGCAGCATGGCGAAGGTGTGATCGTTCGAACCGTCATCGACCAGCACGATTTCGAAGGTCTCGCCTGCGGCCTCCATCACCGCCTTCAGGCGGTCGTAGAGGTCGGTGACGTTCTCCTGCTCGTTGTGCAGAGGGACGACGATGGAGTACTTAGGCACAGTTTTTTTATTATAGCCCGAAACCAGTTCTCAGTTCGCAGTTCTCAGTTCTCAGTAAACCCCAAGGGTAACCAACTGAGAACCTGGAACTTGCCAGTCAACCTTGTTCCTTCAGCTTCAGGCGGGACTTGTTTTCTTCCATGAACTTCTTTATATCGTCCGCCGCTCCCAGCAGGCGGTTCCATTGCTCGTAGTAGAGCGTGACCGGAAAGCGGCCGAGTCCGTAGACGCTGACGCCGCCTTTTTCGCCGACCTTGAAGATCAGGTCTCCGCTGCGCTTCTTGGTCTCGACTTCTTTCTCCAACTGGGATAACCGGGCTTTGAGTTCTTCGTAGGTTGGTTCTGCCATGTGTTTCCTCGCTTGTAAGTTTGATAGCTGAATGGCCGCCTCCCCCGGGTGGCCAACATCACGATAATCACAATAGTAACTTCTCCGGCATTGCCTTGTGCGGGACAACCGATATAAGCTTAAAAGAATTTAGCCCAATGCAGGAACGAACGCGGTTTACTTTTCGATGGTTGACGTGGCTCTGCCTGTCCCTGATGTTGTGGGCGGCAGTGGTGGAGTCTACCCACAACCATCCGAACCAGACCGAATCCAACTCCTGCTCGATTTGCGTGGTCGCCCATACGACCACGCCCACGCCCAGTTGCAATCACATTCGGCCGGTGTTTGCCACGGTCGGCCTGCTGCAAGAAGAAGACGTAATCGCGAGAGCCCCGCTTAGTGTTTTTGAATTGGGCATTCGCGGTCCTCCTGCCGTTTAGGGATTCCCCAAGGTTGAAGCTCCGGCATGGAAGCCGGCGGATCCCTATTTCTTGACTTCGTCCCAGGAGGACTCATGTTTTCTTCTTATAAGCAGTTGCCCGTCACCATTCTTGCGGTAGCGCTCTCTCTAGCCAGCAATATGGCTTTCGCTCAATCGGGCGGAAGTTCTGGGTCTATCACTGGTACAGTGTTGGACCCCGACGGCGCGGTGGTGGCCAATGCCACCGTTGAAATTCACAACCCAGTCAGCCAGTTCGATCGATCGACTGTTACGGATAAATCGGGAAATTTCAATTTCTCCAACGTTCCCTTCAATCCATACCACATGACAGTGACCGCGACCGGGTTCGCCGAGACTGCCCGCGACGTGGAAGTCCGCTCGGTCGTGCCTCTCAGCGTCAATGTGAAACTTCAGGTGTCGGCGGGCACCACGTCGGTGACGGTCGAGGCCAATGCCGCGGATTTGCTGGAGAACGATTCCACGTTTCACACTGACGTCAGCAGGGACTTGTTCAACAAGATTCCTTTGGAAAGCACGACGTCGGCGCTGAGTTCTGAGGTTACGCTCGCCACACCGGGCATAGCCGCCGATTCCAACGGGCTCTTCCACGGACTCGGCGATCACGCGGAGAATTCGTTTTCCGTCGATGGCCAGCCGATCACCGACCAGCAAAGCAAAGTGTTCTCGAATCAGCTTCCCCTCGACGCGGTCGATTCGATGGAAGTGATCTCGGGCGCGCCGCCGGCGGAATTCGGCGGCAAGACCAGCGTTGTGATCGTTGCGACCACTCGGTCTGGTCAGGGTGTAACCAAGCCCCACGGCAGCGTCAGCGCTTCGTATGGATCGTTTGGCACATCCAACTTAGCTGCCGATGTTGCGTACGGAGGCAAGAACTGGGGAAACTTCATCTCGGCAAACGGTTTGAACACCGGCCGCTTCCTCGATCCGCCGGAATTTACCGTACTGCACGACAAGGGCAACGAGCAGAACCTTTTCGATCGCGTGGACTATCAACTCTCGACTGCGGACTCGTTTCATTTCAACTTTGGCTATAGCCGCTCGTGGTTTCAGACACCGAATACGCTCGACGGCGAGAACGCGACGGCTTGGGGCGGATTGGACGGCATTCTTCCGGGGATTGAAAACTATGGTGGCATCGGTCCGAACGGCCTGGTTGTCGGGCCCACTGATCAGCGCTCGAAGATCGGAACTTTCAACATCGCGCCTTCGTGGACGCATGTGCTGAATACAAGCGCCGTATATACTTTGGGCGCTTTTGTACGCCGCGACGATTACAACTACTATCCGAGCGGCAATCCTTTTGCCGATCTTGGGCCACCGAGTTTACAGCGGCAGACTGTGGCCCAGAGCCGCAGTCTTACCAATGTGGGCGTGCGGTCCTCGCTCTCGTATGCCAAGGGGATTCACAATGTGAAGGGTGGCCTCACCTACGAACAAACGTTCCTCGATGAGAACGATACGGTGGGAATTGTCGATCCGGCATACAACGCGCCCTGCGTCACATTTGACGTACCCTCCGGCACGTATGTGGCAGCACCAGGCCCGACTGGCGTCACTAACCCCACCCAGTGCAATGCAGCGCTTGGCTACTTTCCCAACACTGGAGGACCCTTTGCACCAGCCAACGCAACGCTCTATCCATTATTCAATCCAGTCCTGGCACCCTACGATCTGACCCGCGGCGGGGTTCTCTACAACGACAAGACGCAAGACCCCGGTCTAACGCACACCGACATAAAGGAAGCTGCACTCTACATCCAGGATACGATTACCTGGCGGAACTGGAATCTCAACCTAGGCCTGCGCGGCGACATCTACAACGGTCTTGCCGATCACAGCCAGGCTGAGCCCCGGCTCGGAGTGGCTTACAACATCAAATCCACAAACACCGTTTTGCGCGCGTCGTATGCACATACGCTTGAGTCTCCTTTCAATGAGAACCTGATCCTTTCGAGCCTGGGTTGCGCCAATCCTGTCCTGGCGCCGCTACTTCTCTGCAGCTCTTCACTCGCCGGAACCGCCAATCCTCTAACGCCGGGTTTACGAAATGAGTACCATGTGGGGATCGAACAGGCTTTCGGAAAATATCTCGTTTTCTCTGGCGAGTATATCTGGAAGTACACCCACTTGGGCTACGATTTCAGTGTATTGGGCGATACTCCTATCACGTTTCCGATCGAGTGGACGAAATCCAAGATTCCAGGTTATGCGGGCCGCATCAGCGTGCCCAACTACCGCGGATTCTCTGCGCTCGCAGTCTTCTCCAGCGTGGCTGCGCGCTTCTTCCCGCCGCAACTAGGAGGAGCCGGTGCTACCGTGGGCGCGCCGGGAACCCCATTCCGCATTGACCACGACGAGAAATTCAACACCACCGCGCATTTCCAATATCAGATTGCCAAGCATGGGCCGTGGGTCGGCTTCAATTGGCGCTACGACAGCGGACTCGTCGCCGGCAATACGCCATGCTATGGAATCACCGCCTATAACGATTGCCCCCAATCCACTACTCTCAACGGGCTACCGGCTATCGCGATGACCGACTACGTCGGAAACCCGCTTACGGCCGATCTGGAATTCGAAGGTGGATTCGCCTGCAACGGCCAGCGTGCGACGCCGACGATCCCGCTGCCTCCGGTATGTCTAGCATCGGAATTCACTTCCCCCCTGATTGACATTCCCGCACCGGGCAAGGAGAACGACGATCACGATCCGCAGCGTATTCAGCACCGCAGTCTGTTCGACCTTTCGGTCGGACACGACAACATTTTCCGCGGTGACAAATACAAGGTCAGCCTGCAGTTCACTGCTATCAACCTCGCTAACAAGTACGCGCTCTACAACTTTCTTTCCACCTTCAGCGGCACTCACTATGTCACGCCGCGTGCGCTCACGGCGGAGATTGGTTTCCACTTCTAGCGGCAAGTTAGTCTAACCAGAAGGCGGCTGTTATTTCGGCCGCCTTTTTCTTTGGCGTGAAGTTTGGGCGCAGAAATATGCAGTCTGTAAATCAATGTAAAGACGCGGGAGATCTTCGGGCAAACTGAGTCTGCCTGTTAGAATTAAAGTCACAAGCTGTTACGTGTCGTGGGATTCTTTTTCGGGGAGAAATGCTTGTCGATAAAGTTCGCCGCCTTGTTGTTGAGTACCTTCTTGCTTGCAACTTTTCCTTCTCTTAGGTCTCAGGCACAGCAGACTCCGCCGCCATCGAACCCCGCTTCTTCAACTTCGCAAACGGAAACACCTGACGGCAACCCAAGGCAGACCGAAGACAAGAGTGCCGGCCAGGGCACGGCGCCTGCGAACCGGGGTGTCAGACCCGGAGAGGAGCAACCCAAGCGCATCCTGGGGGTGATGCCGAACTTCCGCGCGGTCAGCGCCGGTGCGCTGCCGCCGCCACCAACACCGAAGCAGGCCTTCAAGATCGCCACCCAGAACAGCTTCGATTATTCGTCGTTCATTTTCGTAGGCATAACCTCCGCGCTGGCGGAATGGACCGATGCCCACCCGCAATTGGGACAGGGACTTCCAGGCTTCGGCAGATACTACTGGCGGGGTCTGCTCGACAAAACGGATGGCAACTATTGGGTTATCTTTGCGCTTCCTACGGTGTTTCATCAGGACGAACGCTATTACGCGAAGGGACACGGCAGCATCGTGAAGCGCGGTGTGTATGCGGGAACGCGCATCTTTATTACGCCGGATTACAAGGGGCACGACAGCTTTAATGCGTCGGAACTGTTGGGCCGAGGCATAGCGCAGGGAATTTCTATATCGTATTACCCCAGTGGTAGCCGCACCATCGGGGCGCTTGCCACCAAGTATGGATGGGCGCTGGGGCGGGATGCTCTTACCAATACATTCCGGGAGTTCTGGCCGGACATCGCCACCCACGTGCTGCACCGGCATCCGTGAAACTGCAATGGTCAGAGTTCGGTCTCCCTCAAAAACGCAGCCGGACGATGGCTTGTCGGAAACGTTCACGATTGTTCTGATTTTGCGATGTTACCTCTTGTTCAGGAGAAGTGCTTGAGAAAGTTTGTGGCTCAGCCGTTAGCGATCTCTGTGCTAGTTGCAATTTTTTCTTTTCCGTCCTGGGCCCAGCAAACTCCACCGCCGGCGAGTCCAGCACCTCCAACTCCACAGACTGGTTCTTCGTCCAAGACTGAAGCGCCAGGGCAGAGCACGCAGCCCGCCTCGGCGTCGCAGCAGGCTCCATCCGATAAAAACAAGGCCGCTCAAAGCACAAACACCCAGGGAAGCAATGCGGGAACGTCGAATGACCGGCTCTTCCTGGCGCTGCCAAACTTCCTAACTCTGGAGAATGCCGGCAACGTGCCGCCGCTCACTACGGGGCAGAAATTCAAAGTCGTGGCCCGGGGTTCGTTCGATAAGATCGAATTTCCGTGGTACGGAGTTCTGTCGGGCATTAGTCAGGCGGAAAACAGCGAGCCGGGTTATGGACAGGGCTGGGAAGGCTATGGGAAGCGCTATGCGTCGGCTTTTGCAGACGGGACCATCGAAAACTTCATGACGAGCGCGGTGCTTCCGTCGATACTGCGTCAGGATCCGCGATTTTTTCAGAAAAGCGACGGTGGGTTCACGCGCCGCACCGAGTATGCAGTGAGCCGAATCTTCGTGACTCGCACCGATTCCGGATATACACAATTCAACTACTCTGAAATTGTGGGCAGCGCCCTGTCAGCCGCGATCTCCACCAACACTTATCATCCCCGCGCTTTCATTACGACTCGTTTCGACCCCACAACGGACACGCTTACCTACGTTCACAACGCATCCTCCCGCACCCTGCCCAACACGGCCAGCGTTTGGGGGACCCAGGTGCTGTACGACACCATCACCATCGTGATCAAGGAGTTCTGGCCTGATATTCACCGCAAGATGGACCACAAAAACAACGGCAACGGCGGCCAGGCTGGCGGTCCCACCCCGTAACTGAGAACCGCCTGTGGTCTTACGACAGCGCATGCGGTTTAAAGATGACGCCTCGACTTTGTCGGCTGTTCATCACTACTCGCAGCGGGGTATCAAAGTGTAAGTGGCGGACACATCCGTCTTCTGCCACGGAGGGCTGATCATTCAGCCACTCCCAGTCGACCGAGCCTTCGCCAGCGTCGGGATTGACGGTGAAGTAACCGATCTGGAATGCGGTGAGATTCTGAAAAAAATGACTGCCCTGGGAGGGCGTCACACGAAAATCGTGGAATCCAGCCTCGACAATGACGCGCGCCCCGGAAATTTCGTCCCACTCCACGGGAATACCCAGCCAGGGATCGTTCGATCCCCAACGGCCCACTCCGATCAGCAGATAGGGCCGGTTCTCGACGGTGAGCAAGCCGTTGAAATGGGCGACCGCTTTCGCGACTTCTTGACTGCGGCTGCGCTCGAAGCGCTGGGAATCGACGACAACCACATCATGCAGATTCTCGATGCGTCCGTTGCCCAGAACTTTGCTGCTTTGGCAGAGCAACTGGCGCGGTTCGACGTTGTCCAGCGATAAGTCCTGGTGATCGCGCGAAAGAGTGAGGGGACGGATTTGAAGGAAGCCAAAATCCGCGCTCTCGCCCGGGCGCTGCGGCAGGCGAACCGCAAACTCTAGCTCCACGGGAATGCCCAGAGCGTCTTCTCCGGCTTTTACCAGCGTCTCGAGAATGGCGGCCAAGGGAAACCGTGCGTGTTTGAGCACGGGTGCGAAGCTTACGATACGCACTCCGGCCCGGCTCATACCGTCGTACACCGCCTGGTTATCGACTGAATAAGTTGAGGCGACGGCAGGCAGCGTGCCGTCAGCCTCGGCTGCTTCTAGTCCGAAACGCAACTCGTGCAGATGCCCGGGACGGCCTTGGGCTACGCCATCTAATTCGAGCGCCCAGAACTCGGTCTGCGAGTTGGCGAGCATGTCGTCGACCGATGAGAATTGCAGCAAGTGCTGCGGATACCGCGGACAGAAGGTCAGGCACTTGCCGCCGTCGACCACAGCCCGGCCTAGTCCCAAAGCAACCGCGGCAATTCCATCGGCAAACATCATCGGCGGCACGGGATAGAAATTGTGCGAACGCACCACGCCCGAGAAGTCAGGATAAAAGCGTTGTCCGTGCACGGTGCCGACAAGTTGCTGGACAATCACCGCCATCTTTTCTTCTTCCAGACGGTACGGAGTGGCTCTGACGTAGGCCTTGGCATGGCGGCTGAAAGTGGAGGCATAGACCCGCTTGATCGCATCGATCAACTCCGCCAGACGCATATCGGGATCGGCCGACTGATTGCCCAGCATGAAGGTTTCATAGACTCCGGTGAAAGGCTGGTACTGGGAGTCTTCAAGCAGGCTGGAAGAGCGCACGGCGAGCGGATAAATAACTTCCGCGAGGAACACCTTCAAATTTTGCTGCAACTGAGCGGAGAGCGAAGCGGCCAGAAATCTTTCGAGAATCTCGGCATCGTTCTCGCATTGCAGGGCGAAATCGAGCAAGTTGTTCTCTGCCAGGAATTGATCGAACGCATCCGTCGCCAGGACCAGAGCCGGCGGCACCGCGATGCGAATGCCGGGAAAGCGGCGTATGATGCGGTTCTTGCGAAGAAGATGGCGGACAAAAGCGAGGCCGCGTGCCTTGCCCCCCAACGATCCGGCGCCAATCCGCAGAAAACCTGTTTCCGAAGGTTTGAAGGTGTCGGCGTTGAAGTCACCGATAAGAAGTTCGCTCTGCTCGCGGCGGTAGTCGTTAATCGATTCGATTAAATCACGGCGCAGATGTTCCGGACCGGTGAAGTCCGAGACCTTCCGCGGCCGCAGCTTGGCGGCGAGAGCAAACTCGGTTCGCGCCATAAGCCAGTGAGAAAAGTGGTTGCTTTGGGCATGGTAGGTGAGGCTTTCGGGGGGAACGGTTTGCAACTGCTCTTCCAGTTGATTCAAATCCTTGGCGCGGCCTACTTCCGTCAGGTCCGATAAACGAAACACGAAATCGCCAAAACCAAATTGCTCGGTGAGAATCCGACGCAGGTCCTTGAGCAGGGTCGGAGAACGTTTCCTGAGAAACGAATATCCTGCGGCCAGGGCGCGTGGACGAAACTCCGTGCGGCTGGTCTGCAGCACCACCGGCACATCCGGCACCAGAGCCTTCATCAGGCGGGCCAGCTCAAAGCCGGCCTCCGGGCTGAGTTTACCGTCCCAGGGAAACTCGACATCTGAGACCAGACCGATCAGGTAATCGCGATACTGCTGCACGAGCTGGGCCGCATCTTCGAAGTTCGAGCTGAGCAGAATTTTCGGGCGGGCCTGCATGCGCACCAGCTTATGAGCAACGTTGATGCCTTCCTGAATGACGCGCCGCGACTGCTTGATCAACTCGGTGTAAATCACAGGCAGGAACGACGAGTAGTAACGGATATTGTCTTCTACTACCAGCAACACCGGCACACCCATGGCTCGCGTGTCGTGCAAAACATTGCGCTTGTCTTCGATGTACTTGACGATGGCAATGAGAATTCGGGCATTGCCCTGCCAGAGGAAAATGCGTTCGATATCGGTGACGGGATTCCGACTGATGAAATTCTTGACTTCGCGGTAGTCGTAGGCAAGCACAACCACGGGGACGTCGAGGCCTGAACGTTTCACGTCGCTTGCCAACTGTGCAGCAGTCGTCTCGCCTACGGCCAGGTTGGTGACGATCAGGTTGAAGCGCGGCTGCGAACGGGCCAATTCCAGCGCTTCAGCGCAGCTTGCAACATGGGTGATGCCGGGAATTTGTTGCAGGTTCAGTTCCAGCGATTCGTCGATCAAGAGTTCATTGAGGCGGCCGTCTTCGCGGAGGATGAAAGAATCGTAGAGGCTGGAGACGAGAAGAATGTTCTGAACCTTGAACGGCATCAGGTTGTCGAAGCCTTCAAGCCGGGCTTCGGCGTCGAGCAGGGGCTCGGCGATGGGGTGAGTGGTCATTCGAAACAATCTCAGTTTAGAACTGGTGCAGCAAAAGGAGGCGGGGTGGACTGATTGGCCCACCCCGCTTTGCCTACGCTACGAGCAATCGTCAGTTGCTCGACGGACAGTCCCTTCGACTCCGCTCCGGGCAGGTTCGGGGAGCTATCCCTACATGGCTCTTCTACACGAGTCCCTGATCCAGCATCGCGTCGGCTACTTTCAGGAAGCCGGCAATGTTGGCGCCGTTCACGAGATTGCCGGGCGTGCCGTATTTCTCGGCCGTTTCGTAGCAATTGCGGTGGATGGCGATCATGATTTTGTGCAGCTTGTCATCCACTTCCTCGCGGGTCCAGGAAATGCGCGCGCTGTTCTGCGACATTTCGAGACCTGACGTAGCCACGCCTCCTGCATTCGCCGCCTTCGCTGGACCGTAGAGAATCTTGGCATCCAGGAACAGCTTGGTTGCCTCCAGCGTGCTCGGCATGTTGGCGCCTTCGGCGACCAGCTTGATGCCATTCTTGATGAGATTCGCCGCATCGCGCGCGGTGATCTCATTCTGCGTGGCGCTCGGGAACGCGCAATCCGCTCTAATGTTCCACAGCGGGCTGTGTTCCAGCTTGACGTCGGTGGGCATAAAGATCGCCTTTTTGTAGCGGTCCGCATAATCACGAATACGCCCGCGCTTCACGTTCTTCAACTCCAGGACGTAGGCCAGCTTTTCGCGATCGATGCCGTCCGGATCATAAATCACGCCATTGGAATCTGAGACGGTCACAGGCTTCGCGCCGAAGTCGAGCAGCTTCTCGATGGTGTACTGGGAGACGTTGCCGCTGCCGGAGACCAGGCAGAGCTTGCCTTCCAGATTATCCTTGCGGCTCTTTAGCATTTCACTAGCGAAATACACGCAGCCGTAGCCTGTCGCCTCTGGACGAATTAACGATCCACCCCAACCCAGCCCCTTGCCGGTGAGCACACCGGTGAACTCGTTGCGCAGGCGCTTGTACTGGCCGAAGAGATAGCCGATTTCGCGTCCGCCCACGCCGATGTCGCCGGCAGGAACGTCCGTGTCCGGTCCGATGTGGCGCGACAGTTCCGTCATGAAGCTTTGACAGAACCGCATTACTTCGTTATCACTCTTGCCTTTGGGATCGAAATCCGATCCGCCTTTGCCGCCGCCCATGGGCAGCGTAGTGAGCGAATTCTTGAAGACTTGTTCAAACGCGAGGAACTTCAAAATGCCGAGGTTGACCGAGGGATGGAAGCGCAGCCCACCCTTGTAGGGGCCGATGGCGCTGTTCATCTCGATGCGGAAACCGCGGTTGACTTGAACATTTCCCTGATCGTCGGTCCAGGGCACGCGGAACATCAGCACGCGCTCCGGTTCGACGATGCGATCGAGAATGCGATTGGACTGATACTCGGGATGCTTCGCCAATACTAACCGCAGGGAATCGAAAACTTCCCGCACCGCCTGATGGAACTCAGGCTCGGCGGGGTTCTTCGCCTTCACACTGATCATCACATCTTCAATGTAGTCGCCGGGAGCCTTGATTCCGGGCGAGGTCAGAATGCCAGAAGTCATAGTCCTACCTCCGTAGGTTGTGTCAGTTACTAAACCGCTTCAATTCTCCTCTTTCTGTTGCCCTCCGCAAGGGCTTGGAACACTTTGCGGGGTGATCATTGTCACGTCGATGACAGGCTTTGAAATCATAGGGTTATGTGTTGGAACGACCCTTGGGACCCAGGGTGCAAGGACGACTCCTCCTACCTGAGATAGGATACGCTTCTTGCGTCCGACTTACAGGATTCTCTCGTGAGTGTAGCCGTTGGCACCGAGGGCTGAAATCAGTTCGGCGATGTGGTCAGGACCGCGCGTCTCCATGGTGATGTCGATGGCGGTGTCTCCCAGATTGACATTGTGGTAGGCGCGATCGTAAGAAGTTTCAACGATGTTGGCGCGGTGCTGGGCGAGGATGCCGGTAACCCGGTGCAGAGCCCCGGGATAATCGGGCAGATGCACACGCAGTCGAACCAACCTTCCATCTTTGACCAGGCCGCGCTCGATGATGCGAGCCAGCAACGTTACATCGATGTTGCCACCGCTCACCACCACGGCAACTTTCTTTCCCGTCTTATCGCGGATGGTCGGGATCCGGCGATTGACCACGGCCGCCAGCGCGGCAGCGCCTGCTCCTTCGGCCAGAATCTTCTCCCGCTCGAGCAAGAGCAGCACGGCGTTAGCAATCTCCTCTTCTTCAACCGTAACGATCTCGTCCACATACTTCTGGATCAGCGGGAGGGTGCGCTCGCCCGCACGACGCACGGCGATCCCGTCGGCGATGGTCACCGCTGCAGGCAAGGTCACGGGCTTTCCCTCGGATAATGCGACCTTTACCGAAGGCAATCGAGCGGGTTGAACTCCAATGATCTGGATGGAGGGATTGCTTTCTTTCAGAGCACAACCGATGCCACCAATCAGCCCACCTCCTCCGATCGGCACTACAACCGCATCGAGATCGGGATGCTGCTCGAGCAACTCGAGCCCCAGAGTTCCCTGCCCCGCAATCACTACATCATCATTGAAGGCGTGGACGAAGGTGAGGAGGTCTTGCGCGCTGAGGCGCAACGCTTCCTCGTAAGCCTCGTCGTAATTTCCTCCGTGAAGCACAACGTCGCCACCGTAGCCGCGGGTGGCCGACACCTTGATGAGCGGTGTTGCCAGGGGCATGACAATTCTTGCCCGGATGCCGAGTTTGGAAGCGTGGTAGGCAACGGCCTGCGCGTGATTACCTGCAGAGGCCGCGATCACGCCCTGAGAACGTTCTTCCTCGTTGAGACTTAGCAGCTTATTGAGAGCGCCCCGCTCTTTGTAGGCGCCAGTTCTCTGCCGGTTTTCCAGTTTCAGATAAATGGCGTTGCCGGTCAGTTCGGAGAACGTTTCTGACCGCGTGCAGGGCGATACATAGATCGATTTTCGAATCCGTGCCAGGGCGGATTGGATATCGGAAAGATTGACCATGGGAGCGCTGACTGCGGCAAGAGTTGTCATTTTACCTGAAGGAAATATCGAAGCCTAACGATACAGGAGCCTCGGCCAGAGCCGCTGGAAATCACTTGTGCGAGCCATGCAGAAAACCCATCCATCGTATCGAAAATGACGATTGTACTTGGCTGGGTGTTTCAGGTTAGACAAGTAGTATGGCGGAGAGTCGCCTCACCTTCTCGGCGGATCATGATGCTTGCGGCGTTGGCTTCATCGCCCAACTGGGCGGACCTGCGTCGCATGGCGTGGTGGAGCGCGGGCTTGAGGCTCTGTCGCGCCTGGCCCATCGCGGCGGTGTGGACGCCGACGGCCGCAGTGGAGATGGCGCCGGCCTGTTGGTCGCGCTTCCGAAGGCATTCTTCCGCAGAGTGGCTCGTGCTGACGGGATTCGACTGCCCGAAGAGTTTGGCGTTGGCATGGTGTTTCTTCAGCGTGGCCAGGAAAATGGTGCCTTGGCGGCCATTCGATCTGCCGTTTCGAAGTTTGATCTCTCGTTTTTGGGCTGGCGGTCGGTGCCCACCGATTCTTCGATCCTCGGGCCCCGCTCACGCGATTCTTTGCCCGTGGTGCGCCAATGTTTTGTGGGGCCCCGCGAGGAGTCTCCTCACTTAGAGTCTCTGGCGCCTGATTCTTCCGATTTTGAGTTGCAGCTTTTCCGCCTGCGGCAGGAACTAGAAAGCGTTTCCAGCGCTGGTTATTACTGCTCGTTCTCTTCGCGAACCATCGTTTACAAGGGATTGCTTACGCCTGAGCAGTTGGCTCCGTTCTATCCTGACCTGAACGATCCCGAGTTTGAAAGCGCGTTTGTGGTTTTCCACCAACGCTATTCGACGAACACGCAGCCAAGTTGGTCACTGGCCCAACCTTTTCGCTTCGTGGCGCACAACGGCGAGATCAATACCATCAGCAGCAATCGCCGGTGGTTTCAGGCGCGCGGGGCTACGCTGCGTCAACGGCTCGGGCTGCCAGATAACTCGCGATTGCTGCAGCCGGGCATGAGCGACTCCGCGAGTTTTGATAATGCACTGGAAGCTCTGGTGCGGAGCAGCTCGAGCATTGCTGAATCTGCTTTGCGCCTGGTGCCGCCGGCGTGGGAGCACGACGAGCGTCTCGACCCTGCGTTGCGCCAGTTCCTCTCCAACAGCGCTGCCGAGCAAGAACCATGGGACGGCCCGGCCGCGCTGCTTTTCACCGACGGGCAGGTGGTGGGGGCGAAGCTCGACCGCAACGGACTCCGTCCGCTGCGCTATACCCTGACTTCGGATGGATTGCTGATCGTGGGCTCCGAGGTTGGCATTACCGATCTTTCTGACAAGCAGGTGATCGAACGACAGCGACTTGGCCCCGGCGAGATGCTGATCGCTGACCCCGCGAGTGGAACATTCTTCCGGCCGGGCGAAGTGGCGCGGCTTGTGCATACTGATGGCAGTCTGCAGCTCGCAACAACTGTAATTCCGGCGGAAAACACGGCCTCACCGATCAATCTCGACTGCAACCGTTTGATGGCAGCTTTTGGCTGGACGGAAGATCAGTTTCGGATGCTGTTTCAGCCGCTCGTGGAAAACGGCCAGGAGCCGCTGTGGAGCATGGGCGACGACGCTCCTCCGGCCTTGCTGTCGAGCCTGCCGCGCCCTCTCTGGGATTACTGCAAGCAACGGTTCGCGCAGGTTACGAATCCTCCCATCGATCCCCTGCGAGAGAGCCACGTGATGTCGCTTGACGTGCACCTCGACGAGAATACGAAGCTGGATTCTCCACTGCTGGATGCCGGGCAGATGGATTCGCTCGGAGAAGCGCTGCTAACGATTCACTGCATCGACTTCAGCTTCGAGGCGGTGGGCGGAGTCGGGGCAGCCCGTCAGGTTTTGAGCAGGATTCGCGAAGAAGCATCAACCGCGGCCGCTGCTGGCAGGGCAATCCTGCTGAGCGATCGCGCCGTGAGCGAAACCCGAGCGGCGCTGCCTGCGCTGCTGGCGGTTTCGTGCGCGTGGCGCGCGATAACTGCTGCCGGCGCCTGGAAGCTGCCGCTGATCGTGGAGACGGGCCAAGTCATCGATACGCATCACGTTGCTCTCCTGGTCGCGGCAGGGGCGAGTGCCGTGCATCCCAATCTCGCCATGAGCCTGAGCGTCCGCGCCGACGTTGATGGGCCCGCACGCTACCGTGCCGCCATTGAGAAAGGTCTGCGCAAGGTACTGGCGCGCATGGGCATCTCCACCATGAGCAGTTACCGCAACAGCCAGATCTTCGAAACCATCGGGCTCGATCCAGCGGTGTGCGATGAGTTCTTCGAAGATGCTGGACGCACGCTCAGCGGGAAATCGCTTGACAGCCTCCTTGAGGACTCCCTCGCATGCCACGCTGCAGGCTTCGGCTCTTTCGCAGCGGAGTTCCGCGATGCCGGCCTGTATCGCTTCCGTCGCAATGGCGAGCTGCATTCGAGTTCGCCGGAGCTGGTGCGCCGCATGCATCGCTACATTAAGTCGCCAACCCCGGAGAATCAGGCGTCCTTGGCTGTGCTCTCGAACGAACGCAAAAATGTTTCGGTCCGGGACTTGCTCGAGATCCGTGCCGCGCAGCCTCTTTTGTTGGAAGAAGTGGAGAGTGACGTTTCTCTGCTCAGCCGCTTCAGCACGCAAGCCATGTCGCTCGGCGCAATTTCGCCTGAAGCTCACCAGACACTGGCCATCGCTATGAACCGACTGGGAGGGCGCAGCAATACCGGGGAGGGCGGTGAAGACCTCAGCATTTATTACGAGCGCCCGGAGGCGAATAACCGCGTCAAGCAGGTGGCCTCCGCACGCTTCGGTGTGACTGCCGAATATCTGGTACACGCTGACGAAATCGAAATCAAGATGGCGCAAGGGTCGAAGCCGGGCGAAGGCGGACAACTGCCTTCCGCGAAAGTTACGCCTTACATCGCGCGCCTGCGGCACGCCGTACCTGGAACATCGCTCATCTCGCCGCCGCCGCACCACGATATCTACAGCATCGAAGACCTGGCGCAGTTGATTTACGATCTGCGTGCCGTAAATCCGAATGCGCGCATCGGAGTGAAGCTGGTTTCCAGTTCCGGAGTCGGCGTCATCGCTACAGGCGTTGCCAAAGCCGGCGCGGACGTGATCACGATCAGTGGTCATGACGGCGGCACCGGCGCATCCCCGCTCACTTCGATCAAGAACACTGGATTGCCGTGGGAAATCGGCTTGCGCGATGCGCATGCCGCGTTAGTTCGTGCCGGCCTGCGCGCCCGAGTGAAATTGCGCGTGGATGGCGGCCTGAAGTTCGCTCGCGATGTTGTGGTTGCGGCGCTGCTCGGAGCCGAGGAATTCGGCTTTGGAACCGCGGCCCTGCTGGCCATCGGCTGCGTGATGGCGCGGCAGTGTCACCTTAATACTTGTCCTGTGGGCATCGCGACACAAGATGAAACTCTGCGCGCACGCTTTACCGGAAATCCAGAGATGGTCGAAACCTTCTTCCGCGCGCTGGCCGCCGACGTCCGCCAACTGCTGGCGGGCATGGGCGCAGGATCGATTGACGAGATTCTGGGTGCCGTTGACCGCTTGCAGCCGCGTTCGACCGATGCCGAACAGAGCGTGGCCTCGCTGCTGCAGCCCATTCTCGATTCACCTGCACAATTTCCGTGCCCTCATGAGGACACCAGCGCCCTTCGCCTCGAACTGAATCGCGTGGTCGACGATCTGGAATCGCTCTCTATCCGTCCCTATCGTTTTGAAATTACCAACGAGGATCGGGCCGTGGGCGCGCACTTTAGCGGCGAGGTGCTGCGCCGCCTCGGATCTTCATTTGGACGTTCGACTCTGCAAATGACCGGAGTCGACTGTGAGTTCTTCGGTACCGCGGGTCAGAGCTTTGGCGCTTTCCTGATTTCGGGCGCGAACTTCCGGCTCACTGGCGAAGCCAACGACTATGTAGGCAAGGGCCTGTGCGGCGGAAGCATCGCCATTACCACCCAACCCGAAGCCTCGGCGCGCGGAGATGTTCTGGTGGGCAACACCGTGCTCTACGGCGCTACGTCGGGTGAGCTATTCGTTGCCGGCCGCGCGGGAGAGCGGTTTGCAGTCCGCAACAGTGGGGCGCTTGCCGTAGTCGAGGGAGTGGGTCGTCACGGATGTGAATACATGACCGCGGGCGTGGTAGTTATTCTCGGTCCGGCAGGAGCCAACATGGGAGCAGGCATGACCGGCGGCCTGGCTTACCTGTTGCGCGCTGACGCTGACGACTACTTTAACGACGATGCGCTGAACCGCGACTCCGTGCGCTTCGCAACTCTCGAACCTCAGGAAGAGCTATGGCTCCGCCGTATTCTTCGCCGGCACCTGCAGCTCACGGGCAGTCCGCGTGCTGCCGACTTGCTTTCATGTTCCGCGCTGCCGCTGCTTCGGGTCGAACCAGTAACGCCTCCCTGCTCCATCGAAGACACCTGGGCCTCGATTCTGGCGCGCCTCGCGGCCGAAGAAGCACGGAGTTATGGCCGCGACAAACTTCTCACTTCCGAAAGACCCGTCGTGCAATGAGTCGGCTCGCCTGCCGGACGAGCACTTACCGGAACTGCTCGATGCGAAGTTCGCTATAATCTCCTAACCAAACTGCATGGATTTCGATCAGCTCATCACATTTCTGGAAGTCGCCCGGCAAGGCAGCTTCTCCCGCGCCGGAGAAAAAGTATTTCGCTCGCAGTCGGCGGTGAGCGCGCAGATCCGCCAACTGGAACAGGAATACGGCGACCGCCTGCTCGACCGCTCGGGTAAAACGGTCAAGCTGACTCCCGCAGGCCAGGTCTTCCACGATTACGCGCTGCGCATGAAAAAGCTGCGCGACGAATCGCTGGTCGCAGTCGCCGACCACGGTCACACGCCACGGGGCACGCTGCTGGTTGGCGCCAACGAGGCCACTTGCCTTTATGTGTTGCCCGAAGTTTTCGGGGAATACTGCCGCAAGTATCCCGACGTGCAGATCAGCATCTATCGCAACTTCACTTACAAGATAGTGGAGAAGCTGGAGAACGGATCTCTCGACGTGGGCATACTCAGTCTGCCCGTGCAGTCTCCGAGCCTGAAGGTTCAGGCCATCTACCGCGACCGGCTCATGCTGATGGTCAGCCCCAAGAATCCTCTCGCCAAGCTGAAGGCGGCGCACATCAGTGATGTCGTGAAATATCCTTTGCTGCTGCCGAAGACCGGCCACACGCGCCGCCTGCTGGATAAGCTATTCCGCGAATACAACGCTGAGTTAAAAGTGAGAATGGAACTGCCGAGCATTGGAATGATCAAGAGCTTCGTGGCTGCCGATCTTGGCATCTCGCTGATCAGCGCGTCTTTCGCGCGCGATGAAGTGGCGGCGGGCAGAGTGAAGCTGATCGAGTTGGAAGGCGCAGAATTGTGGCGCGAACTCGGGCTGGCCTATCGTCGCGATCGCACCCTCTCGGTCGCGAACAAGACTTTCATCGCCGTGGTGCGGCAGCTCTCGGACTATCTGAAGAAAACGGAAGCGTCCGCACACTAGCGCGATCCGACCGCTTCTACGCGTCGCCTCCGGCAGACTGGGCAGCGGCCTGGATGACGTGCAGTCCGCACTCGGTCTTCGCCAATCCCGCCCAGCGGCCAGCCCTGGGATCTTCTCCCGGCCGCACCGGCCGCGTGCAGTGGGTGCAACCGATGCTTGGATAATTGCGCTCGTGCAGTTCGTTATAAGGCACGTCGTGCTCGCGAATGTAATGCCACACCTGCTTCGAACTCCAGTCGGCGATTGGATTGATCTTCACCAGACCAAATCGTTGGTCCCATTCAATTTTTCCGGCGCCGGCGCGCGCCGTGGTCTGGTCGCGCCGAATGCTCGTGACCCATGCCTGCAGCTCGCCCAGCTTGCGCTGTAGTGGCGCAACTTTCCGCAGGTTGCAGCACAGATCTGGGTTTCGTTGCCACAGCACGGAACCATGCTCCCGCTCTTGTTCCTCCGGCGAGTTCAGCGGATAGACTCTTTCAATCGTGATGCCATATCTCTGCTCCACCTGGTCCATGAGGTTGTAGGTTTCGGGAAACAGAAATTCAGTGTCCAGGGTGAAGAGACGAAAATTCTGGCGCACTCGCGAAGCAATATCGATCAGGACCATCCCCTCCGCGCCGAACGCAGAGGAGATCGCGACCCCGTTTCCGAAAGTGTCGAATGCCCAGCCGAGAACGCGCTCCGGGCTCCAGGCTTCCGCGGCGATCTGAAGTTTTCCTACCTCGTCTCTGATAACTTCGTTCTTCATGCCACGGGCTCCTGATCCGTTCTCAAGCTTCCGGCGATAGTTTGCGAAAACGCAGCTTCGAATGCCGGTTCCACGAAGCTAGCGGCTCCTTCTGCGAGATTTAGATCGGCGAACTTCACAACCTCACCGACGACTAAGAGTGTTGGAGACTCGAGCCGCGGTGCGTGGTGGAGATCAGAAACTGTCGTGCAGTAAATTCGTTGCTGTGGAGTGGTCGCCCGGGAAATAATTGCGCACGGAGTTTGTTCCGCGAATCCGGCGGAGGCGAGCCGTCTGGAAATCTCGCCGTAGTCCGAGCCCGGCATGTAGACGACAAGCGTCGACTCGGCCGCGGCAAAGTGGCTCCAATCGCCATCGTCGTTCGCCGATGCTCGGCTCAGCGACGCTCGATGCCCGGCCGTCAGCACTATGGTCGAAGACTCCCGCCGATGGGTCAGTGGGATTCCAGCTGCGGCAGCCGCGCCTAAGGCAGAGGTAACGCCGGGAACAATCTCGTATGCGATGCGTGATCGCCGCAGCGCTTCGATTTCTTCTCCGGCGCGGCCCAAGATCAGCGGGTCTCCGCTCTTCAGGCGCACCACCTGCAGTCCGGAAGCCGCTCGCGCCACTAGCAGAAAGTCAATCTCTTCCTGCCGGATGGTTTTGCTGCCGCAGCGCTTGCCCACGTTCTGGACTTCGGCGGAGGGCGAAATCAGTTTCAATATCTCGGGCGAAACCAGGTCGTCGTGAAATACCACGTCGGCGGTTTGTAGCAGCCGCAGAGCTTTCACCGTGAGCAACTCAGGATCGCCCGGGCCTGCGCCCACCAAATATACCTTGCCGTTCATGCCGTTACCCTCCTGTCTTCCTCTCGCTTCGCCGATTTTTCCTCGAGCGTCGCCTTCAAAGCCTCGCGGCTCGCCAGCGAATGCAGTAAATCGCTCTTCCGTTGCGGATCAAGATCGCTGGCCAGCACCAGCTTTCGCGTCTCGCCCAGTTCCGCGACCCATTGGGCATAACCCGGACCAAACTGCTGCTCCAGTTGCTGTCGAAGTTTTTGTGCCAGCGAGGGGCTCTGCCCATTCGTCGAGATTGCAATTTGCAGATCGCCCCGGCGCACGACTGCGGGATAGTAAAAGTCGCAATACTCCGGAACGTCGACCACATTGCACAAAACTCCACGCGCTTGCGCCTCGCGATAAATCGAACCATTCAAATCGCGCGACGCGGTGGCGACTATCGCGAGGAACGATCCATCGAGATCTGCCGGGGCAAAAGCACGGATTTCCAAAGCGATCCTCCCAGCCCTTGCCCACTGATGCACGGTCTCGGACGCCTCCAGAGCGATCACGTGAACGCGCGCGCCGGTCTCAAGGAGGCCGCTGATCTTCGGTTCGCCAACCTTCCCGGCGCCTACCACAAGGCAACGCTTGCCTTCGAGTTTCACGAACATAGGGAACAAGCCGCTCATAATTTCGGTTAACCTTCCACGCTGCTTGGCACGCGTCCCTCGGGCAGATCACGGGCAACTGCCTCCACGAACTCTCCTGCCAGAAAATTCCGCAATTCCGTGTCGCTGTGACGACCAAAAAAGCGCCGCAAGTTCTCCCCTGGCCTGCCATCGGCGAGGTAGCGGCGCAGCAGGCGTTCGATGGCTTCCGGAACTTCGGTCGCAACACAGCGGAATCCCACCGGCCTCGCAATCGCCTGATTCAACCCCAGCGCACCGCCCAGGCAGAAGTAGTAGGCATCCACCATGTGGCCGTCGACCTTGATCTTTTTGCCTTCGATTCCAATGTCGGCAATCCAGTGTTGTCCGCAACTGTTGGGGCAACCGGTGACGTGCAGCTTGAGGTGCTGATCAAATCCGGGCAGGCGTTCTTCCAATTCCTCTACCAGCCAGCGAGAAAAACTTTTCGTCTCAGTGATAGCCAGCTTGCAGAACTCTGTCCCGCTGCAGGCGATGGCTCCGCGCCGGAACGGCGACCCGCTTACCGGGAGGCCAATCGCACCCAACTCTTTTGCCAAGTCGTCGGCGTGCAGCCGCGGCACGTTGACGATCAGCAGGTTCTGCATATTTGTGGTGCGCAGTTCGCCGTTCGCGAAACGGTCGGCGAGTTCGGCCGCAGCGTGCATCTGTTCAGGAGTGATCCGGCCGCGCAGAACCGTGGCTCCCACGTAGCAGAGCCCCGGCTGTTTCTGCGCATGAATCCCGATGTGATCGCGGTAGACGTCTGCTGGCGGCTGCTCGGGTTCGGCGGGATCGAGTTGAAACCCGATGCGCCGCTGCAGCTCTTGTTGGAAGTCTTGCGGCGTCCAACCATGGCGCAGGAAAAGAAACTTCAGTCGCGCCCGTTCGCGATGTTCGCGCAACTGATCGGAGTCGCGAAACAGCTCGGCGATTCCCTTAATCACGGGCAGAACCTGGTTCCACCGCACAAACACATTCAGCGGCGCGCCCAGGTAGGGCTCAGTAGAGAGTCCGCCGCCCACGCGCAGAGCAAATCCAATCTCCGGCGTTCCACGAACCGAGCGCTGGGTCGCAGTCAGGCCGATATCGTTGATCTCCGGGTACGGGCACCACACGCGGCATCCGGTGATGGAAATCTTGAACTTGCGCGGAAGGTTGTAGAACTCGGCGTTGCCCCCGAGCATTCGATCCGCTTCCAGCGCCAAAAACGACGCATCGCAGATCTCATCCGCATCCACGCCTGCGACCGGGCAGCCGGTAATATTTCGCGTGACATCGCCGCAAGCGCCCATTGTATTGAGGCCGACACGCCACAGTTCCTCGAGCACCTCCGGAAGAGCCTCGATCGTGACCCAGTGCAGTTGAATGTTTTGCCGCACGGTGAGATCGGCGGTGCCGCGGGCGTAGCGGCTGGTCAGGCGGGCAATGGCTCGCAACTGGTCCGATCGCAGCAGGCCATTCGGAATGCGGATCCGTAGCATGAAGAACGGCAATGCCAGCCCCTGGCCGTCCTTGCCGCCGACAACCCCCGCACCATCGCCCTGCGTGTAGACTCCCCACCACCGGAAGTAGGTTCCGATCCATTCCGGAGGAATCGAGGCGAAGCCTTCCCGCGCGAAGCGTCGAATCTCAGCTAACCCCTCCCACGGATTCATGGATCGCTTCAGGCGCTCCACCTTTTGCGCCTTCGTTTCTTTGACGGGATTTGCTGCCCCTGGATTTGCCATAGGATTACTTCCCTTAAACTGATTCGTCTTAGCTGATTTGGCACAAAAAAGCCCACCGCCAGATGCTCTCTGGCGGTGGGCGATAAGTGCTGAAGTTTATGAAACCTTTAAGTCAGCAACCTCCCTGCGCCAGAGCACACGCATGCACAACAACAACATGCACACATACAAGCCTGGCGAAGATTGCTGATACTCATCATCTATTGAGGATAGTAGCCTTGACCCTTGGAACCGTCAAGTTACCCGCGCTTTTCGTTTGATGCATAATTTTGATTCGATGAATCAAAATCTTCAATCCCGCCGATTTGGGCTCTGGGCAGCGGTTTGGCGAGGTTCGGTCAGGCCGCGTTAGTACCTCGGCCTCTCACACTCTGAAGAACGGTTGCGGGGATCTGTAATACGCGGATTTTGGAATCTTTCTTAGTGGTGACATGAATTGCGATGCCGTCTGCTTCGGGAAACGGATCTGAAACCACTTCGAACTCCTCGCCATAAAGGCGAATCCTTCCAGAAACCGCATATCCAAGATGCCTAACTCGTGCACATACTTCCGACATTGAGGGATTTTCAAGATTGCTAGTCATGATAAATCCATTATAGCCCTCTGGCTCGGGCGGGTATAGCTGTAACGCCTTCGAGCCCTTGATCTCGCCGCCGCTGCCGGGGCATCGCACCGAGAGAATCAATGGA
>CAWAYA010000024.1:0-304701 GCA_963786075.1 uncultured Acidobacteriaceae bacterium | reverse complement strand
CGATGTCGCCCCTCGAATCGTTCGGGTTCACCGGCGCTCACAACGACAAGGTCGAAGGCTTCCTGGTCAAGCCGCCGAACTTCGACCCCAGCAAGAAATATCCCGTAAAGTTCCTCATCCACGGCGGACCGGAGGGCGCCTGGGGAGACGACTGGAGCTACCGCTGGAATCCCGAACTCTTCGCCGCTAATGGCTACGTCGTCATCATGATCAACTTCCACGGCTCGACCGGCTACGGACAGAAGTTCATCGACGCCATCAACGGCGACTGGGGCGGCGCTCCGTTTGAAGACCTGATGAAGGGCCTCGACTATGCCGAAGAGCATTACGCTTTTATTGATAAGTCCCGGGAATGCGCGCTGGGCGCGAGCTACGGCGGATATATGGCCAACTGGATTCTCGGCCACACCGACCGCTTCAAGTGCATCGTCACGCACGACGGCATGTTCAACGCGGAATCCGCCTGGGGCACCACCGAAGAACTCTGGTTCAACGACTGGGAATTCAAAGGCACTCCCTACGACAATCGAGCCATGTATCAGAAGTGGTCGCCGCACCAGTACGCGAAGAATTTCAAGACGCCCACGCTGGTAATCCACGGGCAAAAAGATTACCGCCTCGACGTGAGCGAAGGCTTGCAGCTTTTCACCACGCTGCAGATGGAAGGCGTGCCCTCAAAGATGCTCTACTTCCCCGACGAAGGCCACTGGGTGCTGAAGCCGCAGAATTCGCAGCTTTGGTACAAGACCGTGAACGACTGGGTAGATCAGTGGACGAAATAACCATGGACGGAAGATCAGGATAGGAAGAAATAAGCGGGTGTGAGGGACCGGGAAGGGCACGGCTTCAGCCGTCCCCTTCCCGATCACTTGATCGACGAACCTCCGGTCTCAGCGCTCGTCGGCGCCGGAATAGCTTCCATCACGCCCTGCAGCGCAGCCGTGGTTCCGGCTGAGATTTGAATCTCGAGTTCCAGAGGGCTGGTAAATGATCCCACCGAGGGCGTGAAACTGGCGAGGCCGCTGACGTTGCTCTGCGCAGTATTCTGGTTCGCGCTGAGGTAGACGGGCAGGCCCGGTTGCGTGACCGTAGGATCGCCCGGGGTCAGGATCAGATCGTTTCCCGCAGGCCGCAACAAGGTAGATTGAAACAGCACGCTCGCTCCAAGCACAGGATTCGGGGGGGTGGAGGAGTCGGTGACGCGGACCGTCAGAGGCTGAAACGCCGCTCCAGTCACCACCTGGCCCGCGCCGGCGACGGCTTGAAGGTTCATCGCGGCCGCGGCCACCGCATTCACAGAGATATTCTGGCAAGGGTTGTTGCCGGGCCCGGCGCAGGCGCTGAGTTGCATGCCGACGGTGAAGTTCGTCACCGTGAGATTGACTGTGGCGTAGCCGCTGGTGTTGGTTACCGCGCTGGTGGAACTGAGCGATCCCGAGCCCTGATCGATGAAGAAGTTCACCTGTTTGCCACTCAGGGGCGCGCCCAGGTTTACCAGGCGCGCCGTAAGCGGCACGCTGAGCGTCGCTCCCGCAGCGATCCAGAGAGTGGGCGTGGTGACGCCGATGTCCAAAGAGGTAGACGTAGCGCTCAGCGTAGAGCCGACCGACTGAGCAGGGCTGTAGACGCCGGGAGCGAGAGTAGCCGTGATGACGGCATTCCCTGTGGCTGCAGGCGTAACCGAAGTCGAGACCATTCCGCTTTCATCGCTGATCACCGAGCACGCGGAAACTCCAGCGCACGCTGATAGAGTGGCGCCGTTGGTGGAGGTCCATCCCACGGTTGCGCCGTTCACCGGTGTGATGCCATCGGAAGCCACTACGCGAATGGTCACAGGGTTCGCGGCCTGGGTTCCCACCGGTGTGGGAGGATTCACCCCCAGCAGCAGGACGAGGCTGTCGGTAGAAGCGGCTCCGAAAGTGAGCACATCGGTCATGATCGAGAACGCTCCGCTGACCGGGTCGGTTATGGTGATGGTTTGCGGCCCGTCGCTTTGGCCGGGAATGGCTGCCAACATCTGGCTGGCATTGGTCGCCAGCAGCGGAGCGCTCGCAGTGCCCGCGGCCACGGTGAGCCCGGGCGCAAAGCCGGTACCCTCCAGAACGACCGGTCCGCCCATGACTGGGAGTCGCGGCGGGTTGATTGAATCTCCATAGAGCACATGGGCGTGGTAGTGGTAATCAGGGCGGCCGTCGCCGCGGAGATCAGCGATGCCAATAATGAAGCTGTTCGAAGCCAGGACTTGTGTGTCAAGACGGCTCATGCCGAACGTGTCTGAATTGAACGGGACTGCGGTAAACGCTGGCGGAGCCGTGCCCGGAGGATCACCCAGGGTCCACATGCCAACCACGGGCGCGGCTTTCGATTCGCTGGGTGCGCCGGTCTCATCGAGCGAGGTGACAGCCACGGACAGAGTGCGATTCGCCTGTGCAGTGATGGTGAAATAACCAACATCGCCGTAGCCGCTGAGCGAGCCGACCCAATCGCCCGGGGAAAGAACGGGCGCGGGGGCGCTCCAGGTCTCCGTCGCTGCCAAGGAAGGAACAGGCTGCGCGCTGCCGGACATGAGAATGTCCTGTTCAACCTCACCACCCGCCGCCACGGTCACAACGATGGTCTCGAGGGTTCCTGAGGGCGTAACTTGCGACGAGTCATAAGGGCAGACCCCGGCAGACCACAGCGGATCCAGCGCCTCGACCGCAAGCTGGTATTGCGCGCTGCTGGCGCCGTTTGGGATGGGCAAACCTCCGAGATCGAAGAATCCTTCCACGGTTTGATTGCTCGATCCAAATTCGCTATACAGATTCCCCAGAGGATCAGCCAGGCCAGTGATGGGATTGCCGGCGTTACCGCTGAAGAGAAATCCGGAGACCGACGAAGCTCCGTATTGGTCCGAGGGCTGGCCGGTGGAAGGATCGATCCAGCGCGCGACCACATTCACGCCCTGCATAGGCTGGGCGATGCTACCCAGCGCATTCACAAAATAAACCGACCCGTAAATGCGGGCGGTGCCTGCAGCCGGAGGCGAAGTGGGATAGAGACGAGAAAGCGCCGCCAGATCGTCGGGCGCGAGTTGGTAGGGATTCGCATAGCAGACCGTGATCGGAATGCAACTCACCGGGTCAAGGTAGTGCATGACGGGAAACCCGGCATAGTCAGCGGGCGTGGGAGGTGGAATCCGGGTGATCACATTCAAATTCAACTGCGACCAACCCAGGCCGAGCACGCCGCCGAGCACGCGCACCAGGCGGTATTCCACATCCGTGAGTTGCGAGGACTGCAGCGCGCACTGGCCGTTGATCACGACGAGAGCATGGAGGAAGTTGGCGGTCACGGCGAAGCTATCCACGCCGCCGTAGACCGCGTTCCAGAAGCATTGCGAAGTGGCGCCGGCGCCCGCACCGAGCAGCGCGTCCGTTACCGTGCCGTCGAAGTCGTAGACGATGCCTACGGGAGTTTGCGTGGCGCTGGGAGTGATGTCGGCGGGGGCGGTTACCGTGCCCGCGGAGTCGACCGCGATGTTGCTTCCGTTCACGTCTTCGGCAAGCTCGCCAGCGCCGGTAACTGCGAGACCCGCAGTGGATGACGAAGTCCATTGCGCGAAGGCGTCGGCGACCAATACGTTGGCTGAGTTGTTCGGCAGAATCGGGCTGAGGTCGCCCCGGTCGGTGTAATAGTTAACCTGGCCCAGCGACCAGGTGAGAGGCTGGCCCATGGTCGCGGGGTTGAAGTAGCTCGAACCTGCCACGTACTCAGGGCCTCCGGCCCGGGCAAGTGCAGCGAAAAGAATGACGACCGCCAGCGCCGTTGCCAGCCGGAAGAAGAATGAGCGCGCTGCCATGTGCTTCGGGGTGATCACGTTTTGTCTCATTCCTCTCGCATGGAATGCCGAACCGCCAGCACGAAGTCGGCATAAGAGACAACAGCTTTTCCACTTAGGATGGGATCACCGGCGAAGGTTGCAATGTGCTGTCCACTCATCACGACTTGACCATGGGAATCCATCGTGAATTTACCGAGAGCACCGGCCACCGGGCTGGTAAGCCCCAGCTTGCTCGGGGAATAGAGAAACAGCAAGACGCGCTCGCCAACCCGGTAACGTTCGCCGCTCGTCCAAAGCCCAGCCCACTCGCGGATCGTCAGATTCTCACCTCGGGATGCGCCGCGGATGGCATTTTCAACCTGGAACGTGACGGTGGTGGAGGCCCGATTTGGGTGGAAAGATGACTCGGCGTGTCCAATGAAAGTTACACGGCCGGCAAAGATGATCCCGGCGCTCCTCACCAGTTGCCGGAATACGAGTTTCTGGAAATCGCTGTTGCCGGGAGTTCCCGGGTGACGCGGCGGATCAGGCGGTCGAGGAATCCAGACCGGCGCAATCGGCACGGCGTAGTTGGACTGCGAGGTTTTCGGGATTGATATAGGAGCCAAGAAAGAGGAGTGATCCGCGGCATTATCCTGTCCGCGCAGAAAAATCGGCGCCGCCAAGATTGTCGAGATGAAGATTGTCGAGGTGAAGATCGTCGAGGCGAAAATCGTCGAGGTGAAGATCGTCCAAGTAAAGATCAGCGAGCGAGCGGCGAGCAGACTCCGACAACTTCTGGCCATAGCCATCCCTTAGGGAACGAATGTCTGCTCGGAGGAATCTGGGAAACCGACGCCATCCTAGTGATCGCCTACGGGCGGCGCAGTGACGGATGTCACGAAGGGCCTGTGGATTAAAGGGTCGTTCCCAATTCGGGCGGGCTGTGACGTCCCAGGTCGTGACGCTGATATTCTGCGGCGCTTAGGTTGGCGCCGGCAAGCAATAGAAGACCGGTCAGAAACGCCCAGAACATCAGGCTCACCGAGAGCGCAAAGGGCCCGTAGACTTCGGCGAAATTCAGCCAGGGTAGGGCCATGATATAGCCGTACTTCAGCGCCTCTGACAGCAGTCCCATGATGATGGCCGTCGGCAGCACGGCCCGCGCCGGCACTTTGCCGTTGGGCAGTATCCAGTAAATCAGGAAGAAGATGGCGATGCTGGCGCCGATGGCGAAGACCTTCATGGCCAGGAATCCCGCGAGGCGCACAACCACCGGAGCGTGGCCGCGGAGCAGAAATTCGAACGGTCGGACGATACCCGCGGTCATTCCAATCGAGAGTAGAGCCAGAACGCCACAAGCAAACGCCAGACCGAGCGAGACCAACTGGTTGCCGAGGTAAGAGCGATTGTTAGGAAAGCGCCAGATGCGATTAAGCGCAACCTCGAGCGGCATGAATACTCCGGTCGAGGTCACCAGCAGGATGATCAGCGAGACGACCTGCACCCGCTGCCGCGCGCCCACCATGGCGTTCAGGTTGCGGATGACGAACTCCTGACCGGCGGGAAGGTAATCGCGCAGCAACTCGACCACGACGTCGTACATCACGCGCGAGTGAAAAACGCGGCGGATGAGCGTCATCAACAGCACGACGAAAGGAAAGAACGACAGGATGGAGTTGGCTGCCACCGAGAAGGCAAAGGTGTGCACGTCGGTGCGTAAAAGGTATTTCGCGGTCGAGATCGCCATCCCGGAGAAACGCGGACGGCGCGGCCGGGGCCGAGGCGGTAGTGCGGCCTTCGCCGAGTCAGGAGCGGGAGCTGTGATTTGGTCGGGCACGGGCGCTTGTCTAATCCTATCAAAGGGTTGCGACGGAGCCAGACCTCCGGCGGAACCAAGGTTGGGGGTCTGGAGTGCGGCGTTTCTTATACCTTGTTAAAGATTTAAACGTGACCCGCGGTTATTTTCGCTAATTTTTCTTGCGAAACGATTTAATACTCCTTATTATCTGTGGCGCATGACCCGATGAGAGTCGGGGAATGAATCGGTAAGGCAGGTTGATGTCTTGAGCAGGGCGGTAGAAATCAGCGCCGATGGTCCAGGGCTCCAGAAGTTCTCGCCGCATTTTCTTCACGCGTCGTGGAACTGAGGAGTCTTTTGCTTTGGAGCAATTTCTCCGGCACAGATAGACGCCAACCGGGTTTCACTGGCTTTCTCGAGGGGGCGCTCCATCACTCAGAGCTACGATGCGAGAATTCCAGGGAACTAATTCTTAATGATCAGGGGAAAGGAGTTTTTCTGTGAGAGAGAAGGGAACAGTAAAGTGGTTCAACGGGGCGAAGGGATATGGTTTCATCCAGCGCTCCACGGGAGAGGACGTTTTCGTGCATTTCTCCGCCATCCAGGAGAACGGCTACCGCTCGCTCAACGAGGGTGAGACCGTGGAGTTTGACTTGCTCAAAGGCCCCAAAGGCTTTCAGGCGGGCAACGTAGTCCGCGCCTAAACCTGCTGGTACCGCAATTACCCACCCTCCCGTTCGCAGCGGGAGGGTTTCTTATTGGCGGTCGCGAGGACCGGTCCCTTCATCTCAACCACTTTGTCATTCCGACCGGAGCCGGAGCGCCAGCGACGGCGGAGTGGAGGAACCTGCTGTTTGCCTGCGCCACCATGCCCCCGCGGCGCCGGTGGGATTTCTGCTGCGAAATAAATCCACCGTCCACCTGCAGCAAGGAGCTTCGTTCGACCCGATTTTCCTTTTTCCCGGGGTATCCCCCCTCCCCCCTCAATCTCTGGAATCATGGGGTTAGGTAGGAATTTCCCCGCAAAATCCGGATGTCAAAGAACTTAGATACTAAAATCCGTGAATCAAAGGACTTAGAGCCCGACGACTTGCTGTGCAGCAGACCGTCACGGCCTCGACCATCATCGCTGATTTGAATTGTGGGCACAAGGTCAGATGTCACAGACAGGTTGTGGAAAAACGCTTATTGTTAGGCTGCGGTTGATTGGCTACTGGTTTCCCGTAGTACTATGGGACTGGACCTTGAATGGAACAAGGCCAAGGCTGACCCAGACTTCCGAGGACCGAATGAGCAAGACGATTACTTCCGGCAAAACGCTTAGGCCGATGGCTCCCGCGGCGATCGAGGCGGCAGCCCGTGCTGACCGCGACGCGCGGCCCTTGACTGCCGAAGATCTCAGGCGGATGAAGCGAACGCCGCAGGCAAAAATCATTCGCCGCGCTCTGGCATTAACGCAGGAGGAATTCGCCGTTCGCTACCATATCCCTCTGGGCACGCTTCGAGATTGGGAGCAAGGGCGCGCGCGGCCGGACCGGCCAACCCAAGCGTATTTGAAGATCATCGCCTGCGAGCCGGAGAGGGTCGAGCGTTTGTTGAATTCCGGGGTTTAGGGCGGCATTTGCCCTGACGAGGCTCCCGGAAATTGCAAGGCGCAAAGGATGGGGCACCCGCGATGCGCAGGTTTGTGCCATAATCGGCGACGCAATGGAAGTGTTCATTAGTTGGTCCGGGGCACGGAGCGGGGCCGCTGCGGAGGCGCTGCGGGCTTGGTTGCCGAAGGTCATCAACGCAGTTAAGCCCTGGCTATCTTCGGCTGACATTGATAAAGGTGCACGATGGAGCGTGGATATTGCCACCAGACTGGAGGCAGCGAAAGCTGGAATCATCTGCCTCACGCCTTCCAACTTACATTCTGACTGGATTCTCTTCGAGGCTGGTGCACTTTCGAAAACCATTAAGAATACATTTGTTTGCCCCCTGCTGATCGACTTGGAACCATCTGAGGTCAAGGGTCCGTTGGCACAATTTCAGTTGACGCGTGTTGTCAAGGGCGACGTTCTGAAACTGCTCAAGACGCTGAATGTGGGTCTGGGTGACGAGGCGCTGACTGAGGGGCACATCGACGAGGTATTCGAGGTTTGGTGGCCGAAGCTTGATTCGCAATTGAAAGCGCTGCCGTCCGAGGATGGCAATGCTCTTCCGCCTAGGAACGACCGAGACCTGCTCGTGGAAATATTGGGCTTCGTTCGAAACCAGAGCAGGCCTGCCGCGTCCATCTTGTCGGAAGAGGACAGGAAGACGATATTGACATCCCGTGCTTGGAAGGTGCTTCGGTCTCTGCACGGTATGACAGGCGGCTCAACAAATGGGCCGATATCACGAGGGGCCGACCTTGAAATCCAGATGACCATCCCGATTAGAGGGGAGCAGCGTAAATACACCTTTATAGTGCCGGCCGAGGCCACCCCCGACGAGATGGAGGCGCGTATGTTAGCTGAGGCTCGAGACAGAGATCAAAGGGGGGGCTCGACCACCGGGCAACCCACGGTCACAGAGGCCCCCGCCACATGGGGACAGCAGCCTCCTCCCAAGAAGGCCTGACGAAGTTTCCCCGGGCGCAAGCGGAGGATTGCTTCGGACACTAACTCTGATGGCGCGGCTGCCCACGCGCGGCGGCGCACGCAAACAGCAGGTTCCTCCACTCCGTCGTCGCTGGCGCTCCGGCTCCGGTCGGAATGACAAGACTGGTGAAGGTGTCGAGAGGCCGAAGCCCGAAGCCCGAGAGCCGAAGCCCGGTTCACCGCACTTCCAGCGACACCAAATCGCCGTCGGACGTTCCGCGGGCCTTGTAATTCACCGAGACTGAGCGGTTATTCCACGCGCAGGAAAACGTGTCGGCGCCGATGAGCAGCACTGACTTGTAGTCGGCGGTGCGCAGCTTGAGAACTGCGCTGCCCGAGCTGACGGTGAGAACGGCTGCCGGGGATTGGGAGCAATCCACATCCACCAGCTTGCCCTCGAAGAACTTCGTAGGCCGTCTGTCTGCGGTGTCGGATTGCGCCGCCTGCTCGGCTGCGGCGCGCTTGGCAGCGTCCTGATCGAGCACATCGAATGGAGAACTCTGCTTGGAGAGTTTGCTGGCCGAAGCAGCAGTGGCGGGTGAGAGGCCGTATTTCTGCTCGTTGGCGAGCTGCGCCAGCTGTTCGCCAGCCGAGGCCGCGACCTGCGGATTGCTGCTGGTCTTTAACAATCCCAGCAAGGCTCGCGCAGCAACCCACTTTTTGTCGGAGACGTAAATTTGAGCCATATGATAAAGGTACAGCTGGTTGCGCGGACTGAGTTCGATGGCGGCGCGCTCGGCCTGCATGGCCGCCACCGGCCCACCGCCTTCGCGGCGCGCACTGGCTAACAGATCATAGGCGTCGGCGAATTCCGGATACCATTCGAGGACCGCGCGGAGATCCTGCATCATGTTGGGCAGTCCCTGAATATCGGCGTGACTCGCCTGTGACATGCGGTATTTCAGCACCGAAAAGTAATAGCGGATCCACATATCGCTCCGGTTGATCGCGGCAGCGTCACCCAGTTCTTCGGCGGCGTCTTCAAAGTCGCCGTGCTGCAGGTGGTCCCAGGCCAGTGCGCGATGGGCGATCTCATTGCCGGGGACTGCGACTGGAAGAGCCGCGCTGTCCTCGTCTTTCACATTCTCATTGGCTTTCTCGCTGGCCTTCTTGGCAGGTGTTGGGTTGGGCGCTGTGGCTAGCGTCTGCAACTCCTGCAGCGCAGCTTCGCGGCGGTCGGGGATTCTGACCTTTACGTCATCCAATGTGGCGCGCGCATCAGCCTCGGGAACAGCCTTGGATGTGACGGCGCTGTCGTTCGGGCCCACGATCTCAGGAAATTCATGCACCTGCGGCATGTTGGGATGAGAACCCGGTTGCTTCGAAGCGTCCAGCGCGAGGAACAAAGGTGTGAGCGAGTGAAAATAATCCTTCACCTCCTGGTCGAACTGCGCGGGCGTCATGCCGTAGGCTTTCTGCACGGCTTGGTCCACGGGCACGTGCTGGTTCTCGACCAGGTCAAAATAGGTTCCCGTCTCCGGCAGCTTTTTATCGTGAAGCAGGTAGTGCATCGTCATCCAGGATTGCGCGTAGAAGAGCGTGTGGTGCGTGCTTTCTGGGTTTGAATTGTCCGGCTTCGTGGTGAGCAGGTCGGGAAGCGCGAGCCAGGACTGGCCGCCATTTTGTCCGCCGAGAAGTTCGGTGAGCGACTTCGATGCATTGCCGGGATACAGCTCAGGATCTCCACCGATTTCGTACGTCTTGTCGTCGACGCGGATGGAACTGAAGTATTCGGCCAGGCCTTCGTCGAACCATGGCTGCACTTCGGGATAGTTGTAGTTGAGCAGCAGGTGGGCGAAGTCGTGGGCGACGGCGCGCCAGGATTCCTCCGCAGCAAGGTTCAGCACGATGAAGTTCTGGTCTTCTCCGGGCAGAAAAAAGCCGGGAACGGCAATCGGCTGAGCGTCGATGGCCTGACCGTTGATCGGCTGAGCATGGCGCAGCGGCGCCGTCTGGTAATAATCCTTGTCGTTCTTGAATGCGATGATCGTTAGCGGCAGCGGCTCGTGGAGGCGCTCCTTCATGAGCAGGACAGCGAAGACGGCCCGCATCTGCTCAAAGCGCAAGGCAACTTCTTTTCCTTTTTTATCTCCCGCGTCGGTGAGAACGGTGAAGTGAGTGGAGCGGATCTCAAGCCACGGCGACGGTTCCGCGGCGCGGGATGCGAGAGTCAAAAGAACCACGCAGCCTGCCAGGAGAACACGAACGGAAGTGCCAAGAGAGCGGGCCATGAGCACGCCTGCAGAGAGCGGAGAGGAGAACGCCACTACGGTCAAATCCTAACACGATTGGTCGTCCCGGATGACATTCAGTCTCCCACGCGAAGGATCATCACTTCCGTGGCTTTAATCAGCGCGACTGCGGTTTGGCCGGCCTTGAGGTGCATTTCGCGCGCTGAGGTTGCCGTGATGATGGAAGTAATTTGCTGTTCTCCGATGGAAATCTTCACTTCCGCCATGAGGCCGCTGATCCGTACCTGATCGACGCGGCCCACCAGTTGATTGCGCCCGCTTACCCGGCGCGCCGCCTGAGTTCGTTCCGCGATGGTTCTCCCTCGGGTCCTGAATAGAAGCCTGTCGAGTTCACTCTGCGGGATTCGGTGATGTCCGCCTGCGGTTGGGACACTGCGAATCTTCTTCTTATAAATCCATTGCTTGATGGTGGGAAAACTGATGCCTAGTTGCAAGGCCGCGTCGCGGAGTTTTAGCAACTCGTCATTCTTGCGCCCGGATCGGCGGTTCTGCGGCATCGGAACGAAATCCTACAGTCAACACGGAGGACGGTCAACATGGCAGCTTCCCGGTTCTTGCGGAAAGGAAAATGGATATATCTGTATCAGTTTTGACATGTAAACGATAGTTCATATACATTTCTTAATTCCTTGCCTGAATCTCTACTGTTGGAGGACCTCGTGCGTAAGATTGCTCTGTTCTTCGCCACCCTTATCTTTATTGTTATTGTTTCAGCCACGTTATCCCTGGCACAGGACCACGACCCCTGCACGAGCGGCCGCGAACTCATTACCACGGATTGCTCGCTGACCTGGCACGGCATCACGCTGTATGGCGCGTATGACGTCGGCGTCGGCTATGTCAGCCACGGCTTGCCGGAAAACGGCTACAACTATGAAGGCGAATCTCTGGTGAACCGAAACGGCTATGAGCATCGATTTCTCGTCGCACCGAACAACCTGTCGCAAACGGGTCTGGGCATCAGGGGCAAGGTAGAGTTTCAGCCTGGCTGGTTCGTGGTGTTCAACGGTTCTACAGGCATCAATCCGCAGTCCGGCCTGCTGGCCAATGCGCCAGCCACCGACACCATCAACAATGGACTTCCCAGAGGCAGCTATTCGATAGCCATCGACGGCGCGCGCGCCGGGCAACCCTTCAATGACCAATACTATGGCGGTGTATCGTCCACCCGCTTTGGCGAGCTGACCTTCGGCCGTCAGCGCTCTCTCGGTACCGATGCGATGCTGCTTTACGATCCGGCCAGCGGCGCCTATGCGTTTTCCTACATCGGGTACAACGGCACGATGGCCGGCGGCGGCGACACCGATAACAGCCGTTGGGACGACGCCGTGAAGTATCGCATCGCCTATGGTCCGGTGCATTTCGGCGCGATGTATAAATTCGCCGATGGCTCCGGCGGCTGCTATTTAGCCGCAGCAGCTGCGGGCAACCCTTGGAATGCCACCAACTGCACACCGGAGTCGGCGCATAACAACGCCTACGGATTCGACCTCGGCGGAAGCTACAGTATGCTCTCCGCCGATCTCGTCTTCCAGCATTACAACCAGGCGATCAGTGTGCTGAACCCCTTGCTGGGGCCTGAGAGTCTGAGTCCGGCGGGGCAATATCAGTCGACCACTGACAGCATCGATACAACCCCCATCACCGGGAATAATGTGGTCGACACGAATAACACCGTGTATGGAATCGCGACCGACAACAACGCAGTTATGTTTGCGGCCAAGTATGTGCGGGATCCGTTCAAGTTTTTTGCTGGCTACGAATACATCTGGCAGAACAACCCGCACGACCCGCTAGGCGTCGGCGCCTCGGACCAGGGCGGTTATTTCATGAGCGGGGTCGAAGATAACAATCTGGATTCTGAAAAGCTGGTGAATATCTGGTGGACGGGCGTGAAATACGCCGTCGACAGTAAAACTGACGTCACCTTCTCCTGGTATCAACAGCGGCAAAACGACTTCCGGGTTCCGCAGACCTGCTCGCCCACGGCCGGTTTCCGCAGTTCCTGCGCGGGCACTCTCAACGAGGGGTCGCTCTATATGGATCACCACTTCACCAAGCGCTTCGACGGTTTTGTCGGACTTGCGTATTCCTGGGTGAGCGGTGGACTGGCCATCGCGATTCCTCATGGCCCCGGCGTGCCCTATAGCTACAACAACAACTGTGCTCCGACAATCGGCGGCCGTTTCAGCTTTTGACTGTTTCCGTTGTGAGGTGCCGCGCGCGCCGAGAAAACGGTTGAATTTCGGGATAGTTGGGCACAGCTAACTGGAGGCAGCTTCTAGTCGCCGCTGGCGTGGCGTTGCGTGGGCACAAGAATCAAACGCGGACGCTCTTCGGCGGCACGAGGCACCTGCTGCGACGATCTGCCGAAGGCGTTCAGTATGACGATGACTGCGGTATAGGCGGCAAGAACGCCAATGCCCACGGAGGCGACCACCGTGAGGCAGAGAATCAGAGGCATGAAGAGCGAAATCAAGATCAACCACCCTATCCAGAATTAGATGCCAGATTGCCGCAGCCGGGGCGCATCTCAATTTCGCTTAATGCGGCTTCTTCAATCTACCTGCGTTGACGCTGGCCGCTATTGACGACTAAGATACGGAGTAGAGCTGTGCATTCCTAATGTCGAACATGTCTGTAGAACTGTCGACATTACGGAAGGGCAATCCACCCCAGACTAAATGGCCATTACCAAGATTTCGGTGCGCGGGGCGCGCCAGCATAACCTCAAAAACATCGACGTTGAGATTCCGCGTAACACGCTTACTGTCGTGACCGGGCTGAGCGGGTCGGGCAAGTCTTCGCTCGCTTTTGACACGATTTATGCCGAGGGGCAGCGCCGCTATGTGGAGACTTTATCGACCTATGCGCGGCAGTTTCTGGACCAGATGGAACGCCCGGATGTCGATGCAATTGATGGACTTAGCCCATCCATCTCGATCGAGCAGAAGACCACCAGCCGCAGCCCGCGCTCGACGGTGGGGACGATCACTGAAATCTACGATTACCTTCGCCTGCTGTTCGCTTCCATCGGGGTGCCGCATTGCCCCAAGTGCGGGCGGCCCATCAGCCGCCAGTCGGCGGAACAGATTGTGCAGCGGGTGATGCAGCTGACGCCTGAGGACCGTGTAATGGTGCTCGCGCCAATCGTGCGCGGCCGCAAGGGCGAGTTCAAAAAAGAGATGGAGACCCTGCTCAAGCACGGCTACGAGCGCGCCCGAGTCGACGGCGAAATCGTGAATCTGGATGACGACCTTGCGCTCGACAAGCGTAAGAACCACACCATCGAAGTGGTGATCGACCGCCTGCTGGTGAAGCCGGGCATTGAGCATCGCCTCGAAATGTCGGTGGGGCTGGCGATGAAGTTGGCGGGCGGTCTGGTGCAGGTTGCCGTGGTCGGAGGCGACGAGCAACTTTATTCCGAGAAACTCGCTTGCCCGGATTGCGGCATCAGTGTGCCGCAACTGGAGCCTCGGTCGTTTTCTTTCAACAGCATGTACGGAGCTTGTCCGGAGTGCCACGGCCTTGGCAGCCGCTACGATTTCGATCCGGCGAAGGTGATCACGGACTGGTCGAAGCCGTTGCTGGAGGGCGGTCTGGGGCCGGGTTCGGCGTCGCAGGGCTTGATCCACAGTTTGCAGGTCGTGGCGGCGGCGCACGGCATCGACTTGAACAAGCCGTTCGAGAAATTTCCTGAGCAGATTCAGGACTTGCTGTTGAATGGCGAGTCCGGCCGCGGCAAGACCGGCTTCCGCGGAATCTTCGGATACTTGAAACAGAATCTCGAGGAGTCGACGTCGGAAGGCTACCGCGATTGGCTGATGGATCACATGTCGGCGACGGAATGTCCGGCGTGCCAGGGCAAGCGGTTGCGGCCGGAGAGCCTGGCGGTGAAAGTAAACGGCATGTCGATTGCCGAGTTCACCGCGCTGCCAATTTCGCGGGCGCTCGAAGTTGCGCGGAGCATCAAACTCGCGGGGCGCGAGGAAAAGATTGCCGGCCGGGTCATGCATGAAGTTGTCGAGCGCCTGCAATTTTTGAATGCGGTAGGACTGAACTATATTTCGCTCGACCGTTCGGCAGCGACTTTGTCGGGGGGCGAAGGGCAGCGCATTCGTTTGGCCACGCAGATTGGGTCGAAGCTGCGCGGCGTGCTCTATGTGCTGGATGAACCGTCGATCGGCCTGCATCATCGCGACAACGGCCGGTTGCTTACGGCGCTCGAGAACCTGCGCGACCTGGGCAATACCGTGCTCGTAGTCGAGCACGACGAAGAAACGATTCGGCGCGCCGACTATGTAATCGATCTCGGCCCCGGCGCGGGACGTCACGGTGGAGGACTGGTGGCGCACGGTACTCCCGAAGAAATCATGCGCGAGCCGAACTCGCTGACCGGGGCTTATATCTCCGGCAGAGTGCAGATCGAGATGCGCCCCGAGCGGCGGCAGAAGAATGGCGCGGCGCTGACTATTTTGGGCGCGAAGGAAAATAATCTCAAGAATCTTGATGTCACTTTTCCGCTGGGCGTCATGACGGTGGTGACGGGAGTTTCTGGTTCGGGCAAATCAACCCTGGTCAATGACATTCTTTACCGATCCCTGGCGCGCCAGCTTTACCGTTCGCGCGAGAAGTCTGGCGAGCACAAGGCGATCATGGGCGCGGAGAATATCGACAAAGTGATTCGCATCGATCAGTCGCCGATCGGGCGCACGCCGCGCTCGAATCCTGCAACCTACACCGGTGTATTCACGGCAATTCGCGATATCTATGCCATGTTGCCGGAAGCACGCGAGCGCGGCTACAAGCCGGGACGCTTTTCCTTCAACGTTTCCGGCGGCCGCTGCGAGGCCTGCCAGGGCGAAGGCCAGCGCCGTATCGAGATGAATTTTCTGCCGGATGTGTACGTGCTCTGCGAGGTCTGCGGCGGACGCCGCTACAATCACGAAACCCTGGCCGTAAAGTACGACGGTTACTCGATTGCCGACCTGCTGGAGATGCCGGTTTCCGACGCGCTGCCGATTCTTGAAAACATTCCGCAGGTAAAACAGAAGCTGCAAACGCTGGTCGATGTGGGCCTCGGCTACATTCATCTCGGTCAATCTGCGGTGACACTCTCTGGAGGCGAAGCCCAGCGCATCAAACTGGCTCGCGAGTTGAGCAAGCGGCAGACGGGCAAGACTCTTTACCTGCTCGACGAGCCCACGACCGGCTTGCACTTCGACGACGTAAAGAAGCTGCTCGACGTGCTGCACCGGCTGACGGATCTGGGCAATTCGATCATCATCATCGAACACAATCTGGATGTGATCCGCAACGCCGACTGGATCATCGACCTCGGCCCCGAAGGCGGCGAAGAAGGCGGCCGCATCGTAGCCCAGGGCACGCCGGAGCAGGTGGCGCGGGTGAAGAAGTCATACACCGGCCAGGCGCTGGCGGGGTATTTTACGGGGAACGGGAAGCGGAGCGCCTGAGCTGACGCCAGGAAACCCGCCTCCAAAGCCGCAATCCATCGATTTCTTTCAACATTTTTCTTCACAAGGCCGCCGAAACGGGTGTTTAATGTATGCCTGAGCCGCGCCAGTCTTCTCGTTTCCTCAATTCCGCGGCTTCCCGGGCCCACGCCGGGATGAGGTTCGTCCCCAGTGAAACCTGACTCAAAATAAGGAGAGCCATATGAAAAAGTACGTGGTTTGTTTAGCCTTCGCGCTGGCCCTCGCGCTGGCGTCTCTAACCGCCGTTGCTCAGCAAGGCGGCGCCAACCCGGATTGGCAACATAAATTCCAGGTGAGCAGCACGACGTTCACTAATGGCGGCGACCTGCCGCTCAGCATGGTTCTCGGCTCGAACAACTGCACTTACGTGAGCGGCGGCGGAGATCAGTCGCCTGAGGTGTCATGGAAGCATGCTCCGTTCGGCACGCAGAGTTTCGTGGTGACCCTTTACGACGTGACAGCGGCGTTCACGCATTGGGGTATGTACAACATTTCTCCGAAGACGAACGAACTTCCTGAGAACGCCGGTGTTTCCGGAAGCACATACGGCCAGCAGGTCTTCAATGACTTCTACTACGGCGCCGAATACGACGGTCCGTGCCCGCCCAACAACTACACCCCGTACGTCCACGACTACGTCATTACCGTGTTCGCTCTCGACACTCGGCTCAACTTGCCCTCGTCGCCGCCGAATTTTCCGGCTAATGGCGAGACGCTGTATCGCGCGATGTTCGACCACGTGCTGGCAAGAGCGAGCATCCAAGGGTATTACTCGACTGCCGATTAGCTGCAGCTTCGCAACTTCCCACGACCTCCAAGGTTTTGTTGCGCTTTGGAGGTCGCGGTTTCTGCTGAGCGAGAATCGTTGGAATGATACGGACCGTCCTACGCAGCGACGACAAGTATCGTAGAATTCTGATTGCACGCAACAATTTCGAGTCACCCGCATCAGATAGGTGCGGGCAGTATCGCTCGCTGCTCGGTTGTGGGAAAGGATCAGCTTGGCGCTACCCGAAAATCCGCATCTCGAACCGCCGCCGCTGAATAGTGACTTGCAAACGCCGGTCCCTCTAATCATCGAACCATTTCCGCCGCTTCCGCCTGTTCCGGCGCGACGTGCGCCGAAAGCTGGTGAGGACCCCGTGTGGAATGCGTGGGACGTCCTTTTAGTTGTCATCGTAACTGTGGTCACGCTAATCGTGGTGCAGATCGTGAGCGTCCTTGGAGCGCTCCGCTTCGCCTATCCCCATGAGACCTGGTTTGAAGTGGCGCAGAAGCCGGTACTGGCGCTGCTTTCTCAACTTCTGACCTACGTGGTGGTTGCGTTGTATATGATCCTGCTGGTCGAGGGGAAATACCACACGCGTTTCTGGCAGGGAATTCGCTGGAACTGGCCGGGGATCGCCGGAGTGAGTCTAGTGGGTCTGGGCGTTGTCATGCTCGGGCTCGATTTTCTGGGACGATTTCTGCCCATGCCGAAAGACCCGCCCTTTGATCAATTTTTCGCCACTCCTTCCAATGCCTATCTCACCGCCGCCTTCGCCATCAGTCTCGGTCCGTTGATGGAAGAACTCTTCTTTCGCGGATTTCTTTATCCGGTGATAGCGCGGCGGATGGGAGCAGTCTGGGGAATTCTTCTCACCGCTCTGCCTTTTGGCCTGATCCATTTTTTTCAGTACGGGCGTTCCTGGGGAGCGGTGCTGATCATCTTTTTAGTTGGCATAGTGCTGACCACGGTGCGAGCCGTCACTAAGTCCGTGGCCTCAAGTTTTCTGACTCACGTGGGCTATAACGGAACCCTGATGGTGCTGGCAGCGCTGCAGACCGACGGCTTTCGGCACATGGAGAAAGCAAGCGCTCTGGTTGGGTGGCTAGGATCCAACTGAAGTACAATGGTACTTACTTCACCGTGATCGTCAGCAACTGCACTCCCGGACACTACGTAATCCAACGGCGCCGTTGCCGTTTCATCCACATTCGATTCGCCGCTGACGATCATCTCCTGATTGCCGCGCATGCCATCCATCACATTCATGATCGAGATCGGAAGCGTCGGCATCACTTTGTCGGCGACGCGGGCTTCGGGGTCGGCCTCGAGCAGAGAGACGTAGAGGCGGTTGTTGGAATGCTCCTTGTTAAGCAGCGCGATGGTAGAAGCCAGATCAAGCCTGTGACCGAAGGCGGGATTGCCATGGCCGATGCGGTCGAGGGTTTCGCCGTCGCTCACCAGGATGCGCAACGTCCCCTTGCTCGCTGAAGTCGGAATCTTCAGCGGAATCTGCTGCACGATGCGCTCGCCGCGGTAGGGAGCGAGCACGGTTTCAAGCGTAATATTGTCGCCGGGACGAGCTTCGGTCACATCAGTGCGGGCGCTCTCAAGGCGCGCCCAGCGGCGCTCGCGCACCAGGTCGAAATCCAGCTTCACACCCTCGATTTCGGGAGCGTTGTAGGGATTGTCGTAGATGCTTCCGAAGCGCTCGCCGAGCGAGATCGCAGCCTGCATGGCCGCGGGCTGCCCGTTCTCCGTGGGAGCGAACATGTTGCGCATGGTGACGTCAGGGAAACCCTTTACTCCGATGCTGCCGGCCAGCCGATACGTAATCTCTTCGCCGAACTCGTTCACCCCGTGCAGCGCGTTGAACACCGTCACCATCAGCGCCACCGGCGTCAGCTTGGGATTGTTCAGCACTTCGTAATGGAATTGCTTCTCTCCCGTGCTGCTGTGGATGCTGAGCGTGACTGGAATCATCTCCGGCTGCCGGTCGAACACGCCCATGATGCCGGTGTGGCGATCCTGAACGAAGGTTCCTACAGACTCCGTAGTGTTGACAATCTTGAATGCATTGAGCGGCGAGGCCAGCGTCGCCAGCACCTCAGCCTTATTCATGGGCAGGTCAACCGAGCCGAACTGCAACAGAGGATGTCCGCAAGCCAGCAGCCGATGAGGATCGACATAAGTCACGCTGCAGGTGGCCGCGATATCCATATCGCCGCGGACCAGGATCGCACTCACGGCCGAGCCGGGCTCGAGCGGCTCCGGCTGCTTGTCGTTACTCACCGATCCCGCACCCATGACAGGGACGATACCCGCCGAGGCGAACTGTCCCGCGAAAAGTTGAATCGCCTCCTCGGAGAATCCGTTGAACACCAGCGGAGTCTCGATCGGCTTCAGATAATTCGTAAAATCTCTTCCCGCGGAATCGGAGGAACTCGGCAGCGCGAACCCTTCGCCGGGCGCGGCAGTCTTGCCCGCAACCGCAGTCACTGAGGGCTTGACGGCCGCGGCGTCTTCGGCCGGCGAACGATCAAGCGCGCTGATTTCCAGCATGTCGGCGATGGGCGTGACTCCGGCGATCGGCTCCTTCGAGAATTCTCCGATGCGGAAGGCGAGCGCTCCCGCGAGCTTGCCGTCGAGATAAACCGGACTGCCACTCATGCCCGCGACCACGCCTGTGTATTCCACCTTCTGCCCGTGCAGCCGCACCAGAATAATGTCGCCCTTCGGTCCATTCACGTTGTGCAGCACGCCAAGCACTTCCACGTCCATGGCTTCCGGCTTCACGCCCTGAAATACGGTGTAAGCAACTCCACGCATGCCGGCATGAATCTGGTTGACGGTAATGATTTGAGGAGTATCAGTCTTCTGCGCCGAGCCAGCCCGCACAGGATTGGCTTGGGCAGAACCCGCTTGAGCAGACGTAAACGAAGGGAACGACAGGCAAGCAACAGCGACGAAGAAGGCTAGTTTTTTCATGAACCACGCCGGGAAGGACCGTGCCAGCCCTGCCCTATTCTGTTTTAGACTCCGCCAAATTGTAAGTCATTGCCAGGAGGGGAATAGAGAAGCCGGGCAAAACATCCCAATCGCGAATCCTTGCGTCTATACTAGCACAAGGGAATTTTCGCTCCATAGGGTCTTAATCTCCATCTGCTCAGAGGTTTATATGCGTGCTAAATGGATGGTCATGAACCAGCGGTCGCGCTTCGAGAATTTCAGCCTAATGCTGGCGATGATGCTCTTAATCCTGCTATGTGGCATCACTCCAGCGTCCGCTCAAGACCAGTCGCAAGCCTCACCGCAGGACAACACGCAAAATAACGGCAGGCCCAAGCAGGACGTTCCTCCCGATGCCGGTGGACCCACCGGCGACATGGGCCCGTACGCCATTCCAAAGAAAAATCCCGACGACGTTCCCCCGCCGCCTCCGCCGCCCGCTTCGACCCCCAAGATCGAGGGCATGCCCGACTATTCCATCAAGGTCAACGTGCCCCTGGTGAATGTGGACGTGATGGTCACCACCAAGAGCGGCCAGTTCGTTCCCGGCTTGAAAAAGGATAATTTCCGCTTATTCGAAGACGGAGCCCAACAGCAGATCAGCAGCTTCAACGTGACCAAGGCTCCCATCACAGCCGTGCTGCTGGTGGAGTTTGGAGCCACGCGCTACAGCTTCATGGTTAACGCTCTACAGGCTTCCTACGCATTTGCCAGAACCCTCACGAAAGACGACTGGATCGCGGTTTCCTACTACGACATGCAGCCCCACATTCTGGTGGATTTCACCCAGGACAAGAGAGCTGTCTATGGCGCGCTGAACCAGTTGCGCATGCCGGGATTCTCCGAAACCAATATGTTCGACGCCTTGTATGACACGCTGGATCGACTGGACCGGGTCGAAGGCAAGAAATACATCATATTGATCACGACCGGATACGACAGCTTCAGCAAGCTTACGCTCGACCAGATCACCCGGAAAGTTAAGGATACGAAGGACGTCACCATTTTCCCCATCAGTGTGGGCCAAATCGCCCGGATCATGGGCTACGCCGGGAACCGCGGCGCGGGCATTCATGCCAGCGAAATGGATTATCTGCAGGCCGATAATGAATTGAGAACCTTCGCCTCCATCACCGGCGGCCGCGCCTACTTTCCCCGCTTTGAGGCGGAGTATGGCGAGGACTTTCAGGATATTGGCAACGACATCCGCAACCAGTACTCGCTGTCTTATCACCCCACCAACACCAAGCTGGACGGCACCTACCGCAAGCTGAAGGTCGAAGTGCTGACGCCCGAAGGCGCTCCGTTGAAGGTGAAAGACCAGAAGGGCAAAGAGCAGAAAATTGAAGTCGTCGCCCGCGACGGCTACACCGCCAAGCACACGGTGGACTAAGAACGGTTCCACCGAGTGCCTCTATCGATCGGGAAGGGCATGAGTTTACTCGTGGCATAGGGGTGCGAGTTGTCGCGGCTTCAGCCACTGAGGCCGTTTCGGCAAATTGGGGCTACGTCGCGAACAATGTACAACTATTCCGCATGAGTCAAACTTATTGACTCGAGTGCAACTCAATCATATAATATCAAACTATGGCGATTGAGTACGCAACGGTCAAAGCCAAGGGACAAGTGGTCATCCCCGTCGACATCCGGCGCAGGTTCCAGATCGACGAGGGGACCCGTGTGGCGTTTCTCGAAGAGCAAGGGCGTCTATTCATCCAGCCCGTAACCGATGAGTTCATCGATGCCATGAAGGGCGTGCTTGCGGGGCGCGGGCTGCCCAGCCGAGTGGAGCGAAGCGGGGATCGGGACCTGTCGTGAAGGTGCACGTCCTCGATGCCAATGCTCTCTACCGCTTTCTCACCGGCGCCCCCGGCGCCGAAACTGTGAACCGGCTTTTCAAGGAAGCCCGCGACGCCGAGCAGCCGCTCCGCATGTCGGTGATCAACTGGGGTGAGGTCTATTACACCATCGCCAAGGCGGAGGGCTTCGCAGAGACCGTCAGGATCATGGGCCGTGTGAAGCTGTTACCTCTCGCAGTTCTCGATGCGGGGGAAGCAGTGACGGTGCGGGCCGCCCAACTCAAGGCAGGTTACGGCTTGCCTTACGCCGACTGTTTTGCCGCCGCGACTGTCACGAAAGATAGCATCCTCGTGACCTCCGATGCGAAAGACTTCAAGAAAATCCCAGGCCTGCACGTACTCCCGCTTCCCGAACACAAACCAAAGAATTGAGTTGACACCCCGATCAGTCGCGGCAAGTCCTTCTCTGAGAACTGAGAACTGAGAACTGAGAGCTGAGAGCTGAGAACTGAGAACTGAGAACTGAGAACTGAGAACTGAGAACTGAGAAGAGAGAACTGAGAACTGCCATCAGTGCACGTGAAACAAGGCATTCAGTAGAAATACGACTCCCGCTCCAACGAACACCAGCAGAGCCATCTTGGCCCCCGGTTCTTTGTTCACCTCAGGAACCAAATCCGAAGCCGCAATGTAGATCGAGACGCCAGCCGCGAGCGGCAGACCCGCGTCCACGTGCTGGCGAAAAACCGCCATGGTCAACACCCCGGCCAACGTGGCCCCGCCCAGAACCACGGAGGCTCCCCAGGCCGTGCCCCGGCTGCGTCCGCTCGCGAGCATCACCGAACTCACGGTGAAGCCTTCGGGAATCTTGTGCAGGAAGACCGCGAAAAAAATGATCCAGCCCAGAGCGTTTGAAACCAGAAATCCGGAAGCGATCGCGATGCCGTCAAAAAAAGTATGGATGATCAGGCCGAGCAGCACCGAGTATCCCTTGTGCGAATGCATGAACTCGTCTTTGTGTGTCTCTTCGCCGAAGTGGAAGTGGGGCGTGACCGTGTGCTCGAAGAAATGAATGATGAGGTAGCCGAGCAGAATCAGATAAGCCGCGCTCCGTCCGCGCAGCTCCAAGCTTTCCGGAACCATCTCGACCAGAGCGGTGGCCAGCATGAATCCCGCGCCCAGCGCGACGAAATAGCGCAGATAACGCCGCTCCCAACTGCGCTGCACAATAATCGCCCCGCCGAAGACGTTAGCAGCGGCAGCAGTGAGGCCGAGCAGGATGCTGGTTGCAATCGGATGCATGAAGTATGACAGTACCCAGTACCGAGTACCCAGTCAAATCTTCCTCACGCGGCGCGGATTCGCTCCCTAAGGGAGTTGAGGAGGCCGCTTAGTATTCGGCCCACTTCATGCGTACGTTTAAGAATTTCTGCTGCTTGCGATTCGGTAAGATAACTTCTTCGTTGCGCAATGAGTATTTGAGTTTCGAATTCTGCTAGGGATCCACTCGAGTGGCGAAGAAAGTGACGAAACTCACGGCGACTGAAATGCGCTTGCCCTTCCGCTATGTTACTCGGGATCGAAACGGCGGCGCGCCGCATCTGATCGGTCAAACTGTAGGTTTCTCGCCTCGGAAAAGCCTCGGTCGCATCGTAGATGACGTTCGTGAGGTCCATCGACTTCTGCCAAACGATCAGGTCCTTATAGTGCTCTGCCATAACTTCTCAGCTTACACGCGCAGACGTCGAACTCAGCACTATGAATCCTGATTTTGATTCTCTAGTCCCAAGTCGGGACTGCAAGTCCTCGCCCGCCGCCCTTGCTGGGGTTACTCCGTACTGGGTACTCGTTACTCCGCTGTGCCTTATGTGCATCACATCGCCATCCTGCACGATGTAATCTTTACCTTCGAGTCGTAACGTCCCTTTCGCACGGGCGTTGGCTTCGGAGCCGGCTTCCAATAATTGATCCCAGCGAATCGTTTCGGCGCGGATGAAATGTTTTTCCAGATCGGAGTGGATTGCTCCCGCCGCCTCCTGCGCACGCGAATGCGCGGGAACTTGCCAGGCGCGGCATTCATCTTCACCGGCGGTGAAGAATGAAATCAAGCCCAGCAGTTTGTACGTGGTCCGAATCAGCCGCACCAAACCGCTTTCGGTGAGTCCATAGCTCGACAAAAACTCCGCCGCGTCGGCGTCGCTCATCTCGGCGAGTTCGGCCTCGACTTTGCCGCAGATTGCGGTGGCTGCGGCATTCGGCCGCGCCGCAATTTCCGTGAGTTTGTACTTGCTGACCGCTTCTTCCAGCTCTTTGCCCAACTCGGTCGACTCGCCAATGTTGAGCACGTAGAAGATCGGCTTCTCGCTCAAGAACATGAAGCCCTTGATGCGCTTCTTGTCCTCGGCAGTCATTGTCATCTCGCGCAGCGGCTTGTCGGATTCCACCTGCACCTTGGCGCGCTTGAGCAGTTCGAATTCTTTTTCGAGTTCCGGCGTCTTCATCTTCTTAAGATCTTTTTCCAGCCGCTCCAGCCGTTTTTCGATTTGCCCAAGATCGCTGACCAGCAGATCGAATTCCACGTTCTTGATGTCGCGCAGCGGATTGATCTCGCCAGTGTGCGGCACCGAAGGATCGTCGAACACACGGACGACGTGAGCCAGCGCATCCACATTACGCAGATGAGCGGAGTAGGCGCTGTCTTTCAACGCCTCCTGGCCGATCGCGCCCACGTCGACGTACTCGACTGAGGTGTGCGTCAGCTTCTTCGGGTTGTAAAGTGCGGCCAGGCGATCGAGCCGATCGTCCGGAACCTTGGCCACGCCGATGTGCGCCTCGCGCGGGTTGGCGCGAGCCTGATCCGAAAGATGCGCCTTGGTCAGAATGCGAAACAACGATGTCTTGCCCACCTGAGGCAGGCCAATAATGCCGGTTTTCATAAGGAAAGTTTCTAGCTGCTAGCTCCTCGCTTGTGCGATGCCGAGGCGAGTTCAGACCAGACGCGCATGTGGCTTCAGCCACTGTCGGACAACCTTTCAGGATAAATGATCGGAAGAGAAAAAGCCCAATGGCTTGCACGCCTTCGCTAGAGCCAGCAGCTAAAAGCTCCGTGCGGTCAAATACACGACTGCCAATCCCAGCAGCAGCACGGCGCCTTCCACTCGAGTTGACCAGACGTGCAGCGCGTCGAACTGAATGCGCTCGGGATTGTCGATGGGAACGGCACTCACTTCGCCGAGCGATGCCCGCAGAACATCCATGCGCGGCATGATGCCAAACTGCGAGATCAAAGTGAGGGCAAGCATCAGGCATAGGAGAATGTGGCGCGCGGCGAAGACATGCGCCATGCCGTCGGTGAGGCGGCTGTAGAGCAGCGAACTCGCCAAGAAGATGACTCCAGAAAATAAGGCGATCCAATGCAACTTGCTCAAGGCGCGCCCAACCACGTTGCCAGCAAGATGCGTTGTGGGCAGAACAGTGAATGCGGTGGGCGCGAGAACGAATGCAAAGAAGATGAGCCCGCCGATCCAGACCACGAGGGATAGCAACATGAGAAAACGAAGGAAGGACATGTCGCGTGCATTATATCGCCATCTCAAGGTCTCGACGGGGCTAGAGATCGGATCTGCCTTGATAGGCGAGATCCCTGACGGCCATCCTGATCAACACAACCCCCCAACCTATCATGAGCGGTTCTCCTATCACGGCATCGACCAAGCTCTCCCAGCCATAATGATGCGGATCGACCTGCGCGAGGTGTAACAGTCGGTGTCCGTCCCAGAAAGCCGCACCTATGGCGGCTAGCGCTACAACAGACAGGAAGAACTCCTTTAGCTTCTCAACTGCCGGATTTGAAAACCTAATCAGGCTTCCGCCTTGGCTTCGCGCTTCGGCCTCGGCGACCACGAAGTACCAAAACAACACAACGCTTGCCGGGATGCCGAGGCGGACTACAGCGATTACCAGCGGCCCACATGGCGCGTTACCTGTTGCATATAAAATCGGGAACCACGCAAGCGAGAGAGGAAAATTTAGCCTAAGCACAACGTCAAGCGGAAGAAAGGCGTACGGAACGTGCGTTTCGGGCCGTCGCGCGAAATGCCCCGCAGTGTTACTCCAGATACAGGCGGAGACCAACAGCACGGCCTGGATCGCCGCGACAATTATCCTCAGGGGATGCCTCTTAGACATTCCGCCTCCCTACACCGGCACGGGCACATTCTCCACGATCTCGCGCAGCACCTGGTCGGCCTGCTCGGATTTTTTCAGCGTCGAAGCGTAGCCTCCATTGACGACTACGCGGTGAGCGAAGACTGGAACGGCCAGCGGTTTGAAATCTTCGGGAGTGCAGAAGTTGCGGCCGTCGAGGAAGGCCATGGCTTGCGCCGCGCGGTAAAGCGCTTGCGCTCCGCGCGGCGAAACTCCGAGCGATAAATATTCCGACTCGCGGGTGCGGCGGACGATTTCGAGAGCATAGGTCACCAGCGATTCGTCCACGCGAATACGCTTCACGGCTTCCTGCATTTCGAGCACGTCAGCGCCCGTAAGCACCGGCCGCAATTCCTGCAAAACTCCCGCGCCGGCTTCAGAGCGCAGAATCTCGCGCTCGGCTGCGGCTTCGGGATAGCCCATGCGCACCCGCATCAGGAAGCGGTCGAGTTGTGATTCTGGCAGCGGATAGGTTCCGTGATGCTCCACCGGATTCTGCGTGGCGATCACCAGAAACGGCTGCGGCAGTTCGTAGGAGTGCGCGTCGACCGTGACCTGGCCTTCGTTCATGGCTTCCAGCAGCGCGGATTGCGTCTTCGGCGTGGTGCGGTTGATTTCGTCGGCTAGCAAAACGTTGGTAAAGACGGGGCCGCGCTTGAACTCGAATTCCTGCTCCAGAGAGGAATACACCGAGATGCCGAGCACGTCGGAAGGCAGCATGTCGCTGGTGAACTGCACGCGCTGGAAAGTGCAGTCGATGGCGCGAGCGAGGGCTTGTCCGAGCGTGGTCTTGCCGACTCCGGGGACGCCTTCGATCAGCAGGTGTCCGCGGGCGAAGATGCTGACCAGCGCTAGCCGGACGACGTCGTCCTTGCCGCGAATCACGCGGCGAAGAGCTTTTTCCAGTTCGGCAGCCTTGTGGGAAACGGCGATTGCGGTCTCTGGGGACATTGGTTTGGATTTTACTAGCTGGCGTCGCCGCGGCGGAGTTACCGATGTCACTGGACTTCAGCTTCTAGTTCTCAGCTCTCAGCTATCAGCTTTCAGCCAAACTGAGTTTCCCGCCTTGAATTTTGAACGCACGCACGCGCCGGTCTTGCGGCACGCTTTAGCTAAAGGCTGATAGCTGAAAGCCTTACTGCGCGAATTCTGCCGGTCGCCCGGTGAGCCGCTCGATGCGCTTGGCGATCGGGGGATGAGTTGAGAATAAATTTCCAAAGTTCACTCCCAGCAGGGGCTGGATGATGAACAGGTGTGCGGTCGAGGGCGTGGCCTGCATGGGCATGCGGCGCGAGTAGGCGTCGAGCTTTTGCAGGGCGCTGGCCAGGGCGTAGGGATTGCCGGTGAAGTGGGCGCCGGTGGCGTCTGCCTGGTACTCGCGCGAGCGCGACACGGCCAGCTGAATCAGAGTCGCAGCGATAGGCGCTACGATCAGCATGAACAATGCTGAGAGGCCTCCGCCGCGGCGGTCGCGGCCGCCGCCGCCCATGCCGCCGAAGATCATGGCGAAGCGGCCTATGCTTGCGAGCATGGTGATTGCGCCGGCGATGGTGGCGGCGACGGAGCTGATCAGGATGTCGCGGTTATTTACATGTCCTAGCTCGTGGGCCAGCACGCCTTCCAGTTCTTCGTCCGTTAGTAAACCCAAAATCCCGTGGGTCACGGCTACTGAGGCGTGGCCGGGGTTGCGCCCCGTGGCGAAGGCGTTCGGCGACTCGGTCGGGATGACATAAATCTTTGGCATCGGGATGCCGATCTTCTGGGTGAGGCGCTCGACAATTTCGTAGGCGCGCGGGAGTTGCTCGCGGGTGACCGGCTGGGCGCGGTACATCGCGAGCGCAATCTTGTCAGAGAAGAAATAGGCGATGAAGTTCATCACGGCGGCGAAAGCCAGCGCCAGCAGCATCCCATTCTCGCCGCCGAAATAGCGGCCGAAGAACATCAGAAGCAGTGTGAGTGCGGTCAGCAGAAACGCGGTCTTGAAAGTGTTTCCCATAATCGGATCTCTTGCTATTTGATGTTACGCCTTGAAGAGAGATGCAGTTCGGTCCGTTCTGGGAATTTGCCACCATCGAGGATATACCCCCTCCCCCTCGATCTATTGGAATCATGGTGTTAGGGAGAAATTGCGAACTGATCTCTTGGAATCAATCGCTTGCAGGCAAAATCTTGGAAACAAGGTAGTTAAGACCTCGCTGTGTGGCCAGTCGAAGCGCTTTCGCCTCGACGATGATCGGCTGTCGAAGCTGTGGAAGGCAAGGTCAGATGTCACGGCGTGGGAGCCGCTAGCCTCTCGCAAGAGACGCACGAAATGGAAATGCCTTGCGAGGCTTGTGGCGGCGCTTGTCGGTAAGGGATCCCCTTCGGCTTCGCTCAGGGCAGGCTTTCGACTCCGCAAACCGATTCGCTTTGCGAATCGGTTTGCTCCGCTCAGGATGACAGTTCATTGTTCATCTTTTCAGACTCTAGACAGAATTTTCGAAAAGCAGAAATTACAGGACACTTCCAATTGCGATATTGTTTGTAGTCGCTCTTGTCGGCTGAAGGCAGACGGCCGCTAGGCAGAAAGGTGTCGCTCTATGCCCAGGGTCGTGGCTCTTCTGGTTCTGTCGCTGTATTTCTCGCAAGCAACCGCCGACCTTCCTCCCGCGTCGCCGAAGTCCGCAGGTCAGCTCCTTGCTCAGACAGCCCATGCTCAGACAACCGAGGCTCAGAAGCAGGCCTGGAAGATTCTTGGGGAAGGCGCGCACGGCAACATGGACAAGCGCGCGAACGCGATTCAGGCGCTGGGTCTGGATGCCGGAGACCCGGAGGCGGTGCGATTGGCGGAAGACGCGCTGGGAGACAAGGAACCCTCCGTGCGGGGCGCGGCTGCGAAGGCTCTGGGCGCTCTCGGTTCCTCCGATTCCATCCCCAAGTTGCAAAATTCGCTGAACGATAAGGACATCTCGGTCGCGCTGGCTGCGGGTCACGCCCTGATTCAGCTGAAGAGCGACTCAGGATATGAGGTCTATTATTCCCTGGTAGCTGGGACACGGAAGGGCGGCGGAACATCTCCTATTACTGGAGAGCTGAATCAGATGAAAACCCCGGCGCGGGCCATCGCGTTTGCGTTTGACGAGGGTGTTGGTTTTCTGCCTTATGGAGGATACGGGATGGAGGCCTACCACGCATGGAAGAAAAGAAGTACGGCGCCGACGCGGGCTGCTGCGGCACGGGAATTGGCCAAAGACCCGGACCCGCGTACCGGGCGGGCGCTGGCGAAGGCAGTGTCTGATAAGGACTGGAGCGTGCGGGCGGCGGCGGTGGAGGCCATTGCCAAGCGCGGGGATTCGGTCTTGCTGGCTGACATTCTGCCGGCGATGTCAGATAAGAAGGACATTGTGCGTTATTCGGCTGCTGCCGCGGTTCTTCGGTTGACCCGGAGCGCACAAGAAAAGGCGAGCCTGTCACACTGAGGCAGCTTGGCGCGGGTACTGGCCGAAGAAGCCTCGCTTCTCGCAAAAAACACGAGAAATGGGGCACCCGGCTTGCTTTCTGGACCACAGTAGGAGAGCGCGACTGAGCAAGCGTGGAACTCCCGGGCTTCGATCTGCGTATGTAATGTGCATGACAATGCGCGCCCACAAAGAGGAACAAGCGTGATCAGAAGCGGAATGGCGGAGCCGGATCGGTGAGCGCAATGAACCCGATAAATCGCGGTGAGGGGATGACATTGCGGCAAGCGGCGCTGGTCGCTGGATTCGGCTATCTGCTCAATCCTGTCTCCTATGCTGAATACACTCTTTACCCAAAGCTCGTGATTCCCGGCTACATCGAACAAACGGCTCAAAACATCGTCGTGCACGGGAACCTCTTCGTTGCGGCGATACTCTGCTATTTGATCAACTTCATCGGTGACGTGGTAATTGCCTGGGCGCTCTATGTTTTGCTGGTGCCGGTAAACAGATCGTTGTCATTGCTTACGGCGTGGTTCCGGTTGATGTACACCGCGGCCGCTCTGTTTGGTTTGTTCAACCTGGTGACGGTTTATCGCCTGCTGCATACGCCGGATTACCTGGCGGCTTTTGGATCGCAACAGCTTCACGCTCAGGCTCAGCTTCTACTCAATACGTTTCGCTATGACTGGTCCATGAGCCTGGTAATTTTTGGAATTCATCTGGGACTGCTGGGCTATTTGATTTACCGGAGTGGCTACATCCCCAGGATCATCGGGATTCTGCTGGTGATTGACGGATTGGGCTGGATGGTCGACAGCTTGCAACCGTATCTCTACCCGAACGCCCATCTTGGATTCATCTTTGTCACGTTCTTCGGGGAACTGATCTTCATGCTTTGGCTTCTGATCAGGGGCTGGAAGATTCAGGAACCGATGTCGCCTTCTTGATCCTTTTCTGATGGCAGAGTCGAAATCAAAGTCAAAATCAAAGGCAGCGGGCAGGAGTGCCCGCTCCACACGAGTCTCTTCTACACGAGTTTTTTGGGGTGGCGTTTGAACAGCGGGAACCCCCACGTTCCTGCCGCGAGCAGGGCTCCGAAGAGAATCACGGCGTCGATGCTGGAGCGGCCTTCGGGGGACCAGTAGACGTCTTTCAGGTTTAGCCAGAGAGCGAATTCGTCGAGCGTCAGCGCCGCGCCCACGCCGTAGAGGATGGACATCAGGCGGCTGAGGAAAAGCGACGAATCGTTCTCGCCGGTACCGATGTCGGCCAGCCACGCGTATCCCACACCCAGAAGAATGATGATGCCGAAGACCAGGTGATGAATGTGACGGCCTCCCTGCTCGATGAAATGGAAGGGCGGAATGTGATGCAGGATGGCGAAGACCACCGCGCGGACTCCGGCGAAGGTGAGGAAGAAGCTGACCGAAGCCACGAAGAGACGGCGGTGCGGGCGGTCAGGGATGCGTTCGTGGATCGCCTTGCCTAGGGACGTGCCTTGGGTGACGAGCAGCAGGAAAGCGGTTATTGCGATCGCGAGAAGCAGTATGAACCAAGTGTAGGCCATAGGTTATTAGAGCATCAGGGCCGGTGACGTGGCGGGAAACAGCAGGTTCCTCACCCGCGCTTTGCGCGTTTTCGGAATGACAAATCTTTCTGTGCTTTGCGCGTGTTCGGAATGACAAACTTTCTGTGTTTTGCGCGTGTTCGAATAAATTTTTCTATGCTTTGCGCGTGTTCGAATTACAGATTTTTCTATGCTCTACGCGTGTTCGGAATGACGATTTCTCTGTGCTCTACGCGTGTTCGGAATGACGGATTTTTCTGTGCTTTACGGGTCTTGCCACGCCTCCCGTGCATTGCTTTTACGTCTTCTGGGCTTCGCGTTTCAGGGCGCGCTCGAGGGTTTGATCGAGGGCGGACTTGGCTTTCTCGTATTCTGCCTGCGAGATTTTGCCCTGGCGGCGTTCGACCTCCAGGTGGAAGAGTTCTTCTTTTAATCCCTCGAGCAGCATGGAAGTGGGGCGTGCTCTGGGGTTCGTTTCAGCAGGAGCGTAGTCGTCTTCCAGCGTGGCTGCCGACGCGGAAGAACCTCGCACTGAAGAGCCGGGCGTTTGGCGGGCCGGAACGCGGGCCGCGGACTGTTGGCGTACGGCTACATAAATTCCGCCGACGATCAACGCTGCCGCGATGCTTCCGAGGATCTGCCAGCGGTATTTCTGCAGAGGGTCGGGAGCGTCGATGGGCGGGCCGAGCCCGCCGCCGGGGCGGTCGGTGACCTGGGCGCCGGGACTTGGAGGCTGTGACTCTGGGCCCGAGCTTTGTTCCCCGTTGCTTGCCTGTCGTGAGTCAAGGGTTCCCTGACCCGAAATCTTGAAGGCGAGATTTTCGCCAGGTGTTGTGTTGGACGCCACTTGCACGTTTGAGTCGGGCTGGCTGGGATCGTCCATGGGCTTGAAACCCGCGGAGGTTCCGGCGGCGGCGAACTGCATGGCTTTGGGCAGGATGGCGACGAAGTGCTCGAGAGGATATACCGACTTGGGATCAAGATTGGCGCTTCCGGAATAGGGAAGCTGGTAGGCCACCTCGAATTGCGTGACTCCGGGACGCAGCGGAAAGATGAAGGAATAGCGATTCTTCTGTCCCTCGGGCACGGGAGCAGATTTGATGGGCTGGCCGCCGGCGGTCTCGGCTGAGCTGTCGATGATCTGCGCGCCGTCAGGAATATAGAATTCGAGATTATGTTCATTCATCTGGGTGCGCGGCGGTTTGGAGTTGTTCTGCACGGCGAAGGCGCGCTGAATCTCAAGCTGTCCTTGTTCTGCCTGGATGCGCATGACGTCGGCGATTACCTGGATGCCATCGATCTTCTTTCCGACATCGTAAACCTCCAGTTCGACTGAGGTGGTTCCGGGAGGGGCCATGCGGTGGTAGGTGACATCCTCGTGGATGACGCGGACCAGGTGCGGAGACTGGGCGTCGTCGAGCTTGAAGCTGAAGTGCCCCTGGGCGTCGGTTTTGGTGCGGCCGGCTTCTTCCATGCCCTGGCTGAGTTTGAGGAGGACGACTTCGTCTCCTGCGGCGGGCTTGTTGGTGGTGGAGTTCTTGACCGTGCCGGTGAGGGTTTGGGCGGAGACGAGGGAGGTCAGGAGGAGGATGATGAGCGCTGCCAATAACGCGCGTCCACATGCTGGTGGGAGGAACGCGGAAGAGCGAGGAGAGAACTCCTTGCGAGGACTCGCGGAGCCGTTGAGGGGCATGGGGTCCTTCGACTGCGTGGAAACTTCGCTTCGCGACGTCTCCACTCCGCTCAGGATGACAGATCCGCTCAGGATGACAGGGGAATCGTTCAAGATCGGGGTCCTTTTTGAGATGCGGGATTCTTCTCCAGGCGAGCAATCTCGGCCAGGAGGGTGGCGGCTTCGTCCTGCAGGGAAGATTTCAGGGAAGCGAAGTCGGAGTCGGGAATTTTGCCGGCTTTGTATTCGAAGTTGAGATCGCGCAGGTTTTCGTAGACGGCGTCTTTGCGCTCGCGGAGATAGCCGGCGCGGGTTTTCTCCGGACCGAGGAAGAGTCTTCCGGGAAGATAGAACACATAAAAGATGGATGCGACGAAGAGCAGGCCGCAGAGGAACAAGGTCATAGGTCGTTCTCCGTCATGGATCGTTCCGTCATAGATCCGTCTCCTTGCGGGCCTGGTCGCGGAACTGTTCGAGTTCGGCGCCGCGGGCGGGTTCGAGGCCGTCGGCGATGGCGGGGGCTGGGCGGTTCTTCCAGTCTCGAATCACAAACACGATCAGGCCAAAGCCGAGAATCAAGGCGACAGGAGGGATGATATAGGCGGCGCGGTCGAAACCTTTCATGGTAGGAGCGGCCAGAACCGTCGGTCCATATTTCTGGACGAAGCTTTGCTCGACCAGGCTGTCGCTGTCTCCGCGCGAGACCGCAGCCATCAGTTCGTTGCGCATACCGTCGGAAGCGGGGCAGCCGACGTGGTTGCATTCCAGAAGAATCTGTTTGCAGCCGCAGATGCACATCATGCGATGGCCGATTTCGTTGAAGCGCGTGGCGGGATCTCCAGCGCCGAGAAGAATGAAGACGGCGAGGCAGAGCAGGAGGGTCTGGGCAGCTTTGCGGCTTCGCCTGGCTAGCTTCGTTTTCGGAGTTAAGTTCGTCATTCTTTATCATTTACTTCATCAATGGTGCCATCAAAACATCCGGGCTGCGCCCGGTGGACAGCCGAGGGCGGCCGTCCCCACATTTAACATCCTGCTTCTTTACATCAGTCTCCTGTCGCCACAGGAGCGGGTTGCGCTCGTCCTCCCAGGCGTGCGGGTGCTGGGACGCGTGCTGGCGCCGGAGCGTTCGGAACCAGGGCCAGAATCGTTCCGCCGAGCATGATCCAGACGCCCAGCCAGATCCACATGACCAGCGCATTCAAATGCGCGCGCAGGATGGGATGACCGTTATCCTGATTGACTCCTTCGAATACCAGGTAGAGATCCTCGTTCAGAGTGGAGCGAATGTCGGGCATGGTCGAGGTCTGTTGACTGGCATGATAGAACCGGCGGACCGGGGTCATGGTATCGATTTGCTTGCCACCTTTATAGACGTCGAGAATCGCCCACTGGCTGAAATAGTTGGCGTTGTCATCCTCGGTGGAGGAGCGGCAGATGAGGGTGTAGGAACCGATGGTCATCTTGTCGCCGTTTTTCATCTCCATCTCTTTATCTTGATTGAAGGCGGAGCCGGCGAAGCCGATGATGACGACGGCTACGCCGAAGTGGACGATGTAGCCGCCGTAGCGCCGAGTGTTGCGGTGCGTGAGTTGCACCATGGAGGCGAACATGCCCTGGCCGGTGTGTTTCGAGATGACGCGGCCGCCGCGGTAGAACTCGCTGGCCACGGTGAGAGTGACGAGGACCGCCAGCGTAATCGCCATCAGCGAATAGAAGTAGGAAATATCTATCCAGGGCTTGAGGCCGAAAGCCGAACCCCAACTGCGGGGCGTGAGCATCAGGAACACGGCGACCGCGAGGGCGCCGATGGTCGGCCACATAAAGTTGCGTTTCAGGCTTTCGAGAGAAGTCTTACGCCAGGCGAGGAGCGGGCCCACGGCGGTGAGTATCAAAAGCAGCAGGGCCACAGGGATAGCGACGCGGTTGTAGAATGGCGCGCCCACCGTCACCTGATTGCCTTGCACGAGTTCGGAAATCTTTGGGAACCATGTTCCCCAGAGCACGGTGAAGCAGAGTAGAACGAAGAGCAGATTATTGAAGAGGAAGCTCGACTCACGCGAGACCAGAGATTCGAGCTTGTGCTCGCTCTTCAGGTGGGACTTGTTCTTGAAGAAAAAGAAAGTAAATACAGCCAGCGTAATCGCAAGGAACCAGGCGAACCAGTCTCCGATAGAGGATTGCGCGAAGGCGTGGACGGAGCTGATGATGCCGCTGCGGGTGAGGAAAGTTCCGAGGATGGCCAGCCAGAAGGTGGCGAAGACCAGCCACATGTTCCACATTTTCAGCATGCCACGCTTTTCCTGCATCATGACGGAGTGCAGAAAGGCCGTGCCGGTGAGCCAGGGCATGAGAGAAGCGTTTTCGACGGGGTCCCATCCCCAATAACCTCCCCAGCCCAGGACCGAGTAGGCCCAGTGTGCGCCGAGAAAGACGCCGCAGGTGAGGAAGGCCCAGGTGACCATGGTCCAGCGGCGGGTGATGTTGATCCACTTCTCGCCGGGATACTTCATGATCAGCGCTCCCAGCGCGAAGGCGAAGGGCACCGTGAAGCCGACGTAACCGAGATAGAGCATGGGCGGGTGAATCACCATCTCGGGATACTGCAGCAGCGGATTCAGGCCGCTGCCATCGGCGCGGAGCGGGCCTGCGAGGATGCCGAAAGGATTGGCGGCGAAGTTTACCAGCAGCAGAAAAAAGATCTGCACACCGGCCAGGACGACCGAAGCGTAGGCGAACAGGCGCGGGTCGGTCTTGTAGCGCAGGCGCAGAACGAAGCCGTAGGCCGCAAGCAAGAGCGACCAGAACAGCAGCGAACCTTCCTGGCCCGACCACAGTACGGCGAACTTATAAGGACCCGAGAGATCGCGATTGCTGTGGTGGAAGATGTAAGCGATGGTGAAGTTATCCTGAAAGGCGCAGACAACGAGAACCAGGGCGGCAAGAAAGACTGCGGCGAAGGTAGCGACGCCGGCGCGGCGAGCGGTCTCGCCGATGCGCTCCGAACCCCGGCGGAGGATCGCGACCAGCCAGTTTTCTTGTGGAGAAAGTGCGGCGCTGGCGCGGTACCCGGCTTGCGTCCCTGGCGTCGCGGCCAGGAAGGGGGTTTGGTTCTGAAAAACTAAGGCGATGATCCCGGCGAGGAACGAATAAACGCTCAGGGCTAAAGCGAGAAGAAGCGCGAAACTCCCAATTTCCGCCATGGTGGGGGAACCCCGGACTATTTTTTCAGAAATGTCCCGTCGAGGCAAACCCGAAGGGCCACTCCGCGGGGAATTTTAGCCCCACGCTTCCCGATAACGACAGGACCCCGCCTACGCGCTTTGCTGATGGTAGCGCTGCTTAACTTCACGCTCCGCGGTCAGCCAGTCTTCGGCCTCGCTGCCCGACCCGGTTCCACGCTGCTCGTAGAGTTCATAGGCACGGCGCCGGATCTCGTCTTCCAGATTGATGGGAACCAGATTGGGAGCGGCACCGTTCTTCCGAGGTTCGCTCCTCACTACCTCCATCTTCCTGGGCTCGGGCGTCTTTTTCACGTCTGCCGCTGCGACTTCGGCGGGCGTGGCTCCATCGACGATGTCCTTCACTTCTGGACTGCTGTTATGGGTTTGGTTCTGACTCGGATTGCTACGATTGGTCTTGCTGCCTGGCGTGGATTTCGACTTTGCCATAATCGGATACTCCTTACATATACCTAAATTTAGGAATGAATCGAACTGTTGAACGAACCACATGACACTCGTCCCGCAACCTTTAGGAGAACGTTAAAATGTCTGGCAGAGTGAACTCAGTATAAACCTCCGGAGGCTGTGGAAACGTGCCTTCGCGAAGAAATCGGCAGGATTAGCTTTGCTATAATCGAAGCTCTCCAGATGGCGCTATCGTCTAGGGGTTAGGACGGAAGATTCTCAATCATTTTTTTTTTTATTCTTTTTTTTTTATTTTCATTTTTTTATAATTAAATAAAATTATTCATAAAAATCTATATATATTTTATTAATAACAATCATAATAACATATATTTAAAATATATAAAAATATAAAAATATCTTATATTTGCTTTTTTTTCTTTAAAATAATATCATAATTATATAATAAAAAAAAAATTTAATAAATTTAATATATTAATATTTATTTTATATATATAATATTATATAATTTATTTTATTTTTTTTAATATTTTTTTTTTATTTATATTTTATATTTTTTAAATATTTTTTTTCTTTTCTTATTTATTATATTATATTTTTTATTTTTTTAAATTTTATATTTTTTTATTTTTTTTTTTTTATATTTTTTTTTTTTTATATATAATTTATTTTTTATTTTTTTTAAATTTTTTTTTTTATTTTTATATATTTTTTTATTTATATTAAAATTATATAATATTATATATATATTTTTTAATATATTTTTTAAAAATAATATAATTATATATAATTTTTTTATATTTTTAATATAATTTTAAATTATTAAATATTTATATATTATATTTTTTTTTATTTTTTTTATAATATATATTATATAATATATTTATAATATATATTTTATCATATATTTATATCATATTTTATTTTTTTATAATAATTTTTTTTTTTTTTTAAATCTTTTTTTTTTTTTTATTTTTTTTTTTTTCTTTTCTATTTTTTCCTCTCACATCTAAACTATCTTATAAAATTTATTTCACATAATTATATTTTATTATATCATAATATTATTATATATCTTATCTTTTAATATATCTTATACATCTTTTAAAATATAATATCATATCATATATATATTAAAATAAATTAAAAAAATATAATAATTTTTATATATTTTTTTTTTATTTTTTTTTTAAATTCCTCACCACCAAACAACAAAAATAAAAAAAAAATAAAAAAAAAAAAAAAAAAAAAAAAAAAAAAAAAAAAAAATATAAAAAAATAAAAAAAAAAATAAATAAATTAAAAAAATAAAAAAAAAAAAAAAATATATAAAATATAAATTAATAAAAATCTTATCATATCAAAAATTTTCATATAAATTACATAATAACATCAATTAAACTAAAATATATTAATATCTTATAATTCATATAATAATAAATATTAATTTATAAATATATTAACAAATTAATATATTATCTCATAAATTATATCATATATAATTTACTCAAATAATTTCTAAATTCTCATTTATATTTTATTAATTATATTATTTTAACATAAATAACATAAAATCAAAAAAATAAATATATACAATAACTCATTTCTACTATCTAATATTTATCAAAACCTCACAACTCATCTAATAACTCAACAAACAAAATATCTAATATCATTACTTATTATTTAAAAAATAAAAAAATAATAATAATATATTCTCATAACATAAATTCCTTCAAACACAAACAAAAAAACAAAAAATCACAACTAACAACTACTAAACAATACAACTCAACTAAAACTCACTACTATCATCATAAAAACAACCAAATAACTTCTAATAAAAAAAACAAATCACTAACAAATAAAAAACTAATCAAAACACATCTCACATTACATTCTAAAAAATACATCTAAGCAAAAAATCAGACATAAAACTATTTAACTCTATATCTAATAACAAATATCTAAAATATATACCTATCTAAACTACTAAAACATTTAGTTTGTAGTTTATGCTGCCTGAAGGTTCTACCATCGCACTTTTACACACACACAACTACATAAAAGCGAGCACAAAAAAAAGAGTACAATGCGCGAAGAGAATCTAATAAATTACCTCTAACTCTTTCTGTATCTAACCTTTCCTCTAATCTCACTCATGTTGTTGTTGTTTTTCTCTAATTATTTAGAACTAGCGTATCACAATCTGTTATTTCCTTTGCTTATATATCTGTTCTTACCCCTAACCACGTTGTTTTATGCGTGCATAGCGAATACACAACAACCTATAACTAACATTAATTAGCTGATTCTGATCGTCTCCGTTGTGATTGACCTCTGCGGCGTTCGTGGCGGCTCATATCATCTACAGAGGCGGTGGCATTTATAGGTGTCTAAGAGGTGTTTGACTAAACTCATTCTGAAGCGTCCGAGGCATATCGCCGCTCCACCCAAAACGTTGAAAAGCTAGCAACAAATTACCGCTTTCTAGGGCGAGCCTGTTTCTGTTGTTCAACGATGCGCATCTGAAATTTGCCCGTCCAACGTCAAAGCCAATATGTCTCTACTTCACCCGAGGACCTCAACAACTAGATGAGAAAAGAATCAAACAAACCTGTGCATATAGCCGCAGAAAGCACAGACCTCTCCGCAGAGTTGAAGCGTGGTCTGTCCTATGTTCGCAACGAGAAACAATCTAGAACTCAGCGCCACAGAAGAAAGCCTAGTCGAAATCGAAGGCGCGAGAGAGGTATAGAGACCATCATGTCAGATGACCCTTTTATCTACAGAGTAAAGGAACATGGTCTCTACTTGGAGCGAGACAACTAGTAAACGGCTACTACTGAAGCTCGCTCTCTTATCGGAGCAAACATGTCCCTTGTGATCACAGCGGCTCTCTGTAAGTTCCGGGCGTCTTACGACACAAAACACTCTCAGCGTCTCATTAACATCTCTAGTAGCTGCGATGCTCTCTCTGCTTTATCTCAACCAGCTTGCTACTCTTATAGAGTTTCCCGAGGCACATCTACATCATACCCTGGTTCTGGTCGAAGCAACGACAAGTACGGAGTGTCAACCAACAGATCGCACGCGCTCAGAGAGTCAACGTCATATAATCAGCTATCAAGATCGTTCTGTTGCTCTTAGAGATCTATCTAGTTCTAACAAATACTTGAAACGTTCAACACAGACAAAATGAAAAGTCTATAAAACTTATATCACTTCTCATCTTCTTCATTTTTGTGTTCGTAGCCGTTAACCAAGAAGTGCAACATACACCTACAATCTCACAGTGCCAAACAGACCAACAGCTATTATTGTCCAAGTTAAAGGACAGCGATAAATCCTCAGCACTTCCAGAGTTCTATGTTCTCACAAAGTGTACCTAAAGAGATATCAAACTGTCAAACAGTATACGGCGTATTACACATTAAGGGGAAAAAGCTACACCCCCATTACCATTTCGTTAACAGCGATCACTGCGTGAACTCACGTCTATTGGGAGCGATCTACTAGCCCTTAGTGGGTGTAAAAGAGATATAGCCGAGTGAAGTGACAGAGCTAGTAGTGAGAAAACTACATATTCTTCTGTTTAACGAAACAACGTGAACTAAGTGCGACTTAACAATCTACTCTATTGAAACTAACATCTCTCGTGAGCTATAACCTCGTATCACTCATTCAGATCTCCTAAACTATAGGCTACCTAAAGTTTTCCCACCTAGATCCCCACTAGATAGACGCCAAGTTCCCAAGAGATATTCCGTGACCTCTTTGTGCCGTATCTCCTCTTCTCACCTTTATCTCTCTGATTTGTTCACCCCTTCCATGAACTCACAACAACTCTAACAAACCTTAACTTTAATAGCTTACATCCTCTTACTGTTCTTCTCTATCTGCCCTAACCCATGCGCAAAGCTTAGCTTTCTTACTTGTCTATACCATATTTCCTCCCTTCTTCTCCTAATCTTTATTATCTACCCTTCTCTTTTTTTCTATCCTTCCATCTTCTTCACTAATTCCCATTTCCTCAGTTCTTATACAAATCTATTCTCTTTATTATTTTTATTCTACCTAATCTATCATTCATTCTTATAATCCTCATCATTCTTTTAACTTATATCTCACTTCTCATATTTCCAAATTTCACATCTATTCTTCATATTTATATCTCTCTTTTCTCTTTTATATCTATATCCTTTAGCTTCTCTCTATTAACCATTCTACTCCTCTATTCAATATTTACCTATTCGAGTTCAGTCTAATAGCTCTTAGATAGTGTTACATCTACGGATCAAGGTACTGTAGCAAATATTCACATTTATTCAATCTCCTATAAAATCCTATTTCCTATCTCTCACCTTTTCTCTTACACTCTCTTTAGACTTGATATCCTCTTTATTATCTATCTATATCTCTCTAACTCTTTCTATCGGGATATTCAAGCTTTGCTTCTCTTCTTAGTACTCTTATCTTTCTTCTCCATTATACATTCTCTTCTTTTATTTATCATATACGTGGCAAGGAGTTATTACTGTAAGTAGACGACGCTGTGTCGAGTATCCGGTAGTGGTCGACTCGCTTGTGTAGCAGTCTTAGCTGTTCTTATGGATGGAGCCGCTGTTGACCTTTTCATTGATTCCGTAGCGCTGTCCATCTTTTTTAAAATTGCCCTATTGTTTTTGTACGGCAAGAGTTTTGTTGTTATTCACATTCTAAAAGTGGCGTATGTGTTTACGAGCGCGAGCGGAATCTGTAGCCAGCAACAGGAACTGACTGCATCGGATGTGGCGGCTGTTGATTATTTCTGCTGCTCCGTGTCTCTATCTAGCTATGATAACACTTCTCTGTTGATAGCTTACTACAATACTGTCTGTCAGAATTCCCAGCAGTTAGTGGCGTATGTGTTCGCGAACTCTAGCTTAAGCTGGAGCCAACAACTGGAACTGTCCGCATCAGATGTAGCGGCTGCTGACCTTTTCGGCAATTCCGTAGCCATGTCCAGCGATGTGAACACAGCTCTGGTGAGAGCGGTCTGTAAGAATTCCCTGCAAGGAGCGGCGTATGTGTTCACTAGCGCGAGCGGAATCTGTAGCCAACAACAGGAACTGAATGCGTCGGATGTGGCTACTGTTCAGTTCTGCATCTCCGTGTCGCTGTCTAGCGATGTGAGCACAGCTCTGGTGGGAGCGGTCGCTCAGAATTCCCTGCAAGGAGCGGCGTATGTGTTCACGAACGCGAGCGGAATCTGGAACCAACAGCAGGAACTGACCGCGTCGGATGTGGCGGCTACTGACTTTTTCGGCATCTCCGTGGCGCTGTCGAGCGATGGGAACACGGCTCTGGTGGGAGCGGACGACAAGACTGTCGGTCAGAATTCCGCGCAAGGAGCGGCGTATGTGTTCACGAGCGCGAGCGGAATCTGGAGCCAACAACAGGAACTGACTGCGTCGGATGGGGCGGCTGGTGACTCTTTCGGCTACCCCGTGGCGCTGTCGAGCGGTGTGACCACGGCTCTGGTGTGAGCTTACCATAAGACTGTCGGTCAGAATTCCCAGCAAGGGGCGGCGTATGTGTTCGCGAGCGTGAGCCCAAGATGGAGCCAACAACAGGAACTGACTGAGTCGGATGGGGCGGCCGGCGACTGGTTCGGCGTCGCCGCAGCGCTTTCTAACGATGGGAGCACAGCTCTGGTGGGAGCGTTTGGCAAAAGCCTCGGTCAGAATCTTGTGCAAGGAGTGGCCTATGTATATGTGAACAATCTGGGAGTAGCCGTCGCTGCGCCCCAACTCTTAGGTCTATCTGGTTCCACAACTAACCCTACGGCATCGTTCGCCGAGCCTGTGAATACCGCCACTGAGAATTATTTCTCTAGTGCGACTGATCTGGCAGTTTCGGGCACTGCCTGAGTTTCATTTTCAACCGATACTACAATAGCCTCGACTCATACAGCGGACCGTTGGGCCCAGGCTGGAGCCACACATACAATGTCTTCCTGAGGCAAGATCCCACATCAGGAACTGTGACCATCAAACAACCGGACGGCTCCAGCGTCACCTTTTCGCGAAGTGCTTCCGGAACCTATACTGCTGCTACAATCGGCCTATTCGACCATCTGCAGCAGAATACAGACGGTTCTTTCACCCTCGTCCGTCACAATCAGGTCACTCTTCACTTTGCAGCAAATGGTCGCCTCGGATCCGTAGCCGACACAAATGGGAATACTCAGACACTCACCTACAGCGCCGCCGGCGACCTAGCGAGTATTACTGATACTACGGGACGGGTCTTTACTCTGAACTACAACGCCAATCACAAATTACTTTCCGTGTCAGATCCAACAAAGCGCACAGTTTTATACATGTATGACGCCAAGGGAATCTCGCCTCCTGCACCAACGCGGCAGGCGGTGTAACAACATATGTTTATGACGCCGCATCTCGCGTCATCTCAGCAATGAATCCTGTCGGCGTCACATACGTCCAGAACATGTTTGACGCCAACGGGCGCGTCACATTGCAGACAAACGGTCGCGGTGCAAGTACACACTTTGCCTACAACACACCTACAACCGGAACTACGACTATTACCGATGGTAATGGAAATACGCTTCTCCACGTCTACGATGCCGCTTATCGCTTGATCACATCCATTGATGGCGCCGGATCGACATCTACTTTCTCATATGACGCGAATAACGACACAACGAGCGTAACAGACGGCAACGGAAATATGACGTCTTTTACTTACGATCAGAATGGAAATCTTCTGACCACAACTAACGCTGCCGGAAACCAAGCGGTATTTACCTATGACGCTCGGAACAGTCTTACGAGTATGGCAGATTTCTTAGGACACACCACCGCATTGTCCTACGACGCAGCCGAAAACCTGCTGACAATCCGCGACGCACTTAATGGTGTAACGAGATTCACGCACGACCTCAAAGGAAACATATTGTCGATTTCAGATGCAATTGGAAACACGTCACATTTTAGCTGGGACGGCTTTGGCGATCTCATTGGGCTTGTAGATGGGGCAGAACGACGACGGACGTTCGTATATGATTCGGTGTCCCGCCTCACGTCGTCGATCGACGGCCTCGGCCATCCCACGACTTTTCAGTATGACCCCCTTAATAGGATAATAAATATCACCGATCCCCTCGGAGATCACAAGCAGTTCACCTACAACGCCATCGGGCATGTTGTAAACATCAAAGATGCAAATGGAAATGCAACCACGTACCAGTACGATGGCAATGGGAACTTGACACAAATGGCCGACGCGCTGGGTCAGCTCACTACTTATCACTACGACGCCAACAATAATCGTGTGTCACTCACTAACGCAAGGGGCAAGACAACTTCATACGCATACGACGCAGCTAATCGCCGAATACGAATTACGGATGCACTCGGTCGCACCACTTCATTTAGTTACGACCTGGCAGGAAATGTCTTGGCTGAGACAGATGGCAATGCGAAGATCAACCACTTTGCTTACGATTTGCTAAATCGTCTCACGACCATTGCATACAGCGACGGAAATAATGTGTCATATTCGTATGACATAAATGGAAACCAGACGGCGATGACGGACAGCCTTGGGTCGACGGCGTACAAGTATGATGTTTTGAATAGACTTGTTTTCTTGTCGCGTTTCGACGGAAAGACCGTCGGGTACACGTATAACGGTGTCGGAGAGCGAGCCTCGCTGACATATCCCGACGGTCGTGTCGTTAAATATTCTTTTGACGGGTCGCAGAAATTATCAAGTGTCACTGACTGGAACGGTAGGAGTTCAATCTACTCTTATGATCAAGCTGGCAATTTGGTGTCGATACAGCTGCCGAACACTGTACTGTCCACATTTGCATACGATCCCGCAAACCGGTTAGTGAGTGTCACGAATGCTTCTCGTGGGGGTACAATTTCCGCTTTCGCATATGGCTTGGACAAAGTCGGAAACAGGATATCCGTTCAGTCAGGTTGGAACGGAAGCGCGCGATACGAGTACGACGCTGTTTATAGACTGATCGGGTGGACAAGCAATAACAATAATCATGCGGCGAGTTATACGTATGATTCTGTCGGAAACCGAACATCTCAGACGTTTGATTCTTTTCCCTTTTCTTACTCGTACGATGATGCCGACGAGTTGCTGAGCGCGGGCCCTGTTTCATTCACATATGATGGGGATGGAAATCGACTTACGGCAACTGCTTTGACGTTTACGGCGTCGTATGCGTGGAATGCTGCAAATCAGCTCACTTCTGTCTCGGGTCCTTTAGGGACCGTACACTATACGTACGATGGACATGGGGGTCGAGTGTCTCAGAGTACGGAATTCGCGAAACATGCATACGTGAACGACGTTTTGCGCCGTGTGTCCGTCGTTATTAATGATGAACAGCAATTTGGATCAACAGACTACATACACGGCTACAGCCTCATCGGCGCGAGTACGGGGGCTCGCAAGAACTATGTGGATGTCGATGGTTTGGGCAGTACGGTGGATGTTACAAATAGAGCGGGCGCGATTGAAGAGAGCTTTTCTTACGACCCTTGGGGCGCTTCGGTTAATTCGTTTGGCGGAGGTGGGGAATCAGTTCCCTACAGATTTACAGGCCAGGCGTTAGATGCCGAAGGCCTGTATTATATGCACGCGAGGTATTACGATCCACTTGTTGGGCGGTTTTTGTCTCGTGACCCAATTGGGACACGCTTTGCTAATCCGTTTGAGCAAAATAGGTACATATACGCTCGAAACAATCCGTTGCTATATGTCGACCCTACAGGTTTGAGCTCAGAGTCTTTGGGATTAGGGGACGCCACAACGGAGGGATCGTTTGGGACGGGCAAATATGGCCAACACGTCTTAGGACAGGCTCAAAGTCCATTTGGAAGTTACGGGCCTGCCGCGGCGGCAGGAATTCTTATTGGGGCTGCAGCCATCGTTTATTCTAATCCAGCAGTAGAGGCGTACTGCGCATTACAGCCGTTTGTGTGTGCCGGGGCGGTTGGGAAGGCTGTTGGATGGGCATTGGGAGAGAAGACTGGATTGCCTTCCAATATAGGTTTCTCCGGGTTTGGACAGTCACAGTTTGGTTTCGGCGATGACGTTCAATCGGGATTAGGGGGCCTTGGTGGGGATGAATCCGGCCTCGGCGGCTACGGGCAGATCTATCAGGACCCGTTTGACGTCGGTAACTCTATCGATGATACGCCGGATTACGGCGTCTCTAATCCTTGGGCGGATGATTCGGATATTATTATCGATTTCTAGTTGTTCTTGTGCTTGAAGACGCGGTGTGAATCGCAATCAGCAGGGTTCAGCTTCTCCGATTCCCATTCTTGAAGCACTCTCAGGACTTTGGCCATCTTGGACGCTCGCACAGGTTCTTTTCTACAGACTTTCTCCAGCGTGTCCTGTTTGATTCCCCGGCGCATGAATTCGCGCTTCAGAACCTTCGCGATCCACGCTAGCTGTTCATCGGTGGCGACGGTGTTTCCCTTCCGTTTATATTCAATGGTTGTGAAATCCAGCAGACTCAAGACTTCGCCCTCTTCCCAATGTTTGTCGGACTCTTTGCCGATGTAGATCGGCGGCCAGTTCGCAACGATGTGTGTACGTTGCAACAGCCCTTTCGTGTCAAACTTGCACGGCTTTCCGTCTGGTCCGACACTCTTCGCTTCTGGGTGGTTCTGGTATGAGTCCAGAAGCATGAAGAAGTTCTTTACCAGTGCTCCACGACCGTCGTATTCGTTCGTGAGTTTGTAAACAGGAGACTGCGGATCGTGGATGTTGACGCACCTAGAATGCAGCCGTTGTTCACGGTCCGACGAGAATGATGTTATAAGCGCGCATTTGATCGGATCGACGCCTTGAGGATGGCTATATCGAGGCCCAGTGCTGCAGCGCAACTCGCTAACCGTCCTACGTTTGTCTTGGTCTCCCAGATAGATGTTTCAACGCAAGCGATTGCCTTGATTCGCTTTGACACCAAGAAGGACCACCGCGAGGCTCAATACTGCAAGGCGGGTGTTTGGTCTGGCGTGACTGAGGAGAACGAGAACACCGTACCTTTGACCGTGACTCGGATTCCCAACAGCAAGACCCTGACAATCGCCCCCGCGTCCGGTCTTCCCGCTGGCGAATACCTGCTGATAGCAGATCAAGCCAAGGGGTACGACGGCTACGACTTTGCTGTGAAGTGAATCAAAAGCATTTTGATTCTCATCGACAAGTATTTCGGCATTGGCAAGTACGGCAGCACTGTCAGAGGTCGAGGTCTCCTGACCCGTGGTAGGTGAGGTAACTGCGCCGAGGGAGCGATTCAAACGTCTCTGCATGCCCCTCTGGTTCCTTCGCGTCTGGTTTCGTGGCAGACGGTGCGGGATTGGCGGTGATGTTTAAGAATGGAGACTTGAACTCTGGCGTCACAGCGTACCGAGTTCGATTTCGGACGGGACGCGAGTTCATCCATCCACGGACTAAGACCGACGGCGAGAATGCGAGCCTGATCTTCCGCATCCAATCCCGTGATGTCAATTCCGATTGGCACTGCGATCATGCCTACTCCACTTCGGGAACGGCTTTGATGATTCCCATCGCCTTTTTTGCGCCAGGGACTATTTCCTTCATGACTTGAAAGAGCAGGTAGGCTTGGACGGGATTCTTGCTGGCCCACGTTCCGATTGCCTTTACGCCGTCAATCGTGTGCGCGAGGACGGAGGGAATCGCTTCCGCAACTTCCCCAGGTAATGCCATGACTGCAGGTCCAACAGCGCCAATAGTCGCAGCAGCCCCGAGGGTCTGTAGCGCTTTCTTCGGTGCGGTCTTCGCCTCGGCGTCGAGTGCGGCTTGTTGCTGCGCAGGCGTCAGAGACTTGTGATACGCGACAGCACGCTTCATCGTGTCAGAAAATGATTCGCCTTCTTTAGGAACGATGACTTTCTGGCCGACATCGTTCGTGATCTCACCCGTCTTGCTAGGGTTGGGTTGGACTTCTGTCCCTGCGTCGTTTGTCGGTTGAGGTTGTGTTACTTGGTCGAGGAGTGAACCCAATGCGGGAGTCGTCGGAGCGGCTTGCGCGGGTTGTGGGCTTCCCTGAGATTGCGTGACTTCATCCAACAGTGACATGGCATTTCCTTTCGCGTGCCGCTCTGCGGCGAACTGCTGAAAACTGATCGGCGGCCAAGCCACGGGGAGGAAGCCGTGGGGAAGAGGATGACCACCGACCATGATGTTTCTGAAATTTGCAGTCGCCAGATTTGAGGATGATGAATCCCTGGAGGCAAGCGACTGCGGGAGGTGCCCCCAAATCTATGTTTGTAGCAAGCGAAGGATGGGAAGATTGTCGTGATCGACAGGGGCGTCTCCGTCACTCAGTTGACGACCGATTTCGCTAGCCGATTTGTTAGAGGGCGCAAGGCGGAAGGTGTCGGCAACGCTGCGATCAACCGCAGTCTCGCTGCACTGCGACGGATGCTCAAGCTAGCGAAACGGGCAAAGAAGATTCATGACGTTCCGTTCATTGAGTTTCTGAAAGAGCCTCCCGCACGCAAAGGCTTTCTCGCTGTTGAGAAATTCGATGAGTTGATCGCCCTGTTGCCGACACATCTTCGCCCGTTGGTCACTCTGCTTTACTACTGTGGGAGCCGAATTGGTGAAGCGTTGCAAATCGAATGGCCCCAGGTCAATCTCGCCTCACGAACTATTCGACTAGAACCCGAACAGACCAAGACGGATGAAGCCCGAGTTCTGCCACTACCGCCTATCCTCGTTGCGATGTTGAAGGGATCGGAGCCGAAAACGGGGAAGGTGTTTGACGGCACGAATCTCCGCAAAGAGTGGGTGACCGCTTGTGCGGCTTGTGGGCTAGGCACTAAAATCGAAGTCGAAGGCAAGCCGTACGATCCGCGTTACGAGGGGCTGACGTTGCACGATCTGCGACGGTCGGCAGTTCGCAATCTGGTCAACGCAGGCGTGCCTGAGCGAGTGGCGATGAGCATAAGCGGTCACAAAACGCGTTCCGTGTTCGACCGTTATCACATCGTGTCATCTGAAGATGTCGTTGCGGCAATGCAGAAGGTTGTCACCGCATCGCTCGGTCGTGGTGACAATTTGGTGACAAAGCCCGTACGTTCCACTCGTAAGTCATTGATGGCGCTATCGTCTAGGGGTTAGGACGGAAGATTCTCAATCTTCAAACCCGGGTTCGATTCCCGGTAGCGCTACCAACCTCCCACTTGTGGTCTCGTTTTACCTGCTGCGCTTCCTGTTGCCTCCGTGAACAGTCCGTAGTTCAGGATGGTTTTAGTGATTTCACACGGACCGCTTACAGGCCGGTCATTTTCTCGAGCCGCTCTGGATAGCGGGATCCTTCCACCTTAATCTTCGAGGCGGCCGCATCGATATCTCGCAGGTCTTCTGGCGTCAGTTGGAGCGACACCGCGGCGATGTTTTCTTCCAGGCGGTTTAGCTTGGTCGTGCCGGGAATCGGAGCGATCCAGGGCTTTTGCGCGAGCAGCCAGGCGAGGGCGATCTGGGCCGGAGTCGCTTTCTTGCGCTTTGCGATGCTCCCGAGCAGGTCGATCAGCGCTTGATTTACTTTTAGGGCCTCCGGCGTAAAGCGAGGCAGCGTGCTGCGGAAATCGGAGCTGTCGAATTTCGTATTTTCGCCGATCTTGCCCGTCAGGAAGCCCTTGCCGAGCGGGCTATAGGGAACCAGGCCGATGCCCAGCTCTTCGAGGGTCGGGATCACTTCGGCTTCGGGTTTGCGCCACCACAGCGAATACTCGCTCTGGAGCGCGGTGACTGGCTGCACCGCGTGGGCACGGCGGATCGTATTCACGCCCGCTTCGGACAGGCCGAAGTGCTTGACCTTGCCGGCCTGAATGAGTTCCTTTACTGTGCCGGCGACATCTTCGATGGGCACGCTGGGGTCGACACGGTGTTGATACAAGAGATCGATGGTATCGACCTTCAGCCGCTTGAGCGAGCCTTCGACGGCCTGCTTGATGTGCTCGGGCTGACTATTTACACCGGCCACGCCCGGGCGATTATCCTTGCCTCCCAGATCAAAGCCGAACTTGGTGGCAATCACTACTTTGCCGCGGAACGGCGCAAGCGCCTCACCCACGAGTTCTTCGTTGGTGAATGGGCCGTACACTTCCGCTGTGTCAAAAAAAGTAATCCCGCGGTCGACTGCGGCGTGGAGAAGATCGGTCATCTCCTTCTTGTCTTTCGGCGGACCGTAGGAAAAGCTCATTCCCATGCAGCCGAGCCCGAGAGTTGAAACCTCAAGATTGCTTTTTCCAAGTTTGCGCTTTTGCATTGTTTCTCCTTGTGGACCGCCTTCTGACTCCAAGACTAAAACCAAACGTCTGGGGAGAGGTAGCCCGATCCTTCCGACTTATTGCCTATTCCTCTTGTTCCGGAAGAAATAATTGGTATATCGGTGGCCGGGCGGCTATCTTAAAGGCGAGCGACAAGGAAGTGAAACCATGAAAAACTCCAGCAAAAACGCTTCTACGCTATCAAGTCGAGCGCGCGAACTGCGCACCGAGCTGGCTCGTCAGATTGCCTCTTTTATTGGATCTAAAGAGAAACTGATAACCGAGATTCCGGGCTTGCTGTTTTCCCGGCGGACCGCTCCAACGGCGCCAGCAACGGCGACTTACGAGCCGAGCCTAGCTGTGGTTGCGCAGGGGCGGAAGCGGGCTACGCTTGGCGGAACCACGTTTATTTTCGACGAGTCGCGATACCTGCTGACGTCGCTTGATTTGCCGGTCATCTGCAACGTGATCGAGGCCAGCGAGGAGGTTCCCTATCTTTGTTTCGTGCTCAAGCTCGAAATGCCGGTGGTGCGAGAGCTTCTGAGCCGGGAGGAGATTCAGGCGCACGAGGCGCCGTCTGAAAATCCTGCCATGGCAACGGGTGAGACGACGGCGGAGTTGCTCGATGCATGTCGGCGTCTGGTGGAGCTGCTGCATACTCCGCAGGACATTCCGTTTCTGAGTGGCTTGATTCAGCGCGAGATCATTTACCGAATTCTGCGCGGGCCGGAGGGGGCGCGCCTTCGCGAGATTGCAACGCTTGGAGATCAGAGCCACCGGACGGCCAAGGCCATCGCGTGGGTCAGGGCGAACTACGCCAAGCCGCTGCGCGTGGAGGATCTGGCAAAGCTCGCGGCCATGGGCGTCTCGACGCTGCACCATCATTTCCGGGCGCTGACCGCCATGAGTCCGCTTCAGTACCAAAAGCAGTTGCGGTTGCATGCGGCGAGGGAACGCATGCTTATCGATGGTCTCGACGCCGCCAGCGCGGCATTCGAGGTGGGATACGAGAGCGCCAGCCAGTTCAACCGCGAATACAGCCGGTTCTTCGGCCAACCGCCGATGCGGGATATTCGAAGTCTTCGCTCTCCGGGCGCCCCGCAGATGGAGTTGGTTGGCAATCTTCAGAGAGCGGTCTAAACTCGGCCGCTGAATGTTGCCATCAATACGATGAGCGCGATTCTCCTCGCCAGTAGACGTTTGGTTTAAGACTATAATGGCGCGACACGATGGCTCTTACCTCTGGCACGAAGCTCGGCCCCTACGAAATCCAGTCTCCGCTGGGCGCTGGGGGCATGGGAGAAGTTTACCGCGCTCGTGACACCCGCCTCGACCGCACCGTGGCGGTGAAGGTTCTTGCTTCCCACCTTTCTTCTTCTCCGGAACTGAAGCAGCGCATGGAGCGCGAGGGCAGGGCGATTTCTTCGTTGAACCATCCTCACATCTGCCAGCTTTATGACATCGGCTCGCAGAATGGCACCGACTATCTGGTAATGGAGTTTCTGGAAGGGGAAACTCTGGCCGAGAGATTGCGCAAAGGCGCGATGCCTCTGGCCGAGGTTTACAAGATTGGAATTGCCGTAGCCGAAGCGCTGGCGGTGGCGCACCGCAGCGGCATTGTGCATCGCGACCTGAAGCCGGGGAACATCATGCTGACCGCGGGCGGCGCGAAGCTGATGGACTTTGGATTGGCGAAACCGTTGGGCATGCAGAGTGCGGGGACGGGATCGGGATCCGCGCCTTCCTTCACTGCGGCGGCCACGATGAGCGGGCCGAGCCCGTTAAGCCCGCTGACCACGGCGGGCAGCATCATCGGCACGATTCAATACATGTCGCCGGAGCAGATTGAGGGCAAAGACGCGGATGCGCGCAGCGACATCTTCGCATTTGGCGCAGTGCTTTACGAGATGGTGGCGGGGAAGCGCCCGTTTGCCGGTAAGAGTCAGATCTCGCTGGCTTCTTCAATTCTGGAGTCGGAACCACAGCCGGTAAGCGACATCAAACCCAATACTCCACTGGCCTTCGAGCATGTGGTGACGACCTGCCTGCAGAAGAATCCGGAGGAGCGATATCAGTCGGCGCACGACGTCAAACTGGAGTTGCAGTGGATTGCGGCGGATCGGTCGGTGGCTAATGCTGCGGCCTTGCCACCGGCGCCCGCACTCTCGCACAGACGCGTGCGTCGTGGGTGGGCCGTCGGCATTCTGATTGCGATTGTCGTGGGTTTGATCGCTGGGATTTTCATTGGTCGTCCGGTTCAGCCTCAAACAATCCGCACCGTCATCAATCCTCCGGAGAAGACCACGCTGAATCTGACCGGCGATTCTGCCGGACCGCCGGTGCTTTCGCCGGACGGGAGCACAATTGCCTTCAGCGCCACGGGTGCGGACGGCAAAGCTGCGCTCTGGGTTCGCCCGATGAATTTGCTGGACGCCAGGATGCTGCCCAGCACTGAGGGCGCGATTTTTCCCTTCTGGTCCCCGGACGGACGCTCGCTGGGATTTTTCGCCGATAGCAAACTGAAAACGATTGACCTGAATGGCGGTTCGGCGCAGGTGATTTGTGACGCATCGCTCGGGCGCGGCGGCGCATGGGGACCGGATGGGGTGATTCTGTTTTCTCCCAGTCCGAGCGATCCGCTGATGCGCGCGAGCATCAACGGAGGAACTCCGGTTCCGATTACGAAAATCGATACGGCGCTCCACACATCGCATCGCTGGCCGTTCTTTCTTCCCGATGGCAGGCACTTCCTCTATCTCGCGCTGCACCACGATCCCTCGAAGTCGGCCAACAACGAGCTTTATTACGCATCGCTCGATGGCCGCGAAAATCGTCCTCTGTTCCGTTCTCAATCGAACGCCGTTTACGCCGACGGTTTTCTTTTGTTCGCGCGCGGCAGTCAATTGATGGCGCAAGCCTTCGATCCCGCCTCAGGAAAGCTGAGTGGCGAGCCCCAGGACCTGGCCAAGGGCATCATGAACGACCCCAGCACCTGGCATATGGATGCCTCGGCTTCCACCGGCGGACTGCTGGTTTTCGGCAGCGGCGCGTCGGGCGATCTGCAGCTGGTCTGGTTGAATCGCAGCGGCAAAGAGATCAGCACCGTGGCTGACAAGCTCGAAGAGCTGCAAGGGGCGGTGGTTTCACCGCAAGGCGACCGAATCGCTCTTCAGATTGACGCGGGAGAGAACGACATCTGGGTGCTCGATTTGGCGCGCGGCGTTCGCACCAGACTGACCTTTGGACCAGTGGCGAACACTTCCCCAGTCTGGTCGCCTGACGGCAAGTGGATCGCCTATGCCTCGCCTCGCGCTGGTCACTTCAATCTTTACCGCAAACCCTCCGATGGCAGCGGCGCGGAGGAGCTTCTGCTCACCGATGACCAGGGGATCGAGCCCAGCGACTGGTCGCGCGACGGGAAGAATCTGATCTATAACCGCGGCGGTCCGACAGGCCAGACTTGGGCCCTCCCGCTCCAGGGAGAGCGCAAACCGTCGATGGTGTTGGCGCGGGGCGCTTTTGCAAAGTTTTCGCCAGACGGCCGCTGGGTCGCCTACACGTCGGACGAATCGGGTGCGTTTGAAGTGTATGTGGTGGCCTTTGGCGGCGGGCAGGCCAAGTGGCAGGTCTCGGCCAATGCTGGACAACTGCCACTATGGAGCAAGGACGGCAAGGAACTTTACTATTTGGACGCGACTTTCGATATCTTCGCCGTGCCGGTGAGGGATGCGGGCGGAGCTCTGCAATTTGGGGTGCCACAGGCCATGGTCAGCAACTGGTCCGCGCCGCAAGCTTTCTACGATGTTGCCCCCGACGGGAAGAAAATTCTGCTCAACCGGATTGCGCAACAGGTAAGCCAATCCGTCACGGTGGTTACGAACTTTACGGCGGGGTTGAAGAAGTGATCGGAGGCTGTCAGCTATCAGCTGTCAGCTCTCAGCCCTCGGCTATCGCTTAGAGAAAACAGTTTCTTGCCGAAAGCTGAGAGCTGAAAGCTGATGGCTGCAGGTATAACATGAAAATTTCCATTCGCATTGCAGCCGCAGTGCTGCTGCTCACAGCTTCCATGTCCATGTCGGCACGAGACCGATCCAACGCGCGCTCGATGGTGATCACACGCTACGGCATCGTGGCCACGAGCCATGTGCAGGCGTCCGTGGCAGGAGCGAAGATTTTGGAACGGGGAGGGTCTGCCGTGGATGCGGCGATTGCCGCCAATGCCATGCTGGGCGTGACGGAGCCCATGACGAACGGTATGGGCGGAGATCTGTTTGCGATTTACTGGGAGGCGAAAACCGGCAAGCTGTACGGGCTGAACGCGAGCGGATGGGCGCCGCGGGGGTTGACCATCGCGCATGTGAAAGCACAGGACGCGACCGCTATGCCGAGGTTTGGCATTGACTCGGTCACGGTGCCGGGTGCGGTTGCTGGATGGCATGCGCTGCACGAACGCTTTGGAAAGCTGGCGTGGAAGGATTTGTTTCAGTCCGCGATTTTCTACGCTGACGACGGCTATCCCGTGCCGGAAATCATTGCGTCGTATTGGAATGATGCCGCTGAAACCGTGTCACAAGATGCCGAGGCTCGGCGGATCTATCTGCCCGGCGGAAAGCCTCCGGTGGTCGGGCAGGTCTTTCAGAATCACGATCTAGCCAAGGCTTTGCGTCTTGTCGCTGAGGGCGGAGCGGATGCGTTCTATAAAGGTGAGATTGCGCGCGCAATTGTGAGCACGTCGCAGAGCGCGGGCGGAACGATGGCGGCCGATGATCTCGCAGAGTTTTCGCCGGAGTGGGTCGAGCCGATTTCAACCACCTATCGCGACTGGACGGTCTACGAGCTTCCTCCCAACGGACAAGGCATGGCGGCGCTTGAGATGCTGAATATTATGGAGACTTCTGCTCCGTCGCCTGACGGGCCTCTGAGCGCCGTCGAGTTGCATAAAAAGATCGAGGCCATGAAGCTGGCCTATGCTGATCTGGGGCGGTACAACGGCGATCCGCGTTTCGCGAAGATTCCGGTGAAGGGAATTCTGTCGAAAGAATATGCGCGGCAGCGCGCCAAGCTGATCGATCCCCGCAAGGCTAACTGCGAGGTTGCGGCCGGCGCGCCGCCTTTCAGCGACACGACTTATCTTTCGGTGGTCGATCGGGAGGGCAACATCGTTTCGCTGATTCAGAGCAACTATGAGGCGTTTGGATCGGGCATTGCGGTGCAGGGCATGGGATTCGCGCTGCAGGATCGCGGTGCGCTGTTTTCACTCGATGCGGCGTCGCCGAACGCGCTGGCTCCGCGCAAGCGGCCGTTCCACACTATTATCCCGGCCTTCATGGAACATGGAGATCAACACATCGGCTTCGGAATCATGGGAGGAGCGAACCAGCCGCTGGCTCACGCGCAATTCGTTTCCAACGTGGTTGACTACGGCATGAATATTCAGGAGGCAATGGAGAACGCCCGCTTCACTGTAAGTCCGCAGCGTGGGTGCAACATTGTGATCGAGTCGCGCGTGCCGCCAGAAGTGCGGCAAGAACTTTCTGCGATGGGACATCAACTCGACGTGCGGAACGCATACTCGACGGCCATGGGGCGCGGACAGGCCGTTCTGCACGACTCGAAGACCAAGGTGAACTACGGAGCGTCAGACGCGCGCGCTGATGGAGCCGCAGTGCCGGAGCAGTGATCAGTGTCCAGTGGTCAGTGGCCAGTCACAGTGCCGGCTGCGGTTTTTACCGACCACTGACTACTGATCACTGGCCACTGCTTCACGACCGCAACAAGTTCCTCGCGATGAACAGGACGTTGGCGGGGCGCTCGCCCAGCCGGCGCATGAAGTAGGGATACCACTCGCTGCCAAAGGGAATATAGATGCGGACACGCCAGCCGTCGCGCGCCAGCTTGCGCTGCAGGTCGCGGCGGATGCCGTAGAGCATCTGGAACTCGAACGAGTCGCGGGAAATCTTTTCGCGAATGGCAAAGGCCTGGGCTTGTTGAATGATGCTCTCATCGTGCGTGGCCAGCCCGTGATAGATGCCGCTTTTCATCAGGATCTTCATCAGCTTGACGTAGTTGGCATCAACGTCGGACTTGAGCGGGAAGGCGATCTCCGCGGGCTCTTTGTATGCGCCTTTACAGAGGCGGATGCGAATGCGCTCCGCCAGCAGTTTCTCGATGTCGCTCTCGGAGCGCCTCAGGTAGGACTGGATCACGGTGCCAACGGAGTTAGCGTTTCCGGGCATGGCGTGAAGTTCGTGGACGAAGTCGAGCGTGCGCTGGGTGTAGGGCGAGCCTTCCATGTCGACTCGCACAAAGCAAGGAGGGTCCATGGCTGCGGCCTTGGCGACTAGTCCGCTGACGATTTCGCGGGCCAGCCTTTCATCTACATCGAGCCCCATGTGAGTCAGTTTGAGGCTGATATTGGCGTTGAGCTGGTTAGCGGCGATGGCGTCGAGAACCTGTTGATAAAGCTGGCCGCTGTGGCGGGCTTCCTCGGGATTGGCAACATTTTCGCCGAGGTTATCGATGCTGACGCTCATACTTGCGCGGTTGACGGCTTGCGTGGCGCGGACGGCGTCGGCGATCCCCGTGCCGGCGACGAAGCGACCAGATACCCGGCGGCCGAGCGCAGAGCTCTCGGCAAAGTTGCGCAAAGAGGGGTTTTCGGACAGACGGACGAAGAAAGTTCTTAACATTCCGCACCTGGAGAATTATCTACCGGAAGCCATGAACGGACAAAGAGCACAGAACGTTGTATCACAACGAAGGCGTGCCGCAGCCTCTGCCGGCGACCATCGGCGGTCGAGCGAAATGCGTTTTGCGGCTAGATGGATGGCGAAGCTAGGGATTGAAGTGAAGTTCAACCGTCTCGTGAGTTTCGTGAGAAGCGGCCTCCCACTTCCACTGGCGCAGCGCGTCCTGGGCGGCTTGCGCGAGCAACGGATGGCCGCCCTTTACTTCGACAGACGTTACCTTGCCATTGGGAGCAACCAGAACGTCCGCGCGGACGATGCCTTGGATCTTCATGGACCGGGCAAGGGCGGGATATTCCGGAACTACTTTGACCGCAATCTTGCGGTTGGAGGCGGTAACCTCCTGGGCAGCAGCGTGGTTGGGAGCGAACGATATTAATGCCAACAGAACAAATACGCCTACCGAAATGCGGTTTTTCATGGGAGCAGGGATTCCGTATTCAGAATTTGTTCCCATTCAGAATAAGAGAGATTCAGTTTGGGTCGTAGATTACTAGGGTAATGAGGCCAAGGTAATTTCGCACGAAAGCGCGAAAGTGGCCTTGGTCCCGCGAGATGCGAGGGTCGTGGAATCTTCAGCCGGCGTGCTCTTCCAGGAACTTCTCGACCTCGATGGCAGCCATGCACCCGGTTCCGGCGGCGGTGATGGCCTGGCGATAGCGGCGGTCCTGCACGTCGCCACAGGCATAGACTCCGTGGACACGGGTGAGGACGTAGTTGTGGGTCTTGAGGTAGCCGTCCGCATCGGTGTCGAGTTGCCCGGCAAACATTTTTGCGTTGGGATCGTGCCCGATGCCGAGGAATAGGGCGCTGGTGGGGAAGTCCCAGACCTTGCCGGTCTTCACATTGCGCAGCTTGAGGCCGCAGACCTCCCCCTTGTCGTGACCAAGGACATCTTCGACGACAGTGTCGGTGAGGAACTGGATCTTCGGATTCTGTTTCGCGCGCTCCAGCATGATCTTGGAAGCGCGGAAGCTGTCGCGGCGGTGAATGATCGTGACCTTGGTGGCGAAGCGAGTGAGGAAGATGGCTTCCTCCATGGCAGAGTCGCCGCCGCCGATGACTACGATTTCTTTTCCTGAAAAGAAAAAGCCGTCGCAAGTGGCGCAGGAAGATACGCCATGGCCGATGAGTTGCTGCTCGTGCGGCAGGCCCAGCCACCGGGCGGAAGCGCCGCTCGCGATGATGAGCGCTTTAGTGTGCACCTGGTGCTTGCCGAGATGAAGCAGGAACGGACGCTGGCCGAGATCAACGCTGGTGAGATGCCCCACGCGGTATTCGGCGCCGAAACGTTCTGCCTGCTTGCGCATGTTCTCGACCAGTTGCGGTCCCATGATGCCATCGGGGAAGCCGGGAAAGTTTTCGACCAGCGTGGTAAGAGAAAGTTGGCCGCCGGGCTCGTGGCCCTCGACCACCAGAGGTTTCAGATTGGCGCGGGCGGTGTAAAGCGCGGCGGTATGTCCGGAGCAGCCGGAACCGATGATGACGACGTTGCGGGTTTCGCTCATGATGGGTTAGCCGTTAGATTGCTTGGTTTAGATTTCGATGCATCGTGCCGCATGCTCAGGGCAAGCCGCGGAGCGCGCGGAGGAATCCTCGTCATTATCTTCTTTCTCCAGAGACTCTATTCACGGTTTGGCGGCAGGCTTGGCCGATTTTCGTTTTGCTGGCGTTTTCGGCCCGGCGCCGGGAATTTGAGCCAGTTCCGCAGGCACCGTGCGCTTGACGGCAAGCAGGCCGCGGTAGTCGGCGAGCACTTCGGAGGCGCTTTGAAATAGCGGTTCGTAGGCGCTCTGGTCCGGTGCCGGACCGTTTTCCGAAGCGCTGCAACGCGCCAGCGCGATGGACGATTTTCCGAAGCGCTCGAGCCGGATTCGATTGGCCGGAGTGTTGGCGGCGACCATGGCTTCGGGGCTGCCGATCGCCGATGCGCTATCTTCCATCGACACCTGAATCAGGTCCTTAGGATCCCGCACGTGCAGCACCAGAGTCTCAATCATGTTCTGACCATCATTGCTGAAAGAGTATTGCACGCTGGCGAACAGAGCCTGCACCGCGAATTCACGGCGAATGCGAACATAGCTGGCCACCGAGGGTTCATTCGACATTTTCGCGCCGCTTCCAGGCTGAAGGAAGTTTGGAGGTTCGGTTAAGGTGGAGCGGCCGTGCGAGATTTCGAAGTCATCGCTGAACAACGGTTGTTTCGGGATGCGCGCCAGCGCGGCTGCGATTTCCTTTTGCTCCTCCGCCGACGGCGTGCAAACGTTGAGCATGTTCACTTTTACTTGCGGTTCGGTCGAAGGCGTCTCGGGAGCCTGCTGAGAAACGGCAGGAAGACTTAGCAGCAAGCCAGCGACGGGGAAAAGGAGTTTTGGGAGCACGGCAGAATGATAACCCAAAGGCAGTTCTCAGTTCCCAGTTCTCAGTTAAAACCTTGGGCTGCTGAGAACTGAGTACTGAGAACTGAGAACTGGTTTCGGCACTGAGAACTGAGAACTGGTTTCGATTAGAATTCAGGCATGGCGAATCTGACACTGGTTTACGGCATGCGCCTGCTCCCTTCCGAAGATGTAGCTGAAGTGGGGCAGGCTCCGGTGAAGCTCACGAACGGACACGAGGCGCACGTCACCATGCACGTGCTCGAAGGCAGCAAAGAAGAGATCGAGAAGCAGTTGCGCACCAGCCTGGAAGCCTTCTTCGATCTGTATCCGGAAATTTAGCAGCTCCGGCGGCGAAAATCATGAAGCAGTTTTACTCGAGATTGCGCGCAAGAATGCAGGCCGCCGACTTATGGCCGCTGGGATGGGTCGCGCGCGGCGCTCTTTATTCGCTGGGCTTCGCAATAGGACTGTTCGCTCTTGAGATGGTGTTGAAGCCGTTCGCTCCCGCGGCGGCCGATAGCCTTGCGGGCTGGGTCAAGTTTCTGCTTTTCGACGCTGCCTTGCTGTTTTTTATTGTTGCGTTCCGCTGGCTGAAGCGAAAGGTCCTGTGGCGGCTGCGCAACCGGCTGATCGTGACTTACGTCTTCATCGGCGTAATTCCAGCGGTTCTGCTGGTAGCGATGACATTGATCACACTGTACGGGCTGGCCGGGCAGTTCGCCGTGTTCGTAGTCACTTCGGAAATCAACGCGCGATTGCGCAGTCTGGAGGCGGTGAACGCAGCGGTCGGCAACGAACTGGCAGCGCGTCTGGAACGCGGGGATAATCCCACCGCCGAATCTCTGGCCGGGCTGAGGAAGCGCGATGCGGCCTGGAAGCGCCGGCGCATGTATGCCTGGCTGGACGATAAGCTCCTGCCTCTGGCAGACGAATCGAAAGGGCCTGCTCCCTCATTCCCCACGTTTGCAAAAAGCGAGTTGCGCGAAATCACGCGCGACCGCGACGGACTGTATCTGCGCGTCGTTACACAGCTTTCCACGGGATCGAAGACACTCACCGTGGTTACCAGCGAGCCCTTCGATAAGCCTTTAGTGGGGAAGATCGCGGCGGACCTGGGGGAAATCACTTTGCTGGAAGACCCGGGATTCCGGCAGGAGGAAGGACAGCAGATCACGTCCGCGAATACGGGAACGAACAACGAAGGAATTGTAATCAGCGACCGCAGGAACCCGCAGCGCGTGGATTTACATCCGAGTCCCACGTTTACCGTGGGGACGTTGCCGGCTGCCATGGGCCGACTGGACCGCGAGGTTCCCTTCCTGGCGCCGCTGCCCGTGCTGGATTGGAAAACCGGAAAACGCGAGCCCGAAGGATCTGTCGTGGTGCAGGTTCGAACGCGCCCCTCCGTGCTTTACGGCCATCTGTTCGCCGCCCTCGGGGAGTTCGTGCAGATGGTGCAGTATACCCTTCTCGCCATCCTCATCTTTTTCGGAGTGATTGAACTGATTGCCCTGATTATCGGCACCCGCATGACGCGAACCGTCACGGGCGCGGTAGCGCATCTGTACGACGCGACTAAGCATGTAGACCGTGGCGACTTCAGCCATCGCATTCCGGTCAAGTCCACGGACCAGCTGGCGCAACTCTCGCTGTCATTCAATTCGATGACGGAGTCGATCGAGAAGCTGATTCAAGAGCAGAAGGAAAAGCAGCGGCTGGAAGGCGAACTCGCCATCGCTCAGGAAGTGCAGGCGCAACTATTTCCGCGGCAGGTTACGGAACTGGAGTCGCTCGAGGTGCATGGCTTCTGCCGGCCGGCGCGCACCGTGAGCGGCGACTACTACGACTTCCTTACGGCCAGTTCTCACAAGCTGATTCTCGCCGTCGGCGATATCAGCGGGAAGGGAATTTCTGCGGCGCTGCTCATGGCGACCATCCACTCGGCGGTGCGCGCTTACAGTGTGGAGAGCCTGCCGCAGATGCGCGAAACAATGGTGCGGGAACCCGTCGCCGTAGGTGCCGTTTCGGGCTCGGGCAGAATTATGGCGGCGTGGCCTGAGGGCATCGAAGTGTCTCCAGGGGCGTTGCTCAGTCTGCTCAATCACCAGCTTTACGCGAGCACTCCGCCGGAAAAGTATGCGACGCTTTTCTTGGGAATTTACGACGGGCGATCGCACCGGCTGACTTACAGCAACGGCGGACACCTTCCGCCCATCCTGATTGCGAAAGACGGCGCGGTGCGGCGCCTCGAAACCGGCGGCACGGTGGTCGGGCTGTTCGATCACATGATGTACGACGAAGGCGCGGTCGAGATGCATCCCGGGGAAATCTTTCTGGCCTACAGCGACGGCGTCACCGAACCGGAAAACGACTACGGCGAATTCGGCGAAGACCGGCTGATCGACCTGGTAAGCGCTAACCGCCGCCTGCCGCTGGTGCAAATCAGCCAGACGGTCACATCAGCAGTCGACGACTGGATCGGCGACAACGAACAGCCGGATGACATCACGCTGGTCCTGGCAAGAGCAAGATAGGCCGTTCAGCTGGGATCCGGCGGGCGAAGGCATGAGGCGGGTGGCGGGCTTTTGTTTTGCTGACACTATCGATACAGTGGGTGCCCCGTCCTTCGCGTTTTTTGCGAAGGGCGGGTACCACGAACGCCTGCGGCAGCGGAGCTATGCCACTCGATTGCGGAACGAAATCTTGGTCCAGCCTTCGTTCACCCGCACCGCCCCAGCTTCGCCCAAAAGATAGAAACGATAACTGCTCCAGCGCCACTGCTCCGGCGCGCCGACCAAGCCTCGCTTCACCGGATTGCGATGCATGTACCGGAGCTTCTCCACGCGTTTCTTCGTCGTCCATACGTTGAAGTCGTAGGAGCGAGCTTGCCAGAACGCTCGGCGCTGCGGCTCGACTGGAAACAGATGGCGCTGGCGCGGGTTGCTCGGTTTGCGCTTGGGTCACAAAGCGCGGGCCGTGCGCTGCTTCAGCACCTGCATCACGGTTGAGGGAGTGCCAACTTCGGGTTCTGTCACAAGCAGGTGAATGTGTTCCGGCATCACGACATAGCCGACGACCACGAAACGGTAGCGTTGGCGAGTCTGCTCCAGAATCGAGAGGAACTGGTTGCGGCTCCCCGCCGAACTAAGAAAAGGCAAACGGCGGTAGCAGGAGGAAGTGATAAAGTGCAGGTGATGAGCGCCGTAGGTCCGATGTAGGCCGCTGGGCATAACAAACTCATAGTACAGGCAGCATCGTACCCGCCCTTGCAAAGAACGCAAGGACGGGGCACCCAGAGTTCTGGAACGGGAAGAGCGAAAAAGCGACACGGAAGGGCGGGCCGCCCGCCAGTCAAGACGGGGAGGTTATGTCAACAATCCGAATGCCAGGCTCGGGAATCTAATGCACCATGCATGTACGAAGAGAATTAATCAGTTTTATCGTGGTGATTCAGTCTGTTCTTTTCTTGACCCATTATCTCCTCTATGAGACGTGGACTTTTTCGCCCGCAGGCAACGAAACCCGCGGCGCCTTCTGGATCAAACTCGTCCTCGGGCTTTTGTCGGTGAGCTTCATTACCGCCTCACTGCTTGCCTTTCGCTATACCAACGCTGCCCTGCGCGCGTTTTACAGGGCGGCTGCGGTTTGGATGGGCTTGGTGAGCTTCCTGTTTCTCGCCGCAGTTTCCTCCTGGATTATTTTCGGAATCGCACGGCTGGCGGGGCTGAACCTGAACTTTCATCGGACCGTGGAGCTGCTGTTCGGGATTGCGGCAATAGCCGGACTCTACGGGGTTTTCAACGCAGGCTGGACGCGGATCACGCGAACCACGGTGCGGCTCGCGAACTTGCCCGCCGCATGGCGCGGGCGAACCGCGGCGCTGATCAGCGATGTGCACCTTGGCCACGTGCGAAACGGCAGTTTTCTGCGGCGCCTGGTGGCGAAGATCCTGCTGGAAAAACCAGACGCGATCTTTGTCGCGGGTGATTTGTATGATGGGACGGCGATCGATGCGGGGCGAGCAGCGGAGCCATTGAACGAACTCCTGGCGCCTCAGGGCGTCTATTTCGTCGCGGGAAATCATGAACAATTCGGGGACGACAGTAAATATCTGAATGCCATTACCGCAGCCGGCGTGCGCGTGCTCAGCAATGAGAAGGTGGAAGTAGACGGTTTGCAGATTATCGGCATTCCGTACCGGAACGCGAGACAGAACGGGCAGCTTGCTACGGTGCTGCACGACATCGGAGTGGATCGCGACCGCGCAAGCATTTTGCTGACGCATGCGCCCGACCATCCCGAGATCGCGGAGGCGGCCGGGGTTTCCCTGCAGCTATCCGGGCATACGCACCTTGGCCAGTTCTTGCCTTGGAGTTGGATGGCGCGGCGGATTTACCGGCAGTTCGTGTATGGCTTAAGCCGGATCGGAAAAATGCAGGTTTTCACTTCGAGCGGAGCCGGAACCTGGGGACCGCCGCTGCGGCTGGGATCGAATCCCGAGATTGTGCTGCTCGAGTTCCAATAAAAATTTGGCGACTCCCAGCTGCGATGGAAGTATCTCTTTTACGCGGGTGACGGGGTGGCCCATCCTTTCGAGGCGTGGGCGCAAACCCTTGAAACATTTCCACAAGCCCCGTGTGACATCTAACCTTGTCCCGCAAATTCAAATCGGCGATGATGGTCGAGGCCGTGACAGTCTGCTACACAGCAAGTCGTCGCGTTCTAAGTCCTTTGTTTCAAAGATTTTAGTATCTAAGTTCTTTGACATCCGGATTTTGCGGGGAGTTTCATGTCTAACACGATGATTCCAAAGATTGAGGGGGGAGGGGGGATATCCCATTTTCCGGCTCAGACCGAGCGATTCCGCTTCACCGTAGCCGTCGCCGCCCAACTTTTATTTTGCGGTAAGCTCCCCGCTCACTTTTTCGGCAGCAGTGTTACTTGCGCGGTGACGGCCAGATCCTTTGCCATCCCGCCCAGGAGCACCGGCCCGATCATGGTCTCGAGAAGGTGACTGTCGGCGCGGGGATCGTCGGTGTCTTCGCTGATGGTTTCCCAACGGCCGTGGTGCAGATCGTAGGCGAAAGTGAAGGTGGATGCTTCGCTGGGTTCGCCGTCGTAGGCGACGCCTTTGTAATCGTGAGGAGTGGCGGTGCCTCCAGAAAAGAAAATCTGGTGCTCGTGTTCCGATCCGCCGCCGGCGATGGCGAAGCGCGCCGGACCGGGATGCGGCGGCAGTTTGCTCCATTCAATTTTGATTGGATCTTTCTTGTCGATCTTACCGAGCCAGCACTCATCGGAAGCCACGTAACGCGGACCGCCCGCCGGGCCCGGCTTGGCCCCATCTACGATCACGATGGTCTCGCCGGCAATACCGCCGGCGAGGCCGAATACGGGCGTGCCGGGGAAAGGCGTGGCCTGAGCCCAGGAATTTTTTTCGACATCGTAAACCTGCACATTGTTGACTGGGCCTTTTGCCGATCGTCCGCCGATCAGGTAGACGAAGCGGTCATGCGTCACGCCCACGGCCGCGCGGTCCACAGGGACGGGAATATCTTGGCCGCGATGCCAGTTCCGTTCCTCGATATAAACATTCACATCGGGAACTATGATCTCTTCGCCTCGGGCATCGACCACATATCCGCCCATAAGAACAATTTGCCCCTTGGCCCCAGCCGCCGATGCACCCAGACGGCCGGCAACCCCGGGCACCGGGCGGCCCAGATGCCACTTGGCGCTCGAGAGCGACATCACATAGACCTGGTTGGTGATGTCATCCCAGGTTTTGCGGGGACCAACTCCCATCATGGAAAAAAGTTCGAAGCCGCGTTTGAGGCTGGCGACCGCATTGCCTGAAACCGCGGCGGGCATCGGAGGCAACCCTGGTTCGCCCGATGCGCCCAGCAGAATGGCGGCGCAAATCGCAAGCAGAACAAGGGCGGACAGTTTTTTCATTCCAGTGATATTACCGCACTTTTTTTCGACGACGGATTTCAGGGCCAGATGTTTAGAACCAGATTCTTAAAACCGGTTTTTTCAGAACCAGTTCTTCTAGAACCAGGTCTTGCGGCGGTATTCGCGGTAGGCATCACCAAACGCAGCTTCGAGAACCTTGGCTTCGCGGCGAGCGCGCACTGTCTGCATGATAATCACAGCCACAACCAGCAGCCAAAGCATAGGCCGGTGCAGGACAAGCACAAATCCCGCAAGCATGACTATGCCGAAAACATAAATCGGATTGCGAATCTTCGAATAAATTCCACGCGTCACCAACTGGTGAGCTTCTGGTTTGATGGCAAAAGACTTGCCCAGGTAGTAGCGCGCAGTGGCGATCCCGCCAACGCCGACGAGCATCAAGGCTGTGCCGATGACACGTTGCAAGTCCCAGGCGCCGCGGATGGAAAACACGATCCAGAGAACGGCGACAACAGCAACGATTTGAACAACCGTCAAGATGTAGACCGGCCGACTTTCCATGGATGTATTCCTATGTTCCTTGCCGTACAGAAGTCGATGAAATCCATTCCATCCATAATTATTCGACAGTTACTCGACCAAACCCTGGCGCACGGCGTGGATGAAATCCGTATAGGCGGGTTGTTCGCCGCTTGCGCGCACCAGGGTGGCGATCTGACCGCGATGATATGCGGAGTGCAGCAGGACGTGGGTGACGATGTCTTCCACGGTGCTGGTCCACGGCTCGCCTTTGGTGTTCTTGTAGACGACTGTCTCCATGAGTCCAACCGGTGGAAGCTGGCTGAGGAAGTCGCGCCATAGCCGAGCGACGTCGGCGATTTGCTCTTCACATTGGTCGAGGGTGAAATCCGCCCACACGGGCAGGCTTTGCGGTTGTTTCCTGAGGCGCTCCAGCCACAGCCGCTCTGCAGAGAGAACGTGGGCCAGAAGCTGACGTGACCGCAGCTGCGGACTAGCGCTTGCCTTCAGGCCGGCGAGTACTTCGCGGTTCGCCCACTCATCGTAAGCAAACTGACGCCGCAAGTGTTCGAGCAGTTCCATGGTTGGTGCAGCCTCACACTTTAATCGGCATCCGCGGCGATCTGCAACCCGTATTCATGGTCCTTTCACATTTATCAATTAGACTGCCGCTGAGTTGATAGTGAGATACTTGTCTTAGCGGTGATCGAACTGTGGTCAACCGCTTGAAATATGCCCCGCAAAGCAGCAATCTCGCGGATCACGAGTGAGGCCCCGAACCCCCCCGACTCTGCTGACGCGGTGCCTGCTCAGAATCAGGAAGGCGGCAGAAAATCCCGTGGGAAAGGGTCGGGATCGCTTGACGATCTGGCGCGTACCGCGCTGAAAGCCTTCCTCATTGCCCGTGACGCGGCGTTTAACGTGCGCGACCTGCTGACTCATTCTTCGCGCATGGCTTTCCTCGCCATCAAGGAGTGTGAGCAGGAACTCGACATTATCGAACGCTACATCGATGAGCGGCTGCCGGCAGCGATTACGCGGGTGAACGAAACGCGAGCGCGCCAGTTGCTGACCAGTTTGAAGTGCACCACCGACCTGGAGCGCATAGGCGATCTGATGATGAGCGTGGCCATGCGGGTGCAGTCGAGGACAACGAAGATGGCGGCTTCCGACGTGCGCCAGCTGGTGGAGATGTCGGCAAGCTTACGCGAAATGCTCGACCTGGTGTACCGCGGATTTGTCGATCTTGATCTGGAGTGCGCCCGCAAGGTGCTGCAGATGGATAAGGACATCGACCGGGTCTGTCATGCTCTGTTCCAGAAGCATCTGACCGAACATGCGTTGGACAGTAATCCTTCAAGCTTCGATGTGCTTCTGATGGCGCAGGCTTTGGAGCGCGCCGGGGATCACACTACGAATCTGGCTGAAGATCTTTATAGCCTTATCGAAGGCCGTAGCCTGCGGCATGCGCCGAAGAAGCGAGCAGCAACTTAGAAGCAGTGGCCAGTGATCAGTGTTCAGTGGCCAGTTCTTTCTGCCAACTTCGTCGGTGGAGGTTTGGTGTTTTCTGGCCACTGACCACTGGCCACTGATCACTGCCTTTTGAAATTCATCATTCGTTAACACGTGGGAAACATTCTCGCAACAATTCCAAAATACATTCATTGCAGAATCCGGCGCTGATTCGACCTTTGACTGTGGGTCAAGCCGCTGCAGGTGACGATGCACTCTCCCATGGAATCTTTTGAACCGCGCGGTGATGCGGGCGTCGCGGCCGTGTCTCGAAGCCTCATCTTCGTGGTTGAAGATGAGGAGGACATTGCGCGGCTGATCTCTCATAACCTGCAGGCGGCTGGCTTTGACGTGCAAAGTTTTGTCAGCGGTGGGTCCGTAGTTTCTGAAGCTTTGCGAGAGATGCCGTCACTCTTCCTTCTGGACGTGATGCTTCCGGGCGCCGATGGTTTTGATCTTTGCCGTCAGATACGGCAGACTCCTACGCTTTCCTCGACGCCGGTGATTTTTCTGACCGCCAAGACGGCCGAAGCCGACCGGGTGAAAGGGCTTGAACTGGGCGGAGACGATTACATCACCAAGCCCTTCAGCCCGCGTGAACTCGTGGCCCGAGTGCGCAGCGTGCTCCGCGGATTGCGCCAGCCTCTGGTAAAGCCGGAAGTGCTTCGCCTGGGCGATCTTGAAATCGACGCTTCTTCGATGACGGTGCAGGTGGAGGGAAGGGCGGTTCTTACCACAGTGCGCGAATTTCGCTTGCTCGAGTATCTGGCCTCCCATTGCGGGCGCGTGCTCACGCGCGACCAGTTGCTGGACGCAGTGTGGAAAGAGACTCCCTTTGTGACGCCGCGCTCGATCGATGTCTACGTGCGGCGGCTACGGGAAAAAATCGAGCTCGATCCGCGCCACCCGCGGTATTTGAAAACACTGCGCGGCATCGGGTATCGCTTCGAATCGCCGAAGTAAAACCAGTTCTCAGTTCTCAGTTCTCAGTTCTCAGTTCTCAGTTCTCCGCAGTGATGCATCTGCCCAATTTGGGATTCACAGCATCCGAGGATTTTGGTGTTCAGATGTCACAGCCATTGCAAGGCTGGGGTGTGAAGATCTCTTCGGGGGTTTCACATGGGCGAGTCTTATAAAGACCTGATTGCGTGGCGCAAGGCTATGGACTTGGTGACAGACATTTATCGGGCTACCCGGGAGTTTCCACGAGATGAGTTGTACGGATTGACCAACCAACTACGAAGGGCCGCCGTTTCTGTGCCCAGCAATATCGCGGAAGGCCAGGCCCACTTTTCCCAGAAAGAGTTTCGTCACTTCCTTAGCCACGCGCGAGGCTCCTTGGTGGAAGTTGAAACTCAGCTGGCGATTGCTCACAACCTCGGTTATCTGAATCCGCAGCAAACCCAACCCTTGCTCGACAAGGCAGCCGAACTAGGAAAGGTACTCAACGGGTTGATCGCGTCCATTAACTCCGCAGCTTGAAGTTGACAGTTGGTCGTGATGGGTTTTGCCTTTGCTGAGAACTGAGAACTGAGAACTGAGAACTGAGAACTGAGAACTGAGAACTGAGAACTGAGCACTGAGAACTGAGAACTGCCTTTTGATTTATCCTTTCTGATCACGTCTTAAACCTCCACCCTCATGAGCCGATCTAAACCGCTGTGGAATGCGGATGAGCAAAAGGCCCGTTTGTCGGAACTTACGGCGCGGTCTGACGATTCCGCCAAGGATCGCTCGCTGCGGCGGGATGTGCGGTCGCTTGGCGCGTTGCTGGGGCGAGTTCTGGTGGAGCAGGCGGGCAAGGAGTTGTTCGCTGCCGTCGAAGAGTTGCGGAGGCTGATGATTCAGCATCGCGAGCGGGGCCGCGGCGGTAATTCGGCGGATGAACTCATGGCTCGCGCTGAGGCGACGATTTCGAAAATGGATCTGACCCGCGCTTATCAAGTCACCAAAGCTTTTGCAATTTATTTTGAGCTCACTAATCTAGCCGAGACCAACCATCGCAAACGCCGCCGTCGAGCCCGCCAACTGGAGCAGCACAGGGCGACACTACCGGGATCGTTTCGCGGGACTTTGTTGCGCATGAAGAAAGCCGGGATCTCCGCTGAAGCGGCGCTGACGGCGCTTCGGCAGGTAATGGTGACTCCTGTATTCACGGCTCATCCCACGGAAGTGGCTCGGCAAACTGTCCTGCTGAAACGACGGCGCATAGCTGAACAGCTCGAGCGGCTGGACCGTCTGCCCCTTACTGACGCCGAGGCTTTGCGATGCGAACAGGCGATCCACGCCGAAATTATTTCGCTCTGGCAGACGGACGAAGTCCGGCAGACCAAGCCGACCGTGGATGACGAGATCCGCATGGGTCTGCGTTATTTCCGGCTCTCGCTGTTTGAAACGCTGCCCCGTATTTACGCTGAAGTGGCGGAATCGATGCGCGACATTTATGGCATCGCTCTCGACGTGGCCAAGTTGCCGAACCTGCTGAGTTTTGGATCGTGGATCGGCGGCGACCGTGATGGCAATCCGCTGGTCAAGCCGGAATGCGTGAAAGATGCCCTGGAGCAGGCGCGAACCATGATTCTCCGCGAATATATCCGCGATGTGGAGTTCTTGAGCGATTGCCTGAGTTCGTCGGTCCGCCAGACGGGCGTTTCGGCGAAGATTGCGTCGCGGCTGGCGCAATATAAAGGATCGCTGCCCGGAGCCGCGATGCGCTGGGGGCCGGACAACACGACTGAGCTTTATCGCCGTTTTCTTTCCTACGTGGTTTACCGATTGCAGCGCAGCCGCGAGGGTGCGGACGTTCAGGGTTCGTATAAGGACGCGGCGGAGTTCGAATCCGATCTGGTCATCCTTCGGTCGAGTCTGATGGGGAATCGCGGGCAACGGCTGGCGGAGGCTTATGTCGATCCACTGCTGCGACAAGTTCGAACGTTCGGCTTCCATCTTCAGGTGCTCGATATCCGGCAGCATGCGCGGGTGCACGCTGAAGTTCTACAGGAGATCGGCGCAAGAACGATTGACCTCAGCAAGATTCCGACGGGAAGCGCCGAACTAAGAAAGACCAAACTGAGAAAGACCGATTTGCAGAAGACAGCTCCGGCCCTGGCCGCAGGCGCTGCTTTTTCCGAGAGCAGCGAATTTTCTTCGCAGACTCGGGAGTTAATCGAGACTCTTCGCACGATCCAGCGGCTCAAGCAGGTTTATCCCTCGCAATCGATCCGACAGTACATCATCAGCGGGGCGGAGTCTGAAGACGACGTGCTCAACCTGGTCCGCCTGGCGAAGGCTTGCGGGGTGCGTCTGGCTGGTTCCGGTGAACGTGACTCGGGGGATCGTGACTCGCGCGATCGTAGTTCTGGCGATCGCGACTCCGGCCTGATGCCGGTGCCGCTGTTTGAGTCGATCGATTCTCTGCGCGCGGCGGGCGGCGCGATGCGACGCTTGTGGCGGCATCCTGATTATGCGCCGCTGCTCGATTCCTGGGGACGATGGCAGGAAGTGATGCTGGGCTACTCCGACTCCAATAAAGATGGAGGAATGCTGACCAGCACGTGGGAGCTGCACAAGGCGCATCGTGATCTACATGGCGTGGCGCGAGAATGCGGAGTGAAACTGCGACTGTTCCACGGTCGCGGCGGCACGGTCGGGCGCGGAGGCGGGCCGACGCATGCGGCAATCCTGGCGCAGCCCGAAGGATGTTTTACAGGATGCATCCGCATCACCGAGCAAGGAGAAGTTCTCAATTGGAAGTACGCCGACGCTGTGCTTGCCGAATGGAATCTGGAACTGATGATTGCCGCGAGCCTGGAAGCGTTCACGCGCTCGGGCGCGCAGCCAAAGGATCAGGCGCGCTGGGAAGAAGCGATGGAGGAAATGTCGGCAGAAGCCCATCGCGTCTATCGCCGCGATATCGCCGAGAATGCCGACTTGCTGGAATACTTCGAGCAAGCCACGCCGGTCGGGGAACTGGATGCAGCACGCATTGGCTCGCGGCCATCGCGCCGAACCAAGGGCCGCCGTTTGGAAGATCTGCGCGCCATTCCGTGGGTGTTCGGATGGATGCAAAGCCGCCATGCTGTGCCGGCGTGGTATGGAGTAGGACAGGGATTGCAGAGCTTTGCTGGGAAGGGAAGAGGACATGAGCAGCTGTTGCGGCAGATGGTAAAACATTTCACTCTTTTTTCGGAGTTGATGCACAACGTCGAGCTCGGCATGGCCAAGGCTGATCTCCACATTGCCCGCGTTTATTCCGGGCTGGTGAAGGATGCAGCGTTGCGTAAGCGCGTCTTCGCCATGCTGGAAACGGAGTTTCTGCGGTCGCGGCAGATGATTTTGCGCATCTCCGGTCAACGGGAGTTGCTGGCGCGCAACCGGGTGCTGGCGCGATCCATTCATCTGCGCAATCCCTATGTGGATCCCATGAGCCTGATCCAAGTGGAGCTTTTGCGGCGCAAGCAGCAGGGGCAAGATCTCGGGAACCTCGAATATCCTCTAGCCGCGACCATCAACGGGATCGCTGCGGGACTGCACAACACGGGATAGTCGTTAAGCGCCTCCGCTAACTGCGCCAGTGGTCGCGCGTCATATATTATGTTTGGTTTGCAAACGCGCGGAGTTTGCCGCTTCGTTCCGGCGCTGCGCGGAACTTTCATCTTCCCATGTGCGTACTTTTCAGGGAGCCACCGCTCCTAATCCAATCTCGAATACTTCCGGAGAGGCCAAATGTTTATTTCCAGAGTCATATTGAGTCTTATGTTGCTGTTGACGTTGCCCCTGGCTCTGCTCGGGCAAAATGCAGTGCCTAAGGCCGCGCCTGGCGAAATTGCTGGCGCGGCGGCGGAATCAACGGCTCCGCAGCTCGAACATTTTGATCCTAATCTGGTCGACCGGAGCCTGAGCCCTTGCGACGATTTCTACAAGTACGCCTGCGACAAGTGGCTCACAGCTAATCCGATTCCGGCCGACCAGGTGTACTGGAGCACGGGGAGCAGCCTGGAACTCTGGAACGAGAACGTGCTGCGCGAGACTCTCGAAGCGAGCAGCAAGAACGATCCGGCCCGCAGCGCGGTACAGCAGAAGATCGGCGACTATTGGGCGGCCTGCATGGATGAAAGTGGCATCGAGGCAGCCGGTTTGAAGCCCCTGCAGCCGGAACTGGAGCGCATTGACGCACTCAAGTCCAAGAAGGAAATTACGCTTGAAATCGCCCACCTGCATCACATATTTCCTGGCGCCTGGGAGCAGTCCGACAATCAGACGAACGCGCCATTTTTCGGCTTCACCGGTCAACAGGACTATGACGACGCCTCCATGGTGGTGGCGCAGATTGATCAGGGCGGCTTAACTCTTCCCAACCGTGATTACTACATCAAGACTGACGCGAAGTCGGAGGAGACTCTCAAGAAATACCGTCTGCATATGCAAAAGATGTTCGTGTTGGCGGGGGAAACGGAGGCGCAAGCCAGCGGCGACGCCGGCACCGTAATTGGACTGGAAACTGCGCTGGCCAAGGCGCAGATGGATAACATTAAGCGCCGCGATCCGAAAAACGTTAACAACAAGATGAGCCTGGCCCAGATTCGCGAGCTGACGCCTTCCATGGATTGGGATGCTTACCTCAAGGCCGTACAAGCTCCGGCCAGCGATCATTACATTGTCAGCGCGCCAGATTTTTTCCGCGCTGAGGGAAAACTTCTGGAGGAGCGTCCGCTCGAGCAGTGGAAGATCTACATGCGCTGGCAGGTGATTCACCGGGCCGCGCCCTATTTGAACAAGGCAATGGTTGACGAGAATTTCGATTTCTTTGCGCACACGCTAGCCGGTCAGCAGCAGATGCTGCCGCGCTGGCGGCGTTGCACTCGGTCCGCCGACCGTGATTTGGGTGAGGCGCTCGGGCAGGCTTACGTGGACCGCGCTTTCCCGCCCGAGAGCAAGGCGCGCACTATTGAAATGGTGCATGCCATTGAGCGAGCCATGCATGACGACATTGAAAGCGTGACCTGGATGACGCCTGCCACCAAGGAACAGGCCATCGTTAAGCTGAAGGGAATCGAAGACAAGATTGGATACCCTTCGCACTGGCGCGATTACTCGAGCGTAAAGATTACGCGCGACAGTTACCTGGGCAACGTAGAACAGGCCTCGGCGTTCGAATTCGAGCGCTGGGTCGCCAAGATCGGCAAGCCCGTGGACCGCAGCGAGTGGAACATGACGCCGCCTACCATCAACGCGTATTACGATCCGCAGTTGAACACCATTAACTTTCCCGCTGGCATTCTGCAGCCGCCGTTCTTCGAGAAGGATATGGATGATTCTGTGAATTACGGCGCCATCGGCGTGGTTATCGGGCACGAACTCACGCACGGATTCGACGATCAGGGGCGCAAGTTCGATGCGCACGGAAATTTACGCGACTGGTGGACCGCGGAGGACGCCAAGCAATACGACGAACGCGGCAAGTGCATTGCCGATGAGTACACGGAAGAGGTTCCTGACGCTGGCCCCGGGGTCAAACAGAATGGCTTGCTCACCCAGGGCGAGGACACGGCGGACAACGGCGGCATCCATCTTGCGTTTTTTGCGCTCGAAGACGCGCTCAAAAAGGAAGGCAAGTCGCTCGACGACCAAGGTCCGGACGGCTGGACCTATCGCCAGCGCTTCTTCCTCTCCTACGCTTACTCGTGGTGTGCCAACGTGAGGCCGGAGGTGGCGCGCCTGATCGTTACCACCGATCCGCACTCGATGCCTATTTTCCGCGTCGATAACGTGGTTTCGAATATGTCCGAATTTGCCCAGGCTTTTGGTTGCAAGGCTGGACAAAAGATGGTGCGGGTGAACGCTTGCCGGGTGTGGTGAGGGGAGAACTGAACCATCTTGTAAATGAGATGGGCCAGCTCTCGGGCTGGCCCATTTTTCTGACAACGTTCTTGTCTTTGGTTGCGGTTAGTGGTTGAAGTCCTCTTTAGACTGCGCGCGTTTTATGTATTTCTCCAGGTTCGACCGGTTGGCGTCATCCGGCACACCCGCAAGAGCGGTCTGCAACTCTTTGACGGCTTTGTCGAATTCGCCCTGACCGCTATAAACGCGGGCCAGACCGACGTGCGATATCCAAAAGTCGGGAAACTTTTTCGCGTTTGAGAGGTAGAGAGCGAATGCCTCTTCCTGTTTCTTCTGACCCTGAAGCTGGCGGCCGTAGAAATAGAGTTGCTGGGCGCTGGCTTTCTCCAGCGCTTTATTGAGGAAAGTGGCGGCGTCATCTTTGCGGCCCATGGCCTCGAGAATCTGCGACTTGGTATGCAGGTTGTCGTAGCGTTCTTCGACCCGGATAGACTGGTCTTCATCTTTCAGCGCCTCGTCGAGATTGATTTTATTGGTGAGGTAGTAGTTGGCGGCTTCGTCCCAGCTCTCCCAGTAATATTGATTGAGCCCGCGTATTTGCCGGTTAATGCTGGCTTCGACGACGTCGTCTACCTTTACCGCAACTTTGAAGGGCACGGCAACCTTTTCCCAGCGTAGAGTGACTACCGTGGAGTCAGGTTTGAGATCGTCAAAGTCGTAGGTCAGGGCATCGTGCAATTCGGCCGCCTGCGGCTTTACCGTGACCCGCAGCGCGTCTTCATCCTGCTTGTAGCTGAAACTTCCCCATGCGGTAGACATCTTCGAGAAGATTATGGTCCACTGATTCTCGCCGGGGATCATGTGCAGGCCGTAGGTTCCTTTGTCGAGCGGCTGGCCTTCAATCGTGACTGGGTCGGTGAACGTGACGGTGGTATTTTCGTTGGCTCCGGCGCGCCAGACCTGTCCGTAAGGTACGAGTTTGCCCCAGACCTGGCGGTCATTTACCAGCGGGCGATGATAGTTGATGGTGATGTCGGTGAGGCCAAGGCGCTGCGTGATCACGGCATGCTGGCTCTGCAGCGGCAAGTCGAGCATTATGCCCTGGGCTTGGCAGAGACTGGCCAACGCCAATAGGCCGGATAACAAAACAAGCAGACGAATTTTGTGCATGGAAGCTCCTGTTCTCGGGTGGGAATCGAACAGCGAATTCAGTCGCAATCATTTCAGTCGCAGTCATTCAGTCGCAATCCTGATCGAGCACGTAGATGGGCACCTGCGCCTGGCCGCTGCGCTGTTTGGCTTAGACGGGGGATGGATGGCAAGGTAAGCAGAACACGGACTAGTTGACTCCCTTTGCAGTTGTGCACTGGAGAAAAGGTGCATAATGCGACCAGGGGAGGACAGGATGAAAAACTTCGTGGCCGGAATTGTCGCGACGTTGATCGTATTCACGTTCGGCGGCTGGCTTTACCTGAGACTCGGCTATGCGGACCTGCGCGCGAATCTTCCACCATCTTGGCTCGAATCTCAGCTCTCTACCACCGCCTTGAATGCTTCAGCCGCACGCCATGCGCCAGATCAGCGGAATCCGATTGCGCCTACGGAGGCCAACCTGCTCGATGGCGCCCGCTTGTATCGCGACAAGTGCGCCGACTGCCATGGCCGACCAGACAATCCGGTGAGTGATTACGGAGCGTCCTTCAATCCACGAGCGCCGCAGTTCATGCAGGCGCATCCCCGCTTGCCCGAAGACCAGGATTTTTACCTCGTCAAGAACGGAGTGCGCCGATCAGCCATGCCGGCGTGGGGGAATATCATGGCCGATAGTGAGATCTGGCAAGTTGTCACTTTTCTCAATCACCTGGACAATCTTCCGCCTTCGGTCCAGCAGGAACTCCATCGGCCCGCGGGCAGCAATCCTTAAGCGGCTGTAATAATTAGGAAGATATGCCCTCCACAATAAGTTGCGGTCGAAATACGTGTTGGCGCCAATCGGTGGACCTATTTGCTTATTTCTTTCTGAACCTGCTTGACAAGCTCTGCCCCCGGGCGCACAATTCTAAAAGGCGAATAAAAAGCGAAACTGCCTCCGGGCTTTCCCGCTCCGGCGTTCCCTGAAATTTTCCCGAGGATCTATGTCTTCCGCAGTGGTTTCCACTTCGGCGGCCCAGGGCCGTCCTTTTGTTTTTATTGAAGAAGGCACCGAAGATTGCGCGCAGCCTTCCGCGGCAGAGGTTTGCGCCGAGGGTCGACCACCGCAGCGAGTCTTATCCACTTCCGTTTTTCCTACTTCCGTCTTTTCTTCTAAAGATGCGAGGCTCGCCGGCATTACTCCAGCCTCGCGATTGGCAGTGCGGCCTGCGCCGGAAATGGTATCCAGCGGTATCGTCGCGATGGATGTTCTTACCGGAGGTCTGCCGCGTGGTTGCTTGACGGAAATTTGCGGCCCGGCATCTTCCGGCCGCACCACTTTGCTGCTGGCCGCACTGGCTGCTGCCACGCGGCGCGGAGAATGCTGTGCGCTGGTGGACGCCAGTGATGCTCTTGATCCGCAGTTGGCCGCCGCTGCGGGAGTCGAGTTGGATCGGCTGTTGTGGGTGCGTTGCGGGGAGAATTCACCAGAGAAGAGCCTGGAACAACTTCTGCGTGCTACCGACCTGCTGCTTGAAAGCGGAGGCTTCGGATTGATCGCCCTCGATCTTGGCGATCTGCCGGAGCAAGCCGCACGCCGCATCCCGCTGACGACGTGGTTCCGTTTCCGCCGCGCCGTGGAGCATACGCCGACCGTGCTGCTGGCAGTGGAGCGGCAGTCCATCGCCGGAAGCTGCTCTTCTTTATTGGTAAAGCTGGGATTGATAAAGATGGGAGAGTCGGGAAATCGAGCAGGCGAGCAGCCTGAGCATTTTCAATTTCTATCTCCCACCCACGCGCAATTGCTGACTGGACTGGAAATGAAGGCGGAGTTGGTGCGATCGCGGCTGGATCGCAAACCAGTTCGTCCCGCTGAGATCACATTCGCCAGCAAGACTGCCTGGGCGGGATGAAGGAATTGAATCATTCAGAGATTGAGTCATTGAGCGATTGGGTTTCAATGACCAAATGACTCAATCACTCAATGACTCAATCTCGTTATGCCGTTTGCCTGCATCTTCGTGCCGAATTTTCCCGTGGCCGCGGTATTTCGCGCCGAGCCGGAGTTGCGCGCGCGGGCCATGGCTATTTTCGAAGGCAAGCCTCCGTTGGAAAAAATTTTTGCCGTGAATGAAAGTGCAAGCCGCGCGGGCATCATGCCAGGAATGACGAAAGCCCAGGCGGAACTTTGTTCGGAATTAACGCTGCGCCCGCGTTCTCTGTTACAGGAATCCGTGGCGCATGCCGCGCTGTTGGATTGTGCGCAGTCTTTCTCGCCGCGCGTGGAAGATGCTGCCGCCGACACTGCTCTGGTGGATCTCGAAGGTATGGAGTCGCTTTTGGGATCGCCATCGGAAATTAGCTGTAATCTTTTTCGCCGCGCCGCCGATCTCGGACTCGAGGCGAATGTCGCTGTAGCCTCGAATCCCGATGCTGCTGTGCTCGCGGCCCGCGGCTTTTCCGGGGTGACTGTGATTCCATCTCGACAAGAAGCCGAGTCGCTGGGATCTCTGCCGGTGGAAGTTTTGTTTGCCGGTCGGGATGAAAGTGAAGATCGTGAAGGAAAGAAGAAGGAAGAGGGGCAACAAGAAAAATCAGATTATCTGCTCGCAACTCTCAAGCGCTGGGGCATTCGCGATCTACGCTCGCTGGCGGCGCTACCAGAAATCGCGCTGAGCGAGCGCCTGGGACAGGAAGGCTTGCGCCTGCAGCAACTGGCACGGGGCACGGCTTCTCGCATACTGGTTCCGGTGGAAGCGCCGGCTGTTTTTGAAGAAGCCATCGAGTTGGAATATCCCATCGTGCTGCTGGAGCCGCTGGCCTTCCTGCTGAATCGTCTGCTCGATCATATCTGTGCGCGCTTGGCCGCGCGGGCTCTGAATACGCAAGAATTACGGCTTACGCTGGCGCTGCAGAATTTAACGGGAGTTGATCCCCAACTTGAAACTTTTGGAATTCCAAGCGAAAGCGATGCGTTAAACGCTTACGCTCCGGCTGAGCATTTTATTTCCGGTCGGCAAAACAAGTTCTGCCGGACTCTTCGTCTTCCGCTGCCGATGCTTGATGCCAAACTTTTTCTCAAGCTGCTGCAACTGGACTTGAACGCGCATCCGCCGGGCGCGCCCATCCTGAAGATTTATCTTGCCGCCGAACCGGCCCGGCCGCGGTCGGCGCAGGGCAGCCTGTTTCTGCCTCCATCGCCGGAACCGGAAAAGCTGGAACTCACGCTGGCGCGCATTGCCGGGTTGGTCGGCGAGCCTCGCGTGGGCTCGGTGGAGTTGCTGGATACGCACCATGCCGAAGGTTTTCGCATGCGGCGCTTCATGCCCGAAGCAGCTCGGAAAATAAACCGCCAAAAAGCGGCAGAAGAAACGTCCGCCGTCGCTGCTCTTCGCCTGTTTCGTCCACTACTGCGCGCCACTGTCACTTTGGAGAACGGAGAATTAGCACGAGTCGTGTGCCTGAAGAAAAAAGAAGTGCAGGGCATTGTGCTCTGGAAAGCCGGCCCGTGGCGCAGTTCCGGCGACTGGTGGGAGCGGGAAGCCTGGGCGCGCGATGAGTGGGACATCGCTTTGCAAAATACAGACAGTGTCGCTCTTTACCGGCTCGTGCACGATCTGCTCGGTGGAAGCTGGTTCGTGGAAGGGAGCTATGACTGAAGAATCAGTTCTCGGTACTCAGTACCCAGTTCTCAGTTAAAAACCTTCTCACCCTTGCTGCGGGATGTTTTCACTGAGAACTGGGTACTGGGAACTGAGAACTTGTACATCGAACTTCATGCCCGCTCTGCTTTCAGTTTCCTCGAAGGATCTTCCTTGCCTGAGGAGTTGATGTCGGGCTGTGCCCGGCTCCATATGCCTGCCATGGCGTTGCTCGACACTGACGGAGTCTACGGTGCGCCCCGTTTTCATATGGCGGCGAAAAAGTTAGAGCTCAAGGCGCACATCGGCGCGGAAGTCACCGCATGTTCACTACATGATAAATTTCGTCTTCCTCTCCTTGTTTCCTCCCGCGCTGGCTATCAAAACCTCTGTCGATTGATCACCAAAATGAAGTTGCGTGCAAAAAAGGGTGAAGGTGCAGTCCAGAAGGAAGAGTTGGAAGAACATGCCCAGGGCCTTGTCTGCCTGACAGGCACCGCGGACGGGCCGCTGGCCGCGGCTTTGCAGCACAATGGCATTGAAGAAGCTCGCAAGCAAGTCGAACAACTGATTGACATTTTCGGCCGCGGCAATGTGTATATCGAGTTGCAGCGCCATTTCCATCGAGAAGAAGAAACGCGCAACCGTGCCGCCATCGCGATCGCCCGGTCGCTCAACCTTCCTCTGCTCGCGACTAACGGCGTGTGCTATGCCGCTGCGAAAGATCGCGAACTCTGCGATGCATTCACTGCGATCCGCAATCACCGCACGCTATCTACCGCGGGCCGGCTTCTGGCGCGCAACTCCGAGCGTCACTTGAAATCTCCGCAGGAGATGCAGCAACTTTTTGCCGACTTGCCCGAGGCAATCTCCAATACGCTCGAACTTTCTTCACGCCTCGAATTCACACTCAACGACCTCGGCTATCAATTCCCACGTTATCCCGTTCCCGAGGGCGAAACCATGAACTCGTTCCTGCGCGAGCGCGCATGGGAAGGTTTTCGCGAGCGCTATGGCCGAACTTCGCCAGACATGCAAACCCGCGCCCGGCGCCAGATTGAGCGGGAACTTGTGCTCATCGAAAAACTTAAACTCGCCGGATATTTCCTTATCGTTTGGGATCTCGTGCGCTTCTGCCGCGAACAAAACATTCTGGCGCAGGGGCGCGGCTCGGCCGCCAACAGCGCCGTTTGTTATTCGCTGGGCATCACCGCAGTCGATCCCGTCAGCATGGAGCTTCTTTTCGAGCGCTTTCTATCGGAAGAGCGCGGCGAGTGGCCCGACATTGATCTTGACCTGCCCAGCGGCGATGAGCGCGAAAAAGTTATTCAGTATGTTTATCGCCGCTATGGCGAGCGTGGTGCGGCCATGACTGCGAATGTCATCACCTACCGCAACCGCATGGCGGCGCGCGAAATGGGCAAGGTGCTCGGGTTCGATCCGGAAACGCTGGCAAAAATTTCCGCCGCCGTCGCAACCTGGGAATTTCGCGACGAGAACGATGCGCTCGACCGCCGCTTCCGCGATGCCGGGCTCGACCTGAAGCATCCGCGCCTGCGTAAATATTACGAGTTGTGCCTCGCTGTGCAGGACATGCCGCGCCATCTCGGGCAGCACTCCGGCGGCATGGTCATCTGCCAGGGTCAGCTTGATTCTGTCGTCCCTCTCGAACCCGCCTCCATGCCCGGCCGCGTGGTGGTGCAGTGGGATAAAGAAGATTGCGCCGACATGGGTATCATCAAAGTCGACTTGCTCGGCTTGGGCATGATGGCCGTGCTGAAGGATTCGATCGAACTTATTCGTGATCACTATCGCGAGGAAGTCGATCTGGCGCATCTTCCGCAAGATGATCCCGAAGTTTATTCTGCGCTGCAGCAGGCTGACACCGTGGGTCTATTTCAGGTGGAAAGCCGGGCGCAAATGTCATGCCTGCCGCGTCTGCGTCCGAAACGCTTTTATGACATTGTGGTGCAGGTCGCAATCATCCGGCCGGGGCCGATCGTCGGCCAGATGGTGAATCCGTTTCTTTTGCGCCGACAGGGACGGGAAGAGGTCACGTATCCGCATCCTTCGCTTGAACCTGTGCTTGAACGCACGCTGGGCGTACCGCTTTTTCAGGAGCAGTTGTTGCGGCTGGCCATGATTGCCGCCAACTTTACCGGCGGAGAGGCGGAAGACTTGCGCCGCGCCATGGGCTTCAAGCGATCGCAGGCGCGCATGAAAGAAATTGAAGCCAGGCTGCGCTCGGGCATGACGCAAAACGGAATTCCGTCGGAGGCGCAGGAGAAAATTATTCTTTCCATTACATCCTTCGCGCTCTACGGATTTCCTGAATCGCACGCCGCCAGCTTCGCGCTCATCGCATATGCCAGCGCTTTTCTGAAGTGCCACTATCTTGCCGCGTTTACCGCCGCCCTGCTCAACAACCAGCCTATGGGGTTTTATTCTCCGGCGACCATCGTAAAAGACGCGCAACGCCACGGATTGAAAATGCTGCCGGTGGATGTAACCTGCTCGGAGTGGATGTGCACGTTGGAAGCAGCCCCAAGTACTCAGTACCCAGTACCCAGTAAAACTCTTGTCATTCCGACCCCCGAGCGCACGCGAGAGGCGGAGGAATCTCGCAACTCGGTACTCGGTACTGGGTACTCGCAACTTGCTCCGGCGCTACGTTTGGGGTTGCGTTATGTTCGCGGCTTGCGTGAGGAAGGTGCTCAGGCTCTGGTGCGCGCTCGCTCGCTTGCTTCGTTCGCGTCTATTCATGATCTCACTCGTCGTGTTCCGGAACTTCGCAAAGATGAACTCACTACGCTGGCGGAGATCGGTGCGCTGAATGCAGTAGCCAGTCCCGAGTCCCGAGTCGCGAGTAGAATCTTTGTCGTTCCAGATTTGGAATTATCCCAAGAAAAAACCTTTGTCATTCCGACCCCCGAGCGCAAGCGAGGGGCGGAGGAATCTCGCAACTCGCAACTCGCAACTGGGTACTCGAAGCTTCACCGCCGCGACGCTCTCTGGCAGGTGGAGCGTGCCGTGCGTGGGTCCGGGCCGCTGCTGGAAAATCTGCCCGAACCCGATGTGCCTTCGCCACTCCAACCCATGAACCATGAAGAGCGTCTGGTTGCCGATTTCCACGGCACCGGCCTCACTGTGGGGCCGCATCCCATGGCGTACCGCCGCGATTGGTTGAATGCCATGGGCATTCGCCGCGCCAGCGAACTTCGCGACATTCCCAACGGGAAGCGTCTTCGCATCGGGGGCTGCGTCATCACCCGCCAGAGGCCGGGAACGGCAAAGGGTTTTGTATTTGTCAGTCTGGAAGATGAAACGGGAGTGGCCAACGCGATCATCACGCCTGATCTTTTTCACCGCAACCGCCTGCTGCTGACCTCAGAACGTTTTCTGGCCATCGAAGGAATTCTTCAAAATCTGGATAATGTGATCTCAGTGAAAGCGGAACGTGTGCAGCCCCTGTTCGTCACTAAAGCTGAAACTGCTTCGCACGATTTTCACTGAACGGACTAGAAACCAGAAATTTAGAATGGAGAACCGAGATCGAACCCCCCGTACTACTCGGTTGGAGGCGGTTCTTCCGGTCTGCCATTCCCCGGCGGCGCAAGCGGCAGCCGGGTGGCTCCGCGCATGATGTCGCGTTCCTCCGGGGAGAACATAGTTCTGAAACGGTTGGAATCGATGATCTGCTCCCGCTGCCCGGGAGGCATGGCGCGCAAGTCGCCAATCGCGGTCCTCACCATGCGCTGGCGGTCGGGAGGAAGCTGCTGAATCCGACCGTGAATCTGCCGTACTTGTTCCTTTTGTTCCGGAGTCAAATGCGCCCAGCGGTCCATGCGATCCAGCATGCGCTCCTGCTGCTCCGGCGGAAGGCTCGAAAAATGCTGCAATCTTTGCCGCAACACCTGTTGCTGCGCGGGAGGCAAGCGGCGGAAGCCGGGATCATTTTCCAGCGCTCGCTGCCGCTCGGCAGGAGACATATCCTTATGCCGCCTCAACCAATCCCCGGCATGGTTGTGCTGCGCCGGCGCCGCCATCCCTTGCCTTCGCTGTTGCGCAAACACTCGAAAACCACCGCGGCGCTGCGCAAGGCAAGGAGAACTCAGCAGGCCCAGCATTACCAGGCCAGCCGACATCCATCCCGTCATGAAATGCGCCCGCCTCATTCTCCCCGCGCTTACTCCAATCCAACTGCTCTCCGTCAGCCATTCTCCGCGCCAGACTTTGCGAATTCAGACTGCAACCTTACGGATTCGCCGCCACGTCGGGCTGCACTTGCAAATCATCCAGAAGATCAAAATCAGCGTAGAGCTCGTGATTCTTTTCCAGCGACTGCAAATCGCTCACGGCCGTTCCCTCCGCGGATGGCGACAAAGTATCGTTGACCGCGACCTCGTCATCACCTTTGTAAATAGCGCTGCCCTTGGAGAAGAACAGGCCCACCCCAACTGCCATCAGCACGGTGAGCGCCGCGGCCAGCACCGGACGCCGGAACCATGCCAGCCCGCCCGCCTGCGGCTTGGCCATCTCCTCGCGCAGCCGCGCCTGCAGCCGCACATCAAAATACGGCGAAGGCTCCGGCGTACGCCATTCATCCAGCAACGCCATCGTCTGCCGAACTTCTTCCATCTTGCCCTTGCAGGCGCCGCAACCCGCCAGATGTCTCGCCGATCTCCGGCGTTAGCCCCATCAACCCGGACGCCAGGTCCGGCATCATTTCGCGAATCTCCTCGCACTTCATAACCATGCTCCCTTGTTTTCTCTTCGTCCTGTCACTTCCGGCCACAGCACTTCAAACGAATGCGTTCTATAAAAATTCTTTTAACTGTTCGCGCAAAGTCTCGTACGCCCGGAACAACAACGATTTCGTTGCCGACTCGCTCAATTTCAGAACCTCGGCAATCTGCTTGTAATCCATTTGCTGGTACTTGTGCATGATTACCGCAAGCTTCTGCCGCTCCGGCAGAGCTTCCACTCTGCTACGGATCGCCAGCATCCGCTCCCGCCGCAGCAAAGCTTCTTCTGCGGTGATCGTGCCGTCGGCGATGTCGAGCGTCGTCCCGGTTTCTTCATCCGGCTCATCCAGACTTGCGGTCACCTCCGGCCGTTCGTGGCGCGTGTCACGCGCGTGGTTCACTGCCAGGTTGGTCGCGATGCGATACAACCAGGTAGTGAACTTGGCGCTGGCTTCGTAGGTCTGCCGCGAGCGATACACTCGCAAAAAAACTTCCTGTGCCAGATCCTCCGCCGCGGCCGAGTTGCGCGCCATGCGGTACATAAAACTCACCAGTGGCCGACGATACTTCTGCACCAGGTAATCGAAGGCGGACTGGTCCCCCGCCTTGACTCGCAGCATGACTTCGGCGTCGGTGTAGCTTTCGGCGCCGGCCAGCGCAGGTTGCAAAGTGCCGACTGGGCGCGGCCCCAGCGAGGCCATCAGGACGCCCCGGTCCATGGCGGCAGTACTCACACTAGATTGAACCCCGTCAGGGTGGGAAAGTTGCTCTTGGTTCTGCTCCGGCGAAACTCCGGAAGTGCTCCCTGATGAGGAGGATACGGGGGGTCGAAGTGGCCTGTTTTCGTCCGGCATCAGCAGTCAATTAGGACACGGGTGCCGGCGGGCCCAAAACCGCCCCCGCCCCTGCCGAGGATAGGCTACCATGCCCGGTTGAGCAGTCCAAACCGAGGCTCTGCGGCCCGAATGAACCTGGCCCGTCAGACGCGCGTCAAGGGTGGTGAGTTGCAGGAACCGCGCACTGATGTTTGAATAGAAAAGTGTTGGGCGCTTAACTCAGCGGTAGAGTGCCATCTTCACACGGTGGAAGTCATAGGTTCGAATCCTATAGCGCCCACCATTTCCTTTATTCCGGCCTCTTGCGGGGAAGTCCGGTCACTTCCCCGTATAGCTGACTCTCCAGATCGAGTCGGAGCCGTCGTCGCTTACCAACAGCGAACCATCCCGAGCCACCGTTATTCCTACGGGACGTCCCCACACATTGCCATCGGGTAGCACAAAGCCGGTGAGGAAGTCTTCATATTCGCCGCTGGCGTGACCGGTCTGGTGTAGCGGGACGCGAATTACTTCATAGCCCACGCGCACTGCTTTGTTCCAGGAGCCGTGCTCGCTGGCGAAAATGTCTCCTTTGTACTCGGCTGGAAACTGCTGGCCTTCGTAGAAGGTTAGTTCCAGCGACGCATTGTGCGGCTGCAACAGCACGTCCGGAACGATCACTTTATCTTTCAATTCCGGATGCTTGCCCTGAAGCCGCGGATCCTGATGCCCTCCCATGTACCACCACGGCCAGCCGTAGAATCCGCCTTCCTCGACGTGCGTGATGTAGTCAGGAACCAGGTTGTCGCCGAGTGCGTCACGCTCATTCACCGAGCACCACAACTCGCCCGTCTCGGGATCCACGGCAATGCCGCCGCCGGCATTGCGAATGCCATAGGCATAAACACTTAAAATGCAGTTCGCGGGATCGCATACGAGAATGTCGGCGCGGTCCTTCTCGGCGGGATGGGTGTCGGGGTCGTTTATGTTCGATCCCGAGCCGACCGCGACAAACAATCGCTTGCCATCCTTGGAAAACGCCACGGCTCGCGTCCAGTGCCCACCTGTGTTCGGAAGGTCGGCGATGTGTTGCGGGGCGCCGCTCGCCTTCAGATCGCTATTGTGGTAAGGAAAGCGAACCAGTTCGCTGGTGCTGCCCACGTACAGCCATTGCGGATCAGGTCCGGGAGGATAGAACGCCAGACCATAGGGACGTTTCAAACCGCTGGCGAAAACCGCCGACAGCTCGGGCTTGCCGTCGCTGGTCAGTCCGCGATACACCCGGATGCGGCCGGGGTCGCTCTCGGTAAGAAAGACGTCGCCGTTCGGAGCGGTGCGCAAGGTCCGGGGGTTGTCGAGCGCCGAGGCATATAAGTCCACCTTGAATCCGGGAAGCGCCACCGGCCAGACGTTCGGAGGCCGCGCCACCAACTCCGGACCGTTCTCGGCCGACTGAGTCGCATAGGGCTGCGGAAGATCGGCTACGGTGATCTTGTGAACCGCTCCCGGCTTTTCATAGCGGAAGTCGGTGAAGGGTGGCGTGGGCGGCGGAGCTTTCAGCGTCGAAGTACTGGTGTCGACCGGAGCCGTGTCGGCCGGAGCCGGCGCGCTTGCTTCCTGCGCCACCTGCGGCGCTGCCATCGACTTCACATAGGTGACCACCTGCCAGCGCTGCCTCGCCGGCAACGATGCCCATGAAGGCATCCCGTTATCTTTGTCGCCTCGGGTGATGAACCAGAAGATTTCGCCGGGCATGACGGAATCGAGCTTGCCATCTACCAGCGACGGCACATTGCCTGTGCCTTGCAACGTCCTCCCATGGCAGGAAAAGCAATTACGCGCATACACCTTTTTTCCGGCGAGCACGGCCGCGGGCTGGCCTTCGTACGGATTCTTGGTTGCCCGGGCTGACGCTGGCGCGTTGTGGAACTTGGCGTCCACACCGCCTGCCAGCAGCAGCGCGACCGGCAGCAGAATTGCGGCAGTGACGATGGCGTATCGACTGATCAAGGAGCGCATAAATCCTCTTCGCGTGGATTTCAGCTGAAGATTTTACCCTGAAACTTTGGATGCAAGCGGTCTGCGCCCGGATGGTGCAGAAAGAAGGTGACCCAGGTTACCCGGCGCTCGACTTGGCCCATCCCGCGCGAGTTGTAACTTTACTTCCCAGATACAACCTTCCCAGCGAATACTTGATCAGACAGCAATAAAGCCGTATAAGCTAAGGAACCATACAATCGACCCCAACCCCCGCAGACGGAGCGTTTCATGCGATGTTTGAAGTTACTTCTGCCCCTGCTAGCCTCAACTGTGTGCTTCGGCGCCCAGGCGGACCGCATCCCCGGTCCCATCGATTCCAGCCAGATGGTCGCGCTTCCCGGCCATGGCGACCGTAGAGCCCTGCCCCAATACGACCAGGGCCCGGTTGAGCGTTCGTTCCAGTTCGGCCGTGTCACGCTTGTCCTGGCCCCTTCGCCGAGTCAGCAGGTTGCGCTCGACCTGCTCCTCGCGCAGCAACAGGATCGTTCCTCGCCCAACTACCACAAGTGGCTAACTCCCGAGCAGTTTGCCGATCGCTTTGGCGTTAGCCAAGGCGACATCAACAAGATCACGGCATGGCTGCAAACGCAGGGCTTCCAGGTTTTTGGCGTCCCCCGCGGGCGCATTTCGGTCAGCTTCAGCGGCACGGCCGCCCAGATCCAAAGTGCATTTAAGACGGAAATCCACCGTTACAATGTGAACGGTCGCGAACATATTGCCAACTCCAATCCGGTCGAGGTGCCCGCAGCATTGAGCGGCGTAGTTACTGGAGTTCGCGGCCTCACGGATTACCACCCCAAGCCCATGTACGTTCGGCCGTTTCGGGGCGGGAAGACCAGCCCACACGGCGGCTACACAACAACCATCGACGGCAACACGGAACACTTCCTCGCTCCGGGCGACATCGCGACCATCTACGATCTCAATACGCTCTACAACGGATCGATTGATGGCACCGGGCAGAAGCTTGCCATCATCGGCGAGACCGATATTTACCTTGGCGACATCACCGCCTTCCGCTCTGGTTTTGGGTTGAACCCGATCACCGACTGCTCGACCGACGCAAACGGGATTGTTACGGCCACGGCCTGCAACACCGCTAATTTTCAATATGTGCTGGTTCCCGGCGTTGCAGACTTGGGCACACCCAGCACTTGCGGCGACCTGCCCGAGGCCGATCTGGACATCGAATGGTCGGGAGCCACGGCGCGGAATGCGCAAATTATCTTCGTCAACGCTCCGGCCACGTTCAATGCCCCCACATGCACCGAGATAACGAACAACGGCGGCACCGACGTCTCTCTGGCCTATGCCATCGACAACGTGATCGCTCCGGTTATCAGTATGAGCTACGATCTGTGCGAGGCCGAGGCTACGTCGCTGGAGACTGAGCTTCAGCAAGGCAACACCGAAGGCATCACCATCATGAACTCCTCCGGCGACGTGGGGGCGGCCGCATGTGACGATGGCCCGCCGAACAACTCCCTGCCTTATGACCCTGCAATCGGCGGATTGGCGGTGAACTACCCCGCCAGCAGCCCGGAGGTAACCGGCGTCGGAGGTACGTCCATCCCCTATCCCACCTACTACAACAGCGACTATTGGAATCCGAACGGTTCGGGCACCACGGACAACGGCGGCTCGGCAAACACAAACCTTGAGGGGGTGGAGGCTTCCTGGAACGACGACGCGGCATTTGCGCAGGGCTGCCCAGCCAACGAGTTTAACCCCGAGTTCTGCGCCCAGGGCGGTAGCCCGGCCGTAGCGCATTGGGTCGATATCACCTCCGCCGCGACCGCGCAGGAAGACCTTTGGATCTCCGCTGGCGGCGGCGGGATGAGCAACTGCGTCAGCGAGACCGGCGAGGGCATCTGCGAAGCAGGATTCGCCAAGCCTGCATGGCAGAGCGCCATAACGATTCCGAGTCTGACGACAACCTATCGGTTGGTGCCGGATGTCTCGCTGCTGGCGTCACCTTACTTTCCGGGCTACATCTTCTGCACGCCACTCGACCAATGGACCTCCAGCTCGAGCACAGCCAGCACGTGCTCGGGCGGCATTTCAAGCGCCGTGGATAACTATGAGTCGATCGTGGGCGGAACTTCCGCCTCGTCCCCGGTCTTCGCCGGCATCGTCACCCTGGTCAATCAGTATCTGGGAAGCGCCGGCCTGGGCAATATCAATCCCATGCTCTACAGCCTGGCCTCTACCCCGGCCAATGGAGCCTTTCACCATATCACTAGCGGGGACAACGATGTTTATTGCCAGGTAGGCATGCCTTCCGGTCAGCCCGCGGATGTGATCTGCCCGGCGGGAGGTGTCTTCGGATTCGATTCCTCTAACTCCGACTCGACAACGGGATATAACCTGGTCGGGGGTCTCGGCTCGGTCGATGGCAACAGTCTCGCCGTCGCGTGGTCCGCGGCCCGCACCACAGGCAGCTCGGTCACAATCACGAGTGTTTCAGCGACTAACGTTACCGTAGGTACAAGCGTGAGCTTTGCAGTTTCGGTTACGCCCACAAGCGGCGTCGGTTCAGTCCGGTTCTCCACTCTAAATGGCGGCACGACGACAGTTCTGGGAAGTGCGACCCTGAACGTTCCCTACCCGTCGACCACGACCGGAACGGCGACGTTTGCCACTACGGCGCTTCCGGGTGGGACCAACAGCGTTACGGCCACCTACACAGGAGACGCGTCGGTCAACCCCTCGACCTCCGCTCCCACGACGGTCACCGTTACAGTCCCGTTCACCATGTCCGCCAGTGCGCTCAGCCCAGCGAGCATCCCAGCTGGGCAGACGTCGATCTCGACCGTAACCATCACGCCCAACAACGGTTTCACCGGTACGGTAAGCTTCACGAACTCCACAGCTTCCAATCCGGGCAGTTGCAGCGCGGGCCTGCCTGCGGGAGCGCTTTGCAGTTTCAGTCCGGGCAGCGTTACGCTCAGCGGCAGTGGTTCCCAGCACGCTACGCTGACTATCACCACCTTGGCCAACATGGCGTTGCCTTCGGGCGCGCAGGCGATCACTGTTACCGGCACCAGCGGCAGCTCCGCAGTTACCGCAACCGTCAACCTGACGGTGACTACTACCAACCAGTCTTTCGCGCTCACGACAACAGCCGCCACCTTCCCCGTAACCGTGGGAGGAACGGCTCCGGTCAATCTGACCGTTACCGGTACCGGCACACCTATCTCTTTTGTGGCAAACAGCGCCACGGCTCTTCCGCTCACCTATACCTGCTCTGGACAATCCTCCACTGGCACATCCCTGGCCCTGGCGGAAATCTCCTGCCAGTGGAGTCCCTCGAACGGCCAGTCCGTCACTGCGGCCGGGGTGACGCTCAATCTGGTGACCACCGCGCCTACTAGCGGGCAACTGCGCCCGCCGCTGGAGCGCGGCAGCCGGATTTTCTACGCGATGCTGCTTCCCGGATTGTTCGGAATTATGTTTGTCGCGGGATCGCGCACTCGCGGCGTGCGCCTGCTCGGCTTGATTGTCGTCCTTGGCTTCTCGACGCTGTGGCTGGGCTCTTGCGGGGGCAGCGGCGGTGGCGGCACCACCGTCCCGCCAAATCCCGGGACGCCCGCAGGTACCTACACGGTGACCATCAACGCCACCACCGGAGGTGCCAACCCGGTTCCGCTGACCAACAACGGCTCGCCACTTACGATTACGCTCAACGTGTCGCAGTAGGTAGCACAAAGCCAGCCAGCGCTCCGCACATGCGGAGCGCTTTTTTCATGCACATGAGTCGTTCCCTTAGTCCTCGCCAAAACCCGGAGCCGAAGCCCGAAGCCCGAAAGCCGGAGCCAGAAGCCTGACAAGCCATGTCCTCCTGTGCAAAAAGGCTCTCACTTTGCCCCTTGCGCGCTGGCAGTGGGCCGAGTAGTATTGGTTTGTTCTCATTGGCCTCGTTCCCGCGTGGGCCTTCCGCGCCCCAGGCCGTTCCCGGCGGCGCGACGGATTCCGATAACGGATAACCGATACGCAAAATTTAGAATTTTTTGTTAGTGCGAGTTTGCATCACCAGAGAGCGGTCGATCGCGATTGTGTTCCAGCCTAACCCGCAGTTCCGCATGAAAAGTGGGCTGTGCCCCCTCGAACGCGCGATCGCGAAACTTAATGGTTGATGTATGTGATTGAGTGGTATCACCGAGCAAGTGGATAGGCCCCGCAAGAACAGTGGCTTTGCGCCAACCCTGTGAGAGCCTGCCGCAACCCAATGGGGAACCAGACATCGTGAGATTTTGACGTCCTGCACCGGATCGAAGATCCGGCCCAGCAGGTTTGAGAGGACTATGAACGCAGGACCATCTGGACAAGGACAAGGAAGACCCGCCGGTGGCGGAGGCAGAAGACGGCGTCGCGGACGCCGCCCAAACAATCCCCGCGGAGCTCGGCCCGCAGGACCGAGCCAGGCGCGTCACAACCAGGACGGCATCTACACCGCACCCATGGACCACAGCTACCGCGCCGCGTTGTCCGGAAACGGCAACAACGGCCAGGGAGCGCGCCGGCAACGTCCCGGCTTCGCCGCGCCTTTTGCGCCCGCTGATCCTGAGCCTTTGCCCGCGTTGCGCGAAGATTCCAACTCGCGCATCTTTGCCTTCGTCGACGACTTGTTCTTCGCCGCTAAGATTCAAGAGACTGCGCGGAAGCTCAACGTCAAGGTCGAGTTCGCCAAGAACGACAAAGATCTTGCCGATCGTATGCAACAGAACGGTGAAGAGAAGCCGTCGCTGATTATTTTTGACCTCAACAACGCCAACGCCAAGCCGCTGACGCTGATCCCCAAGCTGAAGGCGAAGCTCAAGAAGGGAACGTCGATCATCGGATTCCTCTCCCACGTGCAAGGCGATCTGAAGCAGAAGGCGCACGAAGTGGGTTGCGACATGGTGCTGCCGCGTTCCGCTTTCTCCCAGAATCTGCCGCAACTGTTGCGCCGCCACGGAGCGCCGGAAGACGAGAATCCCACGGTCCAGTAGGGAATTACAAACAGGAAACTGAGAACTGAGAACTGTTCTTCTACCCCGGAGGCCAGCTCAGATGACGCCCACCCAAAAGGTGGACGTGCAGATGAAACACTGACTGCCCTGCCCCGGGACCTACGTTGAGCACGGTCCGGTATCCTTGCTCGATGTTTCGCTGTCGCGCAATCTGAGCCGCGGCGAGGTGGCAGCGGCCAATCACTTCGGCGTCTTCGGCCTGTGCCTCTTTCAATCCCGCAAAATGTTTCCTGGGAATTATCAGCACATGCGTGGGAGCCTTAGGGTTGATGTCTTCAAAGGCCAACACGTGCTCGTCCTCATAAACTTTCCTGGCGGGAATTTCGCCGCGGAGAATGCGGCAGAAAAGGCAGTCGCTCGTGGCGTCAGTCATGGTTAACTCCGGCGTGAGGATAGCATTGACATCGCGGAGTGCGAAAGTGGGGGGTTTACTGCTAATCCAGTCGCACCAGAAAGACCGCGCCTTCTGGCGTTTCGGTCTCCGCGACCATTTCCTGGGCACGCTCGCGATCGTCGCCGAGGACGCGCACCCGCACCCACCAATCGCCCGCAGGACTGGCAAAGCGTAGTACCTTGGCCGTGCGATAGCGGCGCGTGAGGTGGTCGGCGAGCTTCGTGGCTTCGCTTTCATCGGGAAAGCCGCCAATCTGCACCGCCCACTTTCCGCCGGTATCGAGCGGCGCCGGGGTCTGCATCACTTCCACTTTCACCTCAGCAATTCCAGGCAGGTAGACATCGAGCTTGCGCGCCGCCGCCAGCGATAAATCGAGAACCCGGCCGGGGATGAATGGTCCGCGGTCGGTGATCCGTACCAAAGCCGTGTGGCCGGTCTTCAAATTCGTGACCCGCACGATTGACCCCAGAGGCAGAGTGCGATGCGCCGCGGTCATGGCGTTCATGTTGTAGACTTCGCCATTCGATCCGCGGCGGTTGTGATATGGCGGACCGTACCAGCTCGCGCGTCCGATTTCGGTCGCCAGTGGCGTGGAGTTCGCGGGAATCGTGGGCTCGGCAAGGTCGGCGCTGCTTTCTTTGTCACTGCGTTCGGCTCCCAGCGGCTGGTTATTGTTAGCGGCGCTCGCGGGAGGGGCCGCAGCCGGCGGTCCGGTTGAAGAGGGCTCGGTGGTCGCGGCGGGTGGTGGCGGCACATTCACGCGCGCCTGCTTAGGATGGCCGCATCCCGCGAGCAACAGCGAGATCGTAAGCAGCAGAGTGAAAATCACGGCGTTCGGGACGAAGGCGGTGGGTCGCAGCTTTACTTCTGCGAAGCTTTTTGTTGCTCTTTTTGCTGTTCCAGATAGTCGGCCAGTTCGATCAACTTTACACTCGCGGTGCGCAGGGCCTTGGTCGAGTGCTGGCGCACGGCGGGAACAACCTCGTCGTTCAGATACTTGATCAACTCGGGAATCTCTTTCTCGATCCGTTCGGCAGCCTCGGCTACGGTCTTGCTGACGCGCGCCGACGCGTCTTCCACCTTGCGGTTGAAGTCGTTCATAATGCTCCTCGATACTGCTGGGCGTGGATGAACTCACGCGAATGTTGCGGATGCCAGGCCCGACCATTATTTCGCGCCTGAGAGCCCGGGTCAATGGCGGGGAATATGCCGGCAGCTCGCACTCTACGGGTTCGTGCCATCGTGAATTTGTCCTTGCAGTAAGGATTAAATCCTTGATAAAGTAAGGATATGCCGAAGGTGACCTCCAAGTTGCAGTTGACCGTGCCCAAGAAGATTGCTGATCAGTACGGCATACGTCCGGGCGACGAACTGGAATGGATTCCCGCTGGTGAAAGCATTCGGGTAGAGTTGGTCCGCCGCGAAGCGAAAGCTGGGCAACAGCTGACTGCCGAGGAACGGGTGGCGCTGTTTGACGCGGGCATGGCACGCGTGGACGAACTGCAATCCGGGCAACTGAACGCCAATCGCGGAAAACCGGCGCCTCCCGATCGCGGCTGGACGCGCGAGGATTTATACAACGATGACCGAGGGTTGCCGCGTGGCTTCCCTCGTTGATACCAACATCCTGGTCTACTGTTACGATCCGAGCGATTTGAGGAAGCGCACAATAGCGCGCGATCTTCTGCGCCATGGAGCGGCAGCAGGCGTGCTCCGCATCCCGCATCAGGCAATGGTGGAGTTTGTTAACGTAGTAACCAGGCAGCGGACGGCGGGACCTTTTCTCAGCCAGGAAGAAGGGTGGCGTCAAGCTGAGGATTTTCTCAACGAGTTCCAGATTCTCTACCCAAATGAGAAAGTGTTTCGCACCGCGATGCTGGGAATGGCAGCGTACAAGCTCCCCTGGTATGACGCGCACCTTTGGGCGTACGCCGAACATTATGAGTTGCCTGAACTTCTCTCCGAAGATTTCGAGCATGGCCGCAGGTACGGCACCGTGCGCGTAAGAAATCCTTTCTTAGCTGCCGGTGCGGCATAGGCTGAGAAGCTTGAAGATGCCACGATCCACTCCGAGTTTCCTTTCCAATCCCCAGCAGCGGCAATTTCGCAAGAGAATGCTGGCGTGGTACGAGGCGCATCGCCGCGATCTGCCCTGGCGCGCGAACCGCGATCCCTATCGCGTGTGGCTTTCCGAAATCATGCTGCAGCAGACGCGGGTGGCGGCGGTCATCGAACACTATCAGGAATTCCTGCGGCGTTTTCCCACCGTGAAAAAATTGGCAGCTGCGCGCGAGGCGAGCGTGCTCGCCGCATGGAGCGGCCTGGGATATTACCGGCGCGCGCGCATGCTGCATGCGGCGGCGAAGGTTGTGGTAGGAGAGTATGGAGGGGAGTTTCCGACGACCGCCGAAGCCTGGCGCGCCCTGCCTGGAGTAGGACGCTACACTGCGGCGGCAATCGCCAGCATCGCCTTCGAAGAACCAGCGGCCGTGGTCGACGGCAACGTCGAGCGCGTGTTACAGAGAGTATCAGGAACGCGGCTGGCCGGAGAACACTTGTGGAATGCCGCTAACGATCTGCTCGATGCCAAGCGTCCCGGCGATTTCAATCAGGCGATGATGGAACTGGGCGCGGTCGTATGTACACCCCGCGCGCCGGCGTGCTTGACGTGTCCTTTGATGGAACCATGCGTCACGCGCGGAGAGATGCCTACGCTCGCGAAACCAGCCCGCCAGAAGAAGCGGGAGATTCACTACGCTCTGCATCATCGAGATGGAGAGATTTTTCTGGTACGGCGGCCGCCAGACGCGTCGCTCATGCCAGAAATGTGGGAACTGCCCGAGCTGCGGAGTACGAATGGAACGCGTCGCCCCTCCCTCACGCTGCGCCATGCGATCACAGTTACCGATTACACCGTCCGCGTTTGGCGCGGCACCTCGCCATCGAGCGTTCATGGGAAATGGATTCCGTTGGAGCGGCTCAGGCAGGTTGCCCTTACCGGTCTGGCACGGAAGATTCTGCGGAAAGCGGAAATGCTTTGAGGGAAATCGACGGCCCCCCGGCAGCCTTCCGCCGGCTGCTGACCGCGCCTCATATCATCTAAAATAAAAGCAGGTCAGAGCGAGGCCTATGCGCTGGCTGCGAAACATCCTGAAGAAACAAACGGGAGGACGACCGATGGCGGCATTAACCGCGGGCACCAAAGCGCCCGAGTTTGAATTGAAAGCGATGGATGGCAAGCGTTTCGTGCTGCGCGAGGAACTGGCGCACGGTCCACTGGTGTTGGCGTTTTTCAAGGTTTCGTGTCCCATCTGCCAATATGCCTTTCCGTTCCTGGAGCGGCTGGAGCGGGCGTATGGGCACCAGGGCGCCAGGCTCATCGGCGTTTCGCAGGACGATCCCAAACACACCGCGGCTTTCACCAAGGAATTCGGCGTGACCTTTCCTGTTCTGCTCGACGACAGGGATACCTATCCCGTGTCGAATGCCTACGGCTTGACCAATGTTCCGAGCGTCTTCTGGATCGCGCAGGATGGCAAGATTGAAATTTCCAGCGTCGGCTGGGTGAAGGCCGACTTCAGTGAGATCAGCGGCAAGATGGCCAAGTCTGGGAAGATCGCGCCGGTCACTGTGTTCAAGCCGGGAGAAGATGTGCGAGATTTCCGCGCTGGTTGAAGCTCGAAGAATTGATCCCGCGGTCGCGGGCTGAAGAGTTTGACCATCAGTAGAGATTGACTTGGTACAGATTGACTGAGCAAGGCGCGAACGACTCAACCGAATTTAGTGTCGCTTAGCCGCCTCGTACCTCAAACAATCACCTTTTCAATCGGCCGCCGTGGGCTGGCTCGGGCCGTCAATGTGGGATAGCCCATATAGAAGACAAAGGTCGGCTGCCACATGTAATCCCCTATGACATCGCCCAGCCAGGCGGTTCGCTTAGCCAATTTTCCCAGCGCCTTGTCGTGGTCGAGCAGTTCCACGGCCTCATTGCAGGGACGTCCGGCCAGGCCCCGCGCCGTCGCCAGCAAGTGCGCGCGCTGCCAAATCCGCCCCGCGCGCAGACAGTGTTCCTGATCGTAACGGTCGTGCACCGCAATGATGCCAATCAGCGGCGCACTCAGCATCAGTTTCGAATACCCATTTTTCAATCCTCGCGAGGCCGCCCAGCGCAACATCCACAAAGGCATCATCTTGGCTGCTGCCGTAGCGATTGGCGGCAATCCAAAAGCGTCAAGGGTAAGTCCATCGCGAAGTTTCTGGACCGAACTCCAATTGATGCGAACCCATCGATCACTGCCACGATCGACCTCCGGGTCAGAATAAAGTTCGGTGTTTGCCGCGGAGCTGATTTCCACGATTTTTTTCCGGTCAGCCTCCGCGGTGAAGAGAAAGATTTTGACATCCGGTTCGTCGCTGGCCACGCGGCTCAGAGCATCGATGAACTCAGGGGGGATCGGTTTCTCCGGGATGTAGGCGGAGCGATTGGTGTGGCGGCGCGGGATCGCGGCATAGAGTTCGCTCTCCTCTGGTTTGCCCGCGGCTAAATCCACGTGCGCCAAGAGTTTCGGCGCGGACCCAGCCGCAATCAGCCCAAGCTTTCCAGGAAGTAGCGTTACGGTGGCCTGATAGCCATTCGCGCCCGCAGCCAGCATCAGGTTCTCGAGGGCGCAACCCATCCCGATGTGCTCCTCTCGAAGATAGGGATCGAGCGCTCCAACATTCCGGCCGGTGTCGACATATAACTCGATCGACGAATTCGTCGCCTTGAAAAGCCAGGGCTGCGTGTTGTGAGGGCTGGCAGCTAGAATCGCGGCGCGCACCAGCGCCAGGGCTGCGTCTTGATTATTCGAATCCTCGCGCCAGTCTTTCCAGGGCTCATAGGCCGGCCCCTCCCCGACGCTGAAGACGCCCTGATCATAGGCGCGCCACACTCCACCGCCCGCCACTACGACGGTAACAGCGCCTGCGCCCTTCAGGAATGACCTGCGTTGCATAGAGCCCCTCTCGTTTGTGCTCCTTGGTGATTGCTAGTCAAGTCTCGCCTATACACTATAAACTCGCGAGAGTGCGTGACCTCCCGTGCTGTTGACCACTCGTAACTCTCTATAAGGAAAGCCCTTCCGTCCGTTACAATGCCCTCAGTCATCATTTTACAAAGCCTTGTTTGGCGTAAGCCGCCGCTCGTCAGGGGGAGAAAACTGTTTATGCACGCAATGGTAAGGGGAAGCGTATGCCTTGGACTTCTGGCGATGCTTGGCCTCTGGACAATGGCGGAAGGCGGCGCCCCTCCGGCTCCAGTGCCGGCCGCGACGAAGCGCGAGGCCGTTTCGGTGCGCCTGCCGGGTGCGGCGTTTGCGGCGATGGAGACCATCAATCCCGAACACATACGTTGGCATGTCCGCTTTCTCTCTCATGATCTTTTGGAAGGTCGCGGCACGGGGCAGCGCGGCGGCGACCTCGCCGCCGAATACATGGCCACGCAACTTGCGGAATATGGATTGAAGCCGGCGGGTGACAACGGGTCCTACATGCAGAAAGTGCCTCTGGTAGGGATCACGACGCTTCCCGAAACCAAGTTTTCGCTGGCGCCCAAGCAGGGCGCAGCGATGAATCTGAAGCCGCTCGACGACTACGTCGCTTACGATCAAACCCAGCAAGCGGAGTCCGATGTGGACGCCGAGATCGTCTACGTGGGATACGGCATTGAAGCTCCGGAATATAACTGGGATGACTACAAGGGCGCAGACGTGCGCGGCAAGGTCCTGCTCATGCTGGTCAACGAGCCGCCTTCGGACGATCCAAAGTTCTTCAAAGGCAAAGCCCTCACCTACTACGGCCGCTGGACTTACAAATACGAAGAAGCCGCGCGTAAGGGAGCAGTGGGCGTGATTCTCATCCACAAAGAAGACATGGCGAGTTATCCCTGGGAAGTAGTGCGGAACTCGAATTCCGGGGAGAAGTCTTATTTAAAGGTGGAAGGCCCGGTTCTGAAAGTGGCGTCCTGGGTGCCGCTTGATGTAGCGCGGAAACTGGTCGCGGGCTCTGGTCTCGATCTCGACAAGCTGATGGCGGATGCGCGCACGCGAGAATTTCATCCCGTGAATCTGGGTGCGAAGCTGAAGGCGCACATGGTGAGCAATGTGCGGCACTTCGAGTCGAATAATGTGCTGGCCATGCTGCCGGGTTCGGACCGCAAACTTCGAGACGAAGCGGTGATGTACACAGCGCACTACGATCATTTTGGGATCCGTCCCGACATGCCGGGCAACAACATCTTCCACGGCGCAGCCGATAACGCGACGGGTTGCGGCATCTTGCTGGAACTGGCGCGCGCGTTCAGCGTGGCCAAAGACCGGCCAGCAAGGTCTATTATCTTCGCGGCAGTCACGGCCGAGGAGCAGGGACTGCTGGGCTCGGAGTATCTCGGCAAGCATCCGCCGGTTCCCGCGGGAAAGATTGCGCTGGATATGAACTACGACAATGTGCAACCGCTGGGAGCGCCGGAAGAAGTGGAAGTTTCAGGCGCGGAGCGCACCACGTTCTATCCCTGGGTACAGGCCATGGCCAAAGAGTTTCGGCTGGCCATTCGTCCTGATGCCCGCCCTGAAGCCGGACATTTTTACCGCTCTGATCATTTCAGTCTGGCGCGCGTCGGCATCCCGGCATTCTCGATCAACGAAGGCATGAAGTTCAAAGGTCACGACGAAGCCTGGGGTCTGGCTCAGGATAAAGAGTACACGGAGAAGCGCTATCACCAGCCGACCGACGAGTATCGCCCTGAGATGGATTTCGTGGGAGACGGCGCGATGGCGCGATTCGGCTTCGCCCTGGGCTGGGAAGCGGCCAGCTTCACCAAGCTCATCGGCTGGCAGAAGGGCGATGAGTTCGAAGCGGCGAGAATCAAAAGCCAGTAGCGAGTGCCCAGCCACAGCACCCGGAGATAACTTACCTCGCCGGACACGGCGCTCCCGCCGCCTGCCACTGCTTCACTTTCGCAACAAACTCGTCGTGCGGCATCGGGACGGGGGTTCGACCTTCGCCGGGATTCCAGGCCCACGTTACCAGCTTGTCTTCGGTAAGGTGCTCGACGAGTTGATCCAGATTGCGGTTTCGGTTTTGCTTACGATCTTCAATCGATTCGCAGATTTGCGCATCGGTCAGTCCTTGCCAAATCATCGGCATGCTGGCAGGCGGCAAACCCCAGTTGGGCGCGCCGGGCGGCAGATGCGCGCCCGCCAGATTATGGTCCTGATGACAGGTGCTGCATCTTTCCGCGGTGACTCCGTGACCGCCTGCGCCGCGCCTCACATTCATGGTGTGCGGATGCCCGTCATCGCCCTGCCGGGGATAATCTCCTTGCGAGTGGCAGTTCATGCAGCGAGGGTGGCGCAGAACCGGAACAAATGCGGCGAACAGCGCTCCGTCGCCGCTGGCGTCTGCTGCAGCAACTTTTTTCTCGGCGGGCGGTTCCGCTGCGGCTACCGAACGCGAAAGCCACAGAGCACCGGCGATTCCGAACACGATCAAGCCCGCCAGCGACGGCCGAAATGCGAGATGCATGCGCTTCATATCGCCTCCGTCAGACGAATGGGCAACCGGCGGATTCGCTTCCCGGTAACCGCAAACACAGCATTCGCGATCGCTGGTGCAGCGCAGGGGACGCCGGGCTCCCCAATCCCGCCAGCTTTCTCGTTGCTTTCCACAATGTAGGTTTCAATCTCCGGACACTCGTTGATGCGCATCACAGGAAAAGTATTAAAGTTCGTTTGCTGCAAGCGTCCGTGCTCGAAGGTCAACTCCTGGAAAAGCGCCGCCGAAGCGCCGAAGATTGCGCCTCCCTGGAGCTGCGCCTCGATAATACCTGGGTTGACGTACTGACCGCAGTCGACCGCGCAGACCATGCGATGCACGCGAACTTTCCCGTTCGTAACTGAAACCTCGGCCACCAGCGCGGCATAGCTCCCAAAAGCAAAGTGTACCGCGATCCCGCGCCCCATCCCGCTCGGCAAAGGTTTATCCCATCCCGCTTTTTGCGCCGCGAGATCGAGCACGCCGAGATGCCGAGGCTGTTTCAACAGGAGCTGGCGCCGGAACTGGTAAGGATCTTTGTTGGCTAGCGCGGCGAGTTCATCCACAAAACATTCAACCGCAAATGCCGTGTGAGAGTGTCCCACCGACCGCAGCCACTGAACCGGAACGTTGATCTCAGCCTGGTGCGACTCAACCGTCAAGTTCGGGATGGCGTAGGGCAGATCGTCAACCCCCTCCACGGACGCAGGATCGTAATCTTTTCCCTTCATCATCATCGCCGCGAACAGTGTCCCAGCCATGATCGACTGACCCACCAGCCGCGATCTCCAGCCAACGGGATTACCACTCGCGTCGATGCCGCCCTCGATAGAATGCAGAAATGCTGGTCGGTACCAGCCGCCGCGCATGTCATCCTCGCGCGTCCAAATTACTTTCACCGGTGCGCCCGCCGCTTTCGCGACATGAACCGCTTCCACCACAAAATCTGACTGCGGATTCGCTCTGCGTCCGAAGCCGCCGCCGAGGAACGTGGTGTGGAGTTGCACCTTCTCGTTCGGCAGCCCGGCGATTTTGGCTGCGTTCGCACGATCGATGGTCTGGAACTGCGAGCCAGTCCAGACCTCACACGAATCCGCCCGCAAGTCCACCACGCAGTTCAGCGGTTCCATCATCAGGTGAGAGAGATAGGGAACTTCATATACAGCCTCAATCCTCTTCGCCGCACTCGCCAGCGCACCCTCTGCATCGCCATCTTTGCGAACGCTGGTGCCTGGCGTCTTCGCGCGTTCGCGGAACTCCCGCATCATCTGACCGGTGCTGAAGTTCTGCATACTGCCTTCGTCCCAATCCACCTGCAGAACGTCTCTCGCCATTTTGGCCTGCCAGAAAGTGTCTGCGATTACTGCTACGCCCGCAGGAACAGCGACGATCTTACGCACACCCGGCATCGATCGGGCCCGGGAGTCGTCAAAGTTCTTTATCTTCGCCCCAAAGATAGGAGGGCGGGCAATCACTGCTGTCAGCATCCCCGGCAATTTGACATCGATTCCGAAGACCGCATCGCCGTTCAACTTTACAGGAGTGTCGAGGCGCTTGATTGGTTTACCAACCAGTTTGAACGTCTTTGGATCTTTCAGCTCTACATGTTCGGGAGGCGTTAGCTTTGCCGCCGCGCCAACGAGTTGGCCATACGTCAGCCTGCGATTCGATCCGCTAAACACTGCTCCCGATTCAGTGCGGCAGGCCGTCGGGTTGACATTCCATTGCTGTGCCGCCGCGGCGATCAGCAGGGCGCGTGCAGCCGCGCCCGCCTGGCGAAACTGTTCCAGTCCCGACCATACGCTGGAGCTTCCCCCCGTCATCTGGATGCCGAATGCGGGATGGTTGTACTTTGGGTCGACGGGAGCAGACTCATAGCCCACCTTTGTCCAGTCGGCATCGAGTTCTTCAGCCAGCAGCATGGGCAAGGAAGTGTAGACTCCCTGCCCCATCTCGGAATGGTTGACGATGACGGTGATCCGTTCGTCGGTTCCGATCCGCACGAAGGCGTTGGGCATAAATGAACTCGGGGATGTCTGCGCCGATGCCAGGCTCGTGATGCCCTGGAAACCGAAATCCAATCAGCAGGCCGCCGCTGGCTGCGACCGAAATCCTCAGGAAGTCGCGACGTTGCATCCCAGTGCGCTCTGTTACCGTGCGTGTGAGTTGACCGTTCATCGGGCACCTTCTTTAGCAACCATCTCCGCTGCACGATGAATAGCTCGTCGAATCCGTGGATAGGTTCCGCAACGGCAGATGTTGCCGGTCATCGCCTCGTCAATGTCGTCATCCGTCGGCTGCGGTTTCTCGCGCAGCAGCACGGCCGCGCTCATCAGCTGTCCAGATTGGCAGTAGCCGCATTGGGGAACGTCCACTTCCAGCCACGCCCGTTGCAATGGGTTACTGAGATCAGGGGAAAGTCCCTCGATCGTCGTAACGGTTTTCCCAGTCGCCCGCGATACCGGAGCGACGCAGGACCGCACCGCCTCTCCATTGATGTGCACGGTGCACGCACCGCATTGCGCCATGCCACATCCGTATTTCGTTCCGGTCAGGCCCAGATGTTCGCGGATGACCCAGAGCAAGGGTGTGGAAGGATCAACGTCAAGATCGACGCGTTTGCCGTTAACGGAGAAGCCCACCATAGTAGTTCTCCTGAATTTGTTTTTGGGTTAAGTCGCGGCAAGACTGCCGTGGCGCCCTCGATTCTACATCTTGAAGGGAAGACAATCCTTCGACGATGACGAAATTTATTTTCCAAACAAAATCAGAGGTCAAGCACGTAACTTGCGTAACTTTAGCCGTCGCGCTCGCCGTGCTAGCCTCGATATGTACGTGTGTAATCAGCAACTTCCAGGAATTTTACGATTCGCGAATGCCACGACTACCCATCTTCCGCTTAGGCAAGGAGCCGGAGAAACAGGCGCCTCCGGAGATGATTGCGGCCGCGCCATCGCTTGCTCTTGAAGGGCTGGCGGTCGGGGTCGACAACCTGCGTCACGATGTGGTTCTTAGCCCCCGTTTCGTCGACGCAGCGCGGGCGCAGATCACGCGGTTGATCGTGCGCCACGGCGAGCTGGAAGGATTGCTGGCGGCCGAGACCACACACAAAAACCAGGGACCTTCATGGATGCGAAGTGCTGCGGGCGGCCCAACTCGTACCCCCGCCGAGAAATCTGACTGGAAGCCCGTGCTGGCCGAACTGCACCTGGCAGCGCTGAACCGGGCCAAGCGAGAAGAGAAAATTTCCATCGATCTGCTGGCTCGGCTGGCCGTTACCAAGTTTCTCCGCATGGAGATGAACCTGCAGTTTGCGCAGGTGCTCGAACGCTGTCGCGTTCTGCTCAAGACTTATGACGGCATACGGCAAGGCAAAGGGGTGGAGTATCGCGAGCGCGTAGCCGGCTTCCAGGTGCGAAAGAAAATCATCCTGCGCAAGACCGGGCAGGATCTGTTCGAGACCCTGCGCGAGATCGAAAAAGAGACGCTAGCGCGAACGCGGCGGTCCTTCTTCGGAGAAGCGCAGACTGGAGACGCGAAGGCTGGGGGAGCAAAGACTGAAGGAGCAAGGTCCGCAGACGCGAAGCAAGATCCCGGCAGCGCGGGCCTGGGCAGTTACGGCCTGTTCGTGAACCGATTGGCCTTCTCCGAAGATGGCCGCGACGATTATCTGTGTGCCGAACATTATGTGATGCTAGGGAATTGGGATCGTGATCCCGACCGCTATGGGCGGTTGCAGGACGTGGTATGGGGTTTCGTGCGATCGATCTACGGCGAAGAGACCACCAGCGAAACCATTAATTCCTGGCTATGCGCTCCGGAAAATGCCCGTGCCCTGGTCGGCACTGGCACGCCCGATGATTCCACGGCGGAAGGGGTTGCGAAGCAGGAACGTTTGGCGCAGTGGGTGCGCCTGCTCGAAGACGAACAGGTGATGGAGCATGTCATCGCCTCTTATCACACAGTTCCGCTGCTCGGCGAATACGCACCGCGAATCAATCCGCAGCAACTGAAGAATGCGCTCATCTCGCGCCCTGAGTGCGACCGTGTGGAACGCATGATTCAGGAGCACGGCAAGCTTTCTCCTGCCAGCTTGTATGCGGCGGTGGCGAAAGTTGCGAGTTGCCGCGGCGCAGAGCGGGCCAAAGTGGCGGCGCGTTTTCTACAGGATTTCTCCAACTATCACCGCGATCTGCGACGTCTGGAAGTGCTGAATGCGGCGCTCGACGCGGTAAACCTGGTGAGCACTGAAAAATTACGCGAGCTTTCCCGGATGAACGGGACGCTTTACGAGTTCCTTCTTCCCGAGGAGCAACCGCAGCAGCCCGAAGAAGACCGCGTCCTACGTCACGTGGTGCTCAAGGCCGATGTCCGCGACTCGACCCGGCTCACGCGCACGCTGATGGAGAAAGGTCTGAATCCGGCATCCTACTTCAGCTTGAACTTTTACGATCCGGTGAACAAGCTGCTGAGTAAATACGGAGCACAAAAAGTTTTCCTCGAAGGCGATGCCATCATCCTCGCGATTCTCGAGCGTGCCGGCGAACCCGGGCTGGCGGTCAGCCGTGCGTGCGTGCTGGCTCGCGAGATCATTGAGATCGTGCGCGGCTACAACGCGCTGATGCAGCGCTCGGGCATGCCCGGGCTGGAGTTGGGCGTAGGCATCACGCTGCAGGAGTCGGCGCCGCTGTATCTGATGGACGGCGAACACCAGATCATGATCTCGGAGGCGCTGAACCAGAGCGACCGCCTTTCCTCCTGCAACAAGCGGGCCCGCAAGGTCATGGAATCGCAGGCTGGACCGTTCCACGTCTATGTCTTCCAGACCGCCGGCGCCGAGCCTGCGAAGGAGGATGCCGCGAATGCCGAAGAGTCCATTGTCAGCTACAACCTGGGCGGAATTCGCATGAATGAAGCGGCGTTCCGCAAGTTGGAGCAGGAGATTTCCCTGGTACCGCTGGCCGTAAAGCTGCCGCCTTCGATGGCCTCGGATAAAGGAGAATACAAGCTCTCCAGCGGTACCGTTCCAGTCGACCGTGACATTTTTCGCAAGATCGTGGTGCGCGAAAGCCGCGTGCCGAGAATCAAGGTGGAAGATTTCTCTGTCCAGGGCTGGACTGACCGCACTTACTATGAAGTCTGCACCGACCCCGCCATCTACGCTGCGCTCGAAAAGAAGAAGGGCGCCAAGGCGTAGGGAACCTGGTAGAAAATAAAGTTAGTGCTACGTCGCCAGAGGGGCTGCGGGTTGCGGTTCTGCGTGCAAAAACTGGGTATCCCCCCTCCCCCCCGAATCTCTGGAATCATCGAGTTAGCAGGAAAATTCCCCGCAAAATCCGGATGTCAAAGAACTTAGATATCAAAATCTAGACAACGAAGGACTTAGGGCTCGACGATTTGTTGTGCAGCCAATGTCACGGCCTCGACCATGATCGCGCAAGTTTGATGTTGGGCACAAGGTTAGATGTCACAACACGGGTGTGGAAAAGTGAAAGCCGGGAGATTGCAGCACAGACGGAGCCGAACGGTTAACTGGCGTAAAATTCCAATGAGGGTTATTGAGAGGGTTTTGAGCGGAAAATGTTAACGTTTAAGCGGGGAATTTGAAATGAGTAGACAACTAGCGGTCGGGCTTTATGGGGTGGTGATGGCAGCCATCATAGTCGGTGTGGATTTCATGTTTTTCAGAAACCGATTCTGGGAGCGGCTGACAGTGAATATTGGGATTGTCCTGGTGTTCGGAGCTTTCTACTGGAGATTCCTCAGGCATTCATGAACAAGGCGCGATAGGGTTTAACGGAAACTGTCGATCACACCTCTCTGTGCTTCTCCGATTCACAACAGCAGCTTGGTAAAAGCGCAAACCTGTCGGTTAGGGGACACATCCCCTCACAGAGCGCTAACGCCCGTTACCTGCCGATTGCTTTGCCGGCGAAAGTGCGATCAGTACAACGCCCACAATAAAGAGCGCTGGTATGTCACCGAGCAGATGTCCATGTTCGCTTGCATTGCGGAATGCCTGTACGGCCATGATGGCCGCGTGAACGAGACTCGACCATGCCGTGAAGGCGATCAGGCTGCGATTCGCCGATGGGTTACGAGATGCGAGCAGCAGGAAAATACCGAGTGTGGCATAGACGCCAAGGATCATCTGCTCGTATTCCGGCTGATTGGGCTGCCATCGCCACCCGCTCGGCCATAGAAACATCATCAGCGGGTAGACACCCAGCAAAAAGATCAACCCCACCAGCACCAACACAACCTTGAGTGCTCGTTCTCGATTCATTGTGCCCCCTTCCTGGGGATGCGTTATCGGGCTGACATCTTAGGTTTTGGGGGCACGGCAAGTCAACGCGGGAAAAAGGGTGAACCAATACTTTCAGCGGGTTGTTGGCGAAAGATCTCCATTACGCTCATTCAGGGCTCGGTTGCTATGACGCCGGTCGCACGGGGACGCAATGAGATTCTTCCGATTGCGCGAGGGCGGGCGTAGAATCGGGCCGTCGGATCACCTTCTTCGTGATGACGAAGCCAGCGGAAGCCTGTTGTAGCTCGCCAGCGACGATCTGTTACTGGTTCACGGTCTCGCTGACAGCGTGGGGAGTTCTGAGCCTCATCGGAATTTATTGGCGTCCTCTCCATGCGTCGTGGGCTGCGTGCCTGTTTGCCATGGCCATCGGCTGCTTCGCCAACTGGTTTAAGAATCGCTCTCTGCACTGCAGCATTACCGGCCCATTGTTTCTGATTGGTGGCGTCATATTTTTGCTCTCAGGCCTGGGTACGATCCCACGTCGAGACACGTTTTGGGTCTGGCCGGTCCTTCTGATCGGCATTGGAATCGCGTTTCTGCTGGAGTGGATGTATGGGAAGCGTCCTGCGTCCTGACTCCTTAGAAATTCGAGTTCAGCTTCTCGGGATGGAATGGAATCCAGAACGTAGCTTCCACATCCACCGGAGCACCGTTCTTCGTTGCTGGCTCGAACTTCCACTTGGCAATCGCTTCGGTGGCGAACTGGGCGAGGCGATCGTCGACTCCGCGCAGCACGCGCACGTTTCTCACAGTGCCGTCGGTGCGAATGACCCCGTAAAGAATGACTGTGCCGCCCACGTTCTGCCGCATCAGTTCCAGTGGATAGGCGGGATCAACTTTGCGCGTAGCTACGGGCGCGGAGAGATCGGCTGAGGAGAGATCTCCGGAGGATGAACTGTCAGCAGGAGGATCGCTGGCTGCGGCGCGGGAAGACGGGCTGGCCGGGGTCGAATCTTTTTGCAGGGCGGCGAAGCGGATGATCCAACTGCCGCCGGCGGAGTTGAGATTCGGCATGTTGAGGCTGAGCGAATAGAACTTGCGGTCGCCGAAGACGGCGCGCTCAACATCCGAGAGCTTGCTACTGTTCGTGGGTTGGAGCGTCCGATCCATGTCCCTGCCCATGCGCGGCGAGCGCGCGCTTGCGATCAGGCGCGGATTGACAGTGTAAGCGCCCGAGGTCTTCGCAGCCGGATTGCCAACGTACGAGCCCGAAGGCAAGTTGCCGCTGTTCTTGCCGGCGGCGCTTCCATTAGCTCTGCCGCTTCCGACGCTTATGCCGGGCGCACCTGAGGCTCCCCGGCGTCCTTCGGGAGTAGCAGCGAAGTTACCGCGGCGATTGCCGGCTGGCGGATCGGGCGGCGCGGCCACTGCGGGATGGAGGTTGAGCGCGAGCATGCCTTGGCTGGTCATGCTCTGGCCAGGGTGGGAGCGTGCTGACGCCAGCGAGGGCGGCGGTGCGATTACCTCGAGCGACCGTTTACTCATGGAGGCGACGCGTCCACCCGGCAGAGCGCGCTGTTCCTCCAGAGAAAGTTGCGGAGCCGGCGCAATCACTGAGCTGTGTCCGATGTTGAGATCGCCAAGACGGCGGGCAGAATCGGTGATCACGGCTGGCGGCGGAGCGATCACCGCGCGTTCCATTCGCGGCGCTAGGCGCGAAATCTCCGACGCGGGAACCACCGGAGCTGGGCGAATCGGCATCTGCGGGTTGCCGGGCATTTTTTCGAACAGGGAGACTATGTTCGGCATCGCAACGTCGCGCTGCAGCTTGATGTTGGGCGGCGTGACTATGGTTTGTGAACGGTTGTCGGCCTCGGGAGGCACGGAAATGATTGGCTGCGCAGAGTATTCGGGATCGGCCTTGCGGGCCGGCATGGAACTCGAGCGGCGCGTGTCGAGCGGAGGCAGATACTCCGAAGGCGTGTAGTAGACGACGTCGGCGTGCGTGAACGCCGGTTGGGGCGCGGGATTAGGTTGCAGGGCGAGGAAGCGCGATCCTGCCCAGATAAAAACCAGAGCGAGAATGTGATACGCGCCTGACTGCGCGAAGCGGCGCCAGGGCAGTCCGCGGTCGACGAAGACGTCGGGCCAGAAGGCTGCGGTGGACTCGACCCGTAGCTCCGGGGCTGATGGTTCAGTCTCTGTTTCCTGGAGCGAGCCCGGGGCTTGGCGCATCGTTCTATGTTAGATGGAAAACAAGCTTTCGGGGTAGCCACGAGGACATGCGACAGGCGTCAGTTAAAAAAGGCGGCTGTGTATGCGCGGGAGATCCCGCCTCCCGCTGGAGAAAACGCGGGACTTCGGGATGACGCTGCAGAGAATCTGGAATTTGCGCAACTGCCTACTGTCCGGCGCGGGCGGGAGTGATGAGGAGGCGGCTGGCGACCTTCTTTTTGATGTCGGGCTTTTCTTGAGCGTAGACGAGATCGAGTCCGCCTTCGGCGGTGGTGGAAGCCTCGGCCAGGGCCGCGGCCAGTGCGCGGAACGAGCGGCTCACTTCCAGACCTTCCTGCAAAACTACAGGCGTACCGTGATCGATGGCGGGCGAGACGGAGTGGAACGCGTTGGGAATCTTCCACAAAACTTTGCAGCGCGTGGCACTCTCGATGTCTTCATCGGTGAAGCCAGGAATCTTCTTATAGCGATTCAACACCATGCGCAGCCGGTTGCGTCCGGCGCCTTCTTCGAGGAACGCATGAATGCGGCTGGCGCTCCACAGGGTGACCACGTCGGTTTGAGCGACCATGAGCACAGCGTTTGAGAGATCGGAGAGCAGGCGCGTGGTGGAATCGAGGCGGCTCGACGCGTCGACCACGACGTAACGATAATGATTTACCAGCAGGTCGAAGAGGCGGGCCAGTTCGGCCGGCGTGGGGATGGCATGATAAGGCTGCTGCGGGCCGGCGAGAAGATGCAGGCCGTCTTGAGCAGTGGTCATCAGGCCTTCGAGCAGGGAAGCGTCGAGGCGGTGCAGATTCTCGAGGGCATCGGGAACTCCGAAGCTGGGGCGCAGGTTGAGATGTAGTTGGGCGTGGCCGACCGGAGCAAAGTCCACCAGGACCACGCTGCGGTGCGATTGCTGCAGGGCAACGGCGGTGTTAACGGCGGCGGTAGTGGCGCCGGCGCCTCCTTTGGCGCTGAGAAAGGTAAAGATGCGAGCCTTGCCCGCGCCCCCACGGGTGCGGGTGCGGTTGGAACTGAAACGCGTGAGAGCTTCGAGCAAAGCCTCTGAGCCGGCGTTGTGATCCAGGTATTCCCCGGCTCCGGCGCGCATGCTGGCGACGATGGTCGCGGGCTGCTGCATATTTCCGTTGGCAAAGATGGCGAGCTGCAGAGTGTTAGCTTGAATCAGCTCAATGGCTTTGATGGCGCGTTGCGGATTCTCGGCAGAAATATCAACCACGACCACTTCGGCGCGCAAATCTTGAATCTGGCGCAGGATGGGGTCGGTGGGTCCGGCGGGAAAGCCGACGTTGCTGAACACGACCCGACCCAGACGGGTCGCCTCCACTCGTCTCTGCAACTCGGATAAATGTTCCCCGTCCTCGGTCAAGAGGGCGACGGCGATCCCATGCATGGCGCGATTCTCGCTGATTTCTCTCGGTGTTTGCATGTTAGAAAGAGAAAGTACTATTCGCCAAGTGACCTAGGTAACCGCCTGACCAAACGGGTGTACACAATTCATACGGAGACGGGAGAGTAACGATCTGCGGAATAGAAAATCTGAACCTGAGGTGCACAGCTGGAATACTCCCCTGCGACGCCGCACAAGTGGGTAACATTCTAAGCCAAGGTTCGAAGATTGAAAAGGTCTGAGATGCGGTGAAAGAACTTAAGTTCGCAGGCGCCAAATCAGGCCCCGGATTTTCCTGCGATGCGCGCGACCGAAGCGATGCAGCATCGGGCGACTAGCCGGCGGCAACGCGCGGAGTACCGGGCACGTGCGCGATCGCGGCAGGACGTTGCGTCTCGCTGGGGCTGTGCAAGGCCGAAATACGGCGAAAGTCAGGGGAACCGCTCTCAGTCTCAGGCAGATACTCGTAACCCTTCAAGCAGACAGCCACGCCGATCTTGGACTCGCCGATCTTGCTTTCGGCGGCTTTGATTCCAGCCAATTTGCTCTCGGTCGGAGCCAAGGGCGCAGGCTTCCAGCCTGTATCCGCGGGCTTGACGATGCGCAGCACGCAGCCCCGGCAACGAACCCGCATATTTTCGCCGAGCGTGATCTCGGAGGGCATTTCTAACGTGAGTTCAACTTCCGCGCCTTCGCTCAACGCCATATCGGTGAACAGAAAGGCTCCGCGGGAACTGAGGTCCTGGGTGAAACCAAGTCCCTCAGAAGAGGTCGCAACTTCACGCAAGGAGACTGGGAGGTTAAAGGCGAAGCGTTGTCCAATGCGGCGTTCAACACCAACCGGAGGAGTAGTCATGGTCGTGTCCCTTCCTTGATGGGATCGCCGGGGAGAGAGCAAGTGCAACTGTAGCGCAGTCCGGGCGCTCTGGGAAGTCAAAAGTTGGTGAGGCCTGAAAGATGGGAGTGATCGGTGGAAAGCTTGAGGGTAGAAAATATATCTTGGGAACATTTGCCGCCCGCATACACGTTATAGTGATGCCACGGAACCGCAAACGTCATCGAAAGAAGATCAATGTCTGAGTCGGGAGTCCCAATTCAGGAAAATGGGGCAGTAGCTGGCGCGGAAGCGGCGCCGGAGCGCTTATCGCGCTGGCAGGTGGCTTGGAGGGCGCTGCGTCATCGCAACTTCCAGCTCTTCTTCAGTGGACAACTGATCTCACTGATCGGCACGTGGATGCAGAGCGTGGCGCAGTCGTGGCTCGTCTACCGGATGACAGGTTCGGCTCTGCTGCTGGGGTCGGTGGGTTTCGCCAGCCAGGTTCCGGTGTTTTTGTTTGCGCCTTTGGGCGGGATCGCAGCCGATCGCTTCAACCGGCGCCACATCGTGATCGCGACGCAAACCGCGGCCATGCTACTGGCTTTCGTTCTGGCGGCGCTCACGCTCTTCCACAAGGTCCAGGTGTGGCATGTGTTTGTGCTGGCGAGTTTGCTCGGTGTCGTGAATGCGTTCGACATTCCGGGACGGCAATCGTTTCTCGTGGACATGGTGGGCAAGGAAGATCTGATGAACGCGATCGCGCTGAATTCTTCGATGTTCAATGGCGCGCGCGTGATCGGTCCGGCCATTGCCGGAATTCTGGTGGCAAAAATTGGCGAAGGCTGGTGCTTCTTTGCCAACGCCGTGAGCTACATCGCGGTGATTATCGGATTGCTGCTGATGAGAGTGATCGCTCCAATGCGCGCGGCCATGGCCTCGCCGCTGGAGCACATGATGGAGGGGTTCCGCTTTGTCAACCGGACCGCGCCCATTCGGGCGCTGCTGCTGCTGCTGGGGTTGGTGAGCCTGGTGGGTATGCCCTACGTGGTGCTGATGCCAATCTTCGCCGACCAGATTTTACATGGCGGGGCGCGCGGGTTGGGAATCCTGATGGGCGCGACCGGTGTGGGCGCGCTGCTGGGCGCGCTGACGCTGGCCTTCCGCGAGGGCGTGAAGGGCTTGGGCCGCTGGGTGGCGTGGTGCTGCGGCGGCTTTGGAGCCAGTCTTATCATATTTGCTCTGTCACGCACATTTTGGGTTTCGGTGATTCTGCTGCTGCCGGTGGGCTATTGCATGATGCTGCAGATGGCATGCTCGAACACGCTGATCCAGGTGATGGTGCCGGATGCTCTGCGGGGGCGCGTGATGGCCGTGTACTCGATGATGTTCATGGGCATGGCTCCGATTGGAGCGCTGTTTGGGGGCGCGCTGGCCGAACGTTTAGGCGCGCCCTACACGGTAGCGATCGGCGGGCTGGCATCGGTGCTGGGCGCGTGCTGGTTCGGGATGCATCTGCCGAAGATTCGAGTGGAAGCGCGGCGCTTGATTGTCGCGCAGGCGGCGGCGGGCGGCGAACCGGCTGAAATGACGGCACAAGCAGTGGAAGATTAAGTCTTACGGAGTACTCCCGCAGTTTAAGCGTCGCAGTTACAACTCCGGCACCGGCATGCGCGATTTCTTCTGAATGGTTGAACGCGCCAATTCGTCCCATTAAAAATTCTTCTCCGCCGAATTCGCCTCTCCGATGCGTACGCATAGTTCTTGAACATCATTGATCGACCGTGATATATCGGCATGTTATCGCTTTGTGCTATTGGTTGCTCTCGTTACGCCGTTTGAGCAGGCGAAGGAGCAACGGACAATCGTCCAAATGGAGGGCAAGATGAATTCACTTTGGAAGATGGTGGCATCGAGTGTTTTCCTTACAGCCTTTACTGGAGTGATCTTCACTGGAATGATCTTCGCGCAAGGCGGCGCGACCGGGGCCATCAGCGGCGTGGTTCAAGACCCCACAGGAGCCGTAATTGCCAATGCAAAAGTGAGCATCAAGAGCGAGGCCACGGGCGAAGTTCTGCGCCAGGTGACGACGGACGTGTCCGGTCTCTTCACCGCTACGCTGCTGCCCGTGGGAAGTTACACGGTGGAAGTGAACGCGGCGGGTTTCCCCGACACCAAGTTTCCCGGCGTGGTGGTGCGCATCACAGAAACCACGCGCATGACCGCGGTCATGAAAGTGAGTACGGTGAAAGAGGTGGTGGAAGTGCAATCCCAGGTGGAGCAGGTCAACACCACGGACGCTACCACAGGGCAGTCGTTGGGTGCGCAGACGATCACTGATCTTCCCCTGGCTACGCGAAACTTTCAGCAGTTGCTGACGCTCTCTGCCGGCGCTTCCTCTGACTTGAACGGCGCCGCGCAACTGGGCCGAGGCACGGTTTACATGCACGTCAACGGCGGCAGAGAAGATAACAACAACTATCTGATCGACGGCATCACCGTGGCCGACTATGCCTTCGGTGAATTAACTTACACGCCGCTGCCTAGCCCGGACTCGATTCAGGAATTCAAGGTCAGCACCAGCCTTTACGACGCCACGCAGGGCCGCAACGGCGGCGGAAACATCAATGCGACCCTCAAGAGCGGGACCTCCCGCTTTCACGGCGACCTGTGGGAGTACTTCCGCAACACGGCTTTGGACGCGGACGACTATTTCCTGGGCAAGGTGCAGGTAAAGCAAAACATTTTCGGCGGTGACATCGGCGGACCCATCGGCTCCGGAGCCAAGTTCGGTTATTTCTATTTCAATCTTCAGGGAACACGGCAGCGCAGCGGCGATTCGCCGGGAACGTATATCAACACAATGATTCCCGTGCTACCCACGGCCCGCGACGCCACCACGCTGCTCAACACCTTCTTCAACTGTGCGAACTGCCCGGGACTGGCGGCCACGGCCATTGATCCGGTGGCGCTGAACCTGCTCGAATACAAGGGCAACCAGTTCGGTCCGGGCTCGGATGGTGCTGGGTATCTGCTTCCAACTGTCCCTGGCACGCCTGGTTTTACAGGCCCGGCCGGCTCCGCCACTCTGAACTACGGCCCACTTGTCCTGACTGATCCTGGCAAGTTTACCGATAATCAGTTCACCTTGAACTGGGACCGGGAATTCCGCGACGGAAAGGACCGCTTGTCCGAACGTTTCTTCTGGTCCAATTCCGATACGTTTGAGCCTTTCGGAGCTGACTCTTATGGAATCCAGACGGGAGGCCAGCCCGGGGTGAACAATTTGAATTTCCCTCTGGATATCCCCCTGCACAGCCGTTTCGGGAGCATCACCGAAACGCACGTGTTCAGCAATACCTTGCTCAATGAATTCCGCGTTGGTGTCAACATCATAAGCGACAAACTGAATAACGAGGCGCCGATCACCGGCGCCGATATCGGCATCAACCTGCCAACTGCCGTCGGCGTGAATGGACAGGCTGGGGACCCCAACATGTACCGTTTACAGTTCGGTACCTGGGCTTTTGGGGCCTATCCCACGCAAGAGCAATCTGCGCTCTCGGATAACTACACTTGGGTGGACACTTTGAGCTGGACGAAAGGTCCACATCAACTCCGCCTCGGCGGGGAGATTGATCGCGTGGCCATGCGCCGCAACCTGCCGATTGCGGACAATGGTCTGGTGTTTTTTGCACCGCCTACTTACGGCACAGATTTCCAGAGCTTCCTGGCTGGTTCCCCGTACTTCGGCGAGGGTGGCGGCGGCTTGGGCAATCACGACTACCGAATCCCCGGTTTCGCCTGGTTCGCGCAGGATGACTACCGGGCCAGCAAGACACTTACTCTCAACCTCGGTTTCCGCAATGAGTTCCTTGGTGCGCCTTATGACACTCTTTGCCACACGGGCAATACCAATCCAGATCTGTCAAATGTAACCGGGCAACCTTATGTCTATCCCAAGTGCATAAATAAGTTCGGTCTGACCGGGATCACTGGAACGCTCAATTCCGCGGGACTCAACAACGAGTACGCCACGGTCTGGGAACCTCGCATTGGCTTTGCCTATGACGTGGCCGGGCGTCACACCACGTCGATTCGGGGAGGCTACGGCATCTACAGCGTGCGCGAAGATCTGGGAGCAGTTGACAACCTTGCCATCGTTCCTCCGACCTATCCCTTCGGCGTAAATTTTCTGCCCGGCGCCGGCAGCCTGGCCAACCTGTTCCAGCCCAGCCCCACCTTTCCAGGAGCTCCCCCGCTCGGCGCGCCTCCTACGCAGACGTATGTGCCGACGGCCGCCCTGTTTGGTGGATTCTTCGTGGGAGGTCCGCCGTTCTGCCCGTCCACGTTCAACTTGGCGAACCCTAACGAAAATGTCGACCAATGCGTCGCTGCCTACACGGGAAATGTGAACAGCCTGATCCAACTTTCGGTCCCGTTGCACTGGATCGCGGGCACGACGCAACAGTGGAACTTCACCATTCAGCGCGAACTGGGGGCGGACTGGTTCCTCGAACTTGGCTACGTGGGCACAAAAGGCAGCCGTCTGCGCTCCACCTACGATCCCGACCAAGCAGCGGTGGCCACGGCGCAGAACCCGGTCGTCATCCCCATTAACGCCACGGGCATCGGTGGCGCGAACGCCTGTCCGCCGGCTGATGTGGTGGGTACGTCCTGCGAAATCATAGATACAACGGCGGAGAATGCTTCGGCGCGTGCCCCGTACCAAGGCATCGCTCCGGCGGATTTCGAGGACTTTGCGCCTAATTCCGATTCGCACTACAACGCGCTGCAGGCGACGCTGGCCCACCGCTTCAGCAAGGGATTGTATTTCCAGAGCGCCTACACCTTCTCCAAATCGATTGACGACGTCTCGACCGCTTCGGTGGCATTCGTCACCCGGGTCAATGACCAGACCGACGCGCGTGCCTCACGAGGGCTCTCCGATTTCGACCGGCGGCAGAGGTTCGTAACCAGCGCCGTCTACCAATTGCCCTTTTTCGCCAGCGCCAGCGGTGTCACCAAGACGGCGCTCGGCGGTTGGGAGGCGAGCGGTGTGATGATCCTGCAATCGGGCGCGCCTTTCACCATCTATGATCCCGCTGGAGGTAGCGCCTACGCCCTGGCAAGTCCGTCGGCAACGGCCACTTTCAACTCAGGCTTCAATTGCGCCAATGCTCCCAGCTCAGGCAGCATACAGTCGCGGATAGTCAATTGGGTGAATCCCGCGGCGTACAGCGCAGATCCTCTTGCGCCAACGCTCTCCGATGGAAACCCCAGCGACGCCACGCTCTACGGCAACACGCCGCGCAACTGCATCATCGGACCGCCACAGAAGAACGTCGATTTCACTCTGGGCAAGACCTTCAAGCTGGGCGAGCGGCAGAATCTGCGGTTCAGGACGGACTTCTTCAACTTGTTCAATCATCCCTCGTTCGCCATTCCGTCGGCGACCGCGCCGGGGTCCGCGCCCATTACCTCAACCGTGGGCACACCGCGGCTGATTCAGTTCTCGTTGAAGTACGGGTTCTAGGTTTGAGTGCTGCCGATTCTAGCGGTAAGCTTCCGGCGGCAATCCGGTGATGCGGATGCCGGCGTGGCCTTTGTGGCGAATGTTGAGGCCGATGAGCAGGGCAGTGATCTGCTCGAGGATGCGGGCGTTTTCCAGTTTGCCTCCGTCGATGGCACGGACGCCGGGAATTTTGGCTGCGAGAGCCCGAGTGAGTTGACCTGCGTTGGCGTCGTCGCTGCAGACGATGACGTCGCAATCCAGAGGTTCGTCCCCGTTCAATAATTCAGCCGACAAATTGTGAAATGCTGCGACGACGCTCACTCCCTTGGGGACTAGTTCTGCGGCTTGCTGCGCTGACGAACCCTGCCAGACGCCGAGGGTGCGGGAGGCGCGTCCGCCGACGCTCGCAGCGAGTGCGACTGTGGCGTCGATCAGAATGCTGCCCGGTCGGATCGCGGGCTTGAGTTGCTTAAGCAGAGTCGCCTGGCCCTCGAAGGGCACGGTGATAATGAGAATATCCGCGGCGGCGCAGGCGGCGGAATTTTCCATGCCAGAGACGCGGGCTTGATCGCCAATTATTTCCTTAATGCCGTCGGCGGCTTGCTGTGCGCGGTGCGCGTCGCGCGAGCCGATGATTATGGTTTCGCCGGCGCGTGCCCAGCGCAGGGCTACACCCACGCCTGCCGGACCGGTTCCACCCAGAATCGCGATGGGACGCGAGGCGTCGCTCATGCAAATTCCGGCTCCTGCGTTTCTTCTGCGGTGAACTCCTCCAGCGGCAGCTTGAGCTTGATGCGCGTGTAGGTGGTGTTGCGCTCGGCGGGGACGCGGCCCATCTCGAGAATCAGCGATTGAAAATCCTCCGGGCTGGTGTATTGGCCAGCTGTGGCTCCAGCCTCGCGCGAAATGTTTTCTTCCATCAGCGTACCGCCGTAATCGTTGGCACCGGCATGCAGGCAGAGTTGCGACAGGCGCCGGCTCAGCTTCACCCATGAGACCTGAATGTTGTTGATGGAGCCAGCCAACAGCAGTCGGGAGAGAGCGTGCACCTTCAGGTGCTCGGCCAGCGTGGGACCGGAGCGCGCGAGTCCTTGATGAAACAGAAGCGTGTTCTGATGCACGAAGCCGAGCGGAACGAATTCCGTGAAGCCTCCGGTTTCCGCTTGAATCTCGCGCAGCAGGAGCATTTGGCGGACCCAGTGCTCGGGCGTTTCAGTGTGTCCGTACATCATCGTCGAAGTGGAGCGGATGCCGTTGCGATGGGCGGTGCGGATCACTTCGATCCACTGCGCTGTGGTGAGCTTGTTGGCCGAAAGAATGTGCCGGACTTCGTCGTCAAGAATTTCCGCGGCGGTGCCGGGAAGTGTGCCGAGACCGTTGTCGCGCAGCATCGAGAGATAATCGACCAGCGGCATGCCCGTGAGTTCGACGCCGTAGACGATTTCCATCGGTGAGAAGGCGTGGATGTGCATCGCCGGCACAGCACTCTTTACGGCGCGCAGAATGTCGCGATAGTAGAACGGAGGCAGGCCGTGCGGTAGCCCGCCCTGAATGCAAACCTCAGTGGCGCCGAGTCCCAAGGCTTCGATGGCCTTTTGCGCGACTTGATCCGGGTTGAGGAAGTATGTGTCGGACTCGCGCGGACCGCGGCTGAAGGCGCAGAACTTGCATCCCACAAAACAAATGTTGGTGAAGTTGATGTTGCGATTCACTACGTAGGTGACCAGGTTGCCGGCTAGTTCGGCGCGCAGCAGATTCGCGGCGGAGAGCAGTCCGAGCAGGTCGTCGCCTTCTGCTTGAGCCAGCGTGAACGCGGCTTCTTGTGAAATGGAGGCGCCGTCTTGCGTTTCCAGAATCCTCTCCAGCGAGGATCGCACGGCGGGCGTGACTCGAGGCGCGATCTCGAACCAGTCAACGGAGGGGAAGTTTTCGAGCTCTGAAATGGAAAGTTGGCGGCTCACGGATTCTCCAAACTTGTTGGTATTCCAAATTACTCCTACACGCTACCGTTTGGCGAGAGCTTAGCGGAACAAGTCGTTGGCCGCGGGACGAAGCAGGTCGCGAGCGCGGCCGCCGGCAAGTTCGTAGGGAAATCCGCGAATGATACAGGCCGGCGTGCGGTTGAGTTTGCCGCAGACTAGCCCGGCTGCGCAGGCCAGTTCGTCGGCGATGGCTTCAAGGCTGGCCTGCAAAGTGTAACCGTGCGGATCGTGGCGGCCGCGATCGTCGCGCAGCGCTTTCATTCCGGCGATGCCGATGCAGAAGTCGACCAGGCCTTCGCGCCACGGACGGCCGAATGTGTCGGTGATCAGGACAGGTATGAAGAGCCCCGTCCGCTGCTTGAGCTCGCGATGCAGCTTGCGAGCGGAGCGGTCTGGATCGGCGGGCAGAAGCAGGGCATGGCGGCCGCCATCGACGTTGGAGACATCCACGCCGCTGTTGGCGCAAATAAAACCGTGATGCGTTTCGGTGATTAGCACGCCGTTCTTCTGGCGGATGACTGCACGGCTTTCGCGCAGGGCAAGCTCGATGACGCGGGCATCCAAGTTGTATTTCTTTGCCCACCCGATTGAATCGGCAGAGGGTTTTACGGTTGCGAGATCGACTATGCGGCCTTCTGATTTAGAAACGATCTTGTGTTTGACGATGAGGATGTCGCCGGGCTCGAATGCGAGGCGGCCTTGGTGCAACGCTTGCAGCAGTTTTTCAGACAGTGAATCGGCAGGTTCGATTTCCTCAGCGAGGAAAATAGGAATGAGATGGAGCCCGGCGCGGGGTCGGGTCGCGGATTGTTTCCCGCCCGCGGCAGCTCGTTTTGCAGCGCTCGCACGAGCCTTGCTCACCGGTCCTCCGTTCCTGTCGCGAGAAAGCAGTTGTCCTGCGTCCACCGTCGAAGCAGGCTCTGGGTGCGGGTTTCGCCGGGGAGTGCGAGTAAGCGCTGCAAGTCTTCGGGGTTGTCCACATCGACTGCAACCCCCGGCAATTGCAACACGATGCAGGGTTTACCCGTTGCCTGTGCCGCGGCCAGATGGGGCTTGAAGCTATCGTTTCCAAAGCGTAAAGGGAATAGATTCGCGGGACGACGGAACGCGGCGTTCGTCCCGCGGGCGTCAGCGGCAGGCGCCAGCACCGAGCCTTCCTTCGGAGCATGGTCGAGAATTTCTTCGAGCTCGCTGGCTTGAATCAGCGGGATATCCGCGGGAATGACGAGTGTGCTGTCGATGCCGCGCGCTACGCAGATATTTGTCGCCATCTCAATGGCGCCGGTTTCGCCGGGATTCGCCGGGTCGGGAATGATTTCGAAATCGTATCGCCGCGCCAGATCCACGGCGAAAGGGTCGCCGGTTACGAGCGCGCAGGCCGGACGTCGCGGCCACGCAGCAAGTGTCGCTACAACGTCGTGCAGCATGGCTTGCGCCAACTCCGTTCGCGCGGGTTGATCGAGAACTGCGGCGAGGCGCTGCTTGGCCGCCGACAGATTCTTGACCGGAATGAGGATCACGGCCGATCAGAGGCGGTGCGGGCCGCGGATTTGTCAGAAGCAGGTTTATCAGAAACAGCCTTATCAGAAACTGGCTGGTCGGAAAGCAGTCCGCTTATTGTCGACGAGAGAACCGCGCGAGCCAGGTCGGCGCGGTCTTCGGGCGTGCGCATGATGGTTTGCGTACATTGCACCCGCAAGCCCGCTTTACGCAGCGCTTCCGCCGGGCGCACGTCGCGGGTGTCGCAAACTAGAAGATCGAGAAAATCTTCGTAAGCCTTGGCCACGCCCGCGATCGAGCAAGGCAACCCCTGCGCGGTCATGAGAATGCCTGCAGGTCCGGCAACCGGAGCGTTGCCCACGATTGGACTGACGGCAGCGATTTTGCCGCGGGTGCTGCGCAAAGCGTCGCGAATTCCGGGCACGGAGAGAATCGGGCCGATGCTGGTGATGGGATTGCTGGGCGCGATGAGCACGGCATCGGCGGAGGTGATGGCTTCGATTACTCCAGGCGCGGGTTCAGCATCGGAGGCTCCGGCGAAACGCACCGAATTTACCGGATCCTGATACCAGCGCTGCACGAAATATTCTTCGAAACTCATTTCGCCCGAAGGCGTATCGACACGCGTCTCGACGCGTGAATCGCTCATGGGCAAAATGTGCGCCTTCACGCCCAGCTTGTCGCAGATCGCTGACGTGGCTTCGGAAAGCGTTTTACCTTCCGCCAGCAGGCGCGAGCGCAACAGGTGCACCGCCAAGTCGCGGTCGCCGGTGTGGAACCAGGTGGGCTCGCCGAGTTGTCCCATGGCTTGCAGGCAGAGAAAAGTATCGCCCTTCACGCCCCAGCCGCGCTCGCGGCTGAGCAGGCCGGAGAGAACATAGGTGATCGAGTCGATGTCCGGGGAAACGTAGAGTCCCCACCAGAGCAAGTCGTCGCCAGTGTTGACGATGAGAGTGATTTCTTCGGGAGGGATGACTTGCCGCAAGCCATCCACGAACTTGGCGCCGCCGGTGCCGCCGGTTAGCACACAAATCATGCGGCCGTCCTTTGCCTGGCAAGACCTTTGCCGTCGCAGCAAGTCCGCAATCTTTCAGAAAGCAATCCCGGCTTCGACACGAGCATCGGCACGAATTCAGGATAGACCGGCAGGCGCTGGCATAGCTGTTGCCCTCGGCTTTCGGTGCGCAGGCGGAGTTGTTCCAGATGCGGCCAGGGTTTTTCCGGATTGATGTAGTCAGGGGTCAGCGGCGACACTCCTCCCCAATCGTTGATGCCGGCATCCAACAACTCCTCATAATACGGCGCATTCAGGTTTGGAGGCGCCTGAATATTGACGTTGGGCAGTAACAAGCGAGTTACCGCCACGGTGCGCAGCATCTCGCCTTGAGTGGGCTCGGGCACATGAGCCATCGGGATCGTCGGCTTGGCGCGGAAGTTTTGCACGATTACTTCCTGGATGTGGCCGTAGCGGTCATGCAAGTCGCGGATCGCGAGCACGGTATCGACGCGGTCTTCCGGGGTCTCGCCGATGCCGATCAACAGGCCGGTGGTGAACGGAACTTTCTGCCTTCCGGCTTCTTCAATCGTACGCAGACGCTTGGCTGGGGCTTTGTCGGGAGCATTATCGTGAGCGGCGCCGGGAGCGAGCAGGGTGCGGTTGGTGGTTTCGAGCATTAGTCCCATGCTGGGCGAAACTGCCGACAGGCGGGCGATCCACTCGGCGCTGAGCAAGCCGGGATTTGGATGCGGCAGCAGAGTAGTCTCGCGCAAGACGAGTTCGCACATGGCTTCGAGATAGTGCAGCGTGGACTTATAGCCGAGATGATGCAGCGTGTCGCGCATCTCGGGGAAGAGCAGTTCCGGCTTGTCGCCTAAACTGAAGAGGGCTTCGGTGCATCCGAGCTTTTCGCCGGCGCGGGCCACGGCGAGGACTTCTTCCGGAGTCATGGTGTGTGCCCCGGGGTCTGCCGGATCGCGGCGGAAGGTGCAGTAGCCGCAGTAGTCGCGGCACAGGTTGGTCAGCGGCAGGAAAACTTTCCGCGAGTAGGTTACTACGCCGGGTTTGAAGTTCTCTTTTGCGGCGCGGGCGGCAGCGAGCAGTGCGGGAAGATCGTCGTTACTGCAACGGATCAAACGCAGGGCCAGGTCGTGCGAGATGGGCGCTGCGGGCTGAAGATCGACCAGTTCGGCCGTGCACGATGAACCAGGTTCCAGGGCGGCCGGCTTGAGGGCAGTTGGTGTCACGGTATTCGATTCCGCGGTCCTAGGATGCATCGAATCATACATCAGGGCTCGGTGGGCAACGACGACCTCTGGCAGGGGTCAATGAGTGTAATGGGGATTCAGCACCAACTACGAAGGCGGCCTCCAGTTTCCGTTTTGCCGACGGAACCAAGAACTGGCTTGGTTTGAGGGCACTCGCGCGTCTGTCGGTACTGATCCTGGGATGGTGATCGCTCTGGCTTTCGTGCAACGTGGCCAGTTTCCTATTGCTAGGGCAACTGCAATTCGAGGGAATACAGCTCTCGGTTGCTGACGTCGCGCATGATCAATGGAGCGCCATTCGGGGCCACGCCGTTCCAGGGTACGCTCGACTCGGGCATGGCGACGCGCGCAATTCCTTTCAGCAAGGCCACGCGCTCTTTCTTGCGCGTGGCGACGGGCACGCGGTCGATCTCCGGGCCGTCCGGACCCACGTCTTCGAAATAGACATATTTGCTGTCCGGCGACCAATTGGGATATTGCAGCGCAGTTCCTGTAGCCAGCTCTGACCACTTTGCTGGGCTCACATCGAGGAGCATCACCCTCTTTGTGTCGGCGGAAAAGGCAGAGATGTAGCGCCCGTCGGGAGACAGTCGCGGACCGAGCATGCCTTCACTGCCTGCGAGGATGGCGAATTTTTTCGCCGGCAGTTCATATTGCAGCAAGGAAAAATCCTGCGGTTTGCCAAGAACTCCTGGCGGATATTGGGCGAGTAGGAGCGACTTACCATCGGGCGTCCACTGCGGGTCGTCAGGCCAGTTTGAACCGGGCGGCTGGATCTGCTCGATGGCACCCCCATCCCGGGAAACAATGCAAACCCTGGGAGTTTTCGCCGGTGGGGCGCATATGTAAACAATCTGTTTTCCGTCCGGAGACCAGCGCGGCATGGAAACGCCCACAGGTGCCGAGGTCAACTGGAGCTTGTCGCTGCCGTCTGAGCGGCTCCGCCATAACAGCGAGTCGGGGTAGCTGGCGTAGACGACCCATTGGCCATCCCGGGAGAAGTCAATTTCTCCAGCTGAGATGCCGTCAAGGAATGGGACGAACTGCTGCGCCTTCGCATCGAAGTGCTGCAGTTGCGCTCGCGGCTGCTCGCCGATGACGAACAGACGGTTGCCCGCAAGCGCCGGCGCAGGACTGAAGTACACCAAAGGACCGGTCGTAATCGGCTGAGGGTCCGGACTAGCGCGATGGAACCATCCGGTCTTCTCGCGGAGCGCCCAGATATCAGTGCGGCCGCTGCGAGAAGCAACGAAGAAGTAGTAGGCGCCATCGGCGCTCCATCGGCCACAGCACTCGCCCTGGTCTTGATGGAAACTTTCAGGAAGCACCTGCCGCAGGCCGGTTCCGTCGACGCTGACGTCCCATAGGCGGAGAGCAGTACTGTCGGCATCGCGGGCTGTGAAACGCAGACGCTTTCCATCCGGCGAGAACTGCATGTAGAGGGAGTTCCCGGTTGTAGTGATCAGCTTGTGCGGCTGCGTGCCATCCCACTGGGCAAGGTAGATATCGGTCCCACGGGCAAATGCCAGCCGCTGCCCGTCGCGCGACCACACGGCAACCGTATCCAGAATGTCACTGAGCCGCCGTGGCGATCCGGCGGGGACGGGAACGATCCATTCCGGCGAATCGAGTGCGGTGAGGAACGTTTCTTCCCCGTTGAACGAATTAACCAGGAGCTCGGAACGCGCAGGCGAGACATCGTGCAGATAGCTGTTGGCGAAGGGCGTCGGGATGTGGCTGATGTCGCCGCCACCGGCTGAGACCTGACTTAAGACCACCCGCTCGTTGAGAGTCTCGGTGAAGTACAGGCGAGGACCGTCGGTGACGACGAGATCTTTCGGCAGGTTGTCGCTGGTGAGCTGTGTGGTCGAAAGGACGCGCGGCGGGGGCGAGGGCCCGCGCGACGCGAAGAAGGCAACCGCGGCCAGCACAGCCACTGTAAGCGCCCCGGCAGCAACGTATACGGGAGGGGTTTTGCGGGCTGCCGGTGGCGCGGCCACCGCGGCTGCCGAGCGGCCGGAGTCGGTTTCGCGCTTCAAGCGCTTCAGGTCGGCCCGCATCTCGGCCGCGCTCTGGTAGCGCAGATCGACATCCTTTTCGAGCGCCTTGTTGACGATGCGTTCCAGTTCCGGCGGTGCCTGCGGATTGATGCGAATCAACGGCGTGGCAGGTTTGTGCAGAATGGAATCGAAGAGGGCAGCCGTCGTTTCTCCGGCGAAAGGCAGCGCGCCGCTCGTCATCTCATAGAGAACGGCGCCGAAAGAGAAAAGGTCGGTGCGGGCGTCGAGTTCCTTGCCCAGCGCCTGTTCTGGCGACATGTAGGCCACGGTTCCCATGGCGCTGCCCGGGTTGGTGAGTTGTTCGCTAATGGTCCGTGTGGGCTGGGCGCCCGGCGTGGCGCTGCTGCCCGGAGTCACCTTCGCCAGACCGAAGTCGAGGATCTTGGCATGGCCGCGCCGAGTGATAAAAATATTTGCGGGCTTGATGTCGCGGTGCACTATCCCGCTGTTGTGGGCCGCGTCGAGGGCATCGGCGATCTCGGTCGCCAGCTCCAGCAGCGGCTCGACTTCCATCGGACGCCCCGCGATGCGGTGCTTGAGCGTCATCCCATCCAGGAACTCCATCGCGATGAACGATTCGTCTTCGTATTTGCCGATTTCGTAGATCGTGCAAATGTTGGGATGGTTCAGCGCGGAGGCCGCTCGCGCCTCGCGGCGGAAGCGTTCGAGGGCGTGAGGATCGTTTGCGACCTCGAGAGGCAGAAACTTCAACGCGACGAAGCGGCCTAGTTCGGTGTCTTCCGCCTTGTAGACGACACCCATCCCGCCACCACCGAGCTTCTCGATGACGCGATAGTGCGAAATGACCCGGCCGATCATGTACGAAACATGCTATGAGTGAGCGCTTCGCTAGTCAATAAAAGGCTGTGAGCAGCGGTGTCAGCGAGGATCGAATCGCGTGGTTCGCAGATAACGGCCAATCCGGAAGTCAATTGACGCAATCAGGCGATAGCGCTCATTGACCTCAAGCGGTCCGCGCTCCAAGACAAAGAGGCACGCTGAAACGTTAGGACATAAGAGAAACTGACTGGACTTACGATGCTGCGTTAGGATCGGTTTCAGTTGGATCTTCGTCGGGTGTCGGGGATGTATCCATCTTGTCGAGAAAGTGCTGCAAGCGTTCCTGAATCTGAGCGTCCAGCGTAGTAAATTCAATGCCCATCCCGACCCCGGGATCACTTGCTCTAACTACCGCAGTGGTCTGCACCTTCTCGTCGTCCATCCAGAACGTGATGGTGCCTTGCGTGCCGAGTGGCAGGGGGAGCAGGGTTTCAACATAGCAGCCACGGCCGCCAATGTCGGTCGCGTTCGTATTCATTTGCGCGCGCTGGGTATCGGCCAAACCAATCTGGATAGGAAACTGGATTCTGTGCCGGACAAATCGCCTCTTGATTTTCCCCGGTGCGAAGGTGAGCTCTTGCGGGTTGGTCATTTCTTTCCAGGGGCTCTCCTGGCCTTCTACTATCTGGACGCCGGCTTCGATCTTTCGCAGCGATCCGCCGTCGGTTACCCACGCGACTTTGAAGCGGGCCTTTTTTTCGCCGTGCTTTATACCGATGATGTCGCCGGTTTTCAGGGGATGGCTGATGCCCAATATTTGCGCACCTTTGCCGCTGAGATTGCGGGCAACGGCGTTTTGAGAGAAGGGGCGAGCGTCCGCGTCCATACCCCACACGCGAACATGTAACTGGGTTTCAGCCGGGATTTCCGGTCTATCTCCCATTGAGTTGTTTGCCCTTAGAAAACTCTCATCATCATAGCGCTTGCCTTAAAGGCCCTGCGGTTACCAATGTAGGGGATTGGGAGTTCTCGAAGTTCATGTACGTTCGGAGGCGCGCGGTTACACAGTCTTGCCAGTCGCATCGACCACTGCGGGCCACTGCCGTGCTAATGTAGGCAGTTCCCGGCAGGAAACTCCGCATACGATATGAGCATCGGTGCAACCGAATTCCGCAAGGCCATGGGCTGTTTTGCCACGGGAGTGACCATCCTCACTCTCGATCTTGAGGGTGAGGTCCATGGCATGACCGCAAACGCCTTTGCTTCGGTGTCGCTCGATCCGCCGCTGGTGCTGGTGTGCGTGGAACGGAGCGCTCGCACCCACGCCCACCTGCATGCCAAGAAGCGTTTTGGAGTGAATGTTCTGGCTGAGAACCAGCGCGGGATTTCGGAATATTACGCGCGGCCGGTCCATATCCACGAACGCGCTGAAGAAGAAGCCGGGGCGCGCTTCGATCGTACCAAGCAAGGAACCCCGATCTTGCATGGAGCCCTGGCGTATCTGGAATGCCGGTTGCAGTCGACGCAGGAAGCTGGCGACCACACTATCTTTATCGCAGAAGTCGAGGAGGTCGTGGTGCGTGCGGGCGATCCCTTGCTGTTTTTCCGGGGCAAGTACCGCAAGAGTGGCGAGGAAGTGCCGGGCCAAAAGTAGAAAGGCCCGGCGTTCCATGAAGGTTCGCCGGGCCGGGAGGGATTCCGCAGACGTTCCAATTATCCTCTCTTGGCAGGTTTGTTGAGGACAAGGTCAGATGTCACAGAGTCGATGTGACGGATGTTACAGACAAAGTCGGCAAGACGTGAGCGTGACTCAAGTCGCCACTTTTCTGCTCGCCGAGCATCGAACACACAGTGGCACTGATTTGGAGGGCATACATTCATGACCGAGAAAACTTTAAAGAGCGAGTCCGAGTGGAAGCAGAAGCTTACGCCGGAACAGTATCACGTGACCCGCGAGGCGGGAACGGAGCCGGCCTTCACCGGCAAGTACTGGAAGACCAAGGACGCGGGGACGTATCACTGCGTCTGTTGCGGTGAACCGCTGTTTGATTCCTCGACCAAATTCGATTCCGGCACAGGCTGGCCGAGTTTCTACAAGCCCGCGGATGGAAGCAAAGTCGAGGAGCACAAGGATTCCAGCTACGGAATGGTCCGCACCGAGGCGCGCTGCGCGAAGTGCGGAGCTCACCTTGGGCACGTGTTTGAAGATGGTCCCGCCCCCACTGGGTTGCGGTACTGCATGAATTCCGCGTCGCTCGACTTGAAGCCGAAGGAAAAAAGCGAGAAGTAAAAAGCTTAGCCACGGATTAGGCGGATGAGCGCGGATAGATCAAATCCTGGTTTATCCGTGGAAATCCGTGTGAATCCGTGGCTGCCTTGCGCATGCCTTAAGCGTTGGCGGTTGCGGCCAGTGCCTTTGGCGCTTCCACGGCAGCGGCCTTTGCTGCTTCTGCCTTGGACTGAGCCTGGTTGTGTTGTTTATGATCGCCGCTCCGCACCTGGATGCCGCCCTTGAGCACGGCACCGTCTTCCACGCTGATGCGTACTGTGGAAACGTCGCCTGTGACCGAGCCTTCGCTGCGGATATCCACGCGGTCGCCGCATTCAATATTTCCGTTCACCTTGCCCATGACTACAACTTCACGAGCGGTGATGTTGGCCTGCACGCTGCCGTTGCGTCCGATGGTGACGCGGTTGTCGGGCAGGCTGATCTTGCCTTCGATGCGGCCATCAATGTAAAGCGCTTCCGCACCGATGATTTCGCCCTTGATAACGAGCGTGCGGCCAATGGTAGCCTGCTCGATGGGCGCGCTGACGGTCTTGACCGGATTCAAAGCGTTAGGGTTGGAGGCTGGAGAGCTGGACTTCCCGCCGTATGTGTACTCTGAGGACTGGAGCATGCGACCTTCCTTCATCCCGCGCGGTACGCCTGTCGGAGCCGCTCCTGCGGTTGGTCTGAATTTTTGACCTTGGGTTGGTTCCTGTCCCTTCGGCCATGCTCACTATCGCACAGAAGTAAGTCTGCCTCCGAGATTACGGAAGAGGCTGTACGGTTGCGCGCCAAAGTTGGGCGTTAGCCGACTTCCGCTAGTCAGCTTCCTGTAGAGACTGGCTGAGTTCTTCCCACTCTTTGAGGAAACCGGCGTGTGCGGACTTGCGCCGATCAAGTTCCTCAGCCTGGCGCTGGCTCTCGTCGGCGCTGACAAAGTTCTGCAATGCCGTTTCACACTGAGCGATCGCGACCTCAGCGCGGCTGATTTCGCCTTCCAGTTCACGGATGCGGTCTTCCATCTTTTTGCGCTTGAGCGGATTCATGCGCTTTGCCTTAGTGGCAGACACGCCTTCGCTGGAGGCTTGATTGCCGTTGGAAGGCGTCGGCGGAGCAGGCTCAACTCCGCTCAGCTGCTGGCGGATGGATTCGTTCTGCTTCGCGCTGCCGCCCTGCTTGCGCCAGAGATAATCTTCGTAATTGCCGGGATAAACTTCGACCTTTCCGTCGCCGATTTCGAAGACCCTCGTCGCTAGCTTGTCGATGAAGTAACGGTCATGGGACACAAAGACGACAGTCCCCGTGTATTCCATGAGCGCGTCGAGTAAAACGTCTTTGGCGCGGAGGTCGAGGTGGTTGGTGGGCTCGTCGAGCAGCAGGAAATTTGCCGGATGCAGCAGCAGACGAAGCAGGGCGTAGCGTCCACGCTCGCCGCCGGAGAGCACTCCAATTTTCTTAAACACGTCGTCCTCAGAAAACAGAAAACACCCGAGCAGGCTGCGCAGCTCCGTCTGCGTCGAGCGCGGGGAGGCATTGCCCAGATCGTCAATCATGCGCGCGTCGGCATCGAGTTCTTTGTATTGATCCTGGGCAAAGTAGTCGGCCTGCACGTTATGGCCGAGGCGGAAGTCGCCGTGGGTTGTGCGTTCTGTGCCTGCCAGCAATTTGATTAATGTCGACTTGCCGGCTCCGTTGACGCCGACCAAAGCGATGCGGTCGCCGCGCTCGATGAGGAAGTTGACGTTGCGGAAAACCTCTTTTTCGCCGTCTTTTTTGTTGCCAGCAAGCTTGGGATAACTCTTGGCCACGTCGACGAACTCGGCCACGATTCGTCCGCTGGGTTTGGGCTGGGAGAAGGAAAAGTGAATCGTCTTTTCCTCCGGCGGGACCTCGATGCGCTCAATCTTTTCCAGTTCTTTAATTCTGCTCTGCACCTGCTTGGCCTTGGTGGCCTGGTAGCGAAAGCGATTGATGAACACTTCCAGTTGCTCGATGCGGTCGCGCTGGTTGCGGTAAGCGGCCTGCAACTGCTCGTTGCGCGCGGTTTTCTGCGTAAGAAACTTGTCGTAGTTGCCGGTGTAAAACCAGAACCGCTTGTTCCAGATTTCCGCGATCTTGTTGACCACCACGTCTAGAAAATAGCGATCGTGCGAGATCAACACGAGGGCGTGCGGATAATCGTGCAGATATTCTTCCAGCCAGTTGCGCGCTTCCAGGTCGAGATGGTTCGTGGGTTCATCCAGCAACAACAGGTTCGGCTTTTGTAGAAGCAGTTTGGCCAGAGCCAGGCGCATCTGCCAGCCCCCCGAGAACTCGTCGGTCTGCCGCTCCCAGTCTTCCTTGCGAAAGCCCAACCCTTGCAGCACGCGTCCCACTTCAGCCTCAATCGAATAGCCATCGCGGGTGCGGAATTCGTGTTCCAGGCTGTGATAGCGGTCAGCCACGTCGGCATATTCCGGGCTGGTGTGGTCGAGTTCGGATATCTTGTGTGTGAGCTCTTCCAGTTCCCGCTCCATGGCGTGCAATCCGGTGAACACCGTCATGCATTCTGCAAACACGGTGCGGCCGGAGAGCGAGAGCCCGTCCTGCGGCAGATATCCTGCAGTCGTTCCCTTGGCAATGATCAGCGAGCCGTAGTCGAACGTATCCAGTCCGGCGAGAACCTTCATCAGGGTGGATTTGCCGGTGCCGTTCGCGCCCACCAGGCCGACGCGGTCGTGGGGCGTGATCAGCCAGTCGGTGTTTTCAAAAAGAAGTTTGTGGCCGAAACGTTTTCCGGCGCCGGAAAGCTGAATCATGGGGCTGGATTCATCGTCTCATAAAAAGCGAGTACCGAGTACCGAGTACCCAGTACCCAGTACCTAGTACCGAGTGGGCGCTGGGGACCATGCCAGTTTTGAGATAGGTATGGACCATGGCATACTTCACCAGGACGAAAGCATGAGCACGGTTAAGAATCCCGAAGCGAAGAAACGCTTGAGTCTCGCGCGGGACCGTCGTAACAGGTTCGGCGAGAACAGCAAGTCCAGCCGCAAGAATGTCCAGCGTGGTAAGCAACACAGACACATGGACGAACGCAGGACGGTCCCCGAGGTGCTTGGGCAGCTCAAGGGCGAGGTCCAGGAAGAGCAGGCGGCGGAAGCAGAACTCAAGGCGAGGACAAGAATCACTGACAGCGAACGGCGTGGGTTCAAGAAGCGCCCCGACGCTCCACTCGGAGTTGTGCTGGAGACGAAGAGAGCCAAGAAGAAATCGGGCTATATCTAGGGATGAGCCGCTGCCCGGCCGTTGCGGCTTTCGGGATGCTTGCCCCACAGCTCGCCGTGGAAGTGAATGCGCTCGAGAGCGCGATCGATCACCGCTTCCAGTTCGTGGGCGTACTTCACTTCGCGGCCCTTGGCCAGGCGCCGCCGCGCTTCTTCCGGGCAGAGCCAGGTGGGCCGGCGCATCGGTTCGTCGGGCCGGCGCATTTCGTGGATCTCCATCAGAAAGGCCTTCACCACAAACTCCTGCACGCCACCCGGCTGCCAGAACACGCCCTTGGAGTGGATGTAGAGATGAAAGTGGCGCGGCTCGATGGTGCCCAGAGCGCCGGCTTCTTCGGCGGCCTCGCGCTCGGCGGACTGGCTGTGCGAGAGCCGGGCCTCGGGTGATCCCTTGGGAAAGGTCCACTTGTTTCCGCCGTTGGTATTGACCAGCAGGAATTCGACTGCGCTGCCCCGCCTGCGGTAACAGATCGCCGCTACCTGCAGCGGCATCGATTTCGCAATGCGCGGCGAACCCATAAGGCACCTTCCGTTCTAATATTAGATGCCCTACGTTTCAGCAATGTTAACGTGCAACAAAAATAGTGCAGTAGGTGGGTTACTGTAGTTACCAAAATGGAACGCCAATCGCCCCGACCCTACAGGGAATCATGGCTCCAGCCTGGCATTGCCAATGTAAGGAAAAGATGCCCCCATCTCGAGCAGGCGCGCCAAGATTCTCGGATTCCTTCCAGTGGTGAGCCTTCCGGCAAGCGCACGCAGGCCAGGTTCAAAATCATTGCTTAACCAGACGCCGTAATCACTTAGCCTTGAACCTCGACCGTTCGCCGTGTCTGATGTGCAGGATATCCACTCGCCGCTGTTTCTTCAGGACGCGGTAGATGACGCGATAAACATGAGGCTTATTTCCATAGAGCAGATGCCGGAACTTGTGGTTTTCGGGAGTCACCGCGCAGGGCTCGGGAAGTTCTTCGAGACTCAGAATGGAGCGCTTGAGGCCCACGTACCAGTTCCTGGCCGTGGCCGAGTCCGCAGCGTTGATATCCTGATACAACTGGGCTAGATCTCGTTCTGCGCGTACAGTGATGCTAACTTGATAAGCCATGCTCGGCTTCGAACTTGTCGAAGAATTCCCGCGCCGGCTGGGTCTTTCTTTTCCGCGCCTCTTCCAACCCTTGCCGGATTCCTTCTCTTGCGTCAGCGCGCGCAGCGACGTCAAGCAGGCGCTGATAGGCTTCCGCGTCCTGTACGATCGCAGCCGCTTTGCCTTTCACGGTGAGCACAACGGGTCGCTTGCTCTTCTTGAGTTGTTTCATGAATTCGCCCGACTTCCGGCGGAAGGTCGTGAGCGAATGTATGTCTTTCGTGATATCGAGCATCGAAGGGCTCCCTGAGCACCTTTTTAGGTGCTATATAATTATACCCCGGTACGGGTGTATGCAGCGCTTGGTTGAATCGGTTGAACATGGAACTACCACCCGAGCTAACTCCTTGAAAGCCGCCATCCTCAAAACCGTAAAGCAGCCTCTTCAAATTGGAGAGGCGCCCCAGCCTCAGCTGGCAGCAGGTCAGGTTCTTCTTCGGGTGCGAGCCTGCGGCGTGTGCCGGACGGATCTTCACATCGTCGAGGGAGAGTTGCCGCCGTTGAAGGAAGCGCTCATTCCCGGCCACCAAATCGTGGGCGACATTGTCGACGGAGCGACGGCCACGTTGCCGCTCGGCACCCGTGTCGGCGTTTCCTGGATGGGCGGGATCGACGGAACTTGCCCGTACTGTCGCCGCAGGCTCGAGAATCTTTGCGACGCGCCGGTGTTCACCGGATATACCATCAACGGCGGCTACGCGGAATATGCCGCCGCACGCAGCGATTTCGTTTACGCGCTTCCGCCGGAACTGGACGACCTGCACGCCGCTCCACTTCTCTGCGCCGGCATCATTGGATTCCGCAGCCTGCGCGTGGCCGGCGTAGAACCTGGCGATCGGGTTGGACTCTTCGGCTTCGGAGCATCCGCGCATCTCGCGATCGCGGTTCTGCGCTGCTGGGGTTGCGAGGTATATGTCTCGACCCGCGGCGACTCACATCGCAAGCTGGCTGCCTCTTTGGGAGCTAAGTGGGTGGGCAGTGAAACCGACCCGCCGCCGGTCCAACTCGATCGCGCGGTCACGTTTGCGCCCAGCGGAGATGTGGTAATCGCCGCTCTTTCGAGCCTGCGCAAAGGAGGGATCGTTGCCATCAACGCCATCCATCTCGACCGCATTCCTGAATTCGATTACGACCGGCTGCTCTGGGGCGAGCGCCAAATCCGTAGCGTCGCCAACATGACGCGCTCCGATGCTCGCGATTTTCTCAAGATCGCAGCTGATATTGGCCTGCAGCCGAAAGTGACCGTATTCTCTCTGGATCAGGCGAACGACGCCCTGGCCGCCGTTAAGAATGACGCGATCGACGGAGCCGCCGTTATCGTGCCCTGAATTTGGTGGAAACTGCTTAGAGATTGAGCGCGAACTGCGCCGGGCCTGGAGCCTCCGTGATCACAACCAGACGTGATTGGCATCACATTGATTAGCCCCGGTGTGTGGAAAAATGCAACACAGGAGCAGAAGGAGTAGCTGTATGGTGAAGTCATCTGGGGGATGCCACGGACCTTGCCTATTGGCGCACGATCTGGTTAACAAGCTGTCGGTCATCATTGGCAATTGCGACTTGCTAGTCAAACATGTCGAGTCAGGCTCCGAGTGTGCCAACCGACTAGACCTGATTCGCAACGTGGCTCGAGGCATGGCGAAGGAGCTAAACCAGCATCAATGCGAACTTTCTGAAGTGATCCGCGCGAGGGTGGGAATGCGGCATCCTGGGGACATTCAGATTACATAACAACGTCGAAGTCGGGCGGGACGGGGTGCCGTGAATGCTGACTATCACATGCATCAACCCGACTTGGCTTGATCAGTTCCAGGAGCGTGTTGTGTGGGTGAATTCCCCAAATTTTCAGCGCCGTTCTGGGATCCCCGTGCGAGAGATTGTAATTCGCATTCGACGCCCCGATGCCTGAGAACGCGGAGCGCGGCTCCGGCGGGGGTGATCGGCTGGTTGCAATTGGTCGGGGCGCGCGGATTTGAACCGCGGACCCCCTGCGCCCAAGGCAGGTGCGCTACCAGGCTGCGCTACGCCCCGACATTCTTCGCAACAACGTTCTGCTGCAGCAACCGCTGCTTCGATTATAAACGACGGAACGCGCTATAATTTTTTACTGGATATGCAGAGCCTGCGGTATGCGCTGGTGGCGTATGTGAGAAGTCCGGTGGGAGAGTTCGTCGAGAACCTCCGGCGGGAGCTGCATCCCAACCTACCCCACCTCGCGGCCCACATCACATTTCTGCCGCCGCGGCTGCTGCGCGGCACCGAAACTGCCGCGCTGGAGATGCTGGCCGGGATCTGCAGTCGGGCTGAACCTTTCGAAGTGACCCTAGGCGACGTGCAGTCGTTTGTTCCCACCACGCCAACGGTTTATATCCGCGTGACTTACGGCGCAGCCCGGCTGCAGGAGTTGCACGACCAGCTGAACAAGCAAATTCTGGCCTTCGCCGAGGAGTGGCCTTACATTCCTCATCTCACGGTCGTGAAAATGGCGACTGAACCCATGGCGGAACAAGCCCTGCGCATCGCCCGCGAGCGCTGGCAGCAGTACGCGGGAAGCCGCCGCATCCTGCTCGACCGGCTCACGTTTGTACGGGAAGACGCGCAGAACTGCTGGGTCGATCTGGCTCCGGTGCTGCTCGGCGGCAGTTTGGTTACTCCCTGAGGCGTCTAGCCTCGCCCCTGCGGCCTTGGCGAGGTCAAAGCCTACGGTTCGCCCATCACATATCCGCAGAACTCAGAGTGGGAATTTCTTGTGAGGGTAAAGCCGGTCAAAAGTTACGAACATCAGGGCGATTACCACAAATACCATCCAGCTGGCTTCTGGACCCAGCAGGCCGCCGGTTAGCCACTGCGGGCCTTGCCAGCGCGTTTCCAGAAGGTGGCCGACGGCATACTCGCCGGCGTTTTGTCCCGACCACACGAACAGGTTGGCGAAGTCAAAGGCCGCGTGGAACCCGATGGCGAAGGCTAGCGAGCCGGTGCGGCGCAGGGTGAGGCACACAAACAAGCCGAGCAGCCCGGTAGAGGCGAAGTCCTCCCATCGCTCGTGCGGTTTGAGAAAATAGTGTAGCGCACCGAAGCCAACCGAGAGCAAGATGGACGCCGCCCAAAATCCAATCCCGTCAGCGAGCGTGGTGAGGAGATACGCGCGGAACTGGAGCTCCTCCGAAAATCCGATGAGCAGGTTGGCGATGATCCAGACGCCTGAGAAATACCACAGAGCGGCCCCATGAATTGCCAGCCCGAGGATACGATAGCCACTAAAGACAGCAATCAGGCCCACGAGCAAAGAAGTAGAAGCCGCGCCCCAAACAGTCCCAAGCCAAAAGTCGCCTCCGAAGGCGTTGCGCACCGGAATGCCGTAATCGCGGAACCGGCGGCGCTCGATGCGGGCCATAATCCAGGTCGCGGCCACCACTTGCACGATCGTCTGCAGCTCGTCAGAGATAGTACCGATGGGATCAAGGAACGATCGCTCCTTGGGATGGAAGATCCTGGGAATGATCCAGTTATCCAGAAATCCGAGCGCGATGAAAATACCGACAAAAATGAGCAGACGCCAACCGGCGCGCAAGCCACGTGAGTTCAGGAAGATTTTTCTCATATCCTCCAGCTGCGCCTAAGACCTCCAGTTCTCCGTCTCGAACATGCTTTCTCCAGCATGCCAGTCCGCCGCCGGATGTTCGACGGGTATCTTAATACGGAAGTTGTGATTGGCGTAACGGGGCAATCCAGCGTGACTGTCTGAAACGTGCCCGTCATGCCCTGGCGTGCAGCGCATTGACTTGCCCCTGCCCGGCCCCTAATATGGTCGGCCAAGGAACGGTCCTCCCTGCGGGATTGGTCCACACCACCTCGCATCGCCGCGCATCAGAAAGGACTCTTATGCTGGAGATTCAGACCAAGCGCCTGCCGCCTGACATTGTTGTCCTCGAGATAACGGGGAGAATCACCATCGGCCGAGAGTGTAAGCAACTGGAGTGGGCCACCGACACTCTGGTGCGCGAGAAAAAAGAGAAAAAGATTATCTTCGACCTGAGCGGCGTGACCCACATGGACAGCACCGGCGTTGGAATCATCGTGATGTCCGCCGGGCTGGTGAAGGAGGCCGGCGGAGAGTTGCGCCTGGCCGGGGCCAACCCCCACATTACGACCGTATTGAAGGTAACCAGCATGGACAAACTGGTCAGCTGGACTCCCACCGTGGCCGAGGCGGCTGCCAGCCTTTAGGCGAGGCTTAGAACAGGTTCACTTCGGGCTGACAGGTACACTTTAAGCCGAGTTCTGCCTGGACGCGCGCTCTCTTGCTCTGCGCCTTCCGCTCTCATCCGTAACCTCGCCGTGGTTACTCGAAGATTACGTTACTCCCTGCCGAGGCCGCATGGCCCCTGGTACATCTCCCTCCCGTGCGTTGCGCGGGGGCTGGCCGGGCTGTAAATACAAAGAGACGGAATTGTGGAAATCCCGCGCCGGGAGCGGCTTTGGGCGGGGGTCGGGGCATTGCCGGAGGGGCAAGCATGCAGATCGGGGTCTACGGTTCGGGTTACCTGGGAACGGTGATTTCGGCCTGTCTCGCAGATTTTGGTACTCCGGTTTCATGCTGTCATCCTGACCGGTCACGCATGGTCGAGATGGCCCAGGGCAACATCCCATTCTTCGAGAAAAATCTGAAAGAGATTATCCGGCGCAACGTGCGGGCCGGGCGCCTGGCGTATTCCACTGATATCGAATCTTTTGCGCGCAAGACCCAGGTTATTTTCCTCGCCGAAGACGGAGCGGAGAATCTGGCCGACGTGGTGATGCGAATCGCGAAGCTGGCAGCCAAGCCTCCGATTCTAACCATTGTCACGCCAGTGGCTGTGGGCACGGCTAACTCGCTTGAAAAATCCCTGAAAGACGCGGGCTTGCATGGAACGATCGTCTCGCAGCCCATGTTCTTCACCGACGGTTGTGCCGTGGAAGATTTCAACTGGCCCGACCGGCTGATTCTAGGCTCGACCTCGAACGAAGCGGTGCAGATGCTCAAGCAGATTTTTCATCCCCTGGTGATGCGCGGCGTGCCGGTGATTGTGACCAACCAGGCGACCGCGGAACTGGTGCGGGAATCGGCTACGGCATTTGTGGCCACAAAGATTTCATTCATCAACGAGGTTGCGGCATTGTGCGAGCGCGTGGGTGCGGACGCAGTCAACCTGGCTTTGGCGCTTGGCCTCGACAAGAAAATCGCTCCACGCTGCCTGCAGCCGGGAGCGGGCATGGGCGGCGTGTTTGCCGAGTCTGACATGGATTCGCTGGCCGAGTTGGCAAAGGCGAATGGAATTCCGCTGAAAGTGCTGAGCGCGGCGCGGGATGTGAACCATACTCTCGCCGAACGCCTGGTCGAAAAGATTGCCCTGGCTCTGAATTCGGTAGAGAACAAGGACGTGGGAATTCTTGGCATGGCGTTCAAGCCGAATACAAATTCGGTGGCGGGTTCCTCCGCCGTGCGGTTGGCTGAAACGCTGGTGGCTAAAGGCGCGCGGGTGCGGGCTTATGACCCGGTGGCGCTTTCCGAAGCCAAGTTGCGGCTGAATGGTTCGGTGCGCTATTGCGAATCGGCATATGCGGCGGCGGAAGGCATGGACGCGCTGGTGGTGGGCACGGGTTGGCCGGAGTTCCGTGCGCTCGATTTTGACCGCATCAAGCATTTGCTAAAGAAGCCGGTCATTGTGGATACCAAGAACCTGCTCGACTCCGCGCGGCTGCGCGCGATGGGATTTGAATACGTTGGTGTAGGGCGGGGATAAAGAGCTTAAGAACTAAAGACGGGATTCTTCCGAGGACGAGTGAGCCAGGAAATTCTCAATCCCGCCAAGCAGTTTGTGCAGCAACCGAAACGGCCGGCGTCGTTATCCCAACTTTCATTATCCCGGGCTTCGGTATCTGAGCTTTCGTTTTTTGTTTCTGGGATTCTCGATAGTCTCTCGTATTTCTTCTTCTGCTTATCCTTTTCCAATCTGACTCACCTGCTCGGCTCCTGGTGGAACCGCTTTTTGGGTGAGGAGTGATCACTCCAGCATCTCAGAACTGAATTACATCGACTTCGGCGCTATAGGTGGGCGAGGTCCCCCACCACTGCCCGGTGTCGTTGGTAGTTCTTATTTGAAACGCTGTATTGGCTGCAACCGTGACTAGAGTCACACAGGAAGCTGGGTCGCCAGCCGTGTCGGCGAGGTATTGGGTCGGGCAGGGATCGTCCACATTACCCCATCCTGTGATGTTGATGACCTCTTCTACCGATCCGCCATCGGGTTGCTCCGCGATGTTCCAGGAGACCAGTACTTTGACGGCGCTGCTGGGAGTGAACACGGTTTCCCAAGCGGGGTACATCGCACTGGTCCAGTCGAGTAAGTTGATTTCGTAGTCAGTGAGTGGGCCGGATCCCGGCGCGGGATCGCCGAATTGGACCGCAATGAGGGTATAGCCGCAGTCGGCTGTCGAGGTGATGAATACGCCGTTGCCGCCGCCGAAGCCGGTGGAAACTTGTGATCCGGTGCCGGAGATTGCACCCGACCAGCCGCCCGATAATTTCCATTGGCAATTGGTCGCAGTCACGACCGAGAAAAGCCACGGATATCCGGGGAAAGAGAATTCGTGGCCGTTGCCGTTGGCGCCGTTGACGGCGTAGGCCAGCGGTTCCTTGATTCCGCCCTGGGCCTGTGCTCCTTCCGGCCAGAAACCGAATCCGAATGCAAACAGATTGTAAAAGCCCGAGTAAGTTCCGCCGGTCTCGATGGTCGCTGCAGTGTCGGCCTGATTGCGGATCAGTGTACAGCCGTTGGGCAAGCCGTTTTTCGTGGCGTAAGTGAAGTTACGAAACTGGCCGTTCTCGTCGGTCCAGCGCAGGATGGCTGTGGGCGCGCTGGTTTGCACGTCGCCGGCGCTGACGCAGATCAGATAGTTGGCATTGGCCGCCGGCGCGGTCATGATGGGCGTGGAGGGCAGCAGCGAAGTCTCATTCAGGAAATCCTTGCGAATTTCGGTAATGGAAGCATGGGCCGCGGCCATGGGCCACAGCAGCAGGGCGAGCAGTGCAACGGTCTTCTGGATCACATGGATCACGAAGATCTCCTATGATCTCGCAGGATAGGCGGCGATGCAGCCGGGGTCACGGTCGTTCGTCACACTGCGGCGGGATTCGGTTGTGGAAAATTCCGTTTCAGGACGGCCGTGCTGCGATGCGCGTTCCAAAGCAAAGACAGTGCCGAAGATGGGTTGCTATAATCAAGGCGGCGGTGGGAATAGCTCAACTGGCAGAGCACCGGACTGTGGCTCCGACGGTTGCGGGTTCGATTCCCGTTTCCCACCCCAGAATTCTTCCCGGCGAAGTTTTTGCCAGAGGCCTCGCTGTGCTCGGCTGGACGGCCGAGGCGGCCGTCCCCACTCATCCCTTCCCACCCATTTTCTACCAATCCCTTTCTACCAATCCATCCCCACCCAGGCATCCTTGCTTTTCAGGACCATATTGGGAAGTGCTTCTTCGTGCTCCGGGTTTTTTCTCCGCTGTCTTCATTGACCCGCCAACTCTGGCGGTCTAGAATTTTGCACGAATCTTCTTGCGGGCGCGCTCGCGCTTCGCAGGGCCTGTCGCGGTGGACAGAGGGGAAGCAGATTCACAGGTCCCAAGGTACGGGTCCGGGCTCCTTGGGAAGTCCTCGTCTTAGGAGGAGCTCTAATGAAGAGTTCTTCGCGCACGCAGGTCAAGTCACGTCGCAAAGCCAGCGCGGGGGATGATGCCAAACCGTCGTCTGGATTGTTCCCTATCGTGGGGATCGGGGCTTCGGCTGGGGGTTTGGAAGCATTTTCCGAATTGCTGCATCATCTGCCGGAAAAGACTGGCATGGCCTTCGTGCTGGTGCAGCACCTCGACCCCAAGCATGGCAGCGTGCTGCAGGAAATCCTGTCACGGACGACCAGGATCCCAGTCACCGAAGTGGTTCAGGGAGTGGTTGTGCAGCCCGACCATGCCTACGTAATTCCGGCCAATACCAACTTGACCCTCAAGAACGGAATGCTGCAGCTGGGTTCGCGAGTGTTGACCCACGGGCGGCATATGCCGATCGACGATTTTTTCCGTTCGCTGGCGCAAAATGCCGGGCAACAGGCCATCGGCGTCATCTTGTCGGGTACAGCTTCGGACGGCACCGAGGGCTGCCGCGCCATCAAGACAGCAGGCGGAGTCACTTTTGCCCAGGATGAGGAGTCGGCGAAGTATGACAGCATGCCGCGCAACGCGGTGAACGCCGGTTGCATCGACTTCATCCTTTCTCCCAAAGATATTGCACGCGAGATCGCCGGAATCAGCCAGCATCCTTACGTGGCTCGGGTGGTCGCTCCGGAGGCGGAAGGGTTCCAGGGAATGGTGGGCAGCGAACTGAATGCGCTCTTCGGACTTCTCCGGGAATCGACCGGAGTGGATTTCACCAACTACAAGCACACCACGCTGCAGCGGCGCATCCGGCGGCGCATGGTGGTGCACAAGGTAGCGAAGCTGAAGGACTACCTGCGCTTCATCGGGAAAAGGCCGGAAGAACTGGATGAGCTGTACCGCGACCTGCTGATCCACGTTACGGGATTTTTCCGCGAGCCGGAAGCTTTCGTAGCGCTGCGTAAGCACGTTTATCCCAAACTGTTTGAGGGCCGCAAGCCCGATAATCCCATCCGGGTTTGGGTGGCGGGCTGCTCCACCGGTGAGGAAGTTTATTCGATTGCGATCACGCTCTTGGAATACATGTGGGTGCACAGCCGGAACATCTCGCAGGCGGCCACCGCCATCCAAATTTTCGCGACGGATATCAGCGACACCGCGCTCGATCGCGCCCGCACCGGGCTTTACACAGAAGCGGCCGTGTCGGAGATCTCGGTCGACCGCTTGAAGAGGTTTTTCATCCGGCTCGATGGAGGATTTCAGGTCAACAAATCGATCCGGGATATGTGCATCTTCGCCAAGCAGAACCTGGTGAAGGATCCTCCGTTTTCGAACCTCGATCTGGTGAGTTGCCGCAACCTGCTCATCTATCTGGGGCCGGTATTGCAGCGGCGGGTTATCCCCACCTTGCATTACGCGCTGAAGCCGGGAGGGTACCTGATGCTAGGAGCGGCGGAGAACCTCGGCGGATTTGCCGACCACTTCGGTTTGGTCGACAAGAAAGACAAGATCTACCAGAAGAGGACGACCTCGGCGCGACTGACTACCTACTTTGCGAACTCCGACTATTTGCCGATCCGGGCCGGAGACTTGAAGCAACCCCGGGAGCTGCCGGCTCCTTTTACGGTAGAACGGGAAGTCGAGCATCTGCTGGTGAACCGGTTTGTTCCCGCCAGCATTGTGGTGAACGATCAATTGGAGATTGTGCAATTCCGCGGCAAGACCGGGGCGTATCTGGAGCCACCGGCCGGGCAACCCAGTTTCAGCCTGGCGAAGATGGCGCGCGAGGGTTTGCTGGTCGATTTGCGTGCAGCTCTCACGACGGCCAAGAAGACCAATGCCACGGTGCGGAAAGAAGGCGTGCAGATTCAGTCGGAAGAGGGAACGCGCGAGGTGAGTCTTGAAGTAGTTCCGTTGCGCGGGCCTTCCGCGCAGGAACGGCTTTACGTGGTGGTGTTTCAGGATGAAGTTCGCAAGGCGGCTTCAGAGAATAAGGGAAAAGCCGGCAAGGGAGTGAAAGTGGCTCGCACCACGGCGCGCGACACCGAGATTCTGAAGCGCGAGATGAGTCAACTGCGGCAGCAGTTGCGGTCGCTCATCACCGAGCATGAAACCACCACCGAAGAGTTCAAGTCGGCGCATGAAGAGGTGTTGTCGGCCAACGAGGAATTGCAGAGCACCAACGAAGAACTGGAGACGGCCAAAGAGGAGCTGCAATCCACAAATGAGGAACTCACGACCCTCAATGAAGAGATGCAAAACCGCAACACGGAGCTGGGCTCGGCCAATAACGATTTGCTCAACCTGCTGGGGCACGTCGATATTCCGGTGGTGATGGTGAGCAATGATTTACGCATCCGCCGCTTCACCCCACCCGCGCAAAAATTGCTGAACCTGTTGCCCGGAGATATTGGACGGCGCCTGGGCGAGATCCGGCCGAATCTTGACGTGGAGGATTTGGAATCGCTGGCCAAAGAGGCCATCCGCCGCGAGACCTCGCAGGAGCGGCAGGTGCGCACCAAGGAAGGCGGATGGCAGGTGCTGCACGTGCGGCCTTACAAGACCTGGGACAATCGCATCGAGGGGGCGGTGCTCAGCTTGCAGGATGTCGATGCTTTGAAACGTACGCTCGATCAGACGCGCGAATATGCGGATACGATTGTGGAGAGCGCCCGGGAACCAATCCTGGTGTTGAACGCGAAGCTGCAGGTTACCGCCGCGAACCCAGCGTTCTACCGGGCTTTCGACGTGTCGCGCGAAGAAACGGAGAGGCGCCTGATTTATGAGTTGGGCAACGGGCAGTGGAACATTCCCAAGTTGCGCGAGCTGCTGGAGGAAATTGTCCCGCAAAACTCCCGCGTCGACGATTTCCAGATGAGCCACGACTTTCCGCACCTGGGGCCGCGGAACATGCTGCTCAACGCCCGCCGGGTTGAGATGCAGCCCGGCCGCCCCTTTATTCTCCTCGCCATCGAAGATGTGACTGAGAAGCGCAACGAGGGAGCGGCGTGAGAAAGATTTGCCGCCGAGAACACCCAGTGCGCCGAGATCCTGATTGTTTCTTCTCAGCGTGCCCGGCGGTTAAGTTCCTTGGAAGTTTGACTCCGTGTAAAATGCCTTAAAGCGAACCGGGCTTTAGCAGAAACGCGGATGAAGCGGGTTTTCCAACAATTTCGAAATTTTTCCCGGCAACTGGGGCCGCTGGAGCAGCGCATGCTCGACGCGCTCTGGGCCAGGGGCAGCGCGACCGTCCGCGAACTGGTCGAAGGCGTCTGCGACGACCTGGCCTACACTACCGTGATGACCACGTTAGACCGATTGTTCAAAAAAGGGTTACTGACGCGGTCGGAGGAAAACCGGGCCTTCCGCTACGTTCCGCGTCTCAGCCGGGAGGAATTGCATCGAGAGACTGCAGGTCACGCGTTTCGTCAGCTGCTGGATGCGGCTCCGGCTTCGTCTTTACCGCTGTCGTTCCTGGTGGAAATTCTGGGTGAGAGGGACGCGCAGTTGCTCAACGATCTGCACAAACTCGTGGAACACAAGCGCCGCGAACTAAGTCAACGGGAAATGGGACGACAGGAAACGAGTCGCGGGGAAATCAACAAGAAGGAGAAAGAATGATGTTCGCGATGCGCGGGATCGCGGTTTCTTTCTCAATCTTCATGATGCTCTACGGCGCACTGTCAGTAGGAGTTTGCGCTGTGTGGAGGAGCGTGTGGCTTGCCAGCCAGGGCTATTCGGCGAGAAGCTGTGCCGATCTGCTCTTGGCCTTGCGTCTTACTCCGTTCGTGGTTGCGACGGGGCTGACCCTCGTGTTGGCGGTACCTTCATTCCTCCTGCTTGAACCGCACGCTGTGAACGAACCCGTAGGAGCCTTGCCGGTGTTGCTGGGCCTGTGCGGGGTGGCCGTACTACTGGCGGGGATGTGGAAGGCGGCTGCGGCGGTGCGGCAGGCTTCACGAACCATAGCACGGTGGTCGAGCGAGGCGCGCGTGATCAGTTCCGGGGCTAACGATTTCAGAGCTTCGGTTCCAGTGCTGGTTTCGGCGTCCGCTCCGCCGCTTACCGCGGCCGGCATTCTGCGGCCGAGCGTGTGGCTGTCGCAAGACGCAGAGTCTGTTCTGAGCGAACGGGAGTTCCAGAGCGCGCTCCGGCACGAGGTCACGCACTTGCGGCGCCGGGACAATCTGAGAAAGTTGATTCTGCGCCTGGTGGCGTTTCCGGGCATGGCAGAACTGGAACGCGCCTGGCGCGAAGCTACGGAAATGGCGGCCGACGACGCCGCAGTCTCGAGCGCTGCGGAGGCTCTGGACCTAGCCGCCGCCCTCATCAAGTTGTCGCGCCTGGCTCCGCTGGAGCCGGCTGCGGAGTTGACCACGGCCTTGGTCCACAGCCCGGCCGAGTCGGTGAATGCGCGCGTTGAGCGGTTGATTGCCTGGACGGAACAGCCTCAGAGCCCGGCTCCGGGATATTCGCTGGTGTATCCGCTGTGCACCGCAGCGGCCGTGGTGGTCACTCTGGCCGTCACTTACAGCCATCTTCTCGTGCGCGTGCATGCGGCGACGGAGTGGCTGGTGCGCTAGAAAATCGTGCGATAGAGAATCGTGCGATAGAAAATCCTTTCCCGTTCGGTGACTTCTAGAAAGTTATTCGTACTCCCACCTGCGCGGCGAAGGGAATACCTACCGTTGTGCCTGGCCCGAAAAAATCTCCCAGCGCGCCTTCGGGTATTTCAAGCTGCTTCAGGCTGGTGATGGGCGTGGTCTGTGTGCAATCCGCGTTGGTGCAGAGGCTGGTGACATTCGTGATCCCGGCGACGGGCTGCATCTGGCTGGCTGGAACAGGAAGCTGCGCCACATTGACGGCAAAGTTCGCGCCAGGATTATTGCGGTTGAAGAGGTTGAAGAACTCGATGAAGGGATCGATCTGCCAGCGCTCATTGATTTTGAAAGGACGCGTGACCCGCAAATCGGACTGAATGTAAGGCGTGCCGCGGAATTCGTCCAGGCTGGTGTACACACCGTTCACATAGATAAATCGGTCAGTGTTGTCGGCGTTCGTGATGGTGATGGGGCGCGCGCTCTCGATCTGATTGATGGTGCTCAACTCGAAACCGCCGGGGATGCGGACCGTTCCGGCCAGCACGAAACGGTGACGAACGTCTTCGCCGGAGGGGCCATAATCGCCTGGTCCGAAAGCATTCAGGAATCCGGCATGCGGATGATCCAGGTTCGTTTGGACAGACTCCATCGACATAGTCAAACAGCTCGCCCAGCAGGCATCCCCAGGTCTGCGCTTTAGAGAGCGTGTAGTTTGCGACCAGATTGAAGCGGCTCATGTTGCCTTGCAGATGCAACATCAGACCGTTGTAGCTGGAACGGTTATCAGATTCGAAGACGTTCACGTTGGGCACAACATTGGTCTGATCGGCGGCATATTCCAGGGGAGGCTCTGATGTGGAAATGAGCGGAGTGAACAGATCTGCACCGCTGGTATAGGGAAAGCCGCGGTAGCCGTGATTACCCTGCTCGTGTACGTAATCGGCACTCACCAGCCAATGCTCGTTGAAGGCGTGCTGTACGCCGCCCGTGGTATGAATGGCGTAGGGCGTTTTATAAGAGGAGCCGATTAGATTGCCGGCGGCGCCTGCGCCTCCGGTCAGGCAGCCCGACCCGAGGAGCGAATATGTGCCAGGACCACCAGCAAGGCTGCACGTTCCGGTGGTGAAGTTCGAGTTGTTGACGCCCTGGAATGCGGTCGCCCATCCGTTCTGGGCGAGATCGTCGTAGTAGAGGCCAAACCCTGCGCGAATCACCGTCTTCCCGCTGCTGCCGAGCGAGTAAGCGATGCCGAGACGTGTTGCGATCTGCTTACGATAGTCGCTCGGAACGCCAGGCACAATCGGAATCTGCAACGCCTGCAAGGTCACATACGCCAAATTCTCGGCTTCGCTTCGCCCCGAACCTATGAATAACCCCCAAGTGGTCTGATAGCGCAATCCGTAATTGACGGTGAGCTGGTGCGAGACGCGCCAGGAATCCTCGGCGTAGAAGGCGAGACGCTGAACGTTCTGCGAGAAACTGCCGTCGCCCGCGGGAGTGAACTTGCAACCGATGCCCGTACTCGGATCCGGTTCCGGATTACACATCGCGCTGGGAGGGGTGTAATAAAACGGCAAAGCAGTCGTGATGCCGCCACAGTCGGGGCCGGGCGGATTGATGTAGCAATCGGGGTTCGAGGGATATGTGGTGAACTGCTCGGCTGTGGACGCGAACGCGCCGCTCAGCACCGGTTCGTGAATGAAGTCGACTCCGAACTTGAACGCATGGTCGCGCACAACGTGGCTCAGGTCGTAGCGAAACTGGTATTTGTCCTGATTGCGCAGGTCGGGGAAAAGAGTAATCGGGGTGGCGAACTGATTGTCGCCGAAGGTCTCGAAGCCGGAGACGGTGAGCGCCGTCACGCTGAAGGGAAACTGGATGGCGAAGCCGAGGTCGGAATTCCGCGTTTGCGTCAGATGCAACAGGCTGGCGTCGAGGACCAGATTGCCCAGCCAGGTTGAATTGAAGGCATAGCTATTGCTGAGCGCAACATTCCAGTAATTGTTGTGCGTTAGCAGGCCAGTGGAAGGCAGCGTGGCCTGCTGCACCAGTGCATTGTGCGTGATGTAGCTGTCTGAGGATAGGCGCAGGAACCAATTTGATTTCTGTGATTGCACCCAGTCGAAACGCAGCGAACTGAGGTAGTCGCGGAAGGGAATGGGAACGGTGGCGAGGACCGGGATGGAAGGAATGCCGGTGATCAATCCCTCGGACGCCAATTCCGCGAGCGCGTCGAACTGCGTGGTGCTGGCTGGGCTATAGGCGATGCTCGCATTTTCATGCACGTTTTCGAACGAGGTGAAGAACCAGACTTTGTCTTTTGCGACCGGACCGCCGATGGTTCCGACGTAGTTCTGGCGGGAGAATGGCTGCTTGGGATTCGGCGCCGGATTCTCGATGGGGAAGCGCGCGTTCAGTGCGGCCTGGCGATCGAAAAAAGCGGCGTCACCGTGCCAGTCGTTGGTCCCGTGCTTGGTGGTAATTACCACCGAGCCGGCGGTGGTCCAACCCGTGTCGGCGTCTTCGTTTGAGGTGCGCACGGCGAATTCCTGAACTCCATCGGGCGAAAAGTTTTGCAGGAAGCCGCCGATCCAGTCGTCGGAATTTTCCGCACCATCCACCGATAGTTCGTTGTTCAATCCGGAGCTTCCTCCGGTCGAAACCGCGGTGATGCGCGCTTTGGTTGGGTCGGAAGGCTCGACCGGCTCGGTTCCAGGCACAAGATAGGCAATGTTGGCGAAACTTCGTGCCGGCAACGGCAGAGTTTCCAGGTCCTTGCTCCCCACTACGCCTCCGCGCACCGCACTCGAGGTGTCAATGCTTTCGGTTGTAATCGAGGAAGAGTTTCCGCGCACGTTGATGGTTTGCGAGGCAGCCGCAGGTTTCATCGTTACTGTAACATCGCGTCCTGTGGCGACGGCGATCGACACATCGGCCTGCGCTGGGGCGAACCCGCCCGCCGTCACGGTGATGCGGTAGTTGCCCGGCAGAAGGTCGTCCAGACGAAACTCGCCGCGGTCTTCGGTTGTGGTCTCGCGTAGCACCGGGGATCCCAACAATTGCGCGACGATTCTGGCGTAGGGGATGCGGGCGCCGGTGGCATCCTGCACCGTCCCGCGCAGCGATCCACGCGGGTTCTGCGCGTAGAGTGCCGCCGTCAGAAGGACGGCGAACAGAGTTAGAACGAATGCGGCGCGGGGCGAACGCACTTGCATGGTGTCATAAAGAGACTAGAGGGCGGAGCGAGCAACTACCAGAGGCCGTAGGGTAAAGGGAAATCGGCTTCTCGCGGGTAACGTCCCGGATCAATCCGACCAGCGCTGCGGCGTGCGGTCCCAGCGGTGCTTCTTGAGTTCGGTGAGCAGGCCTCGATCGAGAGGGCCGGCGTCACTGGCGGCAATATTTTGGCGCACGTGTTCCGGGCTGCGCATGCCAACGATCGTGGTGCTGACGGCAGGATGAGACAGAATAAAGCGCAGAGACATTTCCGGCAGCGTCATGCCTGCGGGCACGATCTTCTTAAGCTTGTCGACGCGCTGAATTGTGTTCGCCAGATTTTCCGGTCCAAAGTAAAGCGACCGCCAGTCGTCTTTCGGGAAGCGGGTTTCGAGCGTCATTTTGCCGCCGAGGCTGCCTTCATCGAGCGGCACACGCGCAATCACGCCCACGTTTAATTCTTGGCAAATGGGAAGCAGCTTGTCTTCGGGCGCCTGATCGAAAATGTTGTAGATTACCTGCACCACGTCGACCACCCCGGTGTGCAGCGCTTTCAGGCCATTCTCCGGCTCCCAGCGGTTGAGGCTCAGGCCGAAATGGCGAATCCAGCCGCCATCTTTCAACTTCTCAACGGTTGAGAGGAATTGCGGGTCGTCGGTCCAACTGTCGTCCCACACATGAAACTGCAAAACATCAATCGAATCGACACGAAGTTTCTTGCGGATCAGGTCGGCGTATTTGAAGACGTGATCGGGGGAAAAAACATCGAGATATTTATAGGTTGGCAGCGCTGGCCATTTGTCGTTGGCTGGAGGAATTTTCGACGCGGCATACAGGCGCTTATTGGAGTTGCGCGCCATGATTTCGCCCAGCAAACCGTCACTTTTGCCCTCGCCATAGGCCCAAGCGGTGTCGAAGAAGTTGCAGCCTGCATCGACGGAGAGTTGCAGGGAGTCGAGCGACTGGCGGTCGTCAGAGCCACTCCATCCGCTCATGCCCCAAAGTCCATAGGAGATATCACTGACATCGAAACCGGTTCGTCCCAACTTGCGGTAGTTCATGAAAGGTCTTCCTCAGGAGAATAGTTTCGGAATTCTTACGGCGTCGCGTGACTCGACATCCTAGCAGTTCTATCAAGGGTTCGACATAATGCCATGGCCACGAATTCCCAGTCTGCTGATTTTTCGATGCAAACCATCGGGATTTCTGGGGCCTCCGCGTGCCCTTCCGAGTGTATAAATGAAGTTAGATCATAAAGAGTGCGGAGGCCGCCATGAAATTTGAGTTTCCTTCTCCTACGACGCCTTCCTATTGCCAGGAAGATACAAATGCACCTTCGTCCCGCTTGCTGGATGAGAAAATCTCCGACGACTCGGGAGCGGAAACCACGACGGACAGCGCCTTGGCGCCTGCCGGGCTGAAGAATCCTTTTTGGAGTAAAGCCAGCTAGCGCAGAATCGGCAGGCAAAGGCAAGGGCGCAGCGCGAACGGCAGTGCCGACATCTCCTGCAGCGCGGGCTGCAACTGCGCGTCGCGGCAAGGCTCGAGCGTGATGACGAAGGGCAGCGCGTTTTTGTCGAAGCCGGGATTTTGCAGCACGGCATCAATATTCAGTTGATGAGATGAGAGGATCGCGGCCAGGCCTGCGATGATGCCGGGCTGGTCCTTCACCAGAAAGCGCAGATACCAGGGCGTCTCAAAGTCGCAACTGACTTTCGGCGACGTTAGTTGCAGCGGATGATGCGCAGGCCTTCCCGCCGAAGAATTTCCAGCCGCGAGACTTTTCGCCACAAACATCAAGTCTGAAACGACGGCAACGGCTGTGGGATCTCCTCCCGCGCCTGCTCCCAGAAAAGCCATGTCGCCGCCGTATTTCCCCGAAGTCAAAACCAGATTCAGATTTCTCTGCACGCGCCCGAAAGGAGACGACGTGGGAACCAGGCTGGGGCCGACGTCGGCAAACAGTGTGGTGTCTTTGAGATCGGAGCGCGAGATCTGCCGGATGGTGCAGCCTAGCTCGGCAGCGTAATCGAAATCCACGGCGTCGATAGAGCGAATGGTGCGAGCGCGAATGTCTTGGGGAGAAACGCGGACGTGCAGTCCCGCCAATGCGAGGATGGAAAGCTTGGCGCGGGCATCGCCGCCGTCGAGATCTTCGCTGGCGTCGGCTTCGGCGTAGCCGCGCGCCTGCGCCTCTTCGAGAGCTTCGCTGAAGGGAATGCGACCGGTCTCAATGCGGCTGAGAATATAGTTGCAGGTGCCGTTGAGAATGCCGGCGATGCCGTGCAGGCAATCTCCGCTGAGTCCCGTGCGAAGCGCGGGAAGGACGGGAACGCCGCCGGCGACGGAGGCTCCAAACTCGAGCTGGCAGCCGTTTGCGCTGGCGAGCTGCAACAAGTCCGGGCCGTGGCGCGCGATGAGCTGCTTGTTGGCCGTTACTACCGACTTTCCTGCCGTAAGAGCGTCACGCACAATGTCTTCCGCGGGGTGAAGCCCGCCAATCAATTCAATAACGATATCAACGTCGGAGTTGAGGACGGCGTGGAAGTCGTCCGTCCAGGTTACGTCACTCGGAATCCAGCGCTCGGCAACCCATGGCTGTTTCTTACGCTCGATGTTGCGATTGCAGATGTGGGTGAGGCGGAGCAAGCCGTTACATGCGTCACGCTCGCCGAGAATCTTGGCCACGGCGCGGCCCACGTTTCCGAAGCCCACTAGGGCGACCCGGCGCGCAGGGGCGCGATCCGGCGAAGCGGAGGCGGGGTTGGGATCAGGCGGCTGCTCTGGCCGAGTCTTGGGCAAAGGGCTCTCGAAAGTAGAAAGTCATTTTTATCATACGTGGGAGTTGAAGCCTCCGCGAAGTGGGAACAGAGTGAGATTGGGATCTGGGAAACCCTAAGGATCCTCCGGGCGGCTTGGCAGGCAGAGTCGGCATCAAAGTTGGTAAGATGATGCGATCCCGCCGCGACCGGGCAAATGCCTGCTTGCGAGGAATCACAAGCGGAACCTTTACTGACGGCGCCTCTTGCCTCTTCATGCCGAGCGCTTACGGTCCGCCACTACGCCCGGTTATGGGAGGAGAATGGACGATGGGAAAGTTCGCGAGCCTGACCGCGACTGCGAGTGCGCTGACAGTGCTGGTTTTGACAATTCTGTTGGGAGGGCAAGGGTTCGCCCAGACAGCACCCGCTGAACAGGCACCGGCTGAACAAACGCCGGCGCCCGCGGTTCCGGCGCCCGCGGCGCAATCACCCTCAACCCCAGGCCAGGCTGCGCAGCAACCCGCCAGCGGGCAGGAAACCTCTGAGGAGGAGTCCACCACGGCGCACCGGAGAGCTCGACCTCACGACTACAAGAACTGGGAATTCAACGTAGGCGGGGGTGCCAACGTTGACAGCGGTGCGACCAAGACATGGGTGAGAGGTGGAGGGATTGTGGGGTCGGCGGGCGTGGCGCGGAACGGCAACAAGTATTTAGGTCTGCGCGCGGACTTGATTTTTGCGGACCTGCCGCTGCGCGACTCCACCGTGCAACTGGCCCAGGCGACCGGATCCAGAAACTATGCTCTCGCGGTAACACTCGAACCCATCATCAATGTTCCTGTGAGCAGCCTCTGGGGTGGGTACGTTTTTTTGGGACCGGCCTTCTACCATAGGGCCGGGAGTTTGAGCGGCAGCACCACGGTTCCAGGTTCGGCATGTAATTCGTTCTGGAACTGGTGGGGCGCGTGCCAGAACTACGATTTCGCCCTTCCGATCAGCGGCAACTTTGCTCATTCCAGCCTGAATGAATTCGGAATCGACGGTGGCGGAGGGATCACGCGAAAGATGCCTAGCGGCGTCGAAGTCTACGCGGAATGGCGCATCATGCACGGATCGCACAACGGTATCACTACCGATTTTCGTCCCATTACGATCGGATTTCGCTGGTAAGTTCGCCGGCTACTCAGGATCGGTGCGGTAGCTCCAGAGATTTGCGGCGCGCTGCTGCAACTGCACGAATGACGCAGCGGCGATAGGCTGCGAAACCGCTGCGCTGGAATTGGCTTCAGCCAACGCGGCCTCAACAATGTGGTGTGCAGGTGCGAGCGAGCAGGCGGGATCGGTTGCGGCGGCATTGCCTGCGAGCAGGAATGCCTGGCAGCGGCATCCGCCAAAGTCTTCGGTGCGCTGGTCGCAACTGCGGCAGGGTTCCGGCATCCATTCTTCGCCGCGAAAGCGCTGGAATGACGAAGACTCCTTCCAGATGAACTCCAGAGTCTGCTGGCGTACGTTTTCGAACTCGAGGCCGGGAATAACTTCCGCGGCATGGCAGGGAAGCACCTTGCCCGCCGGATTGATGAGCATCAATCTTCGCCCCCATCCCCCCATACACGCCTTGGGAAATCTCGCGTAGTAGTCAGGCACAACTGAATCGATGCGGATGCGTCCGGCGAGGTGCTTTTCAGCGGTGGCTACAGTCTCTACGGCTTTTTCGAGCTGTGCCCGCGTGGGCAGAAGCGCGGCGCGGTTCTGTAATGCCCAGCCATAATACTGGGTGTGGGCGATCTCCATACGCTCGGGCGCGAGCTGCTCGATGAAAGCGATCATCTCCTCGAGGTGGTCGATGTTCTGCCGGTGCACGACAAGATTTACGGTGAAGGCGATCTTGTGCTGGCGGATGATGCGCGACAATTCAAGCTTGTGTGCATGTGCTTTGGCTCCGGCAATCCAGTTGGCTGCGTCTTCGCGTGAATCCTGAAAACTCAGTTGGATATGATCGAGTCCGGCATCGACGAGCGCTCGCAGTCGCGCTTCAGCCAGGCCGATGCCGGAGGTGATGAGATTGGTGTAAACGCCTGCGGCGCGCGCGCCTGCGACCAGTTCTGTTAGATCCGGACGTGCCAGCGGTTCGCCTCCGGTGAAATGCACGTGCAGCATTCCGATCTCGCCTGCCTGCTGGAAAATGTCAACCCACTCTGCGGTGGAAAGCTCCAAACTGGCGGAGGCCAACTCGAGGGGGTTCGAGCAATAGACGCAATGCAGAGGGCAGCGGTGGGTGATCTCGGCGATGAGGGCAAGTGGGTTGGGGATCATCATCGGTGCCAGTGAACAAGATGCATTTAATTATGAACGATTAATAGTCGACGATCCGCTTGTGCCGTAGTTGTTCCAGGAACTGGCCGATGTCGGCGCGAATCTTCTCAGGATCAGCGTCGCCGAACTTGGCCTGCAGTTCTGCAATGATGTCGCCGAAGGTGCGCTTGCCGTCGCAGCGCTCGAGTATGAGCAGACCGGTATCGCGCAGGCGAAGCGCTCCTTCCGGATACAGGATCGTGCGTTCTGCTTTGCCGCCGATTTTATTTTCTTTTTCTTTTTCTGCGCTCCAGCGGCAACCGGTGGCTAGCCGGGGTTGGCTGGAGTCTTCAGGGGGGGGCATGTTAGTGTGGTGTCCCCCGAGTGTCGTCCGCTGCAAGCAACAGCAGGTTCCACCCCTCCGCGTTGCGATTGATGAAACCAATCGCAATGCTCCGGTCGGAATGACAAAATTTCGTATTGGAGTTCTCAGCCATATCAGGTGCCCTCGATGCGGAACGCGCCCGGAGGCGGCCATCCAGGCTCGACGTAGGCGAAGTAGAGTGCGTCGAGTTGCGCCCACAGGATGTCGCATTTGTCGCGCAGGGCCTGGATTGCCAACTCCTGCTCGGCGCGTGTATTTGCGTTCTCGTACACGTAGTTCACAGCAAATTGAGAATCTTCGGGCGCCTGGTAAAGTCTGGCTTCGAAATAATCCAGGCCTCCTGCGAGCCAGGGATAATGCTGGCGCAATTTTTCCACGCGCAGGGTGATCAGCTTGGTCGAAAACAATTCTGTCAGCGAGGATGCGACTGCCTCCAGCAGAGACCGGCTGCGCACAATGTTCAGGTATTCGTTGACCGCGAAGCGCGTTGCGGGAAGAATTCCGTTGCCGGCACGCACCTGATTAGGATCGAGACCGGTGGCCTCGGCCAATTTTATCCAGCGCTTGAGGCCGCCTTCGCTGGTGGCGTCGCCGTCGTGGTCGACTACCCGCTTGCGCCAGGCGCGGCGAAACACCGGGTCAGGACCGCGCGACAGGATGACCGAATCTTTGATGGGGATGATGCTTTGATAGTAGTAGCGGTTCAGCGCCCAGGCCTGCAGTTGTCCGCGGCTGAGCTTGCCTTCATGCATCAACAAATGAAAAGGATGCTGGTGATGATAGCGTTCCTCACCCACGGCCTGGAATCGCGCGCGCAACTCCTCGTTCGAAAGCGGAAGCGCGTCTGGCGATGCGGTTTCAGACTCTACAGATCGAACTGCCATCCATCCTCCGCGATTTCCCAGCCGGCATCCAGTACTCGCCGATGTTCGGAACTCGCCTCGTCCAGCACGGGATTGGTGTTGTTGATATGCAGAAATATTTTACGCGGGCAGCGCACTGCCGCCAACCTTGCCAGCGCGCTTTCGACCGGGATGTGGCCCATCTGGCGCGCGGTTTGTACGCTGCCCTGAATGCGAATGAGTTCGTCATCACTCCAGAACGTACCGTCGAAGAGCAGGACGTCGCAGGCGTCGAGTTGCTCGAGCAGTGCATCATCTAACTGAGGAACTGCTGGCATATAGGCAAACCGCGAGCCGGAATTTGAATTGATGAACAAGCCCAGGGATGCTTCACCTGGGGAAAGTCGCGATTGCCGTTCGGTGCTGACATAGGGAGGATAATGATTGCCCAACGACCACGCGCGGCAGCGGAGATGGGAATCCTCACCTTGAAGGTTACACAACGACCATTCTTCTCCGGATTCAAAATCTGTCCATTTGGCTTGGTCAGGAATACGATGCAGCATGCCGAACACGGAGTTGTCTTCAAGCAGAATGCGACGCACCGAGGCCGTGGCGTAGACGCGCAGTGGTTGAAGTTCGCGCAACAGCAGCAGCCCGAGGATGTGGTCGAGATCAGCGCTCGCGAGCACCACACCCGCGATGGGCGACTGGCGCCAGCCCTCGCGCGGATGCAACTCAGGCGTAGATTCGATCTGAGCACGCAGGTCGGGAGACGCACCGAGAAGAAACCACGAGCGTCTGTCTTCCGTGATTGCAATCTGGGTCTGGGTGCGCGGCTTTCCGTGGAATGTGCCGGCGCGCACGGAGCGACAGTTTGAGCAAGCACAATTCCATTGCGGAAACGCGCCGCCGGCCGCGGAACCGAGAATCTTCACTCGCATCTGTGGTGAGTTTACAACCTGGGATCGGTGTTGAAGTCAGTTTCGAGGAAAACCCCGCCTGAAGTACCGATTGGCGCGCTCAATTTCACGAGGCGCCGCCGCAGGACCGAACGCCAGAAATTGCAACTTTTCCACGACCTGACTGCGGCAACTGTGAAATAGTATGCAACTTGAATGAGAATTCGCGCTCTGCTCTTGCTTCCTGCTTGTCTTTGCACCGTTTCCGATGCATACTTTGAACGGCGTGCCCAGCGCGGGTTTCAGCCTTCCCCCGCCCTCCCTACCCCTTACCCACCGAAGCTGCACAACGCAGCGGATCAACATCCCAAAGCTTTAGATCGGTGGAGAGACTCTCGAGTCCCACTTCCCCGGCCATTTCGGTTCCCGGCTTGCCGCACCACACAATGCGGAATTGCCCTTTCGAACCCTGGTAAAGAAGGTCGACCACGTCTCCCGGCTTGAGTTGAACGTCGACGCACTGGAGGGTGGCGCCGCGTCCGCTAATCGAGCGCAGGCTGGCCGCCTGAGTGAAGGGATGGGAATAGGTATCCATGCCGTAGATCTGGACGGGGAGATCAACGAATACGCGCTGTTGGCTGCGGCGATCCATGCGATGCTCCTTTGTTATTCAAAGGGAGGTCAGGGCATGGTAGGCGAACCGCATGGAGAAGCAAAGGTAACCTCGGTCATCGGATGAGCGATGCCGAAAGTTTGATTTCCCGGGTCATTAGTGATGAGTTTTAGTCGAGATCTCCAAGCGAGCATGCGCCGGGACCGCGCGGATCGCCGCAGGAACCGCACGCGCCGGTAGGCGCTGCCGAACCGGCAGAACTCTTCGCGGAGACGGCAAAGACACTAAGCTGCGGGCTCAGCTTCTGACTCTGACATTTGGGGCACTTGGCCTTGTCGCGGCCGAAGACCAGGGTTTCGAACTCGTGTTGGCACTCCTGGCAGATGTATTCGAAAATCGGCATGAGGATCGCTCCCGTGAAAATGGCTGTTTCCTATTAGAATCAATCTGCGGCAACTTCGCAAACTTACTTTGCAAACTTGGTCCACAAGCTTATTTTGCCAACAGGAGCGGTGACGCCTGGGACTTCCATCAAGAACTGAGTTCGGGAACGGCGTGACGGAGAAGCCGTCGGCGTTCGTGCCCTCGGTCTTCCGTCCACACTCCTGGTTGCGAGGCGGACACGCTGCAAACTCTCGCCGCCTTTTTTCTTCCGCGCCGAATCGATTTGCCCCCTCCGGAGAAGCGCTTGATCGAGGTAGAACCCGGCGTTCCCGTCCTCTGCCACTGTCACTGGCAGAAAGATCGGAGAGCGCTGACGCTGATCGTTGTGCACGGGCTGGAGGGATCGAGCGAATCGCAATACATGCTGGGCATTGCCCGGAACGGGCTAGCAGCGGGCATGAACGTGGTCCGCATGAACCAGCGCAACTGCGGCGGCATGGATCATTGTGCAGCTACACTTTACAACTCCAGCCGTTCTGCCGATGTGGCGGCGGTGGCGCGCAACCTGGTCGAGCGCGATGGAATTCCTGGCTTCGTGCTGATTGGATTTTCCATGGGCGGCAATCTCGTGTTGAAGCTGGCGGGGGAGTGGGGTAGCGACAGTCCAGCGGAGTTTCGCGGGGTGGCGGCGGTTTGTCCGGCAATCAATCTGGCCGCCGGAGCTGACGCGCTGCATGAACCTGCCAACCGGATTTACGAATATTATTTTCTGCTGCGATTATTTCGCCGCTTTCGGCGCAAGGTGCGTTTGTTTCCTCGCGACTTCGATGCTTCGCGTCTGCGCGGAGTTAAAACCCTGCGCGAGTTTGACGACCGCGTGACCGCTTACTATTGCGGTTTCACGGGTGCGGATGATTACTACGCCCGAGCCGCGGCTGCTAATGTGATCAGCCGCATTGCTAAGCCTGCCCTGGTCATTCACGCTGCCAACGATCCTTTCGTGCGCATCCTGCCGGAAACGCGGCAGGCTCTGCTGTCCAATCGCAACATTATTTACATCGAAGCGCAGGACGGCGGACATTGCGCCTTCGTCGGCGAACGTGACAGTGATTCGGCCTACGATGGCCGCTGGGCGGAGCGTGAGGTCGTGGAGTTCGCCAAGCAGTTTCGCTAGCTAATGCCGCGGGCCGGACTGCGAAACCAGGCCAGCATGTAGGCACCGCGTCCCTTCAACCGCGTGCGCAGGAAGGCGAGCAGAAGCATTGCGAGGAAAATCGTCAGCAATCCCAAAGACGCGGTGCGGATGCTTTGGACATGCTTGGGCAGGATGGAAAAGCGTCCGTAAACGAATTCGATGTGCACCCAGTAGACCACTAGGGAAGCCTGACCCAGTTGAATGAGAGGACTGAAACCCCAGCTTCCCGCACGCTGTTTTCCTATAAACCAGCGGCACCAGGCATAGCTCGCCGTCAGAATGGTGAGCAGCATTCCCAAGCGAATTAAAAAGAAGTTTGGGCTGGTGTGCCAGTAATCGTAGGTCGCGTAAAGCTGATGCGGCTGAGCGTCAAGCCAGCGTGAGACTGCCACAAAACCCAGGCCCGTGGCTCCGGCCAATAAAAAGATCGCGGTTTCGCGCCGGCGCGCCCAGTCGCTCTGCAAAATAAATCCAGTAGCCAGTCCGGCGAAGGCGAAAGCCGTCCAGGGAAAAACCGGGAACAGCCAGGCTTGCGGTGTGCCGAGATTGTGAACGCCGTTGATGTAGGACTCGATCGGCCAGGGCAGCCAGTCTGGGCGCCAGGTGGTCCACAGCGGCGGCGTGAAAAAAGAAATCAATGCAGCGGCCACAGTTGCGGCGGTCACAAGTCGGAACCGGGTCGGGGCTCCGCGGAAAACAGACAGCGCAAGCCAGCAGATGGCGCCCATCAGCATCATCGAGAGGCCGATGGTGTTGAGTATATCCACGCGCAGCAGGTCGCTGAGCGGCGCCCACCCCCAGGCGATGAGATATTCCTGCAGGCGGAAGAGCAGGCCAAAGCCAAAGATCTCGGCGCCGCGGCGGATGGTAGCTCGGGCAATTTGTGCGGGTGGCAGATTCTTCTTCCATAATTTCTCGGTCACCAGCGCGAACGAAATACCGGCCAGAAACAAGAACAGAGGAGCAGGGAAGGTTCCGCCCAGTTGCGAGTACATGAAGAATCTGCTCTGGCGCGCGCCGGGACTGAGCCAGGAGTCGTAGCAATGGGTCTGAAACATTAGCACGCAGGCCAGGCCCCGCATCCAATCGATGTAGGCAATGCGGGATGGGGTTGAGGTTGCCATAATCGCCGTCCGCAGGCAAGGCGGCAGTATACGGCACAGCGAGTAACGGTGGGCTCGCGTTACTCCGTGGACTGAATCTGGATGAGGTTTCTAGGTCCGGAGGCGGGTGCGCCCGGTTGCCAGCGGGTGGGAGGACGCCGGTGGCTGCGCATCCGGTTCACCGTCGCGCCGACGGCCAGCGAAGTTGTCACGACGTGCCCGACGCGGAGAGGTCCGGCAATTCTCTCGTTCTGAACCCAATGCAAGGCGCTGCTGATGCTGCATCCGCACTGGCTGCAATCCGGGCTTCCACCGAAGACGCAAGGCTCCACGCGGCTTTCCAGATCGGCCGAGTAATTGAATGACATCCTGGAGAACAAACAGCTCTGCGGATTCGATGGAGGATTCACAAAGGCGCGAGCCATTCCTTCCGGTATCAGCAGTTTCTGATATTTCTTCCGCAAAGGCGGCAATACTCTCGCTATGCGTTCGCGGTCCTCGGGCGTAAGGCGCTCGGGGCTCTCCTCGCCTATTTGCGGGCTGTAAAGGCTTACCCAGATGTGATCGACTTCCGGCCGCGCATTCCAGAAAGCCACGTATTCCTCAAGATAGTCGGTGCGGGCGAGCATGGGCCGGGTAATGACCCAGTGAACGTTAATTTTTCGGCCGGCAATGTTTTTCAGGATGCGGTCATAGGTCGCGGGCTCGCGTCGAATATCATGATGCTCGGGCAGACCGTCCACCGATACGGCAACGCGCATGCGGGGGATTTCCATCCAGTGCGCGGGGATCGGGATCACGCCGCTGGTCACGACCATGGCAAAGACTCCCATCTCGCTGAGCGCGGGAAGGATGAGGTCGAGTTCGCGATGGCGCATCATGGGTTCTCCGCCTACCAGGGAAACATGCATAGGTCGGTGGCGGCGAACCAGTTCGAGCACACCTTCGACCAGCGCATCCCCGCGCCGGTCGTGAAGTTCGCGCAGGGTAATCCCATTGCCGAGATGATTGTCGCCATAGGCGTAGCATCCCGGACAATTCAGGGGACATTCACGAGTGATCTCAATGGAAAGCAGCGGAACGCTGCCGCTCAAAACCCGCCACCAGGCGCGTACGAGGTCGCGGGGAGTAAGACTGGGTCGGAGCACTGCAGACTGCATTCAAACTTGGATGCAAGCTGGCCGTTTAGGGTTCTCCGGCATAATCCACAACCCACTAGGGACGTCACTCAGAAATCGGCGGAATGGATCAATTGACAAAACTTGAGAATCGGCGTCGTTATGGTAGATTTTTTCTATGGGCGCGTAGCTCAAATGGATAGAGCACCGGATTTCTAATCCGGTGGTTGCAGGTTCGATTCCTGCCGCGCCTACCAAGAAACAGTGGCCAGTGGTCAGTGATCAGTGTTCAGTTATGCTGCTTGTGGCACCGACCTTCCGCTCTTGACTTTGCTGCCCCACTGGCCACTGATCACTGACCACTGATCTTCTTATGCTCACACGTTGCCGTGTTGAGGCAGGAGTCGGCCAGCATCAGGCGCTCGACGGGTTGGCCGCCCAGGATGTGCGATTCGATGATTTCGTCGACATCGGCCTCGGTGACGTGCCCGTACCACACCGCGTCGGGATAGACGACAAGGTTCGGGCCGTGTTCGCACTGATCGAGACAGCCTGACTGGTTGGCCCGTACTCTGCCCTTGAGGCCACGTTCCGCCAGTTTCTGCTTGAACACTTTCTGCAGCTTTGCCTGGCCGCTAGGATCACAGCATCCTCGCGGGCTTCCCGGAGGGCGCTGATTGCCGCATATGAAGATGTGCTTTTCAAACTTGGGCATGAGATTGCATCTTACCTGAGAGACGAGCGCTTCGTGGTGGCGCTTGCGTTGCCATTCGCTGCGCGGGCGCGATAAGATGGTTTGTACACGTCTTCTCCGCTTCCATCCCAGTAAGCCTTGAATTATTTGCCGCGGGCAAGAGTGTGCGACCCCCGGGTGTTCATAAATACGCGCGCCGCAGCGGTGCGTCTGCAAAATCCCTCTTAGGGAGTTGGCATTGAAACGAGGCAAGACCGCGGTGATTGTCGGCGCCCAGTGGGGCGACGAAGGCAAGGGAAAGATTGTCGACGTTCTGTCGGAGAGCTTTTCGGTGGTAGCGCGTTACGCCGGCGGCCACAATGCCGGACACACCGTCATCATCAACGGCAAGAAGTTCGTGCTGCAACTGGTTCCCTGCGGAGTGCTGCGAACCGCCTGCCGCAGCGTGATCGGCAACGGCGTGGTGCTTGATCCCATGGCTTTTCTGAAGGAAGTGGGCGCGCTGCGCGAGGCGGGCGTGACCGTCGACGGAAATCTTTTCGTCTCGAACCGGGCTCAGGTGATTCTGCCCTACCATCGCATGATCGAACTGGCGGCGGAGAATGCGCCCGGGCGGGTGAAGATTGGCACCACCTCGCGCGGAATCGGCCCGGCTTACGAAGACAAGATGGGCCGCCGTGGGCTGCGGGTCGCAGATCTGCTCGATCTGCAGCTCTTAAAGAAACACATTGAAAACGCGGTGCGCGAGAAGAATATGATTGCGCACGCTCTGTTTAATTCGGAACCGCTCGACGCCGACAAAATGTATGCGGATTACTCCGCAGCGGCCGAGAAAATCGCACCGTTTGTGTGCGACACGGCAGTCCTACTGAACCAGGCTCTGGCTGATGGTGAGGCAATTCTTTTCGAGGGAGCCCAGGGTACGATGCTTGACATCGACCACGGCACTTATCCTTTTGTTACTTCCTCGAGCGCGACTTCAGGAGGCGCCGCGACCGGCACGGGCGTCGCGCCGAATGCAATCGACTCCGTGATTGGACTTACCAAGGCATATTGCACGCGCGTGGGCGAGGGTCCGTTCCCGACCGAAGAGAAAGGCGAGTTAGGTGACCAGCTGCGCAAGCGCGGTAACGAGTTTGGGGCGGTTACGGGACGTCCGCGACGCACCGGCTGGCTTGATTTGCCTCTGCTGCGCTACGCCGGCATGATTAACGGCATCTCGTGGCTGGTGGTGACCAAGCTGGACGTGCTGGATGAGCTAGCGGAGATTCCAGTCTGCGTCGACTATTTGGTCGACGGAAAAAAGACTGTGGAAATCCCGGCGCAAGCCAGTGGTTACGAGAAGCTGGAGTGCGTTTATCTCAAGATGCCTGGCTGGCGGACCTCGACGCAGGGCATCCAGAAGTTCGAGAACTTGCCCAAGGCGGCACGCGAATACCTCGCGTTCGTGGAGAAAGAGACGGGGGCGAAGATCGGCATGATTTCGACCGGTCCCGACCGGGATCAAATCATCTTCATGGACGAATTTGCCGCGGCCATGAAGAGGGGCGCATCCCGAAAAGTCTAGTCTTGACTTCCCACTAGTCAGGCGGCGAGACTACGTAACCACAACCAGTCGAGGCAAGGAGCGCACGATGGTGGTTCTGGCAGTGACGTGGATGGCCAAGGCAGGGCACGACTCCGATGTTGCCCCAATTCTTGCGAAGCTGACGGAAGAATCCCGCAAGGAACCCGGCTGCCTGATGTACCAAGTGCATCGGCACAAGACCGAACCCCGGCGCTTCTTTATTTACGAACAGTACAAAGACGATGCCGCGCTCGAGGCCCACCGGGCCGCCTCGCATTTCCTGCAATATGCCCGCAAGGATCTCCCAAAGGTCGCTGACCGCGTGGAAGGCCATCTGTACGAAGCCTTGGGATAGTTCGTGTGGCGCGGGAGCCCCTTCGACAAGCTCAGGGCAAGCTTTCGCCCGCGTGTCCCGTTATTTCGCTTTGTCGATCATCAGCTCGCCGCCCGAAGCGTAGCTTTCCTTCGACACTTCGTGGAAAGCGATCATGATGCCTTCCCGCCGCGCTCCCGCTTCTTCAACCAGTGCATCGGTGACACGCTTCGCGATCTTGCGTTTCTGCTCGGCGGTGCGGCCTTGCAGCATCGTGATTTGAACCATTGGCATAGGGCAGTTCTCGGTTCCCAGTTCTCAGTAACGGCATTCGGTTCCCGTGGACTCCTGCTGCGAACTGAGAACTTTTATTTCGCCAGCTCATATCCGGCGAAGAAGAAACTCAATTCAAAGCGTGCCGTATCTTCGGCATCGGAGCCGTGAATCGCGTTGTGCTCGATGCTCGATGCCCACTTCTTGCGAATCGTGCCTTCCTCTGCGTTGGCCGGATTGGTGGCTCCCATCAGCTTACGCAGGTCAGCGATGGCGTTCTCTTTTTCCAGAGCCAGCGTAACGATCGGTCCGCTCGACATGAAATCGGTCAGCGAGTTATAGAACGGCCGGCTCGCATGCACAGCGTAGAACTGCTCCGCCTGGTACTTGGAGATTTCCAGCATCTTCATGGCGAGAATGTGGAAGCCGTTCTTCTCGAATTGTTCGATGATGTCGCCGACCGCATTCTTGGCGACGGCGTCAGGTTTCACGATAGTAAGAGTGCGTTGCAGGGTTTTCATAATGGTCGTTGGTCAGTGATCCTTAGTCGTTGTCTTAACGCTTTTGTCTTAACGCTTTTCTCGGTGCTGGGTACTAGGTACTAGACTTTCACTCCCAGCGCCGCCACGAGGGTCTCTCCGATATCCGCCGGCGATTTTGCCACCCGGATGCCGGCCGCTTCCATCACTTTGATCTTTTCCGCCGCTGTGCCTTTGCCGCCGGAAATGATCGCACCGGCGTGGCCCATGCGGCGTCCCGGAGGCGCGGTCTGTCCGGCGATGAAGCCGACGACCGGCTTCTTCATGTGGGTCTTTACAAATTCTGCTGCGGTTTCTTCCGCATCGCCGCCGATTTCGCCAATCATAATCACGGCTTCGGTTTCCGGATCGCGATTGAACAGGTCGAGGGCGTCCAGGAAGTTGGTTCCGATAATCGGATCGCCGCCAATGCCAATCGCGGTGGACTGCCCAATGCCGCGCTGCGTGAGTTGATGCACGGCTTCGTAAGTCAAAGTGCCCGAACGCGACACGATGCCGATCGCACCTTCTTTGTGAATCGACCCCGGCATAATGCCGATCTTGCACTTGCCCGGCGAAATAATCCCAGGACAGTTCGGCCCAATCAGGCGTGAGCGGCGGTTCTGCAGAAACTCCCAGGCCTTGACCATGTCGAGCGTGGGAATGCCTTCGGTGATGCAGACGATGAGGTCGAGTTCGGCATCGGCTGCCTCCATGATCGCGTCGGCGGCGAACGGCGGAGGAACAAAAATCACAGTCGTGTCGGCGCCGGTTTTCTCAACAGCTTCCTGCACGGTGTTGAAGATGGGCCAGCCTTCGTACATTGTGCCGCCCTTGCCCGGTGTCACTCCACCGACGACTTGGGTGCCATAGGCCGCGCAGGCCTTGGCGTGGAACGTGCCCTCGCGTCCAGTCAGGCCTTGCACGATCAAGCGCGTTTTCTTATCGACCAGGATTGCCATAAATATGATTCCTCACTGCGTTTGGCTCACTTCCTTAAACTCCTCGAGCCGCGGCCACCACTCTGTCCGCCGCATCCTTCATGGTGTCTGCGACGACGAAGTTGAATCCGGAATTCATCAGAATCTTTTTGCCTGCGTCCACATTCGTGCCTTCAAGGCGCAACACCACGGGGAGCTGGATATTGGTCTTCTTCGCGGCTTCCACGACGCCCGTCGCCAGCGTATCCACGCGCAGGATGCCGCCAAAAATATTGATCAGCACCGCCTTCACGCTCTTATCGCTGAGCAGGATTTCAAACGCGTGCGCTACCTGCTCGGCATTGGCTCCTCCGCCTACATCGAGAAAGTTTGCGGGCATGCCGCCGGCGTACTTGATGATATCCATCGTCGCCATCGCCAGCCCCGCGCCATTGACCATGCAGCCGACGCTGCCGTCGAGCTTGATGTAGTTCAGGCTGTACTTCGAAGCCTCGACCTCGAGCGGATCTTCCTCGGTAATGTCGCGCAGTTCGCGGATATCGGGATGGCGGAAAAGCGCATTGTCGTCGAAAGTCAGCTTAGCGTCGAGCGCGAACAGCCGGCCGTCATTCGTGGTGATGAAGGGATTTATTTCGAGGAGCGATGCATCCGTGTCAAGAAACGCTTTATAAAGATTCGACAGAAATTGCACAGCGGGATTGATCTGCTTGGCGTTAAGCCCCAGCTTGAACGCCATTTTGCGCGCCTGAAACGCTTCCAGACCCATGCCGGGATCGATATGCTGCTTGAGGATGGCGTCGGGATTCTCCGCAGCCACCTGCTCGATTTCCATTCCGCCGGCGGCCGAAGCCATGAACACCGGCTTGCCTTCTGCGCGGTCGACCAGAATTCCGAGGTACAACTCTTTTTCAATGGGTAGAGTTTCTTCGATCAGCAAGCGCCTTACGATGCGGCCTTCGGGGCCGGTCTGGTGCGTGACCAATTTCATCCCGAGCATCTTGCCGGCAAGTTCACCCGCTTCATTGACCGACTTGGCGATCTTTACGCCTCCGCCCTTGCCACGTCCCCCGGCATGAATCTGCGCCTTGACCACGACTCCGGTCGCGCCTGCGCTGAACAATTCGCGGGCGGCGGCTTCGGCTTCTTCCGGCGAAGTGGCCATCGTCCCGCGCGGAACCGTCACGCCATACTTCTTAAGAATCCCTTTTGCCTGGTACTCGTGGATTTTCATAATGACGCTCGTCGCTCGTTAGCTAGGAATCGGCAGGAACCTGCTTGCGGCTATCGACTGAGGGCAGCAAACCTTTAATTTTATAGAAGGGCAGAGGATTAGGGCAAACTGCGCGCCCTCTTCACTTCTTCAGGGGCGTCGAGGTCGAGACGCTCAGTGGGAGTAAGCCGATCAGATACCTGGCTTGGTCGCTGTCGGCCGCGGCGAGAAAGAAATACAAATCGGACGCTTCTCCGTAAACGACCCGGCCATCAAAGTAATAAACCTTTCCTGTCTCCGCCGTGAAATGCACGAGCCCCAGGGGATGTCCCCAATGGGACTGCACGTTCGCACACACATGATGCCCTCCCGGCTCCACAGATACGGCGAAATAGGAGCTATTCTTGTTTGCGCCTACCCACACTCCGTCGATTCCAACCCTGGTCCTTGCGGTGAAGACGCTCGAACCCGTTTCCTGAATGAAATAAACCAGCGCCTTCCCGGGATCGGGCTGGGCCAGCGTGTGTTGGGTTTTGTCCAGCTTCACATCGAAGCTGGCATCCTTGGGGCCACAGGCCGATGTCGCGGCTCCAGACGGCGTTTGGGCCAATGCCGATGCCGCAAAGAACAGTACAACGAGAGCGCTTTTCATGACTTCTCCCCCATGCTTGTTGTGCGTTATCGCTCAATCGGTTCTGTCCGGACCTCTGAAAATGAGATGTGCGTACACTTATAGGAACACCGCTCCTGCCGGGAAGTGGTAAAGAGTTCGTCAGTTCGGGTAAAGTTTTGTCTCGAACCAGCTCCGGGTATTCATGTTCAGTGCCTGGAGAGCCGTTTTTAGCCTTTCAGTCTGAACATTCGCGTATGCCTATGATCCTCGACGCCCTCCATCGCGTAGCCAACCACGGTCAATCCCTGGCGCGCGCCGAAGCACGTGACGTGATGGCCGAGGTGCTTGCGGGAAACTGCAGTGACGCGCAGATTGCTGCGCTGCTCATGGCTTTGCGCATGAAAGGGGAAACGGTGGAGGAGATCGTTGGCTTCGCCGAAGCGATCCGCGCCGCGGCCACTCCTTTGCCTATCGACTCCCCCGAGGCCCTCGACCTCAGCGGCACCGGCCGCGACGCGCTGGCCGAGTATTCTCTCGTTGACACCAGCGGCACCGGGGGCGATGCCAGCGGAACCTTCAACATTTCTACGGCCACCGCATTCGTGACCGCGGGTGCGGGTGTGCGCGTGGCCAAGCACGGCAACCGCAGCATCAGTTCGAAGTGCGGCTCGGCGGACGTGATGGAGGCGCTCGGTGTGAACATCCAGTTGTCTCCAGAACGCGCGGCGCAATGCTTGGGGAAAGTCGGAATCTGCTTTCTGTACGCGCCCGATCTGCATTTCTCGATGAAGCAGGTGCAGAAGGTGCGCCGGGAGTTGCGCCTGCGTACGATGTTCAACCTGCTTGGGCCGCTCACTAATCCTGCGCATGCTTCGGGACAGGTTGTCGGCGTATATGCGCTCGATATGGTCGAAAAGCTGGCCGAGGCGCTCAGTATGCTGGGCTTGCATCGCGCGCTCGTGGTGCACGGTCTCGACGGTCTCGACGAGATCACCATCACCGGGCCGACGCGCGTGGCCGAAGCTCGTGACGGAACGGTGCGCAGTTACGAGGTCGATCCCGAGGAGTTCGGCATGAAACGGGCCACGCTGGCCGACATTTCTGGCGGGGACGCCGTTCAGAATGCCGCCATTGTTCGCGAAGTCTTAAGTGGAAAGAAATCTCCGCGCCGAGATGTTATCGTTCTGAATTCCGCCGCCGCACTGGTGGCGGCCGGACGCGTCGACCGTCTTGCGGATGGGATTCCTGTGGCAGAGAAGTCGATCGATTCCGGAGCCGCGGTGGCAAAACTCGCGGCACTGGCAGCTTTTACCCTGCAGCATCAATAGCGCAGCGTTAGGAGGCTGCCCGCACGAACGGAAGTGCACCGGTCCTTCGCTGCGCTCAGGATGACAGTTATTACGCGATGACGCGACATCTACTTTGTAGCATCGCTCGCCTCGATCTTGAACACGTGGTTCGTGGTTTCGCTCTCCGGCACGCTGCCATCGTTCACCGAAACTTCCTCTGGTGGGTCCGGAACCTCAACCCGAATCACGCCGTTGCTTTTGCCGTGAACCACCAGCCGTCGCGTCACTTCTCCACCGGCAGACTTCACCGTGAGCGGAACCTCCGCTCCCGCCCCACTCAGGTTATTCACTGTGATCGTGACCATGTAAGCTCCGGGCAAAGTCTTGCGCGTGAACACGGATTCTATTTTGAAATCGGGCAGGCCGCGGTCGCGGTAGACCCAGTCGTCGAAGAACCACTCCAGATCGCGCTGCGTCTGCGCCTGAATCAACCGCTGCATGTAGGACGGCTCCTTGTCTTCGTCGGGACGATAAGATGCGAGGGCTTTTTTCAACGCCGGCTCGCCGACCATGTCGCGCAGCATCCACCACACGCACATCGCTTTACTGCGGTAAAGCTCCTCGTCGAATGTGTTCACTAACGACCGGCGTACTTCATCTTCGGATCTTGGAGTGTTTGGCAGGTTCTCTTTTTCTTTCTCAGCCGCGCTCAACGCGGAGCGATGTAATCCCATGTAATCGACCGCCGCCTGCCGTCCATTCAGATGTTCCAGGTAGATTGCTTGCGCAAAGTGAGCCAGGCCCTCGTTGATCCAGGGCCGGGGCGAGAAAAAAGCCGCATGGGTTAACTGGTGCGCCGCGGCAAGCCCTGCCAGTTTGAGATCAGCACTGTTCAACGGCGTCAACAGTAGCGAGCCGCTCTCAAAAGGCGGCGCGTTCGGGTCCCCCAGATCGGCAGTTTGCGCTTTGCTTCGCGCTTTTCCAAACCAATCGGCGATGAAGGGAGCGACCTTCTCCGCCGCATCTGCATAATTCGCCGCCGCAGCGTCGTGGCCACGCAGGAAGTGAACCTCGACCGCCGACCTGTCCAGGACTTCATAATCGGCGATCAAAAACAGAGGCACGACCATCCCCAGCGATCGGTATGTGCAATCCGCCTGGAACTGGTGTCGCACTTCAAGCGCAGTCGGGCAGGTGGTCGCATTGACCAGCAGTTCCGGCTTATCGCTCTCGTCATCGCTCGGTACCGAGACCTTTAGATGCATGGTGGATGCGGTCTCTCGTGCTTTCCACCGACCAACGATATCGAATGCGCTGGCGCCTTCCAAAAGACTCGCGGCTTCGGTCGCGATCGGGTACCAGGCTACGTATCCCGCTCCACGCACGGCAGTGAATTTCGCGCTGATCTGGTCCCAATCGGTGCTGTTGGCAATGGATTCCGGCGTATCGATCCGGGTGAGTCGCGTCGCGTCGAGAACGATCACGCCTTCATAGGCGATCTCTAGATCGACGGTGCCTTTGGGAGGAACCGAATCAGGCAGAGTCACGATCGCCTCGGAAAGCGCTCCCGTATGATCGATATCGGATGTGTAAGACTGCGCGACGAATTGCAGTTGCTTTCCGGCCGCCCGGATGGAGCGCCAGTCGAGCGAAGAGGAAATCTGCAGCACTGCGATCTTCTGCGGAGCCTGCGAGTCGTTCCTCAAGGTGATTGTGCCTCGAACGCCGAGCCGCTGAAGGTCAGGCTCGACGCGCGCGCCCAGGTCGTACTTGGTGAAGGTGAATGCTTCGCGGTCGAGAGAGAATGCGGTTATCGCGGCGGTACAAAAAATACAAAGGAAGCAAAAGCGCAGATTACGCAACTTCATTTCTCACCCGGCCAAGCAGCCTTCTCCTGCGCTTGGTCTTGCCCGCGTCTCTGCCTGACGATTTCATACATCACGATAGCGCCTGCGACCGACACGTTTAGGGAAGGAACTTTGCCCAGCATAGGAATCGAAACCAGAAAATCGCATTTCTTCTTTACCAGATCGTGCAGCCCCTTGCCTTCTGCGCCAAGAACCAGCGCACAATCCATGTTGTAATCGAGAGCGTCATAGGTCTGCGGACCACGCTCATCCAGACCGACCGTCCAGATGTTGCGCTCCTTCAATTCTTCCACTGTTCGAGCGATATTCGTTACCTTCGCAATTGGCAAGTGCTCGCTGGCTCCAGCCGAAGCCTTGGTGACGGTTCCGGTGACGGCCGCGGCGCGGCGCTCGGGAATGACCACGCCATCGGCGCCCGCAGCATCTGCAGTGCGCAAGAGCGCGCCCAGATTGTGCGGATCTTCGACTCCGTCGAGCACGATCACGAAGGAATAACGTCCGCGTTTACCGCCAACCACATCATCAAGATCGCTGTATTGCTTGGCTGAGGTGACGGCAACCACCCCCTGATGGGCGGCGTTCCCGGCCATGCGGTCGAGTTCCACGCGAGTGAGAAAACGCACGGGCACGCCAAGCTTGCGGCAGTCTTCAATCATGCGCTGCAAGCGGATGTCATGCCGCTCCTTTGCCATGCCGACCCACTGAAAAGCGCGTCCGCGAGCTTTGAGCGCTTCGGAGACGGCGTTGATCCCGTAGATATAGTTCATGAAGTATCAGTGTACCGAAAGCCGGAGTGTGGCGCGGGCTCCCCGGCCCGCGTGCATCAAGCGCCAGAATGATTGGCCAGGAATCGCACAATCTCCGTTGGCTCGGGCCGCTCCGCATAATCCTCGTTCGCGGAAGCATAGAGCACTGAGCCGTCGCGGTCGATGACGTACACGGCGGGAATCGGCAACTCCCAACTGTCGTCACTATTCACGAAAGGCAGGTTGACGAAGGCACGCTGATAAATGGTCCGCTGCTCATCGGGAACGCGGTAACTCAGACCGAACTCCCGCGCCAGTTTATTGCCGGCATCAGAGAGCAGCGAAAAGCGCAGCTTGTGCTGATCGCGCATGAAGAAGGATTGCTTCACCGTCTGCGGAGAAATTGCGGCGAGCGTCGCGCCGGCCCGTTCGACCTCCGGCAGGATGAGATTCATAGCTTCCATCTGACCAACGCAGAATGGGCACCAGCGGCCGCGAATGAAGCAGAGGATCAGCCTTCCTCTAGAAAGCAATTCGGAGGACGAGACGGTCTTGCCATCGTGATCTTGAAGCTGGAATTCCGGAATCTTCGAGCCGACCGGAAGAATATTTGCGGCTAGGCGTTCTTGCTTCAGTTCCGTGACAGCTCGAGCATGCACCGCCTGGGTTTCCGGCGGAACATATTTCGCGATCAGTTCCTTGCGTTCGGCAAAGATATCGCGCAGCGGACGAATGTCCGCGCTGGGAGCCGACTCTTCGAGGGAACGCCATTTCATAAAGGCAGTGGCCAGTGATCAGTGGACAGTGGTCAGGAGTAAGGTGACAGCAGCCAGGACCGGCCACTGATCACTAGCCACTGGTCACTGCTGCTACATTCCGGGCAGCTTCATCCCCGCCATTCTGCGCGCGAAGCTGGGCTTGCCCATTTGCTTGAACATCTTTTTCATCTGCGCGTATTGGCGAAGCAGGTTATTCACTTCCTGCACGCTGGTGCCTGAGCCGCGGGCGATGCGTTTGCGGCGGCTGCCGTTGATCACTTCGTGATGATTGCGCTCGTGGGTCGTCATCGAATTGATGATTGCTTCCACGCGGTTGATCTGTTTTTCGTCCACGTGGTCGGCGGCTTTCTGCAAACCAGAAAACGGGCCGATCGAGGGCATCATGCCGATCAGGTTCTTGATCGAGCCCATCTTCTTCACGTGCCGCAGCTGGTCGCGAAAGTCTTCGAGCGAAAAGCCGTCGCCGGTGAGGGCCTTCGTGGCCATCTCCTGCGCTTTCTTCTTGTCGATCTGCGATTCGGCGCGCTCGATCAGCGAGAGAATGTCGCCCATACCGAGAATGCGCGACACGATGCGGTCGGGGTGAAACGGCTCCAGGGCATCGTACTTCTCGCCCACGCCGATGAACTTGATGGGCTGCCCCGTGACCTGCCGGATGGAAAGCGCCGCGCCTCCGCGGGCGTCGCCATCCATCTTGGTGAGGATGACGCCCGTAAGCGAAAGTTTCTTGTGGAACTCATCGGCGGAGCGTACCGCATCCTGTCCGGTCATGGCGTCTGCGACAAACAGAATCTCCGACGGATTCAGCAGCTTCTTCAGCGACTGCATCTCGTTCATCAGTTCGTCATCGATGTGCAAACGTCCGGCGGTATCGACGATCAGCACATCGCAGCCGGAAACGATAGCCTCGCGGCGGGCTTCTTTGACCAGCCGCTCGACGGCCTGCGTCAGCTCTGCGGGTGTGCTAGCCTCACCGATTTCGCCTTCGTAAATCTGAGCTTTGACGGCCTGGGCCACAACTTTCAACTGCTCGCGCGCCGCGGGACGATACACGTCGACTGAAACCAGCAGCGGACGATGCCCGCCGGTCTTGAACCAGTTCGCGAGCTTGCCCGACGTCGTGGTCTTGCCGGAACCTTGCAGTCCAGCCATGAGAACGACCGTAGGCGGCTGCGATGCAAACTTCACGCGCGCCGTGTCCTTGCCGAGGGTCTCGACCAGTTCATCGCGCACGATCTTGATGACCTGCTCACCCGGAGAAAGTGCGGTCAGCACTTCCTGGCCTACGGCCTTTGCCTGTATGCGGTCGATCAGCTCCTTGACTACTTTGAAATTGACGTCGGCTTCCAGCAGCGCGAGCCGAATTTCGCGCAGGGCTTCGCTAATGTTTTCCTCGCTCAGCCGAGCCTGGCCGCGAAGGCTCTTAAACGCGCGCTGCAGTTTTTCCTGAAGATTCTCGAACATAAGGATGACTTATTTTAGCAGTGTCTATCCAACCTTAGGCCGCACCATCTCGAACCTCTGCGTGGTCCTCGTGTACTGCAGCCCGCCCATGCGTCCGATGAGATCCAGCGAATTCCGGTCCAGCTTTCCGTCTTTGAGATGCGCGTCGTTCACGTGAATCGAGACAATCTGGCCGATCACCAGGCTGCTGCTGGTGGGAACGGTGGAGAAGTCGAGAACCTGGTGCAGCTTGCACTCAAAGCTGACCGGAGACTCCGCGACTCGGGGCGGACGCACGACGCTCGATGGATGCGGAGTAAGCTTCGCTAATTCGAATTCGTTCACCGACGCGTCGTATTCGCCGCTGGTCAGATTCATCGCCTCGGCAAGTTCGTGGGTCACGACGTTCACTACAAATTCCTTGGTCTCACGAACATTTCGCAATGTGTCCTTGGCTTCACCGTGGATAACTTCTGTCTGCTTCGGCCGCCGCAGTCCGGGCGCAAACGCCAGAAGCGGCGGATCGACGCATACCGCATTGAAAAAAGAAAAGGGCGCGAGATTAAGATTCCCCGACGCGCTTATCGTCGACACCCACGCAATCGGGCGCGGGGCCACGGAGTTGAGGATGATGCCGTAAAGCTCGCTATGCGAAAGGTCAGAAGGGCTGACGATCATGCCATCAAGTATAACTTTCGGGCCGCCATCACTTCTCAGGCGCAAACACTTCTTTCGCCGCGACGACCGTATTGCAATGAATGATCACCGTATCTTCCACATTTTGCGCGTAGCCGCCGGCGTAGGTCACCATCACAGGAATATTGCGCGCCCGCGCCACGCGGAACACGAGCGCGTCGCGCCGCTTCAATCCCTCAATGGTCAGCGAGAGTCCGCCCAGTTGATCTTCGCAATAGGGGTCGGCGCCAGCGACATAGCACAGCAGATCAGGCTCGAACTGCCGCAGCCCGGAGCTGAGCGCATTGTCGAGCCAGGCCAGGTAATCGTCGTCTCCAATGCCGTCGGGCAGATCCACATCAATCGAAGAAGGCGGCTTCCACTGCGGATAGTTGTTGGCCTGGTGCAGCGAAATCGTGAAGACGTCGCCCGCTTGAGCTCCGCGAATTTTTCCACGGCGCGCAGAGCCTAATACGGAGCCCGGCGCCGGCGAATCGAGAGTCGATGCTCCGGCCGAGGGCAAGAGCGCGCTCGCCGTTTGCGTACCGGCAAAGATCACCGCCGTACCGTTGCCCTGATGAACGTCGCAGTCCACCGTCATCGCGGTGCGAATCTTATCGTCCCGCTGCAGCCGCCGGATCGCGACCGCTACGTCGTGAATCATGCAGAAGCCTTCACCGTGGTCAGGGAAAGCATGATGAAATCCGCCGCCAATGCTGATGGCGACGCCGTCGGTCAAAGCCTGCTTCGCCGCGAGAATCGATCCGCCGGCCGCCAGCCAGAACGCCTCTGCCAAGTCGCGCGAATAGGGAACTTCCATCTCCAGTTCTTCGCGGGGGCTGAGTGTGCCAGTCTTCAGCTTGGTGACATACTCCGGCGTGTGGACTAGCAAAATGTCCTGATCAGCGGCGGGCTCAGGCTCGAGAAAGTCACCGGCTTCAGCGACGCCGGCGGCCAGCAGCCGGTCGTGGACGCGCTTATATTTTTCAGCGGGAAAAACGTGCTCGCCGATGGGAAGGTAGTATGCGTCGCTGTAGATGAGTTTGAAGGGAAGCATGGATTTTACGTTTCCATAATACTCGTGCTTGGATTCGAAACCGCCTGTCATGCTGAGCGGAGTGGGATGGCTCGCCTTGCGAGCCGTCTCGCGGAGTCGAAGCACCCCTTGCCTCTGGATATCGGCAAGATCCCCCCATGGCATTCTTGCCACGAAGCGTGGAGAGCCGAGGCGATAACTATCGCGAAGCGAACACCTCTCCGGGGTTGCCTGGCTGTCCGCGTGTAAGGGGTCCTTCGACTGTGCACGACGCAGCGCTTCGCTTTGCGTCATGCTGCGCTCAGGATGACAGGTTTGGAGGACTGCCCGAGCGGCTAGCTACGCTTCTTCCCCTGCTGCTGCACCGCCGGCATCACCACCGGCCTTCGCACCGGCACGATCGCACCCTTCGCAGGGTCAGCAGCCGCGCTGGCGCGGGCCAGCACTTCCTGCTGGATATACTGCACGAACTCCTGAATCTGCCGCTGCATCTCTTCCATGCGCTCGCGCATTTGCAGGATGATCGCCATGCCGCTGATGTTCACGCCCAGATCGCGCGCCAGCGACAGGATGAATTCCAGCCGCTGCAGGTCTTCGTCGGTGTAAAGGCGAGTGTTGCCCTCGGTGCGCGAAGGCTTCAGCAGTCCCTCGCGCTCGTAAAGCCGCAACGTTTGAGGATGAATGCCATACATCTCAGCCACGGCCGAGATCATATATGCGCCTTTGGATTTACGCTTGGTCATTCTCTGAAAATCGGTCCCGAACTCCCGTCGTCACCAATTTACAACAAAAACAAGTCGGCCACGGATCATCACAGATTCTCACGGATCAGGAAAGCCATATCCGTGTTCATCCGCGTAAATCCGTGGCCGACGAATTTGCTACGCCGCTGGTTCGGCCTTCTGTTGCGCCGGAGCCCATCCCTGCGGCTTCAGCGCGTGGTTGATGGCATACGCCACAAAGCCAGCTGCGATCAGAATCATGCCAAAAGCGAACGAACTCATACCCCAAATGTACTCATGCTCGCTGCGCAGCACCGCAAAGCCCAGAAGCAGCGCCGGAGGAATGCCGATCGCGATCGCCCCGAACAACCCGCCCGGAACGCGAAATGGCCGAGGCAGTTCCGGTTCGCGGAAGCGCAGAACTGCGAGCGCAACAAACTCCAGCACCAGGCTGGTGCCGTAAAGCAGAATGTCGATCGTGACCAGCCGGGCGAAGCCCAGGCCGAGACACATCGCCCATCCCATCGCCAGCGCGATAATGGCAACCCAGGGAGCGCGCGACTTTTTCTGCAGCTTGCCAAAGATGCCGGGCAGCATGCCATCCTGCGCCATCGCCAGCGGGAGCCGCGAGTAGCTCATCACGAGCGCATTGAACATGCCAAAGGCGCTGATCACGCCGCCGAGCACCACGCCGACGCGCAGCAGCGGCCCGCCCAGCAAGCCGGCGATGTCTACCCAGGATCCCGTCTCCCAGGCAGTCGATGTCAGTCCGGTCATCCACATGGCTGCGAAGGGAAGCACATAAGTTAAGGCCACAATGCAAACCGCAACCAGCATGGCTCGCGGATAGGTCCTCTGCGGTTTCTCCACTTCCGTGGCGATGGTCGAAGCATTGTCCCAGCCGGTGTAGTTCCACATGCAGATCAGCAGCCCGCCAAGAATGTCGACGGTTGAAGTAGTCGGCTTGGTCACGGCGTTCGCCAATGCTCCTAGCTTGAACGGCGCCAGCAGCACGATGACTACGAACGGAGCCGAGAGCGCGAAGAATAACCACAACGAGGTCAAAGACACCACTTTCACGCCCGCGATATTGAGCGCAGCGCAGGCAATCACCACCGCCAGCGCAACCCACCATCCGCGGTTGTTCACCGAGAACCAGGGAAACATGCGAGTGAGGTAGGCCACGAACAGCGTGGGATAAATCGCCATATCGAAAATGGAGGCGACCAGCGAGAGCCAGGCTTCCTGAAATCCCCAGAAGTTTCCCATGGCGCGGCGTACCCAGGCGTAGTAACCGCCTTCGAAGGGCAGCGCGCTCGAAAGTTCGCCGATCATGAAGGCCGTGGGCAGGCTCCAGAGCAGCGGAATCAGTAGCAGGATCAGGATACCCCGTCCGTAGCCGGCGCCGTGCACAATGTCTTCCGTGCCGTAGGTTCCACCTGACACCATAAAAAAGGTGGCGGCGACCAGAGGCCACAGCGTGAGGCGGACGAATTTTTTCCGGTTGGGAGCCTGACTAGGAACTACGGCGAGGGGCTGGGGGTTTCCGGTTTGTTGACGCGGGGCGCTAGCTGTTGCCAATTTCTATGTCTTCCTCCTCAAGCGACTCACTCTCACCACCGCGTCTCCCTTGGTCTTCGAAATCCAATCTTCGGAAATGAAGACTTCCTGCTCGCGGCTCCCGGGTTGAGATGCGATTCCCGGGCATTCCGGCGGAGTTAGTTCGCATGTAAGAGATTACGGGAATTTTCCACAGATGCAAGATTTTTTTGAGTTTTTTCGCAAATTCTTGTAAGCGAGCGGTGTGGTACGGAGGTAATGCATCCTAGACAGAAACTAGGCCGGGAGCGCGGCACGTCGCACTCGATACTTTGGCGCTAAGCTGATCTTCGGGAGGAAATCATGTTTGGCCGATTGATCGCCTATTGGGTTTACGGAGGGTTCCTGGCCGGTTTGCTGCTGCTCTTGCTGGGGCCCGTGCTGGTGCGCTCGTGGTCGGCTCCGCTCGTGGCCACGTTTCTTTGCCTGCCCGTCTACATGCTTCATCAGTACGAGGAGCACGACAACGACAGGTTCAGGCGGTTCGTCAATCAGCAAATCGGCAAGGAAAACGCACTTACCCTCCTGGCCGTTTTCGTCATCAACGTGCCTGCGGTGTGGGGCGTCGTCGGGATTTCGCTGGCGCTCGCAGCGATGATTCGCCCAGGCTTCGGGCTGATCGCGATTTATCTGATCGCGGTAAACGGCGCTATTCACGTCGTCTATGCGGCCATTACGCGAGGATACAACCCTGGATTGGGAACCGCGATCGGCTTGTTTCTTCCGCTAGGGGCGTACGGGATCGCGACCATGCAGCAGGCTGACGCCGGAAGCGCCATCATGCATATCACTGGCGCGGCAGTGGCGATTGCCATTCATGTCGTAATCGCGCTCTATGTCATGCGCCGGTGATCGGAACCTACACCTTGCTCCACAACTCCGCCCGCGGATCTTCCGGATTGAGCTTGGCCAACTCCTTCAGCAGTTCTTTCGTCCGTTCGTCCCGCGGCATGGGCACAGTCACCGTGATCTCAACAATCTCATCGCCGCGCACACCTTCTTTGGTGGCCGAGGGCACACCCTTCTCGCGCAGGCGCAGCTTTTGTCCCGACTGCGTCCCGGGAGGAATCTTCAGCAGCGCCCGCCCATCAATGGTTGGGACTTCAATCTTAGCTCCGAGCGCGGCCTCGGTGGCGCTGACCGGAACGGTAAGGTAAATGTCGTCGCCGTCGCGCCGGAAGATAGGATGGTCGCCAGTCCGAATGATCACGTAAAGATCGCCAGCCACGCCGCCGTGAGTTCCGGCATTGCCTTTGCCGGCCAGCCGGATGCGCTGCCCGTCGCGCGTCCCAGCCTTGATGCGCACTTCCAGCGGCTCGGTCCGGCTCACCGTGCCCTCACCGTGGCATGTGGGGCAGGTGGAGATGTTCTTGCCCGTCCCCTGGCAGTTCGGGCACGGCACATTGAACTTCATGCGCCCGCCGGTCTGCGTGACCTGCCCGGTTCCGTCGCATTCCGAACATTTTCCCGGCGCCTCGATATAGCCCTGCCCGTGACAAGTGGGGCAAACGTCTTGGCGCGTAATGTTGAGCCGCATCACCCCGCCGCGAATGGCCGTCCAGAAAGGCACGTTGACCTGATACTCCAGGTCACTGCCCGGTTCGGGTCCAGTCTCAGCCGGAGTCGCCCCGCGCCCGCCACCGAAGATTCCCGAGAAGATATCGCGAAATCCGCCACTGCCGCCGCTTCTCCGGCCCCGCCCAGCGCTGTCGCCCAGATCCGAGAAGTCGAACCCGCTGAAATCAAATGGAACGCCCTGGGCGCCGGCCTGTCCCGCGCCGCCGCCGGGAAATCCTCCGCCCGGCGCGGCTCCGGCAAATCCGCCTTGACCTCCGCCCCGCGCGTACGCTTCCGCCGTAGCCGGATCGATATTGTCGGAGTAGAACCCCACCTGGTCGTAGATTTTGCGTTTCTTGGGATCGCTGAGAACGTCGTTGGCCTCGGAGAGCGTCTTGAACTTCTCCTCCGCCGACTTGTCCCCAGGATTAACGTCAGGATGGTACTTCCGCGCCAGCTTGCGAAATGCCTTGCGAATATCCTCCGCCGAGGCGGACTTCTTCACGCCAAGGATCTCGTAATAGTCTTTCTTGGAAGTTGTAGCCATTTAGATCAGTCTGTCATCCTGAGCGGAGTTTCCTTTCGCGAAGCGAAGGGAACGCAGTCGAAGGACCCCTTGTATGTTCGGAGCCCCACCGGCACATCAGGGAGTTTTCTCATTTCTCCGGCAAACGCCATCCGTCCACCCGTCTCACTGCGCCAACTGTATCGTAAGAGCTCCTCGCCAGGTTTCCGTCACCGCATACTGGCAAGGGGTCCTTCGACTCCATGAGCGCTCCGCTTCGCGGACCGCTCACTCCGCTCAGGATGACAGACTAATTCACTAGTCTCCGCTTCTCTTTCCCCTCGTGTATCACGACCAGCGGCTCTGACTCCGCCGCGTCCACATACACTGGGATCGACATGGCGCCCGCCGGCGTCGAGAGAAAAACCTCCCACTGCTTCTCATCTTCAGCAAGACTCAGAAAATAAGTTTGCTCGTTCACCTGGAAATCCATGGTTCAGTTCTCTCCAAAATCTAAGCATGATGGCACAAACGATGGCGCGGGCAAACCTGCCCGCGCCACCCGATTCAAGCTGATAGCTGACAGCCGACTGCTTACTTCTTGTCTTCCACGTCCACGTACTCCGCGTCGATCACGCCTTCATCTTTCTTCTGACCGCCGCCGTTTCCGCTCGGGCCAGCGCCTGCACCGTCAGCAGGACCACCCGGCCCCGCCGCCGGACCCTTCGCCTGCGCCGACTTATACATCTCCTCCGCCAGCTTGTGCGAAGCCTTGGTCAGGCTCTCGCGAGCTTTATCCATCTGCGCCTTGTCGTTCGATTCCAGCGCTTTCTTGGCATCGGCCAGCGCGTTCTCCACGTCTCCACGCTCCGAACCGGAGATCTTGTCTCCGTTCTCGCGCAGCATCTTCTCGACGCTGTAAACCATGCTGTCGAGCTGATTCTTGGATTCGATCGACTCGCGAGCTGCCTTGTCTTCGGCCGAGTGTGCATCGGCTTCCTTGGCCATGCGCTCGACTTCTTCCTTCGACAGTCCCGAGGACGACGTGATCGTAATCTTCTGATCCTTGCCCGTGGCCGTATCCTTCGCAGTCACGTTCAGGATGCCGTTGGCGTCAATGTCGAACGTCACCTCGATCTGCGGCACGCCCCGCGGAGCCGTCGGAATCCCGGTCAAGTGGAACTTGCCCAGAGTCCGGTTCTGCGCCGCCATTGGACGTTCCCCCTGCAGCACATGCACCTCAACCGAGGTCTGATTGTCAGCCGCAGTCGAAAACGTTTCCGTCTTTTTAGTAGGAATGGTCGTATTGCGCGGGATCATCGGAGTAGCCACGCCGCCCAAAGTCTCAATCGACAGAGACAGCGGAGTCACGTCCAGCAGCAGCAGGTCTTTCACCTCGCCGCCGAGGACGCCGCCCTGAATCGCCGCGCCGATTGCCACGACTTCATCAGGATTCACTCCCTTATGCCCTTCACGCCCAAACAACTCCTTCACCAGCGCCTGAATCCGAGGCATGCGCGTCTGTCCGCCAACCAGAACCACTTCCTGGATCTTGCTCGCATCCACGCCCGCATCTTTCATGCACTGTTTGCACGGACCCACCGAGCGCTGAATGATGTCTTCCACCATCGACTCGAGCTTCGCCCGCGTCAGCTTCTTCACCAGATGCTTCGGACCGCTAGCGTCCGCCGTAATGAACGGCAGATTGATCTCGGTCTCCATGGTGGTCGAAAGCTCAATCTTCGCTCGCTCGGCCGCATCGCGCAGCCGCTGCAAAGCCATTTCGTTGCCCTTGGCGCGCAGGTCGAGCCCTTCATCCTTCTTGAACTCATCAATCAACCAATCCACCAGCCGCTGGTCAATGTTGTCGCCGCCCAGGTGCGTATCGCCATTGGTGGCCTTCACCTCAATCACGCCTTCGCCCACTTCCAGAATCGAAATGTCGAAAGTCCCGCCGCCAAAGTCGTAAACCGCGATCAGCTCGTCTTTAGTTTTGTCGAGCCCATACGCCAGGGCCGCCGCCGTAGGCTCATTGATGATGCGCTTCACGTCGAGCCCGGCAATCTGCCCGGCATCTTTCGTGGCCTGCCGCTGGGCATCGTTAAAGTAGGCCGGCACGGTGATCACCGCCTCGGTCACTTTCTCGCCCAGGTAGTCTTCCGCCGCCTTCTTCAGCTTCTGCAAAATCAGCGCCGAAACCTGCGGAGGCGTGTACTCCTTGCCCTGCGCCAGCACCGCCACGTGGTCGCCCGACTTCACAACCTTATATGGGACCATCTTGATCTCTTCCTGAACTTCGTCGAAGCGCCGTCCCATAAAGCGCTTGATCGAATAAATCGTGTTCTCCGGATTGGTGATCGCCTGCCGCTTCGCGACCTGCCCCACCAACCGTTCTCCAGTCTTGGTAAACCCAACCACGGAAGGCGTAGTCCGCCCTCCTTCTTCATTAGGGATAACTTTGGGCTCGCCGCCCTCCATCACCGCCACGCAAGAATTGGTCGTTCCAAGGTCAATCCCAATAATCTTGGCCATAATCGTCTCCTGTTATCTTTCCTGAATCAAATAAGTGCTTTGTAATCAGTATGCTTATGATTGCCAACCCGCCTATGCTAAGACCTGAGTGTAACACTGTCAAGGTTTAGATGCTGTTGGAAGTGAGGAAGTTGCGGGCGCTTTGAATTACTTCCCGCGGTCAATCGTATCGGGCGGCGGCCGATTCGCCCAAACGGCGGGATTCTTTGTCTGGCAGAACGACAAAGGAGTACCATGGCCTGCCAAAATCTGAGCGAGGCTGGAGATTCCCAACAGCAGCTCTGACTGAAGGCGCAGCAACCTAGGGGATTTCAAGATGAATTTGAACTGTTGCGTAATGATACGAGAGTGCTGGTTGAGCGTTTCCATGATTGTCCTCGCGTTTTTCTTGTTTGCCGCGCAACCCATGAGGTCGCAGAGTGCTGAGCATCCGCTGGATGCATTGACGGCGCCGGAGTATTGGACTGCCACCGAGGTGCTGCATGCGGCGGGGAAAACGGATGTGAAGTCCAGGTTCCCGATGATTCAACTGAAGGAGCCCCCAAAAGAAGAAGTCCTGGCGTGGAAGCCGGGTCAGCCCCTGCGCCGTGAAGCCTTTCTAATGGTCGAGCAGGGCCGGCAAGTCTTTGAGGCCGTGGTGGATGTAGGAGCGAAAAAGCTTGTCTCTTGGGCAGAGATAAAAGGTGTACAGCCCCCTTATGTCAGCCTGGCGCAGGAAAGCGAGATTGATAGCGCGGTGAAAGACAATGCGGAGATGGTTGCGGCGCTTAACAAAAGAGGAATCACCGACCTGAATACCGTATTCTGCGGTGGCTACGGCGCTGGCTATTTCGGCAAGCCGGAGGAGAAAGATAAGCGGCTGCTGCGCATCATATGTCTCGATATACGCGGAGGAACGGAAGGAGCAGGAAGACCGATCGAAGGACTAACAGCCGTCTATAACGGATATGAGGGCAAGGTGTTGCGGGTGATCGATGAAGGCGTCGTGCCGGTACCGAAGGATGCTGGAATGTATGATTCCCCAGCTCTTCCCAAGTACCGCGACGCGCCCGCGCCTTTGAAAGTTGAGCAGCCATTAGGGCCTGGTTTCCGGCTCCGCGGCCAGTCGGTGACCTGGGAGAAGTGGAACTTCCATTTTCGCCTCGATCGTCGCGTGGGACTGATCGTAACCAATGTGGCTTATCAGGACGGGGACCGCTTACGGTCAATTTTGTACGAAGGCTCGGTTTCGGAAATGTTTGTGCCCTATATGGATCCCAGCGAAGGATGGTTTGCGCGGACCTTTTTCGACATCGGGGAGAACAATGACGGATTTTCGAGTTCGCTTGAGATCGGAGCCGATTGCCCGGAGAACGCGGTTTATTTCGACCAGGTGTACGCCGATCACAAGGGGGTGACTTATTTGAAGCAGCGGGCGGCTTGCCTGTTCGAGCAACCCTCTGGTTACATGGCATGGAGACATGACGAGGGTTCCGTCGAAAGCCGCAAATCGCGGGAGTTGGTATTGCGGAACATTGGGGTATTTGGCAATTACGATTATGTGTTCGACTGGGTTTTTAGGCAGGACGGAACCATCCGCGTGCGCGCCGGCGCAACCGGTCAGGATAGATCAAGTCGGTCAAGAGCCGGACGGCTGTGGAGGATTCCGATGGGAAGGATGGAAAGTACGGGCGATTTATTGCCGAGAACATTGTCGGCGTGGATCATGATCACTTCTTTTCCTTCCGGCTGGATTTCGATGTGGATGGAACAGCGAATAGTTTTGTCAGAGACAAGCTCCGCGTGGAGCGTTTGCCGGCGGATAGTTTGCGTAAAAGCGTGTGGGTAGCCGAGCCGGAAACTGCGAAAACCGAGGAACAGGCAAAAGCCCGCATGACCATGGAACAACCGGAGTTTTGGCGGGTCATTAACCCGAACGTGAAGAGCCCGTTGGGTTACCCGGTAGGCTACGAATTGATGGGCGGCGAGAATGCGATGTCGCTGATGGTGCCCGATGACTATCCGCAAAAGCGTGCGGGATACACCGATTATCAAGTATGGGTCACGCCGTATCGTGAAAACGAGCTTTACGCCGCAGGCGACTATCCCACCCAAAGCCAGGGTGGAGACGGATTGCCAGCGTGGACCAAGGCGAATCGGCCAATCGAGAATACGGACATTGTTCTTTGGTACACCATGGGATTTCATCACGTGCCGCACGCCGAAGACTGGCCGGTGATGCCGACCGTATGGCACGAGTTCGAACTTCGGCCGGTCAATTTCTTCGCGCACAATCCGGCGCTGGATCTGCCGAAGTAGAGATATAGCCCCCAAAACAAAACGCCCCAGACTCTTTCGAGTCACGGGACGTATGTCGATCAGCCCTCCCCCAAGTGCTGCTCAATCAGAAGACTAACCTGAAGCCGCAGATCGGTAAATAGCCAGTCCGTGCCATTACCCAGCCGAAGGTAACCGGCGGATCCGTCACATCACCGGAATTCCCGGCAACGCTCGTTCCAGCCTAACGAATTCCGCCGCTCCAGCCGATTAGTTCCTCTGAGGCGCCACAGGCGCAATGAGGATTCTCTTATGCGAACTAGCACGGTTGTTGTCTGGCTTACGTTGTTTCTGTTGATCGGCTGCAACTCGACTCCGCGTACCACGGTGGCTACGCCCGCCGCGCGCGTCTACCACGGCACGGCGTCGGTCGGAGATTTTATGACCGTCACCGTTAACTCCGGAGCCCAGACCATCGCTTATACCGACTTATCTAATGGCGCCAGCGGCGCGGTCCCCTACACTGTGAACTCCGACGGCGGCTACACCCTGAGCGATCCCACAGGCAACCTCGTCGCCGCCTACGAAGTGCCAAACTATGCCATGGTCATTCAGGCCACCAAGACCGGGCCCACCGCGAACACACTTGCCCTGATCACCGCCGTCGAGAGTGGCCAGATCTCTCTGGCAACCTTTGAGGGGCAGGCTTACAACTACATGCAGTTCCGCACCGCATCGGGAGGCGTCGACGTGGGTTCGGTCAACCTCAACGCACAGGGCACCGGGACCACTTCTTCGTATTGGCCCTTCGGGGCGCTCAACAGCGATAACAATACCGCTTTCAATTCAAACGCTCTTGACATGGCCGCGGCGGTGCTCGATCCCTCCGGCACATTTCTCACCATTCCAGATCCGGGCAACAGCAGCATTCCCAACTACGTGTTCGGCACGGCGAACGGAATCTTCGCGGTCGATACTCCGAACGGAGCCATTCTTGGTCTGAAGAAAGCCGCCAGCGCGAATTTCGATGCCTCGTCTGCCGGGACTTACAACGCCATCTACTACGAGAAGACGAACGCCAACGCGGGCTCGGGAAATACCGAGACGGGCACTCCAAGCCAGGGGAGTGCGACGATCTCCGTCAGCTCCGATGGCCAGGTCACAGTGAGCGACGCCAGCGGCAACACCATGGCGACGGGCACGCTCATTCCCGTGGCAAGTGTCGGCTATCTGTACGGCAGCGCCGGTGAGTTGAACGACCCCTGCAATGGCCTGTTTACTTTCCAAGTGAGCAGCAACGGCGCCCAGCAGCAGGTGTTCGTCGCCTTCATGGGCCAGGCGATGCTGTTCTCCTCCTTCAGCGCCAATCTGCCCTGGGGTTCGGGAGGCAGCTACAACTATTTCTATGGCGTCGGTTTGAAGTAGGGCACCGGCTCCAGGCAATCCTCGGCGGGCGACCGGTAGTCCCAGCTGCAAACGGTGCTTCGACTGAGTTGTCGTTCGCTTCACGAACAACAACTTCGCTCAGGATTACAAAGACAATCTCAAGCCATACGTTCGATAAAATCGCTTACTGAATCTTCTCCGTCTTGCTGTCGTAGTGAACGGTCCCGTTTTGCTCGTTGATCTGCTCTATATCCTGATTGGTGTAAGCATGCTTAGCCGGCTGCACACCGGTTGCCGTGCTCGCCGACTCCAGAGCATGCACGCCAGGTTCGGCAGAGCTGAAGTAGATCCATGGCTGCATCTTCTCTTCACGTTGGCGCGGCGCGGGCTGCCGGCTCCGACGAATCATATTCATCCCACCCACGGACGAATTCACCGCCGGCGAGATGAGTGGGAGGCCGCCCCCCGAGTTCCAAACTGGCTCGGTATAAACCGCGTCAGTGTTGCCATTCACCTCGGAGAGCGTGGAGTTCGTTGCTCCCGCGATCAGCCCACCCGTGGCATTGCTCGCGCCCACAGGGTTCGGCGAAATTGTGCTAAACGACATCATTGGCGTCGTAAGCATGGGGACAAACGGCCCACATCCGTAGGGGTAATAACCGGGAACGCCTCGCTCGGCGTTCTGGCACAAAGCCACCGCGGACAAAAGCAAAATCGATGTCAGAAGTGTGAGACTGCGCATACTACCTCCTGGGAGCTTCGTCCTAATTTCCTTCCTAAGAATGTGATGCCGCTCGCCCCCGACAGGTTTGAATCTCGTCCCTGCGAATTGGCATGTGCACAACGTCAAAGTACCGGGTACCGCCACTTTTTCTTCCACTGCGAAAGGTGGGATTCCACGCCCCGGTCCCCCTGCGAATTGGGTTGATTCACCGAGATCTCTACTTTACTTTACATTCGTCGACAGCCCGGGATTCCACAGTCCGATCTCAGCATCCCGAAGCGAGTGACATCCGACCTTGTCATCCACCCCCCACAGCCCATCATGGGCGCGGAGGCAAGCGTACGAGCCGAATTTTTCGCCATTTCACACCGATCTAGATCATGAGCAATCAAGATTTGCCTGCAAGTCATTGATGCCAAGAGACTATTTCGCAATCTCCTGCCAACTCGATGATTCCAATAGACGAGGGGGAGGGGGGTACCCCTATCACCGAAAAATAACGAGCGATTTTCCCGAAGCAGGAAGAAAATATTTTTTCGAAGCTGCGGTCGTCAGGATTTCACAGCTTCATCCTCCACAAATTCATCTGACTTACTCGACCTTTCTAGGATACCTTTGATGACGAGCAGAGGTCCCCAACTATGTTGACCCGAAATCAGCGCAACTGGAAGACGTTCGTTCTTGCCTGGTCGTTGGCCGGGCTTCTCGGTTCGGCTCACGCGGCGGACATGAAGCCGGAAGAGATCGTTGTCAAACACCTCGATTCGATCGGCGCCTCCGAAGCGCGCGCCGCCATCAAGTCGCGCGCCGTCCAAGGCAAGCTACGCTTTAAGATCCTGGTTGGTGGGACCGGCGAGGTCGAGGGCAGCTGGGGCCGCGTAAGCGAGGGTCGCAAATCGACCTTTGTAATGAGGTTCGGATTGGGAGATTGGCGAGGGGAGCAATTCGTTTTCAACGGCGAAAAGACTTGGTTCGCTGCGGCCACTGCCTCGCACATCCCCAGCCAGTTCGCCAAGTTCGTGAACGGTCAGGACTTCATTCTTAAAGAAGGCTTGCTGGGCGGAGAGCTTTCCACCGGATGGGCTCTGCTAAACCTTGACCCGGAGCGGGTCAAGCTCGACTCTATGGGCCTCAAGAAAATCGATGGCCACGAATTGCAAGGCATCGAGTATCACTCGAAAGGCCATACGGACATGACCATCAAGATGTATTTTGATCCTGAGACCTTTCGTCACGTGATGACCGTCTATTCGTATGCGGTTGAGCCCAACATGAGCCACACAATAACGGAGAGTGTGAATCAGCAGGAAATCCGCTACACCATCGAAGAGCGCTTCAGCGATTTCCAGACCGACAGTGGGATCACGCTGCCCCGCCATTACGACCTGCAGTACACCCAGGAACTTCAGAATGGCTCGACTCGTGTCTATGACTGGGATATGAGCGCAGACAAACTCCTCACCAACCTCAACCTCGATCCCGGAAATTTTGCGGTCAAATAAACCAAGCGGATACTGGTTGCTGTTCCTGGCTGCCGCTTTTGAATTACCATCCAGGCAATGACTTCACGCGTGGGCCGCTGGCTGGCTGATCCTGTTTTTCCATTGTGCCTCGCTGCAGGTCTGCTTGGGGGCTGGCCCACCTTTGATTTCTTTTCTAGCGCCGGCACAACCAACACTGAGGCTGCCCCACCTTTCGCGGTTTTCGAAAGGTGGGCGGCAGTGCAGCCTGCCGCTAGGGGCGCCTCCTATTTTGTGCCCCCGGGGAACTAGTCAGTTGGGGACGCAGTCAGTGCCCGCAGCTGCTTCAAAGTCTCCGTGGGCTCAGAACGGATCGTATAGTCCGCATTCACGTCGGCTGCCCGGATGATGCCCTGCTTGTCGAGTATGTACCGCGCAGGCATGGGCAGCCGGTACTCCGATTCATCATGGAATCTATCCAGAGTGCTGCCAAACGACTTGTAAAGCTCGCGCAAGTAGTCCGGCAGTGTGAACACCAGCCGAAACTCCTCCGCGATCTTCAGATGAAGATCCGTCAAAATGTCGAATGTCAGGTTCAATTTCTTGTGCAGAGCGCGGGTATACCGTTCGAGTCCAGGAGTGAGCACAACGATCTGCGCCCCCAATGCTCTGACTTCGGAATTGATTCCTTGTAGAGCCTCCAGCTCCATGTTGCAGTAGGGTCACCAGTGTCCCCGGAAGAAACTGACAACAAGCGGTCCTTGACGGAGAAGATCGGCCGAGGCCACCGGGACGTGATCCTGGTTGAATAACGTGAAACCCGGAGCGCGGTCGCCGACCTTTAAGGCCTGCCCTTCAATACCGGTGGCCTTGAGCTCGGCTGTCGCTCGATGCATCGTTTCGATTACCTCGTGCGGCGCGTTGTAGGGTGGCGCCCCGGATTCGAATGATTTCTTAAACTCGTCCAGCCGTTCCTGAAGACTTGCCACCGCTTTCACCCCCGCTGGATTTCACGAATAAAACCTGTACCCCACATTTCTTATTATAGATAGCAGCTGCGCCCTCATTCCACGGCAGTTTTCGGAGGGCGCTCGCCGGGTGCCCGCTTCTGACGGGTGGCCCGCTTCGCGCACGTTGCGAAGCGTGGGATTCCACCCATTCCCCTTGGTGATTTTGTAGACGCGCCTTTTCCACAACCCCCTTGTGACGTCTGACCTTGTCCCCGAATTCAAACCCTGCAATCATGGTCGAGGACATGACGGTCGCGCGAACCAGTTCGTCGCGCCTCTAAGTCCCTTGTTTCCAAGATTTTGATACTTAAGTTCTTTGACATGCGGATTTTGCGGGGAAATTCTTGCTAACGCGCTGATTTTAGAGATTGAGGGGGGAGGGGGGATACCCTGTTCTTGAGACCAGAAGCCTGCGACTTTCCCAAGTCAGGGAGAAATATTTTCGCAGCCGCAGCGCAGCCAGCTTTCTGTATCACGGAAGCCGAAGCCCGCCTGTATTACCATCAAGCGTGATCTCGCTCCTCCGCCGTTGGTTGTCTGATCCCGTCATCCTGCTCTGTCTCGCTGCGGGCTTGCTTGCTTTCGTCGTCCAATCCGGCGAACTCGGCACCGCCGACACCATGCATCGCCTGCAGACCACGCACTGGCTCTGGACTTCCCAGCCGCAGGTGTTCCCGAACGAGTATCCCGAGTTTGGCCTGCACGGACGCGGCGGCCGCCTCTATAGCTGGTATGGTATTGGCCAGTCTCTGCTGATGCTGCCCGCCGATCTGCTTGGTACGTGGATCGCGCACTGGCGGGTCTTTTCCGACTACGGCGATGATCCCGCCGTGCGCAGCATCGTGGTCAGCTACAGCACGAACATTCTGGTGAATGTGCTCACGGCACTGATTGCCTTTCGCCTGCTTCGCCAGTTTCGTTTCACTGTGCGCGAGTCTGTGCTGGGAGTGCTGGCGCTGGTGTTCTGCACCACGCACCTGCATTACACCCAGAACATGATGGAGAACAACTACGTCATGCTTCTGACCCTTGCCGGATTCTCCTTTCAGTACGAATGGCTGCGGACCGGAAACAAGCGCGCACTGCTCGTGGGTTGCTCGGCGCTCGGGCTGAACTTGCTGACGCGGCTGACGACCGGCCTCGACCTTATGGCCGCAGGGTTTTTCCTTCTGCTCATATTATGGTCGGAAAAAGTCAGCGGACGCGAACTCTGGGAGCGACTCGTCTCTTACTGCAAAGTCGCCGGACCGGTGTATGTGTCTTTCCTGATCATCGACCGGCTCTACCAGTTCTACCGCTTTGGATCATTTACCAACACATATCTGTCGCTCTATGGCCAGGAACAGCGTTTACAGGATCCAACCCTACCAACGAGTTTTCCCTGGAGCACGCCTTTTCACGAGGGTTTTCTGGGTGCGCTGTTCAAGCCGGAGAAGTCGATTTTCCTTTTCGATCCCTTGCTGGTGCTGGCAATTCTGCTGCTCGTCTTGTTGTGGAAACGGCTGTCGCCGGAAGTCCGCGCCTATGGCTTGACCACGCTCGTGCTGCTGCTTGGCTACATCAGCTTTTATGCGAGGTACGCTTATTGGGCGGGAGACTTTGCCTGGGGCGACCGGTACGTCTCAACTTCGGTGGAACTGGCGGCCTTGCTTGCCGTGCCGCTGCTCGTGCGCTATCGCGAAAATTTGAGCGCGTGGATCTGGCGCGGCGGGCTCGCGCTCATCGCAGCCAGCCTGGTCATCCAGCTTGCCTCGCTCGCCTTCTGGTTGCCGTTGGAGATTTACCAGATGGAGACGCTGGGCCATCCCACGTTCGTGATCGCGCTGCGCTTCAAGAATATCGTGGCATTTGCGCTGGGCAAGATGGACGTCTGGGGATTGAACACCGAGGCCATGACGCAGGATCCGTGGGACTACGTTCACATTACGACGTGGAACTTTCTGCCGTTCCTGTTGCGAAGGGTAGGCGCAGCGCCGAGTTGGGTGGTGGATGTGGCTTTTGCCGTTTGGAGCGCGGGTATCGCGGCTCTGGTGCTCGTTTGCTGGAGATTGTTGCGTATGGTAGAATGGTGTAGTTTGAAGGTAGACAGGTAGAACATGAGCTTGAACATCAAGAATGAGAAGACTCATCGCTTGGTACGGGAATTAGCGCGAGCGACTGGGGAAAGCATGACGGCTGCGGTGGACAAGGCGGTTCGTGAGCGACTGGAGCGGGTGCGCAGCAGGAAAAAGGGCAGTCTGGCCGAGCGACTGCTGCAGATCGGGAAGGAGTGCGCCCCTTTGTGGAAGGAGCCGTACAAGTCGATGGATCATGGCGATTTGTTGTATGACGAGAAGGGCTTGCCCAAGTGATTGTCGACACATCCGTGATTATCGCGATCTTGAAGGACGAGCAAGAGGCAGCGTCGATCAGCGCGATCTTGAGTCGATCGCGGGATTGCCGTATGTCAGCGGTGAGCTATGTGGAAGCTGCCGTAGTCGTCGACAACAACCGGAACCCGGTTCTGAGCCGACGATTTGATGACCTGTTGCGCGATGCCGAGATTTCTGTCGAGCCGGTAACCTTGAACCAGGCGCGCATCGCCCGTGAGGCCTATCGCGATTTTGGCAAAGGACGCCACCGCGCAGGCCTTAATTTTGGCGACTGCTTCGCTTATGCGTTGGCGAAAGAGAAGGGCGAGGCGTTGCTATTCAAGGGTGACGATTTTCGGCATACCGATATCGAGCCCTTCTAGAACCTTAAGTGGCCAGTCCGCTTACTCCACCGTCACTGACTTGGCGAGATTCCTCGGCTGATCCACATCACAGCCTCTCCTGACCGCGATGTGATAGGCGAGTAACTGCAGAGGAACGATTTCGAGGATCGGCGAAAGTTCTTCCGGTGCGGACGGCACGTAGAGGACGCGGTCGGCGGCTTCCTTCATCTCTTCGTCGCCTTCGGTAGCGAGCGCGATGACTACTCCAGAGCGCGCCTTCACTTCCTTCAGGTTGGACATTGTTTTCTCATAGCGAACCATGGAGTCGGGATCGCTTGCGTCGCGGGTGGCGATAATGACCACGGGAAGATTTTCGTCGATCAGGGCGTTAGGACCGTGCTTCATCTCGCCGGCAGGGTAGCCCTCAGCGTGGATGTAGGAAATTTCTTTGAGCTTCAACGCGCCTTCTAGGGCTATGGGATAGTGAATGCCGCGGCCGAGGAAAAGAAAATCCTGAGCGCGCTGGAAGCGCTTGGCCAACTCTTCACAGGCTTCATCATGAGTGAGAATATTTTCGAGTTTCCCGGGGATAAGTGTCAGTTCCAGCGCGGCCGCGCGAGTCTGTTCGGCGGTCATCGCTCCGCGCACATGCGCGAGATAAAGAGCGAAGAGATAAAGCGCAGTAAGCTGGCAGGTGAACGCCTTGGTGGAAGCTACGCCGATCTCGGGGCCGGCGTGAGTGTAGATGGTTCCGGCAGCTTCCCGAGTAATCATGGAGCCGACGACGTTGCAGATGGCGAGTGTCTTCGAGCCTTTCGCTTTGGCCTCGCGTTGGGCGGCGATGGTGTCGGCGGTTTCTCCCGACTGCGAAATGACGAGCGTGATGGTTTCCGGGCTGACGATGGGGTCGCGGTAACGCCATTCGCTGGCGTAATCGACCTCGACCGGCACGCGGGCCAGACTCTCGATCATGAACTTGCCGGCTTGTCCGGCGTGCCAACTGGTGCCGCAAGCCACGATGTTGATCTTTTTTGCTGCGCGGAATTCAGCCTTGCTGATCTGCATCTCGTCGAGGAAGATGTGGCCAGTATCGAGCGAAACGCGTCCTAATGTTGTGTCGCGGACGGCGCGCGGCTGCTCGTAAATTTCTTTGAGCATGAAGTGCTTGAAGCCGCCTTTTTCCGCCATGATTGGATCCCAGGTGACGTGCTGCACCTGGCGCTGGAGTGGTTTTCCGTCGAAATCGGTCAGTTGCACACCGTTGGCGGTCACCACGGCGAGATCGCCATCCGCCAGAAAGAAAATGTCGCGCGTGTGATAGAGAATGGCGGGGACGTCAGAGGCGACAAAGTATTCGTCGTTGCCGAGGCCGACCACCAGAGGAGGACCGTTGCGCGCGGCGACGATCTTATTAGGTTCATCGACAGAGATGACGGCCAGGGCGAAGACTCCGCTGAGTTCTTTGACGGTCTTACGAACTGCTTCTTCGAGATGAGGATGGCGACCGTTGCTACTTTTGAGGTGTTTCTCGATAAGGTGAGCGATGACTTCAGTATCAGTTTCGGTGGAGAACTTGTGGCCTTCTTCAATCAGCTTTTTCTTCAGGCTGAGATAATTTTCGACAATGCCGTTATGTACGACGACGATCTTGCCCGTGCAATCGCGATGAGGATGAGCATTTTCTTCCGTGGGACGCCCGTGGGTCGCCCAGCGGGTGTGGCCAATGCCGTAGCTGCCTTCGAGCGGCTTGAGGCGGATGGCTTCTTCCAGGTTGCGCAGCTTGCCCTCGGCGCGGCGGATTTGCAGCTTGTCCCCGTTGCCGGCAACCGCAATTCCCGCTGAGTCGTAACCCCGGTACTCGAGACGCCTCAACCCCTCGAGGATGATCGGAACCACTTGCTTCTTGCCGACGTAGCCAACAATGCCACACATGCAGGAACTCCAGGAATTCAGTCTGCGAGGGAGCAGCGAAACTCTTCAATGACCGGGTTAGTGAGCACGTCGCGAGCCATGCGCTCGACTTCCGTTTGCGCTTCTTCGCGGCTTAGCCCGCCGTCGAGGGTGAGTTCGAAGTACTTGCCCTGGCGAACGTCCTCCAGACCTTTATAGCCCATCTTGTTGAGCGCACCCTGGATCGTCTTGCCTTGAGGATCAAGAACGCTTTTCTTAAGCGAAACGTAAACGTAGGCTTTCATGGAGGTGTCAATTATACGTCAGCTTCGCGGAGGTTTGCCTTGGCGGGCAAGAAGAGAGCAGATAAGTCTGTGCAAAGTCGCCGAAGCTTCTTTTCAATTCGACCGGGAGCAGAGAGAAACGCCCGCTGGTCTGATGGTCTGGCCACACGTCAGCGAGTAAGCTCTTGTATTTTTCGTTCCAGATCGGCTCGCGCTTGTTCGAGCATGGAGCGATGGTGGGGATTCCGGCTCTGCTCGAGTTGCTGCAACACGCGGCGGAGCGACAGGCGAAGACTCTCTTGTGTCTGAAGTCGGCCTGTGGCTTCCCACGTCAGACGTGGCTTTTCTGGAGTGCTTCTTCCGGCAGCTTCGTCCTGTTGTGCCTCGACAGACTTGCTTTCCCAGCCCCGCGCCATGGCTCAGTATAACGTTCCGCAGGAGCAGTGTCGCAACCACGGGGGACCTCCCCAAGATGCGAACGCGCTGGCAGCATCCCATCTTGGGAAGAATCCGTTCGCTAAACCGAACTGGCAAAGAAAACTGATTCTCTCCTCGCAGGATGAGTCTATAATGCCGCTAAATTGGAGAAATTGGGCGGCGCTTTTTCGAGGGGGAAACGCCGCGGGTCTGGTGGGGTCTACCCCTTGAACGCGCGACATCTAGAACGGGATGCGCAGCGCCCCGTGACGCTGCTGGAATTGGCGGAGGTAGTGTTTCGAGGCCATGACCCCGCTGAACCTCTCATTGAATCCGAAGAATTGCTGAGCGCTTATTTCAGTGCATCCAAAGTGGGTCTTTGTATTTTGGATGCCGACTTCCGGTATCTTGCAATCAACAAAACCCTGGCAGAAATGAATGGCATACCGGCCGAAGCGCATCTGGGGAAGAGCGTGCGCGAGATGCTGGGCGATTTTGCCGAGTTGATTAAGCCGCAGCTAAGCCAAGTGTTGGCCACACAGCAGCCCATCCTTAATCTCGAAATCAGTTCCATCTTGCCCACCCGGTCCGAACCCGGGCACTGGCTCGAGCATTACATTCCCATCAAGGATGCAAGCGGCAAGGTCACACAAATCGGAGTCGTTGTAGTCGAAATCACGGAACAAAAGAGGCTCGAAGAATCGTTACATGGAGTCTCGGAGATGTTACGGGAAGAAAAGAAGCGCCACCACGTGTTGATGGAGGTGAGCCGCGCGCTGGCCGCGAAGTGGGATGTGCGGCAGGTCTTTCCAAGGATTTCTGCCTATCTGCGCCGGGTGTTGCGGCAGGAATATGCGGCTCTGGCCGTGCACGACGAAAAAAGCGGGCAGTTAGTGCGGCAGGCGATGGATTTTCCCCTGCAAAAGGGACCGCCCATTGATGCAGAAATCAATCCAGCAAAAGACCCTCACGGCAAAGCATTGCTGGAGCGCGCGCCGTTGATTTTCAGCAAGGACGAGATGCAAGGGTTTGCCGCTGGAACTACAAACCACTTGCTGGCCGAGGGCTTGCAGGCGCTGTGTTGCGTTCCCTTGCTCCGGCCCAAGGGGCCGCTGGGAGTTCTGGTGCTCGGCAGCACGCGGGCCGACGCCTTTAGGACCAACGACCTGACGCTGCTCAATCAAGTCGCCGCGCAACTTGCGATTGCCCTGGAAAACGCTCGCACTGGCCGCGAAGTCGAGCAGCTCAGAAGCCGGCTGGAGCACGAGAAAAGCTTCCTCGAAGGCGAAGCGCGCACCCACCTTCATTTTGAGGAGATCATCGGGGAAAGCGCCGCCTCGAAGGCCGTGCTGGATCAGGTCGCAATTGTCGCCACCAGCGATGCGACCGTTCTGATCCTGGGAGAAACCGGAACCGGCAAGGGACTGGTCGCGCGCGCTATCCACAACACCAGTAAGCGCAAAGATCGAAGCTTTATTACCTTGAATTGCGCCGCGATTCCCACGGGACTGCTGGAAAGCGAATTGTTTGGACACGAAAAAGGCGCGTTTACCGGCGCCGTCAGCCAGAAGATCGGGCGCTTGGAGCTCGCGGACAAAGGTACTCTTTTTCTGGACGAGATCGGCGAAATCCCTCTGGAGTTGCAGCCCAAGCTGCTGCGCGTGTTGCAGGACCATGAGTTCGAACGGCTGGGAGGGACGCGGACCATCAAAGTCGATCTGCGCCTGGTTGCGGCTACGAATCGCGATCTGGCCCGGAGCGTGGTGGAGAAAGAGTTTCGCAGCGACCTGTTCTACCGCTTGAATGTGTTTCCGATTCGACTGCCTGCGCTGCGCGAACGGCGCGAGGACATCCCTTTGCTGGTGCGCTACTTCGTCCAGAAGTTTGCCCGCGGCATGGATCGCGGTATTGAGACAGTTCCCAGCCAAACCATGAACACACTCGTCAACTGGCATTGGCCGGGTAACGTAAGAGAGCTGGAAAACTTTATTGAGCGATCGGTGATTCTCACCGAGGGAACGGCCTTGCGCGCGCCCCTGGCTGACCTTCAGTCGGAGTCACCCGGCTCCGGCGGTGCCGAGCATTCGCTTGAGGGTGCAGAACGCGAGCATATCATTCGCGTGCTGCGGGAAACTCGCGGAATGATCTCCGGTCCCACGGGAGCTGCCCGACGGCTAGGCCTGAAGCGCACCACGCTGCAGTCGAAAATGCAGCGCCTGGGGATTACGCGCCGCGACTACGCCGGCCCGGAAACCGACTAGTACGCACCGGGCAGCTTCACCCCTATTTCAGCTTAACTCTATTTCAGCTTCACAAAGAGCAGAACAAAGATCGCCCACACTCCAACCGTGACGGGAAACTGCACCAGGGCTGCATTCTGTGTCGTGCTTCCCCTGGGTAGCGCGTAAGTGAGCGCCATCATCGCCAGGGCGGTAAGCACGCCTAAAACCAGTTTGCTTTTCCAGGTCATGAGTGTTTGCCCTCACTTTCCCCTTTTGCTCGGACGCATTCTTCTCGCAGGCCGGGAGTATATCTCGCCAAGACGGGATGAACAAGTGCTTGCAGTCGGAGGCGGTGCGACTGCCAGACTTGAGACTGCTATCAGGGGTCAGAGGTTTCAAGTGCCGATTTACGCAGCGGTTGCCGAAGGGTCGGCAGCTTGCTGGTTGTAAGGGCTGTGGGAGGAGCAATCCCTTCAGAGGTTTAGATCGCTTTCGGGACTGAGCCATTCTGGAACTTCAATTGCACCAGCGGTCCGTGATCGGGAAGTAAGTCGAGCAGCTTTCCCCCAAACGCGGACCGACAAGTCGCACTCACCCTGGCACAACGTCGGCCGTATCCGGATCAGGAGTGAACCGTGTTAGTGGCTACGAACTATCAGCCGAGCAATCTGGTTCGGTTACTGCCGGCGCCTGTCAGGAATTCGGCGCTGGCCGAGGACCTATCGAGAAGTGAAGCGTGGCGGGGGAAATCACTGGGCCGCGGAGAAGTGTCGGCAGGGGAGCGTGAGTTCGGGGCAGGATCACGCGCGGAGCCATGGCACGATACAGTTCTCCGCCACAACCCAGAGGCGGTTGATCCTCTGTATTTGTTTGCCTGCCAACTGGAGTGGGAGCGATGTGCGTCCCCCAGTGCCGCATGGGAAGTGATTTCCGCCGCGCGCAGCCCACACTCCGACACCCGGTCGCACGCCCGCTCGTTGCTCGAGCGTTCGCAAGAGGTGAGGTCGCAATATCAAGAGGATGTCCCGGAGGAGCAGGGACACCGGCGAGGTTTGCCAGCGGAGGCAGGCATGAGAACTCCCTACGGTCTCGAGATTATCGAGAGCTGCATGGGCTGCAAGGTGAGCCGGGCAGGCTTTTTCTGCCGCTTTTCTTCGGCGGTGCTGCGATCAGTGGATGAAAACAGTCACCACAGCGTTATGCCGGCGGGAGTGCTGCTGTTTGTGGAGGGGCAGACGCCACGAGGCGTGTTTATTCTTTGCTCCGGGAAGGTGAAACTCTCGACGACGTCGAAAGAAGGCAAGGTGCTGATCCTGAAGCAGGCGGAAGCCGGGGAAGTGCTGGGATTGAGCGCCGCCATTTCCGGCACGAACTATGAAATGACTGCGGAAACCGCTTCTCCCTGCCAGTTGAATTTCATCGGCCGCCAGGACGTGATGAACCTGCTGCAGAATGAGAGTGAAGTGGGCGTGCACTCCGCCCTGTGGCTGAGCCATGAGTTCCAGGGTGCGTATCGGGATATCCATGATCTGGTGCTGGCGCGCTCTTCGTCGGGAAAACTGGCGAGGCTCCTGTTGTCGTGTGCTCCCACCGGAATTCAGAACTCGGCGGAACTGCACCTGCGCTCAGTCATGACCCACGAAGAGATGGCGCAACGCATTGGCTCCTCGCGGGAAACGGTTACGCGGCTATTAAGCGATCTGAAGAAAAAAAGGCTGATCCGCCTGGAGGGCGCGACCCTGGTAATTCGCGACCGAATCGGGCTGGAAGCTTTGGCAGTTTAACCCTTCCCCCACCCGGGAGGGCGGCTCCGAAACTGGGGTCGCCCTCCGTTGTTTTGCTGCGGCCATCGATCCCCATCCGAGCGGAAGTGAGTTGGTTTGTATTCCGGCACGCTGATTACCGGTCTGATGGCAATGGTCGAAAGCGCAGAGCAGGCGGCTGCGTCCCGTTTCACTGAAGAGAATCGCGCGGTGAAGCCGTGCGCCGGAGGGACGGCCTCAGAGTCCGAAAAGTTCGCGCAGCCGTTTGGTTTGCGCCCGGCTGACTGGAATCTCGCTCTGCTTCTTATCATCCATGCGCAACTGGTAAGAACTCTTGAACCAGGGAACGACTTCGCGAATGCGGTTGATGTTCACCAGGTAGGAGCGGTGTGCGCGCCAGAACAGGCCGGGATCCAGGCTGCCGAGTAGTTCTTCCAAGGTGCGGCAGTTCGAGTGCCCCTCCATGCCCGCGGGGCCTGCGGTGACGACCGTGATCACTCCGTCCTCGATGGAGGCGTAACAGATTTCCTTTTGGTCCACCAGAAACATTCGCCCGACCGCCTTGAGCAGGATTTTTGAGGTTTGAGTTTTGGGCGTCTGCAGCATACGCACGAGTGTGTCGATCTTTTCCGCCGGCAACCCTTCGGCTCCCTGCTGGGCGCGGGCTCTCTGCACTGATTGGGCGACGCGCTTCTTGTCGAAGGGCTTGAGCAGGTAATCCACCGCATTGACCTCGAACGCCTTGACCGCATACTGGTCGAAAGCGGTGGCGAAGACGATCTTAGGGAGGGGAATCTTGCGGTCGAGAAGTTTTTTTATCACTCCGAAGCCGTCGAGCCCTGGCATCTGGACATCAAGAAAAACCAGATCCGGGTTGTGTTCTTTGATGAGGCTGATGGCCTCGAGACCATTTTTCCCCTGCGCTACGACGTCGACGTCGCCGGCGCTCTTGAGCAGGTAAGCGAGTTCATCGCGAGCGAGTTGCTCATCGTCCACGATTACCGCAGAAAGGGACATTCGGTCTCCCGTCGGAGTGTCTCCTTAAAGTATAGTGGCGTGGTTTTAGCAGCGTCAACGCAGGTGGCAGGGAACTTCAATGCGGCTGCTGCATCATGCCGCCCATATCCATCTTGGTGAAGCCGGCGGGAATCTCAAACAGGCTGGCGGGTTGCGCACCCTCTTGAATGTTGCGCAACTCTCCGCTGTTAGACTTGCCCTCCCACTTCACTGGAAATCGCAGTTTGGGGTCGAGCCAGAAGTGGCTGACATCGCCGCTCGCGTTCGTGGTCTCGTATTTCACCGTGCTGCGGCCGTTAACTGTATCACTGCCAACCTTGCGGCAAGTGCTGCCTTCGTGTCCCATCTTCTGCCAATCGCCGCAAGCATTCTCGACATCGCCCGCCTGGAAGAAGGCGGAGGCATACCCCATGCGCTGGCTTTGAGCCTGCATCGGCATCTCCATGTACATATGCTGCTGAGCCATGAGGACGTCCCCAGTCTGGTTTGCATAATTGATGATGACTGCGCTGCCGCGGGCGCTGGCCGTTTGCGATTCGATGCGCATTTTGTCTTTGGCGAAGTAGATCTTGGCCATCGTCGGTGCGCCTGGCTTTTGCAAGTCAACAATCTCGGCAGAAAACTCGGCCTGCGCCAGGGCAAAGCTGGCAGCAAGCGTCAGCGTCAAGAAACATGAAATTCGAGTGATCCATCGATGCATGCGAGTCTCCTTCATTTCGCGTCCGGCGGGACTGTCGGATCTTTCCGATCTCAGAACAAGAGCGGAGGAAGAATAGCAGAAGCATCGAACGGCGGACAGGACAGGGAACAAGGACAATCACCGGGACGATCTCATGGCGAGTCAATGCCCGCTTTGTCCCTGCGGCTTGGAAAAATCCCGCGCGATCCATTTCGACAAGAACGTGCTCTCGCGATCCTTGAAGCCCAGCTTGCGATACACCTGCAGCGCCGCTGCATTCTGCCGGACGACTTCCAGATGAAGCGCTCTGACGTTGAGCGACCGGGCACCATCTTCCACGAATGCCATGGTCCTGCGCCCCCAGCCGTGCCCGCGATATTCCGGCAGCAGGTAGAACTCGTCGACAAAGGCGTCGCGGCCCAGCCACTCCAGGCTGTAGCTAAAACAGATTACGATGTAGCCCACGGGCACCTCGCCATCCAGAATGAGCCACACCCGGCCGAGATTGCGGTCGCGCAGCAGAGTGGTCAAGGCCACCCCGGCTTTCTGTTCGTCGAAGCCGTGTCCATCGAAAGCGTAGTAAGCGCTCATGAACTTCAGCAGGGCGGGCGTGTCGGATTCTGCCGCCAGCCGAAATGAGGGCTCGTCCCTCACACCACGTTCTCCAGCGCCAACGCCATGCCCAGGCCGCCGCTGACGCAGAGCGTTGCTACGCCGCGCTTGGTATTGCGCTTCAGCATTTCATGCAACAAGGTGACCGTGATGCGTGTGCCGGTGCAGCCGATGGGATGCCCGAGCGCGATTGCTCCGCCGTTTACGTTGAGCCGGTCGCGATTGAAATTCAATTCGCGGTCGCAGGCGAGCACCTGCGCGGCGAAGGCTTCGTTGAGTTCGATCAAGCCAAACTCGTGCAGCCTGAGGTTATGCTTCTCTTCCAATTTGCGCAGCGCCGGGACGGGTCCAATCCCCATCGTTCGCGGATCGACTCCAGCCGAAGCTACAGCCGAGATTCGCGCCAGCGGCTTCAGATTATTCTGCTTTACGAAATGCTCGCTCGCCACAACCACCGCGGCAGCGCCGTCGGTGATTCCCGAAGAATTGCCCGCGGTGACGGTTCCAGTTTTTGAAAACACCGGAGCCAGCTTGCCCAGCTTTTCCAGGCTTGTATCCGGGAACGGATGTTCGTCGCGGCTGAAGGTGGTCGTGCCTCTCTTGCCTTCAATCGTTACCGGGACAATTTCGGCATCGAATCGTCCGGCGGCAATCGCCCGCGCGGCGCGGGTTTGCGACATCAGGGCAAACTCATCCTGCTCCTCGCGCGAAATTTTGTAATACTCTGCCAGCACCTCGACGGTCTCACCCATCACCATTTTCGCCATCGGGCAAAAGAACCCGTCGCGATACATGCCGTCGACCAGTTCCTGGTTGCCCAACCGGTATCCCCAGCGCGCTTCGAGATAGTAAGGCACACGCGACATGGATTCGGCGCCACCGGCCAGGATGCAGCTTGCCTCGCCGAGCAAAATTGACTGATAAGCCAGCGCAATCGACTTCATGCCCGAAGCGCAGGCTTTATTGACAGTGAACGCCGGCGCTTCCTGAGGCACGCCGCTGCGGATGGAAATCTGTCGCGCAGGATTCGGTCCGCCGCCTGCCTGCCGCGCGTTGCCGAAGATGCTTTCTTCTATTTGCCCGGGCTGGATTCCGGCGTGCTCAATCGCAGCCTGGGCGGCTACCGCCCCTGTGTCGGCGGCCGTAAGAGACGCCAGTGATCCGCCAAACTTGCCGATCGGCGTGCGCACCGCGGAGAGAATGTAGACTGCCTGCAAAATGCCGCCTCCGAAACATTTGAGTTTAGCAGGGTAGGGAAAGATGCTAGACGGCTGAGTTCCATGTGCGGAATCGGTCCAGACGGTTTGTGACGAGTGACCTTGTGCAGTCCACCATCACTCCTTAGGGTCAGCACAGGGCCCGTGGTGTAATTGGCAGCACGTTAACCTGTCCAGTTAAAGGGTGCGGGTTCGAATCCCGCCGGGTCCACCGCTTTCCCGGCTCTGGTAGGGAAAGCTGGCGAGGAGGTTCCGGACAGGGGATCTCCTCAAGTAATCTTGACTTGTGTATTGCGGTTGCCGATAATGGTTGTGTAACTGGACAGGTTAACGCCCCGGGCTGAATGTGGCTCGGGGTTTTGTTTTGCGAGGAAAAGTCCAAACACGAACCGATGCCGTCATTCCGTAGCTCCTCCCTTGCCTTTCCCGCTAACCTCCGGCATAATAAGTGTTTGTCTTGACCTCGCCGGACTCTTCCGGAACAAGGATATACATCTGTGTTAATGATTCGACTGTCGCGCATGGGTGCGCGCAAGCAACCGCATTACCGCATTGTGGTCATTGAGAAGGCGCGCGCGCGCAACGGCCGGCCGGTGGAAGTTGTGGGGACCTACAACCCTCGAACCAACCCCGCCAGCGTCGAGTTCAAGCGGGACCGCGTGGATTATTGGGTATCAAAGGGCGCGCAAATGTCAGAGCGGGTGGGCAAGCTTTATTCCAAGCCTCCGGCAGCCCCGGCAGTTCCCGCGGCATAAGCGAACATCATGACCGAACCTGGAAACGTGCGCGCTCTCATCGAGCAGATTGCGAAGTGGATTGTCGACGCTCCCGATCAGGTCTTCGTCGACCATCTCGATGACGACGTGATCGAACTGGAGGTCGCGGAGGGTGACGTGGGTAAAATCATCGGCCGTCAGGGGCGCAATGTTCGCGCCCTGCGCACGCTTCTGAGCGCTGCGGGAGTGCGGGCGCACAAGCGCTACACTCTGGAAGTTATCGACTAGGAAACCAGCGAAGAGCCAGCGCCAGGGCAGGGAACCGGACCATTCGCGATCCTGAAACAGGTGGTGAGTTCATTACGCTGGCCCGCGTGGTGAAAACGCAGGGCCGCCGCGGCGAAGTCGCGGCTGAGATTCTCAGTGACGCGCCTGATCGATTCGCTGCAGGCATGAAGTTGCTGGCGCTGCCGCGGGACTCGAACGTAGACCGCCGCGAAACGGACCGGCGCAAGCTGGAATTGGAAGACCTTTGGCCGCACAAAGGGCTGCTGGTGCTGAAGTTCGCGGGCGTGGATTCGATCTCCGACGCCGAGACGCTGGTGGGATGCGAATTGCAGGTGCCGCGCAGCCAGCGTTCGGAACTGCAGACAGGCTGGAATTACGTCAGCGACCTGGTCGGTTGCGAAGTGCTTGATCACGGCCGCGAGATCGGGCGCATTGAAGACGTTCAGTTTGGAGCGGGCGAAGCGCCGCTGTTGATGGTCCGCGATGCGGGGGGCAGGCTGTTGGAAATCCCCTTCGCTGAGGCGTATCTCGACGGCGTGGATGTGGAGCGGAAGCAGGTGCGCATGAAGTTGCCCGAGGGCTTGCTGGAAGTGAACGCTCCACTTACAGCAGACGAGAAGCGGGAGCAGGCGCAGCCTGCCCGAGGTAAGAAGCGTTGAAGGTTTTGATCTGCGATGAAGGCCGATATAGTAACGATTTTTCCGGACTTCTTTCGCGGGCCGTTGGAATACGGCATCACGCGCCGGGCCCAGGAAATGGGGCTGGCGGAAATTAAGGTCCACGATCTGCGGGAGTTTACCCGCGATCGTCACCGCACCGTGGACGACCGGCCTTTCGGCGGCGGCGAAGGCATGGTGCTGAAGCCGGAACCGCTCTTTGAATGTTTGGAGTCGATGGGCGTTGCGCGGCGCGAAGAGCGGGTTGCGCGGAAAGTAAAGCAGTCGGTAGTTTTGCTCTCCGCGCAAGGACAGCGGTTTACGCAGAAGGTCGCGGCGGACTTGGCCTTGCTCGACCGCATCGTTTTAGTCTGCGGGCGGTACGAGGGTGTCGATGAGCGGGTTGCCGACTTTCTCGCCGATCGGGAACTTTCCATCGGCGATTATGTTCTAAGCGGCGGCGAAATGGCTGCCGCCGTAATTGTGGAAGCTGTCATGCGGTTGCTTCCCGGCGCAGTGGGAAACGAAAGGTCAACCCAGCAGGAGTCATTCACCGTAGACTCGAAAGCGGTTGACACGAAGAAAGGCTCGGACGGTGCGGATTCGACTTGCGCGTCGAACGGGTTGCTGGATTATCCCCACTACACGCGGCCTGCAGAGTTTCGCGGAATCAAGGTTCCGGAAGAGTTGATGTCCGGCAACCACGAAGAGATCCGAAAGTGGCGTCGGCAGCGGGCGCTGGAAAAGACTTTGCGCAACCGCCCTGACTTGCTGGACGGCGCGGCGTTGAGCGAGGAAGATAAGAAGTTTCTGGCCGGAATCAAGAAGAGATGGAGTTAGGTGAATCGACATCTGCCGACCACTACAAAGTTGTTCACTGTGACAAACACGGTGACCGACGCGAGGCCTTTGTCTGCGATCACCTGTTGCACGGAACGCATCAGGGATTTTTCTCCGCCAACGACCCTGGGAATCCGCATCCCGATGCTTGGTGCTGGAAGTGCGAGCAGGTTCGGTCGGCGCATGCGGGTGCCGACGGGGAGTGGAATGTGAAGAGTGAGGCTCTCCTTAAGGTCAGACTCGTCTGTGGAGAGTGCTACCAGGAGATCAAAGGAAGAAACGTTCTAGACACCGAACCGGTGCAGTGAGCGGCTAGAAGTTGTGCCGAGAGATACAGATTTTCAGAATTCAGAAGGACTAAATCATGTCGAACTTAATCATCGAAAAATTGCTGGCGAAGACCCAACGCACCGACATTCCCGCGTTTCACCCAGGCGACACCGTCCGCGTTCACGTCAAGATCAAAGAAGGCGACAAAGAGCGCGTGCAGGCCTTTGAAGGCGTGGTGATCAAGCGCGACAACGGGCCACAGGCCAGCTTCACGGTTCGCAAGATCAGTTTCGGCCAGGGCGTGGAACGCATTTTCCCCGTCCACTCCAAAGTGATCGACAAGGTGGATCTGCTGCGCTCCTCCAAAGTACGCCGCGCCAAGCTGTATTATCTGCGTGGCCTCAAGGGCAAAGCGGCGCGGCTGCGCGACGTCGAAAAGCCGAGCTAACCTGCTTCTCGGATCGCGGTTCTCGGATTCCCTGCTTTTCGCTCTTGCACGGATGGCCGTCGCCAAGTAAAGATGGTGGGGCAGTCTTCATTTCCCCAATGTCGAGCCCTGCGAAGGCTTCCCTCGAGTTCACACTTTCTCCTTCGGCAGCCAAGCTGCGCCTGCTCAAGAAGCTGCGCTGCACGCTGCGCTACGAAAAAAAGGCCTGGGAGTCAGGCGCCGCGCTGGTGGCGGGAGTCGACGAAGTGGGGCGCGGGTCGCTGTTCGGCCCAGTGGTGGCCGCGGCAGTGATTCTCGAACCCGGCTACCGCATTCGCGGTTTGCGCGATTCCAAACTGCTCTTGCCGGAGCGCCGCGAACAGCTCGCGCCGCGCATCCGCGAACATGCCATTGCGTGGGCGGTTGCGGCGGTAGATGCCGCGCGCATCGATCAGATCAACATCTACCAGGCGTCACGCGTCGCCATGCGTGAGGCGGTGATGCGCCTTCAGCCCGCCGCCGACCATCTTCTGGTCGATGCGGTTTGCCTGGATTGTTCGCTTCCGCAAAAGGCCATCATTCATGGCGACGCGCTTTCCGCTTCGATTGCGGCGGCTTCGATTCTCGCCAAGGTGGAGCGCGACCGCATGATGTGCGAGTGGGATGCGGTCTTCCCCGAATACGGTCTCGCCTCGCACAAGGGCTACAGCACGCCGCAGCATCTTGCGGCCCTGCAGCAATATGGTCCGACGCCGCTGCACCGGCAGTCGTTCGCTCCGGTCTGGAGTAGTCCAGTGGAGCAGGTGGTTTTCGAGTTCGACTGAACTTTCGAGCAGCATAAAAGTTGCCGCAGTCTTGGGATGATGATTTCCGCTTGACACCTCTCTCTACTCAATTAATCTTTCCTGATGAATCCAACACTCAAGGCAGTTCTCTGGGCAGTTCTTTGGTTTGTTCTGGGTCACCTCAGTTGCGCGGTCATGCACCACTGGCATCACCACATGGCGAGATAGCGATCAGGGGATGGCGGTTCTACTTTCCTGCGTGGGCTGGCTCGCCGTTCAGGATTGAGTTGAGCTGATTGACGAGCTTCGTGTTGTTGACTAACGCTTGCCGCAGAATCTCTGCTTGTTGTTTCGCGGTCGGCCAATCCTGTTTTTCCACGGCTTCGGTTAGTCCCGGCAACTCGAGATGCGCGTAGGTGAAACGCGCGCCGTAGAGAATGTGTTTGAACCACGGCCTGCCCGGGATGCCGTCGGGGTTGAGCCAGTTGCGTTCGACCTGCATGGCGCCGTGGTTTATGGTATCGGCCAGTTTGGGATCGATCGCGCCGGAGGCTAGCGCGTGGTTTGCAGATTCATCGAGTCGCTTGCCTGCGGCTTCGAAGTCGTCGATCGCATCGAGAACCGGCTTGAGATCCATCTGGCTCGTGTCATTTCTCGTCGCCATGCCTTTCGTCAATTCATTCACGAACTGGCGGATGTTGCTGGCGTAGCTGGCGAAATCGAAAGGGAGCAAATCGGCGTTGGCGAGCCGCAGCGCGAGCACGCCCCACAACTGTGACATCAGAGTGTGATAGCGATAGCCGGGATCACCGAAGTGATTCATCCAGAAAAAATCGTCGTAGGCGGAATGGTAGACGCCGTACGGTCCATCGAACTGCAGGCCAAGGACGGGCATTCCGACAAAGTTGAGGAAGACGGTGTGGTCGGAGCCGCTGCCGATGCGAGTGTCGGCCAGATTTGAATCAGTAACGTTGAGATCGGTGACTGCTTCGGATTGTTTCGCTTCACCGCGCTCGCGCGTGGACGACGCCTTCCAGGCTTCGTAAAGCGTCTTGCCCGATGGATCTTTTAGCGAGCGGGTGGTCTCGACCAGCATGGGTGCGAGCGACGCCACTGCCTGGCCGTGAAAGTTCGGCCCCGAGGTTGAGGAATCGACATTGATGTAGGCTACAGCTTTTTTGCGCAGTTCGTCGGCGAACTGCTCTCCCCATTCGGTCGAGCCGGTGAGGCCGACCTCTTCTCCATCCCAACTGCAGAAGACAAGAGTGCGACGCGGACGTGTTCCGGCTTTCGCCAACTTTCCCAGGGCGCGGGTCAGTTCCATCATCGATGCAGTGCCGCTGCTGGGGTCGACGCCGCCGAAAACCCAGGCATCGCGGTGATTGCCGAGCACGATCCATTCATCGGGCAACTCCGCGCCGCGAATGCGACCCTCCACCACGTAGTAAGCCTGAGTGGAGTTATCCATCTCGATCTTTACGTGCACGCGCACGCGTCCGCCACCGAGGTGATATTTGATCGGCAGTCCGCCCTGCCAATCATCTGGAGCGACGGGGCCATCCATGTGTGCGAGCAGCGGTTTAGCGTCGTGCCAGGAAAGTGGCAGCGCCATGATCTTCGGGATCGAGACGGCTTGCTCGACCGGAATGCGTTTGGCGCCAGGAATGGAGGCCCATCCCGGAGTGAGCGGATCGCCGGGCACCATGAAATCGTAAGTGATGGCTCCGCGCTGGATGTGATACTCCGGACCCCAAGGGCCTTTGGGGACGACCTGACCTTTCTTGTATCCGTCTTCAGCAGGATCGCTATAGATGAGAATCGCGGCCGCGCCCTCGCGCTCGGCGGTGAGCGCTTTGAAGCCGCGATAGCTGTAGGGATTCGAGTAGCGAACGAGAACAACTTTTCCTTTGACGTCGATGCCCTGCTGGCGCAGAAGTTCGTAGTCTTCGGGATTGCCGCTGTGGGCGTAGACGAGCGGCGCTGTCACCTCACCAGACGCCGACATGCCGCTCCACGCCGAACTGATGCTTTTGTTCTTCATGTCAGGATCGCCGGGGACGGGCAGTTCGCGAAGGCCGGCGCGGTAATGAACGGGTGCAACCATTTCCAGGAAGGTGGATTTTGGATTGCTGCCGTAGACGTCGTAGCGGCGGATGATTACGTCTTCCAGACCTTCATTGCGCCATTCGTCAGCGATGTAGCGAGCCAGTTCGTTGTTGCGCGCCGATCCGGCAACGTGCGGCTCGGCGGTAAAGATTTTATGCTGCCGGCGCTCTTCATCCGGCGAGGGGATGGCTTTGAACTTGTTTTCGATCTCGGCTTCGTGGGTTGCAGCGGAAGGGGTGAAGCCCATGATGGAAGTCTGGGCGTTCGCAAAGAACGGTGAATGAAGCATCAGCGCCAGATAACACAGGGCGCTGGTGGATAGCATGGGCCGGCGCAAGCTCATGATTAGCATCTCCTCGCAAAACGAGTGAATGCATCAGGGACGACGTAAGTTGGTTTCTGCTTTGTCCCCCGCTACTTTGGTCTCCTACTGTGCTTTGTAGATCTCCGACAGCAAGTCCGGCTTTGACTCATCGCGCACCAGGTGAGGGTAGCGTTCACCGCCGTGGTAGTCGAGCGCGTAGGTCTTGAAGTAGTCCGTGTTCTCGACCAAAAGTTCGAGGGGAGCGGTGCTGCTCTTGCCCGCCCGGAGCGCGTCGCGCAGCACTTCCGGCGAGTACTGGTGGCCGTTCACGGCGATCAGCTTCATGCCGGGACCGATTCCAGCCAATGCCGCGGGCATGTTCTCAATGGTGTCGATAATTGTTCCATCTTCGCGGAGTTCGAGCCCAATCGAATACAACCCGCCATTCACATGACCACCGTTCTCGCCGCCGCGCTCCATTTCGGATGGAAATTCGTCGTAAACCACTTTCCATCCGCTGCCTTCAATGCCGCCGAGTGGGGCGCCAGGACCATGATTGGTCAGCCGTTCAGTCCAGAAGCCGCGCCAGTCATAAGGTGTGATCTGATTCAGAGCGTTGACGACATCGTCGAATGTATAAGTCTTCACCATCGGCCCCGTGCTGGGAGCGCCGTGGAACAGTTTGCAGAAATCATCCAGAGATTTCTTGCCCTTGCTTTGCTGGCGGATGATGACGTCCGCCCAGAGCCAGTCCAAAGTGCCTTCGTCGTAGAAATCGGTTGAACGACGCCAGGACTCCCAGGCGCGAGGAGAGAAATAAAGCTCGGGAGCGGCGTCGGCAGTATCCTGCAGGTTGCGCCATTCGCGGCCTGGAGTGTGATCGAGAGCGGCAGCGGTTACGCCCAAATCATCCCGCGCCTGCTGTGGCGTGAGAAGTCCGCTACGAGCGGTCAACACGGTGCCCAGATAATTCGTCAAGCCTTCGTAAACCCACAAGAGATCGTCTTGCATAGGCTGTTCATAGTCAGGCGTGGTTAGATCGGCGGGCCTGCGGTATTTTCCATTCCATGAATGCACGTACTCGTGAGGGAGCAGGCTGGCTTCCATCTTGCGCTCGCCTTCATCGACTAAGCCGCGCTCATCAACCCGGCTGTCGTCGGATTCGTGATGCTCCAGTCCGAAATGCGCGACATGATCGCTGAGGCTGAACAGGAAATGGTACTCGCGATAGTGATGCGCACCGAAAAGCTTGTTCGCCTGGTCGACCAGATTCTTGTAGTGATCCCAGACTTCCTGCGGAGGTTCAAGAGCGGCCGCGCTGTCGGCGGCAACGTCCATCTCGACAAGCGGGTCATCGGCTAACTTGACCACCTTGAGGAATTGGCCGGTGATCACGGGGGAATCGACCAGCGTGGTCAGCGAAGTCGGCTTAAAAACGATCTGGGTATCGCCATTCTGTCCGGTGAGCGACGTCGATGCGATGGGCAATGGCGTGCCATATTTCCAACCCGCGGGGAGATTCAGAGTAGCAACGTAGGTGAGATCGTCCGACTTCCAGCCCTTGGGATAGAGCAGCACCTGATTCCAACTGATGACGGCCATTTTGTCGGTCGCTGAAGAACCTGCGGAGAAGCCGCCTTCGAAGGTCGCAGGAGAAAGGAAATCCAGCTCAGCGTTCACTTCATTCTCGCCAGCGGGGACTTCGACGTGAATCGTGAAGCCGTCGAGCAGATCGCGCCGCCACTTCAGAATCTTGTCGCCGGCGGTGAATTTGAGTCCGGCCAGGTCAATCACGGGGCCGTCGGGAGCGTGCTCGCCCGGAATCCACTTTGGGTAATAGAGTGTGAGATCTCCCGCGCTGGCCGGGATCTTCAGCTTAGCGTGGAAGATCTTGCGGGGCGTGGAAGTGGCGTCCACGAAGAGGGTGACGGTCGGTGGAGTGGCTGACCAGCTGGCAAGCGAGAAGAAAAGAACACAGACTACTCCCAAGATTCTTGAGAGTTTCATTTATGAGGCCCCCATTTGTTCGATCAACCGGATCGCATTGCGCTCGCAGAATTTTAGATTCTAGCAGGCTGTGGCAGAGCGGTACAGGAGTGGACGTACAGGAGTGCACCAGCGCTGCTATCATCTCCACGATGTCGCGTCGCGGAAAGTTCATCACGTTCGAAGGGCTGGATGGAACCGGCAAGAGCACGCAAATGCGCAAGCTGGCGGCCGCGCTGCGCGCGGTGGGGCATAAGGTAGTGGAAACGCGCGAGCCGGGAGGAACGCCGACAGGGGAGAAGATTCGCCGGGTTTTGCTGGACTCGGCGACCGAGGGTTTGTCGCCGTTCGCCGAAATGGCTTTGATGTTCGCGTCGCGGGCGCAGCACATTGCGGAAGTGATCCAGCCGGCGCTCGAGCACGGGCAGATTGTGCTTTGCGATCGCTTCACCGATTCCACGGAAGCTTACCAGGGCAGCGGCCGGAAGCTGGGCAGTGAGGCGGTGCTTGAGTTGCATCGCGTGCTTTGTGGAGATTTGCAGCCCGACATGACGATCCTGCTCGACTCTGATCCGGCGATGAGCGTGGGCCGGGCGCGGCGGCGCAACCGGCGGGCTTCACATGGCAAGATCGCGCACAAACATCATTCCGACGAAAACCGCTTCGAGCAGCAGAACCGGGCGTTCTTTGCTCGGGTGCGTGAAGGGTATCTGGCGATTGCGGCAAGAGAGCCGCAGCGCGTCGCAGTGGTGGATGCCAGCGGCACACCGGCGCGGACACATGGGCGGATTATGGAGGCACTACGACGGAAACTGAGGCTGGGGACGGGATAGCCTGTGGTATATGCAGCAGGAATACCCACCCTTGCAAAGAACGCAAGGATGGGGCACCCTCAGTGTCGGCGCTGTTGGCGAGATCGAGCGATCCAGATAGATGAGCTTCTCTGATTTTCATGGCAATGCTGAAACCGTTCATCGGCTGCGCGATATGCTGGCGCGGAAGCGCTTTCCCCATGCGGTGATCCTTTCGGGTGCGCGCGGGTCGGGCAAGTACACTTTGGCGCTGATGCTGGCGCAGGCTCTGAATTGCCTGGCGCCGACTGAGAATGATGGGCTGCCTGACTTCTGCGGGCAATGCGCGAATTGCCGCCGCATTGCGCAGGCTGCCGATCTTGATGCGCGGTTTGCTGAAGCGGTGGAGACGCGTGAGGGGCTGCGCGAGGCCGACAAAAAAGATACTCGGCTGTTCGTGCAGACTCATCCCGATGTTCTGATTATTCCTCCCGACCCTCCGCAGATGATGATCAAAGTGGATCAGGTCCGGCGGGTCATTGAGACGATTTACTACCGTCCGGCGGAAGCTCGGGAGCGGGTTTACATCTTTACCGACTCGGCGTTCATGAAAGAGGCGGCGAATTCTCTGCTCAAGGTTCTGGAAGAACCTCCGGAGTTCGCGACCATCTTTCTGCTTTCGGAGAATCCCGGAGAACTGCTTCCGACCATTCGATCGCGATCGATGCTCTTTCCTCTGGCTGCTTTGCCGGTCGAGGAAGTGGAGGGCTACCTTGCAAAGTACCGTCCAGAGTGGAAGGCACCGCAGCGCGCTCTGGTTGCCAGACTGAGCGAAGGCGCTTTGGGACGGGCTCGCACCTTTGATGTGGATGCGTATGTGACCGCTCGCGCCAACGCGCTCGCCATTCTCAACTCGGCCCTGATGGGAGGCGAGCACTCGCAGCTTTTCAAGATCACGGAAACCTATCGCGCTGGCGCTGAGGGGCGCGAGAAGACGGAACAACTTCTTCGCACACTTTACTCGCTGCTGCGCGATTTGATGTTTCTGAAGTCGGGGGCTCCGGAGTTGGTTCACAATACCGACATTCAAGTCCCGCTCACGAAGCTGGCTGAGGCGGCGGACTTCGATTGGATCGCTGCGGCTTCTGATCGTCTGGCTGAGGTCGAGCGTGGGATGCGGCGCAACCTGATGCGGTCATTGTCGCTCGACAGCCTGAGCCTGGCGTTGGAGAAAGGCTAGGGATCCAGATCAAAAAAAATACAGATCGTCGAAGTAAGATATCTGGAATCAATGACTTGCGCGATCTCGATCTGCGCTGATCTGGCTAAAATCTTGAAAGCAAATAATTTACCCGCAAAATATTACAAACACAGGAGTTAGCGGTGGGTTGATGGGCTAAGTGCTTTGCTCCCAGCGGCCGGATTGCAAAATATTGCATTCACGGGACTTATATCTCAGTGCTATTTTGTTGTCAAAGATCCAATGCGTATAGAGATAGGATCGCAGGTTTGAGATGCGGAGTCAAGAGAATTTGGTCGCTGGGCGAGGAATTCCTGCCGCTGGCCGCGCCTTGCCCATCTTTCGAAAAGCGTCGAGGTTGGGGCGTCCCGTCTGTAGTCAATCGTCTGTTCCATGGTGGGTCAATGGGTCGATGAGTGTAAACGCCTGGTTACGTAAAACTATCCGGGCGCCTCTCCCAGCCTGGCTTTCCCCTGTTATGGGATTACTTCCGGTTTGCCCGTGATCCAGGGAATCGATTACTTCCTGAAAGCCGACTTAGCACTATGACTTATCATTACTGATCCGCATATCCCAATCTGGATTACTTCCGGATAGCCGACGACTCGCCCAGCATCTGCTCTATCGACTCCCACGTCGGCCCTTTCCGGTGGATTAGCGCAAGGTTTCAGCGCGGCGCCAGTTTCCAGACGCGGACACCGTTTTGTGCGCCCTGGAACAACAATCTTCCATCGGCGCTAAACACCAAGTTTCTTGAGGTGAACTGATGATATTGCGGTTGTGGATCGGTCGCAGCCAGGACGCCGAGCGAGGCGCCATTATCCGCATCCAAAAGCTCAACCGTTTCCCACGATTTCTCCACCGCCACCTGCCGCCCGTCTGGCGAGAAGGCAGCGCACGGAGCGCCTACGCGGAAGAACGAAATTGACATCCGTGGTTTCCACGTGGCCACGTCCCACACTTTCATGCCCCACTCGTTTGCACGATTTCCGCCGACGAAATTGCCCGTCAGAGGACTCTCCTGTCCAGTACTCACCAGCAAACGACCGTCTGGGCTAAAACTCAAAGTGCTGATGCCGATGCTGTGGGCCAAAAGAGTGGTTAATTTGCGGCCTGACACCATGTCCCAGACGTCCAGGTTGCCGCGTATGCCAGATTGCGCGACGAGCAGTTTCTGATCGGGGCTGGAGGCAATGGGCGATGGTCCGCTCCAAATTGCGTGCTTGCCGTCATCAGCTGTGAATTCCCACGACCGTGAGAGCGGACCCAGGCTGGTCAGAGGCGAGCCCGGCGGCACAAAAGCCATCGCCAGCACAGGGGTGCCACCCTTCCCAAACGTGAAATCCGCCGCGGGAGTTTGGCCTTTCATATCCCAAACTCGCAGCATTTCGCCAGAAAATTGCACCCCGGGATTCGTAGCCAGCCAGCGGCCGTCGCCGCTCAGAACCAAGAAGTTGACCGGTCCCTGCGAGAGGCTGGCAACTTTGTTCTCCGCCGCTACGTCCCAAAGATTCACGCCCAACTTTGAGCTGACCACCAGCCATCGAGCGTTCGGCGTGACGGCAAGTCCCTGAACCATCGACTGGCCTTCAAATCTGCGCAGTTCGCGTCCTGTCGCCAGATCCCACATCTTAATCGTGTTACCCGGGTAAGGCGCCGCCACAACGGTTCCTCCATCGCGGTTGAAGGCTGCCACATTCAACCCAAGCTCCCCGATTGACTGATCAGCTGGTAATGTCTTGATCTCGGCACCCGTGGTCACCGACCAAATCCTTAGCTCCGACTTCATAGGGTCCGTGACCGCGACCTTCTGCCCATCCGCATCGAAAAATACAGCCCCCGAATTGCTCGCGGCGAAGGCTTGCTTCTGCTGTCCGGTGGTCAAATCGCATACCACAATCCTCTTCGGATCCTTCATATAATCTATTCGAGCCATGAAGCGGCCGTTGCGGCTGAACGCGTCGGCAATCGCCGGATAAGTTTTCACTGTTTCGCCAGAGGCGACGTTCCAAATCTGAACCGATCCCTCTTCCTCGTCTTCTTCGCCGATTCTGCCGGATGCCACCATCAATCCTTCCGGTGTGAGCGTAAGAGCGGTTACTGAATCCCAAGGTGTGCTAACGGTGCGGATTAGCTTTCCAGAGTCTGCGCTGCGGATCTCAATCTTTGCGGTGGCACCTTTTTTGACCGCGTCCACGCCAGCCGCCCAGATCTGGCCATCACTGCTGAAATCAATGGCCCTTACGGCTGAATGCATGTTTGCCGAGTAGTTGGACACACCCGTCTGAACGTCCCAGATCTTCACCCTTCCCCCGGTGCTCGCCGACGCCAGGCGTCTGCCATCGGGACTGAAGGCAAGGGCGATGATCGGGTCGGAGTATCCGGTGAGTCTCCATTGCTCCTCTCCCGTCGCGGCATTCCACACGATAACGGTTTTGTCGTCGCCTCCGGAGGCCATCCAGCGGCCGTCGGAGCTAAGCGCCAACGCTCGAATAGACGATGCGTGCCCGGACTGTAGAAGTCGGTCAGGTGTGTGCGATGTGGCCGCTGGCTGCGAAGCGCCGCAAAGTTCCATTGAAAGCACGACGGCGAACAAGCAACCGATGATTGACCGCAACATGGAGCGAGCATACTCCAGCCTGATAATTCATCCAATGCCTCGTAAGTATCCCTTCATTCGGAAATGAAACCTTGCGGAAGTTGTAAAGGCCGGCTTGTGGCCGGTGGGCATTGCGCGCCTGCTGCCGATCGTGGGTGGATGACGGGCAACCCGGAAGTTATCAGCTCCCTGGTCGGATTAGTACCGAGAAACGGGCTGGTATTGAGTAATCCGGCGAACTTCCGTATTGTCGGCAAACCGGAAGTTGTCTGAGGCTCCAACTAGTGCGCAATCTCGTCAATTGGTGTTAAATCGCCATTACACTCATTGACCCAAGGCCGCCTCACCTCGATGAGTGTAATCGCTTGTTCTCGACAGTTGACTATTGCAGCTTCGCGTACTCGGCCTTGGCTTGCTTCAGGATGGGGATGTCGGGGTCGGAGTCTTTCCAGAGGGAGAGGAAATCCAGGTAAGCCTGGCGAGAATTTTGTAAGTCTCCGGAGGACTTATAGGCGTGAGCCAGTCCTAGATGAGCCAGCGCTCCGAGGGGATAATTCAACACAAGGCCCGGCCGGTCAGTCAACTTTCTGAATTCTGTCGCTGCTTTTGGACCGTCGCCCATCGCCAAATAGGCTTGTGCTCGAACATAGGCTGGATAAAGAGTTGGGACCGCGGTTGATCCAGGATTGGCAAACTCAAGGGGAGTCGCTACCCCCAGATCATCGATGGCTTTCGAGGGTCGCGCTTGTCGCAGGTCGATCTGGGCGCGAATCGCGGGGAGCCAGTATTTCTGAACGATTGTGCCCTCGGGCCACTGTTTGTCCATCTCGTGCCAGAGGGCTTCGGCCTGATTGACGCTTCCGATTTGAACTAAAGCGACCGCGGTAAGCGTTGCGACACCCCGCCCGTGCGAGAGCTTCTGCGCCTGGGAAATATATTGTTGAGCCCGGGCGAACTCTCCGACTTCGCTCTCGCGGACGGCTGCCTGAACCAGGAAGCTGGCGGCCAATTCCTTATTTCCATCACGTTCCATCAGATTTTCGGCGGCACGCGAAAACTCTCGGGCCTTTTCGTAATGTCCGTAGTAGGCCGCGGTGTTGGCTTGCTCGGATAGAAGAATAGCCTGAGCTCCGGGCAGATCAGATGACCGCTGAACCAGGCGCTCCATTTCTTTTTCGTCGTTGCGTAGAAAGGCTATCCAGTAGCGCGCTTGCAGTAGTATGTCGGTCTGCAAGCCTCGTTTGTCGGCTTCCGCTAAAACCGCGGAGGCTTCTTCGACCTGGTTCAAAGCGAGCTGGGCTACTGCCAAATTTGCGTAGGTCGAAGCTCTCGACGGGTCAAGCAGCAGAGCCTTGCGAAAGTCCTGGACCGACTGCTCATAGCGGCCGAGTTCGGCTTCGTCGTCGGCCAAGTGATTGTAGGCGCCTGCAGAGTCAGGATAGTTTTGAACTGCAACAGCGTAGACTTCCGCGGCCTTCTCTAAATCGCCGGTAACATACAAGTAGTAGCGCGCTTCAATCGCCTCCCGTTCGGCTTCGGTCACGCGATCTCTAAGTTCATAGGCTTTGGTGGCATTCTCACGGGCAAGCTCAGAGTCTCCGAGATTGTGGTTGATTGTTGCCAGCGCACCATAAGCCATGGCAAAGTTTGGATCCAGTTCGATGGCTTTCTTGAAAATCGGAAGCGAGTCGCGGTCGCCCTTTTTATCCCAAGTGGATAGAGCCAGGTCATAAGCGTTGAGCGCATCCAACGAAAACGTGGTGGCCTGTTCGAGCGGAGCATCGAACTTCTGCACGGTGGCCAGCGATTCGCCGAGCTCGGCGCGCAGCTTGGATGCTGCCCCGCCCAGACTATCCAACACCTTCTCCTTCGACGTAGCCGTAACCTGTTCCTCGGCGAGCGTATTTCCGTTGCTACAATTTACCGCTTTCAAGCCGATGACATATTCACTGCCTAAACGGCCGATCGCTCCAGCAAGATAGACCTTGCTACCCGCGCGCTGGCAGAGTTCGCGGGCCAACTCGGGCGTGAGCTTCGTGCCGGCCGGCTGAGTCATCTGTTGCAAAGTCTTCGCGACCTGGCTGTCGGTGAGTACATTCAGAAACGGGGATTGCCGCAGGGAAACACTGAGAGCCGTCTTCAACGTGTCGTCGAAAACTGCATCACCTGTGCTGTTGGCAAAGTCAGTGAGAACGATGGTGTCTTTATCAGTGAGTTGCTGGCTTTGCTGCGAACGATAGTAGCGATACAGACCGCCCGCCACAAACAAGCCGGCGAGCAGGACGGGGACCGCAATTCTCCAGACCTTGCCCGCCCGAGCCGAAGGAGCCTTGGCCACGGATACCGTGGCGGAGCTCGCCGCAGGACTGTATCCGCTCTCGGAGTCCCGCTTCACGCGTTGCAGGTCGGCCCTTATATCGGCTGCACTCTGATAGCGCAGGTTGCGGTCCTTCTCCAGAGCTTTGCGGATGATGTCGTTGAACTGAAGAGGTAACTGCGGGTTCCACTGACTGGGTAATTCCACGCCTTCGTACAGGATCGCCCCAAACGTCGCTCCCGCCGTTTCCCTTTCAAATGGCAGACGACCGCTTGCCATCTCGTAAAGGGTTACGCCGAAGGAAAATAGATCGGTGCGTGCATCGAGAGGCTTGCCTGCGACCTGTTCGGGTGACATGTAGCTGACCGTGCCCAGAGCGATGTTTCCCTCGGTGAGGTCTTTCTCCCCAATCGTGGGATCGTCGGAGCCCGAGTCAGATTCTCGCTTTATGCCCGGATCGGTCCTTTTCGCCAGCCCGAAGTCGAGAACCTTGGCCCGTCCACGCTTGGTGACGAAGATGTTTCCCGGTTTTATATCCCGATGAATGATTCCCGCCGAATGAGCCGCATCGAGCGCGTCGGCGATCTCAATGGAAAGGGACAGGAGCAGTTCGGTTTCAAGCGGACGTCCCGCAATGCGGTGCTTCAGCGTCACCCCGTCCAGAAACTCCATGACGATGAACGCTCGTCCGTTGTGCTCACCGATGTCATGAATGGTGCAAATGTTGGGATGGTTAAGCGCAGAAGCCGCCTGCGCTTCGCGTTGGAAGCGAGCTAACGTCTGTGGATCGCGAGCAACCTCATCGGGTAGGAACTTCAGCGCAACGAAGCGATGCAGGCGAGTATCCTCGGCTTTGTAGACCACTCCCATCCCGCCGCCGCCCAGCTTCTCGAGGATGCGGTAATGCGAGATGGTCTCGCCAATCATTGGGCTGAAATCTTAGGACCGGGGCTCGGGCAAGTCAATGAAGGGGGTGCAAGTCGGGGGCGGCTCGGAGTGTCGGTTGACGATAAGTCCCCATAGCGCTCATTGGTCGAGCGTCTTCCCTGATTTTGTTGGGGGCAGCAGGTCCCTCCACTCCGGTCGGGATGGCAAACTCCGTGGAAGGACGAGGACGAGCGAAAGGTAACCTGAGAAAACTCTAATCATTTTATTTTCATTCTGTTACCGAGATTACCTTCGGTGGTTCTACGTCCTTCAGATAGGTTGCCCCTGCCATCTTCTGCACCTATAATTGTCATACTCTGGTTTAAGAATTCTCCGTCAGGTTCCGGGTAGCAGCACGCCAGGGTGAAGTCTGTCTTCCCTCGTGCCGAGGTGAAATTAGGAACCCGGTTATGCGAAAGCGCCTGCAAATCGCCCTGATGGCCAGCACCGTAGCCGCGACCTCTCTTTCTCTCACGTCCCAGCTCCGCGCCGAAGGCGGCGAAGGAGCGTCTGAAAAAACCGTTACAACGAAAATCACCGCGACCGACGAAGATGGCCGGAAGATTTATGTCAATGAGGCGGTTCCGGCGAGTCAGGCCCGTCACGCGCAGGAATCGGAAACGCCCCGGCGCCGGCTGATGTACTGGAGTTCGAAGGAGAATCGCTGGAAGCCTGTGCCCGGACCGAATGCGGCGGCGATGCGGGCTGCGCGGTCGGCAGCGGCTGAGGTCAGCGAATATCTTGGACATGACTCGAACCAATCGGCGACTGCCAAGATTGTGAATGCGAATTTCCGCGGACCGGTGGCCAGCCCTGGCGACATCGATAGCGCCATTGAGGCGGCTGCGGCGCGGCACAATGTGGACCCGAACCTGGTGCGCGCGGTGGTGAAAGTGGAATCGAACTTCAATCCCAACGCAGTTTCGCGGAAAGGTGCGATGGGGCTGATGCAGTTGATGCCTTCGACGGCGCGGCAGTTGAAGGTGAGAAATCCTTTTGACCCGCAACAGAATGTGGACGCGGGCGTGCGGCACTTGAAGCAGCTTCTGGAAAGTTATGACGGCGACATCAAACTGACCCTGGCCGCCTATAACGCGGGCGCGGGAGCGGTAGCGCGCAGTTCGGGCGTGCCACACTACGCGGAAACTCAAAACTACGTCCGGCGGATCACCAACCTGTATTACGGTGTGTCCGACTTTAACTCGGGAGCTTCGCACGATCCGGTTACGGTTCAACGGGATGCGCGGGGCGTGCTCTACATCAGCAACACTGATTAAGTTTGCGGCATCTGTTTAGTTTATCTCTCAGGCACCCAGGCATCGGTTCAACCAACTGGTTCAAACAGGCTGGTTCTAACAAATAGGAACGAAGGCACGGGCTGGTTATTTTGAAGAGTTCATTGCGCCAGCGTTGTCTATGGGGAGGGTGGCTTGCGGTCGCCGTGTTTGTCGCGGTCGTGGCTGCGGCTCCTGCGGCCGAGGCTCGGGCGCATCACTCCGACGCGTGGGCGCGGGAACATTTCGGCAACGCCGAGCGCATGCGGGAAGCCCTAAACGGTACTCCTGCTGCCGATCGCACCCGCCGCGACTACCAGCGTGTGCTGAATGCCTACCGGTCTGTCTATCTTGGAGCGCCGTCTTCGAGCAAAGCTGATCCCAGCGTGGTTGCGGTAGCGGAGACGCTGGTGGAAATGGGACGGCATTTCGACGACGACAAAATCCTGAATGAGGCGGTCGAGCAATATAAATTTCTGCGCCGCGAGTATCCCGGCAGCAAATACCGTTTCGACGGGCTGTTCACGATCGGCGAGATCTACAAAGACGATCTGAACGATGCCGATGCGGCGCGGTCTGCCTTTCAGGAGTTCTTGCGGCGCTATCCGCACAATCGGCTGGCCGATGATGCGCGTCAGGCGATTGCTGAACTCAAGCAGCAGGCGCAGGCCGAAAAGGTTGCGGCTGCGCAGAAGGCTGCGGAGAAAACGCCGGAGAAGAGCGGGAACACGAAGGACGCGAAAGACGGCGGGGACGGTTCGGTTGCGATTGCGGAGTCCGGCGGGGACAAGTCTTCCGAGCCGCGTTCCGGGCGTTTGCCGCGGGTGACCGGCATCCGGCACTGGTCTACTCCCGACTACACGCGGGTTGCGATTGACCTTGAAAGCGACGTGAAGTACTCGTCGCAGCGGCTCGATAGTCCGGCGCGGATCTTCTTTGACTTGCGCGACACGAAGCTCGCCTCCACGCTGGTCGGCAAGAGCTTCGACGTGGATGACGGCTTCCTGAAGAAAGTTCGCGTGGCTCAGTTTGCGCCGGGACGGACGCGGGTGGTGCTCGAGGTCGACAACCTTTCCGATTACGACGCCTTTCTTTTGCCCAATCCCTACCGCCTGATTATCGACATTCACGGCAGAAATGGGCGGGCGAAGCAGAGTAAGGCCGACGACGGGGGCGAAACCGCCTCGGCGCCGGCTGAAGGCGCGGCGCCGTCGAAGACCGTGAGTACGGATTCGAGCGATGACACGCAGGCGCCGTTGACTATTGTTGCGACCAAGAAACCACCGACGGGCGTGGTGAAGAAAATTGTGGAAGCCGATGACGACGATCCGGATCCCAGTGCTCCGTCGGCTGGCTCGGCGAAGCGGAATGTTCAAGAGGTGAAGAGCAAAGCGGCGCTCGCGCGGAACGCAGTCGCCGCGAAAAAGGCTGAGGCCAGCGATCTCGAGAGCGATTCAGATTCTTCAGATGTGGCTATTGCCGCAACACCAAGTGATCCAGCAGGGTCCGGGGCCACGTCCGGCTCGCATACTCTCGCTTCCCGCAGATCGGCAAGCGCTTCCAGTCTGGACATTCACGAAGCGAAACCCACTGCGGGCGGCGACCGTTCCCTGATTCGGGCTTTGGGACTGAAAATCGGCAAGATTGTGATTGACCCGGGGCACGGCGGCCACGATACCGGCACGATCGGCCCTGACGGCCTGGAAGAAAAAGACCTTGTGCTCGATGTGGGGCGGCGTTTGGGCAAGCTGCTGGAGACGCGACTGGGGGCTGAGGTCGTTTATACGCGCAAGGACGATACCTTTATCCCGCTCGAAACCCGCACCGCGATTGCGAACCAGGCGCGCGCCGATCTGTTCGTCTCGATCCACGCCAACTCGAGCCATGACCCGGACGCTCGGGGAGTGGAGACCTACTACTTGAATTTCACCTCGTCGCCGGAAGCGCTGGAGGTGGCGGCGCGCGAGAACGCTGTGTCGGAGAAGTCGATTTACGAGTTACAGGACCTGGTGAAGAAGATCGCGCTGAAGGAAAAGATCGAAGAGTCGCGCGAGTTTGCCGGGGATGTGGAGCAGTCGCTGCACACTGGCCTGGCTGCCAAGAGCCCGGGCATTCGCGACCGGGGCGTGAAGAAGGCGCCGTTTATTGTGCTGATTGGGGCCAATATGCCTTCGATTCTCGCCGAGGTTTCTTTTGTCAGCAATCCTACCGATGAACACCACCTTGAGACCAGCGAATACCGCCAGCGCATTGCCGAGTCGCTTTATCGCGGCATCGCCAAATATGTGAACGGACTCAGCGGGGTCAAGGTCGCCAGCAAGATGGATAAAGCTGCTGGACAGTAGTTTCCTTTCGGAAACTTTTTCCCATCCTCTGTGGTCTAATAATGGAAGGGATTCTGTGCCTGTCGGTGTATCCATGCGTTTCTCAAGGTCCGCCCTGTTGGTGGTGATCGTTGGTTCTCTGGTAAGCGCGGTCTCCGCTGCCGGCCCGGGCGCGGATTCTCCCGCTCCGCCCATACTTCCGAAGCAATTCGCAGGGTGGCAGATTCAAGGTGCGGCGCAGGCCAGCGAAGATGCTGCTGTCGCCGACCCCACCAACGCGGCTCTGCTCAAGGAATACGGATTCACCGATTTCGAAGCCGCCACTTTCAAAAGTGACGATGGACGCACGCTGAAAATTCGTGCCGCTCGCTTCGCCGACGCCAGCGGGGCTTTCGGAGCCTATACCTTTTATCTGCAGCCAGAGATGGCGCGGGAAGAGATTGGCGACCAGGGCGCGTCGCTGAATCAGCGAGTTCTTTTTTACCGCGGCCACATCGTAGTCGAAGCCGTATTCAGCGAGTTGTCTGTGATGTCAGCGGCGGGGTTGCGCGAACTGGCTGGCTTGCTGCCGCGTCCCGGCGGAAATGCCGGGAATCTACCTCCCATTCTGGCTTCCATGCCTCATCACGGCTACTCCCGAAATACGGAGAAATACGCTGAGGGACCGTTGGGTCTGGAAGCCATCGGGTCTCCGTTGCCAGCGGATCTGGTGGATTTCAGCACCAGCCCCGAAGTGGTGCTGGGGCAGTACTCCACCCCTGGCGGAGAAGCGACGCTGATGCTGATCGAGTATCCCACGCCGGCCGTGGCGGCAGAACATCTGCGGCACATTGACGCCGCGCATCATGCCCCTCTACCGCAGGCCGGGATCGATGCTATCGAGAACGCGGGCCCGTTCTTCGCCAAGCGCACGGGGCCAATTCTTGCAATTGCCGCGGGACCGATTTCGCAGAGCGACGCACAGGATTTGCTGGGTGCGGTGAACTGGGCGCCGAGCGTTACCTGGAACGAGAACACCTATTTCGACAAGAAGAATAATATTGCGAACCTGCTGGTCAACATTATTCTTCTATGCATCATCGTGGGCGCGATCTCTCTAGCCGCGGGAGTCGCCTTCGGTGGAGCGCGCATTCTTCTGCGCCGGTTTTTCCCCGGTCCGGTTTTCGGTCGTCCCGACCAAACCGAGTTCATTTCGCTTCAGCTGGGAGATGCGGCGCCAGCCTCTCCGGCTCAGCCTCCGGCTGCGACGGACACCTCCAACGGTTCTTAAGTGGCTGAGGAATATTGGCTTAAGGCTCTTCGTGTCACTTTTCGTCTCAAATTGAAACAATTTGATTAATTGTTGATTGGTTATGTAAGTTGCTGAAACTAAAGACATTTATTTCCCAAAAATTGCTTGACACCCTGCTTTTTCGGCTCATAAGATTTTGTGCAGAAAGTTTTGACGGGATTTTTTGCCTCCGTTGGAACTATTCTCCCTTGAAAAGAGAAGGCCGCCCTGTTGCCGGGTGGCCTTTTCGTTTTGCTCGCGAAGAGATCCCCAACACTTTCCACTGAACTCCTGCCCGGAGTTTGCGTATCATTTCCTGGAGATGATGGATTGAGAGGTAGCCGGCGCGACGGGCGGCTCATGCGGCGGCGTGGAGGAAATCATGTTCTGCGATGGATGCGGCGCAACCGTGCAACCTGGTCAGGCGTTTTGCAGCAAGTGCGGCAAGCAAATCGTGGGGCCGGTGGCCCTGATGCCGCAGCGCCCCGGACGCGTGCAGGGTCACCTTCAGCTACTCGGGATTCTCTGGCTCGCGATCTCGGCGTTTAACACGATCGGTGGCGTGGTCTTGTACGTTCTCGCCAACACATTGTTCGCACATCTGCATGACCTCGGCGCGCCGAATGCGCCCACCGCGTTTCTGCGTCCGCTGCTGAGCGTGATTGGTATTTTCATTCTGGCAAAAGCGGCTTGTGGGTTCATCGCCGGTTGGGGATTGATGCAGCGCGAACCCTGGGCTCGCATCATCGCGCTGGTGCTGGGCTTCATCTCACTGTTCAATATTCCCTTCGGTACCGCCGTCGGTGTGTATACGCTATGGGTTTTGCTGCCCGCGCAGTCGCAAGAGGAATACGACTCCATTGCCGCCGCCCGCGCGGCTTAATTGATCGGACGAAGTCCGTTTTTGTTCCGGAAGGGGATATTCGTCTCGACCCGCCTGCGCTTACTTCTACGGCGATTTGATAAACTGAAACGGTCAAACCTGAAGCCGACGTAGCTCAGTTGGTAGAGCAGTCGATTCGTAAAACACTCTTCTTAACTGGTCCCCGATAAGATTCAATGAGATAGGAAGTCTGGTAAGGCCTTAAAAGGCCACAAACGGCCACACTTGTCAGAGTTTTGTGACCCAATTTGTGACACAGGCAGACGAGCACAATTTGGCACTACCCGGCGTGCACGGTTCACTTTCCGGCGTGAGCGTCGACTGACCCAATCGATTGATGAATCAGCGCTTTGCGGCCTAGGCAGTGTGCGAGAAGCGTGCCTCACTGAACGGGTTTGGTTACTGTTTCATAAGCGCGTTTCTCAGCACTGATCCAATGAAACTTCCCAGAAGCCGACTTATGAGTACCGATCCGGGCGATACTTCCGAACTGCTGACGATTGTGACCTTGGCGGTCCTTCCCCACCATCCTCAAAACTCCCGTTGTCGGTCACTCAGGGCGAACGAAGCGTTCGTCGGTCTCCCCGATCCCCATCAGAGCCCTTCGAAACCGCATGTCAAATCCAGCGCGCGGCTGCTGCGCCGCTGTCGTCAGGGCGTGTGTTGAAGGCGATGGCCGCTTGCGGCGCGGCGTGGTGGATGGCGTTGACCACCGCTTCGAATACGCCCAAGCGGCTAGGTGGCAAGCGCACGCCCGCGCCGATCACCACGCAGTCATAGCGGTGACTGGCCAGGCAGTGCTCTACCGTCGTCGCCGCAGTATCGTCAGGGTTGATGAAGCAGTTTTCCGCAAGCCAGCCCCGCCCGGACATATCGGCGAGCGCGAGATTGGTTCCAGCGTGGATCTTCTCTGCACTCATACCCGGCGGCAACGCCGGATCCGAAAAGTCCACCGTCGCAGGATCGAAGCCGACCAACAGAACCCTTCTCATTCATCACCTCCGAAAACACAACCCAGGGCGCTGACGCAAACCAGACGGCGCACTCCGTTGCGCGTCATCGCCGTGACCAGGGCGCCTGTTGCGACGGCAGGGAGATCAGAATTACGATCTCCCTGCATCGGTCGACTTACACAAATATAACGCGGCCGTTATCTATTGCGAGCGATTCCATGCAGTATTCGGCTTCGCCAGACTCGAACAGTTTTGATGGACCTCCTCGTATACCTCAACCGTGTGCACGTCTGACCGTTAAATTCGGTGTGGGGCTAAAAGTGTGGGATTAGGAATGATAAGTGCGTTTGTCGGTACCGCTCCGCTTGGCAGCAACTTCCTTCTTGCGCGTGACCGACGACAAAACTCAAGATTTCATACAAGCGCCTGAAGAACGGTTAACAAATTACGGTTTTGTAACAGGCTTCGTCGAGGATGTGGTGCTCTGCGAAATCTGTCTCAGGAAGTGTTCAGCGACAACGGCGGGCTGATCGACGATGCGTTTTTCCTCCACGCAAACTACGAGCCTGATGAACTGGGCCATGCTCCAAGCCAGCGGGGTCGCGCTCCCCGTACCCGAGCCAAAAACAAAACGTGATTCTGTGGGATCGGCTTGGTCCCAGACCTGTTCCGGAATCATGCCGCCGGAGTTCGCGAAGTTCAACATTGCATCGAGGTAGCTCGTGGCATCGCGTCCGCGGCCGACCTCGTATTCTCCACGCTCGCCTGTAAAAATCGGCCAGATTCTTCCTACGCCCTGTCCGGTCCACGGTCCTCCGAACAATGTCTCTCCATAACCGTCGTGGTTGTAGCGCCGGAAACTCGGACCGTTTGGGGTCTGCACGCGGATAGTTGAGTCGATCACTCTAAGCGAACGCTCGATGGCGGGATCGTCGGCAGGACGAATCCCAAGCCTGACCAATTCGAGGAACCCAGCGTCGACTACATCCCTCTCGTCCCACGTTCCTCCGCCGTTGCGAACATCGAACTGATAGCCGTCATTGGGATCAGTATTATTGTCGATCCGGATGTAATAACCCTCCGTAGCGAGCGGTCCGCCTAAGTGACCGGTCTTGGTGACCATCCAATTCTCCAAATTCCCTGCCCAATCATCCGCAGTCTTGAGATAGCGGCCGGCATCGTCGTCAGCGCCGTTCTTGCGAGCTATATCCGCGGCGCAAACTAATCCAGCGATCTCAGCGGCGATTGTGGAGGGCGAATACCCCGAGACCTCCTCCCAACGCTCCTCTTGTGTCGCCGGACCATGAAGGGCGACAAATTCAGCTTCCGGGCGGACATGGCGCTCCCAAGTCTCAGGATCACTCTTGCCCAACTGCCAGGCCAGGATCATCGGGTACGAAACTTCATCCATCTGAAGCGCAGTCCAGTAGGGTTTGCCGTCGAGCCAGCTATTTTGAGGAAAGCTTCCATCCGGCTTCTGCTGCACATTGAAGAGATAATCCAGAGAGCGTTCGGCTGCGGCCTGGTCACCGGCGACCAGCATTGCGGTCGCGACCTCATATAGGTCCCGAGCCCATATCAAGTGATACCCGCCGACGTCGGGAGAGTCCGCCCTAACCGCAAAACCCCAGGGGATGCTCATGGAAGCGATCATCGCGCCCGGGAATGTCTTATCCTCGTGGGCTTTGAGTGTCATAACCGCACGGCGGAATTGCCGCGTGTAGCGGTTGTCTACAGGCCGCAGGGTGCGCACGTATTCGTTCCATCCCTTCGCATAATCCGCAGCGATGGATGAAAAGCCGCTCTTCAGGCTGGCGCGGGCGTTCAGCATGGCAGCCGCGGTGGTGGCGCCGAATCCGAGCGCCAAAGTGAAGCGAGCGCCTTCGATTTTGGCTGTCTGAATGATGTTACCGTTTTCGGCCCGCTCGTAAGACCAGGCAATTTGGTGATGCAGCAGGAGGTCGGTATAGCCGTCACTGGAACCTGCAAATCCATTCGTCATTTGCTCGAAGCCACCGCTGCTCAGCAAGGCCGAAGCAGCACCGGTTTTCTCGGCAACTAGCGCGTCACCCTCACCGTAGCCGGTATTGCCGTATCCTGAGTTCTTCAGCGAAGGCTGATATAGGACATACAGCGAGTAAGCGGTAGACCCCGAAAATGTGACATCAATCAGTAGAGTATCGCGATGCGGATCGGTGGCATAAGTCTTAGTGATCTGGAAATGGCCGGCAGGATCACTGCTGGTCTGGCGATAGCCCAGGGCGTTCTCATCGATCTCTGAAAGCGAGTGCAACAAATCCTTGGACTCAATCCAAACGGTCTTTCCATCGCTTACTGCGAATTCCAGCGAACGCACATCGGCGGTGTCCAGGCGCGGATAGTAGACCTCGGTCAAGATGCCGCCCTGAAGTGTGAACCAGACGCGAGAATCCGTGGAGACGGCTGTGCCCACTGCTTCTTTACTGCCGGGAGTCCAGGTGGGGATGGCCCCGGGACCGCCGGGGGCCATCTGTCCCTGAACCATTGACGGAACACTCGCGAGGCACAACAGGAAAAAGAAAACTTGCCTTTTAACGTCCATGAAGATCTTCACTGCCTTTCCAAAGCCCAGGTTGCGCGCTTGCTCCAAAGCAACTCAATCCATTTGGTAGATATTCACGGATCGCGAAGCCGCTGGAATCTTAATGCTCAATCCGCCGAGCAGTTCGGCATTGCCTGTACCCATTAACCTCCTGAGGGATCGAGATTTGGTGATGGGCGTATCCCTGATGTTGAGCTCTATTGTTCTTGGCTGGTCCGCGTTGTTCATCACTACCAGTAACTGCTCGGCAGGTCCGTCGGGTGCTGCTGCATGCTGACGAACAAAAGCGAAAACCTGGTCGTCGGCAAAAATGTGAATTAATTCCCCTCCGCGCAGCGCGGGATGCTCCTGTCTCAACCGCAGAAGATCCCGTACATAAGTAAACACGCTCCGTTCCTCGGGAGTGCGGCCCCCGGAAGTGAAGGCATCGCGCTTGTCGGCGGGAAAGCCGCCGGGGAAGTCGCGCCGGTTATCGGGATCGTCGCTCCCGCTCATGCCAATTTCGTCGCCGTAATAAATTTCAGGGATCCCGCGCAGCGTCAGCAGCAGAGAAAATGCCAGCTTGAGCTTCTGTGTGGTGGCGCCCGGTTCGCTCATGAACCTCTTGATGTCGTGATTGCCGAAGAACGTCACCAGATTTTCGGGATGAGGAAACATCCAGTCGTGGCGCAGAACGTCTTCGATCTGCGTGGCAGGCGCGTCTTGCAAGATCACCCTCCGGAGTGCGGACTCGAGCGGGAAATCGAAGACGGTATCGAGACCCGTGTCGATACCGTCGGTGACTTTTCCGCCCGCAAAGAATGCCGTCACCGTCGGGTCCAAGTCGAAGACTTCGCCCACCGTGCGAAAGCGAGGGTAGGTGCGGTGCAGGTCGGAGTGAAAGTCGCGCCAGAACGGGCGGTCGACATACGGAAAAGTGTCGATGCGAAAACCATCGAGAGCACCTGTCTCCGCCCACCAGAGCGCGTTCTGGCGCAGGTATTCCGCGGTAATTGGATCGTCAGTTCCCATGTCAGGGAGAATACCGGCGAACCAGCCTTCAATGATATTGCGCCATTCGAGCGGCGGCGCGTGCGGGTCGGTCTCGACCGCAAAGGATGAACCGGTCGCCAGGTGTTTCTCTCGCGTGCCATGGAACCAGTGATCGGTCGGAGGACTGTCCACCCAGGGGTTTGCAGGACCGACATGATTAGGAACAATATCCAGCAGCACTTTTATCCCTTGCTCATGGGCAGCCTTCACCAGCGCCCGATAATCGGCGAGCGTGCCCAGATGCTTTTCGACGGAATACAAATCGATCGCTCCGTACCCGTGATAATCCCTGCCGGTTCGGTCATCGTTCTGATAAATCGGGGTAATCCAAATCGTGGTGACGCCGAGATCCCTCAAATAGGAGAGCCGCTGCTGGATGCCGCGCAAGTCTCCTCCGTGATAGGCGCGGGGCAAACTCCGGTCATACGCACCAGAACTGGCGAAATTATTGCTGGCGTCGCCATCGGCGAACCGGTCAGGCATGATCAGGTAGATGACGTCATCGGGGCCGAACCCGTTGAACCCGCCGCCTACCATAGCGGCTTCGCCTGCGGGGTCGCGCCGTTCCAAGGGCAGTTCCACCTCCTGACGTCCTTCTTCGGTAGCCAGATCCAAACTGATTTTTCCCGGCAACGCTGTGCTGCTGATCTCGATCCAGACAAATTCATAACGGCCGCCTAGACCGTCCATGGTGCGAGCGATATGAATTCCCGGCGAGCGCGTGGACACATGGGCTCCCGCCAAATGTTCTCCGGTAATCATCACCATCGGATCGGGGAGACCAATCCACCAATTAGGCGGATCAACCCTCACCACCACGGGTGCTTGCGTCTCTGCTGCCGAGAGCAACGCGAGAAGGCAGAAAGGAACAACCCAGGGCGCAAGGTGGTGGAGTCGGAGTTTCATTGGGATGCTCGGGAAAATGAGGGAGCAGGATCCGCGCAACTGCTCCTCCTCGGGTTCGGTTCAGAAGCTCAAGCGAAGCGTCACCTGCACTTCGCGTTGGCTGTCGAAGCGCAGCGTCGTGACTTTCCCGAATTGTCCTCCATCGTTCAGGTTTCCGTCCGGAGGACTGTACTGCGGCGTGTTGAATAAGTTGAAGAACTCCCCTCGCAACTCGCCACGAAAGCGCTCGGTGAAACCGAAGCTCTTGCTTAGACTAAGATCCATGGTTTTCGTTCCCGCGCCAGTAAATGGATTCCTGGGCGAATCGCCGGGAGCAATGGGAGTATTGGAACCAGGAAAGCACGGAAAGTCTGGAGTACACGTCTTGGCAAAGGACGATGTCACAAACCACTGGGCCGGGACATTGGTTTGATGCAGCGGCCCAACTACATTCGGCCGCGTACTTGGATTGCTGCAATAGTCGCAAACCACATCGACGGGGAATCCGCTGGCAAAAGTGAGAATTGGACTGAATTGCCAGCCGCCCAGCGCCGCATTGACGGCAGGGTTCCAATTCTGGCCGAATGTGCGGCCACGCCCGAAGGGCAGTTCATAAAGGGCATTGAATACAAACCGATTGCGCACATCGAGATTGGAGTTAGCGCGTTCTCTGGTTTGCCAATCGAAAGGATCCACCACGTTGCCGCCGTAACGGAAATCGGTGTCGAAACCTGCCTGCGTGTCATCGATGGCATGCGACCAGGTATAAGCACCGGCGAAGGAAACCCCGCTGCTAAGGCGACGCTCCAGTTGCGCGTGCAGTCCGTTATAGATGGAATCGCCACCGGTATCATTGACTGGCACTGTTCCGAGCCCAGGGAAGGGATACGCGCTGTCGGTGTTGTATGCGGGGCGATTCACATCATAGAAGGTGGAAAGGTGCGTTCCCTTTGTCGCGACATATGCCAGGGTCAGGGCCGTCTTTGAGTCCACCTGCTGCTCGATCTGCAGGTTCCACTCCTGCATGTTGGAAGTGGTATCTTTCGGCAGCCAACCCGTGAGGCTGACGCTCTGCGGATGCGTGAGGTTTACCGGCAGAGATGCCTTGGTGGGAAAACCGCTGGTGGTGATCGCACTGATATCAGGAGTTCCGTTGGCATTTGGTGTGGTCAATCCGCCCAGAGTCAGCAGAAGCCCGCTATTGTTCACGAAATAGCCGTCCATCGTCGGCGCTATCGCATTTTCGTAGGAGTAGTAAGCGCTGCCGCCAAACGGCGCGTTCTGCGACATCTGTTTATCGATGCCCTCGCGGTCAACGAAGTAGAAGATACCGTAGCCACCACGCACCACAGTCTTTTGATTGCCGCGTAGATCATAGGCAAAGCCGATGCGCGGTGCGAAATTCTTCTTTGGATTCGTGAGGCCGCCGCTGTCGGAAACTCCATTTTGACCTGCCAGGATGATCGCGCCGGTGGTCACGTCGAAGTTTGCCATGCGATTATTGAGCTCCGTTGGCCAGGTAAACAGGTCGTAACGCAGGCCGAGGTTGAGAGTCAAACGGTTGTTGAGGCGATAATCGTCCTGGCCATAAAAACCGTTTTCCCAACTGCGGGTATGAAACATTGCACTGGCAGGGCCGACCTGATAATCGTTGATCCAACCCACCAGCAAGTCCGACTGTTCAAATCCGGTCGACCAGGGCTGGGTCTCGTTTGCCTGGAAGTAACCTTTTCCAGCGATTGGGTTGAAGAAGTTCACCTGCCGCCAGATGAAGTTGACGCCGAACTTGAAGGTGTTGCGTCCCTTGACCAAGGAAACATTGTCAGCCAGTTGATAGGTATCCTCGGGCACAAAATAGTCACCGTAATCTCCGGTATAGGAAAGCTGGCTGCCGTTATTTCCAATCAGCGCTCCGCCGCCTAGCAGCGTGCTGGTATTCGCATTGGGAATGCCGAGATTAGCCGAAACCGGCATGTTACCGAGCGGCGGCTCGTAGCCCAGGAATGAGCGCACATATCCAAGACGGGACTCATTAATCAAGCTGGTTCCAAAAGTGTGGGTTTCGCCGAGAACAATGCTGCGAGGGTGCTGGAACTGGTAGCCGGAGCCATAGCCCGCCGGCAGAGTCGCCAGTTGGGAAGTTGTGACGTCTAAATCCTGACCGTAACTGTAGCGCGCGAAAACCTGGTCGCGTGATCCGATAATGTAATCCAGGCGCCCGTTGAAGTCGTCGTAAGTTTGCCGCTGGATACGATCCGGCTGGAAGTTGTCTTCGACGCAGAGCCCGTCGCTTGCACCTAGCGTGCAGCGGGGGTCAGCGGACGACGTAATATTGGGCAGAGGGAAGGCGTTGAGGTAGTTATAGCCGGCAGAAACGAATGGGCCCGTGAAGATGTTGCCCGGCACTACGATCCCTTGACCACCGGGTTGAACGAGCTGAATCGCCGGCAGCAACTCCGAAAAATTACCGGTTCGCTCAAGCGCGGTGGGCACCGTGATGGGACCGTCAGTCAAAGGCAGCGTTTGACGCACGCCTTGATAGTCGGCAAAGATGAAGAGTTTATTCTTGAGCACCGGGCCACCGAAGGTCGCGCCGAATTGGTTGCGATGGAAGAGTGGCTTTGGGACGGTTGGATCGAAATAGTTAGGGCTGGCATCAGCCGCGCTGTTACGCAGTTGATAAAAGCCGCTGCCGTGCCAGTCATTGGTGCCGGACTTGTAGGTTGCGTTGATCACAGCTCCGCCAGCTCGGCCGTACTCGGCGGGGGCCACGTTGGTATCGACGCGGAATTCCTGAATCGCATCCGGGTCTACGAAGAAGACTATCGTGTTGACCAGCGATTCGTTGTTGTCAATGCCATCAAACAGAAAATTGTTCGCCTGGAGACGCACGCCATTCGCCGAAATCGCTCCGCCGCCGCTCGTGGCATATCGGAAGGTTTCGGCCTGATTGCCCTGCCCGGTTTGCGTGTTCCCGGGCTGCCCGCGGGTCACGCCGGGAACCAGTGCCGCCAGGTCTGTGAAATTCCGGCCGTTTAGCGGAAGGTCCGTGAGCTGGCGGCCAACGACGGTATCACTCACACCGGAAGTCGAAGTATCGACAAGGGGGGTCCCTGCGGTCACTTCAACAGTTTGCGTGGTTGACCCCGGTTGCAGCTTGAACTCCAGGTTTACGACTTGAGCCGTTTGCAGCGTAATCTGCTGCGCTGCGGGGGCGAAGTTGGCCTCCTGAACCTCCACCTTGTAAGAACCCGGGTCGAGGGCAGGCAGGCTGAACAGACCTTGTGCGTTGCTCGTCACTACTATCGAACGATTGGTACCAAGATTCGTAATGGTCACAGAAGCATTTTGAATAATCGCGCCTTGAGCATCGGCCACGGACCCCTGAATCGTGCCCGTACTCGACTGCCCGAAGGCAAGACCGGCCAGACACAACCCAATATTCAGAACCAGAAAAAATCTTCCCTTCATATTTCCTCCCATCGGCGGTTATCGGGCAACGTTGCTCGTCAGAGAACTCATGCGTGTTTTCATGGGGCGTGAGTTTTTACGCTCCTCAGTCCTTCTTGAGGCACCGGCGTTCGGGTGGCGGCACGTTCTGGGCGTCTCTCTCGATTGTGCTCAGCCCGTGCCGGATGGAGTGCGAATTCAGGACGTGCAACCTGATAGTACAAAACGCTCGGTTGAAGAAGTTTCACTAGGTTTGATACGGTTACAAGAGCAAACTGTCGGTTTTGCAGTAGGATAGTTGGGGCTGTTACCTTTTTGTTAAATGGCTGTGACACGCAGCTTCGCGGCGGGTCGGGAAGAACGCTTCCAGGAAGTGGAGAAGCTTACCAATAGTCATAGCTTGCGGGGATCTGAATCACTCTGTCGACTGCTACGCTACTTGGCCGAACACTCCCTGGCGGATCCTCCCACTTCCGTAAAGGAATATCAGATTGCAACCGAGGTCTTTGGGCGCTCGGCCCACTTCGATCCTCAGGCAGATTCAACCGTCCGAGTTCAGGCTGGCCGTCTGCGTACAAAGCTCGCCGAGTATTACTCCTCCGAAGGCGCGGAAGATTCCATTCTCGTGGAACTGCCGAAGGGCACCTATGTTCTTGCCTTTCATCATCGCTCGGCAGGGACGCGAATACATTCCGGTGGTTCGTTTCTGCACGACGCAGAAGAGGCTCCAGCACAGCGCACTTCAAGGAATTGGCTGGCCGCGTTCGTGGTGGCATCGATCTTGTTGGCCGCTTCGCTGGTAGCAATAGCGGTGTTGGTTTCTACTCGCAAATCAGCCCCGCCAGCACTGGCGGGTAACCTCGAGCCGGCTCCCGCCGTTCTTCGAACTTTCTGGAGTCCCTTTACCACCGGCCCAGAAGAGCCCTGGGTCATTTTCAGTAACGCGGCTTTCATTGGTCGGCCAGAGACGGGAATGCGCTACTACAATGCGGCCCGGGATCAACGGGATCTGATCTTTGATCACTATACCGGCGTGGGCGAAGTACTGGCCGTTCATACCCTCGATCAAGTGTTTGGACTGCTTCACAGGCGCATTCGCGTGAAGCGCGGGAGCCTGTTCTCGTTCGACGACGTTCAGAACAACGATCTGATTTTCGTGGGTTCGCCGTCGGAGAATCTCACCCTGCTGGACATTCCCGGGAGCAAGGAATTCATGTTCCAACGGCTGGCTTCTGGTCCTCGCAAGGGAGACCTTGCGATTGTTAACATACACCCTAAGTCCGGCGAGCCGGCTGTCGTCGTAGCGAGTCCTTCCACTTCGCCGCTTACCGAAGACTATGCAATCATCGCGCTGATGCCGGGATTGAATCCAGCTCGGTCCGTCATGATCCTGGCTGGGACCACGACTTTCGGAACACAGGGTGCGGTTGAATTCGTCGCGCGGCAAAACTCCGTCGCAACCTTGTTGTCGCGCCTGTCGGTAACGAAGGCCACGGAGTTAAAACCCTTCGAGGCCTTGTTGCATGTGAAAGTGGCTCGCGGTGTTCCCGTAGAAACGGAGTTAGTGGCGGTCCGAAAGAGAACGCCGTAACAAGGGCTACCCAGGACTCACGATTGTGCCGGATTTGTCTTGATAAGTCGGCTTGTCGGAAGCAGCGGCCGGAGACTAAAAGGGCGTTGAACATAAAGCAGCGAAGGCTGCCACCCTCTGCTATCGTCAACCCAGCACACCTACTCACTGAACCACGGAGGCTCTCCATGAACATCCTAATGTGGGTTCTGCAAATCGTCGCCGCGCTTCTCTACGCTTCCTCGGGCGTCATGAAAGTTTTCCTCTTCGACAAAGTCAGCAAAGACGTCCCATCCTTCGGAGCACTCCCGCGCTCCGTCTGGACCGCCCTTGGCATCCTCGAACTTCTCGGCACCATCGCGCTCATCCTCCCTGGTATTCTTCACTCCCACACAAACCTTACCGTCGCCGCCGCGATCGTTCTCTGCGTCGAGAGCCTGCTCTTCATCTGGGTCCACATGAAGTACACCGAGAAGACGCCGATCATCATGAGCGCCGTCCTCGGCATCGTCATGGCCTTCATTGCCTACGGCCGGTTCGCGCTCACACCGCTCTAGCGGTTCGATTATTCAGTCCTCATAAGTCGGCTTTCAGGAAGGAATCGATTCCCTGGAGCACGGGCAAACCGGAAGTAATCCCATAACAGGGGAAAGCCAGGCTGGGAGAGGCGCCCGGATAGTTTTACGTAACCAGGCGATTACACTCATTGAGGTTGGGGTGCCCTGGTCGATGAGTGTAATGGGGATATTACGTCAACCATGCGGGGCTGCTACCATTGGCGCATGTTCAATTTTGGGAAACCGAAAACAGTTGGCGATTGGATAGTTCACATCGCGGGTGCCATCGTGGCGATATTCCTTGTGTGGTGGATGCTTCGGGTGTACGTGTTGTGAATGCACTCAAAAACCATCTGGCTTGGTCAATGAGTGTAATCTGGATTTCTCAACAACAAAACAACAGCCACGGTATAAACTTTGGCATCTGAGCTGAAAATCTCAAAAACATCTTTGACTTTCGCTTCCGCGCATCCCTAAGATTCTTTGCCGAAGGTGGAACTATGCGAACAATCACGCTCCCCAGGATCGGCTGTCGGATGTTGATCGGTCTTGCCGGCATCAGTTTGTGCGCCGGTTCGTTGTCGGCCCAAAACTCGCCGGACGACCGGCAGATGACCGATCCCAAATCGGTGGTCTCCGCTTCAAACGCAACGGCAGGGCCGGTGCCGATTCCCCAGCTTTATTACACGCGGAGCACCTATGGCGCGGCATGGTCTCCCGATGGCCGCGACGTGGTATTCACCACCAATCTGACGGGTCGGGCGAATCTTTGGAAGGTTTCGGCCGCGGGAGGATTTCCGATTCAACTTTTGCAATCGGATGATCGGCAATCAGGCGCGGTCTGGTCGCCGGATGGAAAATGGATCGTCTTCGAGCAGGACTTCGGTGGAGGCGAACTGTATGACTTGTTCGCGATCTCAAGCGATGGTGGTGAGGTCGTGAACCTCACCAACACGCCGGACATTTCGGAGAGCAGTGCGCATTGGTCCCCCGATGGCAGCGCGATCGCCATGTCATACAGGCCGAAGACTTCATCGAACGTAGACATTGCGCTGCTCGACTGGAAAACAAAGAAAGTCCGCAAACTCACGAACGAGCAAACCAAGAACCGCGAATGGTATGGAGCGATCTGGAGTGCAGATGGAAAGACCATCTACGCCAGCCGCGCTAATGCCGGCTTCACTGACTCTGACGTTTATCGCATTGACGTAGCCAGTGGCACGGTGGAGAATCTCACTCCCCACCAAGGCGACGTCGTGAACACCGCATCGTCCCTGTCTCCTGACGGCAAAACGCTGTTGATCACTTCGAACGAAAAAGGTGGATACGACAACGTCGCATTAGTGGATGCGGCTAGCAAGCAGCGAACCTGGGTCACCGACCTGAAGTGGAAGGCTAGTGCCGGAGAATTTTCTCCCGATGGTAAGAGTTTCACCTACGTAGTGAACGCCGACGGCCGCACTGACATTTATGCGGTGGATCGCAGCTCGGGCCGGGCCTCAGTGCTGCGGTTCGCCGCAGGCATCACAGTTCCCGCGGGCAATCCGCGGGCCTACTCGCCGTCGGGTGATCGCCTGTTGATTTCGCACCAGAGTTCGACCGAGCCCGCTGACCTGTGGGCCTATGACCTGGCAGCTCACACATCGCGGCAGTTAACATTTTCTGCGCTGGGCAGCTTGAACCCCTCACGCCTGCCCGCGTCGCAGTTGGTGCACTACAAGACATTTGACGGAAAAACCATCAGCGCATTTCTCTGGATGCCGTTCGATCTCAAACGAGACGGAACCAACCCCGGGATCGTGCTTCCGCACGGCGGTCCCACGGGGCAGACGGTGGACAGTTTCAACAAGGCCGCTGCCGCCCTCGCGTCGCGCGGCTACGTTTGTATTGCGCCCAACGTTCGCGGCTCGACCGGCTACGGAATGGAATTTCAGCGGGCGAATTACAAAGATCTCGGCGGCGGCGATCTGCAAGATGAAGTCTACGCTGCGCATTTCCTTGCCACCACCGGCTATGTCGATCCGTCGAAGATCGGCATTACCGGCGGCTCTTATGGCGGATATATGGCCATGATCGCTATCGGTCGAACGCCCGACGTGTGGGCGGCGTCAGTCGAACTTTTTGGCATCACCGACTGGCTTACTGAACAGGAACACGAAGAACCTGCCCTTCAGCAATACGATCAATCGATCCTGGGCGATCCCGTAAAGGATCGCAAGTCTTATGAAGACGCCTCGCCCATCAAGTATTTCAAGAATGCGAAAGCTCCTCTGCTGATCCTGCAGGGAGCGAACGACATTCGTGACCCCAAAGAGGAGGCTGAGCAAGCGGAAACGATTCTGAAGAAGGAAGGCAAGATCGTGGACGCACACTACTATCCCGACGAAGGTCACGGCTTCGCGAAGCGCGAGAATCAGATTGACGCCATGCAGAGAACTGTCGACTGGTTTGATCGCTACCTGAAGAATAAACAGTGATCAGAGGGAGGTGGCTGGTCGAGGTCAATGAGTGTAATCGGGATGTTACGCCAGTTGAGAATGATGCAAACGTAATTTGGACTGAAAAGGCAAGACGAACCAGCATTATCCCTACGGCAGTACCGGCTCGATCAGATCCTCGAGCGTGCAGCCAAAGGTGGCTCCCCCCGCCTACGGACAGTTGACAGTCGCATAGGCCAAAACCATCTTCGAGAACGGCTGCGACCCGCTCGCCGAAGCGGTTGGATCCGAAGGAGCGATTGCCGAGACCGGGCCACCTTCCGATCCCAGCGCGGAGCAGTTGAACACATAAGGCTGACTGGTCAGCGTGTACTCTAGATCCGACGGCTGCGGTGCGTAGAGCTGAACCCCCCACATGACCGGAAGCGGAGTTACCGTCGTCGGCGGCGCGGAAAATGTCCCGGTCGCGACGAACTGCACCTGCTCCCCATTCACAGTCTGGCTAAGGCTGATCGATCTTAGCTGCCTGCCGCCACCGCCGCACGACAGAGTTAATGAGATAGTGACCAGGAGGAGAAGGATGAGGGGACGGGGCTCGGTCATTGCGTTTCCCTCCGTGGCTGATTCTACGCTGTTCGGATCACGGCAAATAATGAAAAGGTTGCTCGACCGGTCAAGTTTTTTTGAAAATCACTTGGTCAAGTTTCCGGAACCTCATTGTTGACGTTAACAGGCGATTTCGCTCATTGAGAACCATCTCCGGTCAATGCCCTCAAAGCGGCTATCGTCGCCAATGGAAACCCAGCAGCGACAATAGAGATTGGAGAGCCAGGCCCGTTCCCAACAACACCATCAGCACTCGATGGTACCAGTGCAGCCTAAACTCTTCGCGCTCTCGCCCCGGCATCCAACCGAGCGAGCGAAAAGTTAACTTCTCGGCGGTGAGGCCACGCACGATTCCGTAGATTCCAGCTAGGAAGAGGACACCGTTCACGACTCTGTCCCAGAGCTGAGCTGTCGGGTATGGCACGGTTGTGAAGATACTCTTCCATAAGTTTGTGGGCAATGTCCCATGACCAACTCAGACAACTGTTGTTAACAGGCGATTACACTCGTTGAGAACCCTGTCCCGGACGCGACCCCAAGTGTAGAGAGGTGCGCCGTCACCAATACAAAGACCTGCGCTCAGCTGGTCTCAAGATTTCTGACAGCGACAAATTCTTCATGTGACGTGCTGAACCTCGGCATCTTCAACACGACGAAACCTCCGAGGGTTATCGGCGCGGAGGTTGAAATCCACGCATCTGGTACATGCCCTTTCGGTCGAGAGGGTGGAGATGCACCTTTGATACTTGGCGCGTTTCGGGATCTGTGGGAGATTACCGACAACAGCTAAGACCACGACTGATATCCATCGGTTGTGGATTGAGCTCACAATCCAAAAAGGGTAGATTTCCATGAACAAGCGCCTCGTTTGGGTCGACGGCGACGATTTTAGCGGCTGGTGCTGCCCCCACTGTACCTGGGGAATGACAGCGCCGCGTCTGGAAAGCACCGTTGCTGCACTCGCCTTCAACCGCCTTGCGCAAGAAGATTTCGAAAAGCACGCCTGCAACCCAAACCCACAGGGAGACGCATAAGCAACTGGGGTTCGATACGGCTGAGCCTTCTTGTTGTTCGAGCATAGGCGTAAACTTCACACATGGACGATTGTTCAATCGCGGGACGGACTGACAAACTCCGTCGAGAGATTGAACTGATCCGGCAAGAGGAGCGAAGCCGCCACAGTTTAGTCACAGATGCATCCCAGTTTGCGAAAGCTGGACCGCGCAGAATATTGCGTCCCATGTTGCCGAACGTGTAAAACGCGTTGGGATAGATGGTCACGCCGTTTTGGGAGTAGCAGGCGCCCGCGTAGTCCAGAGCTTGCAGAAGAGCAGGAGTATTCGCTACTGCGGTGCAAACCGGGCTGCGACTGGTAACGTACTTTCATTGCCAAGCAATAAAGAAGGCTACGTAAAACGGAAGGCTTCAAAAGGGCAGCACGGGCCACTTTTGCTCAGGGCCAAACAGTGCATAGCATCGCCTACCGCAGCATCAGTCGTAGACAACTCGGCATCACCACCACTTTTGAAGATACGGGGATGCGCGCCAAGCTTTTGGACCGGATGCTCGGTGAGCTTGAGCGGCAGGATATTCAATAATTATTGAAGCAGTGACTCGAATCGTTAGTTTCGCTAGGGCTGAGGCATGTCGGAATTGAACATGTCGTACAGCACTTTCCACTCGCCGTTCACCTGTTTTCTCCACACCGTCAGGTACTTCCCCTTGTAGACCACAGTTTTCCCAGAGGCATCTTTGAAGGACATTCCGGTTGTGCCGCTTGTATAGCCGAGGTCGCCGGAGCGCGAGACGCCCACCTTATTCGCGTGCCATTCGATGTCGTCGTGAACAAAATCCTCTGCGATCAATTTCGCAATGGCATCCTTCCCAACCGCGATGGGAGCGTTCGGAGCCAGCATGGAGCCTTGTTCGTCGCAGAACGCCACCGATTTGGCGAGGTCTTTTGCCTGATAAACTTTCAGCCACGCCGCGTCAGCCGCCAAGATAGCATCCGTTTCCTTTCCACTTGCCTGCCCAAGTGCTGCACACGCGCTTACGACTAGGACAGCCAATCCCGTAACGATCCGCTGTCGTGATCTCATATTGGTTACTCCCTCAAGATTGTTCAGTGCTAGTGCTCGACTTGGAACATTTCCACCCACACCCCATGCGTAACTTCTGGGCGTAGCAGAAAACTCGTGCCATAGAAGCCTTTGTAGGTTTCCAGCTTTCTCCCCGTGCCGGACTCAGCTAATTGGCGGGCTTTGGCGAGATCGGCCACTTCAATGCTGAGACCGATTATTCCTTCGTCGTGATCGGATAGATATTTTGTAAGCAGGCCGTCCTTGTCGCTCGACTCCAGAAGCACGAGCACCCCCTGACCAGCCTTTACTTCCCCACCGTGCGCACTGAGGAACTTCGCCTCGCGGGATTCACCCACTTCGAAGCCAGCATCGCGGAGCGTGCGTAACTGTGCATCCTCGTCGTGCACGGCAAACCATACCGCGTGAATGCCCATAGCCGTGTTGGGATGATCCATCTGTCCCTCGGCGCGGGCTTTGTCCCTCCAATTGGTGGAAAGGTATTCGACCAAGAAAAAGGGTATCTTGAATCCTTTTTTGTTGGCTGCGGGCTTGTCAGCGGTGCTCACGTCATACCACATCGGGGGAGGCGGCGTGGTCTCACCCTCTTTCATGATGCTGCCGGGGTCTGGGCCCGTAACATCGAAGTTGTGGGCTTTCAGGTAGTCCGCCGCAGCTTTGGCGGACGAAACGTCGATGCCAAGGAACATAGCGCCTTCGTGCTTCGTCGCGAACTCAGCGACCTCGGACGCATCGCTGTGCGCACTGGGCGAGCCTCCGCTGACCGCGAGCAGTTCCAGATAGCTGTTATTTTGGAGACTGACGCTGCAATTGGAAAGACCTCCGGGAAAGTGACCGCCCTTGCTGACCTTGAAACCAAGCTGTTCGTAGTCGTGTTGGGTTTGGGCGAGGTCACGAACTCCAATACCGACGTGATCGACGCCCCACCCTTGCCCAATAAGAGTCTGGGCTGGAGCGGAAGTGGTCTGAGCGGATAACGTTACGGTCACGAGAAGACCCAACGACGCAAGATGATCGCGAATCGCCATGCACCCTCCGTTTGGACATGTGGGATTCTACGCGGACGTGGATTGCCTTACAATTTGACCTTCCTCAACCCCGACATCTTGCAGGAACCAGCGGGCCGCAAGGGGTAGAATGCTGTCCGACCGAGTCGTGTCTACCGTCCATTCACGAAGGACAAAACATGCGTTACTTCACCTGCCTGTTGGTTGCGCTTTGCATCTCTGCCAGTACCCTCTTCGCCGCTAACCCGAACGGTCAACAACTCAGCCCCTCTGGGAAGCAGCAGATCAGCAAACAAGGCACGAAAAATCAGGAAGCTTATGAGTTGTACTTGAAGGGGCGCTCCTACTGGGACAAGCGAACCCTTCCAGACCTTGAGACCGCTGTCTCTTATTTCGATCAAGCCATCGCCAAAGACCCCGGCTTCGCTCTGGCGTACGCAGGGCTAGCATCCGCCTATGCCGTGGTGCCTGACTACGGGGGTGGTTCGAGCGAAGCTGTCCCGAACGCGAATGCCGCCGCCCGCAAGGCGCTGGAGTTGGACGCGACTTTAGGGCGTCCGCACGCTGTTCTCGGTTACACCAAGTTTGTGCATGAATGGGATTTTGCGGGAGGAGAGACCGAGTTCAAGAAGGCGATAGAACTTGACCCGAACGACGCTACGGTGCACCAGTGGTATGCAGAGTGTTTGTTCGAGCTTGGGAACAGGGAGCAAGGGGCCCTTGCTGAAATCACTCGTGCCTCTAAGCTCGATCCGATGTCACTGATCATCAGGCGCGACTTCGGAGCCGATCACATCTTCATACGACAGTACGACGAGGCTATCGGAGTCTGTAAGAAATTGGCTGATGAGAACCCAAGATTCTCCATGGCCCACTATTGCCTGTCAGATGCATATTGGAGGAAGCGAATGTATTCGCAGTCCATCGAAGAATACAAGGTTGGGAGCCAGCTTTCCGGTGAGCGGAGTGATGCTGAATACGCCTCAGCGATGGAACAAGGATTTCTTTCCGGGGGCAGAGAAGGAGCACTTCGCAAAGGCGTTGAGATAATGCTGGCACAACGCAAGGCGGGAGGAGCGTCTGCGTACAGCATAGCCACGATGTATGCCGAACTGGGAGAAAAGGATCAGGCATTCCGGTGGCTAGAAACTTCGTTTCAGGAACACGAGCAGGATTTACTAGGATTAAAGACGGATTCCTCATTCGACCCCATACGTTCCGACCCACGCTTTGCCGAGTTGGTGCGGAAGGTGGGGCTGCCGCAGTAGTTTATTTGGAGGAGCTTATGAAGCTGATGTGGATGCTTGTCGTCATATTGGCGGCGGCCCTCGGCATGGCCGGAGGATACAGGTTGGGGCTGGCGAGGGAGAATCGGCGACTTGAGAAGAATAAGGAGTTGGTGCGGCTGGTGTATCAGTTGTTCAGTGGAGAAAACAAAGAAGACAGGGCTAAGCTGGCGCACCAAATTTACGCGCAGAAGTTTATCGTGCATGACTGGCTGGGCAACCGAACGACAGGATCCGATGGAATGGCGGATGACGCAAGTGTAACGCATACGGACTTCTCCGGATGGAGTGAGCATTCAGAAATCGTTGTTGCCGAGGGGGATTATGTGGCGGTGCGCTCTTGGGCTGGCGGAAAACAAGCGAGAGACCTCGACGCGGTGCCGCACATCTCGCCAACCATTCCGAACAAAGGACGAACGCTGACTATGCAGGAGGACATTGTGTTTCGCATTGAAGACGGGAAACTCGCGGAAGAATGGGCGCTCAATGACGGGTGGGACGTAAGTTTGCAGCTTGGGTTGTTCGACCCAGACCACTGGCACGAATCGGTGTGTGGGGCCGAAACGAAGCTGCGATAAAGACATGAAGTCCCACTGCGTCCAACTTGGATTGTTGCCTCGGAGAGCCGCTGTATGTGCTCTCGTCGCCCTAGTCCCGCTCGCTGCCTATTCTCAGGAAGCGAGCACGTCGGAAGCTCACGGCATTGTCGTCGCTAACATGGATCGCTCGGTCAAGCCGGGTGACGATTTCTACCGCTACGCCAACGGCGACTGGATCAAGCGCACCGAAATCCCTCCCGACCGCAGCGAGATTGGAGTCTTCGACTCCCTAATTGATCTACGCCAAAAGCGCATCGCTGCGCTTATCGAAGAAGCAGACAAAGCCAACGCGCCTGCTGGTTCCAATACCCGAAAAATTGCTGACCTTTACTACTCCTACATGGACGAGGCCGCCATCGAAACCAAAGGCCTCGCTGCGCTTCGCCCACGACTCGACGCCATTGCTGCCATCCGCGACAAGCACGCATTGGCGCGGGCTTTGGGCGAGAGCCTCCGGTCGGATGTTGATGCCCTGAACTGTGGCTGCTTTCATACGCCGAACCTTTTTGGACTGTGGGTCGCACCCGACTTTAACGACCCCGAGCACTATACCGCCTACCTGCTACAAGGTGGCCTCGAAATGCCCGACCGCGAATACTATGTTGCCGATAGCTCACAAATGCGCGACCTACGCAGCAAGTATCAGGCGCACGTCGCGACGATGCTGAGGCTCGCGGAATTCAGCGGCAGCGACTCCCGCGCCGCACACATCGTCGAACTGGAGCACACCATCGCCGAAAAACATATTCCCTTGGCGGGTCAGCACGACATCCACAAGGCGAACAACACTTGGAAGCAAGCCGATTTCGCCGTCAACGCCCCGGGGCTCGACTGGGCAGAATACTTTCGCGGCGCGGCTCTCAGCCATCAAGCGAGTTTCATTGTCTGGCAGCCCTCAGCCTTCACCGGAGAGTCCGCTCTCGTTGCATCCACGGCGCTCGACACATGGAAAGACTGGCTGGCCTTCCACTTGATTGAGGACTACGCCGACGTTCTGCCCAAAGGCTTCGCCGACGAGCACTTTGCTTTCTTCGGTAAGACCCTGTCCGGTACACCGGAACAGAGTCCGCGCTGGCAGCGCGGCGTCGAACTCGTCAGCAACCCGTTGAACTGGGCTGGAACTTCTATGCCTGTAGGCCGGGGCGTGCTCGCGGACGCCGTCGGGCAAACGTACGCCACGCGCTACTTCTCACGCGAGACCAAGGTCCAGATTGAGGCTATGGTTGCGAACATCGTCGCCGCGTTTCGGCAGCGGATTGATTCGCTCTCATGGATGGATTCTGCGACGAAGGCTGAAGCTAAAACCAAGCTCGATAATCTCTATGTGGGAGTCGGTTACCCGGACAGTTGGCGCGACTACTCGGCCTACGAAGTCAAGGCGGATGACATTTTCGACAATCTTTGGCGCGGTGGATTGTTTGACTACCAGCGCAATGTCGCCCGCCTTGGCCATCCGGTTGATCGCAGGGCGTGGAGTGAGGCACCGCAGACCGTAGATGCCACTGAATTGCCCCTGCAAAACGCACTCATCTTTCCCGCCGCGTATCTCGAACCTCCAAACTTCGACCCGCAGGCTCCCGCTGCGGCGAACTACGGTGCCATTGGCCGCACCATCGGGCACGAAATCAGCCATACCTTTGACACCCAAGGCAGCGCATTCGATTCCACAGGGCGTGTGCGGAATTGGTGGAAACCCGCCGACCTCGTGCGTTTCAACGCCGCCGCCGCGAGCCTTGTCGCGCAGTACGATACTTACAAACCTTTTCCGGACCTTGCTGTGAATGGTAAGCAAACCCTTGATGAGAACATCGCCGACCTCGGCGGCATTTCCGCTGCCTACGACGCATACCATGCCTCCCTCGCGGACAAGGTGGCTCCCGTCCAGAACGGTTTCTCGGGCGACCAGCAGTTCTTCCTTAGCTTCGCACAGACGTGGGCATCAAAGTCGACTGAGGCCTCTCTGCGCCAGCAAGTAATGACCGACACTCATCCCCCCGACCAGTTCCGGCCGGCTACGGTGCGCAATCTCGACGCATGGTACACGGCATTCGATGTGAAACCCGGAGACAAGCTCTATCTCGCCCCAGCAGACCGCGTCCGCATCTGGTAAGCCAATGCAGGTACAGCTCACGCCTTTTGGGCTCTAGGCTCAGGTGGAGCCCGATTCTGCGGGGAATAAATGGACACGCCACTGCGCGTCGCGGGTGGATTGTCGGCTATCCGGAAGTAATCCAGATTGGGATATGCAGATCAGTAATGATAAGTCGGCTTGTGGGAAGTTCACCATCAGCTGTTGTAATCAGGCGATTACGCTCAAGTTCCCCTGTTGGGGTACTGATCTGGCAGTTCGATCCGATCCGCGTGCTTCCGTTCGCGTTCGTGTTCCTCAGCAAGAACCTTTTCGAGCCAGTGTGCTTGTCGCTCCGCGGCTTTCTTGTCCATGAATGCGGGGTCATGAAAGATAACGAACTCCTCGCCGCAAGCGTCACACCGAAGCGTGCCCATTTCCTCGGCAGCGGGTGCCCGCTCTCTCATCTGACCCTTCTTGACGGCCACTGCTTTCATCGACTGATATTTTATCTAGCTGCCCACATCGTGTTTTCGTGGTTTGGCCTTCCGGTTCGTGCCACAAACTCACTTGCACGGCAACCGCAACGTTTCCTAGGCGGAACAAGTCATTTACGGGATGTCCTAGGTTCTGCTTGCATCCCAGATAGCGTTCCGTGGTCTGAACCGAGGCGTGGCCGAGCAGAAACTGAATCTGCTCGATCTCGCCGCCGCTGGTGTGGCAACGCTTCGCGCAGGTCCGGCGCAGGTCGTGGGGCGCGATGTGCTGCAGCCCGGCCCTCTCGCAGCAGCCCTTGACCACGTACCAGACGACGTTCTGCGAGAGGCGACTGCCCCACATTTTTCCAGTTCTGGCGACCGCCCGGAATATCCTCCCCTCCTTGATTCCCGTCGCCGCTATCCACTCGTCCAGTGCGGCCTTGACCCAGTCTGGAATCGGCACAGTACGTATGTGTCCGCCCTTCCCGATCAGATCCACGATAGCCCAGTGGCCTGTCGTACCTGCATATCGTTCACCTCCAGCCCCACGAGTTCCGATCTCCGCAGCCCACAGCCAAACAGCACTGCCAGCATGGCGTAATCGCGCTTCGCTCGCATGGTCGTACCATAAGCCCTTCTAAGAACCGCCGAGCACTCGTCGGCACTGAGCCAGTTCCCGACTCGGAAGCCTAGCTGCTTTACCCCCTTCACCCGGCTGATTCCCGCCGCCAGTTCGGGGCTGAGGAGGCCAGCGTCGGCGGCTTCGTTGGCCAGGCGGCGCACGGCGGCAAGCTGCTGGTTGATGGTGTTGGCGGCCAGATGTCGTGATTCGAGGTACATGCGGTAGCGGGTGACCACGATCCGGTTGAAGGCGAGCCGAGGCTCAGAGCGGTACCATGCTATGAATTGATCGAGGGCGAACTCGTAGACGCGACGCGAACCGGGTGAACCGAGGCTGTTGAGCACGGCTAGCTTGCAATGATCGAGGTCTGGCAGTCGGAGCGTTCTGCGACGATAATTCAGCTGGACTTTCTTTTTGCCCATAGCGACGGCCTCCCGTGCCGCAGCTTTGGGACGATGAAAGACCGCGCAGCGGATGCACTGGGTTGCACAGGAGAACAGAATGGAAATCGACAAAGAGAAGGTCGATGAGTTCACGTTGGCTCTGCTGTACCTGACGACGTTCAAAGACAAGCACGGGCTGCGGGCGTGGAAGAGCCATGATTGGGATGTCCTGAATCGCCTGCACGAGAGCGGCTACATTGATGATCCAGTGAGCAAGGCGAAGTCGGTGATGCTGACGGACGAAGGCGCGGAGCGGTCAAAGCATCTTTTTGAGGAGCACTTTTTAAAGAAGTGAGGGCTGCTGATCCTCGCGCCCTGCTTCCGCGCGGCTGATGGCGGAAAGGCTCGATTCGGAACTTGAGTGTAATCGCCTGTTTTCAACATATGGGCAGAACACTCTCGTACAGAGGCAAGTAACAAGGAACGTTCGCCGTCGGAAGAGGAGACGAGGATCCTGGCCGAGGGTTGACCGCCGGGCGTCGTTAGAACACGGGCTCTCCATTCACCAGCATTTTTTTCAAGCTAAACTCCTGGAGTATCCGCTGCTGCCCGATTCGGCCGATTTTGGGGTGAATAAATTCCACGCCGACCTTTTCATCCGGACTGACCTTCGTCGGACGCGGGAAGACGAACTGGAAGGTATCATCCTTAGAGGTGTAGCTGATTAAGCTGAGCCTCTCCTTACCGGCATCCAGAAAGACCGACATACTGAGCGTCGGGAGGCTCTTCTCCCCCCAGTATGTACGCAACTGACTCTCATAGTCTTGGACGTTGGACGTAAAGGTCACGGAAACCAGGACGCGGTCGGCGAACTTGACGGCCAGAAACTTGGCCGCATTGGCGTCAAAGGCTGTTTTCTGCTCCGCGCTCATCGCATCGTAATGCGAGTTCAGTTCGGAGGAGCGCACCACTGCTTCTCGAATTGGCTCTGCCGACCGAAACTGTATGTTGTAACTGATGGTTGGGCTGGTCTCCATTTCGCCGTGGCTGGGGGTACCCGATTGCCCGCGTGGTGCTCCCGGATTCACCTGTGCAGTCGATGCGTTGCTGCCGGTTAGGACGTTCTCAACGCCGCCCAGCGATAAAGTGGTGGCCCAAGGCGATTCTTCCAGCATCCGGCCTGTCTCATCTTTAGACCATTGCTGGTACGGCTTCTTTGCCCAGAAATCCGACCCCAGCGCAGGCACGGCCAAAGAAACCAACAGGGCCGACACAACCAGTCGGCAGGAGACACTTCTCACCATTAGCACGTGAACCTCCTTCTTGCCGCAAGGTCCTGAATTTCAGCGAAAGGGGAATGTTAGCCCAGCTCCGGCCCTCGCACAACAAGGGCGTTCCTAGCTGTGGAAAAATCTCGATTACACTCATTGATCCGGGCTGAGGCTACCCAATTCTCAATGAGTGCTAACGCCTGTTTTCGTCATCTATCTTGCGGGGGCGGTGCGGTTGTGCGCTAATCTTCTGGTTATGCGGATCGATAGGCACACCTTCTGCTGTGTCGTAACTCTGGCTTGCTGTCTCTGCGCAGCCAAATCAGTGTTGGCCGCACCGTCCTCCCAATCACCGATTCGCCTGACCGTTTGCCAATTGGAAAGCCATCCAAACGTTTACGACCGCGAAGAAGTCGAGGTCAGCGGACGTATCTACGTCGGGAAATTTGATTTCCTCATCGATGCTTCCTGCAAACCCCACACTCAGGCTGGAGTGTGGTTGGACATCGGGGGCGACGTAACGTCGCCTGCGCAGTTTTGGGACATCGGGAACTTCCTCCCCAAGCAGCCGGGTGTCAATGTTCAGGTTAGGGGCATCGCCATCCCTATCGTCCATGACATTCTTTTCGATCAATTTGTGAACGATGTCGGCGCGATCCGCTTCCGGATGCCGAACGGTCAAGACTGCGGCTCGGAGTGTCTTTTCTACGAAGTGACCGCGACCCTCCGAGGGAGATTTTTCTCCGGCGCGAAGGGTGGTTTCGGAATGGAACAGTGCTGCCACCTTCTTGTCGTCGAGCAGATTACAAAGCTGTCGTCCAAGAGAACCAGCGTCCCAGCAGGAGGAACATATCAGTGTACTTCGGAGCGTTGGCAGCCCACAGAGGAGGAACTGAAAGCTCTGGCGGACATTCCGGGATGTTCGCTGCGTGAAAACTTCAAAGAGTGTTTCCCGTTCGTCGCAAAGCATTGGGGCGAGACAATCAAGGCTAGTGCGGGTCTTGGCGACAGGGGTTGGATTTCGCCCGACATGACACTATTCTACAAATTTGCGGGCGGTTTCATCCAGAAGCCCCACCAAACGACGGAGATGACGCCGTCAAGCTCGTTCATCCGCGAAGCGTGCCGACCGACCTCTCCTCCGCGCCCAACGTCCGACCACATCTTTTGTAATTTCTACAGGAGGTACAAACCGGAAGACAGGACTGCCGCGACAGAATCACTTTCACGAGTCGAGGCAGGAAAGGACGTTTGGAGAGCGTCGGACATGGCGCAGGTAGGGTGGTTGGCTTATGAGGATTCTCGAAAACAATGGAATCTGGCAGTCGCCGCTCAAGTCAAACTCTCGAAATGCGAGCCTTGGCAACCGGGGAAAGATGGAGATGGAAACCAACAGCAATCAGGCTACTGCACATGGTTCACGCCTGATGATATGCAGGAGATTACGGTCATGCTGCACAAGCCCGCTTTTCTAGCAAAGGCTGCTCGGAAATTCCAGAATGTTCCGTGGCTGGCAACCGACGTGGAGGTCAATCTTTGCCGGGCGGACGCTGCGACCCGTTGACCCCGGCGGCCATGTTTCTGCCGACTGGCGTAACATCCCCATTTCACTCATTGACTCTGCCAGGTTCGGCCCCCATTCCCCTCAATGAGTGTAATCGCCTGGTAACAACAGGTAACTTCGGAGTTTGCCCAAACTAGAAATCGCCGACTTGTGAATGACATTGACTTGGACTGTAAATTGCTCTTCGTTAATTGCGTGCCCGCAGCGCTTCTCGCGCGACTGGCTCGCCATTGAGAAAGATTTTTTCTATCGAGTCATAAGCCGAAACATTCCCGAGTGGATTTTCCTTGAGCAGGAGCAAGTCAGCTCTCTTTCCAACCTCGATGGAACCTAGTTCGTGCGACAGTCCCAAGGCCGTTGCGTTGTCGAGTGTCGCGGCGCGCAGGATCAGGGATAGCGGAGCACCGGCATCCGCCCAATTCTGCAATTCAAGCCGCCCGTTCAGCCCTGGCGGATTGCCGAAGCCATCAACGCCGGGAGTGTCGCTTCCGAAAACAAGAAAGACATGGTCCTGCAGCATGATTTTGAACGTTGCTCGCGTTCTTTCAATTGCGGCGCTGAGCAACGGCTCAAAGCCGGGCGGTGGAGAAGCTTTGCGATATTCCTCAAGCAGCGCAGTGCGGGCCTTCGCCCCTTCAGCCGACCGCAAATAACCTACCACCGCCGGAGGCAGTGCAAACGCGAGTCTGGGATCGTTGAGCAGGCTGGGATCGATCATCGCGCGCTCCCCGGCAACTGTTTGCAGCGTCGGCTGCACATGCGTGCCTGAACGCGCCGCCTCAGCAATCACATTGTTTGCGCCTGGAGGCGGCACGGAATTGCCGAAATCGCCCGGCCAAACCCAGAGACCGTGCGCGATGATGTCAGCATGAGCATCGAGCGCTGACCGCCAACTGTCGACGCTATTGGCATGAACGATGAGCACCAACTTGCGCTCTCTAGCGGCGGCCTGGATCCCTTGCAGCGTCTCGGTATGAAAATAGGGCCAGTTGAACATGCCGAATCCGGGTTCCACGAAGGCCTTAACGCAAATGGCTCCGGCTTCCGCTGCGCGTGACACCGCACGTTCCGCCGTGTAGTCGCGAGGGTCCATTGTTTTGGGCCAATGTCCCGCTTCTTTCGGTTCATAGACCAGGTTGGGAAAATTCGGCGATGAGAGCGGTGGAACATTCAATACCATATATCCGCCAGCGACCTTTATTCCTCTGCCACACGAGTAGAAGCGCGGATGCAATGGCGTGCCCTCAAACCACGCCTTGTCGCTTCGCGTGAGGTCGAGATCGACGATGGACGTAAAGCCGAAGGCGAGATAGGCGCGGGGAACTTGAGCGCGATAAGCGGCCCAAAGTTCCGGATGGGCATCGATTGCGTCGTCATCCAGCGCTGCGGAATGCCCAGCATGCACGTGGGAATCGATCAGTCCGGGTATGAGAAATCGGCCACTGCCGTCTATCCACCGCGCACTCCGACCGGGAACCAGGTTCGTGCCGATTTCAGCGATCCTGCCATCGCGGACAACAACATCAGCATGAAGCAGCGGAACGGCACGTTCCGGTGAGATCAGAGTGACATTCTCGATTACCGTACCTTGATCAACAACGCGCTGAGCCTGCGCGGTGGACCAAACATTTAGAACGATGAGCGCAGCTATTGTTAACGATCGATTTCTCAAGACCGGCCCCTAACATTACCAACAAGTGTCGGCTGGAGACTATACGGACTTCTGGCCTTAAAAGTTCCCCCTGGAGCATTTTAGAGGACTGTCTTTCCATTGAGCACTGGGCCCTGGCTCGTAGTTGACGTTAAATCCCCATTTCACTCATTGATGGGGTTGTGGGAATGACTGAGGACACACTCCCATAAAACGAAAGCGCCCGAAACTCTTTCGAGTACGGGACGCTTCGCTGAACAGCCCTCCCCAAAGCGCTGCTCGATTCCAAACCTAGTCCTCGTAACAACTTTCGTGAATAGCTCCTGCGTGCCACGTGGCGACACCGCTGGGCCAGTCTGTTGAAACATCCCCGTTACACTCATTGATCCCGGCCGGCTAGTTCAGATCCGCATGCTCTGCTGTTACCTCGGTTACTATCGAACCCACATCGCAGCCCGTACCATTCTCCTTGAATCTGGGCTGTTAGGGATGCCGCCGAATGGGAGCAAAATCAGGCGGGGAGAAGCTCCGCAACTCGGAGTGGCCTGCGAGAATCCTTCGCTCGAATCGGAAACAGCCCACTTCACCTGGCTGCATACCACCTACTTTAAGATCCGCAACGACCAGTCGCGGTTTGTAGTTGATGTTAAATTGCCATTTCACTCATTAATCCCAGTCTGCCATTCTCAATGAGTGCTAACGCCTGGTTACAACAGTCGCTTCCAAACTGACCGCGAGCGGTGTTTAATCGTACTAACGGATATGTCGAGCAAGACTCGAACTGCGGCGGGAATGGCGTTGGCGACGGTAATAGGGTTGAGCTTTGTCGCCGCGCAGGATGTTCCGCCCCTGTCTCGGTCGCGGCAGGTCGAAGCGGCGAAAGCATTCGTGGTTGAGGTCTTAGGGGCAAATCGAAAAGGGCTTCCCAACACGAGCGTGAGCCTAACCGATCTAGATCGCGATAGGGGAACTAAAAGCGGTATCACAGACTCGAATGGTTGCGTGCGCTTCGAAGATGTGCCTGACGGCAAGTACCGAGTGAATATAAGCGGACCGGGAATCAAGGACCCAGCGTCGGTCGGTTTCGTCGCCCCCGGGGCGCACTGGTGGCAGTTTTGGTTGTTGGTGAAAGATGGCAAGACAGTCGAGCTTCGATCCACACCTTGCGAATCCTGCGGCGGTCCCCTGAACGCCTCCGCCCCGCTGGTTGATACGACAACTTCACCGCTCGAAAGCCAAATACCGCTGCCACCCGATTCATCCCCGTCCGCTGTACCCTCATCGGCCCAGCACAGAAATCCCTTGGCACGGTTTTCTTCTGGCATCGGGCACAAGCCAGGATTGTGAACCCTCTTGTAGTGATTGCTGACGACGATGATTGGCGAAAAATCCCGATTACACTCATTGACCCGGACCCGGCCAATTCTCAATGAGTGTAATCGCCTGATTGCAGAAGTTACCTGCTGGTTCTCGGCGGTCAGTGCTTTCCCATCCGTGTCAGCGCTTCTTGGAAGAGACTTTGAACGTCGCTCAGGTGAGTTGTGGGATCATTGTTGTAATCCATTAGACGGTGGTGATAATTGCGCGTCGCAGCGCGTTCGTCGATGATGGTACGAACGACTTCCATCGCCGGACGCCGGTGGTGAAATCCCCCGGTCACGGCAATGGTCGCTTTCTCCAATGCGCAATAGATACTCCATGTCGTCGCGTTTGGCGGGCATTCACGATTATCCGCGCGGTTCCACGCTTTCTCTGTCGAAAGAATTTCCGCAGCCTGCTGTACGATCTTCTGATCCAGTATGTTGGGTTTCACTTCTTTGGAGCCGTCAAGATCGAAAGTCACGGTCTGCGAAGCCACGAAACGCATAACTGGGAACCAGCCGTATACCGTCCTTAGAACACCCCACCCGCCCTCGTAAATCTCAAGCTCAATCTGATCATTCGGATACCCCTCGTCAGTCATGTCACCAGTCCAAACCGAAGCGGGGCGAATGTCGTCACGCCAAACTCCCGTGGTGATCGCCGTTGCAGACCGAATGGTCAGCGTCGGTCTCTGGTCGAACAGAGGGCCGCAAGATCCCACAAAGTGATTCTCGGCACGATGAAACACGCATTGCGAAGGAGTACTTTCGGTGGCTTCAGTTTGGGCACTCTGCGCGGCACCCGAACAAGCCAAAAGAACTGCTATAAGCATCGATTTCTTCTTCATGGGGAGCTTCCCACGCTTTACCGGTAGGATAAATGATGAAACATCCCATCTCTAACAATGTCGGCGGTGTCAAGCCCCATGTGCACACACTTCAGCATGCACTCGAAGAAGAGCGCCATTTCGCTCTCGTGGATGGCTTGCGCGTTCCAACCTTGGGCTCGCTTCTAATCGTTAGGGTCTGGAACTCGGTCCGACCCAGCCATCTCTTCGGTCACGAACTGCGATCATGATTATTTGTTCAGACTCCCCGGCGAGGGGGAGCGGGATGCCCAATCATTACGTCGGTGACTTACTGCCCACCATCGGGATGTCCGGGCTCTCCCGCGTGCGAACCGAGCTTTTGCAGTTGGCCGTAGTCATGGCCTTGGCGCCACATCCAGTACAGATGCACCGCCAGCTTTCGGGCCATCGCTACCTTGGCGATCTTTCGGCCGCGCCGCATGGCAAGGTGAAAAAACTTGCTGCGCCACTCGGGCAGGCTGCGAACCGTGACCTGCGCCGCTTCCACCAGAAGGAAACGCAGCAGTGCGTTGCCTTGCTTGCTGATGTGTCCCAGTCGACGACGATCTCCGCTGGACTCTTCCGTCGGAACCAAACCCACATAGCTGGCTATCTGTTTCCCGCAGTGAAAGCGTTCCGGAGTTCCAATCACTAACTCGAAGGCTAAGGCCGTCAGCGGGCCCACGCCGGGATGCGTCATCATCCGTTGCGTCACCGGGCGCTTCTCCACTTCTTCTTCCAAGGCTTGCGTCAGTTCCTGGATCTTCGGTGTCAGTTGGTCGAGTAGGTCGAGCAAGTCTTGACGTCGTCGCCTGGCCCAGGGAGCCAGTGCGATCGATTCCAGTTCCTTGCGACCTGTCGGCCGCCACAGTGCCTTCTTACGCCGCAGACCTTCGTTGAGTGCGACCACGTGCAACTGATTCATCACCCGCGTGCGCATCTGCGCCAATTGATGCCGATGCCACAGCAGTTGCCGCATGTCCCGATTCGCCGCGTCGGGCACCCAGATTCGCGGAAAACGGTCTTCCACCATCAAGCGCAACAACAATTGCGCATCCTGCCGATCGGTCTTCTGCTTCCGCACCCGTTTCGTACGAATTTCCGCGGCATCCCCAATCCACAAATCAAACTGCAGGTCGCGCAGCAATCGCTCGAACCAGCGCGAGTGCCCGCTGGCTTCCATCCCCACTCGCACCGCCACATCGCACTGCTTGAGTCCCTGGTAAAACTGCTCGGCCTGTTCGCGATGACCCCCCGCCGTTCATTCAGCTCACCCGTGTCCGTATCTACGAACGCAATTTGCTGGAAGCCCGGATGATAGTCACAACCTATAATCAGCATGTTCGGCTCCTTTCCTCCGAGCCCTTTGGTTGGTTTGCGCCTCCAAAGTTTACTCGGGCCTGGGAGCCGACATTGTTATGGAATCATTACACTCATTGACCACATAAGCAACGAGCTTGGCGCGCCTCTTGTATTGCGGGACTCACTCGTGATTGTTGGCGTAACCAGGAGATGGCGAGTTCACGGGCAGGTTAATTCAGCGTAGGCGCTGACGAAGCACCCCGTTCCACACGGGCCGATCGCCAGGCAGTTGGTCATGTCGGACGCAAATACGCTGTATGTGCCGGATGCCCCGCTTTTACACTGCGCCAAGCCGAGGTTTGAGATCGAGACTGCGGTTGTGGGAGCGTTATTCTGACAAGCCCCCCAAACCTGAGGTTTCAGCAAAGCCGGGGAAGGCGAAGTCTGGAAGGATCCGATAGCAATGAACTGAACTTGCCCATCAGGATAATCCTGTCCCTCAGCGCTGGCGGGGCACAGCGTAATAGACTCAGGCATGCCGTCATTCGAGGCAGTCGGAGCGGAATTGCAACTGGGAAGGACATGAGACACTGCCGGAGAACCGCAGGCAAACGTGAGTGCGATAGCCAGGGAGAGAAGGAAGAGAAAAGAGGCTAAGCCGTACTTTTTCATGGTCAGACCGCCTGGCCGGTAGGAAGGCGGCCCCTGCCCCGCGAGTTGCATTACTCCAGCATTTTTCTTCAATCTACGATAAGTGCCGGGCATTCGGGACCGGGTTCGTGCTTGGTGAAAAATCCCCATTACACTCATTAACCCAGGTCGGCCCGATTCTTAGTGAGTCCGGGGGCTGCCCAATTCTCGATGAGTGATACCGCCCGGTTACATCAATGATTCCATCAACGATCCACCTTCTGGTCCGACCAGCTCGTTTTTCGTCAGGTTGTGACAGTCACCGCTAACCGTGATTAGCATCACCAACTGGGCGCGCCGAATTGGACTACGATTGTGTTGCTGCAGACTTAACAACCCGTCAGGCTCCGGCGCTCCAGAGCAATTTAGTCTGCCGGTCGTAACTCATTATTGCAAGCGAAAGCCGGAGTCTCCACTCCTTGGAGGTTCCTATGAATTCAGTCAGGTTTTTCTTCGTCATCCTCATCGCAGTTCTTGCTTCTGGCCTGCTGCTTCAAGGCGGAAATCAACCAGCCGCGCCAGTGATGCCCGTCGGCAAGGTAGTGCAGATCAAGGCTCCACTGGGGCTTCCACCTGTGCTAATTCCATCCGATAATCCTCCAACTGCAGAAACCATCGCGCTGGGCCGCCGTCTTTTCTATGATCCGATTCTCTCGCTGGATAAGAGCGTTTCTTGCGCCTCTTGCCATAGCCCGCAATTCGGTTTTGCCGATTCCAGGCCGGTTTCGGAAGGGGTGGGTAAGAAAACCGGAACTCGCCACTCTCCGCCGGTAGTGAATGCCGCGTATTTCAAAGTCCAGTTCTGGGATGGTCGTGCTCCCAGTCTAGAGACCCAAGCGGAAGGCCCAGTCCAGAACCCGGTTGAGATGGCCAATACGCTGGTAACTGTCGAGCAAAGGCTGAATGCCGACCCTAGCTATCGTGAACAATTTGCCGAAGCCTGGGGTCCGAGATCGATTACCTATGAAATGGTGGAGAAGAGCATTGCTTCCTTCGAGCGCACCGTGATCAGCGGCAACTCACCTTTCGATCGCTGGAAATATGGACATGATAAAAACGCGGTCAACGCAGCGGTAAAGCGCGGATACGTTGTGTTCACTTCGAAAAAAAAAGGTGATTGCGCCTCCTGTCACACGGTCGGAGAGAAGTACGCCTTATTTACGGATAACCAGTTTCATAATGTAGGAGTCGGCGTAAGCGCAGGAGACTTTACTGATGTTGGTCTATACGCTGTAACCCACAACGAAGCAGACAAAGCGAAGTTCAAAACGCCTTGCTTGCGAAATATTGCGCTGCGGGCGCCTTATATGAGCGATGGCAGCTTGAAAGATCTGAAGCAGGTCATCGACTTTTATATCGGAGCAGGCAACTCCAATCCCAATCTGGACAAGGAAATTCACGTGTTGGACTTCCTGTCAGGGCAGGAGCGCAGCGATCTGCAAGCGTTCTTGAATTCCCTGACGGGAGAAATGCCGCCAGATGTCGGCCCTCCCGAGGTCTTAAAGTCCCAGGTTAGCAAGAGGTAGTTCCGAAGCTGACACAGGTGACGCATAGATCTTGCCGATAGTGCTGTCGAGAGCTTCGGACTCGCTAAAGCCGGTAGTGTCTTAAAGACATTTGTGATTCACGACGCACTCTTGAGTCGTGGCTAAACCTGTCCGTTAGCTGGATAGCTGTCGCAAAATCCCCATTACACTCACTGACCTCGGTGCCAAATCTCAACGATTGGAATTGCCTGTGTTCCAATAGCTATGATTGCACTAGAGAGGTAGACTGCTCATGCGGGGAATCGCTAAGAAAAAGCAGTGCAACCCGCCTCTATTTTTCAAAGGCGGTACAGACAAGCAAAAAGCCGATTGGCTGACGCGACTCATCGCAACGAACCTCGCACAACAGTATTGGGGGGAGCAGCTAGTCTCGGGCTTCGTGTTACGCGGCAGTAGCAAACAGCGCGGTCAAACGGATTCTTGACGTAACATCCCCATTACACTCATTGACCCCTGCCGAGGGGTTTTGAGTCCTAACGCCTATTCACAGCCGGCATGCACTATCATCCTAGGATGCGCCAAGCAACTGTTCTGTTTATCTTTGCCTGCCTGACCCTCATGGTGAGCTGCAAAGACTGTCAAAACGAAGCTCCGGCAGAACACGTTTCTCCTGATGGTCAGTGGAAGTACGTGAGTTTTGATCGGAACTGCGGAGTAACTACGGGGAGCAATTTGCAAATCAGCGTTCTGCCAGTCTCCAAGTCATTGTCGAGAGGCGCAGCGAACGCATTCATTGCCGATGACAACCATGGCGCGACGCGCTTCGTGGCGCAACCAGAGTGGCTGTCCGGTCAGAGGTTGCGAATCGTCTTCTCTTCAAAGGCGCGAGTCTTCAAGAAAGAAGCGAAGGTGGGACCTATCGACATCGAGTACCTGCAAGAGCCGTGAGTTGGCGAAAAATCCCGATAGCACTCATTGACCCAGGCCCCGGGGCTACCCAGTTCTCAATGAGTGTAATCGCCTGATTTCAACAGTTACGGTAGGGGGCCAGAAAGGTTTGGGCATGCCTATCCTTTATGTCGATGCTGGCGTATGATTCGCCCGTGACCGCTCCCCAGCTAACACTTCTCAAGACCCGGCTCGTGCTCGTCGCTGTCGCCCTCGTTGTTGCTGGCCTAGCCATGGGATTGCATAGATTGATCCAATAGCCTCCGCTTAACCGAAAACGATCACCGACACTCGTCGGCAGGGCATTGACCTCCGCTGGCATCGAGAGGATAATCGTCGGGCAAGTGGGGGTAAGACTATGGCCCGCCGGCCCTTTCGTCAAGGCAAGGAAGTCGATGGTCGGTGGTCCACCTCCGAGCCGGAGCCGCAGTCTTGTTGGGAATGCCATTACGGGAAGATTCTTCGTCTCCCGGATGGCGTAGCTTATGTGGATTGCCCTCCGCCCAACTGGAAGTGGCAATCTTGTGCGACGAGACTGTTAAATACGATACAGAACCCCTCTCGCTCCCTTGCGGGCACATTGGGGGGCGAAGGTTCGTCGGAGGAGAAGGACTAGCCGAACGAAGAAAACGCGCTGACCGGGCAAATTGTTTGTGAAGTTCTGACTCGGGAAGGTTGTACATGGCATCGGTGAATTCAGTCGTTTGACGGTTGGCATAACATCCCCATTACACTCATTGATCGAGGCTGGGCGACCCAATTCTCAATGAGTGTAAACGCCTGATAGTGTCAGTTGACAATTCTTGTGCAAGCAGGTCGGGCATGGCTGTAAGTTTGCCACGCTGCTATTGCAGCTTCGCGTACTCCGCCTTGGCTTCTTTCAGGATGGGGATGTCGGGGTCGGCGTCTTTCCAGAGCGAGATAAAGAGCTTGAATCCGATTCGAACTTCGTTACTGCGGCAACCCCACCTTCCGCACCAGTTCAGCAAATCGTGGGTCGGCACGAATGGGGTCGAGTGCGAAGTCAGTCTTCAACTCCATCAGCCACCAGTCACGCTCCTGAAACGCAGTGTTTAGCCACATGAAAGCTTGATCTTTGTCCCCCAACTCCGCGTAAAGTTGGGCAATCTGATACCCAGACTGGTAACCAGTCCTACGTTGCGCTTTCCAGGTTTGAATGCCTTTGGCGAAAGCGTCCTGCCAGCCCCCTGTACGAAAACCTTGTTCCATCGCAGAGGCAAATTCAGAAGTGCTTCCGTCGCGGGCAAGCTCGCCATAAACTTTCCATTCGTCAATCGCTTGCAAGTACATGCGTTTCCCCCAATACGCGTGGTATAAACAACGGTGCCCCACGGCAAATGTCGGGTTCTCATCTGCCAACTTCTTGCATCCTGCGATCGCCTCATCGTAACGTCGTGCCCAGACGTGAATCTCCTCGAAATTCCAAATAATGCTTGGTGACAACGGATCGAGTTGGTGAGCACGGTTGATTTCAGCAAGTGCCTCCTGCTCCCTGCCCCCAATCGTGCCAATCCAGACTGCGTACCATTGGTGGGCGGTCGCATCATTGGGATCGAGTTCAAACGCTCTCCTGAATTCTGCCTCTCCTCCGGCAAAATCCCACTCGTATCGCATCTCGTTCCTGCCCAGAACAGCGTGGGGGCGGGCTAAGGTCGCATCCAACTCTAGTGCCTTGCGTGCAGCGGCATTCGACTTCGGCACGCTTTCGCTCGGACGGGCACCATAGCTAGGCAATATGGTATAAGTGTCGGCCAAACCCGAATACGCCAGAGCGTAGCCGGGGTCTTTGGCGATAGCTTGGTTGAAATAGGAGATTGCAGTATCAAAATCCGGAAGCGTCTTTTTGTTCCAGTAGTAACGCCCCTTCAGATACGACTCGTAGGCTTCGGGGTTTTGTGTGCCTTGCTTGGCGACAAGTTGCTTTTCTGAAGTGCTGAGCTTCGAACGTAACTTGTCCGCGAGGTCATTCGTGATCTGCTGTTCGAGCGAGATGATCTCCGTGCTCTTGCCGCTGTAGTGCTGTCCCCAGATTTCCGTGTTGTCCCGAACATCGGTAAGCTCGGCGCTCACTTCGATGTTGTCCCCTCGCGGCACCACTCGTCCGCTCACCAGCCCAGACACACCCAATTCGTTGCCAACCTTCTGCGTGTCAACGTCTTTCCCTTTATAGTGGAAAACTGAGTTGCGGGACTTCACCTTCAAGTCAGGCACGTGGGCAAGGTTTCCGATTAAGGATTCTGTGATGCCGTCGCTGAGATACTCGGTATTGGCATCTCCACTCACATTGGTGAAGGGAAGCACGGCAATGGAATCAATCTGGGGTGTTCTGCTGGAGCGTAAGTACCAAACGCCAGCTATAACCAATCCAATGACAACGATGCAGGCGGCTAGGATGACCCAGAGATTGCCAAGTCTGCGAGTCTTGTCGGGCGATGTTGGTATCGCAACTGTTCTACCGGGCTCGGTATCGCGCTTTAGCCTTTGCAGGTCGGTACGAATCTCAGAGGCGTGCTGATAGCGAAGGCTGCGGTCTTTCTCCAGCGCCCTCGCGATGATTGTGTCGAACGCAGCCGGCAACTCCGGCTTTATACGGCTGGGCATGACTGGGTCCTTGTTCAGGATGGCATTCATCATCAGCACGCGATTCTTGCCAACGAAAGGCCGGCCGCCGGTCGCCACTTCGTAAAGCACGACCCCTAGGGAAAACAGATCGCTGCGAGCATCAATTTCCTCTCCCCGTATCTGCTCGGGAGACATGTAGGCGGTTGTGCCGGGGATAACGCCTTCCATGGTGAGCGATTCCTCGTCGGGCTCGATTTCCGGTCGATGGCCAGGAATGGCTTTGGCCAAGCCAAAATCCAGAATCTTCGCTCGTCGCGGACCCGCCATGAAAATGTTCGCCGGTTTTATGTCTCGGTGGATGATCCCCTTCGCGTGGGCCGCTGCTAAAGCATCGGATGCCTGAATGCCAAGATCCAGAAGTTCGTCGGCGGGGACTGGTCCATTGCGGATTCGCTCTTTCAGGCTCTCCCCTTCCAGCAACTCCATGACGATCACTGGCTTTCCATCGTGTTCTTCCACTTCATAGATCGTGCAGATGCTCGGGTGGTTCAAGGAGGAGGCAGCGTGAGCCTCGCGTTTAAACCGCTGCAGGGCTGTAGGGTCATGCGCTAGATTGTCGGGAAGAAATTTCAGAGCAACACGTCGTTGCAAGCGGATATCTTCGGCTTCGTAGACCACTCCCATGCCACCGGCGGCGAGCTTCCCGATCACGCGGTAGTGCGAGATGGTCTGGCCGATCATCAGGGGCAAATCTTACGTGGGCGAAATCGGCAAGTCAATGAAAGTGGGGGAGATGGTGGTGGCTCAAGAGGATGGTTGGCGAAAAATCCCCATTACACTCATCGACCGACGGCCAGACAAGCCTCAATGAGTGTAAACGCCCGATGGCGACAGTTTATCTTCTGCATTCGTGGCAGGCCTCAAAAAGGGCAGGCTCGTCCAAACCTCTTCTGCAACCCGTTACTTGCGGGTGGGCGTTTCCTCGCAGGAGATCGCGCCTTCGAGCAGGCTGTACTGGCAGCGCCAGCGGAATCCATTGGCGTCGTGTCTCCCATATCCCCACACGCGCAGGGTGAGTGTCTCGCCCTCGACTCGCGATGCCTCCACAAACACGTGGTCGTTTTCCCGCAGTTGGGGACGAAGGTTGACCGGGACAAGATTGGTGAGCAAGGGCTGGTCGATCACGACAGGGTCGCGCGAATTGTCGGCAGCAAAGATCACTGCGCGGGACGTGCTTTTGCTGACATACTGCGTCACTATGATGAAGTCATTCTGCGCCCAGGCCACCGCTACTACGCCAACGTAGTCGCAGAGTTTGCGGGTATGACCGGTGCCCGTCTCCTCAAGGAGTAAGGAGTGGAAAGTTCCGAGGTATTCCGAGAGCGGAGCCTCACGGTCGGCATTGCGGACCACGAAGCGCCCGTTCGGTGAGGGCAACTGGCCGGCCTTCGGAAACACTACGAAAGGTGCGGCGTGCGCCACCATCTTGAAGGCGACGATTGCACAGACACACAGCAAGGCTCGACAGACGCGCATGAGCGGACCCTACCGTCATTCGAACACAGGATGGAGATTTTGCAGTGCTGCCGCTCACACTCAACGTTACCAAGGTTTGATGATATTACGTTTTCTTGAATGGCATAACATCCCGATTACACTCATGGTCAGGTCAATGAGCGCTGACGCCTGGTTGCAGCAATTCACCCGGCGAGTGCTAACATTTCGGTGCAATCCGCTGATGAGTTTTCACTGGAGAAGGGTATGAGCATTGACTGGAGGTCTGCATATCGTGCCGCGATCCGCGAGCGAGATCAGACGAAGTTGTTCCCGCTCTGCGACCGAGCCAGACGCGCGATGCGCGAAAGAATGTCGGAACTCGGAACGCAACGAAGTGACGTACGCGAGAGCGCACAGCTGAACAAATCGCACAAGCGACTAGACGTCCACGCGACCAAACACCTGATGATTGCCGCCCTTTCGAAGGAAGACCGCAAGTCTGTGAGGCGTCGTATCCAGGGCACTCTGTCTACGCTGCAGCAGTGTGTGGTCTATTTGCGCGACTATGGGGCCGGGAACCAGAACGTGTCTAAGTTGTTCTGCCTGGTCTACGCTCAAAAATCGCTTACCGAAACGCAATCTGATCTGGCCGAAAAGCACAAGTTTACAAACTCCCCGAAAAGCTGAGCCTCGCTGCCAAGCCTTTAAGAACTTGAGCGCGGGTTGCGAGTTTGATCACCTCATCGTCCCCGCTGGGGCTGGTGTTGAATTTTCTGGCGTCGTTAGCCGTATCAGCGGGTTTGTGAAAACAGAATGCCCAATGCTAAGCGCGCATTAATTTTCAAACAGTCGAGAGGTTAGGAGTTGTCCGAATGCACAACTGATTAGTCTTCAAACCTTCTGATTAGTCTTCAAACCTTCCGTATCTGTCGGGGATCCTGTAGTCGCGGCAACATGGAGTTATGAAGCCTTGGCTACTCTGCTGTCTGCTGGTCGTTTTCGCGTCCCGGCACGCGTCAGCCACCATTGCCATTACCACCACCAACCTACCTAACGGCATTGAAAAAACCAGCTATTCTGCGGTCATCCAGGCTAGCGATGGCTGCACTCCCTACAAATGGGCGATCGAATCAGGAGGGCTGCCAGTCGGCGTCACTGCGAAGGTGTCCGGCACGACGACATCGCTGGACCTCGCCGGAACACCCACCACCGCAGCCACCTACTCCTTCGTTGTGAAAGTCACAGGGTGTGGCGGACACGTCTCACAGGTTTCGTACAAGGTCGTCGTCCAAGCTACGGCCGATCATGTCGTCGACCTCAGTTGGAAGGCTTCGACATCGGGCGACCTCGGCGGCTATAACGTCTATCGCAGTCCAGACGGAGCCGTATGGACGAAGATGAATGCGAGCTTGATTGGTTCGACGCTCTACAGCGACTCCACCGTCGCCAACAGCACCACATACTGTTATGCGGTGACAGCGGTCAACATCGACGGCGATCAAAGCAGTAAGTCAGCCGCGATCAAAGTGGTTGTTCCCTAGCCGACCCTTAACTGTTGCAAAATCCGGATTACACTCATTGACCCGCTGGATACCAACTTCGATCAATACACTCGCTCAGCTTCCCGTTCTCACGGCCGAGCTTCGAATATCAGGTTGAAGGGCGTCTGGGCCGCCCGTCGAAACCGAGTAAACCCGGCAGCAGTCACCACTGCACAGATGCGTTCCTCGCCGGCCTGTGCACCGAGTGCCGCACCCACTTCCTGTGCCAAGGAGGCGGGCGTACAAATCATGGTGGAAGCCGAATAATAGATTCTCCCAACCGGGTTGTGATTTTCCTCTGGCCGATCATTGGCGAACGGCTCCACAATCATCCAGGTTCCATCCGGTTTCAAAGTGGAGAGAACGTGTCGGGCAGCTCCCGTCGGATCGCCCATATCGTGAAGGCAGTCGAAGAACGTGACCAGATCATAACCACCGTTGGCCGGATAGCTTTTCGAACTCGAGACCTCGAAACTAACCGAGTCAAGCCAGCCATCGCGACCTGCCACGTGGCGAGCGTATTCGATGGAGCCGCTGTGATAGTCGAAGCCGTAGAAGCGTGACTTTGGATACGCTCTGGCCATGAGCAGCGTGGAAGCTCCGTGACCGCAGCCGACGTCCGCGACGGTCGCCCCAGCGGTCAGCTTCTTTCCAACGCCGTCTAGACTGGGGATCCAGGCGGTCAACAAGTTGTTTTCATAGTTTGGCCGGAAGAACCGCTCCGTACCAAAGAACAGGTTGGCGTCGTGTTCGTGCCATCCGACTCCCTCGCCGGTGCGAAAGGCCTGAGTAATTTTCGGCTCGTCCTTGAAGCAGGAAGAGATAATGTGAAAGGCCCCGGGAAGATCTTGGACGGTCAGCGCAAATGCTTGCTCAGGCGGTAGCTGGTAGCGCTGTGTCGCCGGATCGTAAACGACGTAGCCGCTCGCTGCGTTCGCGTTCAACCATTCGCGCACATAACGCTCTGCAGTCGTGGTCTTGGCTGCCAGTTCCGCCGAAGTCATCCAACCCGCGCCCGCCATGGCTTTATACAGTCCCAGTTTGTCCCCCACCACGACCAGCGTCGCATGCATTGCCGCACCCATATCGCCGACGGCTTTCTGCATGAATGCGTTCAGCTTGGATTCGTCGAGTTGAATATTGCTGAGATTGCCCATGGATCGCCTCCTGTTGCTGGAGCCTCACCACAGCTCCCGAACTCTTTCAGGATGCCTGGTATGAGAGCCAGATCGATCGCTGGCGCGGAATCTTACTTCTGAGAAGCGGCCAAGTCAATCAAAGTCCAAGAGTTGGCTGCCTAAGGGGTGGTTGGCGTAACATCGCGATTACACTCATTGACCGTGGTCGGCCGATTCTCAATTAGTGTAAACGGCTGGTTTCGTCAATCATCCTTGAGTCTTGAAGGAAAGGGGGTTGACTCGGAGCCAATTGTTGGCGTCTAAACAGCGTATAAGCCAATTCTTCTGGTTTCAACAACCGACACTAAGTTAAATCCTTGCCCCATGCGGACGCGAGTCAAAGCGGTTTGTGCTGGCGTCGTGGTCGCCTTAGTAGCGTTCGTGCCGTCATTCAAGGTCTTTGATTGGGTATTAATCTCTTATTGGGAATGGCAGCACGAGGGCCGTAAGATGAAATTCACCCTCTGGGCTGACGACCGTGCCTTGTTGCTGAGCCTTTCTCTCTGCGCAATCGTGTTCTATTTAATGGTTCGGTATTTCCAGCGCCATTTGCCGGCAGACCAACAAATCAAGCGGCGATCGCTTATGATCGGAGCCGTCTTTGGTGTGGTTGTCGCTTATCTGTCTATTGTCGCTTACGTATGGATGATCGTGCGCCGCTTCTCCTCCTGATCGGCCTCAATTTCACCTCAATTGGCGATACATCGCGATATCAGTCATCTTCCCCTGCGACCGAAGGTTTTGAGTGAAATCCCCTGATTTCATCTGTCATGGTGGGTTACAATCTGCCGATCCTTAGTGTGGCGTCGCTGAGGCCGCCATTATTCATCTCGCCCCTTGAGCAGCCGATAAAGCAGTTTTCAGCCCTGACGTTCTCACATATTCCCAAGGGAGGTTCGTGAGTGGATATCAAATCCAGTAGCAAAGGTGGCCAGTCCTGGCGCGAGAGCAGATGGTTGATATTGGTTGAATTTGCCCTCGTTGTTTGTATCTACGTTGGCCGCGAACATCACATCTTGAAGGTTTCCGCCATTCCTTATCTCCTTCTCCTCGCATGGATTTCGCTGCGCGTTCGGAAGGTCCAATGGAAACAGATCGGGTTCACACGATATCGTACCTGGGCGAAGACCCTTCTGCTCGGCATCGCAGGCGGCGTCGGCCTGGAACTCTTTGATCTGTTTGGCAAGCAACGGATTCTGACTCGCCTCCTTGGGAAGCCTCCCGATCTCTCGGATTTTGCGGCGGTTAGGGGACACCTCAAATTCGCGTTGCTCATGATCGCGCTCATCTGGATCTTCGCTGCATTCGGAGAAGAGCTTGTCTTTCGCGGATACCTGATGAATCGAGTGGCAGATTTCGGCTCCCGCACACGGTTCGCATGGATCGTAAGTTTGTTAGCGATTAGCGTGGTCTTCGGTCTCGCTCACTATCACCAAGGCCTGACGGGCATCGTGGAGGAGGGTTCTGACGGGCTGATCCTGGGATTGGTTTATCTTGCTTGTGGGCGCAACCTCGCCGTTCCTATTGTGATCCACGGAGTCTGCGACACCATCGACATCGCCCTGCTTTTCTTAGGCAAGTATCCGGGCTTCTAGCGAGTATCCTGCCCACCTTGAAACTCACCCTATGTCGCGCGGCGTTCGAAGTGGCGGAGGGTCTCGCGTCGAGCTAGGGAAGGACGATCCCTCACCTTGCTGGCCTGCGGAAAGCGGCGCCAAGTAATCTGCCAGGCCCGGATTCTTGTACAAACGCAACGATCCGAACGTTCCTTGGATCTGTGCCGGGCTTGAGTTTCATCTCAACAGCCTCGTTAAAGGTCTGCCCCCTTTTCAGCTTTCCTATTTTCGTGAGTTGCTGCACAACCGCAACATGGGTCAGGTGTCGGCCCCCATTTTCGCCGTGCAAAACCTGTGACTCCACATGATCGAGAGCGACGGCCACGAAGATGTCGGCATTGTGTTTGTCGGAATTGCCGTCCGCTTCGATGTGCGTTTGAAGAACAGATGGAATCCCGCCATCAACCGTCACCTCGCCGATGCGTACCGGAATCTTAGGGTAGCCGACAGCTTTCTGAAAGACTTTGCTGTCCTGCTGCGGATCGCCAAGCCGCATTTCAGCGGTTCCGTCCACGATGATTTGGGGAGTGTAAGGCGTCTTTAGTCCAAGTGCGTTAACATAAGCGGCCTGACGTTCGGTTAGTGCAGGCGAGGAGTTGGGATCTTTCCAACCGTCATGGTCCCAATAATCCACGTGTTCGCTGAGGACGATCAGTTGCGCGTCAGGAACGGGCTGTGTCGCGTCCAACTTTACGAGGAGGGCATCTGCGGGAGGACAAGTGGAACAGCCTTCAGAAGTGAACAGCTCAACGAGAATGGCATGCGCACCTGCGCCCGATGTGTCAGCGGTCGTGGCCTTGTTTTCGATTTGCAAGCCTCGCCCGCCGGCTGGCGCAGGTTGCGCGAATAAGAGGCCGCACCATAAAACCGCGCACGCGTGGAATCGGACTGATCTCCCTCGCAACATCTGAAACAATTATTCGATGAAAATCACTAAGTGGCAATAACCACTTGACTGGACTTTATGCTGACCACATTGGCTGGTCAGCTTGCAAGTCCTGGTCATTACCGTCGCGAGCGGGTATCCGCTCCACATCGGGGAGAAAGTCTCTGACTTCTCTTGGAGTTCATTTCGAGGAGAGCACAGTTCGAAGTTTGCGGACGGCATTGGGTATATCCGCAACTTCGGTGCTGCCAAAGCCCAAAATGAATCCCTGCCGAGACGCCTTGCCCAAATAGGAAGTCGAGAGAGGTACCAGCCAAAGGTTCCGGCGGGAGGCCCGCTCAGCAACTTCGCAATCATTAATCCCTTTCAGAGTCAAAGAAAGATGCATACCTGCCTCTCCACCCGTAACGTCCGCTGCAAAACCCAAATCTTTACGGATGCTGTCGATTAGTACCCTTCGACGTTCGCTGTAGAGCAACCGCATCCTTCGAATATGGCGGGAAAAATGACCTGTACTGATGAAGTCCGCCAAGACGGACTGATAGAAGCTCGGTGGGCCGATATCCATTGCCAACCGAACAGCCAGGAAGCGCTCGATGAGATCAGGAGGAACGACTAAATAACCCAGGCGTAAGGAGGGGAACAACACCTTGCTAAAGGTTCCGATGTAAATAACCCGAGAGTTGCAATCGAGCCCCTGTAAGGACGCAATCGGCATGCTCTCGTAACGGTACTCGCTATCGTAATCGTCTTCGATGATCCATGATTCGGAGCTCTGCGCCCAATCGACCAGTTGCAGACGGCGAGAAGCACTCATGGTGACCCCTAGCGGATATTGGTGAGAAGGAGTGACCAGTGCGGCTCGCGCCGTGCGACACCGCTTGATGCCAGCGGCCACATCGAGCCCCTCGCCATCAACCGGAACGGGCACGATTTGGCAACCGTTAATGGCGAAGACGTTTCGCGCAAACCGGTAACCTGGTTCTTCCATCCAGACCCGACTTCCCGGATCGAGGAAAACGCGAGCCGAAATGTACAGTGCCTGCTGCGAGCCGCTAACGACCATAATCTGCTGTGCTTCACACCGGACGCCACGCGCCGTTCTGAGATACGCAGCGATCGCCTCCCGAAGATCTTTGGACCCCATCGCGTCTCCGTAATCGAGGGATTTCGCATGGGCATTTCGGCAGTGACGCGTCACCAAGGCGTTCCATACGTGGAACGGAAAATGGCCAAAAGCTACCTGGCTCACGCCGAACGCCCCCCATCCGCGACGCCACGGGAGACTTTGGACACTGAAAGAAATCGGAGAACGTTTGGAGAGGCGGCGGGATCCAGCTTGGACTCTCGTGGATTGTGCGCGCCGTGGTTCCGCGAAGGTAACCTGGTCCGGCAAAGACCGGGAAACAACTGTTCCCGCCCCGACCCGACTTTCGAAATATCCTTCTGCCAGAAGTTGAGCATATGCGGTCAGGACAGGGATACGTGAAATGCCCAGTTCCGACGCCTGCAGACGGGTGGAAGGAACTCGCTGCCCGGCGCGCAGGCTACGATCCACAATCGCGGCGCGATAAGCGTCATAGATTTGGCGGTGCAGAGCCTGCGGGGCTGTCCGGTCGATCGCGATGATGGGAGAAATCCCCGTCGCAGTCTTCTTCATCTCGACAAAATCATAATGGTAATACGAATTGACCGTCAAATCGGCATTGCAAGACACCACCTGCTCCGTTGCGGCGAATGTCCGGGCCCTCAGGCTCGATCCCTTCGCGCATGAGGTTTGTGCAGAGTAACGGCCGCACCTGAGCGGTGCGGCCGGAGGAGAACGCATTACAGATTAAGTCAGTTCGAGGCGCCACACTGCGTGGAGCCTCGAACTTCTCTAGATTAGAAGCGAACGCGCGCGCCGATCTCGATCTGCCGGTCGCCACCGGGCTGCTCCTGCGCCGAGCCGCCCAAAGCGCCGAAAGTGGAAGGTCCGAACAGCCCCATGGCGTTCGCGCCCACCGGATCGAGCCACTGGTTATGGTTGAACACGTTAGCGAAGACACCCTGCAATTCCATGCTAATGCCTTCCGCCACCTGAATGTTCTTCCGGACGCTGAAGTCCATGTTCCAGTAGGGCAGGCCAAAGAAATTGCCATTGCCGCCGTCCTTGTTGTCGATACCCAGAATCGGATTGCGGAAGTCACTAATGGCGGATACGCCCTGCTTGAACAAATTGACCGGCAACGCCCCGGACGGATTGTTGTAATAGGCGTGACCTGACTTAACGGGCCCCATCTGAATCGCGTTTTCGTTGCCGAAGAAGTTGATGTTGTCCCCTGCGCCGTATTCCTGGCCATCTCCGGTCGAAGTGAATATTTCCACCGGCGAGCCACTTCCGGCAGTGAACACCGTTGCAACGGACCAGCCGCCCAACGCCCGTCCCATCAACCCATGCTGCCCCTTATAGAACGGGGGTTGGTAGACGAAGAAGGCGTTGTAGACGAACTTGCGATCGTAATCCTGGTAGCCGTAGGTTGTCGCCAGATTAAACGGATCATCCGGAGTAATTTCGCTGCTGGCTTGGACGACCCCACCAGTTCCCAACGCCTTGGACCAGGTGAAGTTCGACTGCATCGTCAAACCTCTCCAGTCGGCCATTTTGAGCGAGGCAAAGCCGGCGTTATAGTTTCCATAACCGATGCTGCCGTTGCTTGCAACGCCAGACGAGAACTGGCCAGAGTTGTTCAGCATGGTCGGCCCTGAGAGTGGTCCCCCGCCGCCGCCGCTGGCGATGGTCTGCATGGGGCCGCCATCTAGGTCACTCCACAGGCTCCATACTTGAGCGAGGGCGAGATTGGTGCCCTCATGCAACACGACCGCGTTGGTGCAGCTCGTAGGCGTAACCATGTTTGTCCCGACGAGAACGGGGGTACTGCAGTAGGCGGAAGTGGCGCCGCCGAGCGCTGCTTCGAAAAACGGCTGCGTGGTGACGTTGCCCGCTACAGCAGCACAACCGCCGCCAGCCAGCCCAGCCAAGCCTCCGCAGTATTGCAGCACCGTGTTTGCGTAAGCTTGCTTAAACTGTTGCCCGCCCAGCGTCATCATGTATGGCACCGCATTAAGGTTGATAGGCTGGTACTCATGGGTGATCCTGCGCCCGATGTAGCCCAATTCCAAAGTGACCCTGTGGGTCAACTGGCGTTGAATGGTGAGGTTGAACGCATCGGACACATTGGGCCGGAAATGCGGATCCAGAGCCTCGCTGGCACTACCCGGCGTTTGGCCACCGATCCCAGGGAAGAGCGGCTGCGGCAGGGTCGCGGTGGGTATCAGGTTCGAGGCAGTCTGCAACGGCGCGATCGGACCACCTTCCGGTGTGGGTGTAAGTCCAACCCGGAAAGCAGTCGACGGCGAGGCGGTTACGGAACCAGAGGGGCACGAACCACCGTTAGCGAAGAGGTTATTGGCGCACTGCACAGGTTGGATAGGTCCGACGCCCAACAATGGTACCAGCGCCTGATCTACGCCGTTCAAGCGGCCGTAGATGCGGCCATAGCCGCCACGGACAACCGTATCCTCGTGGCCGAAGATTTTACCCATGGTGGAATCAGTGTCGAAGTGAGGGCTCCAGGCCACTGCAATACGCGGGCTGAATTCGCCGTAGTACGGGTCATACACCCGCCCCGAACCGTCTCCAACGTTATGCACCAGAGCAAAGCCGAGCGCAGGATTGTAGACCTGTCCTATTAGCGCTGCGGCTTTCCGCTGCGCCAGATAGGCGGACATTGAAACCTGCGTGTCGCTTGCATCCACCAGCACATCCTGTTTGCCCGTCGCTTCCGTCGGAGGCTGTTCCAGCGTCCAGCCCAAACCGTAGGTCAGGGTGAAGGTCGGCTTCATGTGCCAGGTGTCGCTGAAATAGGAGTTGAAGTAAGGAATCGTGAGTGTGTCTTCCGCCGGAGTCAGCGGAGGATTCAAAGCGAGGCTTGCTCCAGCGCGGGTATAGGCGACCTGCGAGATCGAGACGATGCCCAGTGCCGCTGCGGCAAGCGCCGAGCAGTTGCTGATATCGGGAACCGGACTGCCGTTTACCAGGTGCGTGTTCGAGCAAGGGGCAAAGTTCGAAAAATCTGACGCGCCCGCAAGTCCTGATCCGCTCAGCCCCACGCCAAGCTCATAAACCGGAGCGTAGTTGATTCCACCGCCATTATCCGTCCGTTGATGCTGGTTCCAGTTGTGCTGATAGGTAGCGCCGAATTGCAGCAGGTGATTACCTTTCAGGTTGGAAACGTCGTCGCGCACCATCTGATCGTGGCCATCCCAGAAACGGGTGCGGGTCTGCTGGGTGTTTACGTTGTAGGGGCCGAGATCGTTCGCCGCGCCCTGCCCTTGACCGCTCATAATCTCGATCGCTCCGCCCAAGCCAGCGACTTGCGGCGTGTCCCCTTGCCGGATCCATTGCCAGAAGTTACGCAGGAAGCTGTAATGGAAGTCATTCGTGGTGTTGGAAGTGACGTTTGTGGTCAGGCCCGCGGCCCACATATCGGGGTGGGCCGGATCACTGGACAAGGACGCCGGCACACCCTTCGTGTCGCCCGGGAAAAAGCCGCCGATGTCGACCTGGTCAGTCGTAGAGGTCGTCAGCTTGTAGAAGTGATAGGTGGCATTGAAATGCCACTTCGCCGAAAAATCGTGGTCGAGGCGCGTAGCTACGAATTTGCTGGTTTGTGGAATGTTAATGTTGCCCGAGAATCCAAGCACATTCGTGCCGTCGCAAAGCGTCTGAGCGCAGGCGGCATTTGACGTCGGCTCGTATTGCGTCCAGATCTGTGAGACCAGGGGATTGAGCCCGATGCCAAGCGGGTCGACCTGAGTCTTCAGGCTGTAAGAAACGTTCGTTACGGGGTCCACGATATTACCTGCCATCAAGGATGGCGATGGGACGTTCCTTGCGACGGTAATCGATTGGGGCCAGTTGAAGCCCTCGTAATTGAAGAAGAAGTAAGTTTTACCGCCGAGAATCTCTTTCGGAATGATCGGACCGCCGACGGAACCGCCGTAACGGCTGTAGTGGAAGCTGGGAAGCGGAACGCCGTTATAGTCATTCTGCCAGCTTTGAGACGACCAGTTGTTATCCTTGTAGTATTCGTAACCCGTGCCGTGCCAGGCATTGGTTCCGCGCTTGGTGACGATCTTCACTTCGGCACCGGCGGAACTATTGAAATCGGCAGTCTGGCCGGCAGTATTCACTTTGAATTCTTCGACGCTGTCTTGCGGAGTCGGGATCACGCCCGTCGGGCCGCCTGAACCTGCCCCCAAGTTATTTTGCGTGGCCACGCCGCCGGTGGGATCGCCAGCATAGCTCATGGTGTAGACGCTCATGCTGCCATCCATGTCGTTGGTGTTGTTGCCACCGTCGAGCGAGAAGTAGTTCTGGTCAAGAACCGCGCCGCCCACACTGCCGTCCGGACCTACGCCCGGTTGCAATTCGACGAACGTGCTGACGTCGCGGCCGAGGCTCGGAAGGTTATCGATGGTGACGCTGTTAATCGTATTGCCGACCGTGGCATTCATCGTCTGCAACTCATTGCCGACGGAGGAGACCTCCACTACGACGTTCGCCCCGCCCACTTGCAGAGCCAAATTCACCGTGAGGTTGACTCCGACCTGCACGATCTGATTCTCGGTCTTCGTCGTGGCAAATCCGGCCTTGCCGACGGTCAGGCTGTAGGTGCCTGGGGTAACATCCGCGAAAAAGTACCGCCCGGTCGCGTTCGAATTCCCGGTGCGCGAGATATTGGTCGAGGTATCGGTCAGCGTAATCGCCGCATTTGCCACCACCGCATTCGACTGGTCAGTCACGACACCGGAAACTGTGCCGGACGACGCCGACTGTGACCAGAGGGACGCACCGCCCAAACAAACCACTAACAGAAAAACAAGAACTGACTTTGCGCCGAACGTGTGCATTACTTCCTCCTCCTAACGAGAAATTGTCCGTTTAACGACGTGGTCTCAGGTTCCGCTAGTGGCGCATACAGAATGCAAGCCACTTTCGCTGAGATCGTTTTAGCAATTGGCAGACCGAACACAGTCGTCGATTTTTCAATCGGTTACATCAATCATCAGAGCAGGCGTTATGAAATGCGGGATGACAACAAACAGTCCTCACAGCAGATGTTCAACAGTTCAGACAACTGTCTGTTCAACCTGGCTCGACGGTTGGTCGGAACGTATAAAACGGATAGAAAATCCAGATTTCTGGAGATTGTTGAGAGGTTTCCTGCCTACCATCGCGAAATGGGAGACAGAAATGGTTATATCGCGTCGTACGAAAGTGGTGATTGTGGGCAACCAATTGCTCGATTACTCTGTCAGGCATGCGGTCTTGTAAACCGCGAATCGGCGTATTGATACGCGCAGCCCGCGGTTGTCGAGCACGGAAATGCACACTGAAACAGCCACAGTTCTACAGTCGTTATCGACTTCAGACGCAGAAGCGGCAACGAACCCTCTAACAGAGGAGTTGGTGGAAAGCGGCAACTCGCGAGTTCAGGACGTCGTGAAAGCCGCAGGAGAAGATTTGCGACAACTCCTTCGACAGCGTGATGAGATCGTGAAGCAGATCCGCACGATGAAGCAAACGATTGTGGGAGTGGCCCGCTTGTTTGGTGATGACTGGTTAGATCAGGAACTACGGGAATTAGTTGGGCGGGATGGCAGACCACGGCAAACTGGACTCACCAAGTCCTGTCGCACGGTGTTGAAGGAGTCTAACCGCCCGCTGGGTGCCCATGAAGTCTGCGAACAGGTTCGACGACGTATTCCGCTGGTATTTGCGAACCACAAAAGCCCTGCTGCTTCCGTTACTACAGTGCTGAACCGACTGGTGGAGTATGGAGAGGCCCTTGCCGTGCGTGATGAAAACGGAAGACGGGCATGGCAATCGTGCACTCAGGCGCGAGCGTTGGGGGGAGACCGGGGGATCCCTCTACCTAGATGAATTGATCTCTAGAAGCGACGGCGAAGGTTTGAACCTCGCTGCGAAGTTTCTCGATGTTGATATGACAGAACCTTCCGACGTTGGATTGCGGGGCCACTTGACTAGAGCCGACCGGGCCGTACCTGCTGTCGGGGCCGTTACGCCAAAGGATGAGCATGTGATTGCGGACTTCGAAAAGAAGACGGCTGATCAGGGCCTCAATCCCTTCTCGAGCGAGAGCCTTGCCGAGTTGTTGACCGTCTCGCCTCGGAGGGCAACGGCCGGGCGAACTGCAAGCGTTAGGGAGGTTTTGCGGCCGCCACCAATGCCTACAACCTCCCAATTTTCCCGGATTGCGATCAAAGCAAATGGAACGATCCTCTTTATTGACTCTGGGGACATTATCGCGATCGAAGTCAAAGGGAACTACCTCTCGCTGTTACACAGGTCAGGCTCGTACATTCTGCACGAGTCCATCACGATGGCGGAGAAGAAACTTAACTTGCATGGCTTTGTAAGGATTCATCGATCCGTACTAGTTAACGCTGCTTTCGTTGAGGAACTTCGACCGTGGTCTACAGGAAAGTACGTGATCCGTCTCAAAGGGGGGAAGGAATATAAGGTTACGCGCACATACAAGACGAATCTGCAGTTCCTCGCTGGGTCATGGATCGGCACTGACGGTTTTGCTACCAAGTAAAATTGCTTGTTGCCTCAAGGACCATCGAGGCTGCAGACTGGGACTAAGCCTCAATTTTTCGTTGCCGTCGTGAGTAAGTTTTTCAACAGCCGAGCGGGAACACTACAAGCAACACTGTGACGCCTGCCAAGACAAGCATCGAGAGTTGAAGCGCAGATTAACCGGCTGCAAGCCCTACTCGGGCGGGAGGGGCCGGCCACCGAAGAGACAATCCCAATGAGACGATGTCTCTGCCATTGAACCACACCGCTCTTCTTCTATCAGCCATAACCGGCGTAAGCATCGCCAGTTCACTTATTGACGGGATCGTGGGAATGCCCCATAAAACGAAAGCGCCCGAAACTCTTTCGAGTACGGGACGCTTCGCTGAACAGCCCTCCCCAAAGCGCTGCTCGATTCCAAACCTAGTCCCCCGTAACAACTTTCGTGAATAGCTCCTGCATGCCACGTGGCGGCATCGCTGGGCTAGCTGTTGCAAAATCTCGATTAGACTCATTGACCCGGGCCAACGGGGGTTTTGAGTGTAAACGCCTGATGGCGTCAGTTGACGTTAGCCTCCAGTGCCCTTCCCTCACCGGATTTTGATTAACCGAAATCTCTAGCGTTGGTCGGGCTTGAGACGAGGTGAATCGTCGTCTCTCTCTGCGACTGGCCGGGCGTAGCGTACCAGAGACAACAAGAAGTTTCCTGGTTCCTCCGTCATCGGCAGATGCGCCGAGTTCTCGAACCAAACAAAATGCTTCGATGGCGCTTTGACCTTCTTAAACCATTCGGCCGCGACCTGCGCGTTGACGTCGAAGTCGTAGCGTCCAGCGAAGATGATCAGCGGGCATCTCAGTTCTTTAATTTCCGTGAGATCGAGGCTGAGAAGCTTCGCGAGAAGGTAAGACTCAGAAAAATCGTTGCCCTCCCAGACATGACGTATCTCATCGTCCGTGTAGTCGGGTGACAGTAAGGCCACATCGCTCTCACTGGAGCTACTCCGCCGGTGGGCCATAACACCACCGTAGAAATCCACCCACCTGCGCTGCGTGTAGATGTTTTGGAGAGGGGCTGGGTGACCAGGCGCAAAGTAAGGGGCAATCGATTCGAGTTGCTGCATAGCCTCTGAGTTTCCCGCTTGGCGGGCGGCATCGATCGCGAACGCCCAACCGCGGCGCTCGCTCTCGGGTCCGTCGGTCACCTGGCCCACTCCAATGTATGCATACAACGATTCGGGATGGAGCTTGGCTAGTTCCAAACCCAGATAACTGCCCCAGGAATGGCCGATCACGAAGATCTTTTCTTTGCCCAGTTCGTTGCGGATCCATCTCGTCATCTCTTCAGCATCAGCAACCATGCGCTCAAGGGTCATGGTCGGGCCAATCGTTGCTGGGTCATTGAGGAAATAGGTTTTCCCCGCTCCTCGCTGATCCCATTGCACGACCGTGAAGTATTCTTCCCATCCACGGGTGAACCACCAGCTCATCGGCATGGAAACATAACCAGGCCCGCCGTGGATCAGCAGCAGCACTGGGTTGCGCTTGTCCGCTCCTCGTATCGAGACCCACTGCTCTATCCCGCCGATCCGAACCTTATCCAAGCGCTCGATACCATTGGGCGTCACAATCTTACGCGCATCGGCTATGATGAGGGTCGCGTTAGCTCGGCTGAACGGCTTTGGCGTCTGCTCATCACCTGCAGAACCCAGAATAGAGAGAACCGCGAAAAGACAGACCAAATTGCGGACATCCTTAAGCGTGAAGGCAGTTGTCATTACCTTACCTTACAGCGGCTCGTACCTGGCAGCTAAACCTTAATTGACGAAAAATCTCGATTACACTCATTGAACCGGCCCGGGTTTTTTGTGCGCCATCGCCTGTTCTCGGTATTTAATGAATACGATTAGGAGAACAAGGTATGAATTATGATCGCTGTCGCGGAGAGTCTCCGATGCGAGCCCTATATACGGTCATGTTTCTCTTGGCAGCGCTGCCGCTGCTTGCGCAAGATGCAGATCTTCTGCGGCATTTTGATTACGACCAAACGGCTCCACTTGATATTCAAGAAGCCGGCATCGAGCACCGGGGCAGCGTCACCATTCACGATATTTCCTACGCCAGTCCGAAGGGAGGCCGCGTGCCGGCGTACCTGGTAGTGCCCGATGGCAAGGGATCGTTCGCGGCGGCGATCTGGGGACACTGGTACATGACCGGCTCCGAGTTTCTCAATCGCAAGGAATTTCTGGCAGAGGCGGTCGCGCTGGCGCCGTCAGGGCTGGTCTCGCTGATGACGGACGGGCCGATCGCGCGCCCCGGGCACATGGAAGATCACTCGCCCCTCAGCGAGCAGCAGATCACCGACCTGGTGCAGCAGATCATCGACATGCGGCGCGGCGCCGACTTGCTGCTGGCGCGGTCCGATGTGGATCCCAAACGACTCGCCTATGTCGGCCACAGCTACGACGCCGAGGTCGGTGGGTTCCTTAGCGGGATCGACCGGCGTTTCAAAGCTTTTGTGTTGGTGGCTGGGCCCCTGTCGGATGAAGTTGACAAGCGGTCGCAGGAATATCAGGAGGAACGGGAGAAGGTCGGCCCGACTAAGTTTGATGCGTTCCAAGCTAAGTACTCCTGGCTTGATCCAGGCAAGTACGTTTCGCACGCTGCGCCGGCAATTGTGTTTCTGCAATACGCGTCACAGGAACAGTTCCTGAATCCCGATCGCGATCGTGAATATGCGGCCGTTGTCAGCGAGCCTAAGCGCTTCAAGCTTTATGACGCGCCTCATGCTCTGAACGCGGAAGCTCGACACGATCGCATCGCGTTTCTCACCGAGCAACTTCTACTCAAGCCCGTGGCTCCGGCAGTAATTGCCTCCATTCCAAACCTGGTGCAACCCCCGGAGCCAAAGTAGGGCATTCGGCTCTTGGCGGCCTATCTGACAGTGCAACTGTGGGAGTCAAAAAGCGCCGCCATGGTGCAGGTGCCACTGAAGGCGTTTAAGCACCCGTGCCTCTTAACTGTCGTTACATCCGGATTACACTCATTGACCTGGCCAGGCTATTGCGTACCACGTCGACAGACATTCACTAGCAAGGGAGCTGGAATCGGGTTTGGTCAGGGCTCGTTGCGGTTCGCCAGTACCGTAGCGCGCTCGAACACTGGATCACGACCTTGTCGCCAATCGTCGAAGGTCATCGTGATGATCTCGTCCGGCTGAAGCGTCTTCACGCGCAGTGGAAGCAACCAGTTCAACCAGAAGCAGGTGTCCAAATTGGTGCACGAGTGCCCGTAATCGTGCTTGCCAGTCTCGTAGTGCAAGCACAAAGGATAGTTCGGCAGGCAACCCCGCCGTCCCTCAGCAAAGAATGCCAGTCTGTCGCCCACCGGCTCTCCTAGAATGATGACTCGGTCGCCACCCGAGTGCTTGATAAGCGCAGTGGTAGTGATTCCTGCGGAAAACGTCATGCCGGACGTCAGCAGATAGATATGGCCGCTCGCCGAGATGAGGTGCGGAAGATCTCTTGCAAAAAAAATGGTCTTAGTGAGATTGCCGCCAGCATTGAAGCGGTTGTCGAAGATGAGCTGGCACGGTTTGTTGCCTTGCATATCAGCCCGGGTCGCAGCTTCGAAATTCTTAATGTAGTTGTTGCCTTCGTCATCATTAGACCTGAACTGGATCAGCATGACGCAGGAGTGCGGCAAGCGAACACGGCGGAATGTCGCATCGAAGTCAGAAAACGTGATCGGCGAGGGCCGCTCCGGCTGATAAGCGACCCAATCGGCTCCTAACTCCTTGAGGGGTTCGGCCGAATAGATGCGATTCACGAATATGTCCGGTTCGTCCTCGCTTGGCTTGTACGGCGTCAGGGTGCGAGTAACGGTAGTGCCGGAGGGCGATGTTACCGTCCATGTCGAGTGCCCCATGTCAGGCGCGATGCCCGCGCCAACCAGTACGTCCTGCCAGCTGATGTACACCTGCGCGTATTCCTTGCGCCATTGAGGAGTGCCCCCGCGAAGCTGTTCGAGTCGGGCCATCACCTCGTCGATGCGGTGGCCGTCAATCGAGACGATCTTGCCGCCCAGAAGATCAGCATATGCCTTGGTCGCATGCAATATATAGATGCCATCGGAGAAGGCCGCCACGCGCACTGGCAACTCCATCGGGTCGGCCCCGGAATCGCTGTCGAGGCGTGTGTGACCGTTATCGGCGAGCGCGGCGATCTTCATGAGCGCTACGCGGAAATTCGGCCGTGGTATGACGGTGTTTGAATCGGCTAGCTCTGTGAGACGGTGCTGTGCCTCGGCGCGTGCTTCGGTCGAATAAGATCGGTCCATCCCGATCAACTTCGCAAAATAATCGAGATCTTGCCGCTGAGCTTCGAGAGGATCTTTCGGCCTGCTGTAATTGGCCTGCGGCGGCGAAGGGTAGAAGTGGCGCATCGTCGCATAGACCAAACCAGCCACAATCACAACGAGGAGCAGAACGACACCCAAAGCGATGCCGCCAATCTTCAGGAATTTGCGCAAGGCTCCCCCGTTTCGGCCTTCGAGTCGGCTCTCATGCATCCTCCACTTGGTACATACGACCAGTGTTTGGAAAAAGTTCCAAAGCCCGATGACTCTTGCTGTCGTAATATCCCCATTACACTCATTGACCCGGACTGGCCATTCTCAATGAGTGTAATCGCCTGGTTTCAACAGTTGTCGTGCTTGGCTTCTACTCAAGGTACTGATTAAACTGGAATACATGCTCGCGGGACTGCTCATTTTCGCATTGGTTGGCTGCATGGGATTGTTCGCAGCGTTGCGGCCTGAAACCTATGCTCGTTATTTTTTGGCGGAATATCAGCGCAGGGCGCTCTCCGGCAACTTCAAAGCACTTTCATTGACAGGTTGGATAATTTTTTCTGTCTGCACTATTGCCATCATAGTTCTTCCCTTCGGGAGCAAGCTCAACTTCTTGGCCCCGGTGTTTAACCCTTTGTTCTTTCTTGTTTGCGCCGTGGCTTATGTTTGGTGGGGAGTCCGACTCTTGCGTAACCCCGAATCATTCCTGAAGCAAACAACCGAACCTTGGAGCCGACTACCTACGTGGGCTGTCAAGTGCTTCGGCGCACTGCTGCTGTGTGGCGCGGCGGGATTCTCGTATGGCTTCGCGGTAAAAATCAAAGACTTGTTGCGATGATTGGCGAAAAATCCCCATTACACTCATTGACCGAGGGCTGCCTGAGCCCTCAATGAGTGTAAACGTCTGTCGGAAGTATGTACTTTACGCAAGGGGGCTGTATGATTAGGACGCCTCTGAAGCCGCTTCCGCGTAAACTTCCCAATCCCACAATTGAGCGGCTTCCGAAAAGGAATCGGATGACGCTAATAATTGGAATGCAGTGTCAAGATGGCTTGATTATTGCGGCGGATACGCGATTGAGCTACGGATCGGAGCCGACATCTTACGGGCCAAAGGTCTCTGCGTTCTGCTCCAAGAGCGGAGCCACGATCTTGCGCACCAGTGCGTCCTGCTCACTGGTCAAGCGCTGGTTCGACCACAGCTTCTCGGAACACTCCATGATTGCCGTAAGGGGGTGGTCGATCTCGTGGGCGGCGCCCGCAACCAGCTGGCCCAGAGAAGCCAGCTTTTCGCGCTGCACGAGGTGGCTCTGCAAGCGTTGCTCGTTCTCGAAGCTGCGACGCGAATCCCCCAGCAAATGGATCAGTGCCTGATCCTGCAGATACTGGCGCGCAAACACGAACGCACCCAGCACCAGCATCGCCGCCAGCGCTGGAAACAGGCGGAATGTCTTGACCCGGGCTCCTGAGTTGTCCCATCGGTAGGCCCATAGTCCCAGCAACGGCAACGACAGAATCGCCAGCGCCGCCAGCCGCAATGCCATCGTACCCCACTTGTCGTCGGCCTTGGGTGGCGCGGCCTCCGGCTTCCACTGGCGGGCCGTCAGCGCGGTCGCGGCCATCCAGCTCACTGCTCCCACCAGAGGAACGTCGTAGAGGCTGCCCGTGTAGTATCCTCCATTGGTTATTGACAGATTCACGGCTCCGGAGTCCAACGCGTACAACGCGCTTGCGGCCATCAGATTCAGGTACACCATTTTCCATCTCGCCGATACGCCCCGGGCGGCAAGCCCCAACACGAGCGCCAGCGCAGCGCACTCGATCAGGTAGAGCGAATTGTAGTTCCGGTCGTACGCCGTCACGTTCACTGAGACATATTGCGAAGGAAACACAATGAACGCATAGAGGAATACCCACCACACCATCAACAAGAGAAAGTCCAGAGTAGCCACACCGAATTTCTGCTTGCTTTCGGTCCGATGCGCCCGCAAGCCGACCACCGCGATCATCGGAATCAGGCGGAGAAACAGAACCACATCCATGGACCACGGATCTGGCACCGAGGCTCGACGCACCACCTCGCAATAGACCCAGCCACACTGATGTGCCGCCCAGAGAACGCACCCTGATCCCATCAGCGCCCAGAAGCGCCGGTCGGCACCCCGCGCGGACGACGCATTGGCCAGCATGGCCACAGCTACCGCAAGCAATAGCAAAAGGTATCCGAGATCAGTAATCGCGGTCAGCGCGGTACCCTGCGACACCCCCAGCGACACCACCGCGAACGCCAGCGTGATCCCGCCTGCAAGCACAAACCAGCGATATTGTCCGAACCGACTCATCACAGTTCCATGTTATGTATGTCTCTCAATTTTATGGACAAGAGCTGCGATTCTCAGATCGCTTCCGGCCCAGCAGGTTACTATCGTCACCCGCTCCCGGCCGGCCTCGCGACTTCCGCGTCAACTACATTAAGAACCAGGTCATCACAAACTACAGCCACGAACGGCTCAAATGGTGTCGCTGCAGCAAAGAATGCAGCTCCGTTATCGGCGGAGACTCTCTCAACTTTTCCTTGTGCAATGCCAACCTGTCGACTGTGGTCGTGCGCTGTTTGAGGATTACGTTGGCCTGACTCGACCCTTGAAGCTCAGCTTCTAAGGCCCTGTTCACAGAAAAGAACATCGCTTCTCATCCGTGTTGGAAAGCCCAACTTGGGTTATATCGCCATATCACTCATTGAGCGGCCTTTCGACCACCTCGTAAATTGTTGCGAATTTGAGGTCAGATGGGTCACCTTCATCCAAGCGGAACGATGTATCATCTGGCGTTCGGATTTGATAGGAAGATCTCTTTCTTTCAACGCCGCAAAGGCAGGTAGCATAATGGCCCCCGAGCCAGGCGCTCGTGAATCCCGAAGAAGCACGCGGGTGCGCCTGAAGGTTCGGATCGAGGCCAAAGGTCTTACTGAACCTCTGGCCTGCGAAGGCGAGACGGTCGTCGTCAACCGTCATGGAGCACTGATCTCGACTACGGTCCCTTTGCGCGTTGGGATGAGAATCGAGATTCATGTCCTCCTGACGATAAACGGAGCCCAGCCCAGGTGGTCTACGTCGATCCTGACTGGCCTCGGCAGTGTGGAATAGGGCTAGAAAAACCGGGGAATATTTGGGGAGCATCTCTTCCACCGGATGATTGGAAAGAAGGCGAGTCCGCGTGACTTACGAGGAAACCCATCGACTGCAGGAATAAGCCCCTCGCAGGGTAGTTGACGTAAAATCGCGGTTATAGCAGTAATTCCTGATAACGTTCCGGTGATTGGGACATAATTCCAGCGGTTGATGCAGATTGCTAAAGGAGAGGTGTGATATTGGGAAAGCGTCGAGAGCCTCGGATGCAGGCGAAACTCCAAGTTCGAATCGCCGGGACCGATCACCGCGGACGTCCTATCCTCCTCATGGTTCCGACGCGCAACGTCAGTCGGCAAGGGGCTTTATTGGAAGGTGTGCAAGGCATGTTGAAGGTTGGGGAGATTGTCGCGATTACCTACAAAACCAGTAAAGCCCGGTTCCGTGTGACTTGGGTGGGCGACGGTGCAAAAGAGGGTCAAATTGGTGTCCAGACTGTAGAAACAGAGAAGTGCATTTGGGACGCGACGGCTTTGCCACCAATGGCTGCCGACATGTACGTTGCACCGCCTGCCCAGGAGCGCAAAGGTTCGCCGTAAATGTACACCTTCCGCCACGGTGGCCGAGGTATCAAAGACGGTCTCAGATTCACTCTTCTATTTTTGTAAGGCCGGATAACTGTTGAAATATCGCCATTGCACTCGTTGACCTTGGTTCATGCGGGGCGATTTGGAGTGTAATCGCATGACATAGTAAGGAGCCCTTGCAAATATTCTCGCAATCGCCCCTTGCTATGCAGCGACCGGTGTGTTGACGGGGGATGGTGCAATCGGTTCGAGGATCGGCGCGAGATGACACGGTTTTAGTTCGGGATAGTTCGGGAAGATCGCACGCAAGATGCGGCTGGAATCTTCGATGCTGACCATCCCAGCGCTATTTGGTACATACGTCACGGCCTTGACCATCGTCCTCTTGGCGTCCTGAAAACTGCTCGATTTCAGGCTACGCCTGGGTGTGGATTTTGCGAATGGCTCTAACGTGCTGAAGGGAAGCACGAAGGTCATCGGCGGGGCAGTGACGCTCGTCATGCCCCCTTGACGGGTCACAGTTGGCGAAAAGTGCGCCGTGAAAGACGCTGGACTTCAGCGGGTGCAACTCCCGCCCCGGCAGAGTCGAACTGCCGACACTCAGATCACCGCCATAGTGCCCGCAGACGCGATCGGCGGACCGATCAATGTCGTGACTCCGGGCGGGCCTGTAGGGAGCACCTCTGGCTTCACCGTGACATCGTGATATTTCGAGACCGCTCGAAACAAGAGTAAAGAAGCCGCCTTTCACCTGACGGCTTTCTTTTATTCAAGGTCCTCATAGGCCCTCGAACGTCCGGTAGCTGGCGATAAATCTCGATTACACTCATTGACCCGCTCGCCGATGCCTCAATGAGTGTAATCAGCCTCACAACGCATTCTGGATCAGCTTGACCGCTGCGTCAGGATTGTCCACTTCAACGAGCAACTCGTTGTACCGCTCGTCATGCAGGTGAATGACGATGGTTTTCTCCGGGTTATGCACGTCCCAGAAGACTCGTTTTCCATCCTGATAGAAGGTTCCCGCCGTGATGACTCCGGGCAAATTGGTACCGGGCATCCTGATGCCGTGATACCAGCCGCGTGCGGCCTCCGGATCGGCACGGACGCCAGCGATGTGGACGAGCGGAATTTCGAGGCTGCTCTTGAATGCCCAGAGCTTGTCAACACCACGGATGTGCAACGTCAACTTGCTGTCCGCGATTGACAAATCAACCAATGAAAGCCTCCGTGGTTAACCCATCTCAGCTTCCAGTGAATCTATCACCTGGCGCTCAGTTGGCGAAAAATCCCCATTTCACTCATTGACGGATCGTGGGAATGCCCCACAAAACGAAAGCGCCCGAAACTCTTTCGAGTACGGGACGCTTCGCTGAACAGCCCTCCCCAAAGCGCTGCTCGATTCAAACCTATTCCCTCGTAACAACTTTCGTGAATAGCTCCTGTGTGCCACGTGGCGGCACCGCCGGTCGGTCCTAATAAAGAGAACCACTGTGATTGTCTTTCCGGTTAAGGGCTGACGCACAAAAATGATTTTCAGGCGCTGCCATGCCCTCTGCACTCGCAATCGCCGCCGCGCCCTTCGCCGCTTCCTTTTCGATGTGGAGCTATGCCCAGTAGATGGCCACGCCGTGAGGCCGGCTGCTGGGGGAGGCACGTCATGTGGGCAGAGTCAAGTAGTTGACCAGTTCACGGAGAATGCAAAATCTCTCCCGCTTTCCCTTGGCGGGCATCAGCCAGCAGCAACCGATCAGTCCGGCGCATCATTCTCCAGTCGTATTCGTATGCCGTTCCACAAAGTGGGCATATCTGGTAATGGCGGCCATTGGCGTCTATTCTCGGCCAAGTGAACCTATGCGAGCAACCTTGTCCGAAAAGCCGCTTCAAGAAACTCATTACTGCACTCCTTTATTACGATTTCTCCACGTATCGAGCCATCGGCTGAAGAACGGTTTAGGTTCATTGTCCATCAGATCGCGAAGCGCAGATAAGAGAATCTTTGGTGGCTGGGACTTAGACAGGAAGCTGTCCACCGCCTCCAGCTTCCTCTTTGGCAGCGGCCCGTAGGCAGACAGCAACATGATCGGGACGTGTGACTTAAAGCGCTTCATCTTGGCGGCAACCACGTCACCGTTCATCCCGGGCATCTGGTAGTCGAGAACCACCGCGTCCACAGAGTGCGACAGGAACAACTTCAACCCCTCATCGCCGTCGGTCGCCTCCAGGACTTCATAGCCGTTGTTTTCGAGCAACATCTTGCGGCCGATGAGCCCATTCCAGTGGTCGTCAATGCAGAGAATTGTTGCTTTCAGCCGGGCCATGCTTTTTCACACTTCCAGTTCGGCCAGGATTGTTGTTTTGCTGAGGCGTGCCGCGGCCTGTGGAGGACCGAAGTTGCCTAGTTGAAGTGGTGGGCAAACTGATTTAACTACGGCGAGAACGTACGTTCAAATTACGAACGTCCATCGCGCATCAGTTACCAAGGCCGGAAACTTGGAAGGTGAACTCTCCCGAAGCAGCACTCTGTCCGGTTTTCGTAACAGGCGCAAGAAACCGGTTGCGTTCTTGCCGGTCCGCTGCTAATTTCCATCTAACTGACGGGCCAGCACGTCTCAGAGACTACAGAGGGCTTGGCTCTTGTCCTTTGTGGAATTTCGCGAAAGTACTCCTGTAGTGCTGCCCTTCTCTCTTCGCCACTCGTCTCGGCCCAATCGAAGGGAGATTTATGTCTGCTCCGAAGAAACAATTTCCACTTGCCGGTAGTGAGCGTGTTGCGCTAGAAGGAGCACGAGAGATAGGCCCAGCCAACCCCAACGAAACCTTGGACGTGACGATCCGTTTGCGCTCTCGCGCGGGGAAAAAGCCGATTGTCAACGCTTCTGAATTCACCAAACCGATCGGGAAACGTACGATCTTGAGCCGCAAAGAATTCGAGCAACGCCATGGTGCGGACCCCGAAAGCATTGTTCGCGTCGAGGCATTTGCCCGCCAACACAAACTTCTGGTGAAGGAAAAGAGTCCAGCACGCCGGACCGTCATTCTCACCGGGAGTGTTGCGGCCATGAACGAAGTGTTCGGCGTCGAACTGAAGGAATACGAACACCCAAGCGGCCGATACAGGGGGCGCACCGGCCCGATCCACCTCCCGGCGGAACTGCAGGACGTGGTCGAAGGTGTCTTTGGTCTGGACAATCGTCCACAAGCCAAGCCGCATTTTCGTAGGCGGCAGGGGCGCGGTGGCGTCCGCGCCGCTGCCGTGAGCTTGTCTTACACGCCCATTCAAGTCGCTGCGCTTTACAACTTTCCCACTGGTGTAGACGGCTCCGGAGAATGTATCGCACTAATCGAATTGGGTGGCGGTTATAACCCGACCGACCTCAGCAATTACTGGAGCGAGCTCAATCTGCGTGAGATGCCTACCGTATCGGCCGTTTCGGTCGGCGACGGCAGTAACAAACCCACCGGAGATCCGGACGGGCCGGATGGTGAAGTGATGTTGGATATCGAAGTGTCCGGGGCGATCGCGCCGGCGGCAAAGATCGTCGTCTATTTCGCGGAGAACACAGACGCCGGCTTTCTGAATGCGGTTACAACCGCCGTACACGACAGCACGAACAACCCGTCTGTGGTCTCCATCAGTTGGGGTGGTCCGGAATCCTCTTGGACACAGCAAGCCATGACGTCCATGGATGAGGCATTCCAGTCTGCGGCTGCGATGGGTGTAACAGTTTGCGTGGCAGCCGGAGACGACGGTTCGACTGACGGCGTGAACGATGGGCTGAACCACGTGGATTTTCCGGCGTCGAGTCCTAATGTGTTGGCATGTGGAGGTACCGAGTTGATCGCCTCAGGGAACGCTATTAACAGCGAAACGGTGTGGAACGAACTCGCAAATAACGAAGGCGGAACCGGAGGCGGCGTCAGCGACGTCTTTCCGCTCCCCAGTTGGCAGACAGGCGCCGGCGTGCCCCCTTCTGCCAATCCAAATCGCAATGTAGGTCGAGGTGTTCCGGATGTAGCGGGCGATGCCGATCCGACCACCGGCTACGTTACTCTTGTCGACGGGAACCCCGACGTGATTGGGGGTACGAGTGCTGTCGCCCCACTCTGGGCAGGGTTGATCACGCTAATCAGCCAAAGCATTGGAAAGCCAGTTGGCTTCGTCAACCCATTGCTTTACCAGAACGCGAGCACGGCGGGAGATTTCCATGACATTACCTCTGGCAACAATGGCGCCTATTCTGCTGGTCCCGGATGGGACGCATGCACTGGTCTTGGATCGCCGATCGGAATCCGGGTAGCAACAGCTTTGGGTGTTTCTCCTCCGGCGCAGGCCAAGAGAACTGGTACTTAGGGGCAGATGCCCTCCCGAGTCAATAAAAGGTGAAGGCCCGTTTACGATGTCGGCATTTCTGGGTTACGAGGTGATGTGATGATGATGCCGGAAAGAATTAGACTTGGGAGTCTCTGCGGAATATTGACCGTGGCCATGATCACATTTGGCTATGCCGTGGGCCAAAGCAGATCAGGTCCGGTCGACCCAGGCGTGCGTGGTGGTACGGCAAGTGCAGGTGGTCCGCTGCCGGGTCTAACGGCGGACGAGACTGCGTTTTTCCTCGATGGCCAGACGCGGTTCGCTGAAATCGAGGTTGTAAACAAGGGCGCGAACAACGGGCTTGGGCCGCGCTTTAACTCAAATCAATGTTTCTCCTGTCACTCGCAGCCCAGCATGGGCGGGACGAGCCCGACGAAAAATCCTCTGCCCGACGTTGCCGTCTTGGATGGAGCCAAGAACGCGGTGCCATGGTTCATCGTGTCGAACGGTCCCATCCGCGAAGCGCGGTTTAAGCAGAGCAACGGTTACGCAGACGGCGATGTGCATGACCTCTTCGTGATTACCGGGCGAACTGACGCCCCCGGCTGCAATATCTCCCAATTTGATTTTCTGCCGGCGGGCAATCCGTTGACTGGCCAAGGCGGAAATCCAAACATCATTTTCAGAATCCCCACTCCTCTCTTTGGCGCGGGTTTGATTGAGGGGATTTCCGATTCGGCCATCCTCGCCAACATGCAAGCCAACGCCTCGGCGAAGTCGGGGCTTGGCATTCACGGACACGCGAACGCGCACCTGAGCGGAAACACGAATCTCAGTGCCAACGATGGAACGATAACCCGTTTCGGGTGGAAGGCGCAGAACAAATCTCTCCTCATGTTCGCAGGCGAGGCCTACAACGTCGAGATGGGAATCTCGAACCAGTTATTCCCGCAAGAGCGCGACGAAACACCGGGCTGTATCTTCAACTCCGCTCCCAACGACACTCTTAACTTCACGACCAGTCCCTCGACCACCGGCAATTCAAGCGGCATTTCGAATCCTGCGGTCATCTCGGACATCGAAGCGTTTGCCAACTTCATGAGGATGCTGGCTCCACCCACGCCCGCTCCACTCACACCGTCGAGCGAAAAGGGACGCGACTTGTTTACGAAGGTTGGATGTGTGCACTGCCATACGGCGTCGTTCACCACAGGAAAGATGATTGCGAGCGGCTCCGCGACCAGTCCGAGTGCTGCGCTTTCCAATCAAACCGCGAATCTTTTTTCCGACCTGCTCGTGCACCACATGGGCAAAAGCCTGGCCGACGGCATTACGCAAGGCGGTGCTGGCCCCGACGAGTTTCGAACTGCTCCTCTCTGGGGCGCCGGACAACGCGTCTTCTTCCTCCATGATGGGCGTACGTCTAACCTGGTTGAGGCCATCCGCGCTCATCAGAGCCAGGGTAGCGAGGCCAACAAGGTCATCGAACACTTCAAAAAGCTGAAGGTTCACGAACAACAGGAAATCATCGATTTCTTGCGCTCACTCTAGCTGAATGCTAGGCATTCCCGGATTATGCCCTAACTACCTGAGTCGGTCCGTTAGGAGATGGTCGGGAGCAACAAAGAACTGCACGGTAACGCGCACTAACAGAGGCGGATCACGCCGCGGCTAAGCTCGTAGAGGCAACTGGCACCGGCAGCCGTGCCACGATGGTTGTGCCCTTGCAGTTCGAATGAATGTCCAGGCTGCCGCCCAGTTGCCGGAGTCTTTCTCGCATGCCACGGATTCCTACACCGGGAATACCCGTCGAGGCCATCTCACTCTGCCTTTCTAGCGGTATGCCCTTGCCTTGATCCTCGACTTCTACCCAAACCTGACTGTCAGAGGTGCCAATGCGAATCCTGGCTGTCGGGCTTTCCGAATGGCGATGAATATTCGTGAGACACTCCTGTACGATCCGGAAAATCGCCGTCTCCGAGTCGCGCGTGAGCCGCGCGACATCCGCGGGGACCTCCAAATCCACTCGAATCTTGCTGCGTTGGGCGAATCCCTCTACGTAGCAACGGAGAGCCGAAGCAAGTCCCGCTTCATCGAGCAGAGGCGGATGAAGCAGGTGGGAAATCGTGCGGACCTCCTTACTAAGCTCTTGCACTAAAGCCGCACTGTCGTTAACCGACTGGGCGGTCTTCGCGAGGCGTTCGATGTCCGTCCCCACCGCAGCCAGGTTCATTCCCAGCGCCGCCAGCATCTGCCCCACGCTGTCGTGCAACTCACGGGCAATGCGCCGCCTTTCATCATCCTGCAATTGCATCAGGCGCGCCGAAAGTTCACGCAAATTTTGATTCGTCCGGTCGAGTTCTACAGTACGTTGCCGTACCGCTTCTTGGAGTTCTAGTTGTGCTGCCGACAGTACTTCCTCACGACGGCGCCGGACTTCGCCCATCGCGACCAGAACACCGGAAGCCACAAAGAAGGCCAGAATACCTGCAACCTGTGCCGTGCCGACGATGTGAAAGGAGTGTACCGGTGGGATGAACCAATACCGCGCCCCGAAGAGGGCAAGGACCACACTCAGGATGGACGGGCCGACGCCGCAGTACCAAGCGCAGAACGCTACGGCCGGGAGGAGCGTGATGTAGGGTGCGAAATCGCCTAGAACGGGATTGGCTGCCAGACGCATCAGCAAGGCCACCGCAGTCGCCGTCAGCGCGACGGCGTAACGCGTCCCAATGCTCTCTGAGATTCGAACGGAGAGCGAAGTCTTGCTCGTCATAGTCATACCCTCAGATCGATCGGCTAAGATCTACAAGCCCCAATCAGGAAGTGCCACGAGTGACATGACGAAGCAACCGCCTAATATTACAGCGAGAATGTACCAACACAAGCAGATTTTTATTGAACGCAGTCGTCACGGTGTGTCCCCTACGATTGAGTGGACACGACCCCTTCCTGCTAATTGCTCAATAATCTCTTCGCTAGACGGTAAGTAATTGAAAGTTCTGACCTAACGGGAGGCGACGGCTAAGCGGTATGATCCGACGACTGACTCACTCTCGCGTACAGGTCGAGGATGCGCTGCTGCCTTTTGGAGCATTCGCATCGCTCTGCGTCGCTAAGGCCCACATAGGCCTCCAGTTCCAGTGCCTCAACTTGCTTTCGTAGGAGGTTGACAAACTCGGCCTGGAGATCCTCAATGGGCTTGTCCATGCGACATTTCCTCGTTCAACGGTTTGACGGGCTCACCGCCAAGCGGTCCAAACTCGGATGTGCTAAGGCGAAGGAGGGTTGCTCCTATTTTCAATTCTGCCAGCATCTGAACGGCAGGTTCGTGGCGCGTGCGAGTAAATCCCGAGAGGTCAGCAAGTCGGAAGTGATCAGATCCGTGGCCGCCGTTCGCGGTCGTCCAGGACAACACAGAATTTGTGCATGCCAAGATTTTCGACTTCGGCAGATTGGCGGCACATAGTAAGAATGGTCGGCGTAACATCCAAAATTTCACTCATTGACCAGGCCGCCAGTCCTTGGAGCAGCGGGATTTTGTGTTACGGGGTCGAACTCAAAGCGGAAACTCCTCGGAATGTCAGGCGACGTAGGTTGCGATGCCACGATCAAATTCGTGCTAGGGTCAAAATGAGCTAACGCACGATCTCATCAACTGACCTGACCGTCACTCCTAGAGCTTCGAAATGCGGGGATTGAATGCCGAGAGTCGCCAACGCTTCGTCTACTGAGAGCACGATTTTGAACAATGGGTTCTCATGTTCTAGCGCGATCTCAACGAGACGAGATGTAGCAAGTCCAACCATGGCCGGGGCAACAAAAAAGCGAGGGCGTCTGGCCGCGTCTGGCATGGCTGGCTCCCGATTTGCCACTTCACGAATAAATTCGGGGGATACGGCAAAGTCGGTAACGGATGACAAGTCCCAAATACCCGCCCCGGCATCGGTCTCAGTCGAATACTTTCGAATCGCCCAGTAACCTTCTCTGAACGATTCATCCGTGACCCGTCCCTCAACTCGGAGGAGCAGGACCTTGTTCACCGGGTCGAACTCAAACCTGTACTCCATTTAGCCGAGATTTCCTTTTCTTCGTGGATTCGAGAACGGCATGATTGTACATCCGTTTCGCCTGATAAGCCCCCTCGGTAACGATGGTGGCCTAATATCCGTATATCACTCATTTACCCCTGGGTAGGCCAATTCTCAATGAGTGTAAACGCCTGTTTTCGACAGTTGTTTCCCGAATTGCCTTTCACTTGCCCATGATCGGCATAGCGTTTTATCCTTTGGCCTGCTCCTTCCACCGTACAGCGTTCACACCGACTGCAAGCAGCCAGATGGTCAGCGCTCCCTCGCCAATTCCAGCAGCTATGTACTGATAGGGAGAGAACTGATTTGTGAGCTGCGGCGACACAAAGGTCAGCAAAACCAAACCGGCGATCGCCATCAGCGCACCCAGAGTGTGAGGCAGGAAAGTCGACCTGAGAATCAGATATCCAATCAAAAGGCAGTAGAACCCGAAGAACGGGATGCGAAGATGAAAAGGCACAAGACCAAGAGGAGCGAGAACCCGGACAGTGCATCCCGCGAGACTGAAGAGCATCGCGACCAGGGAGACCCTCGCGCTCACAGGCTTAAACAAGTAATAGAAGAGAACCGTGACAGCTACGTAGGAAGCCGTGGCAATGAGGCCGGAAGACATTGTCAGCCAGTGGCTTCCCTTTCTTGAGAGCTCTATTAAGCTCGCTGCGATACACAGCAAATAGAAGCCTCCCGCAATTCTTGCCTTGAAACGGGGTGATCCTGCCTTAACCCGGTCGGTGCTTGGGTGTGTGCTCATAGTTCCTCCGATTGGTTGGCTGCCCGTGACCTGCCCCGGCACGCGCGAACGCCTCTACCGGAACATCTATCTGCCAGATGATGATAAATCCCCATTACGCACAAATACCCCCGGCAGGGGAACTTGAGTGAAATCGCCTGGTTAGGTGAACTATAATCACTTTTCATGCGGGACCAACCCAAGGTCGGTCGGGATGACCCTTGCCCGTGTGGGAGTGGAAAGAAGTACAAGAAATGCCACGGCGCAAGGGAGGGAGATGAGGCTATAGGAGTTACTGCCAACAAACCAAAAACGCCAAAATCAGATCGTGGCTCCGCTGTCGCCAACCTCGAAGATTCCGAGTAACGGAAGGTCATCCCAAGCAATTCTCAATGAGCGAAATCGCCTGTTCTTAACAGTTGAGGGATTTCGCTGGGCACAACGCCTGGTTCGATGGGCCGAAGCACGATGCCGATGGCAGAAAGCGCTATACCAATTGCCTGGAAGCATCCTAGTGTTTTTCAGTGCGGGAGCGCAGTGGAAACGCAACGGTGCCTAAGATCAGCCCGCTCAGCCAACCGATTGCAACACAGACACTACCAATCATGACCGCGGTGACAAGCACAACGACAGCGGACTCGATCGCATCTGATACGTCGGTCCAGCTGAGAACGTGGCTGGTCGCCACGCTGTAGGTTGCGTAGAAGAACCCGGCAATGCCACCGAGTAATGCACCGATGCGCGCAAACTTCATTATCCCGGAATTAGCCATAGTTGCCACCCCTTTGCTTGCGGTTCCGGTCACCCCATTCTTAGGCGACCGTGATGAGAAGAGTCAGAGTTGCCAGAACTACGACAGAAGCCGCACCCACGCTTAGAAAATAATTACGAGCAAGTTTGCTCGTCATGGCAGACCTCCTTCCCGGTCGGAAGCAGGGCCGCAGTCGACTGTTGATCATTCAGCTGCAACGGTTGCAGCCTCAATCTGCCCGGCCCAAAAAATCGAATCGTCGCCGACAATACGATTTCCTAAATGGGCCGACGTTCAGTGGTCTCGTCTCAGGGGGTGTGCGCAGCGTGATGGGACCTGCTCTTCGGTGAGGCGGGATGTTCTGATACTTCACACGAATGAGCGCGTGATGTCAGTGACGCAAGTCACATCCTAATTTCCGGAGACCATCAAGAGCCACGTCCGGTCGCGAAATCGCCTATCGCTTACGGGTCAATGAGTGTAAACGCCTGTTACCAGCAGCTATCGGCATCTAGCTTGTTATACTAACCCCGAAATTCCGCTTGGAGGTGTTCATTGCGAATCCACGCCTTGAGGATTTTGACGTTTCTGCTGATGTATGTGGTGACAGTTCCCTGCCGGGCACAGGATAAAGTGACTATCCTCTACGATGCGTTCGGGGAATCGAAGGAACTGACGAAGGATTGGGGATATTCCGCTTTGGTCGAGCACAACGGAAAGCGAATTTTGTTCGATACGGGGAATGATGCTGCAATTTTTGAACACAACGTGAAGACGCTGGGCGTAGACCTGACGAAATTGGATTTTGTGGTGATCTCGCATTGGCACGCAGACCACACGACGGGGCTGAGATATGTTCTGAAGGTGAATCCGAACGTTACTGTGTATGCGCCCGCGGATGGGGCGAGCGGATTTGGGGGAGCGCCGATTCCGGCGACGTTTTTGCGGGCTGATGAGAGCTTGCCAGCGAAGATGCGGTATTTCGGAGGAACGGATCCGGAGCATTTAACATCGGGCAAGCTGTATGACGCGGGGAATTTTGTGTTGGTGAATCAGTTAATGGAAGTATCGCCGGGGATTTTCCTGGTGCGGACAGTTTCCCAGAAGAAAGAGACACTGGGGCTGCCGGAATTGACGCTGGCGATCAAGAGGCCGAACGGATTGCTGCTCGTCGATGGTTGCTCGCACGCGGGGATTGAAGCGATTCTGGAAGCGGCAAGCGCGGTCGATCCGAGAACGGAGATTGTGTTTGGGGGATTGCACCTGGTGACGACGCCGGTGGAAGAGATTGATGTGCTGGTGGAAAATTTAAAGACGAAGTGGAAGGTGCAGAAGATCGCGCCGGGACATTGCACAGGCGAGCCTGGGTTTGCGCGATTGAACAAGGCGTATGGGGAGAGCTATTTGTATGCGGGGTTGGGGACGAAGATCGAGCAGTGAGAATGGCGCACATCCAGGAATGGGGCAGGCTGGCGTAACATCCTGATTACACTCATTGACCCATGCGAGGGGGTTTTGAGCGTGAGCACCTGATCCAAGTGGCGCAGCCAGCTACAACCTAGCTTACAGAACCTCTGCCAACGAGCTAAGATGAGTCGCTCATGGATAACCCTGTTTTTTGGAGACCTTAGCGATTTGGAGGCGTACCGTGGATAAGCGTTGGTGCGTTTTATGCTTGGCTATTTCCCTGGGAGCTTTGCCAGTTCTGGCGCAGGATGATGCGGCAGCGGCGCGAACCGCGGCAGGATGCGGTCCGAGCGGGGGGATGTTCAACGTGCAGACGACGGACCTGAAACATCCCGTTGGGCAGACGGAACAGGGCAAAGCGCTGGTCTATTTTTTTGTAGATTTTGTCACCGCCCCTACGATGCGTGTCGGAGTGGATGGAAATTGGGTGGGAGCGAACGAGGGGAAGTCGTATTTCTTTTTTCAGGTCGACCCCGGAGAACACAATGTCTGCACGGAGTGGCAGTCGGGAACCTTCAAGAAATCGTCCGAGCGGGTCGGCGAAGCGATGCACCTGACGGCTGAGGCCGGAGAAACATATTACCTACGGCTGAACTTCAGCTACCAGCGGATGGATCTGGAGCTAGCGGATGAGGCAGAAGGGCATTTCTTGATTGGGTCGTCATTATTCGCGACATCGCAGCCGAAGAGGAAATAAAAGAGAGAGTCGATTGGGACCAGCACGCTTTGGGTGCAATGCAGTGAAATGACTATCCAAACAAGAGAGGAAGTGACGGATGCCAGCCATCCGCATTGGCGGAAATCCCGCCCTACATCTCTGGGTCAATTGGCATAAAACGCCATTACCCATTACAGGCCGCAGCCCGGCCAATTCTCAATGAGTGTAAACGCCTGGTTACAACAGTTGAGATTTCAACAGTTGAGATTTAACTTCCGGTTTGCCCGTGATCCAGGACTTAATGCGAGCTGGCTGGCTGAACGTACCTCCAGGTGACGACTTCACCTTACGGTGCCTCGACGCGCAAGAACGTTAGTCAATCGGCCAAAGGTGGCGTTGGTGGTGGACCCACTATCTTTCCAATGCCCATGACGCCTCCGATCAGCAACCCACCGCCTAATCTAGTGACCGCCATCCAAATGAAAGGACTGGCTCCAGGCGCACGTAGTGCCAGTCCACTAACCGTGAAGAACATGAAGGTGTAATTGTTGAAAACAATGGGTAGCGAAGCGTTGAACGCCACGATCGCGTAAACCAAAGCCAGGATGAGGCCAGTCTTGCTCGCTTCAACGCCGATATACGGATCAAGGAATCCAATGACCGGCGTGAACAGCAAAATGCCCGCAATACCGGCGATTCCGCCGACAATAATATGCGGCGCCTTCTTCGCGTCCGCCTGGTCGACGAAAAAGAAGATCAGGCACATGTACGCCGGCCAGATCGGAAGTTCGAAGTAATCGCCGACGTATTGGGCAATCGCGACCAATACGAGCAGATACAGACCGAAAATCAGAGAGTGCCGATTGAATTTCATCATTCGTTGCTATCTCCCGATCAGTTGGTGAATGACGTCCGCTCCAGCCGCTTAGTCCCGGTCGGCAAACCTTCCCTTACCGGATTGGGAAAGTTAGCCCGTCATCCGAGAAGAACAATCAAGGCAGCCTCTCCAGACGCACGGCGTCGAGCAGAAGTCGCTCAAATGTCTGCTCCGATGAAGATCTTACTTTTGTCTCGTCGAGTCTGCAGCTGAAAGACCGCTGCTCGCCGGGGCAATCTCACCCAGTAGGAACGCCGCCCCGAATGCCGTGAACACTGAGTACCTCAAGGGCGCGACGACGCCAAGCGCGACACTCATGGTTAAAGCAAAGGAAAGCAGCAGCCCAGCACTACACCAGGCAACGATGCGTTGCCAAATTCCGAACAGCAGTGCGATACCCAACATTGTTTCAATCGCTGTTTCCACCACGGAAAGCGCGGGAATCAGCGCTTTGGGAACAAACCAGTTGAGAACAGCAACATATTGCACAAAGTGCTTCCAGTCTCCCCAGGAAACATTCCTAGCGCCGTTCGGGCCCAGTGCGCCGAACCGATCCGCTACCGACACTAGAAACGTGACGCCCAGGGCGAACCGGAGAAGGATTCGCGCGACTTGCAAGATCCGTTCATTCATCATGGGGGTGTCACCAACTCCTTATCCCTCTTCGTTAGGCGGAAACCCCAAGAGCTTAGCACTCGAAGACGGTTGGCGAAAAATCCCGATATCACCCATTCACCCAGCCAGGCCAATTTTCTCAGAGTGTAAACGCCTGATTACAGCAATTGACTTCCGGTTTGCTCGTCAGCCGTCAGGGAACTGGGGCACGCTCGGAATTCGCCGAACTCCTCAGCCACAGACTCACACTTGAATAGACGGGAATTACCAAGGTCAACCTGTCGCCGCGCGGGGGGAAGCTAGCTCTTCAAACCTATGCGAAGGAGGAGGCTTTGGAAGCGAGGGTCGGAACGAATGGCATCCCATTGCGGGTCAACGTTGAGGTAAATGAGTTCGGCCTCATGCTTTGTGTATGCCTTCTCTAGTGATTGGAAGGCAGCATCGAATTCGCCCAACCGAACGTTGAAAAGCGCCACATATAGGTCTTTGACGTAATCGCAGAAACCAAACCCTGAAGCGGTGGCGAATTTGCGCCGCAGCTTGGATGCCTCCTGACAGAACTCCAAGGTCTTCCGCCAATATCCCTTCTCACCGGACTGCTGATAAGTCGTTCTCAGTTCTGCGAGTCTGTTCTGGCTCAGGCCGAATATTTCCTGGGCCTTGGTGTATTCCTCGATGGCTGCGCGAGACCGGCCCGTCCACTCATAAATCTGGCCAAGGTCGTAGTACGACCAGGGGTATTCCGGTGCGAGCTCGGAAGTTTTCTCGGATTGTTCCGTCGCTAGGTCATATCGCCGGTCAAGATAAAATGCCCATTCGCTAAAGTCCATCGTGAACACGGAGAACGGATCGAGCTCCAGCGCCCGCTTCGCCTCTGCCACGGACTCGTCAGACCGACCCATGGCAGCCAAATAATGCGCATACCAAACGCGGGCTGTTGAGTAGCTGGGGTTCAGCTCAATCGCACGTTTGAACTCCCGTTCCGCCCCCGTCCAGTTCCAATTGAGGGTCATCTCAACGCACGCAAACGATGTGTGAGCCTCAGCCAAATTCTCGTCGAGTCGCAAAGCCTGGGAGGCTGCGTCTCTGGCCTTCGGCATGATCTCGGCGGCTGAAAGATCCCCCACAAAAATATCCCCCGCCGAACTCAAGAGCACATAGCAATTGGCGAGGCCTGCGTAGCCGAGAGGATCCGATGGGGCTTCCTTAATGGCCTGCTCAAAGTATTTGATTCCTTTTTCGACGGTCTGAAGCGTGTCCTTATCACAGAAATACCGTCCTCTAAGGTAGTCATCATGGGCTTGCGGATCCACCGACCGGGCGTTGCCCAGCAGCTTTTGTTCCTTTGGCGTCAGCGTCACCTGAATCTCGCGCGCGATGGCCTGCGCCACTCGACCTTGCAACGTGAGTACATCGCCGACGTCGCTCTCGTAGCTTTCGGCCCACAAGTGCTTCTCGGGAGAGGCTTGCAGAAGATTCGCGGTGATGCGCAAATGATTCCCCGAGCGCAACACTGTTCCCTCTACCAAGACATCCACATTCAATTCCCGGGCAATTTCAGGTAGCGGCTTTTTCGTCCCTTTGTATTGCACGACTGATGTGCGAGAGATCACGCGCAGAGCGCTGATCTTGCCAAGATCAGTAATCAAGGCCTCGGTCATTCCGTCGGCAAAAAAATCCTGGTCCGGATTGCCGGACAGATCCACCACTGGAAGAACTGCAAGAGATTCAATGTGGGGCGTGGCGGGACGCCCGAAGAGGTGTTGGCGGAGACTGGTTGAGCTGAGAACGCCAATCACAACTCCTGAAAGCAGTAAAGCGGGTGCAAGCACCCTTGCTCGTCTTCCGTAAACCCTCCGCTCAATATCAGTAGAAATGGGGAGCGGTACAGGAGTGGGAGCCTGCGCAGTGGGAAGCCCGTCGTGATATTCAACGGGAACGAGAAAGCGATAACCGCGACGAGGCAGGGTCTCAATGTATCGCGGATTTTCGGGGGAATCTCCCAGCACTTCGCGGAGGCGTGCAATTGCATTGTGCAGACTATGGTCGAAATCGACAAACGTGTCGGTTTTCCATATCTCCGCCCGGAGTTCCTCCCGCGTCACCAAGTCACCCGACCGCCGCAACAGTGCTTCAAGTACCTGCAACGCCTGGCCTTGCAGGCGTATCTTTATGCCCTGCTTGCGCAGTTCGCCGGCGCGGACGTCCAGTTCAAAAATGTCGAAGCGCAGCACGCGCACGACTCGGGATGAGGAAGACATGTCCAGTTTCCCAAACCTGGCAAAGCCTACCACAGTTCCAGAGCCGTTGGAGGCCATTCCATCCGAGGTGGAAAGTCCTTGTATTCAATGACTTAATGACGGAGAAAACTTTGGGGATGGGTGGAGTCCCAGAGCATTGACGTTGCTCCCAGAATCCGCGAAAGTGCGGTCGTTCTCGAGTAGCTCACGAATCGACAGGACGGGCAAACGGAAGTCGCGGTTCGGGACAAATTCCTCGCGAGAAACTTAAGGAGGGTCAAATATGAAAAACTTATCGCATATGTCCATGCTGTTGGCTGCTCTTCTGGCGCTTAGCCCTTTTACCTTGGCTCAGCAGCCACAGGGGCAGGGGGACCAGGACAAGCTCGTCGGAATCGTTCGCAACGCCACCCAGCAGTACCAGGATGTCACCAAAGCGACCGCGGTTGGATACAGTCCTGTCCTCGGCTGCGTCAGCGGCTCAGACCATGGGGCCATGGGCATCCATTACGTCAATACCAGTCTGCTGAACGGACCCGTTGACGCCACGCAACCGCAAGCTCTGATCTACGAGCCGACCGCGAACGGTCAATACAAGCTAGTTGGCGTCGAGTTCATTTTACTCGCGAGCGCCCTTCCACCCAACGCCGCTCCGCAGCTGGAGGGTCACCTGATGCTGTACATCGACGGTCCATCTGCGTCAAGGCCGAAGGCTCCCCCGAACCGTTACGGCCTACCTGCGTTCTTCGAACTCCACGTTTGGGCGTGGCGGGACAACCCCCAGGGCGCGTTCGTGGACTGGAACGACCATGTGACTTGCGCACACGAGTAGAGCGCCGGGAGACGTCGGCTCACATTGCGCGTCTCCCGTGCTCAGTGATTCAAAGGTTGAGAAAAGGAGATTCACATGAAAACGAATATCAGGATTCCGAGAAGTCAAGTGTTGGCTGTAGCTCTGTTGATTAGCTTCTTTTTAACCGCTACTTCACAAGCGCAGAGCGACTTGGCAGTCTTCAAAGGCAAGTTCACCTTAGCCAATCAGGTCCTGTGGGGCAAGACGGTCGTTCAGCCTGGCGATTACACCATCACCATTGGGTCTAGCAGCATGCCGACTTTTGCGTTGGTCCGGGACAGCAAAAGTCGGCCCATCGCCCGCTTTGTGAGCCGGATCGACGGCGGTCGGACAAGTGCCAGCAATGCATTGCTCATCAGAGAAAAGGATGGACAACTCTGCGTGTATTCACTGGCACTCGGCAGTCTAGGAAGGGTGCTCGTCTATGACCCGACCTTGGCACGGGAAGCGGTTCTGGAGGCGCGTTCGCCGCAGACGGTGCCGGTGATGTTGGCAAACCGGTAGGTGAAGCGACGATCGCGCGCACATTAGCAGGCTTGGTCGCCCGTCTTCGCTGTTCATTGGGGTGGCCGAGCCAGCCTCCGGGCAAAAGCCGGGGCTTTGCATCATGCGGCGGTGCCGAAAGCCTTCCGTAAGGGGCTCTCAGGATTCTGGGTGGTTGGTCGGCTAACCGGATGCTATCCGAGCCTCCGACACGTGGACAATTGTCTCAGTTGTTGAAGAATCCCGATTTCACTCATCGTCCCGTCAATGAGCGCTAACGCCTGTTCTCGACAGTTATGCTCCCTGGTTCGAACCTCACCCATCTATGCATCGAAAGGCGTTTGTTGCTGGAATCGATCTAAGGGCCGGGCAACGAGGCTCTCTGCAGCAGAGAGCGAAACCTGGGAGATACCAAGTGTTTTACATTGGCGAACCCAATCGTCGCTGGAACGCTTGCCCTCCATCAGTTCCTGGACCACGAGGAAGGGATTCAACTCATCACTTCCGCGCCGGAGCCGGAAGATCCCGGGCTGCACACAGAGCTCCCAACGGTTTTCGATGAGAGCAAGGACCAGGGCTGCAGCGAAGACCTGGGCGGCGCGCTGGGTGCGCTGTTTGGATGTGAGCAGCATCCCTTTGGGATCGGGGATCCGCGCGCCGATCTCTGGAAACCTCGGAATCTGATCGGGGATCGACTCCGCGGTGACGCCTTTCAGAACCGCGGCATGTGTGGCGACAGCTTTCTGCCACGATGGAATCCTGACTCTGCGGTCAACTTCGTCCCAAGAAACATACTTCAGCGTGCCCGGCTTTATATTGGACACCCGATCCTCAATAAACTGCTGTTCTAGATTTTGTAGCTGATCGAGCAGGTCTGTGGCGGGTCGGGCGTCCTCCTGAGCTGAGAGTTCAGGCAGGCTTTCGGTGGCAGTGATGCGGTGGCGCAAGGGCGGGTGAGTATCATAAGGATTGGTCTTCGCTTCCTGCAGATTCTTCTCCAGACTCTTGCTGACCCCGTCGCTGATTTGGGGAGCGGTCAGGAAACGGGCAAAGCCATCGCCGATAGGGGGGAGAAAACCTCGCCCAAGCACGGGGAGGACCTCATTCTGCCAATAGAGCGGCCAGGCCATGCCTGCACCGTGGATGGCGCGTAGACCCTCGATGAGTGGCTGACGCCCAACGATGAGGCAAGCGAGCTCGTCGGCGCGGAATTCCTTCCTACGGGAAACCAGCTTGATAGCTCGGACAAAAAGTTGGAAGTACGCTTTCAGCACGAAAGAGACGACGATATACATAATGCCCAGCACCGGCATCCGCGCGACCTCTCGGAACGATCCAACGTTTTGAGAGATGCGGACGATAGCCATGTTAGCCCGGTAGAGCCAAGGGCCAAGGCTGGTATCGCCGCCGTAATAATGAGCAAACTCATGGGCGAGTACGGCGCGAAACTGGGAAACCGTGAGGACGGAAAAGAGGGGCAGGCCGAGCCCCATCACGCGGCGGCTGCCAAAACCCATGATGCCACCACGGTCAGCCACGAAAGCATTGGCATGTGGGATCAAGTAGACTTCGCCCGGCAAGCGCTCGTTGAGCGAGCCAGCGATGTCGTCGAGTTCGGCGAAGAGCTGGCGCTGATCAGAGCGGACCAAGGGCAGTCCCGGCGCCACAAAACTGTCGCGTCTTGGCACCAGGGACCAGAGCATCGTGGCCGCGGTAACGATGCCGAACACGAACATACCGAGCACCTGAACATTCCGCGAACCGCCGGCGCTTATAGCCAGGTAAGGCAAATAGATGCATACGGCCGCGAGGATGAGAACAAAAAGGTAAGACGCGATTACCATGAGGATTGCGAGGACAGCGAAAAACGCCATCGAACGGCGTGGACGGATATCGGTGTGCGGAACAGCCATAAACCCGAAGTTACTCGAAAACGGCACGATTGTACGCCCATCGCTCTTCTAGTGCCGCGGCCCCGCAAATCATTCTCGCATGGCATCGAGGAGGTAATGCGAGATGGTTTAGCCGATCACTGGGGAGCAGAATCCTACGTCCGTGAAACAGGCAAGTCAATGAAACGCGGGAGGTTGGCGATTTCTTAGGGCGATTGTTGCTGTAACATCCTCATTACACTCATTGACCCAGTTCGGGCCCTCTTCTCAATGAGTGTAAACGCCTGGTTACGTAAAACTATCCGGGCGCCTCTCCCAGCCTGGCTTTCCCCTGTTATGGGATTACTTCCGGTTTGCCCGTGCTCCAGGGAATCGATTACTTCCTGAAAGCCGACTTCCCGGTACTAATCCCGAGCCAGGACAGATTACTTCCGGATTGCCGACCATACGCTCAGAATCTCGTCCGTCAATTCCGGCATAATCAGTTTTCAGTGGTACCCGTGGAACAGCGGCAGCAACAGCAAGATATAATCGCCAGTCTATTGCCAAGGAGATATATCGATGCCGCAAGTGATTCGTTCGCCGAGGATCTATGACGTCTGCGTCATCGGATCAGGCGCTGCCGGCGGTGCTGCGGCCAAAGTGCTCACGGAGGGCGGGGTCAGCGTCGTGATGCTGGAAGCAGGACCGCCGCTCGACCCGGCGAAGGACTTCAAGGAGCATCTTTGGCCTTACGATCTCCCCCACCGCGGTGGGGGCGCGGGCGGTAAGCTGCGCGGCGAGGAGGCGGACGAGTTCATGGCGCCAAACGGCGCCTGGGAAATCGACGGCGAACCCTATGTATCGGCGCCGGGATCCACGTTCCGCTGGTTCCGTTCGCGAATCGTCGGCGGGCGCACCAATCACTGGGGAAGAGTGGCGTTGCGCTTCTCTCCGATGGATTTCAAACCTCGTTCCAGAGACGGCATGGGCGACGACTGGCCGATTACATATGAAGAACTGGCTCCTTACTACGACAAGGTCGAGTCCTACATCGGGATTTTCGGCACCAGGGAAAACATCCCGAGTTCTCCGGACGGTATTTTCCAGCCGCCGCCCAAACCTCGGTGCACAGAAACGATCCTCAAAAAAGCCTGCGACAAGGTGAACGTTCTTTGCGTGCCCGCGCGTATGGCCATCATCACGCAGCCGCTGAACGGACGCCCGGCATGCCACTACTGTGGTCAATGCACCCGTGGATGCAAGTCGGCCTCGAACTTCAGTTCCAGTCAGGTATTGATTCCACCGGCGCTAGCCACGGGTCGTCTGACGGTGATCACCAACGCTATGGCACGGGAAATCGTCGTGGGCAAGGACGGCAAGGCCAAAGCCGTCTCCTACATCGACCGGGCTACAAGAGAGGAAACGCAGGTGCGTGCCCGAAGTTTTGTAGTCGCGGCCAGCACGTGTGAATCCGCACGTCTTCTCCTTAATTCGCGCTCCACGTTGTTCCCTGAGGGATTGGCCAATTCCTCGGGAGTGGTCGGGAGAAACCTGATGGATAGCGTAGGGAGCTGGGGTTCGGGTTACTTTCCCCAGTTGGAGAAAATGCCGCCTCACAACCACGACGGCAGCGGCGGAGATTACCTGCCTCATGTGTACATGCCTTGGTGGAAATTCGATCGCAAGAATGAATTCCTGCGCGGCTATCACATTGAGCCCGGCGGCGGCCGTTTCATGCCAGTGGTACAACAATTCGACGACGTGTGTGACCGTGTCGAAGGCTATGGCGTGTCCCTGAAGCAAAGCTGCCGCCGCTCTTATGGAGCTACGATCGGCATGGAAGCCCTAGGAGAGATGATTCCCAACGAAAACACCTACTGCGAAATCGATCCGAGTGTGGTTGATGAGTGGGGCATTCCAGTACTGCGTTTTCATTGGCGTGCGGGAGAGAACGAAATAAAAATGGCGAAAGATATGCAGCAGACCTTTCGTGCCATTGTCGAAGCGGGGGGCGGCACCTACTCCACCGACGTCACTAACGACGGCCCAACCCCTTATGGCCTCTATGACGGTGGCACGGCGATACACGAATCAGGTGCGGTGCGCATGGGCGACAATCCCAAGAGTTCGGCCCTGAACAAGTATTGCCAGGCCCATGACGTGAAAAATCTATTCGTGACCGATGCGGGCGCATTTGTAACCAGCCCTGACAAAAATCCGACGCTTTCCATCCTGGCGCTATCTTGGAGGGCGTCGGAGTATCTCTTGGAGCAAGCGAAGCGAGGCAATCTGTAACACCAAGAACTTGAAGGGAACCCGAGGAGCGCCACTCATGTTCATTTCGCGTCGTGACCTTATCAAGTCGCTTAGCTTTACTGCCGCGGCAGGGTCAATGCTGCGGGCGGTTCCGTTCGCAGCCGCAGAAAAGGCTCACCGCATGGTGAGCGCGCATAAAGTGGCGTCACCCTCCGGAGAATACGCGCCCAAATTTTTCCCCGAACGTCAGTACAAGACGCTGCAAGCCTTGTGCCGGGCGATCATTCCTCCCGACCAGGAAAGCGGAGGCGCGATAGAAGCGGGCGCGCCCGAATTCATTGATTTGCTGAGCAGCGAGAACAAGGATCTCCAACTTCAACTCGGGGGCGGGATCATGTGGCTTGACGCGGAGTGCATGGAGCGCTACGGGCAGACCTACCTGCAATGTACTTCGGGGCAGCAGACAGAGATGCTGGATCTCATCGCCTTCCGCAAGAACGCACACAAAGACTCCAGGCTCATTCCCGGTATCGAGTTCTTCTCGACGCTGCGCAAATACACGGCGGACGGATTTTTCACCAGCGAAATTGGAATCAACTACCTCGGCTATATCGGCAACACCTACCTGAAGGAGTTTCCCGGCTGCCCCGCAATACCAGAAGCCTAGTGCGGATCTCAGCTCACTCAAGGAACAGGGCCGCGACTGTGTGCAACCCTGTTCAGCTAGATTCCGTCCCGGATTTGTAGGCTGGCTCCCGAGTGACGGGCGATTCGGAAACTGATCAATCCGCACTGGACTCCAGTGCGGCCGGAAATGTGATGCCAAGCCGACTTCAGGGGAGTAATGTCCTCCAAGCCCGTTCCTGGCTAACTTCCGGGTTGCCGATGACCCACCCGAGACCGAAAACTCCGGAGGTGGTGAATAAAACGCAGTCACGCCCGCCAACCGCAGATCCCGTGCTACAGGGAGCGCTCATTCTGATGACGACTTCAGGCCATGATGGGCTCACTTCGAACCCGGAGGCACGACGCCGTTCATGCGCAGGTACTCGACCATCTGCCCATAGTGGTCGAATCCATGAGCAGAAATGAAAGATGCAACGACCGACCGCGTGTGCAGACCGTCGACACCCTCAATAGTAGTGTAGGCATTCTCGGGAGTAATCGTCGCGAGCGCCTTGTGTGCATAGGCGAAAGAATCCGCAGCGGCCTTCAGGAGTTCCTCCTTCGTCGTCAGACCCTGAATGCTTTTCGGGTCAACCGGCATCTTCTCCCCGAGAATCTTCGAAGCGAAGTAGTAGTTCGCCGTTGCGACATGCGATATTTCCTGCGCGAACGTGCGAACCCCGTCATACTTTGCGCTCTGCGAGGCCGTAAAGGTTGCCGCAGTAGGTGCAAAGCCGTATTTGTCCCCAGGCATTGCCTGCGCGACTCCCATAAACTCATGCTCGAAGAGGTTCAGCAACTCTTCCTGCGCCTGCACCGGTGATATTTGGGTGCCGGCGGCCACCTTCGCACTTATTGACCCCGTTTGCGCAGAGCCCGCGAGCGTACAGCCTCCTAGAATTAAAGCGGTGCAAACATACCGGAGACGCATAGGTCACCTCAGCAAATTTGCTCAACAGTCTAGCAGACGCCTGTGCGATGCCAAAATTCTACTCGCAGGTTTTGCTGCTTGATTTAACGGTTAAGAGATAATTAGCCGGTTAGGGCTAATTCGTGTTGATTCTTGTGGCTTCCCGGGGCTTTGACAGGCACAAGGTTGCCTACAGCCGAAATACCTGATGCGCGATCCTTGCAGGAATCCGAACTGCCGTGCAGCGAGTTCTTATCCTCGTTGCTTTCGCTAAGCCGACATATCATTACCAATCCGGGCTCGATGAGTGAAATAGCGATCTCCAAATGCTTGCGGGCTCGCCATCTATATGAAGCCTTCAGAGCGGGGCTCGCCGTAGTTCAATATCCCCAGACTATGTTGAGAGCAGATTTCTTAGAGGATTGGCCCTGAAGTGCTTTGAACTTCGCGTAGGCGGCCATTACCCAGGCCCAGAACTCGTGCTCAAGCGCCGGCGAGAGAAAGTTATAGCTTCTGCTTGCCGATGGCCTTCAGGCGCGACTGGAGCACCAAGTCGGCCGCTTCGTCTGCCTCTTTGAGGAGCGTCTTGCGCGGCATGCCTAGCTGCGCACGCATGGTTAGACCGCGCGCTAAATCCGTTACTTGGATCGCGCGAGCGGCTACCGGAAAGTCAGGTGGGATATCTCCCGCACTGATCGCGTCCCGGAAACGACGCTCCAAAAGCGCGGCGCCGCCTGCGACCGCGCTCTGCAGGAACTGCTGAACCTCAGCGTCGTTCACAAGCGGCGCGACGCACATCATGAGGCAGCCCCTGGCGGACCCTTTCTGGGTCGCACTTTCGACGGCGTACCTCAGAAAGCCTGCGATCGAGTCGCGAAGCGTCTCTGGCGAGAGGAGTGCTTTTGCGGCTAATGCGCCCTTGCGTTCTGCGTACGCCTTAAGGGCGCGCAAGAATATCGCCCGCTTGTCCCCAAAGATGGCATACAGGCTCGGCCGTCCCACACCCATTCCTTCGACGAGATCGTCAATCGTCACACCGTCGTAGCCTTTCGACCAGAACACGAGGGTCGCCTTTTCCAGCGCCCCTGTCTCGTCGAAGCTGCGCGGTCGACCCCGCGGCCTAGCAGTATTTTGAATCATTTGGTTCGAAACTCATTGACACCGGTCATAACACAATTTATAACTGAATAGTTCTAAATTATCAAGCGCCGCGGTCTCGCGGGGCCACGACTCGACCTTCATCACAGAGCTACCCATGGAACATAATTATGGAACATAAGATCGCTCTCGTCACTGGCGCCACTTCCGGGCTCGGTCAGGCGGCCGCCCGCCTTCTTGCCGAAGAGGGCTGGCGCGAGATCGTCGTCACCGGGCGCAGCCTGGCCGGGGCCCAGCAAGCGGCCGCTCAAGTAGCGGCTGAGCACAAAACAGTGATTTTCACGCCGCTGGCGCTGGATCTCGACAAGCCGTCCAGCGTTCAGTCGGCCGTTGCCGAGTTCGTCAAGCGCGGCCAGCCGATCGATTTCCTGTTACTCAATGCAGGGTTGGTTCCCTTTAAGAAGCGCGCTCTCACCGCGACGGGCGTCGAGTCTTCTCAGGCCCCGCTCGTCGGGCATCATCAACTGACGGTTGGGTTGCTCAATGCCAACTTGCTGAGCCCCAACGCGCGGATCGTTATCGCAGGTGCAGAACCTGCCCGAGGGGGCGTACCCATGTTCAAATACACCGACCTGCCAGCCTTCGCGGCCAGTCGTTACCAAGGTGACCGAACCGCCGCTGTTGAAGCGCTGATACGCAACGGGCCGAACGTGAAGTACGTGCCCAACAATGCGTATGCCGACGCAAAGCTCATCATCGCTTGGTGGACCGCGGCGCTGGCCCGCCGGCTGCCCTCCGGCATGGCCGTGTATGCCGTGTCGCCTGGTGGCGCGACCGGCACTAACGTGGTGCGAAGCGCTGGCTGGGCGTTGAGGCATATCTTTATCCCGATTGTGAACCTCATTCCCGGCATGAATCAGACGCCGAAGACCGCGGCCGGCAGGTATATCCAGGCATCAAAGTTCGGAACCGATCTCTCGGGGCAATTCTTCGCCTCGGCCAAAGGGAAGTTCTCAGGCCCAATGGAGGTGCAGCGCCAGCCACACCTCCACGATCGCGCCAGCCAGGAAGCCGCGTGGCAGGCCGTCGTCGAGGTCTCTGGCGTCGATCTATCGCCTGTCAAGCCCGCGTCGCCGTCGGGTCCGACGATTAAAAACGGCCCGTAGGATCGACGTAGAAAATTTCGTCGTCTTCCGCAGCAACGTGAGAGCGGTGTTCTGAATGAGAGCCCGATCGCGGCTTGAACTGATTCCGGTAACCCGAATCAGCAGGCGGTTGCAGAGCTACATGTCGTCCGCGCGGGCCTTGCCGCATTGTGAAATAAATAGTTCAAAAATTCCTTGACCACAGCCAGTGCGCCTGATTATCGTACTAAATAGTTCAATATTAACAAAGCAACCCTGACCTCTTGAGGAGAATACGCATGGAAAGGTACCAAGGTAAGAAGGTGGTGATTATTGGCGGCACGAGTGGTATGGGGCTCGCGACGGCGAAGATGCTCATCGATGGGGGCGCGCGCGTACTGGTGACGGGTCTCTCGAAGGCCGGGCTGGAGTCGGCGGAGAAGGAGATTGGCAAGCACGCCATCGTGGTTGCGAGCGACGCGCGTTCGTTGACGGACATCGAAGCCCTTGCCTCTCGGGTGAAGTCCGAATTCGACACCTTCGACCTGCTCTCCGTCAGCGCCGGCTTCAGCATTCCAACGCCTCTCGAGAACATGACCGCGGCCGTCTACGACGAGATGTTCAACCTGAACGCCAAGGGACCGTTTTTCGCGGTCCAGAAGCTCGCGCCACTGATCAACCGGGGCGGCGCTGTCGTCCTCACGACCTCCGTCGCCAACGTCAAGGGATTGCTCGGCCAGGCCGCATATGGAGCCGCCAAGGCTGCGCTGCGATCATTTGCTCGGACGCTCGCCGTCGAGTTGCTTCCTCGCGAAATTCGCGTCAACGCGGTGACGCCCGGTCCCATCGACACGCCGATCCTCGGCAAAGTGTTTGCCGATAAAGACGCGGTTGCCCAGATCAGGGAGAAGATGACCGGTATTATCCCGATGAAACGCTTCGGGAAGTCGGAGGAAATCGCGAAGGCCGTCCTGTTCCTTGGGTTCGACGCGACCTACACGAACGGCGCCGAACTTCCGGTCGACGGAGGATGGTCTCAACTCTAAGGTGTGGACGATGCGGGAGGGTAAGCCGGCATCGAGAACGGTCTTAAGTGACTCGCATACCGAAAGCAGTGGCGGCGGCAAGTCTCGAAAACGCTTTTTAAGGGAGGAGCAACGAGATGCA